>CAVRVQ010000003.1:0-990667 GCA_963724685.1 uncultured beta proteobacterium | reverse complement strand
GACCTGCCTGCGCCGACAGCACGTCGGCCAGCACCTCGTCGCCCTCCGCGCCCGACGCGACGATCGTCGGCGGCACGGGGCGCTCGACATAGTGCTGCGCGAGAAAGGCCGCCACGACCTCGTTCAGCGCGAGGGCGTCGGCGTGCCGCGGAAACCAGGTGCGATCACCCACGTGCCGGCCGCCGCGGACCATCACGACGTTGACGGCAACCAACCCCTGCTCCGTCGCCGCGGCGACGACGTCGATGTCGCCGGCCGTCGCGCTCTCGACGAACTGGCGGGATTGGAGCTGCGTCAACCGCGTGATCTTGTCGCGGATGCGCGCGGCGCGCTCGAAGGCGAGCTCGGTGCTGGCGGTCTCCATCTGCGCCTTGAGTTGCGCGAGGACTTCGGTCGTCTTGCCCTGCAGGAAGAGCACCGCGCTCTGCACGTCGTCGGCATAGTCGGCCTCGGCGACGAGGCCCACGCACGGCGCGCTGCAGCGCGCGATCTGGTGGAGCATGCACGGACGCGAGCGATTCGCGAACACCGAGTTCTCGCACGTGCGGAGCTGGAACACCTTCTGCAGGAGCGCCATCCCCTCGCGCACCGCGCCCGCGCTCGGGAAGGGGCCGAAGTACCGGTGCGTCCGGTCGAGCTTGCCCCGATGAAAGCGCAGCTGCGGGAATGGTTCGCCGGTGAGGCAGACGTACGGGTAGCTCTTGTCGTCGCGGAAGAGGATGTTGTAGCGCGGCTCCTCCGCCTTGATGAGGTTGTTCTCGAGCAGCAGCGCCTCGCCTTCCGAGCGCGTGACCGTGGTCTCGACGCGCGCGACCTGCGCGAGCATCACCGCGATCCGGGTTTCGTGCGCGCCCTTCTGGAAGTAGCTCGACACGCGCTTCTTGAGGTCGCGCGCCTTGCCGACGTAGAGCGTATCGCCGGCCGCGTCGAACATCCGGTACACGCCCGGGCGATGCGGCAGCGAACGGAGAAGCTCGCGCGCGTCAAAAGGAGGCCGCGATTCCGCTCCGGGCGGCGGCCCCTGCGGCTGCGGTCCGGCGGGCGTCTCTTCCATGATCCTAGGCCGCCCGGCGCGCCCCTTCGCGGCGAAGATGCGAAGCGATGGCGTCGAAGACCTCACGGAACATCGCCGGCGTCAGGCGCCCCGTGTTGGTGTTGTAGCGGCTGCAGTGATAGCAGTCGAAGAGCGCGGCGCCATGCGGCAAGTGCATGACGCGCTCCGTGCGCGAACGCCAGCGCCGAACGCTTCAGGCCGAGCGCCGAGAGCGTCGCGTCGTGCGCAATGCGGCCGAGCGCGAGGACGGCGCCGCCCGCCGGAAGGCGGGCGAGGTCCGCCGCGAGATAGGCGTTGCAGGCGCGGATCTCGGCCGGCAGCGGCTTGTTGTCCGGCGGCAGGCACTTCACCGCGTTCGTGATCCGGCAGTCGACGAGCGCGAGGCCGTCGTCGCGCGCCGTGGCGACCGGTTGCGACGCGAAGCCGTAAGCGTGCAGCGTCGCGTACAGCAGGATCCCGGCGTGGTCGCCGGTGAACGGCCGGCCGCTCGCGTTCGCGCCGTGCATCCCCGGTGCGAGCCCGACGATCACGAGCATTGCGTCGGCGGCGCCGAACGGCGGGACCGGCCGGCAGAAGTAGCGCGGATTCGCATCGCGCACGCGATCGAGGAAGCCCGCCAGCCGGGCGCAGCGACGGCAATCGGCGTCGTACACCGACGCCGCGGCGGATTCTGGCAGAATGTCGGCGCGCGTCACGGGGGGGAAGCCTATCACGACCGGCGGACGCCGCCTCTGTCAGCCCGGCAGCGCTTCCGCTGCCGTAACCCGCGCTTCATTCATGCTTCCCGCCGAGCCGAAACTCGAAGTCCGCTCCTGCCTGCCGTCGCGAGCGAACGGCAACAGCCGCAAGCCCCCGCTGCTGTTCGTCCACGGCGGCTATTGCGACGCGTGGTGCTGGGCGCCGTATTTCCTGCCCTGGTTCGCGGCCAGGGGCCACGCCGCGCACGCCCTCTCGCTGCGCGGCCATGGCGCGTCGGGCGGCCGCGAGACGCTGTTCGTGACCGGCCTCGACGATTTCGCGGCCGACGTCGAGCATGTCGCCTCCGGACTCCCGTCGCCGCCCGTGCTGATCGGCCATTCGATGGGTGCGGCGGTCATCGAGCGGCTGCTCGCGACGCGCCCGGTCCGCGCCGCCGCGCTGTTGTCGCCGGTGCCGCCGACGGGGCTCCTGCCGATGGCCGCGCGGCTCGCCGCGGAACAGCCGGAGTACCTGCTGCAACTGTCGCAGTTCGATCCGGCGCGGCTCACGAACCACGTGCTCGACGTGCTGCGCCCGTACTATTTCAGCGCCGACGTCGCTCCGGCCATCCTCGCCGAGGCGACCAGTCACCTGTGGACCGAGTCACCGCGCGCGCTGCTCGACCTCTCGCTG
This sequence comes from uncultured beta proteobacterium, assembly GCA_963724685.1. Lineage (GTDB taxonomy): Bacteria > Pseudomonadota > Gammaproteobacteria > Burkholderiales > Casimicrobiaceae > CAIWHR01. The sequence goes on along the minus strand of CAVRVQ010000003.1, from coordinate 988,242 downwards.
CGGCTGCATTGGCAGTTGCCGGAGAAGAAGTCGGGCGTTCCGCTGTTCGTGCTGGGCGCCGAAGATGATCGAATCGCCAATCCGGACGACGTTCGCGCCACCGCAAGCCACCATGGCGTCGAGGCGACGATCGTCCCCGGCCTCGCGCACATGCTGATGCTGGAGCGGCAGTGGGAGAAGCCCGCGCGCGAGCTGACGCGCTGGCTCGCGACGGTCTAGCCCTTCCCTATTCGAGCGTCGCGACCGCGGTGCGCGCTTCGACGAACTGCTCGAACTCCGTGGCGCAGATCGGCTTGCTCACGAAGTAGCCCTGGAAGCAGTGGCAATCGCGCGCGGTGAGGTAGTCGAGCTGGGCCTGGGTTTCCACCCCCTCGGCCACCACCTTGAGGCCGAGCCCGCGCGCGAGGCCGATGATGGCTTCGGTGATCGCGGCATCGCCCGGATCGGTCTCGAGATCGGCGATGAAGGATATGTCGATCTTCAGCGTGTCGATCGGGAAGTGTTTCAGGTGCGTGAGCGACGAGTAGCCGGTGCCGAAGTCGTCGATCGCGACGGTGAAGCCTTCGTTGCGCAGCGCGTGCAGCGCCTTGCGGATCGCGTCGAGGTCGTGGAGCAGGCTCGTTTCCGTCACCTCGAGCTCGATCCACGACGGCTCGCAGCCGGCGCCGCGCACGATCTCCGAGATCCGCTGCGCGATGTCGTCGCGATAGAACTGGCGTCCCGACAGGTTGATCGACACGTTCAGCATCAGCCCCGCCTTATGCCAGGCCGCGCATTGCTCCGCTGCGGACCGCAGGACCCATTCGCCGAGCGCGTGGATCAAGCCCGATTCCTCGGCGAGCGCGATGAAAACCTTGGGCGAGATGCTGCCGTGCTCCGCGTCGTTCCAGCGCAGGAGCGCCTCGGCGCCGACGATGGCGTTGTCGGCAAGCCGGACGATCGGCTGGTAGTGCAGGCGCAGCAAGCCGTCCTTCAGCGCATTGCGCAGCGCGCTTTCGAGCGTGTGCTGGCGCTGGCGATGCTGGGCGAGGTCGGCATCCAGGAACTGGAACGTGTTGCGCCCGAGCTCCTTCGAGTGATACATCGCGACGTCGGCGTGCTTCAGGAGCTCCTCGGGATCGTCCGAATCGTCGGGATACACGCTGATGCCGATCGACGAGGTCACGTAGATGTCGTGTTCCTCGATCTTGAACGGCTGGGCTACGGCGTCCAGGAGTTTCCGCGCGATCCGTCCCAGCATCGCGGGCTCGTCGAAGTCCTCGACGACCACCATGAACTCGTCGCCGCCGAGCCGGGCGAGGAGATCGGTATCGCGCAACGCGGCGGTGAGCGCGGCGCTGACGCCCTTCAGGAGCTCGTCACCGATGCGGTGCCCGAGCGTGTCGTTGACGTTCTTGAAGCGGTCGAGGTCGATGAACAGCACGCCCACGCGGCGGCCGCTGCGCTTCGCCTGCGCGATCGCCTGCGCGAGCCGCTCGTGCAGCAGCAGACGGTTGGGCAGTCCGGTCAGCGCATCGCGGGTGGCCATGTGCTGCAGGCGCTCCTCGGCCTGGATCCGCAGCGAGACGTCCTGCACGAACGACAGGATCGACACGATGTTGCCGCGGTCGTCGAGCAGGCACGAGTGATACCACTCGCACCAGATCGTCTTGCCGCCCTTCCGGCTGTTGCGGGTCAGGCCCGTGATCCGCGGCTCCTCGCCGCTCATGAGGCGCGTCAGCAGCTCGGCGACGGCGCCCCGGTCTTCTTCGTGCAGCAGCGGATTGCCGTCGATGGGCATCCCCAGCACTTCCTCGGCGCGCCAGCCGAAGAGCTCTTCGGCCTGCGGCGACCAGCGCACGAGGCGGTAGTCGCGGTCCCACTCCAGCACGGCGAGCGGGGTGTTGTTGATGTGCGAGGACAGCATCCAGTTGGCGCGGGATAGCGCGTCCTCGTTGCGCTTCTGGTCGTGCACGTCCGTGTGCACCGCGTAGATGCCGATCACGCGCCCTTCAGAATCTCGATTCGGCGCGTAGTGCACCGACTCCCAGCGTTCCTCGCCGACGGGCTGCGCGAGCAACTGCTCGACGGAGACCGTCTCGCCGTGGAGCACGCGCTCGAGCAGCGGGCGCATCTGCGCGAAACGCTCGCCGCCGACGACATCGGCCACCGCGCGGCCCGTGAGCTCGTCGCGCTTCAGTCCGAGCCATTCCTCGTTGTGGCGGTTGAGGAACCGGTACCGGTAGTCGCGGTCGATGTAGGCCACGCGCGCCGGCACGTTGTCCATGATGAGTCGCAATTCCGATTCGGACGCGCGCAGCGCCTCCTGCGCCTGCTTCAGCCCGTGGATGTCGTTCATCAGCACGAACGCGCCCGGCACGTCGCCGGACGGCGCCGAATCGGGAACGACGCGTATCGTCATCCACCGCGACTCGCCGCTGGCGCCTGGAATGAGGCGATCGAACTCGGCCGATTCGCCCTCGAGGGCGCGGGCGATGATTGCCTGCGCGCTTTCGAAGATGGCCGGCCCGATCACGTCGCGCAGCCGCAACGTCGTGATTGCGCCGGCTTCGACGCCGAAATACTGCAGCAGCGCCCGGTTGACGTACTGGCAGCGCTCGGCGCGATCGATGTAGGCCACCGGCGCCGGCACGCCGTCCATGACGGCGCGCAGCTGGCTCTCGCGCGCCGCCAGCGTGTCCTGGGCGACCTTGAGGTCCGTGATGTCGTGCAGCACGACGTAGATGCCCTGGATCGCCCCGTCGACCCGGTGATCCGGCACCATGCGTCCCCGAATCCAGCGCGAGCGGCCCGAGGCGTCCGAGAGTGCCCGTTCGTAGCTGACCGTCTCCCCGGCGAACGCGCGCTCCTGGTACGGCGTGAGCGCGGCGGTGTCCTCGAGCCCGATCACGTCGGCGGTGGTCTTGCCGATCACCGTGGCCCGGTCGAGGCCGTAGAGCTGCAGGAAAGCGTCGTTGACGAAGGCGTAGCGCCGCTCGGTGTCGAGATAGACGACCGGGTCGGGAATGTTGTCGGTGAAGAGGCGCAGCTGCTCCTCGCGCGTGGCGAGCGCCTGCTCGGTCCGCTTCAAGTCGTGGATGTCGTATTCGGTGCAGTAGATCCCGCGAAGCTTGCCGTCGGCATCGAAGTCCGGGGCGACCCGTCCGTGCACCCAGCGCTCCTCGCCGCTGCTCGGGCGGTCGACGCGCTCGTACTCCACGTGCTCGCCCCCGTGCGCCCGCTCGAGCACCGGCCGCAGGAACGACGCGACTCCCGGCGCCAGCACTTCGAACGGCGTGTGACCGTAGATCTGGTCCTGCGGCAGGCAGACCCAGTTCGCGAATGCCTGGTTGACGAACGTATACGTGGACGCGCGATCGAGATAGGCGATCGGGCCCGGAATGTTGTCGGCGAACAGCCGCAATTGCACTTCCTGCGCGCGCAGGGCATCGCGAATCCGGACGTCGTCGTCGATGTCGGTCATGACGGCGAAGATGCCGTCGACACGCCCGCCGACGGCCCGGTCGGGGAACAGCGTGATGCGCACCCAGCGCAATTCGCCCGTCGCCTTCCGCTCGCGCCGCTCGAACGAGACCTTCGCCCCGCCGAACGCGCGGTCGATGTGCTCGTCCATGTCGGCGAACGTGCCGCCGGCGATCAGCTCCTGCATCCGCCGCCCGAGGAGATCGTCGGGCGCGACGCCGACCCAGTCGCCGAATGGCTTGTTCGCGAAGCGGAGCTTGAGATTGCGGTCGAAGTGGATGATCGGTGAGCCGACGCTGTCGGTGACGAGGCGCAGACGGTGCTCGCGCCCGCCGGCCTCGAGCTCGAGCCGCTTCAGCTGGTCGACGTTCGCGTAGCAGACGAGAAAGCCGCGCACTTCGCCGTCGGTGCCGCGGTCCGGGTAGTAGTCGACGTGGATCCAGATGGTGGAGCGGCCGGGCACGATCAACTGGCGCTCGAACCCCGTCCGCTCGCCCGCCAGCGCCGCCTCGACGTAGGCTTCGTACAGCGGGAACACTTCGCGCCCGATGACGTCCTTGACCTGCTGCCCGATGACGTCCGTGTAGACCTTGCCGGTCCATTCGAGGAACGCCTTGTTGACGAAGCGGTAGCGTCGATCGCAGTCGACGTAGGCCAACGGAAGGCCAAGCGCGTTGAGCTTGCGCTGGGACAGCGAAGCGAGGTTGGCCGAGGTCGAGACGTTGCCGACCTTGCGCTCGATCGTGGCGAGCCCGAAGCGGGTCAGGGATTGCGTCAGAGCCATGTGGCGCGGGGTTTCAAGGGGTAATGCTCGGGGATTCGACTCATTCGGGAAGGGATAAGCAAAGTCCAGGCCCGAGACGACCCCGAGGGGTCCGACCGTCGTCCGAGCCGGCTGGACGACCGTCCATCGTCATAAACCAACGGCCGCGGTCACCCGGAGCGAAGACACCCCGGCATCGGCTAAACTGCGGTTGTGCACAACAACCTGGCGGCTGAGCCCATGATGCCTCTCCCACGTTTCCGCCCGAGCCAGCCCTGGCTGCGGCGCTTCGTCGTCGCGTTCGGACTGCTGGCGGCATGCCCGGTCCTTGCCGCGGACATCGTGCTCTACGAGCAGGACGACTTCCGCGGCCGGTCCTTCGTTGCCGACCAGACGATCTCGAATTTCGCCAATCTCGGCTTCAACGACCGGGCGTCGTCCGTGATCATCCGCAGCGGCAACTGGCAGCTTTGCACGGACGCCCATTTCCGTGGCCGCTGCGTGACGCTTCCGCCCGGTGAGTATCCGACGTTGCGCAGCATGCAGCTCGAGAACCAGGTTTCGTCGGCGCGCGAGCTCGATTGGCAACGCCCCGGTCCGGGCGGCCCGCGGCCGACCGCCCGCGTGGAACTCTTCGAGGGCAGTCGCTTCGAGGGGCGCGCGCTTCCGATCAACGGCCCGACCTCGAGCCTTCCCGAGGGCTTCAACGATCGCGCCAGCTCGATGGTCGTCCACGAGGGCCATTGGGAGGCCTGCGAGAACATCCGCTATCGCGGCGCGTGCCAGGTCTACGGCCCCGGCCGCTACGCCACCCTCGGAGGAATGTCGAACCGCATCAGCTCGCTGCGCCCCGTCGAGGGTCCCGATACCGGCGCCTGGGGCAGCGGCGCGCGCGCGCTGCTCTACGAGGGCCCCAACCTGTCGGGACGCAGCATGATGATCAACGACGAAGTGGTCACCAGTCTCGCGGGAACCGGGTTCAACGATCGCGCATCGTCATTGCGGATCGAGGGCGGCTACTGGATCTTCTGTACGGATGCCAACTTCCTTGGCGCGTGCCTCACCTTCGGACCGGGCGACTATCGGACGTTGCCCTGGGGCGTCGAGAACCGGATCTCGTCGGGCCGGCGCATCTTTGATCACTACCCGTACAGCCAGAACCCGAACTGGCAGCGTTAGGTTGCTGGGCAGCGTGCCGATCGTCGACGACATCGCGGGGCTGGCGCGGATTCTGACGCGGTCGCGCGTCATCGCGGTGGTGGGGCTGTCGCCGAACTGGTATCGACCGAGCTATTTCGCCGCGAAGTACATGCAGGAGCATGGCTATCGCGTCGTGCCGGTCAACCCGAACGCGCGTGAGATCCTCGGCGCAACCTCGTATCCGGCGGTCGCCGCGATTCCCGGCGACGTCGACGTCGTCGATTGCTTCCGCCGCCCGGAAGAGATGCCGGACCTCGCCCGCGCCGCCGTCGCCAAGGGGGCGAAGGTGTTGTGGATGCAGCTCGGCATCAGGAACGAGGAGGCGGCGCGGATCGCGGATGCGGCCGGACTCGACGTGGTGATGAACCGCTGCGTCAAGATCGAGCACGCTCGGATCATGGGCGGGCTGCACTGGGCCGGCGTGAACACCGGGGTGGTCACGGCGAGGCGCGCACGCGTGGGGGCTCATGGCTGACCGCAGGTTCGGCTTCGACACGCTCTGCCTGCACGCCGGCCAGATACCGGACGCGGCGACCGGCGCGCGCGCGCTGCCGATCTACCAGACCACGTCGTTCGTGTTCGACAGCGCCGACCACGCGGCGAGCCTCTTCAATCTGCAGACGTTCGGCAACGTCTATTCGCGCATCTCGAATCCGACCGTCGCCGCGCTCGAGGAGCGCGTCGCCGCGCTGGAAGGCGGACGGGCTGCGCTCGCCGCCGCCACCGGCATGGCGGCGCAGATGCTCGCCCTCCTCACCTTGTGCCGCAACGGCGATCACATCGTCGCCGCGCGCACGCTCTACGGCGGGACGTATTCGCAGCTCGCGACCACGTTCGCGCAGTTCGGCATCGACGTCACCTTCGTCGATGCCGACGATCCCGCCGCCTTTCGCGCCGCGCTGACGCCGCGCACCAAGGCGGTCTACGCGGAGACCATCGGCAACCCGCAACTCAACGTCTGCGACATCGCGGCGCTCGCCGCGGTGGCGCGCGGCGCCGGCATCCCGCTCGTGATCGACAATACGATGGCGTCGCCGTTTCTGTGCCGCCCGTTCGAGCACGGCGCCGACATCGTTGTCCACTCGGTGACGAAGTATCTGGGCGGCCACGGCACGACGATGGGCGGCATCGTCGTCGAGTCGGGCAAATTCCCCTGGGACAACGGCAACTTCCCGCAGATGACGGAGCCTTCACGCGGGTACCACGGCGTGCGCTTCTTCGAGACGTTCGGCGACTTCGGCTTCACGATGAAGGCACGGATGGAAACGATGCGCACACTCGGACCGACGCTCGCGCCGCTGTCGGCCTTCCTGCTGCTGCAAGGCGTCGAGACGCTGCATCTGCGGATGCCCCGCCATTGCGATTCGGCGCTCGCCGTGGCGCGCCACCTGGCCGCCCATCCGGCGGTCGAGTGGGTGAACTATCCCCTGCTGCCGGGCAACCGGTACGAGCCGCTGGCGCAACGGTACCTGCCGCGAGGCGCGGGCGGCATCCTGACGTTCGGCGTACGCGGCGGCGCCGCCGCCGGCGTGCGTCTGATCGAGGCCGTGCAATTCCTCTCCCATCTCGCCAACATCGGCGATGCGAAGACTCTCGTCATCCACCCGGCGTCGACCACGCACCGGCAACTGTCCGAAGACGAACAGCGCGCCGCCGGCGTGACGCCGGAGATGATCCGGCTGTCGGTCGGGCTCGAGACGCTGGACGATATACTCTGGGATCTGGATCAGGCGTTGGAGCAATCGCAGCGATGATGCGTTACGCGGAAGTCCCGTGGCCATGGGCCGGTCTGACGATCGCGCTGGTCCTGCTCGCGCAGGAATCCCTCGTGAAGCTCGTCGGCGACTCGTCGTCGCTCGCCCTGACGTCGTGGCGGATCCTGGTGATGACGATCGGCGTCACATCGCTGGCGCTCATCCTGCTGCCGCCGCGACGGCCCGCGTATCTGCTCGGCGCCCTCACCTGCGCCGCGCTGATGGCGTGGGCGCTGTGGCTTCAGTACGGCTTGGGACTCGATCCCTGCCCGCTGTGCTCGTTGCAGCGCCTCGCCGTGATCGTCATCGGCGTGATCTTTCTCGTCGCCGGCATCCACAATCCCGGTCGCCTCGGCGCGGGCATCTATGCCGGATTGGCAGTCATCGTCGGCCTCTTCGGTACCGTCACCGCGATGCGCCACGTCTGGATCCAGTCGCTGCCGAAAGGCGAAGTGCCGGAATGCGGGATGGGCCTCAACTACATGATGGAAACGATGCCGCTCGCGGATGTCCTGTCCAAGGTCTTCAAGGGCAGCGGCGAGTGCGCGGAAGCCGGCTGGTTCTTCCTCGGCCTCGCGATTCCCGCATGGACGCTGGTGTTCTTCATCGCCATGATGGTCACGGCGATCGTGCTCGTTCGCCGGGATTGAACTAGCTGGCTTTCAGGTAGACACGAGCGGCATTGCCGCCGAACACCGCGGCACGCGCGGCCGCATCCAGGTCCGAAAGCGCGTCCTGCGCGAGAGCGTGCCAGCGCTCGTAGCCCCCGGCGAGGTCGACGACCGGCCAGTCGCTGCCCCAGATGAGCCGCTGCGGTCCGAAGTGTTCGACGAGCGCGGCGATGTAAGGTCTCAGCGTGTCGAGCCCGGCCCCCGCCGGTGCTTCGGTGACGAGGCCGGAGACCTTGCAGCTGGCCTGCGGGTGTGCGGCGATCGCCGCGATCGCGCGCGCCCACGTCGCGATCTCGCCGTCGCGGATGCGGGGTTTCGCGCCGTGGTCGACGACCACCGCCAGGTCCGGATGCCGCTCCAGCACGCGCGCGAGCCGCGGCAGGTGGCGCGGGAGCACCAGCGCATCGAAGACGAGCCCGTGCGCGATCATCGCGTCGAACGCCGGACGCAGCGCGGGTCGGAGGAGCCAATCGTCGTCCGCTTCGTCCTGCACCATCGGGCGCAACCCGACGAGCAGCGGATCCCCGGCGAGCGCGGCAATGCGATCGGCGGCGGCGGTCGCGTCGAACGGCGCCCAGCCGACCACGCCCGCGACGAACGGTGTCCGTGCCGCAAGGTCGAGCAGCCATCGTGTTTCGGCGATTGTCGGTGCCGCCTGCACGACAATCGTCGCGTCGACCGCGCAGCGCGCGAGAAAGGGGGCAAGGTCGGCCGGCCCGAAGTCGCGATGAATGGCGCCCAGCGCGGGCGTGAGCCAACCGTAGTCGCCCCGCTCGAGCCGCCAGAAGTGCTGGTGCGCGTCGATCATCGGGGCAGCGGGACGTCGGCGCGCAGGAGACCGGCGGCGACGAGATCGCGCCACAGTGTCGACGGCACCGGTGTCGAAGCGGCGGTGAGATTGCGCGCGACTTCCTCCGGCGCAACGGCGCCGAGCACGACCGCGGTGACGGCCGGGTGACCGAGCGTGAACGCGAGCGCCGCGTGGGCGAGTCCCACGCCATGCGCAGCGCAGATGCGGTCGATCCTGCCAACGCGGTCCTGCACGTCCGGTGGTGCGATCCGATAGTCGTAGCGGGCGTGTGCGCCCGCGCCGGTGGCGAGGATGCCGGAATTGAAGACGCCGCCCAGCAGCACACCGACACCACGTGCCGCCGCAAGGGGAAGGAACTCGTCCTGCGCCGGTTGCTCCAGCAGCGAATAGCGGCCGGCGAGCAGCACGCAATCGATATCCGTTTCCCGAACGAACCGCGCGCAGACGGCGGCATCGTTGACGCCGATCCCGAATGCCCGGATCACACCCTGCGCGCGAAGGTCGGCGAGCGCGCGGCAGGCGCCGTCCTGCGCCTCGCGAATGCGGGCTTCGACGGCGCGCTCCCCGTGCGTAGGGCGATCGACATCGTGGACGAGCACGACGTCGACGGAGGCGATGCCGAGCCGCAGCAACGATTGCTCGAGGGAGCGCATTGCCCCGTCGTACGAGTAGTCGAACCGCCCGTCGAACGGCAAGCCGCCGGCATAGCCTTCGGCGTTCGCGACACCGTGGGGCGCCGGCGAATAGAGACGCCCGACCTTGGTCGAAAGCACGAACGTCGTCCGCGGCCGGCGCCGCAGCGCCGTGCCGATCCGGTGCTCCGAGAGTCCGCGTCCGTACAGCGGCGCCGTGTCGAACAGGCGAATGCCGGCATCGAACGCGGCGGCGACCGTCGCGATGGCGCGGTCGTCGTCGAGCGGCGCATAGAGATCGCCCAGCGGCGCCCCGCCGAGGCCCACGACGGTCACCTCGATCGCCGACCGGCCCAGCCGGCGGCGCGGCAAGATGCGCGAATCCGCCGACGCGGCCGGACCAGGCGCAGCCTCGGCAGGTGCGCCGCAGGAGTTCGGCGGATCGGCTTGCGCATTCATTGCGTACACACTAACGTGTCGGTGTGTCATCGACAACCGCCCCGATCGAAGCGGCCGACTCGACGGGGGCATCGAGGTGCCCGGAATCGCCGAACGGTTCGCGCCGGCAGAGCGCGGGCCAACACGAGGAGGAAAGGCAATGAAAGGCACGTTGATCGGACTGGTGCTGGCGGCGGCGTTCGCATCGGTGGCAACCGCGCAGCAGGTGACGATTCGCTGGGGCGACGTCGTGGGCGGCACGCACCCGTCGGTGCAGATGATCGATCGCATTGCCGCGGAGGCGAAGGAGAAATCCGGTGGGCGCATCGTGATCCAGTCGTTCCCCGGCGGCCAGCTCGGCGGCTCGCGCGACATGATCGACGCGGTGGCGAACGGCGCCCAGCAGGTCGTGACCGAAGGGGCCGCAAACTTCGGCGCGTGGGTGCCGTCGATCTCGGTGGTCGAGGCCCCGTACATCTGGCGCGACGCCGCGCACCTCGACAAGGCCATGAACGGGCCGATCGGCGCCGAGTTCAACGACACGCTGGTGAAGGCGCGCGGCATGCGCATACTCGGCACCACGTACTACGGGACCCGGCACATCACGACCACGAGCAAGGAAGTGAAATCTCCCGCCGAGATGGTCGGCTTCAAGCTGCGCGTTCCCGAGAACGACGTGTTCAAGGCGATGGCCGAAGCCTGGGGTGCGAAGCCCACGCCGATGAACTTCGGCGAGCTCTACCTCGCGCTGAAGCAGAATGTTGTCGACGGCCAGGAGAATCCGCTGCCGACGATCAAGTCGGGCAAGTTCGACGAAGTGCAGAAGTATCTGGTGCTGTCGGGCCACATCATCACGCCGCGACTCGTCGTGATCAACGAGGCGTTCTGGCAGAACCTGTCGGCCGGCGACCGCAAGATCATCACCGATGCCGTGAAGAACGGCATCACCTGGCAGAACGCGGAGCTCATCAAGCAGGAGAATTCGCTGGTCGACACGTTCAAGGCGGCCGGCATGACCGTGATCACGCCCGATCCCAACGCGTTCCGCGCGCCGGTGCTCGCCAAGGTGCCGAAGATGTTCGAGTCCAAGTGGGGCCCGGGCATGTACGAGAGGATCCAGGCCGTCCGCTGAGGATGAACGACCGCCAATGCGCATCGCCACATTCGCCGCGCGCGCCGTCGACGTGCTGGCGATCGCGACGTTCGCCGGCATGTTCGCCTGCGTGCTCGGCCAGGTCGTCCTGCGCTACTTCTTCAACGATCCGCTGACCTGGAGCGACGAACTCGCGCGCTATCTGTTCGTCTGGTGCGCCTTCCTGGGGTGGGTGATCGCCGCGCGCCGCCGCAGCCATCTCGCCATCTCGTCGCTGCCGCAGCGCGCCTCGCCCCGGGTGCGCGCGGTCCTCGGCCTGTTCGCCTCGGCTGCGGCCGTGGCCTTTGCCGCGATCCTGGTGTACTACGGCACGCGGATCGCGTTGCGCAACGTCGATGTCGGCACGACCTCGCTCTTCTTCACGATGGGCGTGGTCTACGCGATCGTGCCGCTCGCCGCGCTGGCCGTGGGACTGCACGCGCTGGCGGATGCGGGCGCGGCGCTCGCGCTGCTGCGCGCACCCTCGGGGCCGACGCGATGATCGACCTGATCCTCGCCATTCTCGGCGTGTGGTTTGTCGCGCTGTTCGCCGGCCCCGCCATCTACGCGGCCATGGGGCTTGCGGGGTTCGCGTTCCTGTTCATCGCCGGGATTCCGGGCATCGTGATCCCGCAAAAGGTGGCCATGGCGGTCAACTCGTTTCCGCTGCTCGCCGCGCCGCTCTTCATCCTCATGGGCAACCTGATGAACTCGTCCGGCATCACGCACCGGATCTTCGACTTCGCGAAGGCGGTGGTCGGCTGGATGCGCGGCGGACTGTGCCACGCGAACATCGTCGGCTCGGTGATCTTCGCCGGCATGAGCGGTTCCGCCGTCGCCGATGCCGCCGGGCTCGGCACCGTCGAGATCGAGGCGATGAAGAAGGAGGGCTACGACGCCGAGACGGCCGCCGCGATCACCGCCGCCTCCGCAACGATCGGGCCGATCATTCCGCCGTCGCTGCCGATGATCGTCTACGGGGTCGCCGCCGAAACCTCGATCGGCGGCCTCTTCCTCGCGGGTGTCGTGCCCGGCCTGCTGATGGCCGTCGCGCTGATGCTGATGGTGCGTCACCTCGCGATCCGGCGGAACCTGCCGCGCCATCCCTTCGAGGGCGTGCGGGCGCTGTGGATCGCGTTCCGCCGTGCGTTCTGGGCGCTGATGGCGCCGGTGGTGCTGTTCGGCGGCCTGTTCTCCGGCATCTTCACGCCGACGGAAGCGGCCGCCGTCGCGGTGACCTACGCGCTCGTGCTGGGCTTGTTCGTCTACCGCGATTTCACCCTGTCCGATCTGCCGCGGCTCATCCTGGACACCGTCGAGACGACGGGCGTGGTGATGGCGCTGGTGATGACCGCCGCGCTCCTCGGCTACTGCATTTCGGTGTCGCGCCTGCCGCAGGAGTTCGGCGCCACGCTGACGGGGCTGACCACGAATCCACTGGTCTACCTGCTGATCGTCAACCTGCTGCTGCTCGTCGTCGGCTGCTTCATGGAGGCGCTGGCCGCCATGCTGGTGCTGATCCCGATTCTCGTACCACCGGCGATCGCCCTCGGCATCGACCCGCTGCAATTCGGTCTTGTCTTCGTGCTGAACCTGATGATCGGGACCATCACGCCACCGGTCGGCGTCGTGCTCTACGTCACCGCCAGGGTCGCCGCTGTGCCCTTCGAGAGTCTCGCGAGGGCGGTGTTGCCGTACCTCGTGCCTCTCTTCGCGGTGCTGGCGATGATCACGTTGTGGCCATCGCTCACGACGTGGCTGCCGAAGCTGCTCCTTGGACCCTGATGCGCAACGTGTTCACGAATATCCACCTTCGCGGGCGGCGGCGATGAACCTCGTCCTGCCGGACCTCCTCCGGCCCGCGCCGGGTCGCGATGAAACGACCGCTGCGCTGGTGGCACCGTCCAGGCCACCGCTAACCTACGCCGCATTGCGGCAACAGACGGCGGTCACCCTCGCCGACTTGCGGCACGCGGGCATCGGCCGAAACGATCCGGTGGCCATCGTGCTGCCGAACGGCCCCGAGCTCGCGGCGGTCTCGATCGCGATCGCCTCGGGAGCCATCGGCGCGCCGCTCAACCCGGCCTCGACCCCCGACGAGTTCCGCTTCTACCTGGGCGACATCCAACCTCGAGCGCTGCTCCTCGCGGCCACCGATCACGGCAGCCTGCGCGCCGTCGCCACGTCGCTCGGCGTGCGCTGCCTCGACGTGCATTGGCGGAGCGATTCGCCGGCAGGGACCTTTGCGCTCGCCGGCCGCGGCAGCGCGCAGGCATCGGCGGGCGACGACCCGCCGCATCCGGACGACGTCGCCCTGTTGCTGCACACATCGGGGACCACGTCGCGACCCAAGCTCGTCCCGTTGACCCACCGCAACCTCTGCCGATCGGCGGCTTGCATCGTGCGCACGCTGGAGCTCACGCCGCGCGACCGCTCCTTGAACATGATGCCGCTGTTCCACATCCACGGTTTCGTCGCCTCGTTGCTCGCTTCGCTGGCCGCCGGCGGGAGCGTGGCTTGTTGCCCGGGCTATCGCGACGGCCAGTTCGTGGCGTGGCTCGATGCCTTCGAGCCGACCTGGTATACGGCGGCGCCGGCCGTGCATCAGGCGGTGCTGGCAGAACTCGCGCGCCAGCCGGAGGGCGTGGCCGCGAACCGCCTTCGCTTCGCGCGATCCGCATCGGCACCGTTGCCGCCTGCAGTGCTGCGCACGCTCGAATCCGCGCTGCGGGCGCCGGTCATCGAGGCCTACGGCATGACCGAAGCCGCCCACCAGATCGCGAGCAACCCGATGCCGCCCGGCGAACGCCGGCCGCAATCGGTCGGCCGGCCGGCGGGACCGTCCGTGGCGATCATGGATCCCTCGCAACGAATGCTTGCGCCCGGCGAGACGGGGGAGATCGTCATCCGGGGCGACACTGTCACTGCGGGCTACGCGAGTCCCCGCGAGGCCAACGCCGACGCCTTCGCCGACGGCTGGTTTCGCACCGGCGATCTTGGCTACGTCGACGAGGCCGGATACCTTCACCTCACCGGTCGGTTGAAAGAGGTCATCAATCGCGCCGGGGAGAAGGTATCGCCCGCCGAAATCGATGCCGCCTTGCTGGAGCACGCCGACGTTCGCCTCGCGGTCGCGTTCGGCGTCGCGCATCCTACGATGGGCGAAGACATCGCGGCAGCGGTCGTGCTGAAGGACGGCGCGACGGCGTCGGCGGCCGACCTCCGAGCCTTTCTCTTCGGCCGGCTGGCCGAGTTCAAGATTCCCAGCCAGGTCGTCGTCGCCGACACGATACCCGTCGGCGTGACGGGCAAGATCGTGCGCGCCAGCCTCGAAGCGCACCTCGCATCCCTGCTGCGGCCCGCGTTCGTCGCGCCCCGCGATGCGGCCGAGCGCGAGGTGGCCGTGCTGTTCCGCGATGTGCTGGGGGTCGCGGAGATCGGCGCCTTCGATAATTTCTTCGCCCTCGGCGGCGATTCGCTGCGCGGCTTTCAGCTGTTGTCCCGAATCCGAAACCAATGGCACGTCGACGTGCCGATCCTCGAACTGTTCAAGGAACCGACGGTCGCGCGGCTTGCCGCGACGACGACGCGCATGCGCCTGAACACCCAACGGGCCGACCTCGAGCGGATCGTCGACGAGGTGGAGCGCACGCCCGACGCCGCAGCCGCGCGGGCCCTCAAGCGTGACCCGCATGACGGATAGCGCAGACTCGCTCGCAGCGCGCGTGGCCCGGCTCGGCCCCAACCAGCGCGCGCTGCTCGACCAACGCCTCCGGCAGCAGCCCGTCAGCGGCCATCAACTGGTGGGGCGAACTCTCGCGGGCCTGGGACTGACGCACGTCTACGGAGTGCCCGGGCAGCCGGTGTACGACACTTTCGCGGCCTGCGTCGAGGCTGGCGTGCGTGCGATCGGCACGCGTCATCAGCTCTCCGGGGCAATGATGGCGGCAGCGCAGAACTATTTCGCGGGGCAGCAGAAGGCCGCGACGATCGTGTCGGCAGGGGCGCCCGCCGCCAACGCGCTCGGTGCCATCGTGCAAGCGCGCGACAACTGCTGGCCCCTCCTGGTGCTGGCCGGGGCGGCGCGCGACACGACTGCCGCAGCGGGCCAATTCATGGCACTCGACGCCGCCGAGCTCTGCCGGCCGATCGCGAAGTCGGTGACGCACGTGGCTGCGACCGAGAAACTCCCGGCGGCCATTACCCGTGCCTTCGACCTCGCGATGCGCGGCCGCCCCGGGCCGGTGCTCGTGCAAATTCCAGAGCACGTATTGGCGGGGTTCGGGCGCGACGAGGGCACGAGGCTTGGGGCGCGCGTTCGCCGGCGGGGCTCCATGCCCGATGCCGCGGCCATGGAACAGGCGACGGCGCTCATTCTCGGAGCGAAGCGTCCGTTGCTGATCATCGGGGCAGGCGCGCGGTGGGATTCGCCGTTCGCCGCGTTGCGGGAGGTGGTCGACAGCCTCGACCTGCCGTTCATCACTTCGCCGATCGGACGCGGCACGATCCCCGACGATCATCCGCTGTGCATGAATGCGATTCGCTGGATCGCCCAGTCGGGAGCCGATCTCGCTCTGGTGCTGGGCGCACGCCTGAACTGGACGTTTCGCCATGGCCGACAGCTCCCCGAGAGCGCCGCCATCGTTCATGTCGATGTGCATGCCCCCGAATTCGACCGTGAGCGAAAACCCGCCTTGGGCGTCGCGTCGGACATCGGCTCGTTCCTGCGGGCGCTTCTCCTGCAGCCGGGGGTCGTCCGCTGCCGCGAAATCGGTGCCCACCGTGACCCTGAGTGGATTCCCTTCCTCCGGCAATCGCGACAGGCGACGCAAAGCCGGCGCGAGGCGCGGGCGAACGTCGATTCGACCCCGTTGTCGCCATTGCGGCTCGCGCGGGAGCTACGCGACGCGACGCCGCGCGATGCGATCACCATCTTCGACGGCAATCTCGTGATGGAAGCCATGGAACAACTCATTCCCGCGCACGAACCTGCGAGCCGCCTGACGCCGGGGAGCAGCGGATGCCTGGGCGTCGGCATTCCATTCGCCATGGCCGCGAAGCTCCTGCATCCGGAGCGACCCGTGGTTGCGATCTGCGGTGATTTCGCCTTCGGCATGAGCGCGATGGAACTGGAAACGGCGGTGCGGCACGAGGTGCCGATCGTCGTCGTCGTCGCCAACAACGACGGCAATGGCGGCTCGCTGCGCCAGAACGCACACATGGGAGCGGGCAGCGAACCCGTCACTCGGTTTCAGCCCGGCGTGCGCTACGACCGCATCATGGCAATGTTCGGGGGCCACGCAGAACACGTGCGTCGACCGGACGGGATTCGCCCGGCCATCCTGCGCGCGATCGGGAGCGGGCGCCCCGCCTGCGTCAACGTCGCCGTCGATCCCGACGCACCCTTTCCGGTCGATTGACGCACGCGCCAGGGAACCTCTGAACAAGTCCCGCGCGGGACTTGTTCAGAGGTTCCCTAAGGGGACGCGCGCAGGCCCGCGCGATTGATCACCGTCGTGTAGCGCTCGATGTCGGAGCGGATGAACTGCGCCGAACTGCGCCGGAGTGTCGACGATCGGCTCGTAACCGAATTCCTCGAAGCGCTGCTTCACTTCGGGCGATTGCAGCGCCTCGCGCAGGGCGCCGCTCAGTCTGGCGATGATCTCGGGCGGCGTGCCGGCCGGCGCGACGATTCCGTACCACGCATCGATGGCATAGCCGGGAACGCCCTGCTCGGCCACCGTCGGCACCTGCGGCGCGAAAGGCACGCGTTTCGGCCCGGCGACGGCAAGAATGCGCAATGTGCCCGCCTTCGCATGCGGAACGAGCAGCGACAGGTCCGTGGCGATCAGGTCGATTTCGCCGCTCAGGAGCGCCAGAACCGCCTGCGCCGTGACGCGATACGGCACGTGAACCATGTCCACGCCCGTCGCGGACTTGATCCATTCGACGGCGAGGCTCGACGTGCTGCCGACACCGCTCGAACCGTAGTTGAGCCGCCCGGGATGGGCACGCGCGTAGGTCAGGAGCTCCGGCAACGTGGTCGCCGGCACGCCCGGGCGCACGGCGAGCCGCGTACGGGACGGACGGCGACGCCGCCGATCGGCACGAAGTCGCGCACGGGGTCGTATCGCGTGTTGCCCAGCCATGGTGATCGCGATCGCGAGATTGTTCGATCCGCCGAGAAGCAACGTGTAACCGTCTTGCGGCGCCCGCGCCACCAGCTCGGCGCCGATGGTGCCGCCCGCGCCGCCGCGATTGTCGATCACGACCGGCTGCTGCAGGATCTCGGCGAGCTCGTGGTCCAACGATGCGACCGATCGACGTCGCTGTGACCGCCGGCGGGCTGCGGAATGACGAGCCTGATCGGTCGCGCGGGATACGACTGGGCGAATCCTTCCGCCGCCTGGCACGCAAGCGCGGATACCCGCGATGACGAGCGATGACAAGCCGCGGCATGCTGCAGGCCGTCCTAAGGCGTTGTCGTCGCGTCCAAAGCATCCGGACGATAGACGCTCCTGCGGCCATCGGCGCGAGCTCGACGGCTGTCCGCTGCGCTGGTGCCCGCGAAGGCTCGTCGAGCTCGGCCGCGAATTCCGCGACCGTCGGCCGCCTGAACAAGCACGCCACTTCGAGCGTCGATCCGCATGCGCCGAGTTGACGCGGCTCGACGAGCTGCGCGCCCCGCAGCGAATCGCCACCGAGCTCGAAGAAGTTGTCGAATGCGCCGACGGACCGACGCCGAGCACTTCCGCAAACCAGGGCCGCGATGTTCCTCGCGCCGGTCGCGGGCGAGCGTGAACGCGCGCGCGGCAGATGCGCGGCGGCATCAGGCCGCGACCTCGGCGCGCTGCAGCTTGCCCGAGGGCGAGCGCGGCAGGTCCGGCACCAGCACGATCTGGCTCGGCACCATGAAGGACGCGAGATCGCGCGAAGGCGAAATCGCGCAGCGACTGCGCCGTCGCGCCCGCGGCTCCCGCAGGACGACCGCGGTGACCACGTCCTCGCCGAGCGTTGCGTGCGGCACCGCGAAGGTGGCCGGCATCCACGACGTCGGGATGCCGCATCACGCGCGGCATCCACGGCGGAGGGCGACACCTTGAAGCCGCCGCGATTGATGAGCTCCTTCACGCGACCGACGATGAACAGATATCCGTCGGCATCGACGTAGCCGAGATCGCCGGTCCTGAACCAGCCTTCGAAGAACGCTCGCCGGTTGGCGTCGGGATCGTCCTCGTAGCCGTCGAATACCTCGGGACCGCGCACGACGATCTCGCCGACCTCTCCCGGCGACAGCAGACGTCCGGCATCGCCCAGGATCGCGAATTCGTTGCCGGCGGGCAAGCCGACCGAGCCGGCGCGACGACGCCCCGGCGGCAGCGGGTTCTGGGCGACGATCCCGGTTTCGGTCATCCCGTAGCCCTGCAGCACCGGCACGCCCAGCCGCTCCTCCAGCCGGCACGCCAACTTCGCAGGCAATGCGGCCGATGCCGGACAGGATGAACCGCAGCGTCGATCCCGGGAACGTCGCCGCGCCGCTCGAGCTCGTCGAGCAGCGCGCGGTGGATCGCCGGGCGCCCGCTGTAGTAACGTGGGCTCGAACGTCTTCGAGCCAGTCGACGAACGAATTCCCGCCGAGTCCCGGCGTGCACACGACGCTGCCGCCCACCGCGAGTACCGGGAGGAGACAACGCCGAATGCCGCCCGACGTGAAGAGCGGCCGCACGCAAAGGCAACGATCGGCGGCCGTCAGGCGCAACTGGCGCGCACGCGCCAAGCGCCGGCCCGACGAGTGAGCCGATGCGTCAGCGGCACCGCTTTCGGCCTGTTCCGTCGTTCCGGACGTGTGCAGCACGAGCGCGACGTCGTCGACGGCCGGCGTCGACGACCATCGCTCGCCGGGCGCGACGAGCGCGACGTGCGAGCGTGAACACGCCGGCCGGATCGGCCGGCGAAATACGCAAGGCGGATGACCGGCACCGACAACGCCGCGGCCGCCCGGGCCGCAGGCGCGTCGTCGGCGAAGGGACAATCAGCGCATCGGTGCGAAGCGTCGCCAGCGCGACGCGATACGAACGCTTCGTCCAGCGCCGGATTGAGCGGCACGCACGTCGCGCAGCCGGTGACGGCGAGCACCGCGACGGCCATCTCCGGACCATCGGGCAACGCCAACGCGACGCGACTCCCCGCGTCCGAATCCTGCCGCGGCGAGGCGTCCGATCGTCGCGTCGAGCGCGTGCATCAACGCCCCGAAACGCGAGTGGCGACCTCCCCGGCGCCAGGATCGCGAGAGCGTCGGGCGCGCGGAGCGCCCGGTCCCTGATGACGTCGACAAGAGTGGTGACGGCAGGCTTCGACTCGTGACGGCAGCGAGTGCATCGCAGCGTCTGAGAGTCTACTGGAGCGGAGCGCACGCGACAACGCGCAGCGATGGGCGCACGTCAGGCGTTCCGACGCGACAAACTGTGACCTACAGGGGCGCCTGTGCTCGCACTCGATCGGCGCGGGACTTTTGCGCGAGGGGAGCCGCCTGCTATCCTCGACACATGCGTCGCGCGCCCTAGCGGCGCCGGCGCGAAACCTCTTCGACCGACGATGAACGAAGAACCCGAACGCCCGGCATCGACCGAGCACGCGGCACCGCTGTCGTTTCGCGCAGCAGCGCCTGTGGCTGCTCGACCGTCTGATTCCACTGGGGTCGGTCTACAACATCGAGCACGTGCTGCGCTTGTCGGGCGAACTCGATCAAGCCGCGCTGCGGGGCGCCTTGAACGAAGTCGTGCGCCGGCACGAGGTGTTGCGCACCCGCTTCGGCATGCAGGACGGGCGAGCCGGTGCAGGTGATCGCGCCGGAACTCGAAATCGCGCTGCCGATCGAGGACCTCGCGGATCGCTGCCGCCGGAAGAACGCGAGAGCGAAGCGCATCGGCGCGCGCAGGCGGTCGCGGAAGTGCCCTTCGATCTCGCGCGCGGGCCGCTCATCCGTCGCGCACTTGCTGCGTCTTGCGCCCTCCGTGCATTGGTTGCTCATCACCCTGCATCACATCGTCACCGACGGCTGGTCGTCGGGCGTCCTGACGCGCGAGCTCACGGCGCTGTACAACGCGCATCGCCGGGGCGAGCCGTCGCCGCTGCCCGCATTGCCCGTGCAATACGCCGACTATCGCGGTGTGGCAGCGGCAATGGCTGCAGGGGGCAGTGCTCGACAAGCTCGCTCGACGTACTGGCGGCGTGGCGCTCGCCGATTTGCCCACGCTGGAGTTGCCGACGGATCGACCGCGCCCGGCGGCCGCGAGCTATCGCGGCGGGCGTCGTCAACGTTCGAGATCCCGGAGCCCCTGACGCGCTCGCTCAAGGCGCTTGAGCCGGCGCGAGAGCGCGACGCTGTTCATGACCCTGCTCGCCGCCTACCAGGTCCTGCTCTCTCGCTACAGCGGGCAGGACGACGTCGCGGTCGGCGTGCCGACGGCGGGCCGCACCCGGCCGGAGCTCGAGCCGATGATCGGCTTTCTTCGTGAACACGCTCGTGCTGCGCGGCGACCTGTCGGGCAATCCCACGTTCCGGCAATTCCTGGCGCAGCGTGCGCGACCGGGCGCTCGACGCCTACACCCATCAGGACTTGCCCTTCGAGAAGCTGGTGGAGGAGTTGGCGCCGAAGCGCGACCTGTCGCGCAATCCGCTGTTCCAGGCGTCGCTCGCGCTGAACAACACGCCGCCCGGGCGGTGGGCGGTGGCCGGCCTCGACGTGCAGCGGATCGAGGGCGATCCTCCGCGGCACCGCGAAGTTCGATCTGGCCATGTTCCTGACCGAGGAGGGCGGCAAGCTCACCGGCAACCTCGACGTACGCGACCGATCTGTTCGACGCGGCGACGATCGAGCAGATGGCGGGCCACTTCCTGCGGCTGCTCGAGGGCATCGTGGCCGATCCGGACGTGCCCGGTCGGCGAGTTGCCGCTGCTTGCCGCGAGCGAGCGGCACGCAGTTGCTCGCGGACTGGAACGCGACGACGCTCGAGTTTCCTGCGCGATCGCTGCATCCACCAGCTGTTCGAGGCGCAGGCGGCCCGCCGTCCCGACGCGTCGGCCGTCGTATTCGACGGCGAGGAGACTCACCTACGGCGAGCTCGACGCGCGCGCCAACCTGTTGCGCGCAGCACCTGCGCGCGCTCGGCGTCGGACCGGATGTGCGGGTCGGCATCTGCGATGGAGCGCTCGCGTCGACATGGTCGCGGGGCTCGTCGGTGTCCTCAAGGCCGGAGGCGCCTACGTGCCGCTCGATCCGCGCTATCCGCGAAGAACGGCTGCGCTTCATGGTGGAAGATGCGAGTGTCGCGGTGCTGCTGACGCACCGGTCGCTGGCGCGAGCACTTCCCGAACGTGCGCTGCACCGTGATCGATGTCGACACGCGAGCGCCGCGAGCGGACCCCGGCGACGCGCACGCGTCGCGCGCGGCTGCCAGACCGATCTCGCCTACGTCATCTACACGTCGGGCTCGACCGGCTTGCCCAAAGGGGTGGCGATCGAGCACCGCAGCGTCGTGTCGTTGCTGCACTGGATTCGCGCGAGGTTCGGCGACGACGAGCTCGCCGGCGTGCTGGGCGCAACGTCGATCTCGTTTCGACATTTCCATCTTCGAGATCTTCGGGGCGCTGTCGCTGGGGCGGCAAGCTGATCCTCGTCGACACGTCCGCTCGACCTCGGCGCTTGCGCTCACCGGCACGAGGTGACGCTCGTCAACACCGTGCCAAGCATCATGCGGACGCTGCTCGGCGCCCAGGGGCTGCCGGACTCGGTGCGCACCGTCAACCTCGCCGGCGAGCCGCTGCACGAGGGACTCGTCGACGCGCTCTACGCGTGCCCGCATGTGCGCCGCGTGCACGACCTCTACGGCCCCACCGAGACGACGATGTACTCGACCTGCGCCGTGCGCGCGCCGCGAGCAGCGTGCGACGATCGGCCGGCCGATCGCCAACACGCGGATCTACCTGCTCGATGCCGCGGGCAATCCCGTTCCGCCGCGGGTGACGGGCGAGCTGTGCATCGGCGGCGCGGGCCTCGCCCGCGGCTATCTCAATCGACCGGACCTCACGGCGGAGCGATTCATCCCCGACCCTTTCCATCCCGAACCGGGCGCGAGGGTCTACCGGACGGGAGATCTCGCGCGCTACCGGCACGATGGACTGCATCGAGTTCCTCGGGCGCGCGGACAGCCAGGTCAAGCTGCGCGGCTTCCGGATCGAGTTGGGCGAGATCGAAACCGTTCTCGCGCGGCACGCGGACGTGCGCGAGGCCGCGGTGGTCGTGCGCGAAGATACGCCGGGCGACTTCCGGCTGGTCGCCTACGTCACGGCGAGAACGGCGATCCGGCGCTCGCGGAGCTGCGCGCGCTGATCGAGCGGACGCTCCCGTACTACATGCTGCCCGATGCCTTCGTCGTGCTGCCGGCGCTGCCGCTGTCGCCGAACGGCAAGGTGGACCGGCGGTCGCTGCCGGCGCCTGAGCATGATCGCGACGAGCACGCGTTCGAGCCTCCGCGAACGCCGATCGAAATCGCGATGGCCGCGGTCTGGGCTTCGGTGCTGGCCGTGCCGCAAGTAGGGCGCCACGACAATTTCTTCGGCATCGGCGGCCACTCGCTGCTCGCCGCGGAACTCGTCGGCAAGCTCAATCGGGCGCTCGGCATCGATCTCACCCTGCGCCAGCTGTTCGAAACTCCCACCGTGCGCGGATTGGCGCTGACGGCGCTGCAACGCCTGGCGGCCACGGCTGACGAGAACGAGGCAGGCCTGCGCATGAAGATCGCCCTCCGAGGTTTCACTCGTGTCGAGACGATGCCACGAAACGGAGCGACGTTCGTGCTCGAGCAATGCCGGAGACGCTCGCTCGAAGGAGCTGCTGGGTGCCGCGCGCCGCCGGCGAACACGATGCCGCAGCGCCGAGAGCACCGGTCCTTGTCCGCTCTCGTTCGCGCAGAGCCGACTGTGGCTCGCCGAGCGCATCAACCCGGTGCCGGGTCGATACAACATCTCCCGGATCTTCCGTATCTCGGGCCCGCTCAATGTCGACGCGCTGCGGGCCGCCTTCGATGCCCTCGTCCCCGGCACGAAGTGCTGCGAACACGCTTCGTGCTGCGCAACGGCCTGCCGGAACAGGTGGTGGCGCCTCATGAACCCTTCAGCTTGCGGCTGCTGGACCTGCGCCAGCGCGACGGCGGCTCGGCCGCGCCTGCGCGCGACGCATTCGTGCGCAGCCTCGCGGACGACGGCTTCGACCTCGCGACCGACGTCATGCTCCGCGCCGGCCTCGTGCGCCTGGGCGACGAGGAAAGCGTGCTCGTCATCGCGCTGCATCACATCGCCGGCGACGGCTGGTCGCTCGCAGTGCTCGACCGGGAGCTCCAGCACTTCTACTGCGCCTTCGACCGCGACGTGCCCGCCACCCTGGCGCCGCTGCCGGTGCAGTATTCGGACTATTCGGAGTGGCAGCGCGGCGCGCTGCGCGGGGCCACGCTCGAAGGACACCTTGCCTACTGGCGCGGGCACCTTGCGTCGCTCGCGACGCTCGAGCTGCCCGCCGACCGCCCGCGCCCGATGCAGCCGAGCTTTCGCGGACGCCAGGAACGCATCGAGATTCCCGCGGCCATCGCTGCCTCCCTCAAGGATCTCGCGCGAAAGCAGAACGCCACGCTGTACATGACGTTGCTGGCGGCGTTCCAGGTGCTGCTGATGCGCTACTCGGGCCAGGATGACGTTGCCGTCGGCAGTCCGGTCGCCGGCCGCGGCCGGCCGGAGATCGAGGGGCTCATCGGTTTCTTCGTCAACACGCTGGTCATGCGCGGCGACCTCAGCGGCAATCCGCGGTTCGCCGAACTGCTCCAACGCACGCGCGAACGCGCGATCGACGCCTTCGCTCACCAGGACTTGCCGTTCGAAAAGCTGGTCGAGGAGTTGAATCCAGAGCGGGACTTCGGGCGCAATCCGCTGTTCCAGGTCATGTTCACCCTGCAGGGTCGCCCACGAAGCCGACGCTCCGGTTGCCGCCACTCGAACTCGCGCGCCTGCCGCACGAGACACTCACTTCGAAATTCGACCTGACCCTCCATGTCACGGACGGCAACGGCCGGCTTGCGGGCGCCTTCGAGTACAACGCCGATCTCTTCGATGCGGCGACGATCCGCCGCATGGCGGACCACTTCATTCTGCTGCTCGATGGCATCGTCGCGGATCCGCAGCGCCGCATCGGCGAGTTCTCGTTGCTCACCGCGCCCGAGCGCCGGCAGATACTGGTCGAATGGAACGAGACCGCGTCGGACTATCCGTCGAACCGCACCGTCCCCGAGCTCTTCGAGGCGCAGGCGGCGTCGCGTCCGCAGGCCGTGGCGCTGACGGATGCCGACACGGAGCTCACGTACGGCGAGCTCAATGTCCGCGCCAATCGCCTCGCGCACCATCTGCGCCGTCTCGGCGCCGGCAGCCGGCTCCCTGATCGGCGTCGCGATGGAGCGCTCGTGCGACATGGTCGTCGCCTTGCTCGGCGTGCTCAAGGCGGGCAGCGCCTATGTTCCGCTCGATCCGGATTATCCGGCGCAACGCCTCGCGTTCATGCTGCGGGACACCGCCATCCGGCTCCTGCTCTCGCAACGCGTTCATCTGCCGCACCTGCCGCCATTCGACGGTCAGCGTGATATGTCTCGATCGCGACGCGGCAGATCTCGATGCGAACGAAGCCGGCAATCCGCCGTCCGCCGGCGCCTCCGATGCACTCGCGTACGTCATCTACACCTCGGGGTCGACGGGCGAGCCGAAAGGGGTGCCGGTGCCGCACCGCGGCATCACGCGCCTCGTGTGCCGCACCAACTACATCACGCTCGACGCGGGCGATCGCGTTGCTCATCTTTCCAATCCGTCGTTCGATGCCGCCACGTTCGAGATCTGGGGTGCGCTGCTCAACGGCGCGCGGCTCGTCGTGCTGCGGCGCGAAGTCGCGCTCGATGCGCCCAGGCTCGAAACGCGATTGCGCGAAGCCGGCATCACGACGCTGTTCGTGACCACCGCGCTGTTCAACGCGATCGTCCAATCCGTGCCGGCCGCCTTCGCCGGCGTGAAGACCGTGATGTTCGGCGGCGAGGCGGTCGACCCGCGCCGGGTGCGCGAATGCCTCGACGCTGGCCCGCCGGGAAGGCTCCTCCACGTGTACGGACCCACGGAGACCGTGACGTTCGCGACGTGGCACCCGATCGCCGCGGTCGCACCGGGCGAGCGCACGGTGCCGATCGGCCGGCCGGTCGCGAACCTGCGGCTGGCGGTGGTGGATCGCCACCGGCAACCGGTGCCCATCGGCGTCCCCGGAGAGTTGTACATCGGCGGCGACGGCATCGCCCACGGGTACTGGAACCGACCCGAGCTCACCGACGAGCGGTTCGTCGCCGAGATCGGCGGAGCGAACGCCGGTGGCCGGATGTTTCGCACGGGCGATCTCGTGCGCTATCGGCCCGATGGCAACCTCGAGTTCCTCGGCCGGCTCGACCAGCAGGTGAAGCTTCGCGGGCATCGCATCGAGCCCGGCGAGATCGAAACCGTCCTGCGCAACGAGGCGTCCGTCAGCGAGGCGCTCGTCGTGGTGCGCGAAGACTCGCCGGGCGAGCGGAAGCTCGTCGCCTATGTCGTCGCGGGGGGCGACGCGCTCACGCTGGGCGTCGCAGGCCTGCGCGCCCTGCTCAAATCGAAGTTGCCGGACTACATGGTGCCGTCGGCCTTCGTGTTGCTGCCCGCGTTACCGCTCACGCCCAACGGCAAGGTCGACCGCGAGGCGCTGCCGCCGCCCACGGCAGCCGCTGCCGAGTGCCCGTCGACGTACGTCGCGCCGCGCGACAACGTCGAGCTGCACCTGGTCAAGATCTGGGAAGACTTGCTGCAGCGGCAATCGATCGGCGTCCGCGATAATTTTTTCGATCTCGGCGGGCACTCGCTGCTGGCGGTCCAGCTGATGAAACGCATCGACGTCACGTTCAATCGCACGCTCGAGCTCGACCTCCTGTGGACCACCGAAGGGTCCGTCGAAGCGCTCGCGAAGGTGCTGCAGGAAGGGTTCAGGGCAGGTGACAACCCGGAGCTGATCCCGATCAGGACCGGCGCCCGCCGTCCGCTGTTCGTGATGTTCACCATTGCCGGCCGCCTGTTCTTCTACTACGAGCTCGCGCGGCGGCTCGCCCCCGAGCAGGCTGTCTACGGGTTGCAGGCGCGTGGCGTGTTCGGTGCCGAGCGCCCCGACGACACGATTGCTGCGATCGCCGGCCATTGCATCGAAACGATGCGAACGCTGCAACCGGACGGCCCCTACCTCTTGGCAGGCTATTCGGCCGGCGGTGTGGTCGCCTACGAGGTGGCGCAGCAACTCACCGCGGCAGGACAGAAGGTGGAGCTCCTGGCGCTCCTCGATACCTTCGCGCCGCCGGCCACGCTCGCCGCGCGGTGTGGCGGCGAGCTCGTGTCCTTCCTGCGCGGCAGGTCGAGCCTGCGTCAGCTGCAGGAGCTTCTGTATTTCGCGGTGCTGCATTCGCTGAAGCTCGACCGGCTGCGGCAATTGCGGACTGCGGGCGAGGCCCACCGCTGGGCGCACTGGTCGTACTGCCCCGCGCCTTCCGTCACGCCGATCGAGCTTTTCGTCGCGGAACAATCGGCCGCGAAAGCCGCCGCGGACCGGTTGGGATGGGCCCGGTGGACGAAGAGCCCCATTCGCATGCATCGTCTGCCGGGAGCCCACAAGGACCTCGTCAAGCCCCCTGTCGTCGACGATCTCGCGGCAAGGCTGCAGACCTGCATCGACGGCGCCGTCCAGGCTTGATCGGCGCGCGCCTGGCATCCCCCATGCGAGTGCCGCCCAGTTCCTCGCAGGTGCACGTCCATACGGCCTCGCTGGAGGCGACGCCCGGGAGCCTTCCGGAGTTCTGGCGCGATCTGTGCCCCGAGGAGCAGGCGCGCGCCGATCGCTTTGCCACGCCGAAGCTGCGCCAGCGCTTCGTCATGGCCCGGGGCATTCTCAGGCGGCTGCTCTCCGCGTACCTGTCGATCGATCCCCGGGAGATCGTCCTTCGGCTATGGCGCCCGCGGCAAGCCGCATCTCGCCGGCACGCAGAGCCTCACTTTCAACCTTTCGCACGCGGACGACCTCGCGCTCTACGCGATCGCGTCGGGTCGCGAGGTCGGCATCGACCTCGAGTCGACGGCGCGCGACGTCGACATCGACGGCGTCGCGCGCACCGCGTTCTCGACAGTCGAATGCGAGTGCCTGGCCGCGCTGGCGCCGGGCCTGCGGCGGGCCGCCTTCTTTCGCCTCTGGACGCGCAAGGAAGCCTACGTCAAGGCCCGCGGCGATGGGTTCGGCTATCCGACACGCTCGTTCTCGGTTTCGCCCGACGCACGCGACGACGCGCTGATCGGCGACGAGCGCGACGTCGATGCCCCGCAACGCTGGCGCGTGATCGGGCTCGACGCCCCGCCGGGATTCGCCGCGGCATTGGCCGCCACGGGGCGCGACTGGTCGGCACTTCGGATTCAGGGCAACGCTTGACATTTGGTAAGCTATGGCTTACTGTAAGCCATGGCTAACCATAGAATCGCAGCCCGGACCACTGCGGCACGACATGCGCCGAACGTCGGCGTGCTGCTGTCGACACTGGGCGATCCGATGCGCCAGCAGATCGTGGAGATGCTCCGTGGCGGCCGGCTCAGCGTGGGCGAACTGTCGTCGTCGCTTCCGGTGTCGCGACCCGCGGTTTCGCAGCATCTCAAGGTGCTGCGCGAAGCCGGCATCGTGCGCGAGACGAGAGCCGGTGCGCGCCACTACTTTGCGCTCGATGCCGCCGCGCTCGATTCGCTGCGCTGCCATTTCGAATCGCTGTGGCAGGACGTGCTGCACGCGTTTGCAAACTACGTAAAGGAGGCCGAACGTGAGCGAAAGACCCGATGATGTCCACGCAATCCCAGGCGCCGCCGCCTTTCTCCCGCCGATCGAGCTCGACGCGATCGTGCCCTGCACGCCCCGCACCGCGTTCCTGTACTTCACCCGCGACATCGCCCGTTGGTGGCCCTTGTCGCACCATTCGTGCAGCGGGGCCCGCGCGGCCGGCGTGGCATTCGAGGAAGGCGTGGGCGGCCGTCTGATCGAGACCGACGTCGACGGCCGGCAATACGTCTGGGGAACGGTGCAGGTGTGGGAACCGGGCAGGGCCCTCGCCTTCAGCTGGCACCCCGGCAAGCCGGTCGCCGCCGCGCTCACCGTGTCGCTGACGTTCCAGGAAGCCGGTGCCACGACCCGCGTGCGTCTCGTGCACAGCGGCTGGGAACGCCTGGGCGAGTCCGCTGCGAAAGGCGCGGGAGGAGTATGCCGGCGGATGGCCGACGGTGTTCGCGCTCCGGTACAGGAACCATTGCGAGCAGGCCGCGACGAGCGACGCAGCGACGACCACCGCAGCGACGCGATGAGGTTGCGCCGACCTGCGAGTTCGATGCGGGTCGGTGTGGCGCGAGGGCAGGGCCCTTCGGGCTTCATACCGCAGGCGCCCGCTGGGCCCCGCCCTCGCGCCACACCAGACATCCTGCCGATTCAGACAGCCTGTGTCCGCGCACGACACAAACGCCGCATTGCAGGGCCACGGGCGGCGCAAGCCGGCGGGCGCCTGAGTCATGAAGCCCGAAGGCTTGTGCCGCCTGCGGCCCTGCGACGCTGACCTGCGCGCACGCCTCGCAGCCTTCCGCATCTCGCACCCACGCGCTACGCGGCAGACTTGTTCAGAGGTTCCCTAGTCGCGCCGGAGCAGCACCGACGCCAGCGCCGCGATGCCCTCGCCTCGTCCCGCGAACCCGAGGCCCTCGGTCGTCGTCGCTTTCACGCTCACGAGTCCTGCGTCGCAGGCGAAATCGGCTGCGATATTGGCGCGCATCGTGGGCACGTGCGGCGCGATCCTCGGTGCCTGCGCGATCACGGTGACGTCGACGCTGCCCACGCGCCAGCCACCGGCTGCGGCGAGCGCGGCGACGTGACGCAGCAGCACCCGGCTGTCGGCGCCCTTCCAGCGCGGATCCGAATCGGGAAAGTGCTGGCCGATGTCGCCCAGCGCCAGGGCGCCGAGAACGGCGTCGCAGACCGCATGCAGGAGGACGTCGGCATCGGAGTGCCCGTCGAGTCCGCGCTCGTGCGGAATATCGACCCCTCCCAGCACCAGGCGCCGGCCGGCGACGAGCGCGTGGACGTCGAAGCCGTTGCCGATCCGCAAGTCCGTCATGTCGTTGCCCGGCCGCGCGTGACGCTCGACGACGCGCGGGCAGCCGCGATGACGCCACGGTCGCCATTCATTCCGGGCGCTCCACGAGCAGCGGAGTGAGCGCCGCCCGGATGCGCGGCGGCACCGGCGCGGGACGCCCGGTCGCGCGATCGACCCACACGTGCACGAAGCGTCCCGTGGCCGCCGGTGCGTCGTCGCTCTGGCGGAAGAGGCCGATACCGTACGCGACGGACGTGGCGCCGAGGCGCACGACGCGAAGACCCGCGTCGATCGTCTCGGGAAACGTCAACGACTTGTGGAAGCGGCAGCCGTTCTCCACGACATACCCGATCACCGGGTCGCGTCCGAGGTCGAGCCCGCCGCACCGGATCAGGTGCTCGTTGACCACGGTGTCGAAGTAAGAGTAGTACGCCACGTTGTTGACGTGGCCGTAGTTGTCGTTGTCCATCCAGCGCGTGGCGATCGCGAGGAAGTACGGGTAGTCCGCGCGCGATGGAAACGGCGTATCCGGCATGGTCGCGTCGAATCAACTGCCGGTTACGTCGGGGCGCGCTCGCCGCCCAGCATCCGGGCATCGAGCAACTCGATCCAGTGGCGCACGGGGCGCGTCGCGCCGTCGGTCAGATGCGCGAGGCAGCCGATGTTGGCGGTCGCGATGACATCCGGCCGCCCCGCTTCGAGCGCCTTCAGCTTCGCCGCCTTGAGCTTGCCGGAAAGTTCCGGCTGCAGCAGCGAATACGTGCCCGCTGAGCCGCAGCACAGGTGCGAGTCGGCGACCGGCAGGAGCTCGAGCCCGAGCGCATGCAGGATCTCCTCGACTTGTCCGCCAAGCTGCAGGCCGTGCTGGAGCGAGCACGGCGACTGGAACGCGACTTTCTGCGGCCCGATGTCCATCGCGATCCCGGGTGCGATCCGCGGCCACTCCGCGCCGATCACCTCGACGGTGTCGCGAGTGAGGCTCGCGATCTTCTGCGCGCGCTTCGCGTACGCACGGTCGTGCTGCAGCAGCCGTCCGTAGTCCTTCACCATGACACCGCAGCCGCTGGCGGTGACGACTATTGCCTCGACATCGCGATCGACGTGCGGCCACCAGACATCGATGTTGCGCTTGACGATGGCGAGCGCCCGCGCCTCGCCGCTCAGGTGATGGGGCAAGGCGCCGCAACAGCCCCCGGCGGGAACGCGCAGGAGCGAGATCCCGATCCGGTCGAGCACGCGGGCGAGCGCGGCGTCGATGCCTGGCGCGAGAGCGCCCTGCACGCAACTGTCGAGCGCCAGCATTTTCCGCCGATGCTTCGCGACCGGCCACGCGCCCCCCGGGCGCGCGTCGAGGATCTTCCCGCGAAGCCTTGCCGGCAGCACCGGCTTCACCATGCGGCCGAGCGTCAGGGCGACCGCGAAGAGACGACGCGCGAGAAACGCCTCGCGAATGAGCCAGCGCACGGCGCGCGCGGAGATCGGCCGTGGCACGCGCTCGTCGATGACATGCCGGCCGATGTCGACCAACCGTCCATACTCGACGCCGGAAGGACACGTCGTCTCGCAGCTCTTGCACGTGAGACAGCGATCGAGGTGGAGACGCGTCCGGGCCGTGACCTCGCGTCCCTCCAGCATCTCCTTGATGAGATAGATGCGTCCGCGCGGCCCGTCCTGCTCGTCGCCCAGGAGCAGATACGTGGGACAGGTTGCCGTGCAGAAGCCGCAGTGCACGCACGCGCGCAGGATGGCGTCGGCGTCACGGCCCTCGGGGGTGTCGCGGATGAAATCGGCGAGCGCGGTCTGCATACTGAGTCAGTTGGAGGGGGCGTCGGTGACTTCAGAAGCTCGAATAGAGCCGGCCGCGGTTGAGGATGCCCGCGGGATCGAAGACCGCCTTCAACCGGCGGTGCAGCGCGTGCATGGCTTCCGGCAGCGGATGGAAGACTCCGGCACTCCTGTCGGCCGCGCGAAAGAGCGTCGCATGACCGCCATGAACCTCGGCAAAGGCGCGAACCTTTGCGGGATCGGCACCCTCGTCCGCCGCCAGCCAGCGCAGCGCGCCGCTCCATTCGATCAACTGCTCGCCGCCGAGATCCGCGTACGGTGCGCTGCCTTTGACCGACAGCCGCCAGAGCGGCGCGTCCGTCGCGCGCGCCGCGGCAAAAAACTCGCCCGTCTGTTCGCGGATGCCTTCCCAGAACGCCTCGCCGGCAGGCAACTCGGCGCCGCCGATCTGCTTCGCGGCGGCCTCGACCGCCGGCGCCGCGCCGGACAGCCGCACCGCGAGACCGTCCGCGTGATGGCAGGTTGCCGAAACGGGCAGCGGTTTGCCGTTCCACTCGCCGGTGATCCGGATTGCGTCGTTGGCGTCGCACTCGAGCACGCGGGTCGACTCGATCTTGGGGGACGGCACGCACTTGAGCGAGATTTCGGTCAGGAGGCCCAGCGTTCCGAGCGCCCCCGTCATGAGCCGCGGCAGATCGAAACCCGCGACGTTCTTCATGACCCGACCGCCGAACGCGAGATTCTCGCCGCGACCGTCGATGATGCGCACGCCCAAAACGATGTCGCGCATCGCGCCCGCGTACGGACGGCGCGGACCCGACAATCCCGCCGCCACCGCGCCGCCGAGCGTCGCGTCCGCGCCGAAACCCGGCGGCTCGCAGGGGAGCATCTGGCCGGACGCGCGCAGCGTGCGCAGGACCTCGGTGAGCCGGGTGCCGGCGCGCGCGGTGAGCACGAGCTCGGTCGGATCGTAATCGACGATGCCCGCATGGGCGCTCGCATCCAGCACGTCGCCGGCCGTCGACTCGCCGTAGAAATCCTTGGTCCCGCCGCCGCGGATGACGAGTGGCGTTTTCGACGCGGCGGCCGCGCGAATCTGCGCCGCGAAGGACTCGAGTACGGCGTCCGTCATTGGGGAGGCCCGGCGGCGCGTTGGACGACCCCCACACCCCCCGAGGGGGCGCAATGAGCGCCTTGGGACGGCCCGGCGGCGCGTTGGACGACCCCCACCCCCCCCGAGGGGGCGCAATGAGCGCCTTGGGACGGCCCGGCGGCGCTCATCCCTTTGCCGCGATCTTGTCGCGATAGAGAACCCGCGGCTCGTCCGCCTCGATGATCGTGGTTTCCTTCAACGCCGCATCTTCCCATTGCCGCAGCAGGGGATGCGCGAGCAGCGCGCGCAGGTAGTCCCCGGCGCTGGCGCCGGGATCGACGCCATAGGTACGGAAGCGGAACGCCACCGGCGCGTAGAACGCGTCGGCCAGCGAGAATTCGCCGCAGAGGTACGAGCCCACCGGGGCGATACGGCGGCGGCTCTCCGTCCAGATCTCGGTCACGCGGGCGATGTCGCCCAGGAGCGCATCCGACCACGGGCGCACGTCGACGCGCTCCCGGATGCACATGGCCATCTCGTTGCGCAACGCCGAAAGGGACGAGTGCATCTCCGCGCAGATCGAACGCGCCCAGGCGCGCGTGGCCGCGTCCGCCGGCCACATTCCCGGATGCCGCTCGGCGAGATATTCGGCGATCGCGAGCGAATCCCAGACGACCGTCGTGCCGTCGTGCAGGCACGGCACGCGTCCGGTCGGCGAGAAGGCGCGGTTGGCGGGATTGGGGATGCCGCCGGCGGACAGCGCCACCATCACCTCGGTGAACGGCGCGCGCGACAGCATCATCGCGAGCCAGCCCCGGAGCGACCACGACGAGTAGTTCTTGTTGCCGAGGTAGAGCGTGTACATGTTCCTAGAGGGGGACGGTCTTCCCCGGATTCATGATGTTGCGCGGGTCGAGTGCGCGCTTGATGGTGCGCATGAGCTCGACGGCCTCGCCGTGCTCGGCGACGAGCGCGTCGAGCTTGTGCACGCCGATGCCGTGCTCGCCCGTGCACGTGCCGCCCATCGCAATCGCGCGCAGGCTGATGCGCCGCGCGAGCCCCTCCGCCCGCGCGCGCTCGCCCGCATCGTCCGGATCGAACAGCACGCACAGGTGGAAGTTGCCGTCGCCGACATGGCCGACGATCGGGGCGACGAGGCCCGTGGCATCGGCGTCGGCCTTCGTCTCCAGCACGCAGTCGGCAAGGCGCGAGATCGGCACGCAGGCGTCGGTGGCGAACACGTGCTTGCCCGGAAACATCGCCTTGGCGGCATAGTACGCGGCGTGCCGCGCCTTCCAGAGGCGCGTCCGATCCTCGGGCTTCGTCGCCCACTCGAACGCGCTGCCGCCGAATTCCTCGGTGATCGCCTGCATCTGCGCCACCTGTTCCGCGACGCCGGCTTCGCTGCCGTGGAACTCGAAGAGGAGCGTGGGCTTGGCCGCGAGCCCCTCCAGCTTCGAATAGCGTATGCACGCTTCCATCTGCACATCGTCCAGCAGCTCGATGCGCGCGACCGGGATGCCGTGCTGCATCGCCAGGATGACGGTCTTGACCGCACCGTCGAGCGAATCGAACTGGCAGATGCCGGCGGAGATCGCTTCGGGCACGCCATAGAGGCGCAGCTGGATCTCGGTGATGACGCCGAGCGTGCCTTCGGCCCCGACGTAGAGCCGCGTGAGATCGTAGCCGGCGCTCGACTTCCTCGACCGCCCGCCGGTGCGGATGATCCGGCCGTCCGCTGTGACGACGGTGAGGCCGAGCACGTTCTCGCGCATCGTGCCGTAGCGAACCGCGTTGGTGCCCGACGCGCGCGTGGCGGCCATTCCGCCGAGCGTCGCATTGGCGCCCGGATCGATCGGGAAGAAGAGGCCGGTGCCCTTGAGCTCCGCGTTGAGCTGTTCGCGGAGCACACCCGCCTGCACACGGCAATCGAGATCCTCGGCGTTGACTTCGAGCACGCGGTTCATCTGCGACAGGTCGACGCACACGCCCCCGTACAGGGCGGCCACGTGGCCTTCGAGCGAGGTTCCCACGCCGAAGGCGATGACCGGAACCCGCGCCGCGTGGCACAGCCGGACGATCGCGGCCACTTCGTCGTTGGTGTGCGGGAACACGACGACGTCGGGCATGCCGGCGTCGGCGAGCCCCTCGCCGTGGCTGTGCTGATCGCGCGCCGCCTGCGACGTCTGCGCGCGTTCGCCGTAGTCCGCCATGAGCCTCGTGACGAGGTCGGCGACGTCGTGGGCGTCCGGTCGCGGCAGTTTCGAATCGGCATGCGCGGTCATGGGAGTCCTGGGATCCTAGAAACGGGGCAACTCCGGGTGCGACAGTTGGCCGTGGTGTACGTGCATCTTGCCGAATTCGGCGCACCGCGACAGCGTGGGTACGCCCTTGCCCGGATTGAGGAGGGACAGCGGGTCGAACGCCGCCTTGACGGCGAGGAAGCAGTCGAGCTCCGCCGGGCGGAACTGCACGCACATCTGCGGGAGCTTCTCGACGCCGACGCCGTGCTCTCCCGTGATCGTGCCGCCCACCTCGATGCACAGCTCGAGGATGGCGGCGCCGAAGGCCTCGGCGCGCTGGCTTTCCTCAGCGACGTTGGCATCGTACAGAATGAGCGGGTGGAGGTTGCCGTCGCCGGCGTGGAACACGTTGGCGCAGCGCAGCTTGTACTGCTCCGACAGGATCTCGGTCTGCCGCAGCACCTGTGCCAGCGCCCGGCGCGGAATCGTGCCGTCGATGCAATAGTAGTCCGGCGAGATCCGGCCGACCGCGGGAAATGCGGCCTTCCGGCCGGACCAGAGCAGGAGGCGCTCGCGCTCGTCCTTCGACACGCGGATCCCGGTGGCACCGGCCGCGGCCAGCACGCCTGTGATCTCCGCCATGTCCGCCGCCACTTCCTCGGGCGTGCCGTCGGTCTCGACCAGCAGCACCGCCGCCGCGTCGAGCGGATAGCCGGCATGCACGAACTCCTCGACCGCGCGCGTCGCGGCCCGGTCCATCATTTCGAGCCCCGCGGGCACGATGCCGGCGCCGATGACCGCGGCCACCGCGGCGCCCGCCGCGCCGACATCGGCGAAGGCGGCGAGCGCGACCTGCGCCGTCTGGGGCTTGGGCGTGAGCTTGACGGTGATTTCGGTGATGACGGCGAGGAGGCCCTCGGAGCCGTGGATCAGCGCCAGCAGATCGTATCCTGCGCTGTCGAGCGCGTCGCCGCCGAACTCGACGACCTCGCCCGTGATGAGCACACCCCGCACGCGGCGAACGTTGTGCACCGTCAGGCCGTACTTGAGGCAATGCACGCCGCCCGCGTTCTCGGCGACGTTGCCCCCGATCGTGCACGCGATCTGCGACGAAGGATCGGGCGCGTAATAGAGCCCGTGGGGCGCGGCGGCGGCGGAAATCGCCAGATTGCGCACACCGGGTTGCACGACCGCCGTGCACGCTACGGGGTCGACCGACAGGATGGTGCGGAACTTGGCCATCGCGAGGAGGACGCCTCGCTTGTCCGGCAGCGCGCCGCCCGACAGGCTCGTCCCGGCGCCCCGGGCGACCACGGGGACGCCCGCCGCATGACAACGCCGGAGCACTTCGATGAGCTGCGCCTCGTCGTCGGGAATTGCCACGGCCGCCGGCAGCTCGCGATACATCGTGAGGCCGTCGCACTCGTACGGTCTCGTTTCCTCGGCCGAGGTGAGCAGCGCCTCGGCCGGCAGGACCGATGCGAGCTGGGCGTGAACGGCGGGATCGAGCATCGAATGGGGAGCGGTGGGGTGAGGCACGTCACGGGCCCGAACGTGCCTCCTTGCCGATTATTCCACATCGCCGCCGCCGCCGGGTGGAGCGACCGGCCCGGCTCGGAAAAGGCAGGCGTTTTCGCCCCGCTATACATGCAGGCGCGCCTTCCTTAGAATCCGCGCTCCGGGCGCCTTCCGTGGAAGACCCGCGCCGCCCCAACCGAAACCGGAGACCGCCATGCGGATTACCCGCCTCCTAGCCTCGCTTACCGTCGCTTGCGCCGCCGCGCTGGCGTGGCCCGCCGCGACCGCCGTCGCGCAGACGACGCTGAAAATGAACATCTCCATCGGCCAGAACTCGCACTACGGCGTTGCGGTCGACGCCTTTGCGCGCGAGATCGAGGCCAGGACCGGCGGCCGCTACAAAGTGCAGAATTTCTATTCCGGCGCGCTCGGTGCCGAGCGCGAGTCGATCGAAGCCCTGCAGGTCGGCACGCTCGACCTCACGATGACGTCGACCGGGCCGGTGCCGAACTTCGTGCCCGAGGTCTCGATTCTCGACATTCCGTTCCTGATGCGCGATTACCCGCATGCGCGGTCGGTGCTCGATGGTCCGATCGGCCAGGACATGCTCGGCAAGTTCCCGGCGAAGGGCATCCAGGCGCTGGCGTGGGGCGAGAACGGCTTCCGGCACATGACCAACAGCAAGCGGCAGGTGAATGCCCCGGACGACCTCAAGGGCCTCAAGATGCGGACGATGGAGAACCCGGTCCACATCCAGGCCTACAAGCAGTTCGGCATCATCCCGACGCCGATGGCATTCACCG
This sequence comes from uncultured beta proteobacterium, assembly GCA_963724685.1. Classification (GTDB taxonomy): domain Bacteria; phylum Pseudomonadota; class Gammaproteobacteria; order Burkholderiales; family Casimicrobiaceae; genus CAIWHR01. Next base: position 951,673 of record CAVRVQ010000003.1, on the reverse strand, counting down.
AAGTGTTCACGGCGCTGCAGCAGGGCACCGTGGACGGGCAGGAGAACCCGCTGTCGGTGATCTCGGCCGCCAAGTTCGAACAGGTGCAGAAGTACATGACGCTGACCGGCCACGTCTATTCGCCGGCGCTGATCCTGATGAGCAAGGCGCAATGGGACAAGCTCTCGGCCGCGGACAAGAGCGCTTTCATGGCGGCCGCGAAGGAGGCGGTCAAAGCCAACCGCGCGCGGATCGACGAGGACGAGCGCCGGGCCGTGGCGGACCTCCGGTCGAAGGGGATGGTGATCGTCGAGAACGTCGACAAGACCAAGTTCCAGGCGACGCTGGCCCCGACCTTCGTCGAGTTCGGCAAGAAATTCGGCCAGGACAACATCGACAAGATCAAGAACTACAAGTGACGCGAAGCCCGGCCTTTGCCGGGCTTCCTCGCCGTGCCGACCTTGCGCAACGCGTTTCTCGCAATCGAGCGCCGGACGACGGCGTTCTCGCTCGCGTTCGCGTGCGCGATGCTGGTCGCCGCCGCCAGCCTCGGCGCCTACCAGATCTTCGCGCGCTTCGTGATCCAGCAACCGGCCGAATGGTCGGAGGTGCTGATCCGCTTCACGCTGATCTGGATGGTGTTCATGGGCGTGCCTTCGGCCTTCCGCCAGGGCGCGATGGTCTGCGTGGACGTCGCGTATCGCAAGGGCGGGCCGCGGCTGCGGCGCGCGCTCGACTGGCTCATCGCCATCGCCGCGCTGGTCCTGGTCGCCGTGATCATTCGCTATGGCTTCGACTACGCGTACCGCGCTCGCTTCCAGACGATCAGCGGACTCGAAGCGTTGTCCATGACCTGGGCGTATCTCGCGCTGCCGGTCGGGGGAATTTTCTGCGTGCTCGGCATCCTCGGCTGCCTCGTCGATCCGCGTCGGCAGGAGCTCGAAACGGCGCAGTAGCGGCCCGCCAATCGCGCTAGCCGTTCTCCGGAAATCCGATGCCGTCGACGATGTTCCTGACGATGGTGCTGTGCTTCGCGCTCAGCATCTCCGTCGCCGTGTCGATCGGGCTCGCGAGCCTCGTCGGCGCCTGGCAGGCGAATCTCAACCTGCTCGCGATCGTCAAGGAGATGTTCGGCGCCATCAACAAGTTCCCGCTGGCGGCGATCCCGTTCTTCATTCTCGCCGGCAACCTGATGGAGTCCGGCGGCATCTCGCAGCGGCTCGTCGAATTCGCGAAGTCGATCGTCGGCGGCCTGCAGGGCGGGCTCGCGGCCACCTGCGTGCTGACCTGCATGATCTTCGCCGCCGTGTCGGGCTCGAGCGTCGCGACCACCTTCGCCATCGGAGCGATCCTGATCCCGGCGCTGATCAAGCACGGGTATCCGACGAACTTCGCCGCGGCGCTACAGGCGGCTTCCGCGGAGCTCGGCGTCATCATTCCGCCGTCGATCCCGATGATCCTCTACGGCGTCGCGGCCGAGGTTTCGATCGGCGAGCTCTTCATTTCCGGTTTCGGCCCGGGCCTCCTGATCGGCGGCGCGCTAATGACGTTCGTCGTCATCTATGCGCGAATCAAGGGCTACGGCAAGGGCGACCGGGAGGGCAAGATGCCGGTGCTCGCCGCCACGCGGCACGCCGCGCTGGCGCTGCTGATGCCGGTGGTCATCCTCGGCGGCATCTACGGTGGCGTGTTCACGCCGACCGAGGCCTCGGTGGTCGCCGTCTTCTACGCGCTCATCGTCGGCGTCGGCATCTACCGCGAAACGAGGATCGCCGACCTGCCGCGCGTGCTCCGGAAGAGCGTCGTGTCGTCGGCGGTGATCATGTTCATCATCGCCAATGCCGGCCTCTTCAGCTACCTCATCACGCGCGCCGGCGTGCCGGATGCGATCGGCGTCTTCCTGGTCGAGTGGCTGCAATCGCCGATGCTGTTCCTGCTGGGCGTCAACGCCGCGCTGTTCGTCATCGGCATGTTCATCGAAACGTCGGCGTCGATCATCGTGCTGGCGCCGATCCTGGCACCTGTCGCGCAGCACTTCGGGATCGATCCGGTGCATTTCGGCATCGTGATGGTCGTCAATCTGGCGCTCGGCATGATCACGCCACCGTTCGGCGTCAACCTGTTCGCGGCCTGCACCGTCGCGCGCATCTCGGTCGACCGGATCGTGACGAGACTGGTGCCGTTCATCCTGGTCGTGCTCGCCTGCCTCATGGTGATCACCTACGTGCCCGTGATCTCGATCGGCCTGCGCGACCTCGTCTACGCGAAGTGAGGAAGCGCCAGCGGAGTTCTGCCGCAACGGAGTTATGCCGCAGACCTATCTCGCGCGGGGGCTATATTCCCGCGGTGGGCGTCCAGCATCGGCGCTGCGACGCGGATCGACAATGCTGCAACCCACCGCAACCGGGAACGTTCGCTCACTGAATCACCTCATCTGCGCGCAGCAACAGCGATCGCGGAATCATGAGGCCGATGGACTTCGCGGCCCCGCGATTGATCACGAGCTCGAACTTCGTTGGCTGCTCGACGGGCAGGTCGCCGGGTCTCGCCCCCTTCAGGATCTTGTCGACGAAGACAGCCGCACGCCGCCAGATATCAGTGAGATCCGCACTATAGGAGATCAGGCCGCCGGCCTCGACATAGGGCCGCAGTTCATACATGGCCGGGAGCCGGCTCTTGACGGCCAGCTCCGCGACTCGACGACGATGCGGGTAGAGGATCCCGGCCGCGAACACGAGGAGGGAACCTGCGCGCGCATCGGTCGCCGCTTTGAAAGCTCCTTCGATCTCGCCAGCGTCGCGAATCTCGAGCGACCGCATCTTCCACGACCGCTCCCGGGCAGCAGCCTCGGCCGCCCGCCAATCCAGGATGTGGGGCGGATTCCAGAAAACCGCCACGGGCGCCGTACCCGGGACGAGCTCCTTGAGCAGCTCGAGTCGTTTGCGGGTCGCCTCTACCGACTGAAGGCTCAGCCCGGTGAAGTTCCCGCGCGGGTGCCCGAGGCTGCGGGCGTAGCCCCCCTGGCCCACAGGGTCGGTGGCCGCCGCCATGATGACGGGGACTGTCGAGGTCGCTTGCTTGAGCGCCGGCAGCGCCGGCTCCGGAGCGATGATCACGTCGACCTGGAGATTGACCAGCTCGGCCGCCAGGCTAGCGAAGCGCTCCGGCTTGCCCTCGCTCCCGCGAGGCTCGGTCACGAAGTGCTGCCCATACACGTAGCCGAGTTCGCCCAGTCTGCGGAGAAACGCATTGACTTGAGGGTTCCGAGGCTGGGGCCCAACAAAATCGGAGGTCGTCCCGATCACGAGGATCCCGATCCGATAGACCTTCCGCGCTGGCTGTGCGCGGGCGGCACGGGCCACCGCGAGGGCCCCAAGGGCAAGGCCGGCCATGACCGTGCGGCGTCTCATTGTTGAACCTTGGACGATTGATGTGCAACACTACACGCAGCGGCCCCCGTCCACTTCCATGCAGGTGCCGGTGATGAACGCCGCCTCGTCGGACGCGAAGAACACTGCGGCCGTCGCAATGTCGGCGGGCTGCGACAGGCGGCCGAGGGGGATCGTCGCGACGAACTTCGCGCGCATCTCGGGTGTATCGGCGCCCATGAAATCGGCCAGCATTCCGGTTTCGCCGGCGACCGGATTGATGACGTTGACGCGGATGTTGTCGGGGGCGAGCTCGGCGGCCATCGAGCGCGACGTGACGATCGCCGCGCCCTTGCTGCCGTTGTACCAGGTGAGCCCGGGGCGTGGCCGGACGCCGGCCGTCGACGCGATCGTGATGAATACGCCGTTCCTCTTCGCACGAAAATGCGGCACCGCGTGCCGCGCCGTCAGGAACAGACTTTTGACGTTGACGCGATAGATCCGGTCGAACTCCTCCTCCGTCACGTCGAGCATCGGCTGATTGCGATGCGTCGTGCCGGCGTTGTTGACGACGACGTCGAGGTCGCCGTATTCGTCGAGCGCGAAGCGGACCAGCGCGGCAACGTCGGTATCGTTCGATACGTCGCCGGCGCGGAAGCGCGCACGGCCGCCGGCGGCGGCGATTTCCTCCACCACGCGCGCGCCGCCCTCGGCGTTGACGTCGTTGACGACGACCGCGGCGCCCTCCTCCGCGAAGCGCTTCGCGATGCCCTCGCCGAATCCCGAACCGCCACCGGTGACGATCGCAACCTTGTCCTTCAGTCTCATGAAATGTTCCTTGGCGGCAGGTTCAGTTTCGCGCGGCGAACGATCCGGCGCTCACCCATGCTGGATCACCACGGTCTTCAATGCGGTAAACCCGTACAGCGCCTCGAAGCCCTTTTCCCGCCCGTATCCGGAATGCTTGACGCCGCCGAACGGCAGTTCGACGCCGCCGCCGGCGCCGTAGTTGTTGATGAAGATCTGACCGCTGCGAATCGCCCGGGCGAGCCGCATCTGCCGCGCGCCGCTTTCCGTCCACACGCCGGCGACGAGCCCGAAATCGGTGCCATTGGCGATGCGGATCGCCTCGGCCTCGCCCTCGAACGGCATCGCCGCGAGCACGGGGCCGAACACTTCCTCGCAGGCGATGCGCGCGGAAGGCGGCACGTCGCGCAAGAGGTGCGGCTCCACGTAGTAGCCGTCCGCCGGCGCGTGGTCCACGATCGTCCCCTTGCTCACCGTCGGCTGGCCGTCGCGTTTGGCATCGGCGAGAAAGCCGCGCACCCGCGCGAGCTGCGTCGCGCGGATGAGCGGCCCGCAATCGAGATCGTCCATCGCGGGACCGACCTTGAGCGCGGCGAACCGCGCCCCGAGTTTTTCCAGGACCTCCTCGTAGCGCGAGCCCTCGACCAGCAACCGGCTCCCCGCCGAACACGTCTGGCCGGCGTTCTGCACGATGGCGTTGACGATCGCCGGCAATGCCGCGTCGAGATCGGCGTCCGCGAAGACGACCTGCGGGCCTTTGCCGCCGAGTTCCAGCGTCACCGGACAGTGGCGCTTCGCCGCTTCGGCCGCCACCCACGCTCCGGTCGCGGGCGATCCCGTGAACGACACATGCTCGACGCCGGGATGCATGGCGAGCGCCGCGCCGGCCACGCGGCCGAGACCGGTGACGATGTTGAGGGCTCCCTCGGGTAAGCCGATCCCTGCGGCGAGCTCGGCCACGCGCAGCAGCGACAGGCACGCGTCCTCCGCCGGCTTCACGACGCACGCGTTGCCCGCGGCGAGCGCGCCGCCGATCGAACGTCCGAATATCTGCAGCGGGTAATTCCAGGGAATGATGTGGCCCGTCACGCCGTGCGGCTCGCGCCAGGTCAGCACCGTGTAGCCCGCCGGATAGGGAATGGTGTCGCCCGCGAGCTTGTCGGAGGCGCCACCGTAGAACTCGAAATAGCGGGCGCAGGCCGCGACGTCGGCGCGCGCCTGGCGCAACGGCTTGCCGCAGTCGCGCGCCTCGATCAGCGCGAGCTCGTCGGCATGATCGAGGATGGAACGCGCGAGCCTGCCGAGCAGGCGGCCCTTCTCCGCGGGCGCAAGACGTCCCCAGGATCCGTCCCGCGCCGCGCCGGCAGCACGTACCGCCAGGTCGATGTCCTGGTCGTTGCCGGCCGCGATGGCGGCGAACGGCTCGCCGTCCGACGGATCGATCATCGGCAGCGATTCGCCGGTCGCTGCCGCGACCCATCGATTGCCGATGAAATGGGAGGGCGAAGTCACTTGGCTGCGGCGGGCCGGAATTTCCAGGCGAGCGTGTTCTCGTCGGTCCGCGGGGCGTAGGTGATGCCGTCGCGCGTGGCCCACAGATTGACCTGGAAATGCACCGGCACGACACCGGTGTCGTTGACCGCGATCTCCGACGCCCGCTGCAGCAACGCCTCGCGCTTGATGTCGTCGACCGTCGCGAGCGCATCCTCGGTCAGCGCGTCGACCTTGCCGTTCGAGTAGCGTCCGCGGTTGGCCGTCCCGAAGCCCTTGTCGCGGTTGTAGGTCATCAGCAGCGCCTTCAGCGACGATGACGCCTCGCCGGTGCCCGTGCCCCAGCCGAGCAGCATGAAACTGAAATCCAGTTTGGTCGCCTGGGTGAAATACGTCGCCGACGGCATCGCGATGACCTTGGTGTCGATGCCGACGCGGCTTAGCATCTGCGCGACCGCCTGCGCGACCTTCGCATCGTTGACATAGCGGTTGTTGGGCGCGTGGATGGTGAGTCCGAAGCCATTGGGGTACCCGGCCTCGGCGAGCAGCTTCTTCGCGCCCTCGGGGTCGTATGCCTCGACCTTCAGATTCTTCGTGGCGCCAAAGAGGAAGTCCGGGACGAGCTGGCCAGCAGGAATGGCCTCGCCCTCCATGACCTTTTCCACCATCGCGGGCCGGTTGATCGCCTTCGAGATCGCCTTCCGGACGCGGGGATCCTTGAGCGGGTTTTTCGTCAAGGGCTTCCCGGCTCGGTCCGTCACGAACGGGGAGACGTCGCGATCGCTGTCCATGTGCAGGTAGATCAACCGGTCCGCAACCGTACGGAAGACCTGGACACGCTTGTCCTTCTTCAACTGCCCCACGTCGGAAGTCGGCACGTTCTCGATGACCTGGACGTCGCCGGACAGGAGTGCGGCAACACGGGATGCATCCTGCGGCAGCAGGCGCAACGTCACCTTCTCCCAAGGCGTCCTGCCGCCCCAATACGCGTCGTTCCGCGCGAGCTCGATGCGATCGCTCTTGGCATAGCGGACGAGCTTGTAGGGACCGGTGCCGATCGCCGCCTTGCCGTTGTTGAAATCGTCGGTGGTCGCCTTCCCGGCATTCTTCGAGATGATGACGATCTGCGCCATGTCCGAGGGCATGAGCGGGTAGGGCGTGGCGGTCTTGAACCGGATCGTGAGCGGATCGACGACGATCATCTCCTTGATCTGCTTCGTGAAGGCGGTGAATGGCGACGGGCTGTTCGGCACCGTCGGCACGCGCTCGATCGACGCCACGACGTCGGCCGCGGTGAAGTCGGCGCCGTCGTGGAACTTGACCCCCTTCCGCAGCTTGAACTCCCACGTCAGCGGATCCATCGCCTTCCATTCGGTCGCGAGCCCCGGCTGGAGCTGCGACTTCTCGTTGCGCTCGACGAGGTAGCCGAAGATGTGCGCGGCGACGTTGTTGTTCGGGGTGAGGTTGTGATAATGCGGATCGATGGCGGTCACGTCCGTGCCGAGGCCGACGGCGAGATTGGCGGCCGCGGCCGGCAGCGCGAAGGCGGCGAACGCGAGCGCGCTCGCCGTGTTGATGGCTCGAGTGACCATCAGCTGGATCTGCGACATGAATCCCCCGGTCGAATGGTTGCCGTGGTGGCCGGCGAAGCATAGCGCAACCGCGGCAGCGGCCACAGAGCCTCGGAGGGCAGCCCTTCCCGGGCGCCCGCATGCGGCCTCCGTCAACCGCGCCGGCACGCGCCGCGTTGTTGCGGAAAAGCACGGTCGGAGACGACGTGGGCGAACCGACTGTCCATCGCCTGCTGGCGCAATCGTCGTCTGTGACGCTGCTCTTCCCTGAACCGAACAGAGCAGGAGGTTCGCATGTTCCGTCGCAAAGTCGCCTTTGCCCTGGCCGCCCTTGCCGCTGCGGGCGGCCTGACCCTGACCGCAGGCGCGGCCTCCGCCGGCAATGTGGCATGGAGCGTATCCGTTGGCGGTCCGGGCTTCGCCGTCAGCGCCGGCGGACCGGCATCCCGGGGAGGTCACTGGGGCGGCTACCCTCGCCCGTATGCCCCGGTTGCCCGCCCGTATTACCGGCCCTACCATCCGGCCCCGATCGTCTATCCGGCGCCGGTGCTGTATCCCGCGCCGGTCGTCTATCCGGTTCCCGTTTACGGCCCGCCGCGGCTCGTCGTCCGCGCGCCGGTGTGGGGCGTACCGCGGTACGGCGTCTACTGACCCCGGTAGCGGATGCGGTAGACCGCGCCCGCGTAATCGTCCGCAACGAGCAGCGAACCGTCCGGCGCAACCAGAACGTCCGCCGGACGTCCCCACGCCGTCTCCCCCTGCAGCCACCCCTCGGCGAAGGGCTCGTAGCGCACCGCTTTGTCGCGGTCGAGCGTCACCATCGTGACGCGATAGCCGATCTTCCGGCTGCGGTTCCACGAACCGTGCTCGGCGATGAAGATCCGGCCGCGATAGGCGGCGGGAAACTGGGTGCCGGTGTAGAAGCGCATGCCGAGCGCCGCGACATGCGGCCCGAGAGCCTGCGCCGGCGGGCGGAAGGCGCTGCAGGGCTGCTTTCGACCGAACTCGGGATCGGGCAGCGTGCCGGCGTGGCAATAGGGAAAGCCGAAGCGCAAGCCTGCGCGCGGCGCGTGATTCAGCGTGTCCGGCGGCAGGTCGTCGCCGAGCTGGTCGCGGCCGTTGTCGGTGAACCACAATTCCTTGGTGCGCGGATTCCAGTCGAAGCCGACGGTGTTGCGCAATCCGCGCGCGAATACCTCGAGGCCGCTGCCGTCGGGGTTCATCCGCATGATGACGCCGTAGCGGTCGGGGTCGAGTTCGCAGACGTTGCACGCCACGCCGACGGGAACGTACAACTTGCCGTCGGGACCGAACGCGATGAACTTGCGTCCGTGGTGCCCTTCAGTCGGAAAGCGGTCGCTGACGACGACCGGTTGCGGCGGATTGGCGAGGCGGCGCTCGATGTCGTCGAAACGCAGAATGCGCGAGACGGCCGACACGTAGAGCGCGCCATCGCGGAACGCCACCCCCGCGGGCTCGCGCAGGCCGGAGGCGATCACCGTGACCGCCGCCTCGCCCTTCGTGCCGGGGGGCGGCAGGGTGAGCGCGTACACGGCTCCCGCCGACGCGCTGCCGACGAAGAGCGTGCCGGCGGCGCCCCACGTCATCGCTCGGGCGTTCGGAATGCGGGCGAGGACCTCGACCGCGAATCCGGGCGGCAGCCTGAGGTTTTCCACCGGCAACGGCGCCTGCGCCTGCGACGACGCGCCCGCCAGCAAGCACAGCAACGACATGCCCGTCGCCATTGCGCGTCGAACGGGGCGCGCCTTCGAGCGGCACGGAAGGTTCCACCTCGAGCCTGACGGCATGCCGCGGTCTCCTTGCAGTTGGCTTCCCGACCCGCCATTATCCACGCATGCATGTTCCCGCGACGCGACGTTGCGCGCCAGCTCCCCTTCCCCCGGCATGAAGTGAAGATGCAAGAGCCACCTATCGAGGTCGCGTTTCCCGAGCTGGGACGCTGGGCGACCGGCAACGCCGGCATTCCTTACGTGTGGACCTTTGCGGCCAACAGTGCCGGTCCGCACGTTCTGGTGCAGGCCCTCACCCATGGCAACGAAGTCTGCGGGGCCATCGCGCTCGACTGGCTGCTCGCCGGGAATTTCCGGCCGACGCGCGGCACGCTTTCGATGTGCTTCGCGAATGTCGCCGCCTACCGGACCTTCGACCGGGCCGATCCGTTCGGGTCGCGCTGCATCGACGAGGATTTCAACCGCCTGTGGACCGCCGAAGTGCTCGACGGCCCTCGGCAGACGGCCGACCTCGCCCGAGCGCGCGCCTTGCGCCCGCTGTATGACCGCGTGGATTATCTGCTCGACCTCCATTCGATGACCGACCGGTGTCCGCCGCTGGCGATGGCCGGCCGGCAGCGCAAGGGAGTGGAACTCGCGCACGCGCTGGGGTCCCCGGAACACATCATCGTCGACGGCGGGCACGCGGCCGGCAAGCGGCTGCGCGACTACGCGTTCTTCGACGATTCCGAAGATCCGCGCAACGCATTGCTGATCGAATGCGGCCAGCATTGGGAGGCCTCCGCGCCAGAGGTGGCGAAGCAGGTGACGCTGCGTTTTCTCCGGCATTTCGGAATGTGCGAGCCCGCGTTTCTGGAGGCGCATCTCGAGCCGATGCCGATGCCCCGGCAGAAGGTGATCGAGGTCACGGCGACGGTGACGATCGCGACCGACGAGTTCGCTTTCGTCATCCCGGTCGCCGGACTGGTCGTGGTCCCACGAGCGGGGACGTTGCTCGCCCGGGACGGCGACGCCGAGATCGCCACACCCTACGACGACTGCGTCCTGATCATGCCGACGCGTCGTCCCAAGAAGGGCGAGACCGCCGTGCGGCTCGGCCGGTTCGTGGAATGAACCGCCCCCACGCTCACTGCGTTCGCTGCCCCCCGAGGGGGCGCACAGTGCGCTCCGGGCGGCCGTTCGCGCACTGGAACGGCCCCACGCTCGCTACCGCGCGTCGGCCTTGACTGCCGCCTCGGTCGCCCGCACGAGGTCTTCGCCCACCATGGCGGCCCACCGGTCGTAGATGCCCCGCGTGGCCGCGGCGAAGGACGCGCGGCCGCTCGGCGTGAGGCGGGTTACCGTCGCGCCGCGCCTTGTCAATGCCGCCTGCGCCGCTTCGTCCTCCGCCCGCACCAACTCGGGCAACGCCCGCGCGGTCTCGCGCGCGGCATCGCGCACGATGGATCGCTCCTCGTCCGTCCAGCCGTCCCACGCCGACTTGTTCGCCGCAAACACCGCGCATTCGGCCACCGCACCCAACAACATCACCTGTTTGACGCCGTACGCGTCGAGCCGCGCGGCAGCGATCGTCGCCAGCGTTCCCTCCTGCGCATCGAGCGTTCCCGCGCGAAAGGCGGCTTGCGCATCGGTGCCCGCCATCGCGCGCGGCAGCGCTCCGAGGCTCACGAAAAGATCGGTGAGCATCGGGTTCGACACGACGCGCACCTTCATTCCGGCGAAATCCGCGGGCGAGCGCGGCGCCGTGCCCGACATCGACAGCACGCGATGACCCAGTACCGCGAACGCGAGCGGCACGGCACCCGCGCGCTCGATCGCCGCCGCAAGGTGCTGCGCCACCGGGCTCTGCGCGATCGCTGCGAGATCCTTGGCTTCGGGCGCGATCCACGGCAGCGAAATCACGCCGAGAGCGGCGACCTGCGACGACCAGAAGAGCGTCGAACCGACGGCGAGGTCCGCGGCGCCGTCTCGCAGCGCTATGAATTCGCGCGCCGGATCGTTCTGCGCGAGCGTGGCCCCGGGGAAGAGTCGTACCGGCATCTTGCCTCCGGATCGCTCGGCCACGAGCTTCGCCCAGTTTTCGCCGGCCTTGCCGAGCGCGAACGCGGGACCGACCGCAACCGACAGCTTCCGCGGTTCCGGCGCCTCCCTGGCTTCCGCCGCCGGGAGCTCCGGCAACGCGAGCAACAGCGCCACCAGCAGTGCCCGGCCGGTCGGAGAGCGCGCGACGAAATGTGGGGGCAGCACGGCGAGCGCGGTCGGCAGGGCGCGAATGACAGGGTCGACGATGGCGCGAGTCTAACCCGGCCTTCGCGGTCGGGCACAACGAGAATCGGCGAATGAACCGTACAATCGAGCGCCAACGCTCGTGCCCGAGCGAGGCATTGCGCATCGATTTCCCGACCTCCATGCCCACCAACAGCGAGCTGTGCTTCACGCCGGCCAGGAAGCTCGCGCGGATGGTCCGCTCGCGCAAGCTGTCGGCCACCGAACTGATGCGGGCCTTCATCGCGCAGATCGAACGCGTGAATCCCGAAGTCAACGCCATCGTCACGTTCCTCCCCGACGAGGCGATCAAGGCCGCCAGGGCGATGGACCGCAGGAAGCGGGCCCAGGGCATCCTCGCCGGCCTGCCCATTGCCTTCAAGGATCTCGTGCCGACGAAGGGCGTGCGCACGACGTTCGGCTCTCCGATCTTTGCGCATCACGTGCCGCAGGAGGATCACAGCCTCGTCACCCGCCTCCGCGCCGCAGGCGCGATCATGATCGGCAAGACCAACACGCCGGAGTTCGGCGCGGGCAGCCAGACGTTCAACAAGGTGTTCGGCGCCACCCGCAATCCGTACGACCTCGCCAGGACCTGCGGTGGCTCCTCCGGCGGCGCGGCCGCGGCCGTCGCGTGCGGCATGCTGCCGTTCGCCGACGGATCCGACTTGGCCGCGAGCCTGCGCAATCCCGGCAGCTACTGCAACGTCGTCGGCTTCCGGCCCACTCCCGGGCGCATCCCCGCCTGGCCCGCGGCAAACGCGTGGAACACGCTCTCGGTATTGGGCCCCGTGGCCCGTACCGCCGCCGACTGCGCGCTGCTCTTCGGAGCGATGGCGGGGCCCGACCCGCGCGCACCCACGTCGATCGACGAGCCTGGCCGCGCCTTCCTCGGCCCGCTCAAGCGGGACTTCCGAAGGGTCCGCGTCGCGTGGAGTCGCGATCTCGGCGGCCTGCCGATGGATCCTCGCGTGAGCACCGCACTCGAGCGGCAACGAGAGACTTTTACTGCGCTGGGATGCGTCGTGGCAGACGCCGAGCCGGACTTCTCGGGGGCGACGGAATCGTTCGAGACGCTGCGCGCCCTCGCGTTCCTGCAGAACTACGGGGCCCACTATCGGCACCACCGCGGGGCGCTGAAGGACACCGTGATCTGGAACATCGAGCAGGGTCTGGCGCTCACGTCGGACAAGATCGCGCGAGCCGAGTCCCTGCGCACCGAGCTCTTTCACCGGATGCGCCGCTTTCTCGAGCGCTATGACTTCCTGCTCTGCCCGGTCAGCCAGCTTCCGCCCTATCCGGTCACCGACGAGTGGCCGCGCGCCATCGCCGGCAGCAGGATGGAGAATTATCTCGACTGGATGAAGAGCTGCTATTACATCACCATCACCAGCCATCCCGCGATCTCGGTGCCCGCCGGCTTCACCAGCGACGATCCCGCGCTCCCCGTCGGCCTGCAAATCGTCGGGCGCTACCGGGACGACCTCGGCGTGCTGCAGCTCGCGCACGCCTTCGAAGCAGCCACCCAATTCTGGAAGCAGCGTCCGAAGATCGCGACATCGCCGGAATCCCCGGGTGACCGGAGATGTTGAATGCGGTTTGCGATCAGCCTAACGCCCCGACGGCCCGGCGTCCAAGCGCGTACCGGCAAGTCGCTGGGCGCCGCGGCGATGGACCGCGCATGCGGACGGATCATTCGGATCACTCGATCGCCTTCGTCGCGTCGCGCACCGGCCTGTCGTACCAGTACCGGCGATCGTGTTCGCGCTCGGCCCGCGGCGCGAGCGTGCTTCCCGGTGCAAACGTGAACGTGAGCGCGCCGTCGAGGTCCGTCCGGTAACCGCGAATGCCGGCGCCTTCGTACCGGGCGACGATGTCGGGCCGCGGATGCCCGAACCGGTTGCGATAGCCGGGTGTGAAGACGGCGATTGCGGGAGCGACTGCCGCGATGAACGCCGGCGTGGACGACGTCCGGCTGCCGTGATGCGGCACCAGCAGCACGTCCGCGGCGAGCGCGGCGGGATCGCGGCGCACGAGATCCTGTTCGCCACGCGCCTCGAGGTCGCCGGTCAGCAGCACGCTGCCATGCTCCGAATCGATGCGCACGACGCACGAGAGGTCGTTCGGTTTCGTTTGCGGCATCGCATACTGTCCGCTGGTCGGCTGCAACACCGTGAAGCGCACGCCGTCCCACGTCCACGCCTGTCCGGCCTCGCATCGCTCCGTGGCCCCGCCATCGGCCGCGCGCCGAATGAGGATCGCATGGTCGGCGGGAAGCGACGACACGAAGCGATCCACCGGTACCGTGGACAGCAGCGCGAGCGCGCCGCCGCTGTGGTCGCTGTCCTGGTGCGTAACGATCATGGCTGCGAGGCTCCGGATGCCCGCGGCACGGAGGAACGGCGCGACCAGCCGGCCGCCCGCATCGGCCTCGTCGGTGTAGCGCGGACCCGTGTCGTACACGAGCGCATGGCGATGGGTCTCGATCACGATCGCGAGCCCTTGTCCGACGTCGAGCACGGTCATGCGAAACGCGCCGGGCCCGGGCGGCACGGGCTGCACGAAATACAGCGGCAGGAACGCGAGGAGTCCCAGCGCCCGGGCCGGGACGCCTCGCGGTGCGACGACCAGGGCGACACCGCCCAGCGCAATCGCGACGGCCCAGCCGGGCGGAGCATGCTGTTGCCAGGCGGCCGCGGGCATCGCGCCGAGCGCTTGGAGCGGCACCATCAGCGCCGCAAACACCGCATGGGCGACTTGCCATGGCAGGTCGAAAGGCACGACGATTGCGCCCAAGGCAAGCGGCACCACGGCGAACGTGACCACTGGTATCGCGACGGCGTTCGCGATCGGCGATACGAGCGATACCTGTTGAAACAGCGCAAGGGTCCCAGGCACCAGCGCCGTCGTCACGACACCTTGCGTACGCACGCCGGCACGCAGCATGCGAGCGGCCCGCTTCGCCGCGCCGCGAGGCAGCGCGGACGACAGCCGACCCGCGCCCGCGTACAGGAGCACGCCGACGGCGCCGAACGACAGCCAGAAGCCCGGCGTGAGACCCGCCCACGGATCCCACACGAGCACCGCGACCAGAGCCCACAACCAGATCGCGGCGGCGGTACCGGGACGCGCGAGCACGAGCCCCACCGCCGCGACGGCCAACATCAGCAGCGTGCGTACTGCGGGCACGCCGGACCCCGCGAGCAGAACATAGAGCGAGGCGGCGACGACGCCCGCCGCCGCCGCGAGCTTGCGCGCCGGAATCCGCACGGTGAGGCGAACGCTCCTCCGCGCAAGCGCGAACGCGAGTGCACCGGCGAGTGCCGCGAACACCGTCACATGGAGGCCCGAGATGCTGATGAGGTGCGCGATTCCGGTCCGGTTGAAGATGCGCCACTGGGGCTCCGGAATCGAGCGCTGGTCGCCGATGGCCAACGCGACGATCACGCCCGCGAACGGCGCGTCGGGCAGTGCCGCGAGGATGCGCGCCCGGATCGTTCCGCGCGCGTGAAGCACGAAATCCGCGGCGCGACCGGCGAACGCGTTCTCCCTCCGGTTGCGTCCGTCCGGGCGCACATAGCCCGTTGCGCGAATTCCGTTCTCGAGCAGCCAGGCTTCGACGTCGAAGCCGTGCGGATTGACGGTGCCGTGCGGTCGCTTCAGACGCACGAGGAGTTGCCACCGCTCGCCGGCGGCGATCGCGGGCACGGGTTCCGCGGCGCCGCCTGATGGCGGCGCGGCGTACCACGCGAGCGACAGCCGCGCCGGGACCATCGCGCCGCGGGTGAGCGTGCGCTCGACGGCGAAAGCGAACCGGGTGCCGCGCTCCGAGAACTGTGGCAGGTCGTCGACGACGCCCACCACGGTGACGTCCTCACCCTCCCATGCGGCAGGCAACGCGTCGGCGAGGCGCGCCTCGGCCCGACCGGCCGCGTAGCCGAAACCGAGCACGCCCGCACCCAGCACCGCAAGCGCCACGACGACACCCCGGGTGAGCGGACCCGGCCCAGCCCATGCGAGGACGCCCCACGCGCCGGCAGCGAAGCCGGCGGCGGCGCCCAGCCAGGGGAGGCTCGGCGGAAGCTCCGCCTGCCTTTGCAGCAGCAGCACCCCTGCCGCGAACGAAAGGAGTACGAGAAGGCGAACCGATGGCAGCGCCGGCATGGATGGCCCCCGCGACGCGATCGCTCGACACGCTGCAGCAAACTACCGGAAAGTGGACGCGAGAATGCGGCAGCGCGCGCAGACCTGGCTAATCTACGGCCGCGGCATGGCGAATTGCATCGCCCGCATGGTCTAGGATCGAAGGTCGAAGGAAGGCGCCGTGGCAAACGTCACGTCATCGTGCGTGCGCTCGCCGGCGCGCTGCGTAGCCTTCCTCGCCGCGATGTCTACGCGACTTCCTGCAACATGTCCCCGCTGCCTGCGCGCCGGTCCAGAACCTCGTACGGCAGCCAGACGAAGCCATCCTGTTCCTCGATCGGCTCCTTCAGCCGCACCGTGTAATTGGCGTCGTCGGAGCGCAGGATCAGACAGCGACCCGTCTTGAATTCACGCGGCCAGAGGATCAGCGTCTTGAACGGCATCTTCGGACGCTCGGAGCTTTCCCGCAGATACAGAGCCGTGCATTGCTTGCGCTTCTTGTCGGCAGTGGCCTTCGCCTGGCCGGCGCCGTCGCCTTCAGCGACCAGCGTGACGCCCAGCGGGTTCTGGCCGACGTATTCGACGCCGATATCGACACGGTCGCCGATCCGCTTCCTGAGCCGGCGTACGACGGCCAAAATCCATGGCAGGTTGTCGCTTTCACGAAAAGCGATCAGGGTGCCCGGCAGCACTCGGTTCGGGTTGGCGATCTTTCCCCTCAAGCGGCAACCGGAGGCGCTGAGGTCCTTGAGCTGCCACTCCTGGTGCGGCACACCGAATTCACTGCTCGCGCCCACGGCAGCCTGAAGGCCGTCCGGACGCCGGTCCGTTGGCGCATCCAGGGTGAACGGGTCGGCAACGGTTCCGGCGTCGGTGGCGGACTTCGACGATGACGCGGCGTTGGCCCGCTTGCGCTTCTCGTGCCGCAACATCCGGGTGATATGGGCAAGCCCACGATCGCCTTGACCGTCGACACGACGGGCAGACGATCGCCGCGACGGTCGACCCGCTCCAGTTTCGGCTGGCAAATCGCGTGGACTTTGCGCAGGAGTTCGAGTTGCCGGCCCCGCCGTATCGGGGCCGAGCCGTCCAGCGGACCCGCAGGATCGCGCAACTTCGCGATCTCGTCCCTGATCAGTGCCAGCATCGGAGCCGGGTCGAGGTACCGCTGCGTACCTGCCGGCGACCTCGCCGGCCGCACGAGTCCCTCCGCGTTGGCGAGATCGACGACGAAGCAATGCTCGGCCGCCTCGCCCGGTGCGCGAACGTGTTCCGATTGCAGCGAAAGAACGTTGCGCCACCGCGGAATCTGCCGGCTCACCCAGAACGCGTCGTAGGGCGATAGCTGCCCGACGTTCAGCAACTCCATCAGCAGCAAGTGGATGAACTCGCGCTCGAGCGTGCTCTCGTCGCCACGGTCTTCGTCGCTTCGGCGGGAGACGAGTGGCTGGGTGAGCAGGCCGACGGATTCGGCATGGAGGTACGCAGCGTGGAGCTCGGCCCAGCAATCCGGAAGGGAATGCTCGCTGACGAAAGGCCGCAGCAGGAACTCGACTTGCCGATGCTGGAACAGGCGCAGCAGGACGGTGGAGAGGTATTCCGGCCGGCTGCGTGGAGGCTTGTCGTCGCGCAGGTACCGCAGCGCATGCTCGAACGCCTGCCCGAACGACTGGGCGAGCTCGAAGGCCGATTGCCAGGCATCCGTCTCCTGCGCCTGCGCGCCGCCCATGGCGTAATCCACCAACAGGGCGTCGGCCAGGCTCCGGGCGAGTTGATCGATTCCGAGCAACGCGCGGAGCTGATCGATATTGGGATGGGGCCGCGTCGCCAGGTCGGAGAGCGCCTCGGACAGCGCCCGCTGCGCGGCGACAGGGTCGTTCCGGGGCAACAAATGCCAAAATTGGTTCGCCGCCGTCACATTGACCAGCGGTCCGGCATGCCCCCGACGGGCAGGATTCAGAAGTTCCAGCAAGGGAATCGGTCCGTCATGTCTTGACGCTCGGAACAAGGCACAACTCGTGCCAACGCTGGAGGTCGGTGCCCAGGGCCCTACGGGGAGGTGACGGGCGGAGCGCGGTCGGGCCGCATGCCGTCGCTCCCGGCGCCTCGTCGGCACGACGTGGCAGAATGGCGACTTGTCCGGGGAGCCCCTCCGGCATCCCGGGTGTACGCCGGCTTCGACCCGCTGCCGCCTGCGACCTAAAGGAGGATCCGATGTTTCGCCCGCTCCTGCTTCTGGTGCTGATTCTCGTCGCTCTCGGCAGCTCCGATGCGCTCGCCCAGGCAAAGAAAGGCGCGGCGCCATCGCGATACCCCGCGCCGAAGGACCCGTCGATCCTCGTCAACGTGTTCATGCGCGACGCGGGCAAGAACGAGATCCTGGTGGCAACGCGCATTTGGCCCGGGTTCCCGGACTACAACGCCGTCGCGCTGGCGCGCTACTTCGCGGTCATGAAAGCGCTCGAGCCGGCCTATGTGCAGGACGACGACGTGGCCTACACGTGGGGCAACAAGGGCAAGGTCACCAAGTGCGCCATCTACCTCGAGTCGTGGGAGGCGAGCGCCAAGGGCGGCACGGGCGCGGTGGTCGGATGCGAGGCAAATGGCGTCAGCAACATCGCGGTGACGGTGTCGGCCGATCCCAAGAAAGCGGTCAGCTTGTCGAGCGACCCGGCGCACATGAAGGACGCCCTCGAACTCTTCAAGAAGCAGATGGAGCGCGCCAAGCAGAACATTCCGAAGGGATGACCGTGAATCAGGCGGCGTAGCACTCGATCGCCTGCGTTCGCGAAGCCCGTCTCGCGCGCGACTTCCCGCTGCCGGGGACGATCACCTCCATACGGGCTGCGTAATCACGACCGCGGGCATCGAGTGGTCAGGCGGGCTTCGGCCAGAGGATCATCTGCGTGCACCGGAATAGCGCGATCGGCTTGCCGTCGGCGTGCCGCGTGACCGTCGCGTCCCACACCTGGGTGTTCCTGCCGAGATGCGCTGGCTTGGCGATGCACGCGATCGTGCCTTCGCGCGCGGTGCCGAGGAAATTGCTCTTGAGCTCGACCGTCGTGAAGTTCTCCGCGCCCTTTGGCATGTGCGCGATGCAGCCGTAGCCGCACGCGGTATCGGCGAGCGCCACGACGGTGGCCGCATGCAGGAAGCCGTTAGGTGCGAGGAGGTCCGGCCGGATGTCGAGCTCGGCGACGAGCAGCCCCTGCTCCAGCGCCATCACGCGAAAGCCGAAGAGGTCGGGCAGGCGTCCGCGTCCGCGGGCATTCATCGCGTCGAGAGTCAAACCCGGGCGCAGCGACATGTTGGCTCCTTCACTCGTTTGATATGAACTTTTCGAGCGCGAGTTCGATCGCCTGCTCGAGCGTCAACGCACGGCCTTCTTGCCAAGCCTCGTCAAAGGCGGCGTCATCGTCCAACGCTCTGCGGGCCGCAGCCACGCTCTTGTCACGGCCAAGACTGTCCCTCGGCGACAGCGGCGATCCAATCTCCTCCCGCAATCGCTCGGCCGCGCCCCAGATGCGGACGGCAAGGAGGAAGCTGCCGAGAGAGCCGACTGCTTCCGCGAGTCCCTCCAGCGAATAGGCAATGCCCAGCCTTTCACCCAGCTCGCCCCGAATTGCCAGACTTTCCCGATGCAGCGTCGCGGCGGCAGCATAGTCGCCCTGAGCGTAGGCCACACTTCCCAGGTTGGCCAACGAGCCGGCGGTGCCCCAACGGTCGCCCAGTTCTCTTCTGAGCGTCAGGCTCTCTTCGAACAGAGCCCGGGCGGCAGGCAAGTCGCCTTGGCCCTGAGCGATACAGCCCAAATTGTTCAGCGACGTGGAGATGCCCAACCAGTCCCCCAATTCCCGCAGAATCGCAAGGCTCTCTTCATACAGCGCCCGGGCGCCAGATCGGTCGCCTTGGTCGTCAGCCACATTCCCCAGATTGTTCAGCGATACGGACATGCCAGCCCGGTCCTTCAGCCCCCGCCTGATCGCCAGGCTCTCTTCATAGAGCGCACGGGCAGCCGGCCAGTCGCCCTGCGCCCAGGCCACGGTTCCCAAGTTGTTCAGGGCTCGGGACGTACCGGCTCCGTCGCCCAGCTCCCGGGTGATCGCCAGGCTCTCTTCATACAGCGCACGGGCGGCTCGATAGTCGGCGTGCGAATGGGCCAGTGTGCCGGCCCCATTGAGCACTTTCGCGCGTTCCGGTGTCCGCTCATCGCCCCCGGTCATTTCCAGCATCCGCTCGCACCACTTGCGGCCCTCCGAGATATGCCCTCGCATCGTCCAGAACCGCTGCAGCGCCCCGCAGAGTCGAAGCCCCCTTCTCGATCCGGTGTCCAGAACGCTCCCCTCCAGACCCGCCCACAGGTTTTCATGCTCCGCTTCCAGATGCTGCAGCCACTCGCCCTGCTGCGCACCGGTCAGGTACGTTTCCGCCTCCTCCGCGAGCGCCAGGAAAAAGTCCAGATGGCGTTCCCGAATTGCGTTGCTGCCACCGCTCTCGAGCAACTTGTCGCGGGCGTATTGACGCACCGTCTCCAGCAGCGTGTAGCGAGAGTGTCCGTCGTTCTGCTCCGCAGTCACCAGGCTCTTGTCGGCGAGCGAAGTCAGGAGATCGAGGACATCCCCATCCGCGATGCCGTTGCCGGCGCACACGCTTGCTGCCGCCTGCAACGTCCACCCCCCAGCAAATGCCGATAGACTCTGCAGCAGCCGCTTTTCCGGCTCGTGGAGCAGGTCGTAGCTCCAGTCGATGAGCGAGCGTAGCGTCTGCTGCCGCGGCATGGCCGTCCGCGAGCCGCCGATCAGCAAGCGGAAACGTTGGTCGAGCTTGCCGTCGATCTCGTCGACCGAGAGAGTGCGCACGCGCGCCGCCGCCAGCTCGATCGCCAGAGGGATGCCGTCGAGGCGGCAGCAAACCGAAGCCAACGCGGGAGCGTTCCGGTTGGTAACCTCGAAATCGGCGCGCACCAGCAGCGCGCGATCGATGAAAAGCCGAACCGACTCGTACGCGGACAGGCTCTGCGGCGATTGGACCTGTTCTCGATCCGGCAACGACAGCGACGGCACCCGGTAGGATCGCTCCCCCGCGACGCGGAGCGCTTCGCGGCTCGTCGTCATGATCGTCGCTCCCGGACACTGCCGCAGGATCGTGTCGGCGACGCTGGCGCACGCGTCGAGCACGTGCTCGCAGTTGTCGAGAACCAGCAGGAGCCGTCTTTGCTGGAGGTACTCGGTGAGCGTATGGGTGATGGACTTGCCCCTCTCTTCCTTCACGCCCAGCGCTGACGCGACCGTCTGAGGTACGAGACTCGGGTCCGCAACCGCCGCGAACTCCACGAACCATGCGCCATCCGAAAAGCGCTCGAGCACATCGGCCGCAATCTGCAACGAAAGACGCGACTTGCCGCTGCCCCCGGCACCCGTCAGCGTGACGAGTCGGTTCCTCGCCAGCAGCGCCTTGATTTCGGCAATCTCCTTTTCCCGTCCGATGAAGCGGGTCAACTGCTGCGGCAGGTTGTTCGGATGCGTCGACAGCGAGCGGATCGGTGGGAACTCGTTACGAAGGCTCGGGTGTTGCATCTGGAACACCTGCTCGGGGCGCGCCAGGTCTTTGAGCTTGTGAGCACCAAGATCGTGCAGAGAAACGGCGTCGGGAAGGCTGTCTCGGACCAGGTCATACGTCGTCTGCGACAGCAGCGTTTGTCCGCCGTGCCCCGTCGCAAGCAGTCTCGCCACGCGGTTGAGGGGCGCGCCGAAATAGTCGTCGTCCCGGCTCTCCACCGCTCCGGTGTGCAGCGCCATGCGCGCCGTGATGCGTGTGTCTTCGGGCCATGCCTCATCCATGATGGCCCGTTGTGCGGCGAGCCCGGCCGTGAGCGCATCCGCGGCCATCGCGAATGCGGCGCAAAACGCGTCGCCTACCGTTTTGAAAACGTACCCGCCGGATTCGACGATTGCTGCGCGCACCAATGCATCGTGGCGGGCCAGCGCCGCCCGCATCGCTTCGGGATGCGCGTCCCATAGGTGGGTGCTGCCCTCGACGTCGGTGAACAGCAACGTAACCGTGCCCGTGGGCAACGGCGAGGCGACGCGGGGTTTCGTGAGCACGGAGGTTTCAGGAGACGAATGCGCAGGACGACACCGCTTGCGGATCGTCCGCCCTGCGCGCGAGGCTCGACCCTCCAATCAAAGGCGCTGCTCGACCCAGTCCCGCACGGACGCGAGGGCCGCCGGGAGCCCCGCGGGATCGGTGCCGCCCGCCTGCGCCATGTCGGGCCGGCCGCCGCCCTTGCCGCCCACCTGCCGGGCGACATGGTTGACGAGCTCGCCGGCCTTCACCTTCGCCGTCAGGTCGGCCGTGACGCCGGCGATCAGCGACACTTTGCCGTCCACGACCGCGGACAGGACAATCGCGGCGCTGCCGAGCTTGTCCTTCAGCTTGTCGAGCGTCTCGCGCAGGCTCTTCGCATCGGCCCCGTCGAGCATGGTCGCGAGAACCTTCGCACCCTTCACGTCGACCGCGCCGCCCGCGAGATCATCGCCCGCGTTCGCGGCGAGCTTCGCCTTGAGCTTCGCGAGGTCGCGCTCCGCCACCTTCGTACCCTCGATCAGTTGCGCGATCCTCGCCTCGATCTCCGCCGCGGGCGCCTTCAACGCCGTGGCCGCCGCGGCCAGCGTCGCTTCCTGCGCCTGGACCCACGCCAACGCGTTGTCGCCGGTCACCGCCTCGACGCGCCGGATGCCCGCGGCGACGCCGCCCTCCGCCACGATCTTGAAGAAGCCGATGTCGCCGGTGCGCGCGACGTGCGTGCCGCCGCAGAGCTCGCGCGAGTTGCCGATGTCGAGCACGCGCACCTCGTCGCCGTATTTCTCGCCGAAGAGCATCATCGCTCCGGTCTTCTGGGCCACGTCGATGGGCATGACACGCGCCTCGGTCGCCACGTTGCGCAGGATCTCGGCGTTGACGATCGTCTCGATTCTTCGGATTTCGTCGTCGGTCACCGGCGCGCCGTGCGCGAAGTCGAAGCGCGTCTTGTCGGGATCGACGAGCGATCCCCTTTGCTGGACGTGCGCGCCCAGCACGTCGCGCAGCGCCTTGTGCATGAGGTGCGTCGCCGAGTGATTGCGCATCGTGCGTGCACGGGCCGCGTGATCGACGTTGGCGGCGACCGTGTCCCCGACCTTGAGCTCACCCGTCACGACGGCGCCGAAATGGCCGAAAACCTCCGGCTGGATCTTCTGCGTGTCGTCGACCGCGAACAGCGTCAGGCAAACGCCGCCGACCGAAAGCTCGCCGCGGTCGCCCACCTGGCCGCCGGATTCGGCGTAGAACGGCGTTTCCGACAGCACCACGACGCCCCGTTCGCCCATCACGAGCGAGGACACCGCCGACCCTTCCTTGTAGAGCGCGGTGACACGCGCCTCGACGGACAGCGTGTCGTAGCCGCGGAATGCGGTATGCCCGCCCGAATATTCGAGCTTCGCTCCCGACTTGAACTGGCTGGCAGCACGCGCGCGCTCGCGCTGCGCGCCCATCGCCGCGTCGAAGCCTGCCTCGTCGACGGTGACGCCCCGCTCGCGGCAGACGTCGGCGGTGAGGTCGAACGGGAAGCCGAACGTGTCGTAGAGCGTGAACGCCGTCGCCCCGTCGAGGACCTTGCGCTCTCCCGCGAGCGCCTGGTCCAGCATCTTCATGCCGTTCTCGATCGTCTCACCGAAGCGCTCTTCCTCCTGCCTTATCACCTGCGCGACGCGTCCGGCGTCGCGCCGGAGCTCGGGATAGGCGTCGCCCATCACGCGATCGAGGTCCGCGACCAGCCGGTGGAAGAAAGGTTGCTTCTGGCCCAACTGGTAGCCGTGGCGGATCGCGCGGCGAATGATCCGGCGCAGGACGTAGCCGCGGCCTTCGCTGCCGGGGATCACGCCGTCGACGGTCAGGAAGGCACAAGCGCGAATGTGATCGGCGATGACGCGCAGGCTGGGCGCCAGGAAATCCTGCGCGCCCGTTTCGCGCACCGCCGCGCGGATCAGATCCTGGAACAAGTCGATCTCGTAATTGGAGTGCACACGCTGCAACACCGCCGCCAGTCGCTCGAGGCCCATGCCGGTGTCCACCGACGGCTTGGGCAACGGGTTGAGCACGCCCTTGTCGTCGCGATTGAACTGCATGAAAACCAGATTCCAGATCTCGATGTAGCGATCGCCTTCGGCTTCCGGCGACCCGGGCGGTCCGCCCCAGACCTCGGGACCGTGGTCGTAGAAGATCTCGGAGCAGGGCCCGCAGGGGCCGGTGTCGGCCATCTGCCAGAAGTTGTCACTCGCGTACTGCGCGCCCTTGTTGTCACCGATGCGCACGCAGCGCTCCGCCGGAACGCCGATCTCCTTCGTCCAGATGTCGTAAGCCTCGTCGTCGTCGATGTAGACGGTCGTCCACAATCTTTCCGGCGGCAGCGCGTACACCTTCGTGAGGAGTTCCCACGCATACCGGATCGCGTCACGCTTGAAATAGTCGCCGAAGCTGAAGTTGCCCAGCATCTCGAAGAACGTGTGATGTCGCGCGGTGTACCCGACGTTGTCGAGATCGTTGTGCTTGCCGCCGGCCCGTACGCAGCGCTGCGCGGTCGTCGCGCGGGCGTAGGCGCGCTGGTCGAGGCCGACAAACACGTCCTTGAACTGGACCATCCCGGAATTGACGAACAGCAGCGTGGGATCGTTGCCCGGCACCAACGATGACGACGGGACGATCGTGTGCCCGTGCCCTTCGAAGTAGGCGAGGAACCGGCTCCGGATGTCGGCGGCTTTCATGGCGGTGGCGAATCCCGTTGCGGCGCCGGGGCGGTCGACCTCGGGCGCGCGTTGCAAAGCCGCTGATTTTACGCGGCTTTGCGCGTCCTCGCCAAAAGTCAACGCTGCCGCGGGCGCGGGCGATGCGCTATGGATCGCCTGGAGCGTCCTCTGCGGGCGGATTGCGCAGCAGCTTGAAGATCGCCGAGAGCGAGAAACCGCGGCTCGAGAGGAAGCGCACCTGCCGCGCTTTCTCCTTGTCGTTGCCCGGCGGCACGCCGAAGCGGCGGCGCCACAGCGCGACCATCGCGTCGAGATCGTCGATTTCGACGCCGGCGAGCGCGTCCGTCGCGGCCGCATCGTCGACGCCACGGGCCTTCAGGCTGGCGCCGATGGCGCGCTTGCTGTAGCCGCCGCTCTTCTGCCGGACCATCCCCTGCGCGAAGCGCGCATCGGACAGGTAGCCCAGCGCCGCGAGCTCGTCGAGCACCGCGTCGACGGCGGCCGAAGCGACCGCGCCCGAATCTGCATTGGCGCGCTCGCCCACGAGCTTCGCGCGCAGCTCCGCCCGCGCATAATCGCGGCGCGAAAGCAACGCAATTGCGCGCGCCTTCAGCGATTTCGGCGGCCGCGGGGAATGGCGCGGGGCGCCGGCCGTCATCCTGCCTATTCGTCCATTCGCTTATTCGTCACCTGGCGGCGGTTCGCCGCGCGCACGCAGGGCGCCGGGGACCGGCACGCCGACCGCGGCGCGGATCTTCGCCTCGATCTCGTCGGCCATGGACGGATGCTCGCGCAGGAATTCCCGCGTGTTGTCCTTGCCCTGCCCGATCTTCTCGCCGTTGTAGGCGTACCAGGCGCCCGATTTTTCGATGATGTCGTGCGCGACCCCGAGCTCGATGATCTCGCCGTGGCGGGAGATTCCCTCGCCGTACAGGATGTCGAACAGCGCCTCGCGGAACGGCGGCGCGATCTTGTTCTTGACCACCTTGACGCGCGTTTCGTTGCCGACGACCTCGTCGCCCCGCTTGATGGCGCCGATGCGACGGATGTCGAGGCGCACCGACGCGTAGAACTTGAGCGCATTGCCGCCAGTGGTTGTCTCGGGGTTGCCGAACATGACGCCGATTTTCATCCGGATCTGGTTGATGAAAATGACGAGCGTGTTCGCGCGCTTGATGTTGGCGGTGAGCTTGCGCAGCGCCTGGCTCATGAGCCTCGCCTGGAGGCCGGGCAGCTGGTCGCCCATCTCGCCTTCGATCTCGGCCTTCGGCACGAGCGCCGCGACCGAATCGATGACGATGACGTCCACACCGCCGGAGCGCACCAGCATGTCCGCGATTTCGAGCCCCTGCTCGCCCGTATCGGGCTGCGAGATGAGGAGATCGCCGACGTTGACGCCGAGCTTGCCGGCATAGACCGGATCGAGCGCATTTTCGGCATCGATGTAGGCCGCGGTGCCGCCGGCCTTTTGCACCTGCGCCACGACCTGCAGGGAGAGCGTGGTCTTGCCGGAGGACTCCGGCCCGTAGATCTCGACCACCCGGCCCCGCGGGAGGCCGCCCACGCCGAGCGCGATGTCGAGCCCGAGCGATCCGGTAGAGACGACCTGCAGGTCGTTCTGGACCTGGGATTCGCCCATTTTCATGATCGAACCCTTGCCGAACTGCTTTTCGATCTGCGCCAGCGCCGCGGCGAGGGCCTTGGTCTTGTGGTCGTCCATGGTGTTGTCGAGTGGCATGCGGGAAGGCTCCGAAGTATGGCGCAGCGCGGCGCGGGTGGGTATGTCGACGCCGGTGATCATGGCATAGAACGATCGTTCGATGCAAGCCCCCCAAACGGATGAGTTCAGCGCCGCAGTACCCGCTCGATCACCCCTTCCAGCGCCCGGTCGACCGTCGCCGCGCGCACGGTCGCGCGACTCCCCCCGAAACGCAGCGAGGAGGACTCGACCGCGCCCTCGCGGCACGCCCAGGCGAAGCAGACGAGCCCGACCGGTTTGTCGGGCGTCCCGCCGCCGGGGCCGGCGACGCCGGTGACCGCCACCGCGATGCTGGCGCTGCTGCGCGTCAACGCACCGGTCGCCATTTCCCGCGCCGTCGCCTCGCTGACCGCACCCAGCGATTCGAGCGTCTCGGGACGCACGCCGAGGAGTTCGATCTTGGCCGCATTGGAATACGTGACGAAGCCGCGATCGAACCAGGCCGAGCTCCCGGCGACGTCGGTGATCGCCCCGGCGATGAGTCCGCCGGTGCACGACTCGGCGGTCGCGACGGTCCATCGGCGCTCGAGCAGCGCGCGGCCGAGACACGCGGCGAGTTCCAACGTCGCCGCGCTCATTCGCACGCCCCTGGCCGGCCGCGATAATGATAGGTATAGACCGTCGCGAAGCCGAACCTCCGATACGAGGCGATGGCGGCCCCGTTGTCGGCGCTCACCTGCAGATAGGCAGTCTGCGCGCCATGCTGCCAGGCCCAGGACAATAACGACGCGCAAGCGAGCGTCGCGTACCCGCGGCGGCGCGCGTGGGGGGCGGTGACCACGTCGAACACGCCGGCGAGATCGTCCTCGACCGCAACCTGCGCGGTGCAGACCACCTGGCCTTCGGCCCGAACCACGGCGTGGCGTTTGCCGAGCGTCGAATTGGCGAGGCGTTCGCGATGCGCCTCCCGCTGCAACGGCGTCGAACTGCGCAGCTCGCCCACGGCTTCCACGAACGCCAGCGCATCGGGGGCCTCCACCACCACCGAGTCGGCGTGATCGGGCAGCGCCGGCGGGCGCTCGAGCGCCACGGCCTGCACGAGCGTCTCACCGAAGGACTGGTAGCCGCGCGCGCCGAGCGCCGCTTCGAGTTCGGCCGGCCGGCTCCAGGGCGTGAGCCGGAACAGAACCGGCAATGCCTGCTGCGCATAGACGTTCTCGCAATGGGCGATCTTGCGTTCGAGCGGAAGCGACGAGCCGAAATGCGGGTTCACGCTGCGGCCGCGCTTCGCGGCGCCGGGGGAGAGCCGTAACACCCAGCCGTCGTAGAAGAGCTGGCGCTGCGTCTGCAACACGTTGAGCCCCGACTCCTCGATGCGGATCAGATCGAGCGCCATCGCGTCTCAACCGGTATCGCCGTGCATGGCGTCAGCCGACGAGCCGCTGCCCGACGGCGAGCACGACGAGCGTATAAAGCGCGGCGACGAGATCGTCCGCCATCACGCCGAATCCGTTCTTGAGCCTGCCGTCGAGCTCGCGGATCGGCGGCGGCTTCACGATGTCGAAGAACCGGAAGACGACGAACGCCACGGCGATGGGCAGCGTCCGGTCAGGGACGAAATACAGCACGAGGAGAAATGCCACCACCTCGTCCCAGACGATCGCGCCGTGATCGGGCACGCCGAGATTGCGTCCGGTCACCTGCGCGGCCCAGACGCCGACGAGGGCGAACACGACGATCGCGGCCACGAATGCGGCATCGGGGAAATAGGCGCGGAGCACGGCGGCGATCGGTATCGCGAGGAGCGTGCCGAACGTGCCGGGCGCGGCGGGCGCGAGCCCCGCGCCGAACCCGAGCGCAAGGCAATGCGCGGGATGCCGCAAGAGGAAGCGGAAGCTTGGCACGGCAACGGCGCTCAATGTCGACGCGCTCAAATCGTCGTCGCCGCGTACACGAGCGCCATCGCCGCGAAGATCGTCGCCACCGCGGTCACGATCCAGTTGCGGCGATATTCGCGCGCCTCCTGGCTCGTCACGGCTTCCAGCGGCGCGCGCCGGGTCAGCGCGAATTCCCAGACATACAGCAACGCACACGCGAGCGCGCCGACGCCGACCAATGCCAGCGTATGGCCGGTGATCGCCGCGCCGGCGATCGAGGCAGCACCGATCAGCGCGAACGCGGTCAGCAGTATCCAGCGCTGGCCGTGCTGGGGATCGACGCGAAGCTGGCGCCGGCAATTCGGACACCGGATGAAGAACCAGCCGCCGACAAGGCGCTTCGCCGTGGTGATCGAGAGCTCGCCGCAAGCGGTACAACGCCGATGATTGAAGGAGTGCCGGGCCACGCGTCACCCGAAGTGATCGTAGGCTCGCGGCAATTCGGCGAGCGGCACGCCACGTGCGTCGCGCACGACGAGACCTCCGCCTTCCGTCACCGCGCCGATGCGCGTCAGCGGCACCGCCGTGCCGGCCGCGATGGCGGCGACGGTTGCCGCCGCGGCGCGCGGCGCCGTGAAGCAGAGTTCGTAGTCGTCACCGCCGGCGAGCAGGCACTCGATCGCCAGCGCGCGTTCGCCCCCGCTCATCAGTCGCGCGAGGTGGGAAGAGCAGGGAACGGTCGGCAGCTCCACCGTGGCGCCGACCGCCGAGCGCTCGAGAATGTGCGACAGATCGCCGACGAGCCCGTCGGAAACATCGAGCGCCGCAGTGGCCACGCCGCGCAGCGCGAGTCCGAGCCCGACCCTTGGCAAAGGCGTCTCGAGCTTCACCCGCACCGTGGCGAGCGCGCCGGGAGCGAGCTCGGTGCGGCCCGTCAGTGCCGCCAGCGCGAGGGCGGCGTCGCCGAGCGTGCCCGACACATAGATGTCATCCCCCACCCGCGCGCCCGAACGCAAGAGGGCCCGGCCCGACGGCACTTCACCCATGATCGTCACGCAAAGCGCGAGCGGTCCGCGCGTCGTGTCGCCGCCCACGAGGTCGACGCCGTGGGCGTCGGCCAGCGCGCGAAAGCCACGGGCGAATGCCGCCAGCCAGGCGGCATCGTTGTCGGGCAGCGCACCCGCGAGCAGCGCCCACTTCGGGGTCGCACCCATCGCTGCCATGTCGGACAGATTCACCGCGAGGGTCTTGTGGCCCAGCTTTTCCGGGTCCGTGTCCGCGAAGAAATGGCGGCCGCCGACCAGCATGTCGACCGATACCGCGAGCTCGCAGGAAGGCGACGGGGCAAGCAGCGCCGCGTCATCGCCGACCGCGAGGCGCACCGAGGACGCACGCGCCGGCCACGTGAAGAAGCGCGCGATCAGCTCGAATTCGCTCACGGACGGATCATCGGTGGGCATCAGGGGAATCGCCGCAGCGCCCATGTCAATTCAACACATCGCCGATTTCGCGCTGCCAGCGCGCGAGCAACCGCTTCTTCTCGGCGGGCGTCCCGAATTTCGCCGGATCGGCGTCGACCGTCGGCACGGACGCGAAGCGTGCCGCCTCGGGCCGGATGTCCGCCGCCTTGTTCGCGGGCAGGATCAGATTGCGCGTGCGATTCGCGAGCTCCTGGGCACTCCGGGTGAGCGCCCAGTCGTAGAAGGTCCTGGCCTCCGCGGGATTGGGCCCGTTGGCGATGATGGCCATGCCGCCCAGCGCATCGCCGGTGCCTTCGCACGGGATCGCGATGTCGACGGGGAAGCCTGCGAGCTGCTGCGTGACGAACTCGTGGACGAAGCTCACCCCGATGGACACTTCCCCGCGCGCCACGGAGGGACCTTGCGCGGTGCCCGATTGCGTGTAGCGCACGACGTTCGGCCGGAGCCGCTTCAGGTAGTCGAACGCGCCGTCCTCGCCATAGAGCGCGACGAGAGTGGCCAGGATGGTGTAGCCCGTGCCGCTCGTCACCGGATTCGAGAGCTCGATCTCGTTCCGGTACTCGGACTTCGCGAGGTCGGCCCAGCAGCGCGGCGCCGCGAGCCGCTTCTTGGCGAGAAGCGCCGTGTTCGTGCCGAACCCGAGCACGATGCGGTATATCGCGACGGCCCGGTCGGACGTCGCACTCGCCTGCCGCTGCGCCCAGGGGTGCAACTCGGACAGCCGCGGCGACCGGTACGCAGCGAACAGGCCCTCGGCGGCCCCCTGCAGGAACGAATCGAACGTGCCGCCGTACCAGACGTCGGATTTCGGATTGTCGCGCTCGGCCCGAAGCTGCGCGAACACTTCGCCCGTGGGCTTCCTCACCATCGCGACGGCGATGCCGGTGTCGCGGGTGAAAGTCTGCGCGGCCAGCTCGCACGCATCCGGATCGTGCGTGCAGTAGACCGACAGCGCGCCCGCCGCCGGCGATGCGGCAAGGACCAGCGCGACCGCGGCCATGCTCGCCCACCCGCTGCACGTCATCCTCCCGCGCACCGCAGGCATTGTGCTCAGTCGGTGCCGGTACCGCGGCGCGAGGGATCCATCTCGGCCTCGCGCAGCGTCGCGGCGAGCTTGTCCAGGACGCCGTTGACGAACTTGTACCCGTCGGTTCCCCCATACGCTTTCGCCAGCTCGATGGCCTCGTTGATCACGACGCGGCAGGGAATCTCGATCCGGTGCCGGAGCTCCCACGCGCCGATGACAAGTATCGCGCGCTCGATCGGGGAGAGCTCGGCGGCCCGGCGATCGAGGCTGGGAGCAAGGAGCAGTACGAGCGCTTCGTATTCGGTGGTGACTCCTTCCCACAGCACGTCGAAATACGCCTCGTCCGCCTTCGGGAAGCCGCCTGCCTCGGCCAGCTGCGCGCGGATGGCATCGCCGGCATTGCCCGACAGCTGCCGCTGATAGAGTCCCTGGAGCACGAACTCCCGCGCGCGCCGTCGCGGGCTAGTCCGCATCGATGGCTTCCAGGAGATTGGCGAGTTCGAGCGCCGCCTGCACGGCCTCCGCGCCCTTCTTCTCGCAGCGCATCAGTGCCTGCTCGTCGGTGTCGGTCGTCAGGATGCCGTTGCCGATCGGGATGCCGAATTCGAGCTGGAGCTCGGCGATGCCGCGCGCCGACTCATTGGCGACGATCTCGAAATGGTAGGTCTCGCCTCGGATGACGGCTCCCAACGCCACGAGCGCGTCGAAGTCCCCCGTCTGCGCGAGCCGCTGCAGCGCGAGCGACGTTTCGAGCGCGCCGGGGACGGTCGCGACGGTGATGTTGCGCTCGCCGACGCCGGCCTCCTTCAGCGCGCGCAGCGCGCCCGCGAGCATCAGGTCGCCGATGCCCGGATTGAAGCGCGAAAGGACGATGCCGACACGCCGGCCGAGGCCGTTGGCATTGGCGGGAATCTGGCGGATCGGCATGAGGAGGAGGAAGCTGTCCTGGCGTGGTACGGGTCGCGCTCCCGCGGTTACGGCGTGCGGCGCCCCGCGGGTTGCGCCGCATATCCGGTGACCTCGAGGTCGAAGCCCGCCATGCTCGGCATCTTCCGCGGCGTCGCGAGGAGGCGCATCTTGCCGATGTTGAGGTCGCGCAGGATCTGCGCTCCGATCCCGTAGTCGCGGAGGTCGACCTTGGCGTTCGCCGGCACGTCGCCCTCGAGCGCGCGCCGGCGCAACTCGTGCGCGCTCTCCGGCCGGTGCAGCAGCACGACGACACCGCGACCGGCCTCGTTGATGGCATCGAGCGCAGCGGCGATGCTCCACGAATGCGACGTGGCGCCGACGTCGAGCAGATCCATCACGGACAGCGGCTCGTGCACGCGCACGAGCGTCTCCGTGTCCGGCGACAGCGGACCGCGCACGAGCGCGAGATGCGTCGCATCCGAGAGCTTGTCGCGATAGACGACGAGCCGGAACGCGCCGTGCGCCGTCGCGAGCGGCCGCTCGGCGATGCGCTCGACCAGCCGCTCCGTGCGGCTCCTGTGGGAAATGAGATCGGCGATCGCGCCGATCTTGAGGCCGTGGTTCCGGGCGAAGTCGACGAGATCGGGCAGGCGCGCCATCGTGCCGTCGGCATTCATGATCTCGCACAGGACGGCCGCCGGAGTGAGGCCGGCGAGCGCCGCGAGATCGCAGCAGGCCTCGGTGTGACCGGCGCGGGCGAGCACGCCTCCCGGCTGCGCGATGAGCGGAAATACGTGACCCGGCTGCACGATGTCGGACGGCTTCGCGTCGGCCGCGGCGGCAACACGGATCGTATGCGCGCGATCCTTCGCGGAGATGCCGGTGGCCACACCCTGCGCGGCTTCGATGGAAACGGTGAAGTTGGTGCCGTGCACCGAGCGGTTCTGCGCCACCATCGGCGCGAGGTTGAGGCGCTCGGCATGCGCCGCGGTGATCGGCATGCAGATGAGCCCGCGACCGTGGGTGGCCAGGAAGTTGATCTTCTCGGCGGTCACGAAATCGGCGGCGAAGATGAGGTCGCCCTCGTTCTCGCGGTCCTCCTCGTCGACCAGCACGGCCATGCGACCGGCCTTAAGATCGGCGATGAGATCGGTAATGGGAGAAAGACTCATGGCGCGGCCGTCAAAGGGGATTCTTATTTTACTCTGGGCCGGAATTGGCCGATACGGCTGCCGGTGGTTCCCAAGGCGCGATTGGCTCGGCAAGCCTCGGGCCAAAGCAGCCGTTGACGCAAGTCAATCTGCTTGCCCGCTACTTTCTGTAGCATCCGGCGTGCAGCGATGTCATGATAGGCGATCCCGGCTGCCTCTTGCACGGGCACGCCTGTCGGGTCGGTCATTGGGCCGATCAGATTTCGTCAAGCTTGATGATTGCAATGCCCGGCGGCGCGGCGCCGCCACCCCCTCGCCACCGTCGTTGTGCCGGCGAAAGACCGGCCGGATTGAATTGAAGCCGCAGCAGCCAATTTATTCACCTCTCACAAAGGAAAATCCATGCGCAATCTCTTTGCGGTCGTCCTGATCGCCGCCGCCCTGGGCGCCGGCCTGACCTATGCCCAGACTCCGACCCCCATGCCAATAGCGCGTACGGTGAAGGCCGTCCAACCGGGCCTCCTCGCGGTTACGGGTCCACGGGTCAACGAGGCCCTCGCTGCGGGTGTCGTGAAGATCGTCGCGACGCCGGGCAAGGGTGGAAAATCCATCGAAGTTCAGTCGGTGTGGGGCTTCATCTTCTTCGATTGGCCCAAGGACGTGAAGCAAGTAGCCTTCACGGTCGAGCCGACCGGCACGGACACGGCCACGGTCTCGGCACCCGGCTTCACCGAAGCGAACAAGGCCGAGTACAGGGCCGCGTTCGACGCCGTCGTTCCGCTGGCGATCAGCAAGGCGCAGGAACAGAAGGCTGGCAAGACGAAAGGCTAGGTTACCGATCGTCGCCCGGCGAACCCGACGCAGAAAGGACCGGTCGCGTCCATCGCAACCTGCGTTCGACGACAATGGCGTCGGAACCTGACCCCAGGGCGCGCCCACCACCCACACGGAGGCAACGATGGCGAAGTACATGTTTACTGCAAGATATACGGCGGAAGGCGCCAAGGGACTCGTCCGTGACGGGGGTACCGCGCGCCGCGCTGCGGTCGAGAAGGCGTGTGCTGCGGCGGGTGGCCGGCTCGAATCGATGTACTTCGCGTTCGGCGGCATCGACGCGTTCGTGACGGCCGATCTTCCGGACAACGTGGCGGCGGCGGCTCTGGCGCTGGCCGTCAATCAGGCCGGGGGGCCTCCACGAACACGATCGTGTTGATGACCCCTGCCGAGGTGGACGAAGCCGCGAAGAAGTCGGTCGCCTACCGGCCGCCTGGCGGATAACTCGAATACGCGTCAGGCGAACGACAGGACGGTCCGAACGCGCGCCGGGCGCTATCGGCGTGCATTCGGGCCCAACGCAACGGCGAACGGTACGGGAATTACGGCGCCCCCAGCAACATGTAAATGCTCCAGTTCCCCGCCGGCGCCGCGCCGAGGCCGAGAAAGGCCGGCCCGAGGAATGTGTCGGCGCCCAGGAACACCGATCCCGACCACAGCGTTCCCGGCGTCGGGAGGTTGTCGAAGCGATCCGACATGCGCCCGACTTCGGCCGACGCGCCGAGGTAGGCCCCCGATCCCAGGAGATCCGGCAGCGGGAAAATCCGGTTGTAGTACATCAGGCGGCCGAAAGCGAATTGCCGGCCCGCGAACTGATTGATCCGGTAGCCGGACAAACGCAGCGGGCCGCCGAGCGTGAAGGACTCGTACGCCGGCATGTCGGAACCAAGATCGGTGCCCCCCCTAACCGCGGCGTTGACCGTGTGCGGGCCCCAGCTGTGCGTCACCCGGAAGGCACCCTCGAGCCGCTGGTAGCTTTGCGCGGACCCGAGCGCCGACAACGCGGCGTAGGCGGAACCTGTCGCCCCCATGCCCTGCGTCGGAAACCACGCGTTGTTCGTTTGATCCACGAACAACCGCGCCCGAATCCCCGCCGTGGTCTCGCTGGCCGAAGGCAACGCCAGCGAACCCGTGTCCACGCTCGCCTTGACATGCGTCCACACGGGGCCGAGCCGAAACTGGCCCCAGGTGCCGAGCACCGCCCCGCCGTCGAGCCCGGCCTGCGCCGTCTTGACGAGATAGTCCGCGACCCTGTCGTCGCCAGCAAAGACGGCGCGCGTCTGCTGCCCGATCTGTCCGTAAGGGACGACGATCCAGCGGCCGGACGCCTCGACCGGCTGATAGAAGTCGGTTGACAGGTAGGTGTTCTGTCCGATCTGCAGCTGCGTCGTCCACTCGGCACCGAGGTGGTTGATCCAGGTCTTTCGATACTCGACAAGCGCATTGAACTGGTTCTCGCCCTGGAAGTCGCTCTCGAGCCCGATCCCGAAGCGCAGATAGTCAGGCCCCCACGATTTCTCGCGCGGCTCGATGATGAGCGCACGCGGGCCCGTGTCGCCGCCGATGCGATAGCCGATGCTCTCGAAGTCGTCGCGGCCATAGATCCGGCGCAGGTCTTCCCCGATCTTCGCTTCGTTGAGCGGCTCACCCGGCTTCGTCTCGACCAGCGCACGCAGCACCTCCGGATTGGTGCGCTCGAGCCCGGTGAAGCGGATCTCGTCCACCGTGCCGAGCGACCTGGCGACCGCGATCTGCTTCGAGCGCAACGCCGCGTACTGCTCGGGCGGCAGGCTGTAGCGCCTGAGCGAATCGGCGAGCTTGCGCGTCGCTTCCTCCCCGATCCGGATAGCGTCCGCGGAGCGGTCGAACTTCGCCGCGGAAATGTCGCCCAGGTCCGGCGCGATCAGCACGTCGCGGGAGGTGAGGCTCTTCAACTGCTCGTCCACCGTCTGCTTGCCCAGAAAATTGACGAGCTGGCCGGCCACCGTCAACGCGGAGGTGATCTCGCTGCGCTTCAGCGGCGGCGTCGAGATATTGACGGCGATGACGACGTCGGCGCAAAGCCTGCGCGCCTCGTCGATCGGCAGATTGTTGGCGATGCCGCCGTCGACCAGGAGCTTCCCGTCGATCTCGACCGGCGCGAGTGCGCCCGGCACCGACATGCTGGCGCGCATGGCCTGGGCCACGCTGCCGCGATCGAGCACGACGGACTGGCCGGTCTCGATGTCGGTCGCCATCGCCCGGAACGGAATCGGAAGCTTGCGAAAGTCCTCGATGTCATAGGCCGGCGTGGTGAGCACCCTGAAGAACGACTCGATCGACACTCCGGCGATCACGCCCTTCGGCAGCGCGAGTCCGCCGTCCTTCACGCCGAACTCCGGCTTGAACAGCGTCTTGTAATCGTCGATCTTGCGCCTGACGGCGATTTCGTCACGCGGCGGCTGATCGCGGAAGATGTCCTCCCAGTCCGCCTTGAGGACGTATTCCTGCAGCTTCTCCGGCGTCACGCCCGCCGAGAACGTGCCGCCGACGATCGCCCCCATGCTGGTGCCCGTCACGCAGTGGATGGGAACGCGCAGTTCTTCGAGGACCTTGAGCACGCCGATGTGCGCGATGCCGCGCGCCCCGCCGCCGGACAGCGCGAGCCCGATGCGCGGCGCGGCGACGGACGCAGGCGGGGCCGTGGCCGCGTCGGCAGCGAGTCCCGGCCGGCACAGCGCGAGGCCGGCCAGCAGGAGGGCGGCCGTGAGGTTGCGGCGCGGCCCGGGAAATCGAGTCGTCATGATCTCTCTCTTTCGAACAGTGCGAGCGTTGCGCGCGTCAGTTCACTGTCGCCATCGGAAAAGTCCACGACTGCGTTGAAATGGTTGCGGTCACGGATCAGCAGCGGCCCTTGTGCGCCGGCGGGGCGGTTGGCGGGCCAGGCGTCCCACAGGATCCGCGTCTGGCGGACGAACTCGGACGTTTCGTCGGCACCTGCCGCGAGCACGAGCGGGGCGCGCGAGCGCGGCGACAAGTGCACCGGCGACAACCGCGCCGCCTCGCGCAGGTCGAGCTTGAAGTCGGCGTTGAACGAGAAGAGCACCATCGGCGCGAGATCGTGGACCCCCGACAGCGACACGCCGCCCACGAACGGCTCGCGCGCGAAACCGCGCGCCGTCCAGTCGGTCGTGAACAGCATCGCAGCGAGATGCCCGCCCGCCGAGTGTCCGCCGACCACGATCCGGTCGGGGTTCGCGCCGTGCGCCGCGCCTTCGCGTGCGAGCCACACCAACGCGCGCCGCGCCTCGTCGACGATCACCGCGATCGAAACGTCGGGGCACAGGTCGTAGTTGGCGACCGCGACCGCGTAACCGCGCGCCACGAACGGCGGCGCCACAAACGAAAAATCGCTCTTGTCGAGCGCGCGCCAATAACCGCCGTGGAGGAACAGCAACGTTCCCTTCGCGCGCTCCGGCGGCAGGAAGAGGTCGAGCGTCTCCTTCGGACCCGGCCCGTAGCGCAGGTCCTGCTTGGGGCCCAGCGCCGCGCGCGCCCTCGCCGACGCCTCGGGGAAATGCGCGAGCCAGCGCGGGTGATCGGGAACGGCGGCGCGATTGTTGTAACCGCGCTCGACTTCTTCCGGTGTCAGGGCAAGGGTCAACGCGGCGCCTGCCCGAGCGGCGGCGTGACGGCGATCGCCAAGGTGCCGATACCGTCGATGCCGCCGGCAAGCCGATCGCCCGGCACGACGGCGCCCACCCCCGCAGGCGTCCCCGTGAAGATGAGGTCGCCGGGCAGAAGCTCGTAAAATTGGGTCAGGAAGGCGATCGTATGGGGGACATCCCAGATCATGTCCCCGAGATCCCCGTCCTGGCGGCGCGCGCCGTTGACGTCGAGCCAGATCCTGCCCCGAGCCGGATGTCCGATCGAGGCGGCTGGATGGATCGGACCGATCGGCGCCGCGTCGGCGAACGACTTGCCGA
Organism: uncultured beta proteobacterium; assembly: GCA_963724685.1. GTDB lineage: Bacteria > Pseudomonadota > Gammaproteobacteria > Burkholderiales > Casimicrobiaceae > CAIWHR01. Next base: position 914,572 of record CAVRVQ010000003.1, on the reverse strand, counting down.
TGTCCCACGGCCGTTTCTTTTCGCGCATGTCGTTCTGGAGATCGCGGCGCGTCATGTCGAGGCCGACGGCGTAGCCCCATACGACGGCGAGCGCGTCGGCCGCGGCGATTTGAACGCCGCAGGCGCCGATCGCCACGACGAGCTCGATCTCGTGATGGAAGTTCTTCGTCGCCAGCGGATAGCGGACGCGGCCGACCGCGGGCGGCACGACCGGCACTACGGCGTCCGCGGCCTTGGTGAAGAAGAACGGCGGCTCCTTCGTCGCATCGCCGCCCATCTCCTTCGCGTGTTCGGCGTAATTGCGGCCCACGCAGTAGATGTGGCGGACCGGAAACCGGCCGCCACCGGCGACCGGCACCGTAGGGACCTCCCACGCCGGCGGGATATTGATCATCGCGTGGGTTCCGGGCTACTCGGCGTCGGGCTGTCGCGCCGGCGCCGCGTTCGCGAACGCCGGCAATGCCGCGCACGCCGCGTCGATGCGCAGCAGCGTCGGATAGGGAGCGAGATCGAGGTCGACCCTCCGCGCATTGGCGAGCTGCGGCACGAGGCAGATGTCGGCAAGTGTCGGCGCGCCGCCGTGGCAGAAGGCGCCAGTCGCCTGCTCTCGGGCGAGCTGGATCTCGATCGCCTCGAGACCGACATCGCACCAGTAGCGATACCAGCCGTTCTTCTGCGCCTCGGTCGCGCCCAGCGTGCCCGTCAGGTAGTTCAGCACGCGCAGGTTGTTGAGCGGGTGGATATCGCAAGCGATCGCGAGCGCGAGCGAGCGCACGCGGGCGCGACCGGCCGCGTCCGCCGGCAGCAGCGGGGGCAGCGGGGAAGTTTCGTCCAGCCACTCGATGATGGCGAGCGATTGGGTGAACACGTCGCCGTTGTCCGCGATGAGCGACGGGACGAGGCCCTGCGGGTTCACCGCCAGGTAGTCGTCGGCGCGCTGCGCGCCGCGGCGCAGGTGCACGAACACACGCTCGGGCGCGACGCCCTTGAGGTTGAGCGCGATCCGCACGCGGTACGCCGCCGACGAGCGGAAGTAGTCGTAGAGCTTCATTGCTTCAGAAGAAGGCCTGGATGCCGGTTTGCGCGCGTCCGAGGATCAGCGCGTGGATGTCGTGGGTGCCTTCGTACGTGTTGACCGTCTCGAGATTGAGCAGATGCCGGATCACGTGGAATTCGTCGACGATACCGTTGCCGCCGTGCATGTCGCGCGCCATCCGGGCGATCTCGAGCGCTTTTCCGCACGAATTGCGCTTCATGATCGACGTGATCTCCGGCGCCGCCTTGCCTTCGTCCTTCATCCGGCCGAGCCGCAGGCAGCCCTGCAAGCCGAGCGTGATCTCGGTCTGCATGTCGGCGAGCTTCTTCTGGATGAGCTGATTGGCGGCGAGCGGGCGGCCGAACTGCTTGCGGTCGAGCGTGTACTGACGCGCGGCATGCCAGCACGCCTCGGCCGCGCCCAAGGCCCCCCAGGCGATGCCGTAGCGCGCGCTGTTGAGGCAGCCGAACGGACCCGCGAGGCCTTTGACGTTCGGCAGCAGGCGATCCGCCGGCACCGGGACGTCGTCCATCACGATCTCGCCGGTGACCGAAGTACGCAGGCTGAACTTGCCTTCGATTTTCGGTGCGGACAGGCCCGGCATCCCCTTTTCGAGGATGAAGCCGCGGATCACGCCGTCGTCGGTCTTCGCCCAGACGACGAACACGTCGGCGATCGGCGAATTCGAGATCCACATCTTGCTCCCGACGAGCCGATAGCCTCCGGGCGCGGCGTGGGCGCGTGTGATCATCGAACCCGGGTCGGAGCCGTGGTTGGGCTCGGTCAGCCCGAAGCAGCCGATCCATTCGCCGGACGCGAGCTTCGGCAGGTATTTCTTCCGTTGCGCCTCCGAGCCGTACGTGTAGATCGGGTACATCACGAGCGAGCTTTGCACGCTCATCATCGACCGGTAGCCGGAATCCACGCGCTCGACCTCGCGGGCGATGAGACCGTAGCAGACGTAGTTGAGCCCCGCGCCGCCGTACTCGGTGGGAAGCGTCGCGCCGAGGAGCCCCAGCGCGCCCATTTCCGGGAACACCGCGGGATCCGAGATCTCGTTGCGGAACGACTCGGTCACGCGCGGCAGGAGCTTCTCCTGCGCATACGCGTGCGCCGCGTCGCGGACCATTCGCTCTTCCTCGGTCAGCTGGTCGCCGAGCAGCAGGGGATCGTCCCAGACGAATTTCGCCTTGGATGCCGATTGGACACGTTCGGGGGCATTCATCGGGGAACTCCAGATCGCGGTGGCGCAACTATGTATTATCGCGCGCCGGCGTCGTGGATGCCAGTTCCGGCACCGCCCGGCCGCCGCTACTGCCCCCTCTGGCGCAGCTTGGCCCGCTGCAGCTTGCCCGTCTCCGTCCGCGGCAGCCCCGGCAGATATTCGACGGCGCGCGGGTACTTGTACGGAGCGATGGTCCGCTTGACGTAGTCCTGCAGTTCGCGCGTCGTCTGTGCATCCGCGGGCACTCCCGGTTTCAGCACGACATAGGCCTTGACGATCTGCCCGCGCTCCTCGTCCGGGACCCCGACGACGCCGCATTCGGCGACGGCGGGATGCAGCAGCAGCGCGCCCTCGACTTCCGGTCCGGCGATGTTGTAGCCGGCGCTGACGATCATGTCGTCCGTGCGCGCCTGATAGACGAAATCACCGTCGGCGTCGACGAGATAGGCATCGCCGGTGTAGTTCCAGCCGCCCTTCACATAGCTCGACTGGCGGTCGTCCGCGAGGTACCGGCAGCCCGTCGGGCCCCTCACCGCGAGAAGGCCGACTTCTCCCGCCGGCAACGGGTTCCCGGCGGCGTCCACCACGCGCGCCTCGTAGCCTGGAATCGGCCTGCCCGTGGCGCCGGGCTTGGCGTGCGCCTCGTCGTGCGAAATGAAGATGTGGAACATTTCGGTCGCACCGATGCCGTCGATGATCTCGATGCCGGTCGCCTCCTTCCACAGTTTTCGGGTCGACGCAGGCAGCGCCTCGCCGGCGGAGACGCACTTCCGGAGCGACGACAGGTCGTATTGTTTCGCCTCGACCGCCATCGAGCGGTAGGCCGTCGGCGCCGTCACCAGCACGCCGACGCGATGCCCGGCGACGGCCGGCAACAGCGTGTCCGGCGAAGGCCGCTCGATCAGCAGTGTCGCGGCGCCGATCGACAGCGGGAAGAGGAGGAGGCCGCCCAGGCCGAACGTGAAGGCGAGCGGCGGGCTGCCTGTGAAGAGATCGTCGGGGGAGGCGCGCAGCGTCGAGCGCGGCCAGCAGTCGCACGCCGCCACCAGGTCCCGGTGGAAGTGCATCGTTCCCTTCGGCCTGCCCGTCGTGCCCGACGTGAATGCGATGAGCGCGGTGTCGTCGGCCGCCGTATCGACGTTTCCGAACGTCGCGGGCTTGCCCGCGGCCAGCGCGTCGAGGTCATCGGCAACTCCGGCGCCGAACATCGCCACGGTCCGGAGCATGGGACACGCCTGACGCGCAGCGTCGAGCTCGGCGGCGAGACGATGGTCGCACAGCGCATGCGAGATCCGCGCCTTGGTGACGATGTCGGTGAGCTCCCTGGCGCGCAGCAGCGGCATCGTGCCCACCGCGATGCCGCCCGCCTTCAGCACCGCGAACCAGCACGCCGCGTGCATGGGGCTGTTCGGCGCGCGCAGCAGCACGCGATTGCCGGGCACGAGCCCGAGATCCTCGGTGAGCACGCGCGCGATGCGGTTGGCGCGCGCCAGCAGCTCCGCGTAGGTCCAGCGCAGCCCGTCCGGCGCGGCGACGGCGAGGCGGTCCGCCCAGCCGCGCTCGACCGCGCGGTCGAGGAGCATCGTCGCGGCGTTCATGCGCTCCGGATACTCGAGTTCCGGCAACAGCACCGGAAACTCGGGCCACTGTTCCCGGGGGGGCAGGTTGTCCCGCGCAAAGGTGTCGACATGCGCCGAGTATTGCATCGCCTGTGCCCTCCCCCGCTTCAATGGCGCAACAGTTCCCGCGCGACGATCAGCTTCTGCACGTCGGTGGCGCCTTCGTAGATGCGCAGCGCGCGGATCTCGCGGTACAGCCGCTCGACCGGCTGTCCGCGCGTCACCCCGAGCGCGCCGAACATCTGCACCGCCCCGTCGATCACCTGCTGCGCGGACTCGGTGGCGGTCCATTTCGCCATCGCCGCCTCCTTGGTCGTGCGCGCACCCTTCACGTCGCGCAGCCAGGCGGCGCGGTACGTCAACAGCGCCGCGGCGTCGATCGCCGTCGCCATCTCGGCGAGCCTCGCCTGCGCCAGCTGCAGATCGGCGAGCGCGCCGCCGAACATCGAGCGTTCCCGCGCATGCCTCAGCGCCTCGTCGGCCGCGCGCCGCGCGAAGCCCACCGCCGCCGCGGCGACCGAGGCGCGAAAGATGTCGAGCGTGCGCATCGCGACCTTGAAGCCTTCGCCCTCGGCACCGAGGAGGGCGTCCGCCGGAACGCGGCAGCCGGAGAATTCGAGCCGCGCGAGCGGATGCGGCGCGATCACGTCGATGCGCTCGGCCACGGTCAAGCCGCGGGCGTCGGCCGGCACGACGAACGCCGAGATGCCACGGGCGCCCGCCGCCTCGCCCGAGCGGGCGAACACGCAGTAGAAATCGGCGATGCCGCCGTTCGAGATCCACGTCTTGCAGCCGTCGAGCACCCAATCGCCGCCGTCGCGCGCCGCACGCGTCGTCATCGCCCCGACATCGGAGCCGGCCGCGGGCTCCGACAGCGCGAAGGCCCCGATAGCGCTGCCCTGTCCCACCGCCGGCAGCCAGCGTGCCTTCTGCGCTTCGCTGCCGGCGAGCGTGAGCGCGCCGCTGCCGAGTCCCTGCAGTGCGAAGACGAAATCGGCGAGGCCGTCGTGATAGGCGAGGGTCTCCCGCGCGATGCAGAGCGCCCGCGAATCGAGCGCCGGGAGCGCGCCGCCGTACGCGGCCGGCACGCAATAGCGCAGAAAGCCCGCGGCGCCGAGCGCCTTGGCCAGCGCGCGGCAGTCGTCATCGATAGCCGCGTGATCCACGTCGCGCAGCGCCTTCGCCGCCCAGGCGCCCAGGTCCGCGCCGAGCTCGCGGTGGAGGTCGGCGAAGAAGGGCCAATCGAGATGCGAACGGTCGATGCCAGGCTCCTAATTCCCTTCGAACTTCGGCTTCCGCTTGGCGACGAACGCCTCGTACGCGCGGCGAAAATCGGCGGTCTGCATGCAGATCGCCTGCGCTTGCGCCTCCGCCTCGATCGCGGCGTCGAGATCCAGCGCCCACTCCTGGTGCAGCAGCTTCTTGGTCATGCCGTGCGCGAACGTCGGACCGTCGGCGAGCGAGCGCGCGAGCGACTGCGCTTCGCCGAAGAGCGCGTCCGCGGGAACCACACGGCTGAAGAAACCCCATGCCGCGCCCTCCTCCGCCGTCATCGCGCGCCCGGTGTAGAGAAGCTCGGACGCGCGTCCCTGCCCGATCATCCGCGGCAACAACGTGCAGGCGCCCATGTCGCAACCGGCGAGTCCGACGCGCACGAACAGGAAGGCCGTCCGCGCGGACGGCGTACCCAGCCGGAAATCCGACGCCAGGGCGATCATCGCGCCCGCGCCGGCGCATGTGCCGTCGACGGCGGCGACGATCGGCTGCGGGCAGTGCCGCATCGCCGCCACGAGATCTCCGGTCATCCGGGTGAACGCTAAGAGCTCGGGCATCGCCATCCGGGTGAGCGGGCCGATGATCTCGTGCACGTCGCCGCCGGAGCAGAAGTTGCCGCCGGCGCCGCGCAGCACGACTGTCTTGACGTCGCTCGCGTAAGTCAAACCGCGAAAGAGGTCGCGGAGCTCGGCGTAGGCGTCGAACGTGAGCGGATTCTTCCTGTCGGGCCGATCGAGCGTGATCGTCGCCACGCGCGCATCGGCGTCGACCTCGAAGCGGAAATGGGTCGCCTGGTAATCGCGAAACGCCCGCAGCTGGTGTGCCATCGTCATGCGCGCTTCTCCCTGGCGATCGCTGCGTCCGCGGCGTCGCGTTCGCGGATCGTCGACTTGAGCCGCCCCAGCAACGCATAGAGCCGGTCGCGTTCGGTGCGGGAGAGGCCGGACATCATGGACTCGATCCAGCGCTCGTGCTCCGCCGCCATGGTATCGAACGCCCGCTTGCCTTTGGGCGTGAGCTGCACCGCATACGCCCGCCGGTCCCCGGGGATCGGTTCGCGCCGTACGAGCCCTTCGGCGGCGAGCTGGTCGGTGATGCCGGTGACGTTGCCGCCGGTCACCATCAGCCGGCGCGAGAGCTCACCCATCTTCAGGCCCTTCGGATTGCGCTCGAGCTGCGCCATGAGGTCGAAGCGCGGCAGCGTCGTCGCGAAGCGCTCGCGCAACCGTGCGCGCACGCGGCCTTCGATCGTCAGCGTGCAGGTGAGCAGACGCAGCCAGAGCCGCAGGGTCTCGTGATGGTCGTCGTGGACCCGCGACTCGGCGTCGGCGGAGCTGCGCTCCGGGATTCCCAATGTGCCCACCCAATCATTTGCAGTCTGAATATCTTAGACCTCAAATACATTTCGTCAAGCACGCTCGGCTCGACCGTCCGGACTAGTCCATCCGGGCCATACCGTTAACGACGCCGCGGCACCAAAGTTCCGCGACAAACCGCGCGCGCCTTCCTCCACCATGCCGACCAGCGAACCACCGACCTCGCGACGGCCAACCGGCCCGGGTCACGGCCCGCCCGGCACCGCCCGCGCATTCACGCTCGCCGAGCTCGTCATCGCTCTGGGGCTTGCCGCCCTTCTCGCGGCCGCGGCGGTGCCGACCTTCCACGACTGGCTCGGCGCCTACCAGCTCGCGAATTACGCGAAACACTTCGCGGAAAGCATGACGCGGGCGCGCACGGAGGCCGTCAGGCGCTCTCATCGCGTCAGCCTCTGCAAGTCGCCGGATCAGCGGCAATGCGCCGATGCGGGCGGTTGGGACGGCGGGTTCGTGATGTACGTCGACATCAATCGCGACGGCCACATCGACGCCGGCGAGCCGGTGCTCGGGATCGAGGGCCGCGCGCCACCGGGGATCACGATCACCGCCAACCGGCCGCTCGACGACTACGTCTCGTACACGAGCGTCGGGCACGCGCGCATGCTGAACGGCGCGCTGCAGATGGGCACGTTCACGGTTTGCAGGAGCGGCCAGCGCGCGGTGCACGTCGTGCTCGCCAACAGCGGCCGCGTGCGCACGGAGAGGAGCGGCGTCGCCTGTCCGTGATCCGCGCGGCTCCGAAGCCGTTGCGGGACACTCGATCTGCCGAAGCATCGGGCGTGCTCAGCAGGTGAGAATCGTCACGAAAAATGCCAATGTCATCACAATGACCGCGTTTGCGCGCAAAATATGTCGGTAAGCCGGTCTCCGTCCGTTCTCGCAGGGGGCCCGTTAGTCGGGACCGTTTGCCGAGAACACAGAGCCAACCTAGCATACCGTCCACTGGGAAAGGAATCACGATGACATCGCTCCCCCGCACGAAACGCAGCATCGCCGGATTCACGTTGATCGAGGTGATGATCACCGTGGCCATCGTCGCAATCCTCGCTTCGATCGCCCTGCCGAACTATTTCGACTACATCACGCGCAGCCGGATCGTCGAGGCAAAGACCAATCTCGCGGACATGCGAACGCGACTCGAGCAATACTTCCTGGACAATCGTGCCTATCCGGCGGCATGCATTGCATCCGCGGCCGGCCCGGCCCCGGCCGGCAACATCTATTACCCGGCAGCGCAGAAAAACTTCAACGTGACCTGCGGCAATTTGACTGCGACGACCTACACCGTTACCGCTGCTGGGGTCGGCAGCATGGCCGGCTTCGGCTACACCATCGATCAAGCTAACACGCGCGCCACCACCGGCACCGGCGCCTGGGGCAAGACCAGCGCCACGTGCTGGGTCAGCCGGAAGAGCGGGGAATGCTGACGTGATTGCGCGCGCGCGCCTGCGGGCCTTCACGCTGATCGAGCTCATGGTCGCGCTGGCGATCGTCGCGCTGCTGCTGCTGCTCGGCATGCCGTCGTTCACGACCTTCCTGCGCAACAGCGAGATCCGCTCGACGTCCGAGTCCCTGATCAACGGCCTGCGGGCGGCCAGTGCCGAGGCGGCCAATCGCAATCGGAAGGTCACGTTCGAACTCGCCAGCGCCACGGGCGCCGACCTGGAAGTTCTGGGTCCTGGAGGACGACGGCGTTACGAAGACAGAGATCCAGAGCTACGCGAAGGAGGAAGCGGGGCCGAACTCGAAGATCACGCTCACGCCCGCCGGTCCGCTCACCGTCACGTTCAACGGCCTCGGCCGGGTGGACGATCGATCCGGCCAACCCGGACAACCACATCCGCCTGATCGACATCGATTCCATCGTTGCCGGCGACGCGCGTCCGCTGCGGATCATCGTCGACGATCCGAATCCGCCAGCCGCGGGCAAACCGCGCGGGCTGAGGCTGTGCGACCCCGATCCCGCGCTCGCCGCGCTCGTACCTCCCGACCCCAGGTCCTGTTGAACATGAACATTCGCCAATCGGTACCCACCGCTCTGCGCCGGCAGACCGGAAGCTATCTGCTCGAGGCGCTGATCGCGATCCTCATCTTCTCGTTCGGCATCCTCGGCCTCATCGGCCTTCTCGGGAGTTCGATCCGCATCACCAACGATGCCAGGTATCGCTCCGAGGCGGCGAACCTCGCGGGCGCGATGATCTCCGACATGTGGACGATGACCGCCGCGCAGATGGATACGCAATTCGGCAGCGGCGGCCCGAAGCTTGCCGCATGGCAGACAAAGGCGGCGGCGCTGCTGCCCTCCTCCGCCGCCAACCCGCCCACCGTGGACCTCACTCAGCCCGGGCTTTCGCCGCAGAGCCGCACCGTCGTCGTGACGGTGTTCTGGCAACTGCCGGGCGAAACCGAGCTGCATCAGCACCTGATGACGGCGCAGATCGGAAAGAACCCGCCATGAAAGCCCACTATCGCAATTCGAGGCAGGCGGAACGCGGCGTCGGGCTGATGGAAGTCATGATAAGCATCATCATCAGCATGCTGCTCGTGCTCGTCATCTACCAGGTCTACGAGATCAGCGAGAGCCAGAAGCGCACGATCACGGCGGGCAGCGATGCGAGCCAGAACGCAAGTTACGGCCTGTTCGTTCTCGGCCGCGATGTCGCCATGGCCGGCAACGGCATCGCGTCGTCGGCTGCAAGCCTCGACACCTGCGCCATGCTCCGCCCGATTCCCGTCCTCATCGACGCCGGCGCCACGGACAACGACCCCGACACGATCACGGTGCTGTATGGCGGATCGAGTTCGCTGTCGACCCCGGTTCCTTTCTTTGTAGGCTCGACAGTTCAGAACTACGCGGTACGGGCACCGGTCGGCTTCAGCCCGACAGACGTCGTCGCCGCCGTTGACCCAAGTACAGGCAACTGTACGGTGTCCACGATCAATGTTGCCGGCGTCGTGATTGATGCCAACAACGTAACGACGTTAACCGTCACGCCGGTTGCCGGTAATCTTGCCGCCACATACCCCGCCGCCACGGCGTCGCTCGTCAATCTGGGACAGGCTGCCGCGATGGGACGCATCGAGTACACGGTCGACACGACGGGCCGCGTCTTGCGCACGCAGAACCGGCTGCCGACCGACGGACCGGTGAATCCCATCATCAACGACGTCGTCAATCTGAAGGCCCAGTACGGCCTCGATACCGACAACGACGGCTCGATCGACGTCTGGCAGGACGCCACCGGCGTCTGGTCGGCCGCCACTCTGCCGGCGCAGCCGCTGGCCACGTTGCAGCAGATACGCGCGGTGCGCATCGCGATCGTCACGCGGAGCGCGCAGTACGAGAAGGACGTCGTCACTCCGGGTCCGCTGTTGATGCTGGACGATACGGTATCGATGGCATTGACGGCGAGATCGACCAGCATTACCGCTACAAGGTGCTCGAAACCGCCGTACCGCTTCGCAACGCACTGTGGAACTGATCATGACCCGCAGACGCCTTCATTCGCTCCGTACGAGCACCTCGTGCGATCGCTTCCGGCCGGCAGCGCGGCGTCGTGCTGTTCATCGCCCTGCTGGTGATGGTCGCGTTGAGCCTCGCCGGTATCGCGCTCATTCGATCGGCCGACACCGCCACCGTGGTGGCCGGAAACCTCGCGTTCAAGCAGGCGGCGGTACATGCCGTCGACCGCAGCGTCGAGCAGGCGATCGCGGCGTTGTTCGAGCCCGGGACCGCGATCGCGGACACGAAGGGGGACTTCCTCGCGCAGAACTACTATGCCTGCGTGCGAAATACTGCGGGAACGGGTTGCATCGTGCCTGGCGCGGAGCCGATCCCGGAGATTCCGGACGCCTTGACGACGATGACAAAATTTGCCGCGGCCACCCTCAACACAGGCCTCGTCCCGACCGATGCCGCCGGCAACAAGAGCTATTACGTGATCGAACGCATGTGCGCCAACGGTGGGTCGCCCCTCCCCGGCAACTGCAATCTCTCCAGCCTCGCGATGGGCGCCGACGCGGGAACGCAGCACTACGAGGGCCTGGTGCGCCCCGGCGACGCCTATTACCGCGTCACGGTCAGGGTCGAGGGCCCTCGCAATACGGTGGCTTACGCGCAGGCGATCCTCAAGTAATGCGCGCCACAACCGGTTTCCCAGGAGCAGCACCATGATCTCGTCCCGCCCGACCACATTTCGTAGGTGCTGCGCCGCCGCAGTAGCCGCCGCGCTGACTCTGCAGCCTCTGGCCGTCTACGCCGCACCCATCACCACGAGCGTCCTGTCCGAGATCCCGCTGCAGGGTTTGAACCCCGTCAAGCCGAACATCATGTTCACGCTCGACGACTCGGGCAGTATGGCGTGGGATTTCGTTCCCGATTTCATCTTTGGTCCGTTCACGGGCCTCTCGCACTGCCGCGACAGCCTTCTGTGCGGCAGCGCAGCCTGGCGCCGGCCCTCCCGGTGTCTCAGTCCAGGGACTCGAAGATCACCGTATTCGATCCGCCGGTCCGCAGCGGCGCCTACAACCGCCAGTTCTACGATCCGACCGCAGTCTACATTCCCGGAAAGACGGCCGACGGGATCGATCTGCCGTACGAGAGCATGAATCCGGGAACGGGAACGTCGGTCTACGTCAATGGCTTCGCGGCCTACTCCAGCGACCCCTGGATCATCGCCAATAGTAGCGGCGTCATCAATCTCACGACCGGTTATCCCGATACGGCGTGGTGCAATACCCATGCATCGAACCCGCCAAGCGCCGCCGACAAGCAGACTGCCTTCACCGATGGCTCCAGATGTCGACTCAACGGACGTGCCTATGGGCCCTTCACCGACCCGTCGAATCTGTGGTCCACGCCTTCGATCGCCGCGGGGTACAACTATCCCAACTTCAAGAATGTTGCGACGGGCGTCAACACCGCCTGCAGTGGTGTGAATGTCGACTGCGTGTTCAGAAACCCAGGCGCGGTCACCGCCAATCCGTACTACTACACGATCTCCAACGTCCAGTTCTGCTCGAGCATTGATGCGGCCGGCTTCGGAACGGGGACGTGCCAGGATCGCTTCGACACCACCACGTACAAATACGTCCGATACGGCAATCTCGCCCAATCATTCGATCCGCAGGCGTTCGTGCGCGTCGATATCGTGCCGGCCGTGGCGACCTACCCGAGCGGACGGACGTACGCCGCGGAACTGGCCAATTTCGCCAAGTGGTACACGTTCTACCGTACCCGCATGCAAGGGATGAAGACCGCCGGCGGCATCGCGTTCTCGGCGTTGAGCGACGAGAACGCGCGCGTCGGTTACCACACGCTTTGGGAAAACACGAGCGCGACGGCCGGGTTCCTGAACGTCGGGCCGTTCGACCCGACGCAGAAGGCCGCCTGGTTCAACCGGTTCTATGCGGCCGTGCCCTCTTTCGGCACGCCGCTACCCGATGCCGTCTTCCGCATCGGCGAGTATTTCTCGAATTCAGGCATTTCGGGTCTGCCGGGTGTGACGGATCCGCTCGATGCCACCACGGGCATGTGCCAGCCGAACTATCATCTGCTGTCGACCGACGGCTACTGGAATTACAGCCTCGGGCAAGGGACTCCCCAGTATGGCCCCACGGGAGCCGTGATCAGTCCCGCCGACCAGGACAGGACCGTTCCGTCCCTCGGTAACTTGCCCGGCAATACCGGCTTCACGCCGGGATCGAATTTTCCCGCGCCCCTATTACGAGGGACCGGCAACGAGCAACAACACGCTCGCCGACCTGTCGATGAAGTACTGGATCAACGACCTCCGTCCGGGCCTCGCCGACAGCGTCAAGGACACCATCGCGCCGTGGCAGCACGTTACGCTCTATGGGTTGTCGATTGGCGCGCAGGGAACCGTCGTTTATCCGACGGGAATCGATGCGATCAACGCCGGCACCGCGAACTGGCCGACGCCGACCGGCTCCGCGGGTGTCGGCGGTCCCGATTCGATCGACGACCTCTGGCACGCGGCGATCAACAGCCGAGGCAAGTATCTTCAACGCCAAGGCCCCGCAGGAACTGGCGGAGAGCATCGTCAGCGCGCTGGCCGATTTCACCGATCAGTCGGGTACGGGCACGACCGTCGGCATCGCGGGCGCGCAATTCACCGCAACGCGGCATTTCGGCTACAAGGGCAGCTACGAGGCCGGCTGGTGGGGCGACGTCAAGAAGTACGCGCTCGACCCCGACACCGGCGCGCTGCCGGTCGACAATGCCGGCAATCCGCTCAATCCGCCAATATGGTCCGCGGCGACGAAGCTCGATGCTCAGGTCGCTCGGCACCGGATGGGATACGAACCGGCGAATCGTGACGATCAACGATTCGTCCAATGTCGCCGTCCCGTTTCGCCATCGCGAATCTCTCGTCGGGCAGCAGACCTCGCTCAACGCCGGTTGGTCCGTCGTACTCGCCCCAGCCGACCGCGCAGGCGGTGCTCGATTATCTTCGCGGCGACAAGTCGAACGAGGGCGTACGGCACGACCAATTTCCGGGTGCGTGCGCATGCGCTCGGCGACATCGGCTACTCGGGCGCGGTAGTGGTGGGGGCGCCCAGCCAACCTTATCTCGACGCCGGCAATCCCGGCTATCAGAACTTCCTCGCCGACGGCGCGGACCCCGATGGTCTACGTCGGCGGCAACGACGGCATGGTGCACGCGTTCGACGATTCGACGGGTCCCGACCAGGGCAAGGAAAGCTGGGCGTTCGTTCCGAAGGCGTTCTACACCGGCGGCAATCCGAACGACACCAACCATACCCCGGACCCCGCGTACCAGCTCGGGGCGCTCAGCTACCGGCGCGGCGGGATCCCGCTCTTCTCGCACAAGTTCTACGTCAATGCCACACCGCGCGCATGGGACGTCGATTTCGCGAACACCAACACGAGCACGCCGCCGCAGTCCGGCAACGACTGGCGCACGGTCCTGGTGGGTGGGTTGGGTGCTGGCGGACGTTCGGTCTATGCGCTCGACATCACGACGCCCCCGCCTCCACCGATACCGAAACGACGATCGCAGACGCGCGTGCTCTGGGAATTCACCGACGACGATCTCGGTTACGTCTTCGACCCACCGACGCTCGTCAAGACCTACGCCTACGGCTGGGTCGTCCTCGTCACTTCCGGCTACAACAATCCCGGCGGAAAGGGTTTCCTCTACGTCCTCAACCCGACGAACGGGCAGCTGGTACATCCATTGTTTGGGAAGATCCCGCTCCTAAACGACTCCGGCACGGATGCCGATCCGACTGGCCTTTCCACGATCCGCGCCTACGTACCCAGCCGACGAGATCCCTATGTGCTGCAGGCCTATAGCGGGGACCTCAGGGGGAACGTGTGGCGCTTCGACCTGGCGGACGCCAATCCGTCGAACTGGCGGGTGGACCTCATCGCCAAGCTGACGGATGCGAACGGCACGGTGCAGCCGATCACGACGGGTGTACGCATCGAGATCGACCAGACCAAGAACATCAACAACGAGGATCGCTACCTGTTCGTCGGTACCGGCAAGCTCCTTGGCCCGAGCGACATCGCCTCCAACACCGTCCGCAACACGCTCTACGTCATCCGCGACGGCACTCGAACGACCGCCGAGGCCGCGCCGGCCACGCCCTATTCGCGGGCCAGCCTCAATTCGGTCAACGGCGCCGGTGTCGCCGGATTCACGGGCGCGCCGACCGGCCGCGGCTGGTATCAGGACGCGGCCGACCTGACCGAGAAGATCGGCTCCGACGTCTATGCCGACGTGCAGACCGTCGTCTGGTCGTTCTCCAAGCCGACGGCCGACCCGTGCGCGGCCCCGATTTCCTCGCGGCTGTACGCGCGCGACCTCAACCTGGGGAATTCGGTGCTCGAAGCGCCCAGCGGCTCGATCGTCGCCGGCTATGACATCGGCAGCGGCATCGCGGGTGTCGGGCTGATCCAGGGCCAGGCGGGAACCGGTTCCTCGGCGAGCGGCGACATCCGCGCGCTGGTCACGACGATGAAGGGCGAAGTCTTCAGCTTCGGGATCCGCCTTAGCCCGACCACGTCGGCGAAGCACCGGGTTTCGTGGCGCCTGCTCAATCGCGACTGATGTCGCCGATGGAGTAGCCGTTCGCGCGCCCTTGGGTTGCGCGGACGGCAGTGTCGTCGACTACGCGAGCCTCAGGCGTCGTGCAACCGCGCGAGGTAGCGCGCGACCAGGTCGACTTCGAGATTGACGCGCGCGCCGGCGGTAAGCGCCGCGAGCGTGGTCACCGCCAGCGTGTGCGGCACGAGGTTCACGTGAAAGCGTGAACCCGTGACACCGTTCACGGTCAGGCTGACGCCTTGCACCGCGATCGAGCCCTTTGGCGCGATGAATCGCGCGAGCTCGTCCGGCGCGGCGATCTCGAGCCGGAAGCTGCCTTCGGCGTCGCCGGCAACGGCGTCGAACCGGGTCACCGTCCCGACGCCATCGACATGCCCCGTCATCAGGTGCCCGCCCAGGCGATCGGAAAGGCGCAGCGCCATTTCGACGTTCACGTCGCCCACGCGATCGAGCCCGGTCGTGCACGCAAGCGTTGCCGCCGACACGTCGAACGACAGCGTCGAACCGTTGACCTCGACGATCGTGAGGCAGCAGCCGTTGATCGCGATGCTGTCGCCCACGGCGAGGTCCACGACATCCGGTACGCCGATGTCGACCGCGATGCAGAGCCCGTCGCCTTTCGGCGCCACGGCGGCGATCCGTCCCACAGCCTGCACGATTCCGGTGAACATCGGGAATTCCTCAGGCCACCGCGCGCACGACGCGCGCCACCACGCGCAGGTCGCCCCCTACGCGCGCGACGTCGAGGAGCTCGAGCGCGACGCGGTCCGTGAGGCGGGACAGCCCGTCCCGCCACTCGGCCATGCCCCGCGCGGGATCACCCAGCAGGCAGGGGGCAAGGTAGAGCAGGATCTCGTCCACCAGTCCCGTCGCGAGGAGCGCGCCGTTGAGCTTGCCGCCGGCCTCCACGTGCAGTTCGTTGATGCCGCGTGCGCCGAGCGCCTGCATCAGCGCAACGAGATCGACGCGGTCAGCGCCATCCGGCAGCGCGAGCACCTCGGCGCCTGCCGGCCATTGCGGATTGCGCCCGCCCGCCGTGACCAGCAGGACGTTGCCGTCGGCGAGCACCTTGCACGATGCCGGCGTTTCCGCGTGCCGGTCGACGACGATGCGAAGCGGCTGCCGCGGCGTCGCCACGTCGCGCACCGTAAGTTGCGGATCGTCCTGCCGCACCGTGCCGATGCCGGTCAGGATTGCGCAAGCTCGGGCCCGCCAGCGATGGCCATCGGCACGCGCCATCTCGCCGGTGATCCACTTCGACGCTCCGGAAACGAGCGCCGTGCGGCCGTCGAGACTTGCCGCGACCTTCAGCCGCACCCATGGGCGGCCACGCGTCACCCGCGACACGAAGCCGATGTTCATTTCGCGCGCCGCGCTCTCCAGCAGGCCGATGTCGACGGCAAGGCCCGCCGCGCGCATGCGCGCGGCTCCGCCGGCGGCTTGCGGATCCGGATCGACCATCGCCGCGACCACGCGCGCGACGCCGGCGCCGATAACGGCTTCGGTGCACGGGGGCGTGCGGCCCGTGTGATGGCATGGCTCGAGCGTCGAATAGAGCGTGCT
Organism: uncultured beta proteobacterium; assembly: GCA_963724685.1. Taxonomy (GTDB): domain Bacteria; phylum Pseudomonadota; class Gammaproteobacteria; order Burkholderiales; family Casimicrobiaceae; genus CAIWHR01. The sequence goes on along the minus strand of CAVRVQ010000003.1, from coordinate 898,382 downwards.
GCCGCGCGGATCGCGCCCGCGCGCTTTCGCATCCGCCAGGGCGACGACCTCGGCGTGCGCCTCGCCGGCGCGGCGATGCCAGCCTTCGCCGATCACCTGGCCACCCTGCACGATCACGCAGCCGACGCGCGGGTTCGGCGTCGTCGTGTAGAGGCCGTTTTCAGCCAGCGCGAGGGCCTGCGCCATGTGGCTGCGGTCGGCATCGGAGTAAGTGGAGTCAGACACGACTCTCTTGCGCCCTCATCGAAGGGCAAGCGATCTGCCGAGAACGGTGTCGGACTCCACTTTTTCGCGAATCCGGGACTACTTGCGCGGGCGCTTGCCGGGCGCCTCGACTTCCTTGAGAGCGTCCCGGAAGTCGGACACGTCCTGGAAGCTGCGATAGACGGAGGCGAAGCGGATGTAGGCGACCTTGTCGAGCACGTAGAGCTCCTGCATCACCATCTCGCCGACCTGGCGCGAGGGTATTTCGCGCTCGCCCAGAGCCAGCACCCGTGCGATGACGCGATCCACGGCCTGGTCGACGAATTCCGTCGGCACCGGGCGCTTGTGCAACGCGCGCTGGAATCCGTTGCGCACTTTCAGCACGTCGAAGTCGGACCGCGTGCCGTTCGTCTTCACGACCTGCGGCAGGCGCAGCTCGACGGTCTCGTAGGTGGTGAACCGCTTCGTGCAGCTCGTGCAACGCCGGCGGCGGCGAATCGAGCCTCCCGGCTCCGACACGCGCGAGTCGATGACCTGAGTATCGGTGTTGCCGCAGAAGGGGCACTTCATGGCTGTCGGTCAGCTCATCCGTAGACCGGAAACTTGTGCGTCAGCGCGCGAACGCTGGCGCGCACGTGGGCCAGGGTGGTTTCGTCGCCCGGCGCGTCGAGCACGTCGGCGATGAGGTGCGCGAGCTCTTCGCTTTCGAGCTCGGTGAACCCTCGCGTGGTGATCGCCGGGCTGCCGAGCCTGATGCCGGAGGTGACGAAGGGCTTCTCCGGATCGTTGGGAATCGCGTTCTTGTTGCAGGTGATGTGGGCTGCCGAAAGCACGGCCTCGGCATCCTTGCCGGTGATCCTCTTGGCGCGGAGGTCGACCAGGAACATGTGGCTGTCGGTGCCGCCGGACACGATGCGCAGCCCGCGTTCCTGCAGCACGTTGGCGAGCACGCGGGCGTTGTCGAGCACCTGCTGCTGATAGCGGCGGAAGTCCTTCCCGAGCGCCTCGCCGAGCGCGACGGCCTTCGCCGCGATCACATGCATCAGCGGCCCGCCCTGCAATCCGGGAAACACCGCCGAATTGACGACCTTCTCGACTTCGGCATTGCCGAGAACGAGGCCGCCGCGCGGCCCGCGCAGCGTCTTGTGCGTCGTGGTGGTCACGAAATCGGCGACCCCCACGGGCGACGGATACACGCCCGCGGCGACCAGGCCGGCGTAGTGCGCCATGTCCACCAGCAGACGCGCGCCCACGCCGTCCGCGATCGCGCGAAAGCGTTTCCAGTCGATCACCCGCGAATAGGCCGACGCACCGGCGATGATGAGCTTCGGCTTGTGCTGCTGCGCCAGCCGCTCCGCGGCGGCGTAGTCGATGAGCTCGGTCTCGGGATGGACGCCGTAGGCGACGACGTGGAACCACCGGCCGCTGAGATTGACCGGAGAGCCGTGCGTCAGGTGGCCCCCGTGCGGCAGGCTCATCCCGAGGATCGTGTCGCCCGGTTTCAGCGCGGCAATGAACACAGCCTGGTTGGCCTGGGCCCCGGAATGCGGCTGGACGTTGGCAAAGTCGGCATGGAAGAGCTTTTTCGCCCGGTCGATCGCCAGCTGCTCGACGACGTCGACAAATTCGCAGCCGCCGTAGTAACGCCTGCCCGGATAGCCCTCCGCGTATTTGTTGGTGAGCTGGGAACCCTGCGCCGCCAGCACCGCCGGGCTTGCGTAGTTTTCGGACGCGATAAGCTCGATGTGATCTTCCTGCCGCCGGTTCTCGGCAGCAATGGCAGCCCAGACGTCGGGGTCGTCCTGCGCGACGGTGTGCGAACGATGAAGCATGGCGGCCGCTGATCTTGGCAAAGACGTTGATTCTAGCATCGCCGCGATGTCCGTCGCGGGGGCTTGCCCCTGGGGGCGGCCTGCCGATCCCCTCTACGCCAACGCCGACCAATCCGCATATAATTCCCGGGCCTGTCGCCACGGCACCGCGATCGCGCGGGATGCGGCCGGCGTGCGCGCCCGACTTCGGATCGGAGGTTCCATGAAGGCCTTGCTCAGCATTTCCCGCGCGATCGACGGACTCAACACGCGCATCGGCCGCGGGCTCATCTGGCTGGTGCTCGCCGCGGTGGTCGTCAGCGCCGCCAACGCGATCATCCGCAAGGCGTTCGACGTGAGCTCGAATGCCTTCCTGGAAACGCAGTGGTACATGTTCTCGGCGATCTTCCTGCTCTGTTCGCCCTACACGCTCCTGCGCAACGAGCACATCAGGATCGATGTCGTCGCCGGGCGGTTGTCGAACCGCACGCAGACCTGGATCGACGTGTTCGGCACCGTGGTTTTCCTGCTGCCGATGGCGACGGTGATCACGTACCTGTCGTGGGTCGTGTTCATGCGCTCGTGGAACATCAACGAAGTGTCGAGCAACGCGGGCGGGCTCGTCATCTGGCCCGCGCGGCTGCTGGTGCCCGTGGGGTTCTTCCTCCTGTCACTGCAGGGCATTTCGCAGCTGATCAAGTTGGTCGCTCACCTGCGCGGGCAGGGACCCGACCCGAACGTGAGACACGATCCTGCCGAGGCCGAGAAGGCCCTCGCCGAGGCGATCCTCAAGGCGAGGAGCGAAAAGGCATGACCGAGTTCCTGATCGCCAACATGGCGCCGCTGATGTTCGCGTCGCTGGTCGTGTTTCTCCTGCTGGGTTATCCCGTCGCGTTCGCCCTTGCGGCCAACGGCATCGTCTTCGGCCTGATCGGGATCGAGCTCGGTCTCTTGCAGCCTTCGCTGTTCGGCGCCATGCCGGAACGGCTGTGGGGCGTGATGTCGAACGACACGCTGCTTGCGATCCCGTTCTTCACGTTCATGGGTCTGATCCTCGAGCGCTCGGGGATGGCCGAAGACCTGCTCGACACGATCGGGCAGCTCTTCGGCCCGATTCGCGGCGGTCTCGCCTATGCGGTGATCTTCGTCGGCGCGCTGCTCGCGGCCACTACGGGTGTCGTCGCGGCCAGCGTGATCTCGATGGGGTTGATCTCGCTGCCGATCATGCTTCGCTACGGGTACGACCGACGGATCGCCTCGGGCACGATCGCGGCGTCGGGCACGCTCGCGCAGATCATCCCGCCCTCGCTCGTCCTCATCATCATGGCCGACCAGCTCGGCCGGTCGGTCGGCGACATGTATGCAGGCGCGTTCATTCCGGGCATCGTGCTCGCGGGGCTCTATGCCATGTTCATTCTCATCACCTCCTTCGTCAAGCCGGAATGGGTTCCTGCCCTGCCCGAGGAAGCGCGCACGTTCCGCGAGCCGGATGGCTCGTCAGGGACCCCGTCGCTGATGATACTCACGGTCATCGCCATCGCTTCCGGCGCCGCGTACTGGTTCCTCTACTTCAATCGATACAAGCCCGATGCCGCGACCGACGAGCGGATCGTGATTTGCGCGAGTGTCGCGGTGGCGGTCGCCTTCTTCGCCTCGGTAGTCAATCGCGTGACCAAAATGGGCCTGCTGTCGCAGATCGCCGAGCGGGCGACGTTCGTGCTGATCCCGCCGCTCGCGCTCATCTTCCTCGTGCTGGGCACGATATTCCTGGGCGTGGCGACGCCGACCGAGGGCGGCGCCATGGGCGCATCCGGCGCCCTCATCATGGCCGTCGCGCGGCGGCGCCTCGACTGGAAGCTCCTGAAGCAGGCGATGGAGTCGACGGCCAAGCTGACGGCGTTCGTCGTCTTCATCCTGGTGGGGGCACGCGTATTCAGCCTGACGTTCTACGGCGTCGACGGCCACAAGTGGGTCGAGCACCTGCTGTCGGACCTGCCAGGTGGCGCGCTCGGCTTCCTGATCGTCGTCAACATCATCGTGTTCCTGCTGGCGTTCTTCCTCGATTTCTTCGAGCTGGCGTTCATCATCGTGCCGCTGCTGGGGCCGGTGGCGGAAAAGCTCGGCATCGACATCATCTGGTTCGGCGTGCTCCTCGCCGTCAACATGCAGACCTCGTTTATGCACCCGCCGTTCGGCTTCGCGCTGTTCTACCTGCGCAGCGTCGCGCCGGTCAGGGAATACGTCGACAAGCTCAGCGGCAAGCTCACCGCGCCGATCACGACGATGCAGATCTACTGGGGCGCCGTGCCCTACGTGATCATCCAGGTGATCATGATCGGGATCGTCATCGCGTTCCCGCAGATGGTGATGGTCTACAAGGGCGAGGCGTCGACGGTCGACCCGACCAAGATCCAGATCGACCTCCCGACGATCGATCAGGGCACACCGCCCGTGATCGAGATTCCCGGAACGGACAAGGGTGAGCCCGGGGCGAAGGGAGAAGCGGGCAAGAGCGGCGACCCGCTGCAGGACATGCTGAAGCAGCAGGAAGACGACTCCGCGACGGCCAACAAATCGCTCGAGGACGCGCTGAAAGCGAAGTGAAAGCGCGACAGCCAGGGCCGGAACCGCATCTCGCGGCCGGGTCCGGCCGCGATCGAAAAAAAGCCCCGCGCAAGGCGGGGCTCTCTCGGCCAACGCCGAACGGCGTTACTTCTTCGCCGGCGCGGCCTGACCGGCCGTGGCCATGTAATTGTCGTACGTGTTCTCGGTCACGCGGAACCAGAGGACCTGTTCCTTCTGGAAGGCCGTGTAGTGGTCGTAGACCTTCTTGAACTTCGCGTTCTTCGCCGACAGTCTCCGCGTACACCTCCATCGCCGCGTTGTAGCACGCGTCCATGATCGGCTTCGAGAACGGGCGAAGCTGCGTGCCGCCGGCGACCAGGCGCCGCAAGGCGGCCGGGTTCTGCGCGTCGTACTTCGCCATCATCCACGTGTTGCCCTCGGCGCAGCCGGCGCGCAACGCCGCCTTGAATTCCGGCGGCAGCGCGTCGTAGGCCTTGTTGCCGCAGAAGTAGTGCAGCGCGGGACCGCCTTCCCACCAGCCCGGGTAGTAGTAGAACTTGGCGACCTTGTTGAAGCCGAGCTTCTCGTCGTCGTAGGGACCGACCCATTCGGCGGCGTCGATCGTGCCCTTTTCAAGCGACGGATAGATGTCGCCGCCGGCGATCTGCTGCGGCACGACGCCGAGCTTCGTCAGTACCTGCCCCGCGAATCCGCCGACGCGGAACTTGAGACCCTTGAGGTCCGCGATGGTCTTGATCTCCTTGCGGAACCAGCCGCCCATCTGCGCGCCCGTGTTGCCGCACAGGATCGACACGATTCCGAAATCCTTGGTGAACTCGTTGTAGAGCGCCTCGCCGCCGCCCATGTACCACCAGGCGTCGTACTGCCGCTGGTTGAGCCCGAACGGAATGGCCGTGCCGAAGGCGAAGGTCGGGTCCTTGCCGAAGTAGTAGTAGGGCGCGGTGTGGCCGCACTCCACGGTGCCCGCCTGCACGGCATCGGCCACCTGCAGCCCGGGAACGATCTCGCCCGCCGCGAACACCTGGATCTGGAACTTGCCGCCGGTGATGTCGCTGACTGCCTTGGCGGCAGTTTCCGCCGCACCGAAGATGGTATCGAGCGATTTGGGGAAACTCGAAGCGCAACGCCACTTGACCGTGGGCGTCTGCGCAAAAGCCGGCGCGGTGCCTGCCGCCAGAATGCCGGCAAGTCCGGTATTTTTCAGGAAGGAACGTCGTTCCATGTACTTCTCCTTGTTGGGATAGAGTCGGGCTAGCCGACGACTCGGACAAGCTGCCCGCCTTTAGGTGGCCGTGGTTACGGCAAGGGCCGGAAACGCCCGGTCCGCCGTTCGCTTGCTGGGCGTGGATTCTATCCCAATTCGGGCCGGTCGCCAGTGGGGTTTCGTCAAACTTCCCGCGCTTCGGCGCGGCGCCGCAGACGCGCCGCACGGTCGAGGCTTCCACGTTCCGGCCCGGTCAGGGCGTGAGCTTCCTCACCGCCGAAAACAGGGTCCAGGCCCAGCCAGGCTGACGCTCGAGCGTCTGCGTGAAGCGGATGAGATAGCGCGCGTTGCCCGTGTCGAGCTCGACCATGCCGCCCGTGACGAACCGGTCGTCCGGACCGATCAGGCTCCGCTGCGCCATCTGGCGGTTTTCCGGATGCGCCGGCAGGTAGATGCCGAAGAACGGCCGGTCGGCGCCGCCGCGGCCCGAATCCGTGGGCGTCACCCAGTTGCGCATCAGCACCCGCACGAGCCGCCGGCCCACGATCTCGACGCCGACCGTCGTCTCCTCGACCTGGTGCCGCTGCATCCGGCGCACGACCGCAAGGGCCCAGGTATCTCCTTCCTTCAGCGCGAGGATCTCCCCGAGCTTCGCCGGGGCTTCCTTCGCGGGGGCCGTGAGACGGCACCCCGTGTCGCTCCGGTCTTCCATTTTCCACAGCACGCCGCGAACCCGGCGCATCGCCGTTTCCGGGCCCATCGACGGGTTGACCATGTCCGTGATTTCGTCGTAGCTGGCGGCAACACCGGGCGTCCTGGCGCGGTCGGGCAGCCGCTCGATCTCGGCAATCGCGCGCGTGAGCGGCGCGAGGCCAACCACCACCCGAACGTCGGCATTCGCCGTGAAGCGCGTGGCGCGCGGCGATTGCGCGATGGCCTCGGGACCGTAGAGCGAGGCCAAGCGCATCAGCAGCAGCCGCTGCTCACGCGGCGGCGGATCGTCGGCTCGCGGCTTGTCGTCGTCGCGTTCGGGCAGCCAGCGCATGCGCTCGACGATTTGAGTGTAGATGGGGCCGGCATCGAGCAGGAGCACCCGATCGCCCGACGGCGCCTTGTCCTGGCGGCGCAACCCTTGCGAGCTCGTCAGATCGATGAAGAAGCTCGCTCCGGAACCCGGGGGCGGCACCAGCATCAGCGACGCCGCCCATCCGTCCAGCTGCCGCGCCACCCATTCGACCTGGTCGGGCGTGAAATTGCCCGAATCGAGACGCATGAGGAGTAGCGTCTTCAGATATTCCTGCTCGACGCATACGCCGGGGCGCGAGAACATGCCGGCACCGTAGGCGAGCTCGCTCCTCTGCCAGCCGCGCGCGCGCGCGAACTCGTAGAGCTCGTGAAATTCGCGCCACTGGGCGGGCACCCAGGTGCCGTAACGGAACAGCCGGAACTTGGCGTCGATGCCCCGATAGTGGACGAGGCGAACCAGAATCGACGGCAGCAGCGCCTGCCAGCGCTTGTGGTCCGCGCGCGGGTACCCGGCCCGCAACACGGCGCCGTACGCCGCCGCAAATGCCTTGACCAGGTCGAAGACCGCATGCCACAGGCGCGTCTCCATCTCGGTGCTCTTCTGGTAGTTCGTCGCGTACTGCTGGGCAAGCTGCACGAGGACGGGCTCCAGGCGCGCATCGACCCGCAGCAACGCCTCGGCCTGGGCGGGGCCGACGATGCGACGGCTGCCGGGAAAGTTCGTGACCAGCTCAAGCGCCTCCTTCTGCAGCGCCATCACGTCCGTCGTCGGCAACCCGGCGATCCATTGTGCCGCCCCATTGGGGTTGCGAAACGGATCCTTGAGCGACCGGATCCAGGTGAGGGCGGGCTCGAGCATGCGCGACAGGTCAGTGGGCGTGGAGGTCGTTCATCAATGCCCGGCGACGGTCATCCGCCCGACCAGGATGGATCCCGTGTGCCGCGACCCGCGCCGATCGACGTCGCGTCCGATCGCGACGATGTCGCAATAGATCTCCTTGAGATTGCCGGCGATCGTGATCTCTTCCACCGGGTACGCGATCGCACCGTCTTCGATCCAGAAACCGGCGGCGCCACGCGAATAATCGCCCGTCACGGGATTGACGCCCTGGCCGAGCTGCTCGGTGACGAAGAGCCCGCGACCCATCCTCCGCATCAGTGCGGCCAGGTCGTCGTCGCCGTGCGCGACAACGAGGTTGTGGCTGCCGCCGGCGTTGCCGGTCGTGACCATGCCGAGCTTTCGCGCCGAATAGCTGCCGAGAAAATAGCCGCGCACGACGCCGTCGCGCACGACATCCCGCGGCGCCGTCGCCACCCCTTCGTTGTCGAAGGGTGCGCTGCCGCGGGCGCGCGGGATGTGCGGGTCCTCGCGAATCGAGACGTTCGCCGAAAACACCGGCTTGCCGAGCGAATCGAGCAGGAACGATGACTTCCTGTACAGGGCGCCGCCGGAGACTGCGCCGACGAACGAGCCGATGAGGTCGGCTGCCTCCGGCGCCTCGAACAGCACCGGACACTCGAGGGTGCCGAGCTTGCGCGCGCCGAGCCGTCGTACCGTACGCTCGCCGGCGATGCGTCCGACCTCCGCCGCCGGCCGGAGGTCGGACGCACCGCGCCCGGCGGTATACCAATAGTCGCGTTGCATGACGCCCCCGTCGCCGGGATCGCCGATGACCGCGCAATCGATGTGGTGCCGAGTGCTGCGGTAGCCGCCGGCAAAGCCGTGCGAGTTCGCGTACACGAATTCCGATTCGTTCCAGGCGACCGTCGCGCCCTCGGTGTTCGTGAGGCGACGATCCACGGCCAGCGCCGCAGCCTCGGTTTCGCAGCCGAGCGCCACCGCGTCGTCCACGGCGAGTCCCCACGGGTCGTAAAGGTCGAGGTCGGGGAATTCGTGGGCGAGCCGCTCCGGATCGGCAAGGCCGGCAGCGGGGTCGGCCGCGGTGAACCGCGCAATGGCCAACGCCTTGCCGACGGCGGCCTGCACGGCTTCCACCGAGAAGTCGGCGGTGCTCGCGTGGCCGCGACACTGGCCGAGATAGACGGTGACGCCAATCCCCTTGTCGCGATTGTAGGCGACGGTCTCCACCTCGCCGCGCCGTACCGTGACGCTCTGGCCGACCCCTGCGACACGTCCGTCTCCGCCGCCGTCGCGCCTCCCGCCTTGGCGGCGGCGAGCACCACCGCGGCGACGCGTTCGATTTCGGCGGTGGGCAGCGGGAAGCGATCGTCGCCCCCCGTGCGCCGGGAACGTGGTGCGCCAGACCGGACAGGCGCGGTCGATTCGGAGGGGATGGAAGCAGTCATCGAGGAGACTCTGCGGAGGATCGCCACGACGCAGTGAGGCGAGGAACTGGAGCGGGACTATCATAGCAAAGGGGGCGCAGCCGAATGTCCGGCCGCAGGCCCCTGACCCGACCACTTTCCGCCAGAACGATGCCACGGCCCGACGAACGAGACCGCCGCCGCCCGCCGATGGCGGCAGCGGAGGTGGACCGCCGATCCGGAGGCCGACGCGACGGACGAGTTCCCCCCCTCGAAGACCCGGCGCAAGGCCGAGATGCATGCGCTGCAGGACATGGGCGAAGTGCTCGATCGCGCTCGATCCGAAGCGCCTTGCCATGCTCGCGGACGAGGTTTCCCTGCCGTCCCGCCTGGTCGACGCGATCCGTCGAAGCGCGATCGATCACCGCCTGGGGTGGCCGCAAACGGCAGATCCAGTATGTCGGCAGGCTCATGCGTGACGTCGATCCGGAGCCCATCCGGCGGCGGCTGGACTTGTGGGCGCACGGCCACGAGGTCGACGCGGCGCACCAGCACGCGCTCGAGCGATGGCGCGACCGGCTCCTGGCCGAACCGGCGGCGCTCGACCTCCTCGCCGCCATCGCGACCGCGGCTCGACCGTCCGCGCTTTCGCGCGCTGATCGCGCGCGCCCGGGACGAGCGGGCCCGCGGCCAGCCGCCGCATGCCTTTCGCGAGCTCTTTCGCGAGCTGAAGGCGCTCGACCCCGAGCCGGGTTGAGGCATCGACCGCATCTTCGAATTCGCCGAGGAAGAGAATCGCCATGGAATCGCTGCTGATCGGCCTCGTCTCGATTTCCGATCGGGCGTCGTCCGGCGTGTACGAGGACAAGGGCATCCCGGGCCTCCACGACTGGTTCACGGCGGCGCTGCGATCGCCGTGGCGGATGGAGGCCCGGCTCATTCCCGACCTGCAGCCGCAAATCGAGCGCACGCTCGTCGAGCTCATCGACATCGTGGGCTGCCATCTCGTGCTGACGACCGGGGGCACCGGTCCCGCGCCGCGCGACGTGACTCCCGAAGCCACACTCGCCGTCGCGCACAAGGTGCTGCCGGGCTTCGGCGAACAGATGCGGCAGGTGAGCTTGAAGTACGTGCCGACCGCCATCCTGTCGCGCCAGGTCGGGCGTCATTCGCGGCCGCGCGCTGATTCTCAATCTGCCCGGACAGCCGAAAGCGATCAAGGAAACGCTCGACGGGATCTTTCCGGCGGTGCCCTACTGCATCGACCTCATCGGCGGTCCGTACATCGAGACGAACGAGGAAGTCTGCAAGGCGTTCCGGCCGAAGTCCGCGTTGAGGCCCGCTCCCGGCGTAGCTGCGCCGATCGTGCCGCGAGGTCGCGGCGTCGCCCGTCAATGCCTGACCGGGCGAACGCGCCGGAACCGCTTCGGCCCGTACAGCGCGATGATCTCGTTGCCGGCGATCGCCAGCAGCACGATCGCGCCCCCGGCCAACGTGGCGGCGGCCGGACGCTCGCCCGACGCCGAGCCACGCCCATATCGGTCCGAGCACGGCTTCGAGCAGCGTCAGGAGCGCGACCTCGGCCGGAGGCAGGTGACGACTCGCGACCACCAGCATCATGCAAGGCACGGCGAGCTGGAACATTCCCAGCGCCGCCAGCCACGCGAGGTCGTGCGCGCTCGACTCGAAGGGCAGCGCGAACGGCAGCGCGATCAGCGCCGAGAAGACGCCGCCGAGTAGCACGGCGGGCGCCAGGTCGACCGATCTCCCCCACTTGCGCAAAGTCACGACGTTGACCGCCGCCGCGACCGGGATGGCGAACGCGATCAGCGTACCCGACAAGCCCGGGCCGAGTCCGTTGACGAACATCCAGGCCATCCCGCCAACGGCCACCGCAATGGCGACCCACGTGTACGCCCGGATCGGCGTGCGCAGGACGACGGCGCCCAAGGATCGCGGCGAACACCGGAAAGAGGCTGTTGACGACCAGCGTGTTGGCGACGGTCGTGCGCGTGATCGCCAGCATGAAGCACGTGAACATCGTGCAGAACATCGCGCCGGAGACGATGCCGGGCCAGCCGGCGGCGCGCACCGTCGCCACGACTTCGCCCCGCCGCGTGACGGCCAGGATCGCGGCCATCGACAGCGCCGCGAACAGGCTGCGCCAGAACGCGACTTCCCAGCTCTTGGCATGCTCCAGCAGGCGCACCACGACGCCCGCCGTGCTCCAGAGGAAGCACGCGCCGACCATCCATGCCGCCGCACGCCGGTGAGTCATTCGAATATCGCCTTCACGAGCCTGCGGCAAATCGACCGCCGGTCCCACCCTGCCGCACTGGCGGAAGCGGGTCAAAAAAATGCCGGCGCGGGTGTCCGCGCCGGCTTCGATGGGACGAACCGCGGAGATTACTTGACGTCGAGAATCTTCATCGCCTTGGCCAGCGTGTCGACCGACTCCTGATGCTTGCCGGCCTTGTGCAGCGTCTCACCTTCGGCGCGGTACTTCTTGACCTCGTCGGTCTGCGCGGCCGTGAGCTTGGGATTCTTGGCCATCGCGTCGTCGATCTTCTTCATGTCCTGCGGGCAATGGAACGCGAACGCGGTGCCGGCGGCGAACAGCGTCGCGACAAACAGTGCGGTCTTGCGGATCATCATGGAGTCTCCTTCGTTCATTGCATGGGCTCGTACACCCGCGCGGTCGATTTTCAAGTGGGACGATCGTCGCCGACCGTGACTTGTGGCACGCCGGTCGCGGCATAGGATACGCCCCCCGCCGAAAAGTTCAACCTGCAGAGCCGACGGCCGCGAGGCGGGCTCCGGCCGCCGGATCCTGCCGATAGAACGCTGCGCATTGCCGGTACATCCGCGGATACTCGCGTTGCAGCAACAACGGATCGGCGAAGAACACCTCGGACAGCACGGCGAAGAACTCGGCCGGGCTTTCGGCCGCGTACGGATCGATGGCGGTGTCCTCGTCGCGATCGACCCGCGCGCAGAAGTCGTCGTACGCCGCCATCAGCGTCTCGCTCCAGACTCGCGCGCGACAATCCGGCGGGCAGCGGCGGACAGCCGTCGGCTTCGCCGTTGCGCATGTCGATCTTGTGGGCGAACTCGTGGATGACGAGATTCATCCCGGTGTCCTCCCAGTCGGCGCCGGCGGCGACATCGGGCCACGACAGCACGACCGGGCCGCCGGGCATCGCCTCCCCGGCAAGCGGACCGTCGTTGCGGTGAACGACACCGGCCTCGTCCTCCCACTCCCAATCCGGGACGAACTCGCCGGGATAGACGATCACGTTCTCGAAGCCGTCGTAGAACGACAGGTCGAGCTCCAGCACCAGCACGCAGGCTTCGAGCGCGATGATCACGCGCTGCAGCGGCGTCACCTCGTGGCCACGGGCGCCGACGATTGCCTTGGCGTGCAGAAACAGCACGACCTTCTCGCGCAGGCGCTCCTGCTCGGCGTGACCGTAGATCGCGACGAAACGGGCGCAGGCCGATGGCCTCCCGCCACAGCGCGTCGGGAATCGCGGCGCGACGCAGGATCCGTCGCTGCCGCCATCGGGAGATCGCGCCCCACATCGCGCGCGTCGCTAGACGGCCGGTGTTTCCGGGGATGATCCGCGGAGTCACCTTCGAACAGGCGGCCCGACTCCTCCCCGGTCAGCAGGCGGTCGGCCTCGCCTTCGGGCAATGCCTCCACGTCGCGGAGCTTCCGCGCGATCGTCGTGCTCTTGCGCCCTGCGTCGTCGAGCGTCCGGCCGACCTGGTCGAGCTTCTCCTTCGTTCGCGCGAGAATCTCGCCGAACTTGCCGAACTCGGTCTTGACCGCCGCCAGCACGCGCCACACTTCGGTCGAGCGCTGCTCGATCGCCAGCGTGCGGAAGCCGAGCTGCAGGCTGTTCAGCATCGCCTGGAGGTTCATCGGTCCCGCGAGCATCACCCGGATAGTCGCGCTGCAGCGAGTCGGCGAGGCCGGGACGCGACACCGCCTCGGCATAGAGCCCTTCGGTCGGCACGAACAGGATCGCGAAATCGAGCGTATGCGGCGGCTCGATGTACTTGTCGCGGATGGACTTCGCTTCCGTCTTGAAGAAGGTCTCCATCGCCTTGCGGCTCGCCTCGACGGCGGCGGCGTCGGCGTTCTCGATCGCGTCCTGCAGCCGCTGGTAGTCCTCGAGCGGAAACTTGGCGTCGATGGGCAACCAGCACGGCGCGCCGTCCTCGCCGCGACCTGGGAACTTCACCGCGAACTCGACGCGCTCCTTGCTGCCCGGGCGCGTCGCGACGTTCTGCGCGTACTGCGTCGGCGTCAGGAGCTCGGCGAGGAGCGTGCCGAGCTGCACCTCGCCCCAGCCGCCGCGGCTCTTCACGTTCGTCAGCACCCGGCGCAGATCGCCGACGCCTGCCGCCAGCGTCTGCATCTCCCCGAGGCCCTTGTGCACCTGCTCGAGCCGATCCGACACCTGCTTGAAACTCTGTCCGAGGCGCTCGTCGAGCGTGGTCTGCAATTTTTCGTCGACGGTTGCGCGCATCTGATCGAGCTTCTGTGCATTCTCGTTGCGCAACACGTCAAGGCGCTGCTCGACGGTGGCCCGGACGGCTTCGAGCCGCTGCTCGTTGGTCTTCGTGAGTTCGGAAAGCCGATCGCCGAAGTGCTGCAGCTGGTCGGCCTGCGTTCCGGCCATGCCGCCCAGTTGCTGCTGCAAAAGCTGCGCCTGGCGTGCGAGCGTCGCGGCGAGCTCGCTGCGCGCCGCCTGCGCTGCGCCCGCCTGCTCCCCGCGCGCGGTCGCGAGGTCCTGCCTGAGATCGCGCTCGAAATCGGCGCTGGTCTCCTTCAGCACTTCGAGGCGCATGCGGATATCGGCGCTCTCTCTCGCCACAGCCTCGCGCGACGCCGCAATCGAGCCCAGGCGAACGAACGTCATGCCGACGAGCGCCGCGACGACCACGAGCACGGCAAGTATCAACAGGGTCAGGACATCCGACATGGCGCGTCGAGTTTACTACGCGAGGATTCGCGCGGACGTCGGCTTTGCGGCAGGGAAATCGCTCCGGCGTTACGCCGCTTCCCGGCCCGCCTTCTTGCGCTCATGCTCCTTGAGATGTCGCTTCCGGATGCGTATCGATTTCGGCGTGATCTCGACGAGCTCGTCGTCGGCGATGAACTCGACCGCGTACTCGAGCGTGAGCTCGATCGGCGGCACGAGGCGCACGGCTTCGTCGGTGCCCGACGCCCGGACGTTGGTGAGCTGCTTGCCCTTGATCGGGTTGACGACCAGGTCGTTGTCCCGGCTGTGGATGCCGATGACCATGCCTTCGTACAGCTTGTCTCCGGGCGACACGAACATGCGTCCCCGTTCCTGCAGCTTCCACAGCGCGTACGCCACGGCCTCGCCGTCTTCCTGGGAGACGAGCACGCCGTTGCGCCGTTCGGGCACGTCGCCCTTCAAGGGAGCATAACCGTCGAACACGTGGCTCATGAGCCCCGTCCCGCGCGTCAGGTTCATGAACTCGCCCTGGAAGCCGATCAACCCGCGCGCCGGAATCCGGTACTCGAGCCGCGCGCGGCCCCGTGCGTCCGATTCCATGTTCGTGAGGTCGCCGCGACGCGGACCGATGGCTTCCATCACCGCGCCCTGGTGCGTTTCCTCGACGTCGACGGACAGGTGCTCGAACGGCTCGCAGGAGACGCCTCCGATCTCGCGCAGCACCACGCGAGGCCGGGACACCGCCAGCTCGTAGCCCTCGCGGCGCATGTTCTCGATCAGGATCGTGAGGTGCAGCTCGCCGCGCCCCGACACCAGGAAGGAGTCGGTGTCCCCGGTCTCGTCGACGCGCAGCGCGACGTTGGTCAGCATCTCCTTCGCCAGGCGGTCACGGAGGTTGCGCGAGGTCACGTACTTGCCTTCGCGCCCGGCAAGCGGCGACGTGTTGACCTGGAAATACATCGACAGCGTGGGCTCGTCGACCATGATCGGCGGCAATGCCTCTGGGGCTTCGATGGACGCGAGCGTCGTACCGATCGCGAGCTCGTCGATGCCGGTGACGAGCACGATGTCGCCGGCCTGCGCCGTGTCCACTGGCACACGCTCCATGCCGGCGAAAGCAAAGATCTGCGCCACGCGGGCCTTGGTCGGCTGCTGCCCCTCGGCGGGCGGGCCGTTCAGCACGGCGACTTCCTGTCCCGCGGCCAAGCGTCCGCGCCGAATCCGGCCGATGCCGAGGCGCCCGACGTAACTCGAGTAATCGAGCGCGGCCACCTGGAACTGCAGTGGCCCATCGGGGTCCCCTGCGGGCGCCGGGACGTACGCGAGGATCGTCTCGAACAGCGGGCGCATGTCCGCCGCTTCCGGCGCCGCGTGCGCTTTCGCGACGTTGACGTCGAGCGTCGCCCAGCCGTTGAGGGCAGACGCGTAGACCACCGGAAAATCGAGCTGGTCTTCCGTCGCGCCGATGCGGTCGAAGAGCTCGAACGTCTGGTTGACCACCCACTCCGGCCGCGCGCCGGGACGATCGACCTTGTTCACGACCACGATCGGCGAGAGGCCGAGCTTCAGCGCCTTCAGCGTGACGAATCGCGTTTGCGGCATCGGGCCTTCGACGGCATCGACCAGCAGCAGCACGCCGTCGACCATGCCCAGCACGCGTTCGACCTCGCCGCCGAAATCCGCGTGGCCCGGCGTGTCGACGATATTGATTTGAGCGTCCCCGTAGCGGATCGAGCAGTTCTTGGCGAGGATCGTGATGCCGCGTTCGCGCTCGAGATCGTTGCTGTCCATCATGCGCTCGCCGACGTGCTGGTGCTTGGCGAAGGTGCCGGCCTGGACGAGCAGCTTGTCGACGAGCGTCGTCTTGCCGTGGTCGACGTGGGCGATGATGGCGATATTGCGCAGAATCTTGGGCGGCGTGGACATGGCGGCGGTTCGTTGGCGGCGGGGTCGCGCGGCTGGGGCATCCCTATCCCGCGGCCACGTCGGAAAACCGTCAATTATAGCCCGGATGCGCGGTTTCCTGCCGCGATTTATTCGCAAAATCCGAAACTTAGCCTATAATTACCATTCGGGCGGCCGTTCCGGTCACCGCCCACCCAGAAGCGGGGCGCGCACGGCCGCAATGCGTGCAGGGCGCCCCGGTCTCGTGTCCATACCCCGCAGCCTGGGCCGGAAATCCCTGCAAGGGATGGGCCGCGACCAGGAGTCTTCATGAGCATAACGAGCTTTGCCGAGCTCGGACTGCGACCCGAATTGTTGCGGGCCGTGGAAGAAGCCGGCTACACCACGCCTACGCCGATCCAGGTGCAGGCCATCCCCGTCATCCTCGCTGGCAAGGACGTCATGGGCGGCGCACAGACGGGCACCGGCAAGACGGCCGGATTCGCGCTGCCGATCCTGCAGAAGCTGGCGCCTCTCGCCAATACCAACCACTCGCCGGCGCGCCATCCGGTGCGCGCGCTGATTCTCACGCCTACCCGCGAGCTTGCCGTGCAGGTCGAGGAATCGTTCCGCACCTACGGCAAGCACACGAATCTGCGCTCGACTGTCGTCTACGGCGGCGTCGACATCAAGCTGCAGCTGCCGATCGTGCGCGGCGGCGTCGAGATCCTGGTTGCGACACCGGGACGCCTCCTCGATCACATCGAGCACAAGAGCGTCTACCTTGGCCAGGTCGAGATCTTCGTGCTGGACGAGGCCGACCGGATGCTCGACATGGGCTTCATCCCGGACATCAAGCGGATCATGGCGCTCCTGCCGGTCACGGCGAAGCGCCAGAACCTGCTGTTTTCGGCGACTTTCAACGGCGAGATCAAGAAGCTCGCCGACCAGCTGCTGAACGCGCCGCAGTTGATCGAGGTCGCCAAGCGCAATACGGCGGCCGACACCGTCTCGCAATTCGCCTACAAGGTACCCGCCGAAGCCAAGCGCGCGCTGCTCGAGCATCTGGTACGGTCGCGCAACCTGACTCAGGTTCTCTGCTTCATGCGCACGAAGCATGGCACCTCACGCCTCGCGCGGCAGCTCGAGAAGGACGGACTCATCGTCGACGCGATTCATGGCGACAAGAGCCAGCAGACGCGCATGGAGGCGCTCGCGGCGTTCAAGGAAGGCAAGCTCCAGGTGCTGGTCGCCACCGACGTCGCCGCGCGCGGCCTCGACATCGACGATATTCCGCTCGTCGTCAATTTCGAGTTGCCCTACGTGCCCGAGGATTACATTCACCGCATCGGTCGCACGGGCCGTGCCGGCGCCTCGGGCGAGGCGATTTCGTTCGTGGCGCCCGAGGAAGAGAAATATCTTGCCGACATCGAGCGCCTGCTGAAGAAGACCGTGCCGATCGTCTCCGCCGACGGCTTCGATCCTTCGTCCGTTCGCGCCGATCGTGCGCCGCGCGGAACGCGCCCGACTGCCGCCGAACGATCGCCTCGCGCACCTCGCGGCGGGCACACCGAGCGCCCGCCCCGCGCCCACGCCGCCGAACATCGCGCGCCACGCCCGCCACGGGCGAACGCGGGTGACGAGCGCCCGACGCGACCGCCGCGGGAGGATCCGCGGATCGAGCGCGAGCGCGCGTATGCGTTGAACCCGGACCAGCCCCCCGTCACCCAAGCCCGGCAACGACACCGCCGACTCGCCCCCCCACGTCGTCCGGGGGGCTGCCGAAGCGCCGCGGCTTCGGCCATGGTCGCCCAGTGCCGGCGCTCCTGATGAAGTCTCGCAACGCGCAACGAGCCCGAAAAAGTCTGACCTGAAGCCTCCTGCTCGTCGCACATTGCCGCGCAGGGTTCGAGCCCGAGGCTGCGGCCGATCTCGGCCGGCTTGCTGCCTCGGCCGGCGCCGGAATCGATGTCGAAGCGCAAAGCGGGCCACGGCTATGTCGTCGGGCACCTGCATCGATTCGATGCTCCGTCGTGGTCGGGCGCCTTCGTGCGCTCGCCACCCATCTTTGTGCGTTCGCTCTTCTTCGGTAGCGGACCGCACCGGTTGATCGATGCGGCCGCAGCGGGCAGCCGGCCCGATCGCGTCGCACCGCTGGCTCGGCTGTTCGCGGAAATTCTCGTCGACCTCCCGGTGTCCGGATTCTCGACCAACGATGCCGCACCCATGACCTTCGGCTCGCTCCGGCTCGAGACACCGGATACCAACTCCGGCAAGGAACTGTCGGGGCTCGACCCGGGCGCTCGCGCAGCGTCTTGCTGTCGCGCTGCGCGAGCGCGGCGTGTCCTGCGGCTCCGAAAGGAATCCGCTGCACCGCGGCGCCCATCTGCACGCGCTCTTCGTTGACGGCGCGCACGCCTACGTGGGGGCGAGCGTCGCACCATGGGCAAGTCCGTGGCCCATGGGGATACCCCGACTGCGGATGCCCGGCGGCGCACCGTCGCGCTCGACGCTGAAGCTTGCGGAAGCCATCGTCACCTTCCTGGGCGAGCGCGAATCGGATCTGCTGCGCGCCGGGATGCGTGCCGTCGATCTCGGGGCGGCGCCGGGCGGCTGGACGTGGCAGCTCGCGCGCCGCGGCTTGCGCGTCACCGCGGTCGACAACGGTCCGCTGAAAGGCGAAGTCCTCGACGATCCGCTCGTCACCCACCTGCGCACCGATGGCCTCTCGTATCTGCCCAAGCGTCCGGTCGAATGGATGGTGTGCGACATCGTCGAACAGCCGTCGCGGATCGCGGCGCTCGTCGCCCGCTGGATCGGCGAAGGACACGCACGCAACGCCATCTTCAACCTCAAGCTCCCGATGAAGAAGCGCTACGACGAGGTGCGCCGCTGCGAGACGATCATCGTCGACGCGCTCGCGAAGGTGCGCGTGAAGCATACCCTCGTGGTGCGCCAGCTGTACCACGATCGCGAGGAGGTCACCGGATGCATCGTCGGGTCACCCGGCTGACGGTCGCCCTGTATTACCCCTTCGATGGCGGATCACGAACCGGCTCGTTTTCCTCGCTCCCAGTTCCGGTTTCACGCCGGGGCGCCAGGTACAGCGCACGAAGCTCCGAACGCCGCTGGCGGAACAATCCGGATTTCGCTACGGCGACTTCGGCCAGGGAGTGCTCGCGAGCCAGCAGTCCGAGTCCGCGCGCAACGGTACGGATGGCTCCTGTCACACCGGCGACAAAGTCGAAGAAGGTATGCGGTAGTTCGAGCGTCCTGGGCATGAGGGTTTGCTCCAAAAGAGAGAAAGGCGCGCCGGCAAACGCGATTTGTCCGCCCGCCGACGCGTGGAGGTAACCTTCTCGGGTGTTTTGAACTACCGTCTCGACGCGTAGACGGGAGATGCGCTCCGGTCGGGCACCGGGTACTCGCCACATTGGTTGCCGGTCAGGTCCATCCCGCCATACGCTCCACCGGAACAGGGGGTCGAGTGCCCACTGCCCACGGTTGAGGTTTGCACGGGATTGGCGATTGGGGTCGCCGTGTTGGCGAGCCGGTGCAGCCCCGGCGCAACCGGTTTCGGAGCGTTGGCAGCAACGGACCTCCTTGAGGTCGGCGCTGCGCTAACGATGGCGGCCCTTGCTGGCACGATCTTTCCGGTCCGTGCCAAGGGCAGCGGTGCCGCGGCATCGTATCTGGCGGCATACAGAAGGACGGTTGCGGAATCGCTGCATTCGTTGCCGGTCGCGTCGGCGCCACCGCCGCCGCCCCCGAACACCCTTGGGCATGCGCTGGTCCCGCGATGGCAAAGGCAACAGCCAGCCAAAGTGCGGGACAGATGTTCATGCGAGCCTCGCGAGCCCCGGCCTGATCATCGTTCAACCATTCGATGCCCTCGAATCTGTTCATCGTCATCTCCTATGCGGCGCTTGGACTGCGCGGTTGCGACAAAACGAATTGCGAGTTGGCCGGGTGGCCGGCATGCCAGGCTCAACGCGTGGCGGTTGTTGCGACCCGGCTACGCTCGATGCGCGCCACAACCCAGGCGGCCTGCTCGTCCCCCTGTGCGGATGCTTTGCGGAGCCAGGCCATCGCCTCCGCCGGATCGGCGCTGACACCCCGGTAGAGTTGCTCGCCGTGGAGCAGCATGAGGCCGAACAATCGCTGCGCACGGCGGTCGCCGCGCCCGGCTGCCTCGCGCAACGGCGGCAGCGCGCGGGGATAGTCGTAGGCCTCGATCGCGGCGATCGCGCGGTCAAGATCTTCCGCGGCAAGTACCGGGACGGCGGTCAACGAGATGACGGCCAAGATGCCAATGAACGCTGATCGCATGAGCATGTCTCCGACCGGATGAAGACTCCGCACTCGTAGTGGCCGGGTCCGGCGAGCCGGATCGCGCTCTGGGCGCGGACATGAACACCACTTCGCGAGGTGCGGGTCTGCCGCACTCTCGATGCCAAGCATCGATGAATTCCCGGCTTACCTGTAAATACGCGGACCGCGAGGAATATCGGACATCGATCCCCTGCGTTCCTGTGCAGCTACCTGCACAGCAGCAAGTGGCCGAAGGTGTTAATACGTAATGGTCTGCCGATTCCGGACATTGGTCCGTCGCACTCCGCGCATCATCTCGGGTCGCGACAGGCGACGCGGGGACTCACCCGCTGCGATTCACCGGACTTCGCCCCCGCGGGCTGAGATTCTGCAGCCTCAGCGCCCGGCCGCGAGCCGTAGGGTGATGTGTCGTGCCGGGTCCATGAAGAAAGGCGCCAGCGTGGGGTGCTGGGCCAGACGCCCATGAGCCACGGAGGCCGAAACGTTGCGCCGTACGTCGATCGCCAAGCGCCAGCGTGGTTTCAGCCAGCGCAATCTCGACGCGCGCCCGCCATGCGCTCGCTTCATCGTCGTTGGCGTGGCGAATTAGCATTGCGCGAGTAAGGCTCTCGTGGGACCGCGCGAACTGCTGCGCCTCATGGAATGCAAGTCCCTGTTCGAGCAGCAGGTCCGCTTGGAGGCGGGGCAGATCCACAGGACGAAAGTTTGTTCGAAGCGCGTCCAACCCCGTCTGAGCCGCGCCGACCGCCTCTTCGGCCCGACCGGCCTGGCGCAGCGCGGCGGCTCGCCACCGGTCGTGGCGCGGCGTCAATGGCCTTGCCTCGGCCGGTGCGGCCCGCAGGACATCCGTCACGGCGTCTAGCTCCCTAAGCGCAGCCGCCGCGTCCCCGTTCCAAAGTTGCAGCGCCGCCAAGTCGATCTGCATCGAGGCAAAGATCACGGGGCGGGCGTGTTGGCCAAGCGCAGCGTGCATCATCGCAATCGCTTCATCGAGGCGGCGCCTGGCTTCAACCATCCGTCCTTGTGCCGCTAGGGCTCGCGCGTGCTGCTGCAAGGCCCCTGCCAGCACCACGCTGGGGCCGGCGAAGCCCTGAAGGCGACGGACCAGTTCGGCCGAACGCGATTCCGCCTTGTCAATGCTGCCCACTTCCAGCGCATGCATTGCCGAACTGCGCAAGAGCGTCGTGTTCAGGTTGACATTCTCCTGCACCACGCGCTGCCCCAGCAATCCGGTCATGCGTTCATCGAGCGCCCGTGCCTCGGCCGCCCGGGACGTGTCGAGGTATACGCGCATCAGCCGCGTAAGCACATGGGCAGTATCGATGTGCTCGGGGCCATTGAGTCGCTGGGATATTTCGAGCGCTTCGATCAGGGACGACTCGGCTAGCGCAAAGTCGCCGAGGCAAAGTGCCTGCGCGGAGATCGCCGTGAATTCCGGAATCTGCCATCGCGCCACGGGACCAGGGCTGGCAAGCGACAGCGAATGCGCCTGCTGGAGCGTGGTCAGTGCTTGCGCGCATTCGCCTAGAAAGCCGAGCGTTAGGCCTTCGAGGTAGAGTGATCGTCGCAGGTCGGCGCGGGCGACTCCGGTTCGGTCGATCAAGCTGCGTGCCTCGCGGGCGAAGTCCAGCGCCAAGCTGACATCGGCGTAGCGGTACGCCTGCGCCTGCCCGAAGAGGATGCTGATACGCAGCGCGGTCTGGTCGCCGGATGCTTGTTCGGCAATTCGCCGCGCTCGCAGCAGCAACTCCGGCACGCGCGCGGCGTCTGCCGTCGAGCCAAGCGACTTGGCGTAGTCGAGCAGCGCGGCAGCCACTCGCGGATCATCGGGGCCATACAGACGCTCGCGGACCACTACGCTCTCAGCACTGAGGTCCGCAGCTTCCTGGTCCAGTCCGACGTCGGCGTACAGGTCGGCGAGCGTTCCGAGCACGGCGTCCTGCACAGCCGGCGAGTGCTTGAGTTGCTCGCGCACGCGAGCAGCTCCCAGGTCGAGCAGCTGTCGCGCCGTGGTCTCGCGCGCGCTCACCGGGTCAGGTTGCGCATCGGCGTTGGCGCGAAACAGTCCGAGCAGGAAATCCTGCACCGCCAGAGCCCTGTCCTCCTGGTGACGCGCCAAGCGTGCCTGGTCGCGTGCCACTCCTGCCTGCCAGAGGGCCAGCCCGGCACCGAAAAACACCGCGACCAGCACGCCGCCAACCGAGACGACGGCGAGGCGATTGCGGCCGATGAACTTGCGCGCCAGATACACGATCGACTCCGGCTGCGCCCTCACCGGGTGTCCGTGCAGATAGCGCTGCAGGTCGTCGCGCAGGGCCGCGCATCCGTCGTAGCGCTGTTCGATGTCCTTGGCCAAGGCCTTGCGCAGTACGGAACCAAGGTCGCCATCCAGTTCGCGGGCCAGTCGCGCGGGCGTGCTGCTGCGGCAGCGCGCCAGTTCCGTCGCATCATCGGAGCGCTTTACCGCCTGGCTCGGATGCGTGGGTTCGGTACCCACTATCGCTGCCTCCAGTTGCGCCGGAGACTTGGTCGGCAGGCGGTAAGGGTGACTGCCGGTTAGCAATTCGTACAGAACTACCCCAAGCGAATACACATCGCTGGCCGTCGACAAGGGCTCACCGCGGACCTGCTCAGGGCTGGCGTAGGCCATTGTCAACGCCCGCCCCGCACCCCGCGTCAGCGCGGTCACTTCGGGCTGGTCACCGAGGTCCACAAGCTTGGCAATCCCAAAGTCGAGCACGCGAACATTGCCGTTGCCGTTGACCAGGATGTTCGAGGGTTTCAGGTCGCGGTGAATTACCAGATTGGCGTGGGCATACTGCATCGCGTCGAGAATCTGCAGAAACACTTCAAGCCGTTTGCTCAGCGATAGTGCGTGCTTGTCGCAGTACTGTGTCAGCGGTTCACCTTCGACGAATTCCATCGCCAGGTAAGGCACTGCATCGGCACTGACGCCGGCATCGTAGAACCGCGCTATGTTCGGGTGCTCGAGCTTGGCCAGAATGTCGCGCTCACGCGCAAAGCGCTCCCCCAGGTCGGGACGCATGCGTGAGACCTGAGGCAGCTTGAGCGCCACCTGCCGCTGGAAGGCGCCATCGGCGCGTGTCGCCAGCCAGACCACTGCCATGCCGCCATGGCCCAGCTCGCGTTGCAACCGGTACGGGCCAACGGTGTCGCCGGGATAGAACGCCGCGGCGATGCAGTCAACGCCGGCCGGAATGGTGAAACTCGGTGGTCGCTCGAAGAGGTCGCCGGTCTCCTTCGCGGCCTGGCGGGCCAGCAGCCTTCTCAGGGTCGGCGCGAGTTCCGCATCATCGACCGGCAGTATGGCGAGCCAAGCCTCGCGCGAAGGCCCGTCGAGATCGAGCGCTTGGTCCAGCAACGCGGATAGGCGGCTCAATACTTCGGGTGTCATCACAGCCTTCGTACGTCGCCACGCTCAAGAACCGGCCAGCACCTTCATTCGAGCGCGGCAAACAGGAGCAGCCGCGCCTTTTCCCAGTCGCGCCGGACGGTGCGCTCCGAGGTCCCGAGCACCAAGGCGACTTCGGCCTCGGTCATGCCGCCGAAGTAGCGCAGCTCGACCACCCGGGCCAATCGCTCGTCCGCCTTGGCCAGGACTTCGAGTGCATCATGCACACGCAGCACATCGTTTTCCGGCGTCGCGACCTCCCCCGCGATACCCGAATCCAGCACGACTCGATCCGCATCGCCGCCGCGCCGCTCGGCGAGCCGCGCACGTGCAAAATCAACGATCACCGAGCGCATCACGGTTGCCGCGTAGGCGAAAAAGTGGTGGCGATCCGACACTGGCAGCGGCTGCGTACCCACCAGACGCAGGTATGACTCGTGCAGCAGCGTCGTGGTGTCAAGCAACGTCATCGTCTGGTGCTGTCGCAGTTTGGACCGAGCGAGCCGGTGCAGGTCCGCGTAGAGCAGACTGAAGGCCTCGCCGGCGGCTTTCCGGTCGCCGAGTCGGGCGGCGGATAGCAGCTCCGAGAGTTGGGGCATCTATCTCCTTGCTTCGGCCGGGTTACGTGCACGCGAACCCATATGGGCAAGTATTGTCGCACCAATCCAGTGAATTTCCAGTCGCTGCGGCGCTCCCATGAGTCACCCGGCACGGTGAATTGGATCGCCATAGCAAGATCGTTCCACACGCACGGCGGTCGTGGAGCGCGGACCCGCCGTCGCGGTGAATCTGGTTTCGGCTCCCTACGATTCGTCCGCGATGATGCCGAGGCGACGGTAGGTCGGACGCATCAGCGCGCGCCACTTCGGCAACGAGCGCCAGAACCAAAGTGCCGCCACCGTCGCGATGGCGCCATTCACGGCAAGGGTCGCCGGCACTCCCAATGCGCTCCCCAGCGCGCCAGCCGCGAGGTTGCCGAGCGGCGCCATGCCGAGAAAGGCCAGCATGAAAAACCCCGCCACGCGCCCGCGTAGCGGATCGTCGACGATGGATTGGAGAATCGTGTTGACGGACGAGGCGGCGAGGGCCATGCCGCCGCCGACCACGAACATGAGGCCCAGCGCGACCGGCAGCAGCGCGAGATAGGCAAACACCGCGAGGGCAACGCCGCTGCCCACCGCTGCTACCGCGATGACGCGCCCGAGTCCCCGGATCGTGGTGCGACCCGCCAGATACAGCGTGCTCGCAAGCGCGCCCGCGCCGGCCGCGGCGAGCAGGAACCCGAGCACCTGCGGTCCTCCGCCGTAGATGTCCTTCGCGTAGACCGGCATCAGCGACGAATAGGGGCTCACCGTCCACGACAGCACGGCGACGAGCAGCAGCATCGCGCGTACCGGCGCGAAGCCGGAAGCGAAGCGATAGCCCTCGACCCACTTTGCCCAGAAGGCGCCCTCCCACGGCGCGGGTCCGGGCTCGTGTTGCCACCGCATGCGGCCGATCGCAATGATCACCGCCACGAACGACAGCGCATTGAGCGCAAAGCACACGGCTTCGCTGACGACCGCGAGCAGCAGTCCTGCCACCGCGGGGCCAATCATCCGTGCCGAATAGACGAGCAGCGAATTGAGCGCGATGACATTCGGCAGGTCGGCGCGGTCCTCGACGAGATGCACCCACAGTGTCTGGCGCAGCGGCACGTCGAAGGCGTGGACGACCCCCAGCCAGAGCGAGAGCGCGACCAGGTGCCAGACGGCGATGTGCCCGGACCACGTGAGGCCCGCAAGGATCACGGCCTGGAGCAGGCACAGCGTTTGCGTGACGCGCAACGCGTTGCGTCTACGGACATGGTCGGCGACGACGCCGGCGAACGTACCCAGCAGCAGAATGCCCGCGCTGCCACAGAACGCGACGACACCGAGGAGCCAGACCGAACCGGAAATCCGGTAGGTGAGCCAGCCCATGGCCACTTGCTGCAGCCAGGTGCCCATCACCGATAGCCCCTGTCCGATGAAGAACAACCGGAAGTTGCGGTGCCGCAGCGCGCGAAAGGTTCTGGGGAGCGCCATCTTCATGAGCCGGTGGCGCGGAGCGGCAAGTGGCCGGAGTCGCCGCGACGGCGCCCCGAACGACTCAAGCCGAGAGTCGCGCGAGTTGGGCTTTCAGCTGGTCGAGTGTCGCACGCAGACTCGCGAGTCGCGTGCGTTCCTGTTCGACGACCTGCGCGGGGGCGCGGGCCACGAAGGTCTCGTTCGCGAGCTTCGTCGAGACACGGCCGATCTCCGTCTCGAGCCGCGCGATCTCCTTCGATAGCCTTTCGCGCTCGGCGGCGACGTTCACTTCGATGTGGAGCATCAGGCGCGTATCGCCGACGACCTCGATCGGCGCATCCGTGACCGGCAGGTCGTCGACGATGTTGACCACGGAGACCTTCGCGAGCGCTGGCAGGTAAGGCGCGAAGTGCAGGAGCAGGTCCGGATCTCCCGCGACCAGCAGCGGCACGCGCTGCGCCGGGGACAGTCCCATCTCGCTCCGCAGCGCCCGGCAGGCACCGACGAGATCACGCAACAGCGCCATGTCGCGGTCTGCGGCGGGGTCGACGTTGTCGAAGTTCGCCTTGGGGAACGGCCGCGAGGAGATCGTTGCTCCCGCCTTGCCGGCCAGCGGCGCCACCGTCTGCCACAGTTCCTCGGTGATGAACGGCATGAACGGGTGGGCGAGCCGCAGGGTGGCCTCCAGCTCGCGCACGAGCACCGAGCGCGTGCCGCGCGCCGCGGCCGGGTCGTCGGTCGCCGCGGCCGCCTGCAGCTGCACTTTCGCGCACTCGAGGTACCAATCGCAGTACTCGTCCCATACGAACTCGTAGAGGGCCCGGGCCGCGAGATCGAAGCGATACAGGGCGAGGTTCTCGGTAATGTCGTGCTTCGCATGCTGCAACCGTCCCAGGAGCCACCGATCGACGAACGACAGCGCCCGAAACGCGGCAGGGTCGAGTCCGCAATCCTGGCCTTCCACATTCATCAGCACGAATCGCGTCGCGTTCCAGAGCTTGTTGCAGAAGTTGCGGTAACCATCGCAGCGCGCGAGATCGAAATTGAGCGTGCGGCCGTAAGTCGCAAGACTCGCGAAGGTGAATCGCAGCGCGTCGGCGCCGAAGCTCGGAATGCCGTTCGGAAACTGCTTCCGCGTCCGCTTCGCGATCGACTCCGCCTGCCGCGGGTCGAGCAGGTTGGCCGTGCGCTTTGCGACGAGGGTGTCCAGCGTGACGCCGTCGATCAAGTCGAGCGGGTCGAGCACGTTGCCCTTCGACTTCGACATCTTCTGCCCTTCCTCGTCGCGCACGAGGGCATTGATGTAGACGTCGCGAAACGGCACCTTCCCGGTGAAATAGGTCGTCGTCATGATCATCCGCGCGACCCAGAAGAAGATGATGTCGAAGCCCGTGACCATCACCGAGGACGGCAGGAACGTCGCGAGCTCGCGCGTGTCCTCCGGCCAGCCCAGCGTCGAGTGGCACCAGAGCGCCGACGAGAACCAGGTGTCGAGCACGTCGTCGTCCTGGACGAATGTCGCCGGCTCCCGGCCGAGCCTCGCGACGGCCTGCGCACGCGCCGCGCCTTCGCTCCTGGCGACGTAGACATTGCCCTCGTCGTCGTACCAAGCGGGGATCCGATGGCCCCACCACAGCTGGCGCGAGATGCACCAGTCCTGGATGTTGTTGATCCAGTGCAGATACGTCGACAGCCACTGGTCGGGCACGAACCGCACACGCTCGCGCTCGCCGGTACCCCGATCGACGATGCCGTCGCCTACCGCCGCAAGGCAGAGATCCTGGATCGTGCGGCCGGGAAAATGCGGATGGTCCGACGGTGCCGGCGTTGTCATCGCGACGAACCACTGGTCCGTCAGCATCGGCTCGACGATCTCGCCGGTGCGACCGCAGCGCGGCACGACCATCCGATGCGCCTTCTCGCTCACGATCAGTCCCAGCGCGGCGAGATCCGCCAGCACCGCCTTGCGTGCCGCATAGCGGTCGAGGCCGCGGTACTTCTCCGGCGCGTTGGCATTGATCGTGGCGTCGAGATTCAGGATGGCGATCGGCGCGAGACCGTGGCGCTGGCCGATCTGCCAGTCGTTGAAGTCGTGCGCCGGCGTGATCTTGACGCAGCCGGTACCGAACGTCCTGTCCACGTACGCGTCGGCGATGATGGGAATCGTGCGGCCCGTGAGCGGCAGCAGGACCGCTTGCCCGACCAGCGCCCCGTAGCGCTCATCGTCGGGATTCACCGCCACGGCGACGTCGCCCAGCATCGTCTCGGGCCGGGTCGTGGCGACCACGATGTCGCCGCCGCCGTCGCTGCCGCCGCCAGCCCGCGGATAGCGGATCTCCCAGATCCTGCCCTGCTCCTCCTCGTTCTCGACTTCGAGATCGGACACCGCCGTACCGAGCGTCGGATCCCAATTGACGAGTCGCTTGCCGCGATAGATGAGGCCATCGTCGTACAGGCGGACGAATGTCTCCAGCACGGCGGCGGAGAGCCCGGCGTCCATCGTGAAGCGCTCGCGGGTCCAGTCGCCGGACGTGCCCAGCCGGCGCATCTGATTCGTGATCGTCGAACCGGACGCATCTTTCCACGCCCAGACGCGCTCGACGAACTTCTCGCGTCCGAGGTCGCGCCGCGACTCGCCCTGCGCCTTCAGTTGCTGCTCGACGACGATCTGCGTCGCGATGCCGGCATGGTCGGTGCCGAGCTGCCAGAGCGTGTTGTCGCCGCGCATCCGGTGGTACCGGATCAGCACGTCCATCAGCGTCATCTGGAACGCGTGGCCCATGTGCAGCGTGCCTGTGACATTCGGCGGCGGCAGCTGGATGCAGAACGCGGGGGCGCCTTCCCCGTAAGTGGGCTTGAAATCGCCGCGCGATTCCCAGACGGGATACCACTTCGCCTCGATGGCGTGCGGTTCGAAGCTTTTGGCGAGTTCCATGACGCCTCGTGCAGCCCGCGGACGAGGCTGCGAAAGCTTCGAAGTGTAGCCGAAAAACGCCGGCCCGGCCCGCGCGATCAAGCGCTTGACGCTACGGCTCGTCCCGCGAGATCGGCCCGTCTTGCTGCATGCGTAGCCATGGGGCCGCGGTCGAGGCCACCGCACCAGACTCGGTGTGCCTGGCGTTCGGCTAAGCGATGACTCTTGGCGGACCTATGTATTCGGTCGCTACGCAAATCCCGCCGATGTCGTAATGGAACTGCGCCTTCGGCTTCCCCATGCCGCCGTGGTAAATGTTGAGGAACGGTATGCCCTGAATTCGTGCCTTGTCGATGCCGCGAATTCGCATGTCGGTGCGCTCAAAGACTTTGACGCCATCGAGCCACACCCGCATTTCGCCGTCAGGATTGGCGTTGGCGGTCACCTCCGCAACGGCCGCCGCTACCGCAGCGGCGCCGGCACCGGGCAGCCGGACAGCATCGACCGCGGCGGTACTGTTGGCCGCCATTGTGTTCAGTTTGATTTCCTGTTCGATGCAGTGAACGGTTCCGGCCTTTAGGTAGCCCGTGGTGAACAGAGGCCCGGCCGGATTGCCGCTCCCCCCGTATTTCCCAACCGGAGCCTCTACCCCGTAGAAGTACGTCCCCAATCGGTGCCGACCGGGATGCGCCGCCGATAAAGGTGTGTGCCACAGGCGAGCTTCCCATACCGCAAAACTGCTTGGCGGCGGCAAAGTGATGGCCCCGCTCGTGCTCCACTCGTACATTCCGGCCATGCCGGGCAACTTCATGCCCTGCTCGGTCATGCCAAGCTGCAAGTCTTCCCCGATGCACATCAGGAACCGGAAGAACAGGTGCGTATACCCGTCGCCGTAGTCGCGCTGATAGGGCCGCGCCAACGGTCCGGTCTGCTTCGGCTCAGCCCAATGGTGCCAACTGATGAGCCGCTGATTGGTCGTGATCGCCCATACTCGCGCCGCCTTTAGCCCGTACTGCGGCCAGTCAATGATTTCGAGATCCTGCTCGATGGTGGGCCGCCCGTGGCCAGGGTTGGCTGACGTGGCGTAAGCGCGAAAATTGTCGCGTATGTACTGGACGCTGACGAGGTTGTTGTACTCCAGCACTTTCCGGTGCGACACGAGGTCGCGATCATTCGTTACGCTCGCCGCGATTCCTTGCGCCACCGGACCGGAAAGGGCGAGCGATGGCGGGTCAAGGAAATCGGCGGCAAACACCGCCTGCCCGGCAACGCCAGACACGTTCAGAGTCAGCGTTGCGCTCTGCACGGTGCCGGCCACGGCGGATAGTTCGAACTTGATGATGCAGGGGAACCCGAGTTTGGTACTCGCACCGAGGACGCCGGAGGACCGATCCAGCCAGGTATCCACGATGCAGGGCGGATCGAAGGGGCCGCGGTCGGTGTCGATGTGCAGTCGCGGCTGCGCGACGTTGACATTCCCGCTCACTGTCCGCAGGTAGATGCCCGTGTTCTCCGTCAACAGCCGCGTGACCAGCGCCTTGACCTCAAGGGTTACGTCGCCGGCTCCGGCAATGATGGGCGACAGCGCGTAGTGATTCGTCCCCTGCGCCACGTTGGACGCATCGCGCCAATCGCCGCCGGCATTCTTCCACGGGGCACGGAGTATCAAATTGGCGTACGTCCAATTCGGCCCGTCTTGGTCGCCCGGCTTCACAGGTGCGTCGGTCATCTGCACGCGCTCGGGCGTCACCGGAACGGGAGCAGGCGGCGGCGCAACCGATGCGCCGCCTCCAGGTTCTGGGCGGTAGGCCCAAGTAATTCCGCCTTTCCCGAGCGCGATAAAGCAACCGCTGGCCGGATCGAATGTCGAGCAATGGAACAGCGTATCCGGCATCCCTGCCGATCCGGCCTCCACCGTGATGGCCGTCTGCTTCCAAGCTTTGGTTGCTGGATCAAACGTCGTGTAGACGCCGGCGTGGATTGAACCGCCGATGACATTGTTGACCGGGTCATACGCATAAGCGATGTAGTCTTTTGCGAAGGCGCCGGTTGTCGTCAGCTTGACGCTGGTCGAGGCCAGCGGGTTCGCAGCGTCGTAACTGATTTCATGCACCGCGCCATCGTTGAACAGCGCGTAATGCTTCTGCGTTGGCGGGAAATAGACGAGCGATGGGGTGCCGTGGAACAGTTGACCCGATGCCACTTTCGGCAGGCGCAGCGCGGTGTCGGTCGCCGGATCGTAGACCCAAGCATTGCCCCAATTGCTCGACTGCCTGTCGGTCGCGACGATTAGCACCTTGTCCCCGGCCGCAGCAACGCCGCAGCCGTAGAACCATGGCGTCTTCATCTTCGACCATGACCACTTGCCTGTCGCAAGATCATACCAACAGAAATAGGGATCGTAGGCAATGGTCGGCAGCGGGCCATTGATGTCTTGCACGCCGCCCAACTCGACGAACAGATAGTACCGCCCGTCGTGCACGATGCTGGCGTTATAGGTATGCCGACCGCTGGGAACGGGATCGCTGCCGCGCACACTCCATGCCCCGATCGGCAGGACGTTCGCCGCAATCATGTCCTCCCATGCGATTTGCGGATAGAGGCTCGACCATTGCAGGGTAGCCAGATCGAAGGCGCGAATGTCGGTCAACTGCCCGATGCCGTGGCCTCCTCCAAAAAAAAGTATGCGGTTATGCGCCGCGTCGAGTGCAATGCCGGAATAGTCTGTGCGTTCGTGCGCGCCCCGCCCCGGCCCTACCCAAGAACCGAGGGCTCGCGCGGAGCCTGCGGCCAAGGACGCGAGCCCGGTCGCCGGAGGGGGCGACGCCTGAACCGCAACGAAGATCGACCGCGAGACATCCGGGGCCGAGCCTTTGACAACGAGGGTGTAGCTCGTATTCGCGTCCGGGGCGCGCGTGACGCTGCCGGCAGGACCGACCGGTACGCCGTCGAGCAGCGCCGCGATCGCGTTTTCCGTTGCCCAGGAGATGGTGACGGTCGCTCCAGGCGCAACCGATGTCGGCGATGCGGTGAATGCCGTGATCGTCTGCGGCGGTACGGTCGCCGCGACGAAAGCCGCCAGCGCATCGATTGCGCCCTGCGCGGCGGACACCCTGGCGTCGTTTTCGGCTTGCGTGGTCACGGGAACGCCAGGCGCGTGGCTGCGCCCGCGCCTGGCCCACAGGTCAAACGATTCGGGTGGCCCAGCAATCTCGCACCGCTACCTGAACGCCCTCGGCGCCACGAGCGGCACAGTCCGGGGCCCCGCCATCCGCTCAGACAGGCACGAATTTCAGCGCGACGCCGTTGTTGCAATAACGCAGCCCCGTCGGTTTTGGCCCGTCGTCGAACACGTGCCCATGATGTCCGCCGCAGCGGGCGCAGTGATACTCGGTGCGCGGGTAGATGAGCTTGTGGTCCACCGAGGTTTCGACCCTGCCGGCGATGCTCTGGTAGAAGCTCGGCCACCCGGTGCCGCTGTCGTATTTGGTCCTGGACTCGAAGAGCGCCAGATCGCAGGCGATGCACAGGAACGTGCCCTTGCGCTTTTCGTTGTTGAGCGGGCTCGAGAACGGGGCCTCGGTGCCTTCCCGGCGCAGCACGTTGTATTGCGCCGGCGTGAGCAGCTTGCGCCACTCTTCCTCGGTCTTGACGATCTTGTCGATTTTAGGGGCGGGTGCGTTGGCTGCGGGGACCTGCGCGTTGACGGGGCTCTCCTGTCGCACGAGCGAGGCGCCCGCGAGGCCGACAAGCGCGCGGGAAAGAAATTGGCGTCGTTGCA
Source organism: uncultured beta proteobacterium (assembly GCA_963724685.1). GTDB lineage: Bacteria > Pseudomonadota > Gammaproteobacteria > Burkholderiales > Casimicrobiaceae > CAIWHR01. Next base: position 865,924 of record CAVRVQ010000003.1, on the reverse strand, counting down.
TGACGTTATCCGGGGAACGAGAGGTGACGTTGGTCGGGGCCGCCGGGTCAACCTTACAAGCCGTGGGCACGGCGCTCATGGCACCCGCCTCGGTCGCTCGACTTGTGAACGGCGACGAGCCATTGGACCCCGTGCGGCTTCTTCGGTTCCGGGGCCCGCGCCGGCATGGCGGCGTCCGCTCAGACGGTATCCGCCGCTCAAAGCTCGCGACCCACGGCGCGGGCCACCGCGTCGAGCCGGCGGAACAGCGCGGCGAACTCGTCCGGTGTGAGGGCCTGATCGGCATCGCACCACGCCTCTTTCGGCGTCGGATGGATTTCGATCAGGAGCCCGTCCGCGCCCGCAGCCACGGCCGCACACGACAACGCCGGCACCATCCACGCCTTGCCGCCCGCATGCGAGGGATCGACGATCACCGGCAGGTGCGTCTCGCGCTTCATCACCGCGATCGCCGTGACGTCGAGCACATTGCGGTACGCCGTCTCGAACGTGCGAATACCTCGCTCACAGAAAATGATGTTGTGATTGCCACCGGCGGCGATGTATTCGCCGGCCATGAGCCACTCGCTGATCGTCGCGCTCATGCCCCGTTTCAGGATGACCGGCGTCGTCACCTGACCCACGGCTTTCAGCAGATCGAAGTTCTGCATGTTGCGCGTGCCGATCTGGATCACGTCGACACCGTGCTCCAGGAACGCATCGAGCATCCGCACGTCCATGAGCTCGGTGACGACGGGGAGGCGGCAGCTCGCCGCAGCGTCCTTGAGGAGCTTCAGGCCTTCGATGCCCTTGCCCTGGAACGCGTAGGGCGAAGTGCGCGGCTTGAAAGCGCCCCCGCGCATCAATCTGGCGCCGCCTGCGCGCACGCCCGCCGCCGCCGCATGCATCTGGGCATCGGTCTCGACCGAGCACGGGCCTGCGATCACCTGCACCGTCTTGCCGCCGATCGGGATGCCGCCGGCCGTTATCACCGTGTTCGCCTTGTGCCACTCGCGTGCGACGAGCTTGTAGGGCTTCACGATGTGCATCGATTTCTCGACGCCTTCCATCGTCTCGAACATCTCCGGATCGAGCTTGCGCTCGTCCCCGATCGCGCCGATCAGCGTTCGCTCGGTGCCTCGCGACACGTGCACTTCGAGGCCGTGCGTGCGGATCTTCGCCTCCACGGCCGCAACCTGCACCTCCGTCGCTTCCCGTTCCATCACGATGATCATCGTCGTCGCTCCAACGACAGATCGGGCGTCCCTGCCCGGGTCGCGATCGTTACGGCCGTCGCACCGAAATGCCGATGCCTGGCCCTAGCGCGAGGCTCCACGCCATTTCTCGATCTCGCGTTCGATGGCCTCGGCAATGTAGGCGCGCAGGAGGCCCCCGACGTGTTCGTTGATGGTCGAAACCATTTCGGCGCTGGCCTTGTCGACGATCGGCTGCAACCTTGCGCTCAGCTGATCGCGCAGACGCGTTTCCGTGAAGATGTCGATCCTCTGCAGCACCTGCATCCGAATCTCGTCGGCAAGGACTTCCCAGCGGGCCCAATCGTCGGCGACGGGGAGCGGGGGCTCGGCCGGCGTTGCGCTCGCCGCGGGCGATGCGACAGGAACCGCCGCGGCGACCGGCGCTGTGATCGGCGCCGTGACACTCGTCACGACTGGCGTCACGACTGGCGTCACGACCGGTGCCGCGACCGGTGCCGCGACCGGTGCCGCGATCGGCGCTGGCGACTCGGCTGCCGGGGCCTTGGCGACGATCGCGAGCGCCGATCGCGCGAGCTCCTTACCCACCGGACCCGGCACCGCGGGCGGGGCGAGTTCGGCGATGCCCGGCCCCTTGCCGACGACGCTCAATCCGCCATGATCGTGGTGCAGCCAGCCGGACGATTCGTCGATGTCCTCCGGCAATTCGACGATCGACTCGATTTCGATTTCCTCCACCGCCTCGGTCAGCTCGGGCACGTCGTCGAGCACGACCGGCGCCGAGGCCGGCGCCAGCGCGACCATAGCGATCACATCCCTCAACTCCGGGATGTCGGTATCGATCACACCGGCGCGATTGCGACGCATCAGCGCGTCGGCCTGCTCCAGGAGCTCGCGCGCCGAGGGCATGGCTAAGGTCGCGCCGCGAGGTTGAACGAGCGAATCTCGTAGCCGCGCGCCTTGTAGAACTTCCAGCGCTCGCGGCCGGCAGCGATCTCCCCTTCGTCCAGGCTCACGATCTCCGCGAGCCGCTCGAAACGGGAAAAGAACGGCGGCGGCACCGCATTGAGATTGACGAGCACCGCAGCGGGTCCCTCGTGGTCGAGCGCATGGTCGACGACAATCGGCGTTTCCGCCGCCAGTGGGCTTCCGAGCTGACAATGCGGCAGGAAACCCGTGGCCGGCCACAGCCAGAGATACTTTCCGAATTCGTCGGTGGCACGGGCGCTATCCGTCAACACCCGTACGGTGCCATGTTGCGCCCAGGCCTTGGCGACGAGCTTCGAGGCCACTTCGAAGCGGTCGGCGCAGTGCGTATAGAAGTCGATCGTCGTCATCGTCCCGGACGAAATTCAGCCATTGGCGCCGGTGGTTTTCATGACGACCCCCAAGCGCCCCGAGGCAGCGTGCAGTTGCGCGCTCGGGAACAGCCCATCGCACTCACGCGTTCTGCTCCTGCGCGAGGAGCCAGGTCGTGAGGAGTGGCACTGGACGGCCCGTCGCGCCCTTCGCCTTGCCGTCCTTCCACGCGACGCCGGCGATGTCGAGATGCGCCCAGTCGAACTTCTTCGCGAACCGCGACAGAAAGCATGCGGCCGTAATGCTGCCGCCCGCGCGTCCGCCCACGTTGGCGAAGTCCGCGAAATTGCTTTCGAGCGCCTCCTGATAATCGTCCCACAGCGGCAGCTGCCAGGCACGATCGTACGACTCGTCGCCGGCCGCGAGCAGATTGCGCGCGAGCGTATCGTTGTTGCTGAAAATGCCGCAGGCGACGTGCCCGAGGCTGATCACCATCGCGCCGGTCAAGGTGGCGATGTCGACGACGGCCTCGGGCTCGTAGCGCTCGGCGTAGGTCAGCGCGTCGCACAGGATCAGGCGTCCCTCGGCGTCGGTATTGAGGATCTCGATCGTCTGTCCGGACATGCTGGTCACCACGTCGCCCGGTTTCGTGGCGCGACCGGAGGGCATGTTCTCGCAAGCGGCCACGAGACCGATCACGTTCACCTTGGCCTTCAACTCGGCGATCGCGCGGAGCACGCCGAACACGCTGGCGGCACCGCACATGTCGAACTTCATCTGATCCATGTCGCCCGCGGGCTTGATGGAAATGCCGCCGGTGTCGAAGGTGATGCCCTTGCCGACCAGCACGACGGGCCTCTGCTTCTTCGGGCTGCCGTGATACTCGAACGCAATGAACCGGGGCGGCTCGTAGCTGCCGTTGGTGACCGAGAGGAACGAGCCCATGCCGAGCGCCTCGATTTCCTTGCGTTCCATGACCGTCACCTTGACGTCCGGAAATTCCTCGGCCATGGCGAGCGCGCGCTGGCCGAGGTACGTCGGGGTGCACACATTGCCGGGCAGGTTGCCGAGGTCGCGGGCGAGGTCCATCCCGTGCGCTATCGCGAGGCCGCGCGCCGCGGCCACCTCGCCGGCGGTGAGGTCCGATCGCTGCGGGACGGACAAGGTGAGCTTGCGCAGTGGCCGGCGCACCTCGGATTTCTCGCTCTTCATCTGGTCGAAGCGGTAGACCGCCTCCATGGCGACCACCACCGCGTGCTCGATGCGCCAAGCGACTTCGCGCCGCTTGACCTTTTCCTCGGTGATGTAGACGACCGCCTCGTAGGAGCCCGTCTCGTTCAGGAGCTTGACCACGGACTTGATCGCGGAGCGGAACTCCTTGTCGCGAAAGTCCCTTTCCTTGCCCAAACCGAGCAGGAGGACACGATCGGCAAGCGTGCCGCGGACGTTGTGCAGAAGAAGCGTTGCCCCGAGTTTGCCCTCCATGTCGCCGCGGCGGATGATTTCGCTCACATATCCGTTCGACGCGCGGTCGATCAACTCCGCTGACAATGACAGCTTGCGGTTGTCGAAGACGCCGACGACCACGCAGGCGCTCCGCTGTTTTTCCGGACTGCCGCTTTTTATGGTAAATTCCATCGCCGTCCCGAGCCTCCAACTGTTGGGTTTCTTTGTCGTAACGCGGAATAGACCGCATTATTGGCAAAAGGGCCCAAAAAAGTCAAAATTCTCCCCGCGTCATGATCTTCCGGCGCAGCCTGGTGCGAGAGATGACGTTAACGGCCGTCGGCCTGTTCGTCGTCCTGCTCGGAATCCTGTTCACCAATCTTGTGCTGCGCCTGCTGGCGGCCGCCGCGGGCGGCGTCGTCGCCCCGGAGGGGCTCCTCGCGTTGCTTGGATTCAACGCGCTGTTTTACTTCAACATTCTCGTTTCCGTCACGGTTTACATTACGGTTCTGCTGACGCTCGTGCGCTGGTATCGCGACAGCGAGATGATCGTCTGGTTCTCGTCCGGCGTGGGCCTGGCCGACTGCCTGCGTCCCATATTGTGGTTCGCGGCGCCCTTTTTCCTGGCGATTCTCGTGTTGTCGCTGTTTCTGTCCCCATGGGCGGAGCAGCGCAAACTCGAGTACCAGCGCCAGCTCGAAGCACGCGACGAGATCGCGTTGATTACGCCCGGGCTCTTCCGCGAGTTTCGCCGCGCCAATCTGGTCGTTTTCGTTGAAAGCATCAATACTCTGAACGGCACCATTCGCAACGTCTTCCTGCACTCCGTCGAGGACGGCAAGGAGGCCACCACGGTGGCGCGATCGGGTTCGCTCCACGTGGCCGCCAACGGCGACCGGTTCATCGTGCTGGACGACGGGCGCCGGTACGAAGGCAAGGCGGGCACCACCGAATACCGCATCGTCGAGTTCGGGCGGCTCGGCCGCCGGATCGAGCCCGCCGAGCTGCGGGCGCTGCCGACGTCGACCAAGGCGATCCCCACGGCCACGCTCATCGCCCTCGACGGGCCGCTCGAACGCGCTGAGTTGTTCTGGCGGCTCTCGGTTCCCATCGCGTCGGTGGTGTTGACATTGCTCGCGGTGCCGCTCGCCTATGTGAATCCGAGGATCGGCACCACGTTCAATCTCATTTCCGCCGCCTTCCTGTACATGCTTTACAGCAACTGCCTCAATATCGTGCAGAGCTTCATCGCGCAGGGCAAGCTCGGATTCCTGCCGGGCTTGGCATTGCCGCACGCGATCGCAATCGGCCTTGTCCTGCTGCTTTACGGCCACCAGCTCTCGCTGTTCGGAATGTTTCGCCGCCCGCAGTGGACGAAGGCGGACGCGCGATGAAGACGCTCACCCGCTACATCGGCCACGAGGTGCTCGCCGCGATCATGTTGATCTTCAGCGCGCTCGTGATGCTGTTCGCGTTCTTCGACCTGATCCACGAGCTCGGCAGCGTCGGCCGCGGCGGATACACGATCACGTCGGCGTTGCTGTTCGTCGGCCTGCAGCTCCCGTCGCGCATGTACGAGCTCTTTCCCGTTTCGACGCTGATCGGCACGCTGTTCGCCCTCGCGCAACTCGTCGCGAGCTCCGAGTACACCGTGATGCGCGTATCGGGCGCGTCGCTGCTGCAGATCGGGTGGTCGCTGGTGCGCATCGGGATCCCGCTCTCGCTCGTAACTTTCCTGGCAGGCGAGTTCGTCGCACCGCAAGCCGCCCTGCTGTCGCAGCGGGTTCGCGCGCAGGCGCTTGGCGACACGTCGCGCGTGGTGGCCCAGCAGTTCCGGTCGGGATTCTGGTTCAAGCAGGACCAGACTTTCGTCAACATCCGCAGCGTGCTGAACGACCTCACGCTCGTCGGGGTCAGCATCTACGAGTTCGACCACGACTTCCGGCTGCGGAACGTGCGCACGGCGGAATCGGGCACGTTCTCGGGCAACGGGCAGTGGCGCCTCAAGTCGGTACGCAACGCCGACATCGCCCTGACCGGAACCACCGTGACGGACGTCGACACCTACCAGTGGGATACCGTCCTGCGGCCGTCCTTGCTGACGGTATACCAGGTGGCACCCGAGAAGCTCGAGCTCAACACGCTGTGGGAAAACATGCGGGTCCTCCGCGCCAACACCCAGAAAACAACGCGCTTCGAGATCGCGTTCTGGAACAAGGTGTTCTACCCCGCCGCCGTACTCGTCATGATGATCGTGGCGCTGCCGTTTTCGTATTTCCAGCGACGGCAGGGTGGCATCGGCTTCCGGATCTTCGCGGGGACGATGCTGGGACTCATGTTCTTCATGATCGGGCGCGTGTTCTCGAACCTCGGCGTGTTGAACGACTGGCCGGCGCTCTTCTCGGCGGCTTTCCCGCTCGTGGTGTTCGTTGCGCTCACCATTGCGATGCTCTGGTGGCTCGAGCGGCGATAGGCAAAAAAATCCCGGCATGGGCGCCGGGATCTTTTCATCGAGGGGTGCCCCCGCGGCGGATCGGGAGGCTCAGGCCGCGACCGGCACGATGCTCACGACCTTCTTCTTTTCCTTGCCCTTGGTCGCGAAGAGCACCTTGCCCTCGACCAGCGCAAACAGCGTGTGATCCTTGCCCATCCCGACATTCACGCCCGGATGAATCCGGGTGCCGCGCTGCCGGATGATGATGGTGCCGGCGTTGATGAGCTCGCCCGCATAGGACTTGACGCCGAGGCGCTTCGATTCGGAGTCGCGGCCGTTCCTTGAGCTACCGCCTGCCTTCTTGTGTGCCATGGTGGTTGCGCTCCGTCAGCCGACAATGCTGTCGATCTTGAGTTCGGTGTAGTTCTGGCGGTGACCCTGGTGCTTCTGGTAGTGCTTGCGGCGGCGCATCTTGAAGATCAGGACCTTGTCGCCGCGCCCATGGCCGACTACGGTTGCCTTGACCGTCGCGCCGGCGACGACCGGCTGGCCCAGCCTGACGTTTTCGCCTTCGCCCACCATCAATACCTGATCGAGCACGACTTCCGCGCCGACATCCGCGGTGATCTGCTCCACCTTGAGTTTCTCGCCGGGGGTAACCCTGTATTGCTTGCCGCCCGTCTTTACGACCGCGTACATGGCGCTGCTCCGCTCGTTATGCCCCTTTGGGGCTTACCATTCCGTGCCCCTTTGGGGCTTACCATTCCGGGCCCCTTTGGGGCCGCTATTCCCGCAACAATCGTGGAAAGCCTTATATTTTATACGCTTATGGGGGACGGTGTCAAAGACCACCGCCTCGCCCCACGCGCCGCGCGGAGAAGGCGGCGAACAGGCCCGAGTAGCGGTCGGTTACAATTCCGGCGCGCCCCCGCCTTGAGGCCTGGTCCATTCGGCGCAGCCAGACACCGTCAAAGGCGAACGTCCGCTGCCCCCGCGACCCACGTGACTTCCGAGGACCTCAAAACCCTGCTCGCGCCCGAAATGGCCGAGGTCGATCGCGTACTCCGCACGAGCCTCGATTCCGACGTCGCGCTGATCCGGCAGGTGGCCGAGTACATCGTCGGCAGCGGCGGCAAGCGCCTGCGGCCGGCGCTCGTGCTGCTGTCGGCGCGGGCGTGCGGAGACAACGGCCCACACCGGTATACGCTCGCGGCCGTCGTCGAGATGATCCACACCGCCACCCTGCTGCATGACGACGTCGTCGACGACTCCACGCTCCGGCGCGGCCACGCCACCGCCAACGCCACTTTCGGCAACTCCGCGTCGGTGCTGGTTGGCGACTTTCTGTATTCGCGCGCGTTCCAGCTGATGGTGAGCGTCGGTTCAATGCGCGTGCTGGAGATCCTGTCGCAGGCGACCAACGTGATCGCCGAGGGCGAGGTGCTCCAGCTCATGAACGCCCGCAATCCCGACCTCGACGAGGAAGCCTACCTGCGGGTGATCCAGCGCAAGACGGCGAAGCTGTTCGAGGCCGCCGCACAACTGGGCGCGGTATTGGGAGGCGCCGACCCGGAGCGCGAGTCGGCGCTCGCGCGCTATGGAATGCACCTTGGCACCTCGTTCCAGCTCGTCGACGATGTGCTGGACTACCTGGGAGACCGCGACGCCTTCGGAAAGAATCTCGGCGCCGATCTCGCGGAAGGCAAGATGACGCTGCCGCTCATCCGCGCCGCCTCGGTGGGCAATCCCGCCGACGCCGCGTTGATCCGCGCCGTGATCGCCGGTGGCAGTGGGACCGATTTCACCCCGGTCATGGAGGTACTGGAGCGCACCGGCGCGCTCGATTACGCACGCCGCCGCGCGGTGCAGGAGAGCGAGGCCGGCGCGGCCACCCTCGCCGCCCTGCCGCCTTCGCCCCACAAGCAAAACCTGCTAGAATTATCGTTCTTCGCGGCCACGCGCACGTACTGAATCAGCGGTACGGGAACGGAAAGTTGCCGCGAACCCGCGAACGCATCGTTCTCCCGCAGCGGGGCAGCAGATAAGTGCAGGCCGGAAAATTCGGGGTGTAGCTTAGCCTGGTAGAGCGCTACGTTCGGGACGTAGAGGTCGGAGGTTCAAATCCTCTCCCCCGACCAGCAATTCACGGGTCTATTCCGGTCACATAGGTAACGGTTTATTCCGGAGACATGGGTAACACTTTTGGCTCGAACGGGTTGTCGACCGGTTCGAGCCGACATGTCTCGTGATCGAAGAATCCCAGATCGTAGTGCATGAAGGTGACGAGCCAGATTCTATCGCTCACCTCCTTGATTCCGACGTTCTGGCCGGCGAAGGACTGGCTGAGGTTGATCTTGCGCTTGCCGAGGCAGATGCGGCCGCAGTGGGTGACGGTGACCGTTCGGTCGTGGAACGGATAGTCGAGCTCGTCCAGGCCGCGATAGGGTCGCGGTGAGGGCCGGTAGAGCTCGGCGGGATACTGCATGCCGAGCGCCTGGTGCGGGCGCTCGTGGTTGTAGCAGTCGATGAAGTCATCGAACTTGGCCTGCTGCTGCAGGAAGTTCTGGCGGCGGGCTTGGTGGCTTCCTTCTTCAGGGTCAGGTGCATGCGCTCGTGGCGGCCGTTCTGCTCGGGATGGCCGGGCTTGATGCGCTCGATGTCGATGCCGAGCCGCAGCCACCAGACCGAGAGCTTGCTCAGGCCGAAGAGGGCATTGGGGCTGGCGAAGGGCACGCCGTTGTCGGTGCGGATCGCGTGGGGCAGGCCGAACTCCTTGAAGACGCGCTCGAACACGGTGAAGGCGTAGACCTCCTGGGTGGTGGACAGGGCCTCGCAGGCGATCAGGTAGCGGCTGGCGAAGTCGGTGATGGTGAGCGGATAGCAGTAGCGCCGGTCGGCGAGCATGAACTCGCCCTTGTAGTCGGCGCACCACAGATCGTTGGGCGCCGACGGGCGTGACAGCGCGGTGCCCTGGGCCTTGTAGCGTCGCTTGCGGCCGCGGTTGACCAGGCCGTGGCGGTCGAGCACCGCGTGCACCGTGCTGATGGCCGGGGTCTGCAGCTCGCTGTAGCGAGCGCCGCAGCTTCTCCCGGATCTTCGGCGCGCCCCAGCTCGGGCGCTCCCGCTTGAGCTGCACGATCAGCTTCTCGATCTGGAACGGCAGCTGGTTGGCATGCCGGTAAGGTCGGCGGCTGCGATCGGTCAGCCCATCGAGACCGCAGTCCTTGTAGCGCTTGAAGATCTTGTAGCCGGTCTTGCGCGAGATCTCGAACTCCCGGCAGACCGCGGCCATCTTCTCGCCGTCGAGCAGCCGGGCGACGAATCGGAGACGTTCATCCATCTTGGAACACTCCTGCCAGGGCACTTTGCGCTCCCGCAAAGGCCAGAAGTGTTACCCATGTCTCCGGAATGAACTGTTACCCTTCTCTCAGGAAGGGCAGCCTCGTAGGCCGCAGATCCCCTAAGATCAAAGGAATCGTCCGCGCGTTGTTGTTCGCTCCAAGCCCGCGGCGAGGATGGATCCGCCCGAATCGGCTGCCGCCAAGGGTGACTGGAGTGGCGGTCCACGATCCCAGAGTCTCCGCAACCTGACACTGACCGTGCGCGCGTCCTGAGGCGACTTCCGCCTGGCGCCGACATCGCAGGCAATACCCGGGTTGTCCACTACATCGAGGGATGGGGCAACCTGCGCCGATGCCATGTCGGCCACTGGCGGACCCCTTCGGCCAACTTCGACAGGGGCCGCGCCACTTCGGACACTCGGGGCGCGGTACAATTTGCCATCCGAGGATTCTCCACGGTGATCCGGCGTCGACAATTCAATTCAACGCTGGAAGTTGTGGTCCCGCCGACCCTTTTCATGTTTGTGTGCGAAATGCTACGGCTGCCAAGTCGTTCGGGCCCCATCGGGCCCCGGGGCACTGTTGTACCAAGATATGAAGGTGTAACTGTGGCGGCGGCCATTGATCAAGGGAGTCCGCAATGACATTCGGCAAGCAATTCTGGCGGCCACTCACCGCCGTTGTGCTGGGAGCGCTCATTTCCAGTAGCGCACTCGCGCAGTCGGTGGTGACACGGCTGGTGGTTGCGAGTGGAGCCGCGACCTCGACCAAGATCGTGCCGGGGGGCTCGACGTCGATGGACGTGCGCCTCGACATCGTGACCGCGTCGATCTTCGGCACCGGATTCACGCTCAGTCAGACCGCGCCGGGCACGAGCGGCTTCTTCTCCATCACCGGACGCAGCTTCGTCGGCAGCCCGTTCAACGACACGACGTCGGGCACCCCGGACGCGACGGTGCTGGCTCCGGCCAGCGCGCTGCTCAATCCGGCCAACAACGACAACCTCGGCCGCACGACGATCGGGTTTGTCGGGCATTCCGCCTGCGAACGATGTCTTGGCGGTCAACCTGACGCTGACGGCGAGTGCCGCGACGCCGCTCGGCACCTACACGATCCTCCCGACGGCAGGGCTGTCGTTCGCGACGGACACCCGTTCAACGACTACGAGATGAGCACCGGAACGCCGTTCACGATCATCGTCGGCCAGACGCTCACGGTGACCAAGAGTGGCACCGGTACCGGCACGGTCACGGCCAATTCGGGCGCGATCAACTGCGGCGCGACCTGTTCCGACATCTATCCCGGCACGGTCGGTCACGCTGACCCCGACGCCTGCCGCCGGTTCGGTGTTCGCCGGCTGGAGCGGCGCCTGTACCGGCACCGGCGCCTGCGTGGTGACGATGAACGCGGCCCGGTCGGTGAACGCCGTGTTCAACCTGCAGACATTTGCGTTGACGACGACGAAGTCCGGCACCGGGACCGGCACGCGTCACCAGCGCGCCGGCCGGCATCAACTGCGGCGCGACTTGCACCTTCAGCTTCAACTTCGGGTACCTCGGTCACGCTGACGCCGACGCCGGCCGCCGGTTCGGTGTTCGCCGGCTGGAGCGGCGCCTGCACCGGCACCGGCGCCTGCGTCGTGACGATGAACGCGGCCCAGTCGGTGAGCGCCGTGTTCAACCTGCAGACGTTCGCGCTGACGACCACCAAGTCCGGCACCGGGACCGGCACGGTCACCAGCGCGCCGGCCGGCATCAACTGCGGCGCCACGTGCACCTTCAGCTTCAACGTCGGGCACCTCGGTCACGCTGACCCCGACGCCTGCTGCCGGCTCGGTGTTCGCCGGCTGGAGCGGCGCCTGCACCGGGACCGGCGCCTGCGTGGTGACGATGAACGCCGCCAGGTCGGTGAACGCCGTGTTCACCTGCAGACGTTCGCGTTGACGACCACCAAGTCCGGCACCGGGACCGGCACGGTGACCAGCTCGCCGGCCGGCATCAACTGCGGCGCCACGTGCACCGTTCAGCTTCAATTCGGGCACCTCGGTCACGCTGACCCCGACGCCTGCCGCCGGCTCGGTGTTCGCCGGCTGGAGCGGCGCCTGCACCGGGACCGGCGCCTGCGTGGTGACGATGAGCGCGGCCAAGACGGTGAACGCCGTGTTCACCGTGCAGACGTTCGCGCTTGACGACGACCAAGTCCGGCACCGGCACCGGCACGGTCACCAGCACGCCGGCCGGCATCAACTGCGGTGCCACCTGCACGTTCAGCTTCAATTCGGGCACCTCGGTCACGCTCACCGCCGACGCCTGCCGCCGGTTCGGTGTTCGCCGGCTGGAGCGGCGCCTGCACCGGGACCGGCGCCTGCGTGGTCACGATGAACGCCGCCCAGTCGGTGAGCGCCGTGTTCACCCTGCAGACGTTCGCGCTGACGACCACCAAGTCCGGCACCGGGACCGGCACCGTGACCAGCTCGCCGGCCGGCATCAACTGCGGTGCCACCTGCACCGTTCAGCTTCAACGCGGGCACCTCGGTCACGCTGACCCCGACGCCTGCCGCCGGTTCGGTGTTCGCCGGCTGGAGTGGCGCCTGCACCGGGACCGGCACCTGCGTGGTGACGATGAGCGTGGCCCGGTCGGTGAACGCCGTGTTCACCCTGCAGACGTTCGCGCTTGACGACCACCAAGATCCGGCACCGGCACCGGCACGGTCACCAGCTCGCCGGCCGGCATCAACTGCGGTGCCACCTGCACGTTCAGCTTCAATTCGGGCACCTCCGTCACGCTCACCCCGACGCCTGCCGCCGGCTCGGTGTTCGCCGGCTGGAGCGGCGCCTGCACCGGTACCGGCGCCTGCGTGGTGACGATGAGCGCGGCCCGGTCGGTGAACGCCGTGTTCACCCTGCAGACGTTCGCGCTGACGACCACCAAGTCCGGCACCGGCACCGGCACGGTGACCAGTTCGCCGGCCGGCATCAACTGCGGTGCCACCTGCACCTTCAGCTTCAACGCGAACGCCTCGGTCACGCTGACGCCGACGCCTGCCGCCGGTTCGATGTTCGCCGGCTGGAGCGGCGCCTGCACCGGGACCGGCACCTGCGTGGTCACGATGAGCGCGGCCCAGTCGGTCGAGCGCCGTGTTCAACCTGCAGACGTTCGCGCTGACGACCACCAAGACCGGCACCGGCACCGGCACGGTCACCAGCACGCCGGCCGGCATCAACTGCGGTGCCACCTGCACCTTCAGCTTCAATTCGGGCACCTCGGTCACGCTCACCCCGACGCCCGCCGCGGGCTCGGTGTTCGCCGGCTGGAGCGGCGCCTGCACCGGGACCGGCGCCTGCGTGGTGACGATGAACGCGGCGCAGTCGGTGAACGCCGTGTTCAACGCGTTACCGCCAGCCGGTGCTCGCAAGCGTGGTGTCGCGAAAGGTGCACGGCGCGGCCGGCACGTTCGACCTGCCGCTCGGAAACGTACGCGACCAATCCCACGACCGAGCCGCGGCAGGGGCCCGCGTTCACGCTCGTGTTTACCTTCAACAAGGCCGGTGACTGCCGGCGTGGCGACGGTGACCGCGGGCACTGCCACCGCGGGCGTGCCGACGTTCTCCGGCAACGAAATGCGTGTCCCACTGTCGGGAGTCGCCAACCAGCAGTACGTAACGGTCACGCTGTCCAACGTGACGTCGAGCGATGGCGGCATCGGTGGCACCGGCTCGATCCGCGTCGGATTCCTGCTGGGCGACGTGAACCAGAACCGGGTAGTGACCCTGTCGGACCTCGGACGGAGTGAACGCGCAGGTCGCGCAGTTCGTGACGGCGGCGAACTACCTCACGGATGTGAACGCGAGCGGCACGCTGTCGCTTGCGGACAAGGGGCTCGTCAACACGCAACTCACGAAGGCGCTGCCGGCGCCGTAACTGTCGCGTCGCGCGCGCGCTCGCCACGCGATGCAGTGGCCGGCCGCGCTAGCGCGGCAACATCGGCAGGTTGAGGTCCTTCGCCCTTGCCACTTCGATGGCCTTCGCGTAGCCCGCGTCGGCGTGGCGCATGACGCCAGTCGCCGGGTCGTTCCACAGTACCCGGCCGATGCGCTTCGCCGCGGCATCCGTACCGTCGCAGACGATGACGACGCCGGCGTGCTGCGAGTACCCCATGCCCACGCCGCCGCCGTGATGGAACGACACCCAGGTCGCGCCGGCCGCAGTGTTCAGCAGGAGATTGAGGAGCGGCCAGTCGGACACCGCGTCGGAACCGTCCGCCATCGCTTCGGTTTCGCGATTGGGACTCGCGACCGAACCGGTGTCGAGGTGATCGCGGCCGATGACGATCGGGCGCCTTCAGTTCGCCGGTCTTCACCATCTCGTTGAACGCGAGACCGGCGAGATGCCGCTCGCCCAAGCCCAGCCAGCAGATCCGCGCGGGCAAGCCCTGGAACGCAATGCGCTCCCTGGCCATCGCAAGCCACCGCTGCAGATGCGCGTCGCCCGGAAAGAGCTCCGCCACCTTGCGGTCCGTCTTGTAGATGTCCTCGGGATCGCCCGACAGCGCGACCCAGCGAAACGGCCCTTTGCCTTCGCAGAAAAGCGGGCGGATGTACGCGGGAACGAAGCCAGGAAACGCGAACGCGTCCGCCACGCCTTCGTCATGCGCCACCTGCCGGATATTGTTGCCGTAATCGAACGTGGGGACGCCCATCCGCTGGAAGGTCAGCATGGCGCCGACGTGGGCGACGATCGATTGCTTCGCGGCGGCGGCCAATGCAGCGTGTCGCGCCGGATCATCCTGCGCCGCCTTCCACTGCTCGACGGTCCAGCTGGCCGGCAGATAACCGTAGACGAGATCGTGCGCGGACGTCTGGTCGGTCACCATGTCGGGCCGCACGCCGCGCCGGACGAGCTCCGGCAGGATTTCGGCCGCGTTGCCGAGCAGGCCCACCGACACCGGACGCCTCGCGGCGCACGCCTCACGCAGGATGGCGAGCGCGTCGTCGAGATCCCCGGCCTGCCGATCGAGGTAGCGGGTCGCGAGTCGCATTTCGATGCGACTCTGCTGACATTCGATCGCCAGCATGGAGGCCCCTGCCATCGTGGCCGCCAGCGGCTGCGCGCCACCCATCCCGCCGAGCCCCGCCGTGAGGATCCAGCGGTCGGCGAGCTTGCCGCCGTAATGCTGGCGGCCGGCCTCGGCGAACGTCTCGTAGGTGCCCTGGACGATGCCCTGGCTGCCGATATAGATCCAGGAGCCGGCAGTCATCTGGCCGTACATCATGAGCCCCTTGCGGTCGAGCTCGTTGAAGTGCTCCCAGGTCGCCCAGCGCGGCACGAGGTTCGAGTTGGCGATGAGCACGCGCGGCGCGTCGGAGTGCGTCTTGAATACGCCGACCGGCTTGCCCGACTGGATGAGCAACGATTCGTCGTCCTCGAGCTCGCGCAAAGCAGCAAGAATGGCGTCGAAGCACTCCCAGTTGCGGGCGGCGCGGCCGATACCGCCGTAGACCACGAGTTCCTGCGGATTCTCGGCCACCTCCGGATCGAGATTGTTCTGGATCATGCGCAGCGCGGCTTCGGTGAGCCAGCTCTTGGCGGTGCGCTGCGAACCGCGCGGCGCCCGGATCACGCGGTCGGCGTGACGCGATTCGCGGCGGGCACTGGCGAGTTGATTGGGGTCGTCACGGTGCATGATGAGGTTCTCCCTCGAGATTGGGAACGAAGGCAACGAAGTCGCCGCGCTCGACGCGCAGACGGATCGCTTCCAGATCCGGCGCGAACGCCCGGTCGCGGTCCCAGAACGGGACGTCGGCACGGATCAGCGCCATCGCCGCGGCGAGCGGCGGCGACGTCGCGAGCGGCCGGCGCAGATCGACACCCTGCGCGGCGGCGAGCAGTTCGATCGCGACCACGCGCGCGGTGTTCGCCGCCATCGGCGAGAGGCGTCGCGCCGCGAACGTCGCCATGCTGACATGGTCCTCCTGATTCGCGGAGGTCGGCAACGAGTCGACCGAGGCGGGGTGCGCGAGCGACTTGTTCTCCGACGCGAGCGCAGCCGCGGTCACCTGGGCGATCATGAAGCCGGAGTTCACACCGCCGTCCTCGACCAGGAACGGCGGCAGGCCGGACAGATTGGCGTCCATCAGCAGCGCGATGCGACGCTCGGACAGCGCACCGATCTCGGCGATCGCGAGCGCGAGATTGTCCGCTGCGAAGGCAATGGGCTCGGCGTGGAAATTACCGCCCGAGAGGATCTCCCCGGCCTCCGCGAAGACGAGCGGATTGTCCGATACGGCGTTCGCTTCGTTGACGAGGATCGCCGCCGCATGCCGCATCTGCTCGACGCAGGCGCCCATCACCTGCGGCTGGCAGCGCAGGCTGTAGGGATCCTGCACGCGCGGGCAGTCCTTGTGCGACTCGCGGATGACGCTGCCGGCGAGCAGCGAACGGTAGACGGCCGCCGCGTCCGTCTGGCCGCGATGCCCGCGCACCTCATGGATGCGGGCGTCGAACGGCGTGTCGCTGGCAAGGCAAGCGTCGATCGACAGTGCGCCGGCGACGAAGGCTGCCGCCAGCGCGCGCTCCGTCGCGAACAGGCCCGCGAGGGCCAGCGCCGTCGACACCTGCGTGCCGTTGAGGAGGGCAAGCCCCTCCTTGGGCCCGAGCGTCACAGGCGCAAGGCCGGTCATGCGCAAGGCGTCGCGCGCAGCCATGAGGCGGCCGTCGATCATCGCCTCGCCTTCGCCGATCAGGACCGCCGACAGGTGGGCGAGCGGCGCCAGGTCGCCGGAGGCGCCCACCGAGCCCTGCGCGGGAATGCACGGCGTCACGCCGGCGTTGACGAGCGCGACGAGCCCCTCGATCACCGACCAGCGCACGCCCGAGTAGCCGCGCGCGAGCGAGGCCGCCTTGAGCGCCACGACGAGGCGCACGACCGCATCGTCGAGCAAGGGTCCGGTACCGGCGGAATGCGACAGCACGAGCGCGCGTTGCAGCTCCGCGAGGCGTGCGTCGTCGATGCGCGTGCGCGCCAGCAGGCCAAAGCCCGTGTTGACGCCATAGACCGTGCGGCCCGAGGCGACGATGCGCTCGACCGCGAGCGCCGCGGCATCGACCGCCGGCTTCGCGGCAATATCGACCGCGAGCGTCATGGGCGCCGACCAGAGACGGCGCAGATCCGCGAGCCCGAGGCGGGCAGGCACGAGGTGGAAAGTCGGCATCGGCATTTCGAATCGGATCCGAACGGCATTGTGCCGCAGCGGCGCCGACGGCGCCATTCGCGACGCGCCTAGAGCCCGCCCTTATAATCCGGCGGTGACTGCCCGCCTTGACTCCGCCGCCGCGTCGTTCGCCGGGCACACCCCGATGATGCAGCAATACCTGCGCGCCAAGGCGGAGCATCCGGACAAGCTCCTGTTCTACCGGATGGGCGATTTCTACGAGCTCTTCTACGACGATGCGCAACGCGCTTCGCGGCTGCTCGACATCACGCTGACCGCGCGCGGGCAATCGGCGGGAGCGCCGATCCCGATGGCCGGCGTGCCGTACCACGCCGTCGACGGCTATCTCGCGAAGCTGATGAAGCTCGGCGAATCCGTCGCGATATGCGAACAGATCGGCGATCCGGCGACGAGCAAGGGACCCGTCGAGCGCAAGGTGCTGCGCGTGGTCACTCCGGGGACGGTGACCGATGCCGATCTGCTCGACGCCAAGCGCGACAGCCTGCTCGTCGCCGTCAATCCCGGAAGGCATCGGACCGGCATCGCCTGGCTCAATCTGGCATCGGGGCAGTTCACGCTCACTGAAGTGCCGGCCGCCGAGGTTGCCGCCACGCTCGATCGGCTGGACGTCGCCGAACTGCTCCTTCCCGACGGCGTGCCGACCCGCTCGCGCGGCGACGGCTTGCCGACTCGCTTGTTGCCGGCGTGGCAGTTCGACGCCGCAGCCGCGACCAGGGCGCTCGCGAAGCATTTCGGCACGCTCGACCTGGCGGCGTTCGGCGTCGAAGATCGCGAACTTGGCCTCGGCGCGGCCGGCGCGCTGCTGGGCTACGCCGCGGCTACACAACAATCGGCGCTCGCGCACGTGCGCTCGCTCGGCGTCGAGACCACCAGCGAACTCCTCGCCCTCGATGCCGCGACACGGCGCAACCTCGAGCTCACCGCAACCTTGCGCGGCGATCCCGCGCCCACGCTCCTCTCGCTGCTCGATGCCTGCGGCACGGCCGCCGGCAGCCGTCTCCTGCGGCAATGGCTGACGCATCCGCTGCGCTCGCAGCAGGCGCCGCGGCCAGGCACGCCGCGATTGCCGCCTGGGTCGACGACGGCGCGGCACGCCGGGCCGTGGCGCACGAGCTCGCCCGCACCGCGGATGTCGAGCGCATCGCCGCGCGCATCGCGCTCGCGTCGGCGCGCCCGCGTGATCTTTCCGGACTCCGCGACACACTCGTTCGCCTGCCGGCCATCATCGTTGCGTTGGCGCACGCGGACGTGCCGCTCATCGCCTCGCTCGCGCAAGCGCTCGCCGTCGACCCGCAATGTGCGGACCTCCTGCGCCGCGCGATCGCGGTGGAGCCCGCCGCGCAAGTGCGCGACGGCGGTGTGATCGCGACCGGCTTCGACCCCGAGCTCGACGAGCTTCGCGCCGTCGACGCCACCTGCGGCGCCTTCCTGGTGGCGCTCGAAGCGCGCGAGCGCGCACGCACCGGCATTGCCACTCTGAAAGTCGAGTACAACCGCGTGCACGGGTTCTACATCGAGGTGACCCACGCGCACGTGCAGAAGATTCCCGACGACTACCGGCGCCGGCAGACGCTCAAGAACGCGGAACGCTACATCACTCCCGAGCTGAAGGCGTTCGAGGATCGCGCGCTTTCGGCGCAGGAACGCGCCCTGGCCCGCGAGAAGCTGCTCTACGAGCGACTCGTGGCGGATCTGGCGCCTGCGATCCCGGCGCTGCAGAGCGTGGGGTCGGCACTCGCCGCGCTGGACGTGCTGACGACGTTCGCCGAACGCGCCGAGACGCTCGATTTCGCCCGTCCCGAGTTCGTCGCGACGACCGGACTCGCCATCCGCGGCGGCCGGCATCCGGTCGTCGAGCGGCAGATCGACGCCTTCATCGCGAACGACCTCGACGTCACGCCGGAGCGCCGGCTGCTGGTCATCACCGGCCCCAACATGGGCGGCAAGTCGACGTACATGCGGCAGGCGGCGGTGATCGCCTCCTTGCCTACTGCGGCTCGTTCGTGCCGGCGCGCGCGGCGGCCATCGGCCCGCTCGACGCCATCCACACGCGCATCGGCGCCGCCGACGATCTCGCCGGCGGCCGCTCGACGTTCATGGTGGAGATGACCGAAGCGGCGACGATCCTGCGCCGGGCGACGCCGCAGAGCCTCGTGCTGATCGACGAGATCGGCCGCGGCACGTCGACGTTCGACGGCCTGGCGCTCGCCTGGGCGATCGCGCGGGAGCTTGCGGAAAAGAACCGGAGCCTCGCGCTGTTCGCGACGCATTACTTCGAACTCACGGCCCTGCCTGCCGAGATCGACGGCTGTGCGAACCTGCATTTCGACGCGGTCGAACACGCCGACGGGATCGTCTTCCTGCACGCTGCCGAGGACGGTCCCGCCAACCGCAGCTACGGGCTGCAGGTGGCGAAGCTCGCGGGCGTGCCCTCCGCCGTGGTCCGCCGGGCGAGGGACTATCTGGCGCGCCTCGACAAATTCAATGCGACGGACGGCGCGCAGCACGATCTGTTCGCGGCCCCTGGGGTCGTGACGGAACGCGGCCCCGAAACGCCCATGGCGTCACCAGAGGCGCGCAACGTTGCCGCGCAACTCGCGGCGCTCGATCCGGACACGATGACCCCGCGCGACGCGCTGGCCGCGCTATACGAGCTTCGGAAATTGCTCGAACGATGACTCAGTGATGGTGGCCGCCGGGGCCGTGCACGTGCCCGTGCGCGAGCTCCTCGGCGGTGGCCGCCCGGACGTCGAGAATCTGGCAGTCGAAGCGCAGTCGCTTGCCGGCCCACGGGTGATTGCCGTCGAGGACGACCTTGCCGTCCGCAATGTCGGTGACGGTGAACACCGTGCCGCTGCCGTGTTCGTCGTCGGCGCTCGTGTGGGCCTCGAATTGCATGCCTACCGCGATCTCGGGCGGCAGCCGGTCCGCGGACTCGAGCTTGACGAGCTCGGGATCGTAATCGCCGAATCCGTCTTCCGGCAGAACGTCGACGGAGACGGCGTCGCCCGCCTTCTTCAGGTTGAGCGCTTCTTCAAGCTTCGGCAACATGCCCGAATGCCCGCCATGCAGATAGGTGATCGGCTCGTCGGTGGACTCGAGCAGCACGCCGTCGGCATCGAAGAGCTCGAAGGACAACGTGACGACGGTATTGGCGAAGATGTTCATGACGGACCCAATGGCGAAAGAGAAGAGGCGCAGGCGTGGCAGCCGACACCCCGATGGAACAGGTGGAACACCCGGCAGCCACCCCATGCAATCCGGCCGGATTGTAGCGCAGCCGGCCGTCGTCGCTCGCTATAATCCATCGATGGCCGCCTCCGCCGCGCGTCGCCGCTCCAGCGCTTCCGGTGCGCCGCTGGGCAATCTCGCCCCGTCCGCGTTTCTGCGCCGCCATTGGCAGAAGACGCCGCTTCTCGTCCGGCAGGCAATGGCGGAATTCACCGGGCTCTTCACCCAACGCGAACTCGTCGCCTTCGCCCGGCGCGACGATGTCGAGTCGCGCCTCGTCGTGCGCGATGGAAGCCGCTGGACGCTCGCCCATGGCCCGTTCCGCCGCGCGGATTTCGCAGCGCTTCCGGCGCGCAACTGGACGCTGCTGGTCCAGGGCGTGAATCTCGTGCATCCCGCCGGCGACCTGCTCTTGCGCCGCTTCTCGTTTCTGCCGTTCGCACGCCTCGACGACCTCATGGTGAGCTACGCCGCGCCGGGCGGAGGGGTCGGGCCGCACGAGGACTCGTATGACGTCTTCCTGCTGCAGGGATTTGGTCGGCGCCGGTGGCGTTTCGGTGCGCAGGACGACCACGCGCTCGCGCCCGGGCGCCCGCTCAAGATTCTCCGGCGCTTCACTCCCGAGCACGACGAAGTGCTCTCGCCGGGCGACATGCTGTACCTGCCGCCGCACATCGCCCACGACGGCGTCGCCATCGAGGGTTGTACCACTTACTCGATCGGATTTCGGGCGCCGGGCGCGACCGAGCTCGCCGTGGCGTTCCTCGATTTCCTGCGCGACGAGCTCGACCTGCCCGGGCGCTACGCCGACCCGGACCTCGCGCCCGACCCGGGCGCCGGCCGAGATCGGCCCCGCGATGCACCGGCGTTGCCTGCGACTCCTGCAAGGGGTGACCTGGGACCGCGCGCGCGTCGCCAGGTTCGTCGGTTGCTTATCTCTCGGAGCCTAAACCGCACGTGTCCTTCGAGCCGCCGATGTCACCCCTGTCGCCCGCGGCCTTTGGCCGCAGCGTGGCGAAGCACGGCACGCACGTGGATCGTCGCGCGCAACTGCTCTACGACCTCTCGCGCCTTTACATCAACGGCGTCGCCATGCCATGGCCGGCGAACGGCGCCGCGATGCTCCGGGAGCTGGCCGACCGCCGCGCCCTCGCTCCGCGCGGAGCCGCGGGCATGTCCCCGGAGGCGGCCGCGATCCTCTACAATTGGTACCGTGATGGTTACGTCCACTCCGGCGTCGCCTGAGGGCGGCGAATCGACAGGATCGTTGCCGCGGTACGAAACGCTGGCGACCGTTGCCGCGCAGATTGCCGCGATCGATGACGCTCATCGGCCTTGCCAAGCTCTCCATCCGCGTGTTCGACATCGATCTTTCCCGAATGGGCTGGAACGATGCTGCAACGCGCGCACCGGCTGGTGTCGTTCCTGCGCGGCTCGCCGGCGGCCCGGCTCGAGATCATCGTGCACGACACCGGCTGGATCGAGCAGTCGTGTCCCAGCGCCTCACGCAATCTGCTGAAGACTCACGGTCATGCGATGGCGATAAAGCGCTCCGGCGACGACGCGCGCAACGCCATGGATCCGCTGATGATCGTCGACGGCGTCCACTTTCTGCACCGCTTCAACATCGGGCAGCCGCGTGCGGCACTGTCGATCGGCGACCCGGTCGCCGCTTCGCCGCTCGTCACCCGGTTCGACGCGATCAGCGAGTCCTCGGAGCCGGGAATCTCCGCCACGACACTGGGCCTTTGATGCGGCACGTGCCCTCGCCGCGGCGAAGGCGATGCGCGATCCCTTCGCGGCCTCTCGCCAACGGCAACTACAGTGGCGCGCCGATGCGCCGCGCCACTTCGCGGTAATGCTCGATCACGCTGCCGAGATCGCGCCGGAAGCGGTCCTTGTCGAGCTTCTCGCCGGTCTTCGCATCCCATAGCCGGCAGCCGTCGGGCGTGAATTCGTCGCCGAGCATCAGCGGCGCCGAAGGATCGTCCAGCGGATGCCCGAATTCGAGCTTGTAATCGACGAGGTCGATGCCGGCGCCGGCGAAGAGCGGCCGCAGGACGCCGTTGACGTCGTGGGTCAACTTCTTCATCTGCGCGATCTCGGCGGCGCTCGCCCAGCCCAGGACGCGAACGTGATCCTCGTTGCACAGGGGATCGTGCAGCGCGTCGCTCTTGAGGAAGAACTCGAAGATGGGCTCGGCGAGCTTCGTCCCCTCGGCGATGCCGTACCGCTTCGCCATCGAGCCCGCGCACACGTTGCGCACGACGCACTCGACCGGAATCATCTTCATCGCCTTCACCAGCGACTCGCGCTCGTTCAGCACGCGGACGAAGTGCGTCGGGATGCCCGCCGCGGCGAGCTTGCCCATCACGTACGCATTGATCTTGTTGTTGGTCTCGCCTTTTTGCGGAAGCTTGGCGAGCTTGACGCCGTCGAAGGCCGACACGTCGTCGCGATAGTGCATGACGAGGTGGCGCGCGTCGTCCGTCGCATAGACCGTCTTGGCCTTCCCCTTGTAGAGCTCCTGCCGCGGTTCCATTCCCTTCTCCCTTGATTCACATCTCGCGCCAGTCGAACCCCAGCGCCTGGTCCGCGATGCCGATCCATTCGGGCGGACAACCCAGCGCCGCCGCCAGCGCGCTCCTGGCGAGCTCCGGCGTATTGTTCTGCTGCGACAGGTGCGCGGCGATGATGTGCACGAGGCGCGAGGTGTCGATCCGCGCCAGTATCTGCGCGGCCGCCTCGTTGTGCAGATGGCCGAGGCGCCCGGCGATCCGCTGCTTCAGCGGATAAGGATAGTCGCCGTTCTCCAGCATCTCGAGATCGTGATTGCATTCGAGGACCAGCGCGTCGCAGCCGGACAGGCATGCCTCGACGTGGGCGGTCGACACGCCGAGGTCGGTCAGCACCCCGAGGCGCCGCGCGCCGTCGCCGATGACGTACTGCACCGGTTCGCGCGCATCGTGCGGGACGGGGATCGGCTCGATTTCCAGCGCATCGATGCGCGAACCGCTCATGGCTGTCGAAGCCGTAGACATGCGTCATGCCCTCGAATCGTTCCGATACCGCGGCGAGCGTGCCGAACGTGGCCCAGACCGGAATGTCGTGCCGCGCGGCGAACGCAGGAACGCCACCGACGTGATCGGAGTGCTCGTGCGTGACGACAATCGCGCTGAGCGAGGAAGGCGCGAGGCCGAGCCGCGCGAGCCGTCTCGACGTACCGCGGACGCCGAACCCGCAATCGATCAGCACGCGCGTGCCACCCGACTCGACGACGAGTCCGTTGCCTTCGCTGCCGCTGCCCAGGGAGGCGAAGCGCATGCGCGCCGCGCCGCTACTTGAGCTGGTCGCGCAGGAGCGAGAGGATCTTCTCGCCGGTCGCGCTCTTGTCGGGAGCGCCGTTCGGGTCCTGTACCGTCACGAGACTGCGCGGATTGGCTTCGGCCACCGTGATCCGGTACTGCTCGACCTTCTCGACGTCGGTTGTCTTCCAGAACGCGAGCTTGTCGAAGAATCCCTTTTCCTTCTTCGCGCCGTCGGTTTCCGGATCGGCAATAACGGACGAAGTACGTGCCCTTGGAGCGGTCGCGATCGACCACGGTGAAGCCGACGCGGTCGAGCGCCAGACCGACGCGACGCCACGCGCGGTCGAAACCGTCGTCGACGACGAGCTGATAGCTGCCGCTCGCCTCCCGCTCCAGGCGCGCGCGCTCGGGCCCGCTCGCAACGCCTGTGGCCGCCTGCACGGCCGCCGTGGCGGCCTGCTGGGCGATGCCGAAGCGCAGCATCACCCGGCCCAGCATTTCGGCTTCGAGGCCGGGATCGGGCGGCATCACCGCCCAGACGAATGCCGCCGGCGAGCGGTTGTCGATCAGCGTCGTCGGCACCATTTCGGCGCCGCGATGCGATATGTAGATGTCGACCGTGCCGGGCTCGGTGCCCTGCTCCAGCCGGGTGCGGAACTTGTCGCGCTTGTAGCTGTTGAAGAACACGTCGGCGACCTTGCCGATCATGCCCTCGATGGCGGTGCTCGGCATGCCGATGCGGTTCTCCGCCCAGTCGGTTTCCATGATGCCGAGCGTAGGCTGCTCGACCGCGAGCACGAAGCCGATGTCCGTCCAGAACTTGCGCATCGTGTTCCAGGCGTCGAGCGGCGTGGACTTGACGACCAGCCAGCGCTCGGTACCGCCGCGGACGATGCGGGCATCGGCCGTCGCATTGACGGCGATCCCTTCGACTCGCGGGCGAGCGGCGCTCTGCGCCGCGAAACCCGAAGCGGTCGACACGGTATAGCGATCGTCGTACTGGGGCGCGGAAAGATCGGGCGGAATCTCCAGCGCAGGCGCACGGGATTCCGACTTGTAGTCGATCCGTTTCGTGACCGAGTTCGTGGTCGATTCGCAGCCGGCCAGCATGACGACGATGGCGACGGCGGCGAGCGCGCTCGGGGCCGCCCCCGATCTTGCGTGGATCATACGGGACACCTTCGTATTCGTCATATGCAGCCCGCCTCGCCCAGCGCGGCGCGGACCGCGTCGTAATACTGGGGAGAAAGCGGCACCATCGGCAGGCGCAGCTCGTTCTCGATCAGGCCCATCTTCGCGAGCGCCCACTTGACGGGGATCGGGTTCGCCTCGACAAATAGGTTCCGGTGCAAGCCGAGCAGGCGGTCGTTGCGGTTGCGTGCGGTGGCGATGTCCCCGCCGAGCGCGGCCTTGCACATCTCGGCCATGAGCTTCGGTGCGACGTTGGCCGTGACGGAAATCACGCCATGGCCGCCCATCAGCAACAGCGGCAGCGCGGTGATGTCGTCGCCGCTGTAGACCGCGAACTCGCGCCGCGACGCTGCGCCCAGGGCCTTGATGAGCTCGCTGCCGCGGCCGAGATCCGCGGTGGCGTCCTTGAGGCCCACGATGCCTGGAACCTCGGCGAGGCGCAGGATCGTGTCGTTGCTCAAATCGGCGACGGTGCGTCCGGGCACGTTGTACAGCAGTAGCGGCAGGTCCACCTTCTCGGCAATCGTGCGGAAGTGGCGATAGAGCCCTTCCTGGGTGGGCTTGTTGTAGTAGGGAACGACGGAAAGCGCGCTGTGCGCGCCGGCTTCCTTCGCGTACGCTGTGAGCGTTACGGCTTCGGCGGTGGAATTGGCGCCCGTTCCGGCGACCACGGGAATGCGTCCGCGCGACTCCTGCACCGCCGTCTTGATGAGCAGGCAGTGCTCCTCGACGTCGACGGTGGGCGATTCGCCCGTGGTGCCGACGATCACGATGCCGGACGTGCCGTTGGCGACGTGAAAGTCGATCAGCTTGCCAAGCGCGGGAAGATCGAGCGCACCGCCCTTGCGCATGGGCGTCGCGATAGCGACAAGACTACCGGTCAACATGGAATGACACCGCGAAAAGGGTCAATTTTACCCCATTCGAACCCTGCCGGCCCGCAACGTTCCATTCCTGGTCAGGCCTCGGGGAGCGCCGGTGGCCACGGCCGGGCCGGCCCGACCGCGGCCAGCCGCTGCAGGACGGCGCGGGGTTGCGGCGCCGGGACCGAGCCCTGCTCGAACGCGACCACCGTGAGACGGTGTTGCACCATCTGCCAAAGCTCGTCCCTCTGCAGCAGGAAATCCGGATTCGTCGGCCTGCCGAAAGCCTCATTGCCGCACGCGAACGTCTCGTAGAGGAACACACCGTCCCCCGCGAGCGCGTCGAGCAGAAGCGGGAACAGCGGCCGGTGGAGATAATTCGTCACGACGATCGCTCCGAACTCCTCGCCGGCAAGCGGCCAGCGGCCGACTTCGAGGTCGAGCCGGCGGGATTCGATGCGCGCCTGCCCGGCCAAGGTCGCGAGCGCACTTTCGTCGCGGTCGACCGCGACCACACGATGACCGCGGTCCGCGAAAAAGCGAGCGTGGCGGCCGTGTCCGCAAGCCAGATCCAGCACGGCGGCGCCGGTGGCGACCAGCGGTGCGAAGCGCTCGATCCACGTCGAAGGGCGCGTTGGATGCGCAGGCGGCGGCGAAGGATCGCGGGCTGAGGGCATCACGACTTTCGGCCGGCGCGGACCGGCGAGGAATCTTGCTTGCGGCCCCGCTTCGCCGGCGCCGGCACGCCGCGACCAAGTTCATGCTCGGCTTCGTCGGACAGCCACCGGACGAAACCCGCGACGTCGGCGCGCTCCGTCGCGTGCGGAGCGACGACTGCGTAATAGCCCCGCGCCGAGTCGTAGCGCTTCGGGAAAGGCGCCGTGAGGCGGCCATCGCGCAGATGCTCCGCGATGAGCGGAATGCGCCCCAGCGCCACACCCTGCCCGCCCACCGCGGCCTGGATCAACTGGTCGTACAGCTTGAAGCGCAGCGACCCGGCCGGCTTCAAGCCCGGCTGCCCGTTCGCGGCGAGCCAGACACCCCACTCGAGCCACGGCGTGCGGCCCTCGGGATCGTCGAGGTGCAGCAGCACGTGGCGCGCGAGATCCGCCGGCGTCGAGAGCGGCGTGTCGCCGCGCCGTACGAGCTGCGGACTGACGACGGGCATCATCCGCTCGCCGAACAGCCGCACGGCGCCATCGGGCACTCTTGCATCGGCAAGGTAACGAACGGCGACGTCGACCTCGCCCCGGCCGAGGTCGATCAGACGATCGTCCGCGGAAACGTAGACCTCGACATCGGGCTGCCGCGCACGGAACGCCGCCAGGCGCGGAATCACCCAGAGCGACGCGAACGAAACGGTCGTCGAGACCGTGAGGCCCGGCGCGTGGCCCACGCCTCGCGCCGCGTCCGCCGCGCTCGCCAGCGCGCCGAGCGCCGCCGACACGTCGCGATGGAACGCGACACCGGCCGGCGTCAGCGCCAGCGAGCGATGCTTGCGTGCGAACAACGGTACGCCGAGCGCCGCTTCCAGCGCCTGCACCTGGCGCGAGAGTGCGGACTGCGTGACGAACGTCTCCTCCGCGGCGCGCGTGAAGGACAACAGCCTGCCGGCCGCTTCGAAGCCCTTGAGGAAATCGAGGGAAGGCAAACGCCGCAGTGCCTTATGCATGCGCTTGGATCATGCGAAACATTCCGAAAGACCGTTTGAAGGCAACCCGCTGCATCCCTAGTATTCACTCTGTCGCTACGCCACGGTGAGCGACGGTCCGGGCGGGGCGCCGGAAGGCGCCTTCCCCGATTCGGATGCATTCTACGCATGAATACGGAGGTTGACCATGCTTTGCGCCGGCTATACGAAGGTCTGGGATCTCTCGTCCGGCGAGCTCGTCCGGCTGGACGGCGCCCGCGGGACGACGCTGCGTGTCACGCGCGGCACGCTGTGGATCACGCTCGAGAACGACACGCGCGACATCGTGCTGACCGCCGGCGACTCGTATACGATCGACCGCGGTGGCCTGACGCTGATCGAGGCGCAGGAGGCGGCGGCCGTGTGCGTGATGGCGCATTACGTCGACGAGATCCATCATCCTGCCGTCAAGCCGCCGCGCAGGGGCCGCGTCGGCGCATGGTTCGCTTCGGTGTTCGCCCCCGATGACCTGGGTGGTTACTCGCCTTACTACTGAGCGCCGTACTACCGATCTTGCGTGTCGCGCCGCAGGCGTGCAGGGCGCGACACACCGGATCAGCCTTTCGCGAACGTGATCTCGCCTCCGGCGGCGCCCACCTTGACCGCGTCGCCGGCGGCGAACTTGCCCGCCAGCAATTCCTTCGCCAGCGGATTTTCGATCTGCTGCTGGATCGCGCGTTTCAGCGGCCTCGCCCCATAGACCGGGTCGAAGCCCGCCGCGGCCACCGCCTCCAATGCCGCGTCGGACACAGTGAGGCGGATCTCGAGCTTTGCGAGCCGACCCTCCAGCGCCTTCAGCTGGATCCTGGCGATCTCCGCGATCTGCGCCTCGCCCAGCGGATGGAACACGACGATCTCGTCGATCCGGTTCACGAACTCCGGCCGGAAGTTCGACTTGACCTCGGCCAGCACGGCGATCTTGATCAACGCCTCCCCCTCGCCGGCATCGGTCATCTGCTGGATCTTGTGCGAGCCCAGGTTCGACGTCATCACGATCACCGTGTTCTTGAAGTCCACGGTGCGGCCCTGCCCGTCGGTCATCCGGCCGTCGTCCAGCACCTGCAGCAGGACATTGAAGACGTCCGGGTGCGCCTTCTCGACCTCGTCCAACAGGATCACGCTGTAGGGCTTGCGCCGCACGAGTTCCGTGAGGTGACCACCCTCCTCGTAGCCGACATAGCCCGGCGGCGCGCCGATCAGGCGGGCGACCGAATGGCGCTCCTGGAACTCCGACATGTCGATCCGCACGAGATGCTGCTCGGAATCGAACAGGAATTCGGCAAGCGCCTTGCAGAGCTCGGTCTTGCCCACGCCGGTCGGGCCGAGGAACAGGAACGAGCCGTACGGGCGATTGGGGTCGGAGAGCCCCGAGCGCGAGCGCCGGATGGCGTCGGCGACGAGGCGCACGGCCTCGTTCTGTCCGACCACGCGCCGGTGCAGCGCATCCTCGATGTGCAGCAGCTTGTCGCGCTCGCCTTGCATCATCTTGGACACGGGGATGCCCGTCGCGCGCGAGACGACCTCGGCGATCTCCTCGGCGCCGACTTCGGTACGCAGGAGCTGCGGCTTCTTCGCATCGCCTTTCGCGTGCTTCCTGTCCGCCTTCTTCAGTTGCGCCTCGAGCTGCGGCAGCTTGCCGTACTGGAGCTCCGACATCTGCTGCCAGTCGCCCTTGCGCCGCGCGTCCTCCATCTGGAGCTTGATCTTGTCGATCTCCTCCTTGATGTGCTGCGTGCCGGCGACGTTCGCCTTTTCCGTCTGCCAGACCTCATTCAGATCCGAGTACTCGCGCTCGAGCTTCGCGATCTCCTGCTCGATGAGGCCGAGACGCTTCTTCGACGCCTCGTCCGCCTCCTTCTTGACCGCCTCGCGCTCGATCTTCAACTGGATCAGCCGGCGGTCGAGACGGTCCATCGCCTCGGGCTTCGAATCGATCTCCATGCGGATGCGCGCCGCGGCCTCGTCGATCAGGTCGATCGCCTTGTCCGGCAGGAAGCGGTCGGTGATGTAGCGGTGCGAGAGCTCCGCCGCGGCGACGATCGCCGGGTCGGTGATGTCGACGCCGTGATGGATCTCGTAGCGCTCCTGCAGCCCGCGCAGGATGGCGATCGTCGACTCGACCGACGGCTCGTCGACCAGGACTTTCTGGAAGCGGCGCTCGAGCGCCGCGTCCTTCTCCACATACTTGCGATATTCGTCGAGCGTCGTCGCGCCGACGCAATGGAGCTCGCCGCGGGCGAGCGCCGGCTTCAGCATGTTGCCGGCGTCGATCGCGCCCTCCGCCTTGCCGGCGCCGACCATCGTGTGCAGCTCGTCGATGAAGACGATCGTCTGGCCGGCGTCGGCGGCGATGTCCTTCAACACGGCCTTGAGACGTTCCTCGAATTCCCCGCGATACTTGGCGCCGGCCAAGAGCGCCGCCATGTCGAGCGACAGCACGCGCTTCCCCTTCAGCGTCTCGGGCACCTCGCCGTTGACGATGCGCTGCGCAAGGCCTTCGACGATCGCCGTCTTGCCCACGCCGGGCTCGCCGATCAGCACCGGGTTGTTCTTCGTGCGCCGCTGCAGGATCTGGATCGTCCGGCGGATCTCGTCGTCACGGCCGATCACGGGGTCGAGCTTGCCGTCGCGGGCGCGTTCCGTGAGGTCGATCGTGTATTTCTTGAGCGCCTCGCGCTGGCCCTCCGCCTCCTGCGAGTCCACGCCACCGCCGCCGCGCACGGTCTCGATGGCGCTGTGCAGGGCTTTCCTGGTGAGCCCCGCGTCCTTCAAAAGGCGCCCGGTGTCGCCCTTGTCATCGGTGAGGGCCAGCAGGAAAAGCTCGCTGGCAATGAACTGGTCGCCACGCTTCGACGCTTCCTTGTCGGCGAGATTGAGGAGGTTGTTGAGGTCCCGCGAAACCCCGATTTCCCCACCCTGGCCCTCGACCTTGGGCAGGCGGCCGATCGCGTTGCCGAGCGCCTGCTTCAGCTTCGGCACCGCGACGCCTGCGCGGGACAGGAGCGACGCGGTCCCGCCGTCCTCCTGCTCGAGCATCGCAGCGACCAGGTGCTGCGGCTCGATGAAGCCGTTGTCGTTCCCGAGCGCCATGCTCTGCGCATCGGCGAGCGCCTGCTGGAATTTGGTCGTCAGTTTGTCGAAACGCATAGTCGAATCCCCCTAGGGTGCCTATGCTGCAAATGGGGTCTTGCGGGGCCGATTCAAGCAGATGCGGCGCCACCCCCACGCCGGAGTGGTGGGGCCTGGGGCGGCGCCGGCGTCTCGACGGCGCGCCGCGGGACAGGCAATAATGCGCGTGATGCACCCCTCGCGCCAACGATTCCCTCCAAGGCAAGCGGAGCCGCACCCGCCGATCGCGTCCTGGTACCAGCGATGGCGCCGCCTCACCCCGCTCGCCCGCGACATCGTCATCGTACTGGTCGTCAAGGCGATCGTGCTCGTCGCGCTCTGGTTTGCCTTCTTCCGCGCCCCCGTCGCGCGGCACATGACGATGGACCCGGAACGCGTCGTCGAACGGCTCGTCGCGCCGCAAGCCCCTTCCGAGCCGGCCCATGCCGTCCGTTGAAGTCGTCGACCTGTCGCGGCTGCAATTCGCCGTCACGGCGCTCTATCACTTCCTGTTCGTCCCGCTGACGCTCGGCCTGTCGTGGATTCTCGTCATCATGGAATCGGTGTACGTGATGACGGGCCGCGAAATCTACCGCGACATGACGAAGTTCTGGGGGAAGCTCTTCGGCATCAACTTTGCGATGGGCATTACCACGGGCATCACGATGGAGTTCCAGTTCGGCACGAACTGGGCGTACTTTTCGCACTACGTCGGCGACATCTTCGGCGCGCCTCTGGCCCTCGAAGGACTGATGGCGTTCTTCCTGGAGTCGACGTTCGTCGGTCTCTTCTTCTTCGGCTGGGACCGCCTGTCCAAGGTCGGCCACCTGATGGTCACCTTTCTCGTGGCGCTCGGCTCCAACCTGTCAGCGCTCTGGATCCTGATCGCGAACGCGTGGATGCAGAATCCCGTCGGCGCCGAGCTCAACATCGACACCATGCGGATGGAGCTCGTGAGCTTCGCCGATCTGATCTTCAATCCCGTCGCCGGTCCGAAGTTCGTGCACACGCTGGCCGCCGGCTACGTGGCCGCGTCGATGTTCGTGCTCGGAATCTCGTCGTGGTACCTGCTCCGTCTCCGCGACCCGTCGTTCGCCGTGCGCTCGTTCTCCGTCGCGGCCGGATTCGGGCTGGCTTCGGCGCTTTCGGTCATCGTCCTCGGTGACGAGTCGGGCTATACGTCGGGCGAGGTCCAGAAGGTGAAACTGGCGGCGATCGAAGCCGAATGGGAAACGGTGAAGCCGCCCGCGGCCTTTACCGCGTTCGGCTTCCCGGATCAGGAGGCGGAGAAGACGCATTTCGCCATCAAGATTCCTTACCTCACCGGGCTCATCGCGACGCGCTCCGTCGACACGCCGGTGGTCGGCATCAAGAACCTGAAGGAACAGCACGAGGTGCGGATCAGGAACGGCATGAAAGCCTACGCCGCGCTGCAGCGACTCAAATCCGGCGACCGGTCAGCCGAAGCCAAGGCCGACTTCGACCGGCTGAAGGCCGACCTCGGTTACGGCCTGCTGCTGAAGAAGTACACACCGAATGTCGTGGACGCGACGCCGGCGCAGATCCGTTCCGCGGTCGACGACACGATCCCGAACGTCGCGCCGATCTTCTGGACGTTTCGCATCATGGTCGGGCTCGGCCTCTGGTTCCTGTTCGTGTTCGGGGCGGCGTTCTACGTGCTTGCGCGGCGGCGCCTGGCCCGGAACCGCTGGGTAATGCGGCTGGCCTTGTGGAGCATTCCGCTGCCGTGGATCGCCGCCGAGTGCGGCTGGATCGTCGCCGAATACGGCCGGCAGCCGTGGACGATCAGTGAGATCCTGCCCACCCATCTTTCCGCGTCGTCGGTGTCCCTCGGCCAGATCTGGTTCAGCCTCGGCGGCTTCATCGTTTTCTACACGGCGTTGCTCGTCATCGAACTCTGGCTGATGTTCAAGTACGCACGCCTCGGACCGGCGTCGCTCGGCACCGGACGCTATCACGGCGAGGCGGCGGCATCATGATCTACGTTTTCGACTACGCGACGCTCAAGGTGATCTGGTGGGCGGTCGTCGGGCTCCTCATCGTCGGCTTCGCCATCCTCGACGGCTTCGATCTCGGCGTCGGCGTTCTGCTGCCCTACGTCGGGCGCACCGATGAGGAGCGGCGCGTCGTGCTGAACTCCGTCGGCCCCACGTGGGAAGGCAACCAGGTGTGGTTCATCACCGCGGGGGGCGCGACGTTCGCCGCGTGGCCGCTGGTCTACGCGACGGCCTTCTCGGGGTTCTACATCGCGCTGATCGTGGTCCTGTTCGCGCTCTTCCTGCGCCCCGTCGGGTTCGACTACCGCAGCAAGGTCGCCGATCCGCGTTGGCGCAGCGCGTGGGACTGGGGCCTCTTCATCGGCGGCTTCGTGCCGGCGCTGGTGTTCGGCGTCGCCTTCGGGAACCTGCTCGTCGGCGTGCCGTTTCACTTCGACGGCGACATGCGCTCGTTCTACACGGGCTCGTTCCTCGGCCTGCTGAATCCGTTCGGCCTCACCGCGGGTCTCGTGAGCCTCGCGATGCTCACGATGCACGGCGGCTTCTACCTGCAGTTGCGCACGGAGGGCGACGTGCAGGCCCGCGCTGCCCGCGCCACCCGCCTCGCCGGCGTCGTGTTCCTTGCGCTGTTTGCCGCCGCGGGATTCTGGATCGCGACGGGTCTCGACGGCTTCCAGATCGTCACGATGCCCCCACCCGATTCCTCGTTCGCCCCGACAGCGAAAACCGTCGAGCGGCTGCCCGGCGGCTGGCTGTCCAACTATTCGAAGCAGCCGTGGACGATCGCGGCGCCGATCGCCGCCTTTGCCGCCACGCTGCTGGCGTTTGCGGTCGCGGCGCGACGGCGTCCCGGGCTCGCGTTCCTTCTGTCGTGCGTCGGCGTCGCCAGCGTCGTGCTGACCGCCGCTTTCGCGCTCTTCCCATTCGTCATGCCTTCGTCGAGCCACCCCGCGAGCAGCCTCACGATCTGGGATTCGGTGTCCAGCCATCGCACGCTGCAGGTGATGCTCTGGGCTGTCCTGTTCTTCGTCCCGCTGATCGTCGTCTATACGAGCTGGGTCTATCGCGTGATGCGCGGCAAGGTCACCACCGCGCACGTGCGGCAGGGTGAGCACTCGCTGTACTGACCGCAGGGAGAGGCATACCGATGTGGTACTTCACATGGATTCTCGGGCTCGGCGCGGCGCTCGCGTTCGGCATCATCAACGTGATGTGGCTGGAGGCGTCGTACACGTTCGGCGAGCTCGATGAAGAACGCATTCGCGAGCGCTTCGCCGAGCCACCGGAACGCGAATGACGCCCGACGCCAAACCGCCTGGCGAAGAGCAAGTCGAACGCAAGCGCGCGACGCTGCTGCAGGTCGCCGGCGCGGTTTTCTGGAGCTTTTTCGGCGTGCGCAAGGGCCGCCACATGCTGCAGGACACGACGACGATCAACCCGCTCCATGTCGTCATCGTAGGCGTCGTGTCGGGCGTGCTGTTCGTGCTGGCGTTGGTCGCCCTGGTGACTGTGATCACCCGCAACGCCGGCTAGCCAACGCCTGCCTGCCGCCGGGCGATCTCCGCGACTGCGCCGGCCGCGGTCGTGAGCTCCCCTTCGGTCGTCAGCACATCGGGGCACATGCGCAGCCATTCGCCGCGGGCGTCGGTGACGATGCCGCGCGCTTCGAGCGCGCCCGCCCATGCCGACGCCGTCTGCGAGCGAACCACGACGAACGCCCCGCGATCCGCCGTGCCACCCTGCGCGGCGACGCCGCCAGCCGCGAGCAGCGACACGAGTCGCCGCTGCTGTTCGAGCGAATGAGCGCGCAGGCGCGTGACGCCCAACGCCTGTACGAACTTCTGCCCCGCGCGCGCCTGGTAGCAGGGCAGCACGGCAGGCGTGGATTCGAGCCACGCGTCGCCACCGCCGGCGTAGCGCGGCGGATCCGGGCGTTGGTACGCGAAGGGCGATTCCTTGGCGAACCAGCCGATGTCGAGCGTCCCGATCCCGGCATCGAGATGACGGGGCGCCACGTACAGAAAGCACGCGCCCGGGCCGCCCCGCAGGTACTTGTAGCTCCCGCCCACCGCGAAGTCGACATCGAGGGCTTCGAGATCGATCGGGAAGACGCCGAGCGAATGGTAGACATCGAGCAGCACGCGCGCGCCTGCCGCGTGCGCGGCGGCGACGATTCCGGGCAGATCCGGCATCACCTGACCGGTCTGGAACAACACCTGGGAGAGAACGACCAGGTCGGCGCCGGGCGCGAGCGCGGCCCGCACGTCCTCTGCTGCAAACTGACCGTCGGCATCTGCCTCGACGAACACCAGCGTCACGCGCGCGCGCCTTGCGTATTCGCGCAGGATCACGTCGAGCGAATCGAACTCGCCGCGCGTAGCGACGATCCGGGGGGCGTGATCACAGGAGTTGAGCACGGCGCGCAGGCCCTGCCCGGCGCTCATCTTCGGCACGATGCAATCGGCCCGCGCCGCTCCCGTGAGCGCGGCGAGCCGCGCGCGAAACGCCGCCATTTCCGCACCCCAGTCATCCCATGCGTCGGAGAGCCGCGCGTACCACGCGCAGAGCCCTTCGCGCACGTCGTCTTCCGTCGCATCGAGAGGGCGTCCGAGCGAATGGTTCGCGAGGTAGATGCGTTCGCGCTGCGCGTTTCGCACCCGGGAAAACAGTGGGGCGATGTGCTCGCGCACCGCAGCTTCGGTCAACGGTCCGGGGCCGAGGGCCGCGGCCAAATCGGGCGCCGGCGAGCGCAGCCCCGTCATGATTTCGCGACCGGGCCGATCTCGGTTCGCACGTCGATCAGTTCCGGGAAGAACGCCTGGTCCAGTGCCCGCTTGAGGTAACCCACCCCTGACGAGCCTCCTGTTCCCACCTTGTGGCCGATCGTCCGCTCGACCGTTTTCATGTGCCGGAAACGCCAGAGCTGGAACGATTCCTCGACGTCGACGAGCTTTTCCGCCATCTCGTAGGCGTCCCACCAGCGTTCGGGTTCGTCGTAGATCGACTTGAACACCGGTACGAGGTCGGCGTCGCGCGTGTACGGTTGCGTCCAGTCCCGGTCGAGGCAGCGCTCCGGCACCGGAAGTCCGCGGCGGGCGAGGTGGCGCAGGAACTCGTCGTAGAGGCTCGGCGCCACCAGCAGCGCCGTCAGCTCGGCGTGGATCGCTTCGTCGTAACGGAACACCTCGACGAGCGCCGCCTGTTTGTTGCCGAGCAGGAATTCGAGAGCGCGGTACTGCGCGGACTGGAAGCCGGACGAGGTGCCGAGCGCGGGCCGGAACGCCTCGTACTCGGAGGGGGTCAGCGTTTCCAGTACCGCCCACTGCTCGAACAGCTGCTTCTGGATGAGCTTGACTCGCGCCAGTATCTTGAAGCAGGCGTCGAGGCGATCTTCGCGCACGAAGGCAATCGCGGCCTTCAACTCGTGGATCATCAGCTTCATCCACAGCTCGGACGTCTGGTGCTGGATGATGAACAGCATTTCGTCGTGCCGGGCCGGCGCGGCCGCGGTTCCGGAGAGCGGCTGTTGCGCGGTGAGCAGCCTGTCGAGCCTAAGGTAGCCGGCGTAAGTCAGGCGGTCGGTGAGATCGGTGACGATGCCGGGTTCGAGGTCGCGCGTGGTCATGGCCATGGCTGTTGGGTCGCCGACAGGGAAGTACGGCCAGTATAGCGACGCCCGAGGGTGACGAAGTGCGGGCTCTGCTAACATCCGGCGCGATGACCGCCTGCCCTCGTGCCGTTCCGTTGCTGGCCGCGTGTGTCGCCGCTGCGCTCGCCCTGTGCCTCGCCGGCTGCGGCGGGCCCGCCCGACCACGCGCAACGATAGCGCTCGCCGACTGCCGCCTGCCGAAGCTCCCGCTCGCGGCGCAATGCGGCACGCTCGAGGTGCCGGAAAACCGTGAACAGCCCGCCGGCCGCAAGGTCAGTCTTGCGGTCGCGGTCCTGCCGGCCAACACGTTGCATCCGCGCCCGGACCCGTTGTTCGTTCTCGCCGGCGGCCCCGGCCAGGCCGCAAGCTTCCTCGGACCCTTCGCCGCCGCCTTGACGGGCGTGCGCAAGGATCGCGATATCGTGCTCGTCGACCAGCGCGGCACCGGCCGCTCGTCGCCGCTCGTCTGCGCCGCGTTCAAGCCGGACCACAGCTTCGAATCGGCGCTGGAGTTCGATCCGCTGCCGAAGGCGGACGCCTGCGCGCGCGAGCTCGCGGCGCAGGGGGTGGACGCCGCGCAATACACGACGGCCGCGTGGATCGCCGACCTCGATGCGGTGCGCGCAGCGCTGGGTTACGACAAGATCAACCTGTGGGGTGGTTCGTACGGAACGCGCGCCGCACTGGAATACCTGCGGCGGCACTCGAGCCGCGTGCGCAGCGTCGTGCTCGACGGCGTGGCAACACCCGCCATGAAGACCACGCTCGATGTCTGGCCCTCGCGCGAAGCGGAGCTCGCCGGCGTGTTCGAAGCGTGCGCGAGCTCGCCGGCCTGCGCCGCGCTGCATCCCGACCTTGCGCGCACGCTCGACGCGATTCGCGACCGGCTGGGACCCGCCGGTCGCGACGTCGTGCTGAGCGATCCGCGCACCGGCGAAACGCGGTCGATGCGCATCGGGTTCGACCACGTGATCGGCGCGCTGCAGCCGTTCACTTACGCGCCGGAGCTCTCGGCGCTGCTGCCGGAGGTCATCGGGCGCGCCGCCGCGGGCGATCTTGGGCCTTTGTTCGCCGGCGCGATGCTGGTGACGGCCGATCTCGACCAGCAGTCGAACACGGCGCTCCACTATTCGGTCACCTGCTCGGAAGATGTGCCGCGGGTATCGACGGCCGAGGCCGCGAGCAAGCTCGCGGACCTCCGCACGAAGTCCCTGGCACAACGCGCGCTCGCAGTCTGCGCGGTTTGGCCGAAGGGCGTGGCCGCGGCGGATGCGACCACGCCGGTGCGAAGCGACGTACCCGCCCTGATTCTGTCGGGCGGCCACGATCCGGTCACGCCGCCTGCGAACGGCGAGGAAGTCGCGAAGACGCTGCCGGCAAGCCGCCACATCGTGGCGCGCGGCTACGGCCACATCGTATCGCCGCATGCGTGCGGACCGCGGCTCATCGCGGCCTTCATCGACGACCCGACCTTCGCGACTCTGCCGGCGTCCTGCGTCGAACATTTCGAGAAGAGCCCGCGGCCGCCGCTCTGGCCCGACCGGCTCGGGGCACGGACTTGATCGTCGTCGAGAATCTGGCCAAGGCATTCGGCCGGCACGGCGAAGTGCGTGCCGTGGACGGGGTCGCGTTCGCCGCGGCCGACGGCGAGATCACCGGACTTCTCGGCCCGAACGGCGCCGGCAAGACCACGCTCCTGCGGATGCTCGCCACGCTGATGATTCCGGACAGCGGGCGCGCACGCGTCGACGGCCACGACGTGGTCCGCGACCGCTACGCCGTTCGCCGCCGCATCGGCGTGCTGTCGGACGCGCGCGGGCTCTATCCGCGGCTCACCGCCCGCGAGAACATCCGCTACTATGGCGCGCTGCAGGGTCTCGGGGGCGGCCCCCTCGACGCGCGAGTCGACGAGCTCGTGCACGCCCTCGGCATCGCGCCTATCGCGGATCGCCGTGCGCAGGGGTTCTCGCAGGGCGAGCGGATGAAGGTCGCCATCGCGCGCGCCCTCGTACACGACCCGCAGACGATCCTGCTGGACGAGCCCACCAACGGCCTCGACATCATGAGCATTCGCGCGCTGCGCGAACTGCTGCGCGAACTAAGGCGCAGCGGCAAATGCCTGCTCTTCAGCTCGCACGTGATGCAGGAAGTCTCCGCGCTCTGCAATTCGATCGTGATCATCGGCCATGGCCGGGTCGTCGCCACCGGGACGGCCGCCGAGCTGGTCGCCCAATCCGGCGAATCCGTGCTCGAGGACGCTTTCGTCCGGCTGCTCGGTTCCGGCGAGGGTCTCGCCGCGTGACGAACACCGCCCGCACCGATTCGGCACCGGCCCGCATCGCGGTAGTGGCAGGAAAGGAGATTGTCGACATCGTCCGCGACCGCCGGACCATGCTGGTGACGCTCGTAACGGCCATTGTCGCCGGACCGGTGCTGATGCTGCTCGTGCTGAACCTTATCGCGCGGCAGACGGACAAGGCGTGGGAGTTGACGCTGCCCGTGGTCGGCATCGAACGCGCGCCGGCGCTGCGGGCGTTCCTGGAACGCCAGCAGCTGACACTGTCGCCTGCCCCCACGGATTTCGAGGCGAAGATCAGGAGCGGCGACCTCGACGTCGTCCTCGAGGTCGATGCCGCGTTCGCCGACGATGTCGCGCAGGGCCGGCCGGGCACGGTGCGGCTCGCGTACGACCGCTCGCGCGACCGGGCGCGCGCGGCCATCGTCGAAGTCGAGGGTCTGCTGCGTGCGTTCAATCGCGAATGGGGGCGTGGCCGCCTGATCCTGCGCGGCATCGCCCCCGAGGTGGCGAATCCCCTCAATCTCGAATCGCGCGATCTTGCCACGCCGCAAAGCTCCGGCGCGCTCGTGCTCTTCCTCATCGCTTTCTACGGGCTGTTTGCCGCGGTGATGGGCGGCATGGCGGCCGCACTGGACACGACGGCGGGCGAGCGCGAACGCATGTCGCTCGAACCTCTGCTGACGACCCCGGTTGCGCCGCTGGAGCTGGCGACGGGCAAGTGGCTCGCGGTGTCGCTGCTGAACGCCGTGGCAGTGGTCCTGACGCTGTCGGGCTTCTACCTCGCGCTGCGCTTCGCGCCGCTGCCGGCAGTCGGAATTCCGTTCCTGTTCGGCCTCGCCGAATTCGGGCGCTTCGTCGTCGCGCTGATTCCGCTGATCCTCCTCATGCCCGCGATCCTGCTCTACGTCGGCTGCCGCGGCCGCACGTTCAAGGAGGCGCAATCCAATCTGTCCGTGCTGCTCTTCGCCGTGTCGCTGCTCCCGATCGTGCAGATGTTCCTGCAAAAGAAGGAGCCGGTCTGGCTCACGTGGGTCCCCGTGTCGGGGCAGTACACCCTCCTGTCGCGCGCGCTGCGCGGCGAGGCGCTGCCGTGGCTCGAACTGGTGCAGTCGTACGTGGTCCCGGGTCTGTTGACGCTGATCGCACTGCTGGCAGTGGCACGGCTCTTCTCACGCGAGTCGCTGCTCGCGGGGAAATAGCCCGGAGGCAATCCTCCCGCCGCGCCAACAGGCAATGATCAACCGACAACAACGCTAGCCGAGCTGCCGGATCACCGCGAGCGGCGGGTGCCGCATCGTGCCGCGCGTGCCGAGCCAGCCGGCGAGCGTCACGACGACTGCGCCGCCGCCGATGCCGTACAGCCAGACCAGCGGGTTGGCCGAAAACGGAATCTGGAACACGCGGTCCGACAGCACGTAGCCTAGCGCGGTCGCGCCGGCGGCGGCCAGCGCTCCGGCCAGCGTGCCCAGCACGAGAAACTCGGCGATCTGGGCGGTCGCGAGCTGCGCGCGCGACGCGCCGAGCGTGCGCAGGATCGCCGCGTCGAACCGGCGCTCGTCCTGGGTCGCGGCAATGGCCGCCTGCAGCACGAGGAGCCCACCCATCAGCGTGAACAGGAACACGAACTCGACCGCCTTCGCCACCTGCCCGATGATCGTCTGGATCTGCCGGATGATCTCGCCGACGTCGATCGCGAGCACGTTGGGGTATTGCTGCACCAACGCCGACAGCCACGCCGCCGCCGGTGCACCTTCGGGCAGTCGAATCGCGCCCAGGTAGGTCTGCGGCATCGACTCCAGCGCACCCGGGGCGAACAAAGTGAAGAAGTTCGGGCGGAAGCTGTCCCAGTCCACCTTGCGCAGGCTCGTGATGGTCGCGGTGACCGGTGCGCCTGCGATGTCGAACGTAAGCGCGTCGCCCATTTTCAGGCGCAAAGACTCCGCGATGCCCTGCTCCATCGAGATGCCCGCTTCGGGACCGGTGGCGCCGTCGAACCATTTGCCGCTGACGATGCGGTTGGTCCTCGGCAGCTCGGAAGCGAACGAAAGATTGAACTCCCGCTCGGCCAGCCGGCGCGCCCGCGTGTCGGCGTATTGCGCCGTGTCGAGCCGCGTGCCATTGACCTCGACCAGGCGTCCGCGAATCATCGGATAGAGCGACGTAGCGGAGCCGGTTGCGGCATTCATCGCCGCCAGGACGCCGTCGACCTGATCGGGCAGCACGTTGAGCACGAAATGGTTCGGCGCATCCGCCGGCAGGCTCGCGCGCCAGTTCTGCATCAGGTCGCCGCGCACGACGGTAAGCAGCAGCAACGCCATGAAGCCCAGCGCCAGCGCTCCGATCTGCAGGCTCGAAGCGAGCGGGCGCCGGCGCAGGTTCGCAAGGCCGAACCGCCACGTCGCGCCGCGCTGCGGGAGGCGCTTCAGCGCGACGATGAGAAGCCACGCGACGAATGCCGCGACGGCGAGCAACGCGCCGATGCCGCCGATCATGATCGCCCCGGCCTTCGCATCCTGCGCCTGCCAACCGATCAGTAGGGCGATGACGCCGGCGCCGAGACCGTAGGCGGCGATGCCGCCGGGCCGCGGTCGCGGCAGGTCGCGGCGCAGGACTCGCAGCGGCGGCACGCTCGCAAGCGCGACGAGGGGCGGCAACGCAAATCCGAACAACAGCAGGACGCCAGTGCCGAAGGCCGTGGCCGCAGGCAGGAACCCGGGCGGCGGCAACTCGGTGGGCGCGACGGAGGCCAGGAGCGCGACCAGCAGGCTCTGGCCCAGGAGCGCGAGCGCAATGCCGGCGATGCTGGCAAGGACGCCCAGCGTCGCGAACTGCAGCACGAACAACGCGAGTGCCTGCCGCCGCGACGCCCCGAAACAACGCAGCATCGCCGCGGTGTCGAGATGGCGACGGAGATAGCGTGAGGCAGCGAGAGCCACCGCCACGGCCGCCAGAATCACCGCGACGAGCGCCGACAGGCCCAGAAACTGTTCCGCCCGATCGAGCGTTTGCCGCACTTCAGGCCGCAGATCACGCACGTTCTCCATCCGCTGGCCCGGCTTCAGTTCGGCCTGCAGCCACTTGAGGTAAGGATCGAGGGCATCGCGCGCCGCGAGATCGGCGACGAGCAGGCGAAAGACCGCCCGGTTGCCCGGCTGCAGCAGGTTCGTGGCCGGAAGGTCGTCGCCATGGATGAGAAGACGCGGCCCGATCGCGAGCAGTCCGCTCGCGATCTCGGGCTCCTGCTGGACGATCGCGCTGACCCTGAGCATCGCATCGCCGACAGTGAGCGTATCGCCGACCCGGACATCGAGCCGCGCCGCGAGTCGTGTGTCGGGCCACGCTTCGCCGCGCGGCGGAATTGTCCCGGCCTTCGTGCCGGCGGCGTCCGTCGCATCGACCAGTGTGATCGCCCCGCGCAGCGGATAGCCGGGTGCCACCGCCTTGACATCCGCGAGGACGGCGCCGGCGGCGGTCTCCGCACCCGCGCGCCGTACCATGCTGTTGAAGCGGAACACCGGCGTTGTGACGAGGCCGCGCTTGCGGGCTTCGGCCGCGTAGGCATCGGGCAACGGTCGATCACCCGAAATCAGGATGTCGGCACCGAGCAACAGGTTCGCCTGTCGCGAGAGCGCCGTCTTGACGCGGTCGGCGAAGAATCCCACCGTGCCGATGCTCGCGACGGCAAGCACCATCGCCGCGATCAGGATGGTGAGCTCGCCCGCGCGCCAATCGCGCGTCAGCATGCGCCAGGCGAGTCGAAAGGTCCTCATGGGGTGTCGCTCAACCCGCGGCAACGCGGTCGTCGCCGACGAGACGGCCGGCGCCGAGCGAAAGCCTCCGCGCGCAGCGGCCGGCGAGCGCGGCGTCGTGCGTGACGAGCAGCAGCGTCGTGCCGCGCTCGCGATTGAGGCGGAACATGAGGTCGATGACTTCGGTCCCGGTGGCATTGTCGAGATTGCCGGTCGGCTCGTCGGCCATCAGCAGCTTGGGTTCGCCGGCGAACGCGCGCGCGATCGCGACCCGCTGCTGTTCGCCGCCGGAAAGCTGCTTCGGGTAATGCGTCGTGCGCTGCGCGAGTCCGACGCGCGCGAGCCAATCCCGCGCAGTGGCCGCGGCATCGGAGGCGCCGGCGAGCTCGAGGGGCAGCATCACGTTCTCGAGCGCGGTCAACTGCGGCAACAGCTGGAACGACTGGAAGACAAAGCCGAGCAGGCGCTGCCGCAGCGCCGCGCGCGCGTCCTCGTCGAGATTGGACAGTGCATTCCCGTCGAGCCAGACGTCGCCGCGCGTCGGGCGGTCGAGTCCCGCCAGCAGGCCCAGCAGCGTGGTCTTGCCGGAACCCGACGCGCCGACGACCGCCACGGCGTCACCTGGATAGACCGAGAAGCCGACG
Source organism: uncultured beta proteobacterium (assembly GCA_963724685.1). GTDB lineage: Bacteria > Pseudomonadota > Gammaproteobacteria > Burkholderiales > Casimicrobiaceae > CAIWHR01. The sequence continues at coordinate 823,229 of CAVRVQ010000003.1, read as the reverse complement.
TCGTCGAGGATCGTGAGCGGCGCTTCGCCGCTCGTCACGATCTTCGTCAGGCTCGAGGCACGGAGGAGAGGCTCTGTCATTGCAGGGGAGAGATGGAGGGTGGGACCCAACGGGAACGACGACCCTCCTCCGCGGGTCGAATGCTGGATTCTACCGTGCCGCTCGCAGTTACCATTGCAAGACCCTACAATCGCAATTCGGTTCCGCCATGGCCCCGCCGTCTCCGTCGTCCTCCCGCCGCCTGTTCGTCGCTCGTCTCGCCGCCTCGGCGCTCGCGCTCTTCGCGGCGCGGGGCGCGGGCGCCGAGGCGCGCGGCTCAACGCTGCTCGTCGTCGGCGATTCGATCTCCGCGGCCTACGGCCTGCCGCCCGGCAGCGGCTGGGTCGATCTGCTCGCCGCCCGCCTGACGGCGCAACGGTTTGCCTATCGCGTCGTCAACGCAAGCATCTCCGGCGACACCACCGCCGGCGGCAGGGCGCGCCTTCCTGCGCTGCTCGCCACCCACAAACCCGCGATCGTGATCGTCGAGCTTGGCGGGAACGACGGCCTGCGCGGCGGCAATCTCGCCTCCACGCGCGACAATCTCGCCGCGATGATCGGCGCCGTTCAGAGCGCCGGCGCCAAGGCGCTCCTCGTCGGCATGAGAGTGCCGCCCAATTACGGCGGAGCCTACGTGCGGGAATTCGACGCCGTGTTCGCGAGCGTCGCGAAGGCGCGCCGGGTGCCGCTCGTCCCGTTCTTCTTCGAAGGCTTCGGCGAGCGCAACGAACTGTTCCAGCCCGATCGCATCCACCCGACGGCCGCGGCGCAGCCGCTGCTCCTCGACAACGTGTGGCCCGCCCTGCTGCCGCTCCTGGAACCGCGGCGATGATCGACGCGCCCGCACGCCGCCACGACCACAAGGTGGGCGTCGACACGATCGGCGCGTTCCGGGAGCGCGTCGACGTCCGCAGCCCGTCCGAGTATGCCGACGACCATCTGCCCGGTGCCGCGAGCCATCCGGTGCTGGGCGACGCTGAGCGCGTGCGCATAGGCACCCTGCACGCCCAGGAATCGGCATTCGCCGCCAGGCGCGCCGGCGCGGCGATCGTCGCCCGCAACATCGCGGCGATGATCGAGACTTCGTTCGCGGCGAAACCGCGCGACTGGACGCCACTCGTCTATTGCTGGCGCGGCGGCCAGCGCAGCCGCTCGCTCGTGCATGTGCTGAATGAAATCGGCTGGCGCGCGGTGCAGCTCGACGGCGGCTATCGCGCCTACCGCAGGCAGGTCGTCGCACGGCTCGCAGACCTGCCCGGGTGCTTCCGCTACGAAGTCGTTTGCGGCCTCACCGGCTCCGGCAAGAGCCGGCTGATCTCCGCGCTCGCGCGCGAGGGCGCGCAGGTGCTCGACCTCGAAGCGATGGCCCGCCATCGCGGCTCGCTACTGGGCGATCTGCCGGATCACCCGCAGCCGACGCAGAAATCGTTCGACACGGCGCTCGTGTCGGCACTCGCCACGCTCGACCCCGCGCGGCCCGTATTCGTCGAATCGGAGAGCCGGAAGATCGGCGCCGTGCAGCTTCCCGATGCGCTGCTCGATGCGATGCGCGCGGCCGCCTGCATCCGCGTCGTGTTGCCACGGCCGCTGCGGATCGAACTCCTGAAGCACGAGTACGCGCACTTCCTCGCGGATCACGCGGCATTGTCCGCGCGCCTCGCGCGCCTCGTGCCCCTGCACGGCAAGAAGACGGTCGAACGCTGGATCGACGCGGCAAAGGCAGGGGACTGGGATGCGCTCGTTGGCGAGCTCCTGGAGCAGCACTACGATCCCGTGTATCGGCGGTCGATCGAAAGGAACTTTCCGCGCAGCGATCGGGCCTTCGATGTCTCGCCGTCGGCGCTCACCGACACCGCCTTCCAGGCGCTCGCACGCGCAATCGATGCGCGCGCGCGTGAGAGCCTGCCGGTCTGACCCGCACCCTTGGTCCGAATCCATGCCGACCCACGCCTTTCGCATCGTCAATGTCTTCGCCGAAACGCGGTTCGGCGGAAATCCGCTCGCCGTGTTCGAGGACGCGCGTGGCATCGACGAGGCGACGATGCAGGCGCTCGCGCTGCAGTTCAACCTGTCCGAGACCACGTTCATCCTGCCGTCGGAGCGGGCGACGGCGCTGGTGCGGATCTTCACGCCGGCGTTCGAGATGCCCTTCGCCGGCCATCCGACCCTCGGGACCGCGCATGTCGTTCGCGCGCTGACGAATGCCGGCGACCGGATAACGCTGGAGATGATCGCGGGCATCATTCCCGTGGACGCGCTCGGCGACACCTGGACGCTCGAGGCCAATCCGCCGAAGACACGCGCCGTCACGGCTACGCGCGCCGACCTCGCGGCGATGCTCGTTCTGGCCGAAGCCGACGTCGCGCCCGATCCTGCCGCACCGCCACTTTGGGTGGACACGGGGTCGGAGCAGCTCATGATCCCGCTCGCCTCCGCCGACGCGGTCCTCCGCGTCGCGCCACGGACCGATCTGCTGCTCGCGCACGGCCGCACCGGCCAGCGCGCCATGGCCTACGTCTTCGCGCCTGCCGCCCACCGTGCGGCCGCTTCCGGCGAAAAGCGGGTGATTGTCCGGTTCTTCTTTCCCAAGCACGGCGCGGTCGTCGAGGACCCGGGTACCGGCTCCGCCTGCGCCAACCTCGGAGGGTGGCTGCTCGCGACCGGCACGACGCTGCCGCAACGTCTCGCGGTTGCACAAGGCGATTCGATCGGCAGGCCGTGCCGGCTCGGACTCGAGGTTACCTCCGACCGCAGGATCCGGGTGTCAGGGCGAGTGATCGAGCTCGCCCGCGGCACGGTCATGCTGTAGATCGGCCTACGCGGTAGCGTTGGCGTCCCAGGCGGCGATGAACTCGAGCCAGTGCGGCGCGTTGATCGCCGCGATCCGCTCGCGGGCGAGCGAAACCTCCTTCGCATGCTCGCCCGCCGTCAGCTCGCCGCGCATCAGCCGGAATCGAAGGTAGACGAGGTACGTGTTCATCACGTCAGTTTCGCAATAGCGGCGCACCTCGTCGAGCTTCCCCGCGCCGACGGCGGCGTAAACCTCGCTGCCATCCATTCCCAGCTTGCCCGGATAGCCGCATAGCCGCGCCATGGCGTCGAGGCCGGCGGTGGCGCGAGGCTGGTACATCGCGAGCACGTCCATGAGATCGAGGTGCCGCGTGTGATAGCGGCCGAGATAGCTGTTGAACTTGAATTCGCGGTCGTCATCGCCCCAATCCCAGTACTTGGCGGCCGTGACGCCGTGGATAAGGGCACGGTAATTCAGCACCGGCAGATCGAAGCCACCCCCGTTCCACGACACGAGTTGCGGCGTGTGCTTGTCGATCAGATCGAAAAAGCGCCGAACGAGCTCGGGCTCGCCGTCGCCCGCCGTACCGACGGACGCAATCCTGAGCCCGGTGCCGTCGCGCAGCGCACATGCGATCGCGACCACCCGGTGGAAGTGGAGCGGCAGGAAATCGGAGCCCGACTGAGCGCGCCGCTTCTGCATCATCCACTCGACTACGGCCGTATCCGACAGTTCGGAACCCAGCCCGAAGGCGCGCCGGAGGCCAGCGGCGTCCGGCACCGTCTCGATGTCGAAGGTCAGGATGGGCGTCACGACCCACCCGGAAACACGCCGGTGGAAAGATAGCGATCGCCGCGATCGCAGACGACGAACACGATCGTGGCGTTCGCGACTTCGCGCGCGATGCGCATCGCGACGACACACGCCCCACCCGCCGACACGCCGCCGAAAATGCCTTCCTCCGTCGCCAACCGGCGCGTCATCGCTTCGGCTTCGGTCTGCGACACCGGTTCGATCCGGTCGACGCGGGCGGGATCGTAGATCTTCGGCAGATACGCCTCCGGCCACTTGCGGATGCCCGGAATCTGCGACCCCTCCTCGGGCTGCGCGCCGATGATCTGGATCGCCGGACTCTTCTCCTTGAGAAAGCGCGACACCCCCATGATCGTGCCCGTCGTTCCCATCGCCGACACGAAGTGGGTGACGGTTCCATGCGTGTCGCGCCAGATCTCGGGACCCGTGCCGCGATAGTGCGCGAGCGGATTGTCGGGATTCGCGAACTGGTCGAGGATCACGCCCTTGCCCTCGGCGCGCATCTCGATCGCGAGATCGCGCGCACGCTCCATGCCTCCGGACTTCGGCGTGAGCACCAGTTCGGCGCCGTACGCGAGCATCGCCTGCCGGCGTTCGACCGACAGGTGGTCCGGCATCACGAGGATCATCCGGTAACCCTTCATCGCCGCGACCATCGCGAGCGCGATTCCCGTGTTGCCGGACGTCGGCTCGATCAGCGTGTCGCCGGGCCGGATGTCGCCTCGCTTCTCGGCCTCGACGAGCATCGACAGCGCGGGACGGTCCTTGACCGAGCCCGCCGGATTGTTGCCTTCGAGCTTGCCGAGGACGATGTTCGGCATGTCGCCCGGAATCCGCACCAGGCGGACGAGCGGTGTATTGCCGACAGTCGATTCGAGAGTGGGATACATGCGCGTGAAGGATCTCGACTCGCCTATTGTAGCGGAGGGGTGCCGCGACCCCGACGCCGAGGAGAGACCTTCGCGCGCCCGGAAACCAAAGACCCCGCCTCACGGCGGGGCCGATTGGTCAACTCCTGGGGGCCGTTACTTCTTGGCCTTGGCGTCGGCGGTAGCCTTGTCCTTCGCCGCCTTTTCGTCGGCCGCGGCCTTGTCTTTCGCGACCTTCTCTACCTTGACGGCCTTGGCGTCCATGGCCGCTTTCTCCTTCGCCGACATGGCGGGCGCCGCGGGGACCGCCTTGGCGGCCTCGGCTTTCATGGGTGCTGCCGATGCAGCGGGCGGGGTGGTAACCGGCGCTGCTTTGGCAGCGGGAGCGCTCACCCCGCTCACCGAAACGTCCGCTTTGATCTTGTCGAACGTCGCGTCGCCGATGCCCTTCACATCCTTCAACTGGTCCACGGATTTGAACGGGCCGTTGGCCTTGCGATGATCGATGATCGCCTGGGCCTTTACCGATCCGATGCCGTTGAGCGCTGCGAGTTCCTGCAGTGTTGCGGTGTTGATGTTGATCGCCGCCAGCGTCAAGCTCGAGAAGAGCAGACCGGCGAGCAGCATTAGAAACCTTTTCATTGGGTTCTCCATGAGGAATCGAGCGGGTGCGCCGCACCGGCGACCGAATCACTCCGGCGCGCGATCCCTAACGCGGCGCACACGTTGCGGGTTGACCTGTCTCCCGGCAAGCGCGACGCACCCGTCCTCCGGCGAACCGGCCGCCGGCGCTTCAGGGCTTGGCGGGTGCGCCTTCGTCGCGCTTCGCGGCCGGCGTCACCGTGCCCTTGGCCATGCGCTGCGGCGCCGCGGCCTCGACCGCTCGCACGGGCGGCTTGACCGGCGTCCCGACGACAGTGAGCTCGCCCTTGACCTTCTCGAAGCGCTTGGCGCCGATGCCCTTGACGTCCTTCACCTCTTCGACCGACTTGAAGGGCCCGTGCGCATTGCGGTGATCGAGGATCGCCTGCGCCTTGGCGGGGCCGATCCCCGGCAGGGCCACCAGTTCTTCCTTGGTGGCGGTGTTGAGATTGATTGCGGCGAACGCCGCGGCCGAGCACAACGCCAGGGCCAGGAACAACGCGAGTCGATTCATGAGTGCCTCCATCCTGAGTTGGGAACTGCGCGGCGGTTCGGGCGACGCGCAGCATGCGCGACACTCCGCCGCGACCCCAAGCTACGCGGAGGAGGCCGTTCCGGAAATCAGCCGTTCGACGTAGCGGGGCACGCCTTCCTCGATCGTGCGCATCGGCGCCACGTAGCCGGCGGCACGAAGCCGCGTGAGATCGGCCTCCGTGAAACTCTGGTATTTGCCGGCAAGTGCCGGCGGCAGCGGAATGTAGCGGATGACCCCGTCGGCTACGAGCTCCGCGAGCGTTCCCGGCGCCTCCCCGGCCGCACCGCGGCAAGCATTGATGGTCGTGGCGGCGACCGCATTGAACGTCGACGCGCGTCCGCTGCCGAGATTGAAGATGCCGCTGCGCTCGGGATGGCCGAGAAAATCCAGATTGACGTCGACGACGTCCTCCACGGCGACGAAATCACGCCGTTGCTCGCCATCGGCATACCCGCCGGAACCTTCGAACAGATGCACGCGGCCTTCCTTGCGGTACTGGTGAAAGAAATGCCACGTCACCGAAGAGCCGTGCCCCTTGTGCTGTTCGCGCGGACCGTAGACGTTGAAGTAGCGGAAGCCCGCGATCTGCGCCGTGCGGTCGGGCAGCCTCCGGCGCACATACTGGTCGAACAGGAACTTCGAGTAGCCGTAGACGTTGAGTGGTGCCTCGCAGCCGCGCTCCTCGCGGAACGCGGCGTTGGCGCCGTAGACCGCGGCGCTGGACGCATACAGAAACGGGACGTCGTTGTTCTGGCACCAGTCGAGCAGCGCGACGGAATACCGGTAGTTGTTGCGCATCATGTACCGGCCGTCGCCTTCCATCGTGTCGGAGCACGCGCCTTCATGCAGCACCGCGGAGACATCGTCGTCGAAATCGCCGTCCGCGAAGCGTGCGAGGAAGTCGTCCTTGTCGACGTAATCCTCGATCTCGCAGTCGACGAGGTTGGCGAATTTGTCGGCGCGCGTCAGGTTGTCGACCGCGATGACATCGGTCTCGCCGCGACGATTGAGCGCTCGGACGAGATTGGCGCCGATGAATCCCGCAGCTCCGGTGACGACGATGGACATCAGTGCCCGTCCGGCCGCCCGAAGGGCACTGTGCGCCCCCTCGGGGGGCAGCGAACGCAGTGAGCGTGGGGGCCCATCCTAGACTTCGAAGTCGACGCGCTCGACGTTGCTGACGACGAACGGCACGCGCGGCGCGACGGCACAAAGCAGTTCGTATCCGACCGTGGATGCCGCACTCGCCACGTCATCCACCGGCAGGCCGTCGCCCCACAGGGTCACGGGGCTGCCGACATTCGCATCGGGCAGTTCGGTGATGTCCACGGTGAGCATGTCCATCGACACCCGACCGGCCAGCCGCGCCTTCTTGCCCTGCACCAGCACCGGCGTTCCATACGGCGCGAGCCGCGGATATCCGTCGGCGTAGCCACACGCCACGACGCCGATGCGGCACGCGCGGGTCGCGGTATAGGATCCCCCGTAGCCGACGCTTTCGCCCGCACCCAGGGATTGCACCGCGATAAGCTCCGAGCGCAGCGTCATCACCGGCCGCACGCCGATGGACTCCGCCGACTCGGTAGCGCAAGGCGAGGCCCCGTAGAGCATGATGCCGGGGCGGACGATCTCGCCGCCGACCTCGTCGTAGCGCAACACGCCGGCGGAATTGGCGAGCGAACGCGGATACGGCATGCCCCGGCACGCGGCGTTGAAGATGCCGAGCGGCACCGTGATTCCCTGATCCTCGTCGGCGCGGGCGAAGTGCGTCATCAGCCGCAGCACCGCGACCGACGCGCAGTTGTTGAGCCGCTCGACGGTCCTCACGACGTCGGTCGGCGCGATCCCCAGCCGGTTCATCCCGGTGTTGATCTTGATGAACACCTCGATCGGCTTCCCGAGACGCGATCGCTCCAGCATCCGCAACTGCGCTTCGCTGTGCACCACAACGGCGATCCGGCGCTCCGCGATTTCGGGCAACTCGTCGGCAGTGAAGAAGCCCTCGAGCAGCAGGATGCGGTGCGCGTATCCCGCGACACGCAGCGCGATCGCGGCATCGAGCTCGACGAGCGCGAGGCCGTCGGCATCCTCCAGCGCGGGCAGGACACGCATGAGCCCGTGGCCATAAGCGTCGGCCTTCACGACGGCCAGCAAGCGCGCATCCGCCGCGAGCGCCCGCGCCCGCGCCAGATTCGAGCGCAGCGCCGGAAGGCTCAACTGGGCGTGCAGCGGACGGGCCATGGGTCGCGATTCTCGGGCGGGAAGCACGGTCCGTCGGGGGCGACGGGCAGCGCGCCGATTCTCCCGCTCCGGCAATCATGGTATAAAGCGCGGGCCGCGGGCAGCACCCGACAATTATATCGAAAGGGGACGCCCACGACGCGTTTCGCGGCTTTCGCGGAACTCGGGTCATGCCGCGGGGGACGATGAAGTCTGGCTTCTACACGATCATGGCGGCGCAGTTCTTCAGCTCGCTCGCCGACAATGCCCTGCTGATCGCCGCGATCGCGCTCCTTCGGGACCTCAACGAGCCCGGTTGGATGACGCCGGGACTAAAGCAAAGCTTCGTTCTGTCCTACGTGCTGCTCGCCCCGTTGGTGGGCGCGTTCGCGGATTCGATGCCGAAGGGCAAGGTGATGCTGATCACCAACGGCATCAAGATCGTCGGCTGCCTGCTGATGCTGCTCACGCTGCATCCGCTCGCCGCCTACGCCGTCGTGGGTTTCGGCGCCGCTGCCTATTCCCCGGCCAAGTACGGGATCCTGACGGAGCTCCTGCCGCCGAAGCAGCTCGTCGTCGCGAACGGCTGGATCGAGGGCACGACCGTCGCGTCGATCATCCTCGGCGTGCTGGCCGGGGGCGCGCTGATCGGCCCGCGGATCGCCACCGTGCTGCTCGGCTTCAACCTGCCCTATATCGACACTGGGATCGAAACACCGCCGGAGGCCGCGATCACCGTGATCATGGTGTTCTACATCATCGCCGCGATCTTCAACTGGTTCATCCCGCACACCGGCGTCGATCATCGGATGGTTAACCGCAATCCGCTGTTCCTGATCGGCGAGTTCTCACACTGCGTCTCGCTCCTGTGGCGCGACAAGCTGGGCCAGGTGTCGCTGGCCACGACGACGCTGTTCTGGGGCGCGGGCGCCACCCTGCAGTTCATTCTGATCGACTGGGCGGCGATGGCGCTCGGCCTCAATTTGTCGCAGGCATCGATGCTGCAGGGCGTGGTGGCCGCCGGCATCGCGGTCGGCGCCGTGGTCGCCGCGCGCTTCGTTTCGCTGCGCGGCGCGGTCAAGGTGCTGCCCATCGGCGTGACGATGGGCCTGATCGTCATCTCCATGATTTTCGTGAAGGACGTGTCCGTGGCGATGATCCTGATGGTCGCCATCGGCGCGTGCGCCGGGTTCTTCGTGGTCCCGATGAACGCCCTGCTGCAGCATCGCGGGCATGTGCTGATGGGCGCGGGGCATTCGATCGCCGTCCAGAATTTCAACGAGAACATCGGCATTCTCGCGATGGTGGGCTTCTATTCACTCATGCTGACCGCCGGAGTCGACGTCCGGACGGCCATCGTGCTGTTCGGCCTCTTCGTCTCCGGGATCATGGTGCTGGTCATGCTGCGCCATCGCCGCAACCAGGCGCGAGGCGACCTCCTGCATCTCATCGGCACCGAATCCCACGCCGTCGCGCACGGGACCAAGTCCCACGGCGGCCATTGACGCGCCGCAGGGCGGCACGATCGTCACAGGATGGCTGGACGGTCCGACAACTCGTTGTCTCGATTCCGGCCCTCGCTGGGATAGTATCGCGCGAGGAGTGCGTTGATCTCCGCAATTCCCGCTTCGACGCCCTCGCCGTAGCGCCCGTCGCGAAACGCCGCTTCCATCTTCCGGCAGATGGCGGCCCAAGCTTCGGTGCCGACATGGGCATGGATGCCGCGGTCCGCGACGATCTCGACGTCATGATCGGCGAGCAGCAGATAGACGAGGACGCCGCAGTTCTCCTCGGTGTCCCAGATGCGAAGCAGTCCGAAAACCTCCAGCGCGCGTTCGCGCGGCTTCACGTGCCGCAGGACTCGCCCGAGCGGAAGCGCGGCCTCGACCGCGAAGCGCAATTGGCCGCGATGGCTTCTTTCGCCTTCGGCGATCGCCGCCTCGATCCGCGCGAGCGATGCCCGGGGAAATGCGCGCCGGACGGCGATGCGGTCGGTGGCGAGATGCCGGAAAACGCGTTGCAGAAATCGACTGGGTTTCATTTTGGACTCGCTCACCAGCTGCCGGACGAGCCGCCGCCGCCGAAGCTGCCGCCACCGCCGGAAAATCCGCCGCCGCCGGAGAACCCGCCGCCCGAGGAGCCGCCGCCCCAGCCGCTGCCGGTAGAAGTCCACCCGCCGCCGCGATGTGCCGTGCCGCCACCCATGCCAAACACGATCATGAGGACGAACGCGATGATCGCAAATATGAGCGCAATTCCAATCGAGGCGAAGATGATCCATGTCACTGCGCCTACGATGCCGGCGACCATCATTGAACCCAGCAGCCTACCGAAGATCCGGCGCAGGATTCCACCGACCACCAACACTACCAAGAACACCGTCATCGCCACACTTTCGAAATCCCCGGGCCCGCCGGCGGGCCTGGGGCTGCTCTCCGCCTTGCGTGGCGCAATCGTGCCTCCACCGACCACAGCGATCACCCGGTCGACACCGGCGTTGATACCCGCGGCGAACCGGCCCTCGCGAAATGCCGGCGCCACGTCCTCGCGGATGATGCGGTTGGCGGTGACATCGGGCAGCGTGCCTTCGAAGCCGTAGCCCACCTCGAAGCGCATCTTCCGGTCGTTCTTCGCGATCAGGAACAAGACGCCGTTGTCCTGCCCCTTGCGGCCGATCTTCCACTTCTCGGCGACGCGCAGCGAGTACGCTTCAATCGGCTCCGGCTGGGTCGTCGGCACCATCAACAGAGCGAGCTGGTTCGAGGTGCGCGCCTCCCAGTCGGCGAGCTTGGCTTCGAGCGCTGCGGTCTCGGCGGGGGCGAGCGTCTGCGTGAGGTCGGTGACGCGCGCCGCGAGCGGCGGAATCGGCAGCAGACCGTCGGTGCCCGTTTCCCAGGTCTGCGCCGAGAGCCCTGCCGCCGCCGACCAGAGCGTTGCCGCGAACAGGAGCCACGCCGCGCGCGCCATCCAGGGCCTGTTCACACTATGGACGCAAGCGCGAACGGGGGTCCCCCGTTCCCTTCGGGTTGCTGCCGAAGACGCCCATCGCTGCGTTGCAAAGTCTCGCCGTTCGGCCGGTCAGTATCCCTTCTTCAGGAGGTCGGCCGCCGGATCGCCGGACGCCGCACCCTTGGCGTCGGCCTTGGGTGCGCCCGGCACTGCCGGGGCGGCTGGCGCCGGCGATGAGGCTCCCGCTGCCGGTGCCGGCGCAGGCTTGCCGAAGTCGACCTTCGGCGGCGCACTTATCGCGGCCTCGTTTTCCACCGTGAAGTTGGGCTTCACGTCCATCTTGAACACCATTGCCGTGAGGTTGGTGGGGAACTGCCGCACGGTCGTGTTGTACTCCTGGACGCTCTTGATATAGCGGTTGCGCGAGACGGTGATCCGGTTCTCGGTGCCTTCGAGCTGCGCGGTGAGATCGCGGAACAGCGCATCCGACTTCAACTGCGGATAGTTCTCTGCGACGACAAGCAGCCGCGACAGCGCGCCGGTGAGCTCGCCCTGCGCCTTGATGAACTTCTGGAACGCGGCGGGATCGTTGACGAGCTCCGGCGTCGCCTTGATTCCGGCGACGCTCGCGCGCGCGTTGGTTACCTCGATCAGCACCTTCTCCTCCTGCGCAGCGTAGCCCTTGACCGTGTTCACGAGGTTCGGCACGAGATCGGCGCGGCGTTGGTACTGGTTCAGCACTTCGGACCAGGCGGCCTTGATGCCTTCGTCCTGCCGCTGCAGATCGTTGTAGCCGCAACCTGGGAGCGCGAGCGTGACGAAGACGGCGAATAGCGCAGCGAAATGGCGAATCATGGTTCCTCCGTACGCAGGCGTCGGCGCAGGGAAAGCGACGACCGGTGCAAGAATGGGGTCGGGTGGGCTCGAACGCAAGCGGCGCGGCGGCAACGCGCGCGGGGTCTAGGGCTCTACACGAGCCCCGGACGCCGCATCGCGGAGCGTACGCCGCGCAAACAGAAGGTCCTCCCAGGCCTTCGCTTTGTCGGGCAAGTTGCGCAGCAGGTAGGCAGGATGGTACGTGACCACGAGCGGGAGCCCGCCATACCGGTGCACACGCCCGCGCATGCTCGCGATGGTGGCGTCGATTCCCAGGAGCGTGGTGGCGGCGCTCTTGCCCAGCGCCACGATCAGCTTGGGCCGGATCAGCGCGATCTGTCGGTCGAGGTACGGCCGACAGGCGTCGATCTCCCCGGGCTCGGGCGTACGGTTGCCAGGTGGCCGGCACTTGAGGACGTTGGCAATATAGACATGCTCGCCGCGCTTCATTCCCAGCGCGGCGAGCATGTTATCGAGCAACTTTCCGGCTTGCCCGACGAATGGCTCGCCTTTCGCGTCTTCCTCGCCGCCGGGCGCCTCGCCGACGAACAGCCATTCCGCGCGGACGTCACCCACGCCGGGCACCGACTTCTTCCGCGTTCGCGCCAGCCCGCAGGCGGTGCAGCCATCGACGTCCGCGGCGAAGTCGCGCCATTCGAGCGTGGCAATGCGCACCGTGCGCCCTTCCGGGCTCGCGGACGACTCGGCTCGCGGCGATGGATCGGTCGGGGGCGCCAGCGTGCCCTGCCCGCCGTCGAGGCCCGGGCGCGCGCGGCGGCGCCATGACGGCACGAGGCCGAGCTCGGTCAGGATCTCGTCGTGGCGCGGCATCAGCTTCCGGAGCGCCCAGGTCACGGCAGAGGGTCGACCGCACGGCGCATCACGATCGCATCCTCGCGCGGATCGCCGCTCACGGCGCCAGGATAGTAGGAGATGCGGCGCGCCACCGGCGCAAACCCTTCGGACTCGTACAAACCGATGGCCGCCGCGTTCGATGCGCGAACCTCGAGAAACACCTGCTCCGCGCGAAGGTCGCGTGCATCGTCGACGAAGTGACGCAGCAGCAAGCGGCCGAGACCCTCCCGGCGGGCGTCCGCAACGACCGACAGGTTGAGGATCTGCGCCTCACCTGGCGAGAACATCAGGACGCCATAGGCGACGATCCGGCCGTCGCGTTCCCCGATCCGCGCTGAATAGCCGGCGGCAAGCGCGTCGCGGAAATTCCCCAGCGTCCACGGCGCGACATGAATCTGCGCTTCGAGGGCTGCGACACAGGCCAGATCGTCGAGGCGAAGCGGCCGCCATTGCGGTTCAAGCCAAGGCCGGGGGCGCGGAAGGGTGGCCATACCGCGGACGTCAAAGCCGCGTGCCCGCGGCCTGTTCGGCGGCGGTCAGCGCCACGCGGTGGCGCACGTAGAGCGGCACCGCATCGGCCGCTGCAACACCGCAACCTGCGGCGAGCCGCGGCAACGCGAGCTCTCCGATCGATTGCGCCGACGGGCGCGCATCGGGTGCCGCGTGCGTCAACCGAAGTTGCGTGGCGAGTGTCGGATAAGCCTCGAACCCGTTGCCGGCGCCGTACCAGTCCGCATCGCCCGCGTTCACCGCGCGCCGCGCCTCGCTCGGCGGCTCGACCGATGGCCCGGTGATCTCCTGCCATTGGTCGTCGGCACGGGCATACACGGCGAGGTAGACCTCCCGCATGCGCGCGTCGAGGCAGGCCACCACGCGGCGCCAGTCGCGCACGCGAAACACTTCCTGGGCCAACGCCGCGAGCGTCGCGATCGGCGCAAGCGGCAGGTCGGCGCCGAGGGCCAATCCCTGTGCCACGCCGCAGCCGATGCGAATTCCAGTAAAGGAGCCGGGGCCCGATCCGAACGCAATGCCGTCGAGACTCGCGAGCGGCCACGATGCGTCGCCAAGCGCCGCGTGTACCATCGGCAACACGCGCTCCGAATGCGCCTGCCCCGCGTGCTCGTCCAACCGATGCCAATGGGTCCCGTCGCCGACGGCGACGCTGCACCACTCGGTCGACGTGTCGAGCGCCAGGATTCGCATCGACCGAATTCTACTCGACCCGCGAACCACCCGCGCGGCCGCGCGCGTCACCACGGTTACAATCGCAGGGACCATTCCGACACCTCCGCCATGTCCGCTCCTTTCCTTCGTTCCGCGTTGTCGGTCGCCCCATCGGCTGCGATCGTGAAGATCGTGTCGCTCGACCAGGAGGGGCGGGGCATCGCCCGCGTGGACGGCAAGGCAGTCTTCGTCGAGGGCGCATTGCCTGGCGAAACGGTGACGATCACGACGCTCAAGAAGAAGCCGACGTTCGACCTCGCGCGTACGAACGCGGTGCTGCAACCCAGCGCTGCGCGGGTCGAACCGCGGTGCCCCCATTTCGGTGTCTGCGGCGGCTGCTCGCAGCAGCATTTCGACGCCGTCGCGCAAGTGGCAGCGAAGCAGCGCACGCTCGAGGATGCTTTGTGGCGCCTGGGGCGCGTGCGGCCGGAACTGCTGCTGCCACCGATCCATGGGCCCGCGTGGGAATACCGGCACCGCGCGCGCCTTTCGGTCCGGCACGTCGTGAAAAAGGGCGGCATGCTGATCGGCTTTCACGAGCGCATGTCGAGCTACGTCGCCGACATGACCTCCTGCGCCGTCTTGCCGCGCCGGATTTCGAATCTCCTCCCCAAGCTGCGCGCGCTGATCGGCGGGCTGTCGGTGCACGACCGCCTGCCGCAGATCGAACTGGCGGTGGGCGACGGTCCGGAGGCGGCCCATGTGCTGGTGCTGCGCATCCTCGAGCCGCTCACGGCCGCGGACGAATCCACGTTGGCGGCGTTTGCGCACGAGCATGACGTGCAGTTCTACCTTCAGCCGGGCGGTCCGGCGACCGCGACTCCGTTGGCGCCCGCGCGATCGCCACTTGCCTACCTGCTCCCCGAATTCGACCTCCGATTCCCCTACTCGCCCACCGAATTCACGCAGGTCAATCCCGCGATCAACCGCGTGCTCGTGCGTCGCGCGGTCGCGCTGCTAGACCCGCGTCCTGGTGAGCGGATCGCCGACTTCTTCTGCGGCATCGGGAATTTCACGCTGCCGATCGCGCGCCGCGGCGCCACGGTCGTCGGCGTCGAGGGCAGCGCCACGCTCGTGGCGCGGGCCGCCGAGAACGCCGCGTCGAACGGGCTCGAAGCGAGCGTGACGTTTCGCGTGGCCAACCTGTTTGCGGTGACGCCCGAGAGCCTCGAGGCGCTGGGGCCGCAGGACAAAATGCTTGTCGACCCGCCGCGCGAAGGCGCGATCGCTCTCGTCAAGGCGCTTCCGGGGGACGGCGCACCCCGGCGAATCGTCTACGTTTCGTGCAACCCCGCCACACTCGCGCGGGACGCGTCGGTGCTGGCCCACGACCACGGCTACGACCTCAAGGCCGTGGGCGTGATCAACATGTTCCCGCACACGTCGCACGTCGAATCGATCGCGCTGTTCGCGCGTTGAATCGGGAGGCTGAAAACAATCGGGGCGACTTACCGTCGCCCCGATGCCGCTGCGAATGCCTGGCGCGAGGTCAGTCGCGCTGCCCCGTGAATGCCAGCAGCAGGTTGAGGAGGCTGATGAAGATGTTGTACACGCTGAGGAACAGATTCAGCGTCGCCATCACATAGTTCGTTTCGCCGCCGCGCACGATGTTCGTGAGGTCGTGCAGCAGATAGAGCGAAAATATCAGGACGGCAACCGCTGAGATCGTCACCGAGAGCGCCGGGATCTGGAAGAAGATGTTGGCGAGCGACGCGACGATGAGAAGCACGAGGCCGACGAACAGGAATTTGCCCAGGAAGGCGAAGTCACGCTTCGTCACCGAGGCGTAGCCCGCGAGCGAGAAGAACACGGCCGCCGTGAGTCCGCCGGAAAGCGCAACCAGCTGACCGCCGTTGCGGAAGCCCGCCGCAACGGTGAGGATCGGCGTCAGCATCAGGCCGGCGATGAAGGTGAAGCCGAAGAGGGCGAGCACACCCCAGGCGCTGTTGCGCAGCCGCGTGACTACGAACAGCGAGCCGATCATCACGCCGAACATGAGCAGCGGCGTCATGATGGGCGCCGCCTTGAACAGGCTGATGAAATTGAGCTCCATCCCGACCAGCGCGCCCGCGACGGTCGGCAGCATGGACAGCGCGAGCAACCAGTACGTATTGCGCAGCACTCGGTGGCTGTCGACCGTCGTGCCCGCCGTGCCTACCGAATGCGTCGGCAGCGAAGGTGTCGCGCCGGAGATCATTACGGGTTCGAACTTGCGATCCATGGTGTCTCCTCGTACGGGAATCCTCGGTCCGAAGCGGACCCTTGGAACTCATTAGACTAACAGAACCACGCCGACGTTCAACGCCGGGTACCGCCCGAGCGGCGGCGCCGACAGCTGCTAAGATGGTGCCGCCCCCCGTGGAATCAAGGCGGAGGCGGTTTCCGGAAGGTTGGCAGAGTGGTCTAATGCACCGGACTTGAAATCCGGCGTGTCGGCAACGGCACCGTGAGTTCGAATCTCACACCTTCCGCCAGGGCTAGTTCTTGCGGGAGGCAACCAGATGCGGTGGGAGCCCCGCCGACGCGCGTCAGCACGCAACATTACGCGCTAAGTGAGTGCTCGCACACGGGGCCGCGCAAGAGGCACCGGCAGCGCCTATCGGCGGCCCGGATGGGCCCGATTAGGTCTGCCTTCCGGATCACTGCCCGGAGCGGGCGCTGATCCAGAGGGCGTGCTGCCCTCAGCGCTGACGCCGCAGGCGTTGAGTCCGTCGCGGTAGCCGCGACCGCGGTCTCGACTGGCAATATCACGGCCATCGTCCGCAAGACGCATCCAGTTCCTGTGCTCGTCGTCGCTGCCGAACAGGTCACCCTGAAAACCGCGCCGCAGCCCGCGCTGGTAACCGTGCCAATAGTCTGGACTTCCGCCGAGGTAGGCGTAGGTACGCGCCTTCCTCATCAACGCCAGAAATCTACTCTCGTCCATGGCCGACCCTCCCCTGCCCGATTGCCATGACAACATCATACGCCATAGCACGCCGCCGGCTAGGTCCATGCGATCCCCCACGTCGGATTCCAGCGTGGAAAGAGGCCATGAAGAGTACCGCGCCAGTCGGAAAGGCCCACGAGACCGACGAGGGCTGGCGCGCTGGGTCATCGCGACAGCGCTCCTCTATGCGCCACCCGGCGGCTTCGATGGTGGCGGCGGCATTGCCGGAGCCCTGGGTGGCCGTTGTGGTGGCGGCGGAATCGCCGGGGGTCGGAGCGGTTGCCCGGCATAGTAGCCGTTGTAATACTGAGTCAGCGCGGGGTTCGAGCCGCCATCGCGCATGGCCTGCCGCAAGTCGATCGCGTCCTGGAGTGCACGCTCCTGCTGCCACGCCCGTTCCTGTGCAACGTACGCGTCGGAACTGGCCCTGCTTTCGGCGTCATGCCGGGCCTGCTGCCTGGCCTTCAGCTCGGCGCTCTTGGCGCGCACCTCTTCGAGCGTCATCGTCCCGACACTGTTGGGCGTGATGTCGATCTTCTGCGCTTTGTGCGCGGGGTCGCAAGGACGGTCGCGGAATTCGATCTTGCCGGCAGCGTCCCGACACTTGTAAACGTCCCCGGCCAACGCCGATGGTGACATCGCGGCAACTGCGATCAGTAATACCAGTTTCATACGAAAACCGCGCAACGGCGGCTATCCGGAGAGGGGCATAGTCGGAGGGAGTGACGTCGAACGACCATTGGCAGCAGCGGCGCCGCCAGGGGAACACCTTCGGGGGCAACCAAGGCTCGTCTCGCCTCTTCAGCCCGGCAATGTGAATCGCGCAGCTGCCGGAATGTCAGGCGTCGCCCGCCCGGGTGATGGTCACGTCGGAATAAGGGTCGAGACGCTTCTGTTCGTGGCGCGCCGCGCGGTCCTGGTCGCCGGACATGCGGAAGAGCGCGAGCACCACCACCAAGCCGAAGGCCCAACCGACGAGACCCAACAGAATCCAGCCCAGGCTCATTGTTCGCTCAACCCTTCATTGCCGCGACAACCGCTATCGATTCAGTATAGTACGTGCGGCGCAACACGCCAGGCGCCTGACACGGACGTCCGCTAAGGCAGCTGAAACCTTTCGCGGAACCGCCGTTCCGAACTGCACCGCCGGCAAAACCTGACGCTCGGCGCGCTATGACATTGCGATTAAACGTGGCG
This sequence comes from uncultured beta proteobacterium, assembly GCA_963724685.1. Lineage (GTDB taxonomy): Bacteria > Pseudomonadota > Gammaproteobacteria > Burkholderiales > Casimicrobiaceae > CAIWHR01. The sequence goes on along the minus strand of CAVRVQ010000003.1, from coordinate 805,290 downwards.
TCATCGCCCTCTCGACGTGGACCGACCCCAAGCCCGCTCACTACCGCCAATCGTCCATTTTCCACACCCGCGTGGTTGGATACTCCCAAGCAACGATCGTTCCCATTTGATATTACTTAGCAATAACAATAGCTTGCAATTTTTTGATCGTTGCGAGCTGCAGGAGTTGTAAGGTACACCGACGTTGTTGCACTGCATCAACGCGGTGAGTCCGACGTTCCTGGCGCAGCGAGCCCGCAGGGGGAACCGCCCACAACGTCCTCGAACGGCACCGGCCCTAGCATGGTGCGGTGCGGATGCCGAAATTGCTACCCATGGCCTGCTTCTTGCTGATTCATCCCCGAGGGATTCGTTTTCTTATTCGACGACGGGATTTGTCACTTCAGGGAGCGCGGAATGAAGGCTACAACAGCACTTTGTCTTGCGATCGCAGCGGCGGCGTTTGCCGGACCGGCGAACGCCATCTTCAAGTGCGCCACGACGAAAGGGGTCGTCTACCAGGACCGGCCGTGCCGCGAAGGCAACGAAACGGATCTGACGATCGTGGTTCCCACGGGCGAGATTGCGCCGCGAGGGGTCCCGACGACGGACGAGGCGGCGACGGCGAGCGGACCGCGCTCGGACGACCGGGCCAACGTGCCGGGGCCGAAGCGCAACTCGGGTGAATCGCCGGCGGCGGCGGGGCGCCGTGCCGGCGACCCGGTGGCGAACGGCGCCGAGACCTCGCAACGGATCGTCCCCAAGGTCGTGGAGAAGAAGGTCCCCATGACGCCGGATCAGGCTCGCAATACGGATCCTTCCGCGAAGTACTACGCCACCGAGGCCTTCGGCCCCGGGGCCGAAACGCCCACCCAGATGAACTGCGAATCGCCTTCCGGCGAGAAACGGGTCTTCTACTTGAGTAACGGCAAGCTGACGTCGATCTGATCCGTCGCACGGCGTCGACCCCGACGCCGCGGCACCCGGGGCTTGCGCCTAGGCAAGCCCCTTTTCTTTTGGGTAACCGGAAGGGGGCGTGGGAACAGTACCCCGGCCACCGACTGAAGGCCGATGCCTCGCAACGGAATCCAGCGTGGGTAGTGCCGTATAGGCATGCGGTGGAGGCCGCATCCCTGAAACAGAAGATAGCGTGGGCAAGTCCCGAGATTCAAAGAGCGCATCCGTCACGAATCAACGACGAACAGGCGTCTCGTCGGGATTCGCCGAGCATTTGTGGATCACGGCCCAGCCCGAGGCGTTTCGTTCCTTCAACTCATCTTGGCTGACGACTTCATAGCGCTTGTCGCCATTGATGAATGAACGGCGCGGGTGGTCGTCGCAAGCGCCCGGCCCGCAGAACCCCACCGTGTACATGCCGGGCTCCCCCGTCGGCTTGATCTGCACACCGAAGTCCTGTTCGCACTTCTCCTTCCAGAACCCGGAGAAGTCCTTGCTCGTGTCTGGTGTTCCAGGGCTGTTTTCCTCCGCAATCGCCTTGCGTATCTCCCCAACGGTCTTGTAGCCCTTGGTGTCCGCAGTGGCGCCATAGTCGTACATGGTGGCATCGCCCTGCTTCTGAACTCGCGGACCGACGCCGTACACCTTCCACCCGTTCAGTTGCATGTCGTCACTCAACGCTGGATCACTGCCGGCGTTGTCTAGCGAGCCTTTCAGGTGAACAGTGAATTTCGGTGGCTTCGCGCCTTCGGGTAACGCGGATGTAAAGCGCAGATCGAAGCGAACCGACCCGGACTTTTCTTTCGTCGCGGTTCCGGTAACGGACCACGGCGCGGCAAAATCGGCGCTTGCGCTCGGTGTTCCGATGCGGAAGCCCTCTCGTTTCTCGGCGAACTTGATCGGCCGGGTTCCCTTGAGCGACTCAGGGCCTTGGGGAAATGCGCTCCCTAGCAGCTTCGCCGTCAGCAGTGTGTAGAGCAACGGCGCATCCACGGCGTCAATCTCGTAGCCGTCCTCCAGCGCAAGGTCCTTCGTGATCAGTACGCGTCCGCCAACCATGGCCAGTTTGCCGCGCATCCGTTTCCCAGATTCCAGTTGGTCCACCGAAACCTGAAAATCGTGGGTAGCCATGGACGCTTCCACCCTCCAGTGCGCGTACTCGCCCGCCTTCTTTCCGGGCACCGCAATGTCGAAGGTGTCGAAGGCTGTATTCCACGCCGTGGGCTGCGCGCACGGAGTCTTGTCCGCACAGTCATCCGCCATCGCACCCCCAAGGCAACCAAAGGTTGCCAAACCTGCGAGCAGCATGCTGATCCAACGGCGTGTCATGTGTTTGCCCTCGTCGATCTACGTTGACGGCTAACCGTGATTCCGCGTTCCTTGCAGTGCTTGAGGATCAACACTTCGACCATGTTTGCCATGGAGCGGTGGTCGTCGTCATCCGGCCGGAAGTCCCGGAGGGTCTGCGGCACGAGCAGGTAACGCGACGATCATGAGGTCCCCTGCTCCCGATCCTAAGCCCGCTCGCAACCGTGTCGCTTCCGTGCGGGATCAATGCGGAAGCGAACCGGCAGATGGCGTGGCGATGCTGATGCTGGAAGCGCTGACGCTGTCCCTGCCGGGCGGCCTGGCCCGCCTCGCGCTCGCGCACGGTCTCGTCGCAGTGCGGGCCTGGCGGACGAGCGACCGGGATACGGGTCCATCTGCGCCGCCACTGCCGGCGCTTGTCCGTGGAAGGCGATCCCTACCGGCCCGCTGTCGGCACCGAAGGTCGGCCGAAGCGACGGTACAGACTTCTGCTATGGAGAAACGATGCTCCAGGAGAATCTGTGCTTGTCGGACACGGCGGGCGTGATATTCACGTTGAAGCTTCGAACCCCGCCGTCCATCGACGTCACCTGGACCACGGCATTCGGGGTGGAAAAACTCGCGCCGGGGTCCGACTGTATCAGGGCCACGCCGGCGATGCCTCCGGCGATGCTGGCGCTGGCGACGACGGTGCTGCCCGAGAGGAGCACCGAATTCCCGGTGGCCAGCTCGCGCACGAACAGCGTCGACGAAAGCGCGGACAAGCACGGATCCGACCCCGGCTCCGAAAAGGCGTATGCGACGATGTTGAGGTCGGCGTGCACGTCGCTGTTGACCTTCTGGTACGTGTTCAGGCCGTCCTGATACCATCCGCGGCCCGTCGGCGGACCCGAGAAACCGGCAACGCTGGACCCTGTCACCTGGTTGAGGTTCGACCGCGAATACGGCGTTGCAGGCACCGGATCCGGCGTGTTCCGATTCCCGTCCTTGATGACGTAAAGCGTATTGGTCAACGACGTGTCGGTGAGATCGGCCTGGTCGAGCAATTTGCCCGTGCCGACGAACAGATAGCGATCCACGTTGTTGTTCTGGTCGATCTCGATCCGGACTCCGGACGTGATCGGCTGCGCGACGTTGCTCGCGTCCTTCAGCGTGGCGATCTTGGCCGCGCTCCACAGGTTCGGATCGGGGTTGGAAATGTCGAAGCGCCAGACGTTGCCCTTGAGGTCGCCGCCGTACGCCTGGAGCGCGTACGGATTCTGGCGGCTCGCAGTGAAGGCCCGGATGGTGCTAAGACCCGTGGGGCTCACATCGGTGCCCGTATCGCCTGGGAGCGGAATCTTCTTCAGCAGCTGACCCGACTTGAGCGGCGAGTTCGGATTGAGGACATAGAGGAAGCCCTTGCCGCCTGGGTTGTTGTATCCCGAGGCCACCAGCACGACCCAACCGTAGGCATACGTCTTGGCCAGCGTGGGCGCGTCGTAGACGTAGCCCAGGTTCGCTTCCGTGTATTCCCACAGGACCTTCGTGGCAGCCGTCGCTTCCGTGTCCGTGGACACGACCGGCGGCGGCGCGGCGAGCGGATCGGTAACGTCGAGGGCATACACGGCGCGGCCTCCCGCACCGAGTCCGCCCACCAGTATCGTTCGCCAATCGTTGCCAGTCGACGGCGGCGTCGAGGTATTCGTGTTCGCAAAATCGACGTCCGCTACCCGGGGGGTCGCGTTGACGTAGAACCTGTGCGAGTGCAGCGGGATCCCTCCACGCCTGTAGGAGAGCGCACCCAGCTGGAATCCCGGCGCCGCAGCATGGGCAGAATCGTTCGGATCGCCGTTGCTGAACAACGCCGCGGGAACGTAGGCCCAGGTTTCCTTGCCGCCGTTCGCCACGGTGTCGTCGAATGCATGGAGCATGCCGTCATTGGCGCCGACATAAACGGCTTTCGGCCCTCGACGCCTTGGCCGACTTGAATGCGTTGTAGCCGGGATTGGCAGAACCCGACACTCCGGTGTCGCTGTACGGCGCGCTCGGCGCACCCACGGGTACCGCAGCGGAGGACACGATGTCGCCCAGAGTGTGCGACCGCGTCCGGAAATTGGTCGTGCTGATGCCCTCGTTCGACTTGTCGCCGCGCAGGTAATTCAAGACGGCCTGGGACGTGGGTGGAGACGCGAGGCTGCTCCACCCGGCGTTGAGGGAGGCCTGCTGGGCGGTCGACAGGTTCGCAAGACGGAAGGGTACGGCGGAGTTCGACACCGGGTTGATCGTCACGATCCGGCGGCGAGTGTCCCACCCCTGAACGGCGCCTACGACGGCCGCCTGGGCGTCCAATTGCGTGGCGGCCGACCACAGCGGGGCACTGAGCGGATTACCGTCGGCATCGACGGGGAGCACCCCGGTGTTGATGTCGATCGCGTATTTCTTGACGTCCCCCCACAAACCGACTTCGTAGCTCGTCTTGTAGGCGTACTGGTTGGTCGTGCTGAGCTGCGCGCCGCCGAGGCCGACCCCGGCGCCCGTTCCCGTCTGATCCGTGAAGTCGGCGAGCGCGGTGACGATGCTCTCGGCGAGCTGACGCGGATTCTGCGCGTTGAAGTACTTGCCGCGGCTGTTGATGGCGGCGTGCCAGAGGTCGTCGATCGACTCCGGGCCGTACGGGCTCGCAGTCGACGTCAGCGGCCAGTCCTTGGCCCGGATGTAATGTTGTCGATGTCCGTCGGATACAGAAGATTCCCCTGTGCGCCTACGGCAAGCCCGTAGAGAACGACGTGCTGCCACGGGGCAACCGAATCCCTGACCTCGTTCGTCTTGTCCGCACGGATGTCGCGGGCCCAGTAATACATCGCGAGATCGGCCAGGTTGTTGCTCCTCGCCGTCGGCCCTTCGAAATAGGGCCGCGGGAAGTTGGAACCCGTGGTCAGACCGGCAACGGGCGCGGGCAACGTGGGAACCGTCCTGTCCCAATTGCCAATTGCACTGTCCAGCTGGTTGTTCCAGTACCCGTCGGTGGACAGCAGGTGGAAGTTCGACTGGCACTTGCCGGTGGCCGGATCGAGCGGGTCGGTGGCGCCGGACAGGCCGGAACTCGCATTCGAAAAATACTGGCCGATCCGCCACATCGCGTCCGGCAACGGCGTGCCTTGGTCTGGCGATGCCGCGTAGAACTTGGAGAACCAGGTCGCCGCGTTCGCGGCGTTGAAATCCTTGACGTTGAGAAAACCCGCCGTGGCGCTGCTGTTCTCGTTCAGCGTGTGGTAGCCCGCGCGCAACAGGTTGGTGCCGACGTAATTCGAGAACGCGATGCCGCCAGCGGTTTTCATCAACAGCACGCGCGTCCGGTTGAACGCGTAGAACTTGCCGAAATTGGCGTACTCCTGCGCGACCGTCCGGCCGCTTGGGCACGTTGCGCTCAAGGCGCCGTTCGCGCTCGCCCCGCCCGCCGTTACCCGACAGCCTGACGGCGTGATATCGACGCGCGTGAAAACGGTGGCGTTGAAGCCGGGCGCGGTGGTCCCGGCGGCAAAACGGACATACTTCGTGGAAGCAAAATCCTGGCGAGTCCCGCAGCGTGCCCGTGCCCCAGCCACTGGTCGCCCCCGTGCAAAACTGGACGTTCGAGATCGTGTAGTAGTACGGATAACCGTAAGCCGTGATCGGCGTAACGAACTTGCACCGCTGGTTTCCGGTGTTGGTGCAGGTGTCAGAATTGTTCGGGTAGTTGTAGCCCGCCGTTACTGTGGGCGTCGTTATCGGTGTCGCGGACGTGAATGAGGGATAGGCGCGACCATTGCGGCGGCACACCGAGCCGTTGCCATCGGCGGTCGAATAGTCGGCGCCCGTGAGGCCGCTCGTCTTCCAGCACCACAGCGTATCCGGGACACCTGCCTTCCAGGTGGCATTGTCGGTCGGCGCCGTAACGTCCGCTGACAACACGCAAAGGCCGGGCGTGGCGGCCCCGGTCACGCAACCGGCGGCCGCGATGTCCGCCGCGGTAGGCGCAAGATTGACGGTCGTACCGGTATTGGCGCCGGGGTAGCCGGCAAAGCCGTTCATGTAGACGGCGCGCCACGGACCGCTGCAGGCGGTGCTGCTGCCTTCGCACGGAAGCGCGGTGCCGTCCGACCGCACGCCCGGATAGTAGGTTTCCGCGGGGTCGTAGTAGATCCGGTTGAAGTCGCTGCTGCGCAGTGGCGGATCCATCTGCTCGTAGGGCGTGTAGGACGCCGGCAACGGCGAGGAGCCGACGTTGATCCCGCTGTTGCCGCCGCATTGCCGGCGCATCGCGACAGTAATTCGGATGGGGGCTTGCCTGGTTCCAGACCACCCAGTCCGGCGAATAGTCCCAGGTCATGCTGCCCGAGTCGTCGAGCGTGAACATCACGTTCGGCTTGACCGGATTCAGCCCTTGAATCGGTAAGTGCGCCAGCGTCGGCGTGATCGTCGCGCCGAAGGTCGCCAGCGGCTGGACGATCAGCGCAGCGGCCAAGACGGCCGCAGCAGAATCGGGAATGGTGCGAGTTGGCGAAATGGTGTCATTGTGCTGCTCCTGAACGGCGCGAGGTGGCGGGCGCCTACCTCAGCATTGCCTGCGCATAGGTCACGGTATTGCGCGGTCCCTCGACCCTGACGGTGACGCGGTAGAACGCATCGCCGGGCCGGACCAATCCCGTGTAATGAATCGTTCCCGGGTCGGCGCCAAAGGAGGCGGTGGAAAGATTGCAGTTGCTCCCGACCGGGGCTCCGGTGCCGAGACACATGCGCTCGATGACGAAGCAGCTCGTGTTTCCTGCGTCGTCGTTGGCGACCAGTCCGGAGGTGAGTCCCGCGCCGGCGCAGCCGCTCGCGCTGCGCAGCAGGTCCGGGATCTTGGGCACGGCCGCTGCCCGCGACAAGGCAGCCGCCGTTGGCGCCGCGGACGCAGGCGTAGTAGTTGTTGCCCGCGCTGTGCTGGTTGCGGTCCAGCGCCGGCGCAGCCTCCCACAGCGTGTGGATCGTCCGCTCGATGCCGCGGTCCACCGCCGAAGTGGCCGCCTGCTTGAGCACGAGGTTGCCGCTGACGGTCGTCGTGGTGTCGGTCGACCGGATCAACGCGATGCCGGCGAGGGCCAGGGCCACCATCACCAGGAGAGCGACGAAGACCACGACGCCGACTTGCCGGCGTGGACCCAATTCGCGGGCGCCTGCGCGCCGGCACAAAGCTGCATTCGGGATCATGGCGCGTTCCATACGGCGTTGCGCAAGGGGACGATGGTTTCCATCACCTTGTAGCGATAGTGTTGTTGATCGGACGTGAGGGTCATCGCGACCGCGCACGGGGAAGGGCTGCAGAACATGCCGAGCGGTCCCGCGGTGACGACCTCGGTTTCGTACTTGTCGCTGCGGGTCACGATCGCCACACGCACCGCCCGTATCTGCTGCCACACGGTCGCGGCCTGCAACGGAAGGTTGGCCGACGACCAGTTACCGGTCGCCTCCTGCCACGTATCCACGTCGCCGTCGTTGTCGGTGTCGAGGCCGAACTGGGCCTTCAGATTGACGACGTTGCTGACCACCGGTGTCGCCGCCAGCGCCACCGGCAACAGGCTCTGCGTGCGCAGCGTGTTGTTGGCCGTGTCGACCGAATACAGCGTCCGACCGAACCGGTCGCCCTGGCCCAGGTTGATGAGCTGGGCCGCCGTCGCGCTGTACACCGCCGTGGTGTTGTTGCCCGGTGTCGCCGTCAGCGTGTGGGCGAGTGTCGCGATGCCGCTGCTGCTCGCGACCGTGACACCCGCCGCGTTGATCTTGGACAGCGTGCAATTCGCGCCCTGAGCCACGGCGATCACGTCGTTCGGGCTGTAAGCAACCGGCCCTGCCACCTGGTAGGCGCCAGGGGGCGACGTGGACACCGCGGCGTTGTTGAGCAACGTCGTCGGCGACGACAGCGATCCGGAACCGCCATAGAGCACCGTGACACTGTCGGGATCCGTGACCGTGGCGCCTGCGGCGATCATCACCGGAATCGGCCGCAACATCGCGCAGCCGCTCAATGCCGTAGTCGACGAGGAGATGACATTCCCGGCGTTCGACAGCTCCTGCCCGATCAGGAAGAGGCCGTAGCTCGCGTTCTCCTGCGCGTCATTGGACGCCGTGATGGTTCGCTTCTGGCCCTCGGTGACCAGGTAGATCTGGAAGATCAGCAGGACCAGCAACATCCCGATCACGATGCCGACCATGACCTCGACGAGGCCGACGCCTCGTTCGTTCGATCTCTTACCGGCGTTGCGGGCGCTCATGAGTTTTTCCCGATCTGGGCCGTCAGCAGGATTCGATGCCGCTCGGTATCGCCGGGCAGCTGCCAGAACACCGTGACCACGACGCTTCGGCTCTGCGCGGAAAGGCCCGCCTGCGTCAGATCGACTTGAGGTGCATTGGTCCCGGTCGCAGACGGAAGCAGGCTCGCCGCCTGGTTTTGCCAGGCGGTCAATTTCGTGCCGCCTGAACCGAACTGCGCGTCGAGTTCCGTCGCGTTGCGTGGTCCACATGTCGCCGACGATCGCGTTGGCCAGATTGATGGCTTCGGTCCGATACCGCGCGTCGTTGGAGGCGCGGATCGATCCCGCCAGGATGTCCGACCAGGCCGAGGATGCCGAACGCGAAGATCAGAATCGCGACCATTCCCTCGAGCAGGAAGCTTCCGCCCTGGCGGGCGCCCGGGCACTGCGATGATTTCGATGACTGGACCATTTCAGCACGCCCTCGGGTCAGCCGGCACCAGCGCCGCGATTGCCGGGTCGGGATCGCAGATCCGGATCCCGCGTGCGTCGTCGACGTAGACGCGCAAGGTGCGCGCTTCGCCCGCGACCAGCGAACCGACGTTGATCTGCTGGAGATTCGGCGTGGCGATCAACGACGGGGAAATGACGCGTCCCAGGCCATTGAACGTGACGGCAACCGCGTTGGCAGGCGTGGTCACCGCCCGCGCAATCGCTCCCGGCCTCCGCCTTCGCGTACCTCTGGAGCGGAGGTTGGATCAGCGTTGTCGTCGCCGGATCGAATTCGTTGATCGCCCAACTCGGGTCGCCGCCGCCGACGAGCGTGAAGCTGACCGGCTTGTTGAGGCGGGTCGCTTCCGTCCGCGCGGCGCGCAAGCCGTTGCTGATCGACTCTGCGGTCGAACGAATCTCGCTGTTGCGAAGGAAAGTCGTGAACGACGGCATACCGAGGGAGAGCAGCAACGCGGCGATCACCAGGGCGACCATCAGCTCCAATAAGGTGAATCCGCGGGCGAATGTTGGCGTCGCCATATCAACAATCTCCGTTTTTCCTGTTGATCCAACAGGTGCTCGAGGCACCCGCGCCCGACCAGCCGCTCGGCAAGCCGGTTGTCTTCCGGTTGTTGCCCTGATCGATCGTGTAGACAAAACCGCCCATGATTCTGCGAAGCGTTCCCGGTGGCGGTAACCGTGTAGGTGGTTGCCGTCAGCGCGCAGGTGACCGTGAAGTACTTGCTGGCGGACGGCAGATAGATCTGCCCCGCAGGAGCGGGACCCGCCGCCGGAGCGATGCACGACGTCGGGTATTGGCGAGTGTCGAGGAAGATACTGCTCCAGGCGCACACGCATGTCGCTGAGGCTGGTCGTCGCCTCGACCAGCTTGCTTCGAGTGATGTAGTCGGTATAGGCAGGCAATGCAATCGAGGCCAGGATGGAGACTATCGCGACGGTGATCAGCGCCTCCACCAGCGTGAAGCCGCGCGTCGGACGTCGGACCACGACGCTGGTTGCCGTCGTGGGCCTGGACGTGCCGCTGGATCGCGGTGGCACTGCGTCGCGCAATGGTGCAATGGTCATGGCTGCGTTTCCGGATACCGGTCGTTGAACACTGCCCAGGTCGCAAGGGCCATGCCATTGAGAAGCGTCACGGACGTCACCCCCGACGAACGGTCGGGCAACCAAGACCAGTGGCGACGAAAGGGAAGAAGGGGCCGGAAACCGCGGGGAATGCGACGCGTGAAGCGCCACCCGCTTCACGGCCAAGAGGACAGAAATGGTTCCAACCGGCGCAAAGCGCGGCACGCCAAGACGCAGATCCGCGCGTGCTGTCCGCTACAAGACGCGTCGCTGAGGACGCAACGCGAAACGGCCGCGGCTATCCCAGCGGCGCGACCTTGACGACCTCTTCGGCGCTGGTGAAGCCGGCGGCCACCTTCATCGCGCCGGAAACTCGCAGCGGCTTCATCCCGTCCTTGTAGGCCTGCTCGCGGATCTTCGCGTCGTCGGCGTCGGCGGTGACGAGCTTCCGGATGGCCGGCGTCATCAGCATGATCTCGTAGAGGCCCATGCGTCCGCGGTAGCCGGTCATCCGGCATTCGAGGCAGCCGACCGGCGCCATGACCTGCGCCGGCTTCTCCGCGCGCCACGGCGAGGTGATCGCCCGCCAGGTCTCGTCGTCGGGCGGCTCGCCCGGCTCCTTGCAATGCGGGCACAGCGTGCGCACGAGTCGCTGCGCCATGACCCCCAGCAGAGTCGAGCTGATGAGGTACGCCGGCATGCCGAGATCGAGCATCCGCGTCACGGCGGTCGGCGCGTCGTTAGTGTGCAGCGACGACAGCACGAGATGGCCCGTCAGCGCCGCCTGGACCGCCATGTCGGCGGTGTCCCGGTCGCGGATCTCGCCGACCATGATGATGTCGGGATCCTGCCGCATCAGCGTGCGCACGCCGTGGGCGAAATCGACGCCGATCGCGGGCTGCACCTGCATCTGGTTGAACAGCGGCTCGATCATTTCGATCGGATCCTCGACCGTGCAGACGTTGACCTCGGGAGTGGCGAGCTGCTTCAGCGACGAATAGAGCGTCGTCGTCTTGCCGGAACCCGTGGGACCGGTGACGAGGATGATCCCGTTCGGCTCCTTGATCATCCGGCCCCAGCGGTCGCGGTCCTCCACGGTGAAGCCCAGTTCGGTGAAGTCGCGAACCAGGACCTCGGGCGTGAAAATGCGCATCACGACCTTCTCGCCGAAGGCCGTCGGCATCGTCGAGATCCGCAACTCGACCTCCTCGCCCGCGGGGGTCACGGTCTTGATCCGGCCGTCCTGCGGGCGGCGCTTCTCGACGATCTCCATCCGCGCGAGGAGCTTGATCCGCGACGTCATCGCAACCAGCACCGGCGTGGGAATGGCGTACACCTGGTGCAGCACGCCGTCGATGCGGAAGCGAACCTGGCCGGCGTCGCGGCGCGGCTCGATGTGGATGTCGGAGGCGCGCTGCTCGAACGCGTACTGCCAGAGCCAGTCGACGATATGGACGACATGGCTGTCGTTGGCATCGAGCTTCCCCTGCTGCCCGAGCGCCACCAGCTGCTCGAAGTCGCGGGCGAGCGACACCGCGCCCTTCGACGCCTCCTGCGCCTTCTTCATCGAGCGCGCGAGGTTGTAGAACTCGCCAAGGAAGCGCCGGATGTCCTGCGGATTGGCGAAGACGAGCTTCACCTCGACCTTCAGGATCTTCTCGAGCTCGTCGGCCCAGTCCCGGACGAATGGCTCGGCGGTCGCCACCGTGAGCGTCGTGCGCGTCACCTCGACGGGCAGGATCCGGTACCGTTCGGCGTAGGCGTTCGTCATCGACTGCGTGACGGCCGTGAGATCGATCTTGAGCGGATCGATATGGAGATAGGGCACGCCGAGCTTGCCGGCGAGCCATTCGACCAGCCAGTCCAGCGTCAGAAGCTGCCTCGGCCCGGTCGCCGAATGCCACTTCTTCTCCGCGATGATCTCGAGCGGGTGCTCGGCGCGGCGGGTCGGCGTGCGCGCCAGCAGGTCGGCATCGGCGGAGGCGACCAGCCCCTCGGCCACCAGCAGGGTGAGTATCTCCTCGAGGCGCAACGCGCGGCCGCGTCCTTTCTTGGTGGATTCGTTGCCATCGAGGGCAGGCAGGCTGGTGGCTGGAGTGTTCATTGGTGCACCCTTGGCGCCGCGCGCCTTCCCTCCGGGAGAGAGCTATTCGCGCTTGGGACGGCCCGGCGCGCTCACGGGGCAACTCTACACGCAAGAATCGTGCAACGACAACGGCGGTGGGTCAGTCGCCGGCTGCCGGAAAGCGCGGCGCGGCGTCGGCGCTACGTCTCGGCCGCCGTCGGGAGCGGAACCTCCGGCACTTCGAACACCTCGCGGAGGTAGGCCACGTACGACGGGTCGTAGTCCATGGTCTTCGACGGCTCGTCGCTGATCTTCGCCACCGGCTGGCCGTTGCAGCGCGTCATCTTGATCACGATGGAGAGCGGCTCGAAGCCGAGGTCGTTCGTGAGGTTGGTGCCGATGCCGAACGCCGTGTGCATCCGGCCGCGGAAGCGCTCGAACAGGGCGATCGCGAGCGGCACGTTGAGGCTGTCGGAGAACACCATCGTCTTGCTGCGCGGATCGATGCGCATCTTGTGGTAGTGCGCGATCAGCTTGTCGCCCCACTCGAACGGATCGCCGGAGTCGTGCCGCACGCCATCGAACAGCTTGCAGAAGAACAGATCGAAGTCGCGCAGGAAGGCGTCCATCCCGCACACGTCGGACAGCGCGATTCCGAGGTCGCCGCGATACTCGCGCGCCCAGGTATTGAACGCAAACACCTGGGAATCGCGCAGCCGCGGGCCGACCGCCTGGCACGCCTGCAGATACTCGTGCGCCATCGTGCCCGAGCGGTGTCAGTCCGAGCTGCTGCGCGAACTTGACGTTGCTCGTGCCGACGAACTTGGGTCCGATGCCCGCGGCCAGCGTGCGCAGTACCTCCTCGTGCCAGGCGCGCGAGAACCTGCGCCGCGTGCCATAGTCGGCAATCCGGAACTCGGGATCGGCGACGGCGTTGATCTGACCCACCTTCGCGGCGAGGCGCCGTCGGCCCTCGGCGAGATCGAGGCTCGGGTGCGTATTGCGGCCGTAGACCTCCGACGACGACGGCGAGCACCGGCACCTCGAACAGGATGGTATGGAGCCACGGGCCGCGGATCGTGATGTCGATCTCGCGGTCGGATCCGGCGATCCGGTCGACGCGGATGAACCGCTCGTCCAGCTGGAAGAGGCCGAGGAGATCGACGAAATCGCTCTTGAAAAAGCGCCACCCGCGCAGGTACTCGAGCTCGTCAGCGGCGAACTTCAGCGCGCAGAGATGCCGGATCTCGTCGCGGATCGCGGGCAGGTACGGCGTCAGGTCGACGTCCGGGTTGCGGCACTTGAAGCGATATTCCACCTGCGCGCCCGGAAAATGATGCAGCACCACCTGCATCATCGTGAACTTGTAGAGGTCGGTGTCGAGCAGCGACGAGATGATCATGCGGGGGCCGCGGCGGCCGGGCGCATCGGCGCGGGCCACGCGGTCGGATGAAGGTCGGTCAATGGTACGCGCTTGGCGCCGCACGAGCGACAGCGGACCGACGGTAGATTAGTATGGCATCCGCGCGCTCGCCGCCTCGCGTGCCGGCGCCGCCGGAGCTGCCGGCAACCGCCCACCACCCAGCCCGCCTGCGAACCGGGATTCGTCCATGCTCGTCAACTGCGTCGCCTACCAGAACGGGACCAAACTCGGCGACATTCCGATCGCCGACATCAGCGACTACGTCACGCGGCCCGAGTGCTTCGTCTGGGTCGCGCTGTTCGAGCCGACGACCGAAGAGATCGACGAAATGGCGGTGGAGTTCGATCTCCATCCGCTCGCCGTCGAGGATGCGCGCAAGGGCCACCAACGGCCGAAGATCGAGGAGTACGACGACTCGCTGTTCGTCGTCCTGCACACGCTCGAGCCGTCGCCCGACGCGGCGGATTCGCCGCTCTTGCGCGCCGAGGTCGACATCTTCGTCGGTCGCAACTACATCCTTTCGGTACGCCATCGGACGCAGAAGGGCTTCGGCGACGTGCGCGCCCGCTGCGAGCGCGAGCCCGCGCTGCTGCGATACGGAGCGGGCTTCGTGCTCTACGCGCTGATGGACACCGTCGTCGACCGGTACTTTCCGATCCTGGACGAGCATGGAGTCGGAGCTGGAGCAGATCGAGGAGCAGATCTTCGTGCGCAACGCCGCGCGGTCGAACATCGAATCGCTCTACGCGCTGAAGCAGAAGCTCATGGTGCTGAAGCACGCGATCGACCCGTTGATGGAGGCGACCGGCAAGCTCTACGGCGGCCGGGTCCCGCAGGTGTGCACCGGCATGCAGGAGTATTTCCGCGACGTCTACGATCACCTGCACCGGATCCATGCGTCGATCGAGGGCATCCGCGACATGCTCACCACCGCGATCCAGGTCAACCTCGGCATGATCTCGCTGTCGGAGAGCGAGGTGACGAAGAAACTCGCCGCGTGGGCGGCCATCATCGCGGTGCCGACGATGGTCGCGGGCATCTACGGGATGAACTTCGAACACATGCCGGAGCTCGAGTGGACGTTCGGCTATCCGTTCGCGATCGGCATCATGGTGGTGGTCGACATCTATCTCTACGTGCGGTTCAAGAAGACGCGCTGGTTGTGACGACCCCCACGCTCACTACGTTCGCTGCCCCCAGGGGCGCAAAGTGCGCTTCGGACGGCCGTGCGCGCACTGGACGACGTTCAGTGCAGCCCGCGACCGGGCTTCCGGTGCGGGTCGGTCCGGCTCGCCGACGCCACCGGGATCACCCGTCCGGTCGGGCGGCGCGGTCAGCCACGCGGGCTGCAGCGTGACGTGATCGATCCCGAAGTCGTGCGCGAGCATCCTTTGCGCCGAGGCGAGCACCCGCGGCCAGGCCGGACCGTCGGTGAGCGTCAGGTGTGCCGACAGCGCGACCCGCTCGGCGCTCATCTGCCACACGTGGAGGTCGTGCACCTCGGTCACGCCGGGCAAGCCCGCCAGCGCCCGGCCGACGTTTTCGTAGGACACATGGCCCGGCACGCCTTCGAGCAGCACGCCGGTCGACTCCTTCAACAGTGCCAGCGTCGAGCGCAGGATCAGCAGCGCCACGACGAGCGAGAGGATCGGGTCCATCGGCGTCCAGCCGGTCCAGTAGACGACCGCGCCGGCGACCAGCGCGGCCACGGAGCCCAGCAGGTCGCCGACGACATGCAGCAGCGCGCCGCGTGCATTGATGCCGCTCGCCTTGCGCGACAGCATGAAGGCCACGACCAGATTGACGACAAGTCCCGCGGCGGCCACGATCATCACGGTCGATCCCGCGACCGGCACGGGTGACAGCAACCGCTGGACCGCCTCGACCGCGATCCAGACGATCAGGGCGAGCATCGCGAGCGCGTTCACGAACGCGGCGAGCACTTCGGCGCGCGCATAGCCGTAGGACGCGCGCTCCGACGGCGGTCGCGCGGTGACGGCGCCGCGATGAGCGCGACGACGAACGACGCCGCGTCGGTGACCATGTGCCCCGCGTCGGAAATGAGCGCGAGCGAGCCCGCGAGCACGCCGGCGAGCGCCTCGAGCGCGGCAAAGCCGGCCGTCAGGATGCAGCGCGAGCCACAGCGCGCGCCGGGTCGCGCGCGACCGGCGCATGGGCATGGTCGTGCGCAGGGTGATGCGCGTGGTGGTCCGACGTGTCGTGCGGCTTCGACATGGCGACCGTGCTCGGTGGCGCGAGCCGTCATTGTCGGCCGTGTCGCGCGCGCCGGCAATCGTCGCGGGCCGGACCGCGTCGGCGCTTGCCGCCACGGTCCTCGGACGTCAGGCCGCGGGCGCCGATTCGTCGCGCAGGCGAACGGGAGACTGATTCTGCCGGATATCGGCCGCGCTTGTCGCCGTAGAACGCGCGCAGGCGCGCCATGTCGGCCGCCGGGTCGCCGGTCACGTCGACGTACCCGCCGACGCCCACCTCGCGCGCCGGATAATCGATGTAGCCGAGCGCCAGCGGCACGTTGGCCGCGCGGGCGAGATGGTAGAAGCCCGACTTCCAGAACTCCGTGCGAGAGCGTGTTCCCTCGGGGGCGATCGCGAGCCGGAAGACGCCGGGACGCACGGAACTGCGCGCTCATCGCTCGATGAATCCGGTCCGTTCGCGGCGGTTCACCGGAACGCCACCCCAGCGCAGGAGCAACGGCCCGATGAACGGCGTGCGAAACAGCGAATCCTTGCCGGCGAAGCGGATGGAAAGACCGGTCATGAATTTGACGCACAGGCCGATGACCGTGTCCCAGTTCGACGTGTGCGGGTAGAAGATCACGACACAGCGCTCGGGCACCGGCTGCGCCAGCACGACCTTCCAGCCGGCCGCCGGCGAGGAGCTTCGGCGCCGAGCCAGGCGGCGAATCCGCCGACCTGCGGTCGATCGATCACGGGCGCCGATGCGAAAGGTCGCGAGGTGGTCACGGGAGAGCGGGATGCGGGCACGAGTTGTCCGCAGGGCGCCGTCGGAGAGTCTAGCAAATCGGCCCGTCGGTGAATCGTGCGGCGAACGCGCCGAACCGCTGCCCCCGCGTGCTCCTCCCTTCATCGCCGCAAAGGTCGGTAGAATTCGCGACGTGACTACGCCTGCCCTGCCCGCACTTGCCATCGCCCGGATCGACGAGGCGACCTGCATCGGCTGCACGTTGTGCATCGACGCGTGCCCCTTCGATGCCATCGTCGGCGCCGCGAAACGCATGCACACGGTGCTGCCGGCGCTTTGCACCGGGTGCGCGCTGTGCCTTCCGCCGTGTCCCGTCGATTGCATCGCCATGGTGCCCGCGGGACGCGCGTGGAGCCGGGCGGACAGCCCGTGCAGCGGACGAGCGCAAGGCCGCGCGCAACCTCCGTATCGCGCGGGCGGGCGCGGCGACGCCCGCGCGTCGCTTCGCCGGACGACGAACGTGACCGGCGACGCGCGGCAGTCGCGGCTGCGCTCGGCCGCGCGCGCGCGCGGCGCGCTGGCCTTTGGATCCGGCCGGAAATGATCGCCGTCGTCGGCCCTGTCATCCTGCTCGGTTCGCTGGCCATGACGACCTCTGCCGTGCGGCCCAATCGCAGCCCGACTTCGCGGCCAGGCTCGACGCGCTGTGGGACTTCGACAAGCCCGCGCATTTCGGAAGAGCGCTTTCGGGCGGAGCTCGCCAAGTGGCCCACGGCGTCGGCCGAGGCGCAGGAGGTGCGCACGCAGGTCGCGCGCGCACTCGGCCTGCAGCGCAAGTTTGCCGACGCGCACGCGCTCCTCGACGGCATCGAGACGGACATGAAGCGTCTGCCGACGCACGTGCGCGTCCCGCATATCTGCTGGAACGCGGTCGCACCTTCAACTCGTCCGGCGCGCCGCAACGCGCGGTGCCGCTCTTCGCCGAAGCGCTGCGGGAGGCGGAAGCCGATCACGGACGAGTACTACGCCGTCGACGCCGCCCACATGCTCGGCATCGCGGCCCCGGCCGCGGAGCGCCTCGGCTGGAACCTGAAGGCGCTCTGCGCTCGCGGAAGCCGCGACCGATCCGCGCGCGCGGGGGTGGCGCGCGTCGCTCTACAACAACATCGGTTGGACGCACTTCGATGCCGGTGACGCGAGGACGGCACTCGACTACTGGCAGAAGGCGCTCGCCGCGCGGGAGGCGACGGGCAACGCCGCCTCGATCCGGATCGCGAAGTGGACGGTCGCGCGCGGCTTGCGCGGCGTTGGTCGGCTCGACGACGCCGAGGCCGCGCAGAAGAGTCTTGCGGCGGAGTTCGAGCGCAGTCGGCGAAAGCGATGGCTACGTGTACGAGGAGCTCGCGGAGATCGCGCTCGCGCGCGGCGACTCCGAAGGCCGCGCGGTCATGGGCGGCGAAGGCGCACTGCGGCGCTGAAGGACGATCCCTATCTCGCCGCGAACGAGGCGCCGCGACTCGCCCGGCTCGCCGCGATGGCCAGCGGCGAAGCGCCTCCGGCCAAGCCGTGAATCCGCAGAAGCGTCGCGCGATCTTCGAGCGTCTGCGCGCGGCCGACCCGAGTCCCGCGTCGGAACTCGAGCATCGGTCGCCGTACGAATTGCTGGTGGCCGTCGTGCTGTCGGCGCAGGCGACCGACAAGGGCGTCAACAAGGCGACGGCGAAGCTCTTCCCCGTCAGCCAGCACGCCGGCCGCCATCGTCGCGCTCGGCGTCGACGGGCTCATTCCCTACGTGCAGTCGATCGGACTCTTCCGCAACAAGGCGAAGAACATCGTCGCGCTCTCGGAAATCCTCCTGCGCGAGCACGGCGGGCGCGTGCCCGCGAACCGCGACGCGCTGGAGCGGCTGCCGGGCGTGGGCCGCAAGACCGCCAACGTCGTGCTGAACGTCGCGTTCGGACAGCCGACCATCGCCGTCGACACGCATATCTTCCGAGTCGCCAATCGCACTGGGCCTCGCCCCGGGCAAAGGACCCGGACGAAGTCGAGCGCAAGCTCGTCAAGTTCGTGCCGGACGAATTCAAGCTGCACGCGCACCACTGGCTGATCCTGCACGGGCGCTATGTGTGTGTCGCCCGCTCGCCGCATTGCGCCGACGTGCACGCTCGTCGACCTCTGCGAATTCCGCCAGAAGACAGCGTAGCCGCCTTGTTCAACTCCCTCGCGCGACGAAGCCCGGCGTTTCCTGATCGAGGCGTGGAACAAGCGCCGCGCCGGGCGGACGCTGACGGACCTCGAGCGCATCGCCGCCGCGATCATCGCGCGGCATCCCGAGTACCACGTGACGCTCGAAACGCCGGAGGAGAGCCTCGACCGCGATTTCCGTCCCGAAAGCGGCGACGTCAATCCGTTCCTGCACCTGTCGCTGCATCTCGCCGTCGCCGAACAGCTCGCGATCGACCAGCCGCCCGGCATTCGCGCCGAGTACGAACGGATCCGCATTGCGCCTGGGGCGACGAGCACGAGCGCAGCACGCGGTGCTCGAATGCCTGGGGGAAGTGCTGTGGAACGCGCAGCGCCACGGCACCGCGCCCGACGCCGCACTCTACCTCGCGTGCCTCGCGCGGCAGCGCTGAGGTCATGGAACCGGCTCCCTAGTGCTTGACCGAGACGGTCACGGGCTGCGCGCCGTAGAACGCGGCCAGATTCTCGATGTCCTGCTTCGACAGCGCCTGGGCGAACCCCGCCATGATGGCGTTCTTGCGCTGACCCGATTTGTAGTCGCGCAACGCTTTGGCGAGGTAATCGGGATGCTGGCCGCCGAGCTTCGGAAAATCCGCCGCCGCGCTGTTGCCGTCGGCACCATGGCAGGCCGCGCAGACTTCGGTGGCCTTGGCCTTGCCCGCGGCAAGGTCGGCCGCCGAAGCGGTGGTGCGCCAAGCCGAACGCCGCGATCGCGGCAGCCGCCATGAGAAGTCGGGAAGACATGTCACTTGCTCGCGGTCTTGACGCCGCCCTGGGCGTAATAGGCGGCGAGGTCGGCCATGTCCTGGTCGGACAGCGACGCGGCGATGGCGCGCATCGACGGGTGCGTGCGCTCGCCGCTCTTGTATTCCTTGGAGGGCCTTCACGAGATAGGCCTCGTGCTGGCCGCCGATGCGCGGCACGCGATAGACCTCGGGGTAAGCCGTGCGCCAGCCTTCGATGCCGTGGCAGCCGGTGCACATCTGGTTCTTCTGACTGCCCCTGGCGGCGTCGCCAGCAGTCGCGCCCTGGGCCGCGGCCGAGGAACAGGTGAAGGCGGTCGAAACGGCCACCGCGAAAAGTATCGTCTTGTTCATCGTCCGGGAGGGTGGGTCGATCGTCGTGAGGAAACGCGGCGCGCTGACGGAACTGCGACCCCGGCGCCAAAAGGTCCGTGATTCTAGCAGACGCGGGCGCGGCTCGTCATCGCGCCCGCTAGCGCTCGAGAAACTGCCGCTTCACTTTCACTTCTTTCCACTCATCGGCGTCGGCAGGCGCCGGCTTGCGCTCGATGATCGGCTTCCAGAGCTTCGCCAGTTCGGCATTGAGCGCGGTGAAGGCCTGCTGGTCCGGCGGCACGTCATCCTCGGCGAAGATCGCCTCGACCGGGCACTCGGCCACGCACAGCGTGCAGTCGATGCATTCGTCGGGATCGATCACAAGGAAATTGGGACCCTCGCGGAAGCAGTCGACGGGGCAGACGTCGACGCAATCGGTGTACTTGCACCGGATGCAGGTTTCGGTGACGACATAGGTCATGCTGAAGTGTCCTGCGCGTAAAGGGTTGATTTTAGCAAATCAAGTCCCATTGTCGTTTTGTGACCGGCAGCGCCCGGCAGGCGGCGCTTGCGCCGGTCCGAACCTTCGGATACCGTAGCCGACAGCTTCGTCCCGCGTCCCGCGACGGCGGCCGCTGCGTGGCCGCGCCCGCACTGCCCCGGCCCCCGACGAGCATCCCTATCCGCGCATTTCAAGAGGAATCCATGAGCGAGAACATCAAGCACGTTTCCGACGCCACGTTCGACAAGGAAGTCCTCCAATCGGCGACGCCCGTGCTGGTCGACTACTGGGCCGAGTGGTGCGGCCCGTGCAAGATGATCGCACCGGTGCTGGAAGACATGGCGAAGGAATACTCCGGACGGCTCACCGTCGCCAAGCTCGACATCGACGCCAACCCCGGCATCACGAGCCAGTTCGGCATCCGCGGCATCCCGACTCTCATACTGTTCAAGGACGGCAAGCCGCACGCGCAAAAGGTCGGCGCCCTGTCGAAGTCCCAGCTCGCCGCCTTTGTTGACAGCAACCTCTGAACCCGTTAGGCTGACTTTCGTGCCAGCGCTGCCCCCCTCGGCCTAGAGGGGCGGCCCCGCGGCATCGCTACCCTGGCGCCGCGTTGTTCTCCCGGGCGCCCAGATCCCAGAGTCCATGCCGCGGCGACAAGCCGCCCCCGCCCTTTCCGCGCGTTCCAATCCGATGCAACTGTCTGAACTCAAATCAAAGCACGTGAGCGAGCTCCTCGACATCGCGAACACGATGGAGATCGAAGGCGCGAACCGCATGCGCAAGCACGACCTCATCTTCGCGATGCTGAAGAGCCATGCGAAGAAGGGCGAGAGCATCTTCGGCGACGGCACGCTCGAAGTCCTGCCCGACGGCTTCGGCTTCCTCCGTTCTCCCGACACCAGCTACCTCGCCGGCACCGACGACATCTACATCTCGCCGTCGCAGATCCGCCGCTTCAATCTCCATACCGGCGACACCATCGAAGGCGAGATCCGCACGCCGAAGGACGGCGAGCGGTACTTCGCCCTGGTGAAGGTGGACAAAGTCAACAGCGAGCCGCCGGAGAACGCCAAGAACAAGATTCTGTTCGAGAACCTGACACCGCTCTTCCCGGACGAAGCGCTCACGCTCGAGCGCGACATCAAGGCCGAGGAGAACATCACCGGCCGGATCATCGACATCGTCGCGCCCATCGGCAAGGGCCAACGCGGGCTGCTGGTGTCGTCCCCGAAGTCCGGCAAGACGGTGATGCTGCAGCACGTCGCGCACTCGATCGCCGCGAACTACCCGGATGTCGTGCTGATCGTGCTGCTGATCGACGAGCGGCCCGAGGAAGTGACCGAGATGCAGCGCTCCGTGCGCGGCGAGGTCGTCTCGTCGACGTTCGACGAACCCGCCACGCGCCACGTCCAGGTGGCCGAGATGGTCATCGAGAAGGCGAAGCGCCTGGTCGAGCACAAGAAGGACGTCGTGATCCTGCTCGACTCGATCACCCGTCTCGCCCGCGCCTACAACACCGTGGTTCCTGCGTCGGGCAAGGTATTGACCGGCGGCGTGGACGCCAACGCGCTGCAGCGGCCGAAGCGCTTCTTCGGAGCGGCGCGCAACATCGAGGAGGGCGGCTCGCTCACCATCATTGCCACGGCGTTGATCGACACCGGCTCGCGGATGGACGACGTCATCTACGAGGAGTTCAAGGGTACCGGCAACATGGAAATCCACCTCGACCGCCGGATGGCCGAGAAGCGGATCTACCCCGCCATCAACGTGAACCGGTCGGGCACGCGCAAGGAGGAGCTCCTGCTGAAGCCGGAGATCCTGCAGAAGGTGTGGGTGCTGAGGAAGCTCCTCTACCCGATGGACGAGCTCGAGGCGACCGAATTCCTGGTCGACAAGGTCAAGCAGACGAAGACCAACTCGGAATTCTTCGACTCGATGCGGCGCGGCTGACGCCACCTTGGTGCGGCCGCCGACGCCGGCCTAAGCCATTGAAATGAAACATTAAAATTATGCGCAGCGCCCACCGTTCCGGCGTCCGGATTTGTTGCGTTGCAGCGCAAAAGAGGGGATAATTTTCGTTTTGCCACACTAGCCGCCTTGGAAATTCGCCGCCGCGTCCGCAAATAGCGCTGCCGAGCCGGACGTTCGTGCGAATCGTGCGATCCGGTGCTGAGGCCGAAAGAGGACATGATGAAATCCGGGATCCACCCGAAGTACACCGAAATCCAGGTCACCTGCAGCTGTGGCAACACGTTCGTGACGTCTTCGACCGTCGGCAAGCCGCTGCACGTCGAAGTCTGCTCGGCCTGCCATCCGTTCTACACGGGCAAGCAAAAGGTCATGGATACCGCGGGCCGCATCGACAAGTTCCGCCAGCGTTACGGTACGAAGTCCGCCCCGGCGGCGGCGGTGGCGGCGCCCGCCCCGACGAAGCCGACCTCCGCGTAGCGCCCCTGACGCAACGGGCGCGGTCGGGCGCTGTCTGGCGCTTTCAACGGAAAAGGCAGCTTCGGCTGCCTTTTTCCTTTCTAATAGTCCTTGCCGATCGTCCTTTCCACGAGCGCCTGCGTCCGAGATCGCACCCGCCACCATGCCAACGACCAAGCCAGCCGACGCCGATTCCGCCGACGCCATGGCGTTCGACTCGCCGGGCCGCTACAGCGCCGTCAAGCAATTCGGCCTCGTGGTCTTGTGCGCGGTATGGGTCATGCTGGGCATCGTCGGCCACGATCCCTGGAAGACGCAGGACGCCGTCGGCTTCGGCATCGCGCAGGAGATGATCGAGCGTGGCGACGGGCTGGTGCCCCATCTCGCGGGTGAGCCGTATGTCGACAACCCGCCCCTTGTCTACCTGCTGGCGGCCGGTGCCGCAGTCATCCTGTCGCCGCCGTTGCCGCTGCACGACGCAGCGCGCATCGCAGTTGCGCTCATCGTCGCGCTGACCCTGGTGCTGCTGGCGGCGACGGCGACCGAGCTTCACGGCAGGAAATACCGGTGGATGGCCGTGCTGTTGTTCATCGGCTCGGTGGGACTGTGGGAACGCGCGCACCAGATATCGCCGGAGCTGGGACTCGTGCTCGGCGTCGCCGCTGCGCAGTACGGATTCGCCCTTGGGTTGCGGCGTCCTGTACCGGGCGGCGCGATGCTCGGCTTGGGGGCCGGCATCGCGTTCCTGTCGACCGGACTCGCGGGGCCCGTCTGGATTGGCTTGACCGCCCTCGTGTTGCCGATCGCCTTCCCGGCCTGGCGCACGCGGCAATACGCCAAGATGACCGCGGTCGCCACCGCGATTGCGCTGGTGCTCTGCTGTGCCTGGCCGCTCGCGCTCTTCCTGCGCGCTCCTTCGCACCTCGCCGCGTGGTGGGCAGCCCAATCGCCGGGCGACTTCCTCGCGCCGCTAGACCCG
Organism: uncultured beta proteobacterium; assembly: GCA_963724685.1. GTDB lineage: Bacteria > Pseudomonadota > Gammaproteobacteria > Burkholderiales > Casimicrobiaceae > CAIWHR01. The sequence goes on along the minus strand of CAVRVQ010000003.1, from coordinate 781,570 downwards.
GCGACCACCGCCGAACCGACCTTCCTCGCCAAGAACTTGACATGGTTCGCGTGGCCGGCACTGCCGCTCGTGCTCTGGACCCTCTTCACGCGCGGCCGCGGCTTCAACGGCGGCTTCGGAACCGCCGGAGTGCAGTTGCCGTCGACCCTCGCGCTGGTGCTCGTCGTCGCGATCATCGCCATGGGTAGCCCGCGGCTCATGGTGCTGATGCCGCTGCTCCTGCCACTGTCGCTGTTGGCGGTACTGGAAGTCGACACACTGCCGCGCGGCTTCTCGGGCGCGCTCGACTGGTTCGGGATTCTCACCTTCGGCCTTCTTTCGCTGCTCCTGTGGTGGTTGTGGTTCGATTCCTACGCGCAGGGCATGTCGCCCGCCATCTCCCGGCTGTTTCGCGACATCGAACCTGGCTACCGGCCGGTGTTCCACTGGGCGGCCTTCGGCTTGTCGCTCTTCCTGACAATGCTCTGGCTCGCCCTCGTGCGGCCCGCGCGGCGCTCGAACCGCCGGACGCTGCTCAACTGGGCGGCGGGAATGACGTTGCTGTGGGCGCTCTACTCGACGATCTGGCTGCCCTACCTCGATTCGCGACGCAGCTACCGCGCGGTCGCGGAGTCGTTGCGCACGGCGCTGCCCAGCGCGGGTTGCGTCGCGAGCCGCAATCTGGGCGACGCGCAGCGGGTGTTGTTCCGGTATTTCGCGAATCTTTCCACCGTACGCGCCGAGAACGCCCCGATCGAGCAGTGCAGTGTTCTGCTCGTCCAATTCGGCCGCAAGGACGCAGAGCCAGCCACGCCGGACGGATGGCAGCCCGTCTGGACCGGACGGCGCCACGGCGACGATACCGAGCGCTACGTCCTCTTCCAGCGGAAATCGCCGTGAGATTCATCGATGAAGTCGACATCGACGTCATCGCCGGTGACGGCGGCAACGGTTCGGCGTCCTTCCGCCGCGAGAAGTACGTGCCACGCGGCGGACCCGACGGCGGCGACGGCGGACGCGGCGGCAGCATCGTCGTCGTGGCCGACCGCAACATCAACACGCTGATCGAGTACCGCTACGCCCGGATTCATCGCGCGAAGCACGGCGAGAACGGGCACGGCGCCGACAAGTACGGGCGCGGGGCGGAGGACATCATCCTGCGCGTGCCCGTCGGCACGGTGATCACGGACGCCGACACCGGCGCCTTCATTGCCGATCTCGCCACACACCTGCAGGACGCGCGGGTCGCGAAGGGCGGAGCCGGCGGCCTCGGCAACATCCATTTCAAGTCGAGCACGAATCGGGCACCGCGTCATTGCACACCCGGCGAAGAGGGCGAGAAGCGGCGGCTGCACCTCGAGCTGCGCGTGCTGGCCGACGTCGGCCTGCTCGGCATGCCCAACGCGGGCAAGAGCACGTTCATCAGGGCGATTTCGGCGGCGCGGCCCAAGGTCGCCGACTATCCGTTCACGACGCTCGCGCCGAACCTCGGCGTCGTGCGCGTGGACGACCGCCGGAGTTTCGTCGTCGCCGACATCCCCGGGCTCATCGAGGGCGCGTCCGAAGGTGCTGGGCTCGGCCACCAGTTCCTGCGCCACCTGCAGCGCACGCGCATGCTGCTGCACATCGTCGACCTGGCGCCGTTCGACCCCGAGGCCGATCCCGTGCGCGACGCGAAGGCGATCGTCGCCGAGCTGGGGCGCTACGACGTCGCGCTTCTCGAAAAGCCGCGCTGGCTCGTGCTGAACAAGCTCGACCTGGTTCCCGAGAGCGAGCGCACGAGCCGCGTGCGCTCGTTCGTCAAGGCTTATGGCTGGAAAGGACCGGTCTTCGCCATAGCGGCGGTGAATGGCGAAGGCTGCCGGGAGCTCGTCTTCAAGATCCAGGAATGGCTCGACGCGCATCCTTCGGCGTCGGCGCCCGTCGACCGGTCCGCGGAAGGCGATGTCCCGCTCGGAGAGACCGGGCCCGGCGCGGAGGAAGTGCGATGACATCGCCCGTCGCCACCGCGCGCCGCCTCGTGGTGAAGGTCGGCTCCAGCCTCGTGACCAACGACGGGCGCGGGCTCGACGGCGCCGCCGTCGCCGCGTGGGCCGCGCAAATCGCCGAGCTGAAGCTCGCGGGCAAGGAGGTCGTGCTCGTCTCGTCGGGCGCGATCGCCGAGGGCGTGAGAAGGCTCGGCTGGACGGCCCGGCCATCGACGATGCACGAACTGCAGGCGGCGGCGGCTGTCGGCCAGATGGGCCTCGTCCAGGCCTACGAGTCGGCGTTCGCGCGGTTCGGCCTCCACACGGCGCAGATTCTGTTGACGCACGACGACCTCGCCGATCGCCGCCGGTACCTCAACGCGCGCTCGACGCTCTTCACGTTGCTGGCGCTTGCCGTCATTCCGATCATCAACGAGAACGACACGGTCACGACCGACGAGATCCGCTTCGGCGACAACGACACGCTGGGCGCGCTCGTCACCAATCTCATCGAGGCCGACGTCCTGGTGTTGCTCACCGACCAGCCCGGCCTGTTTACGGCGGACCCGCGCCGCGATCCGGCGGCCACCCTCGTGCGCACAGCGCAGGCGGGCGACCCAGAGCTCGAAGCGATGGCCGGCGGCGCGGGCAGCGCGATCGGCCGCGGCGGCATGCTGTCCAAGGTGCTCGCCGCCAAGCGGGCGGCGCGATCGGGCGCCTCCACCGTTATCGCCAACGGCCGCGAGGAGAACGTGCTGACGCGCCTGGCGGCCGGCGAGGACATCGGCACGTCGCTCATCGCTGCCGACGTGTCGCTCGGCGCGCGCAAGCAATGGCTCGCCGATCACGTGCGGCTCGCCGGGCGCATCAGGCTCGACGCGGGCGCCGTGCGCGCGCTCGTGCGGGACGGCAAGAGTCTCCTGCCGATCGGTGTGGTGGGCGTCGACGGAGACTTCGAGCGCGGCGAGATCGTCGGCTGCTTCGACTCCGCCGGCCACGAGGTCGCGCGCGGGCTCGTCAACTACAGTGCGGGCGAGTCCGCGCGCATTCTGGGCAAGCCGTCGTCGGAAATCGAGGGAATCCTCGGCTACGTCGACGAGCCCGAGCTCATCCATCGGAACAACCTGGTGCTTCTCGGCTAACTCGGCGGATCGGCGTAGGACGAGGGCATCACCGGGTGCGGAAAGCCGTACAGGCGCTCGCGGCGCGTCTGCGGATAGGCATGCATGAAGCGTTCGAGCTCGGTGAGCGCGCGCCGATAGACCTCGCGCTTGAATTCGATCACGGAGTCGAGAGGCACCCAGTAGTCGTGCCAGCGCCAGGCGTCGAATTCCGGCCGCTCGCTGGCGCGCAGCGACACATCGGTGTCGCGACCGACGAGGCGAAGCAGATACCAGATCTGCTTCTGCCCGCGGTAGCTGCCCCGCCACTCGCGCTTCACCCAGTGATGCGGCACCTCGTAACGCAGCCAGTCGCGCGTGCGGCCCAGGATCCTGATGTGCTTCGGCTGGAGCCCGATTTCCTCGTGCAGCTCCCGGTACATTGCCTTCTCGGGCGTTTCACCGGGGTTGATGCCGCCTTGCGGAAATTGCCACGAATGTTCGCGGACTCTCTTGCCCCAAAAGACCTGGTTTTTCGCGTTGACGACGACTATGGCTACGTTCGGGCGATAACCGTCGCGATCCAGCATCGCGGTCACCCCGAAAATTTGGTTGCACCCATTCTTCCACAGATTGCCGGCAATGGCTAGGCAGGGCATGAGCGCCCGGCCGTCCCACGGCGCCGGACTGCGGTCCGTCTGGGAGCGACGACGCGCAGCGCCGAGGGAGCCCCCCGCTGATCAGCGGCCCGCGACGCGCTCGCGCGGCACCGCGGCGAGCGTCAGGAGCGCGTCGCGTCGCAGCACCCGGATTTCCAGCGGGCGCGCGATCGCGTCGCCCTGAAGGGCGCGCTGCAGATCGTCGATGTCGGCGATGGGCGCGCCTTCGAGCGCAACAATGACGTCGCCTTGTGCGAATCCCGCCGGCTGCCGCCGGTGAGCCCGGTTCCACGAGGTCGACCCGCACGCCCGACTCGCGCTGCAGCGCGAAATGGCGCGCGACCCGGCGCGCGACGGGAACCGTCTCGCCGCCGATGCCGAGCCACGCGCGACGCACGCGGCCTTCGCGGATCAGCGCCACCGCGACGCGCTCCGCTGTAGCGGATGCGATGGCAAAGCAGATGCCTTGCGCCGGGAGGATGACGGCCGTGTTGACCCCGATGACGTTTCCCCTCGCGTCGACCAGCGGTCCGCCGGAGTTTCCGGGATTGAGGGCCGCATCGGTCTGCAGAATGTTGTCCAGCAGGCGCCCCGTCCTTGCGCGCATCGACCGGCCGAGGCCGCTGACTATGCCCGCTGTGACGGTGTGCCGGAAGCCATACGGACTGCCGATTGCAATTGCGATCTGTCCGACGCGAAGCCGGCGCGAGTCGCCGAGCCGGCACCAATGAAGATTGGACGCGGCGACCTTCAGCACCGCGAGATCGGAATCCGGATCGTCACCGACGACCTCCGCCGCGGCGACACGCCCATCCGCCAGCGTCACCTCGACCGCTTTCGCCCCGCCCGCGACATGGCTGTTCGTGACGAGATAGCCATCCGGAGTGAGCAGGAAGCCGGAACCGGACGAGCGCGCGTGCGCGGCCCCGGCGGGACCCTTCGACGCGCAGATGCGCGACCGCCGGCGCGACGCCATCAACCGCCGCCGCCACGGAGGCGGAATACGCGTCGAGGAGCTGCGCGTCGGCATCGCGGACCGTGCCACGATCGAACAACGAAGAATGCCCCTCGCTGTCCTCGAACGCGGCATCGAACTCGGGGGAATCGAGGAGCATGGAACCGATATCGCGCCGATGCTCCCGATTTCAAGCAGAGCGCGCGCGCCGTCGCGGCTCAGCGGCTTCCGCCCGCGAGCCGTACGATGTTGGCAAGAATTTCGTAGGTCGCGTAATAGCTCCGCGTGAGGCCGACCATGCCCGGCATGTAGTCAAAGAAGGCGTCGCCAGCGGACCCGCGGCCGCCCGTCGGCGCGGCGATGACCGACATGCCTTGCGCCTCGAATTCGGCAATCGCGCGCCGCGTGTGGAAGTCGTGGGTGACAAGAACGACACGGTCGATGCCTTCGCGTTTCAACGCGACGGCCGACAGCACCGCGTTCTCGTGCGTCGTGCGCGAATCGCCCTCGACCCAGCGCACCGGAACGGCGAACTCACGCGCCAGCGACGCCGCCATCAGTTTCGCCTCGGGCTCGCCGCCGATGACCGAGCCGCCCGACACCAGCACGGGAAGACCGGTCAGCCGCGCAACGCGAGCGCCGTACCGCACGCGTTCGAGTGTGAGCGCTGCCATCGTATCGCCGTCGTATTCGGGCGCGTTGCGCCGGATGCCGCCGCCCAGAATCACGACCGCCTTCGCCGCGCGCGCCGCCTCGACCTCGAACGGAGGGGAGGTGGCGACGAATCCGATGAGCAGTTGGGCAACCGCGGGTATCGAAAGCGCCAGCAGGCCGACGACACCAGCCGCGGCGAGCGAGCGCCCGAAGCGGGGGAGACGCGTACACAGGCCAAGTCCGACGACGGCGACGAGCAGCGGCCCCGTGGGCGGCAGCACCAGGGCTTTGATTACGGCTCTGAGCCAGAGTGAATCCATCACCGTACGTGTGTTAAGGGCGTTGTTCCAGCCAATTGCCCCACGCCAGCCGGCCGGGTGCGGCACCTGAATGGACCTCCGACATCACCTGCGGCCGGACCATGGGAGGCGGCGAGGCATGGGTTGTTGATGATAGCCCGGAAGGGTCCATGCAACCGCGGTTCACGATACGCGCCGATACATTGATTCAGCGCAATTGACCCGTAATGCTATGTACGGTACATATTTTCACAAGTAAGAAACCGTGTTATGCTTTTGGCATTGCACGTTTCATAGTTGTACAGTTCAAGTTGATCACGTCAATTTGTTCATGTATTATGCGTTTGTCATTGCGCGGTGAGAGGATGACTTCGGCAACGTGGGCGATTGGCGCGTCCCGGCCGCCCATTTCCACCCACCGTTCGCCAGCAAGTAGGTCGACTACCTCATAAGGAAAGTCCCGACATGCAGCCGGAAATATTCGCGCTTCGCTACGAAATCTACTGCCTCGAGTGCGGTTTTCTCGATCCGGAGGAATATCGGGACGGGCTCGAGTCCGACGAATACGACAAGGGGGCCGCCCATTTCACCGCACACAATGGCGACAATGAGCTTGTGGGATCTTTGCGCCTCGTTCATCCACCGCTTGCGAAGACTTTCCCCTTCGAGAATCACTGTTACCACACGCTTCAAAACGTGGTCTTGCCGCCCCGGGAGGAGTCCGCGGAAGTATCGCGCTTGGTCGTTCGCAAGAACTATCGTGGCCGCATCGGGAGTTCCCCGGCACGCGCACAGCAGGAATTTGCAATCGGTGGTCCCTACGGACTGTCCGGCCAGCACCATGCACACGGTGAGCGCCGAAGCCCCAGTCCGGAAATCCTCTCGGGGCTATACCGCGAGATCTATCAATACAGCTTGAAGATGGGAATTCGCTACCTGTACGCCGCCATGGAAAGATCGTTGGCGCGCGGGCTGTCGCGTTTCCAGTTCGGTTTCACGCCCATCGGCACGGAAACCGATTATTACGGACCCGTCACCCTCTACCTGTTGGACCTTCGAGAGATGGAGCGCAGGTTGACCGAGGAACGTCCGATGTTCCTGGCCTGGCTCCGTGGCGGTGCGCAACTGGATGCTTTTTGACGGTCGCGACTTCGCTTCATCTCCCCGCCGCTACAGGGCGGGCAAATCTGCTAGCCTCCACAGCGTACAGACAGTTCGGAAGTAGAACGTCCAGCCACCGTGGCCCGCTGACGCAACGGCGCAGTCGCGGCGTGGCGCCGCGCGCCACCCCCGCTGATATCCTCGCGCTCGAAAGCGCCCGGATAGCGATAACATTCACCGATGACCATCGTTGCGCTCGGAAACGACGCAGGTGGTCTGTTTCTTGCTCCCGGGGGTGTGGCTCTGGTCAACCGCCGCGTACAGTCCAATGGAGGCAACAGGATGCAGGCAGCCGTGGTGCCTCTGACGCGACTGCGCGATGCGCTCGCTTGGCGCCTGCGCAAACTTGTGGGCGATCGGTTTGTCGATCGCGCCATTGTCAATGTCGCCCAACGCTGGCGCCGGTTGCTCAAGAAGCCGGTTTTCATCGGCATCACCGGAAGTGCAGGCAAGACCACGACCAGAGGCCTGTTGCTGGGAATTCTTGCTCACAAGGGAAGGGGAACGGGGACGCGCGCCAACTTCAACCGGCCGACCGAGGTCGCGGAGACGATCCTGCGACTGCGCCCGACGCATGACTTTTGCGTCGCGGAACTGAGTGAAGGCCGGCCAGGCGAACTGGACGGTGCACTTGCCCTGTTGCAACCCGCCATAGGAATCGTCACTGTGGTCGGAGACGACCACTGGAGTGCCTATGGCTCGCACGACGCCATCGCCAAGGAAATAGGCAAGCTCATCGCATTCCTCCCTCCGACGGGAACCGCGGTCATCAATGCCGACGACGAGCGCGTGCTGGCCATGGCAGCGAACTGCGCCGCGAAAGTCCTCACCTATGGCGTCTCACCCAACGCTGAACTGCGCGGCGAAGGCATCAGCGCGGTCTGGCCGGATCGCCTGCAGATGACGCTGGTGCGAGGTGCGGAACGCGTACCGCTGCGCACCCAGCTTTGCGGACCGCACTGGATTCCCTCCGTATTGGGCGCCGTCGGTGGTGGCTTGGCGACCGGCTTGTCCCTCGACGAGTGCGCCGAAGGCATTGCGAGCGCCGAACCTCCCGACGGTCGCATGCAGCCGGTAACGACGCCGGACGGAGTGGCATTCCTCCGGGATGACTTCAAGGCGCCGTTGTGGACCGTGGATGCGTGCTTCGACTTCATGATGGCGGCGAGAGCCAAGCGGAAGATCATCGTCATCGGCACGCTTTCGGACCACGGCGCCGGTGCCGGCGCCTCGAAGAAATATGCAACCGTCGCCCAACGCGCTCAGGATATCGCGGATTTCACCGTGTTCGTCGGTCCCTGGGCTTCGAGTGCTCTCAAGGCGCGACGGCCCGGGCGGGAAGACGCGCTGCGCGCGTTCAACCATGTCCGCGATGCCGCCGGGTACGTCAATTCGATCGCACGCGACGGCGACCTGGTCCTGCTCAAGGGCACCAACCTGCAGGATCACCTGTTGCGCATCGTCATGGCGCGCACCAATGAGATTGCGTGCTGGCGCGACGACTGCGAGCGCAATTCGTTCTGCAACGAATGTCCCGATCGAAACAAGCCGTCCGGCCCACCGCCGACGATGGAGGGTGCGGTCGCCTCGGATCGGGCGCTCGCGACCGCGCCGGCTGCGCAACGCGTCATCGATCCCGGCGAGCAGGTGATCGTCGGGCTTGGCAACCCCGGACCGAAATATGCCGGCACCCCGCACAACGTCGGCTATGAGGTGGTGGACCGCCTCGCCGCAACATTGGGTCTCACCTGGGATACGACGCCCGAGGCCTGGATCGCACGCGGTTCATCGCCACAATGCCGTGTCTGCCTGATCAAGATTCGAACCGGCATGAACCGCATCGGTACCGGGCTGAAACAGCTATCCGAAAGCATGTCGTTTCGCCCCGAGCAATGCATTCTCGTGTTCGACGATCTCGATATGCCGACCGGTTCCGTCCGCACCCGATTGAGCGGCAGCGCGGGCGGCCATCGCGGCGTCGCCTCCGTTCTGGAGGCGTTTCAAACGGACGCGTTCCGGCGAATCAAAGTCGGCGTGGGACAGCCGGGAGTCACGCTCAATCGCATTGAATACGTACTCACTCCCTTCGACGCAGGGAGTCGCGTCGCCGTTGACGAGGCGATCCCTCTGGCCGAGGCGCGCGCACTCGACATGGTGGCGCCTCACTCTAGAGCGCCTTGACCCACGGGTGGGCATGCACGTTGGCATTGCGCTTCAGGAACTCACGCACCTCCTCCGTCAGCAGGCCTTCACCATGCATTTGCGGGATCCGCGTCCCTCCGATGTCGTTCAGCTCCAGGATCAATGGGCCTTGATCCGTAATCGCGAAATCCCAATGGTGTATCTTCAGCAACGGGAACACGGCCCCGCCGCGATGGCAGGCGTCCAGAATCCGCTCCCAGCCGGGCAAGCGAAAGCCTTCGACCGTCTGGCCGGACTGCGGGTGTTTCAGAAGTACCTCGGTCTTGGGCCAGAAACCACCGATGGTCCTGCTCACCTCACCGGACACCAGGTCGACGCTGGCCAGCAAGTTGCCGTTCGCGCCGAGAACGAAGTTGTCGACGTGATTGGGCGGCGTCGCTATCTTCCAGGTCGCGCGTATGGGCTTCACGCCATCGGGACCGTTGAGGCAAATCACGCGTACACCGCATATGGCCGGCCACTGCGTGATCGCCAGTATCTCCGGGGCAAGCGTCAACGATTCCTGAAACAGGTAGCCACATGCGGGCTTGTGATAGCGATGGTCGACGGTCTCGTCGAGTCGCGTCAGGAAAGCGTCGACCGAAATGGTCTTGCCATCGCGCAGATCGAGGCTGTCGGTCGACGGGTCGTAGCCGCCGAGATAAGCCGCGCCGTAACCCATCTGGGAGAAAGCGGGCTTGCCGAACATCGGAAATAGCGATGGATTCCGCAGAAACGATCCAACCTCTTTCCTGCTCGTGAGATGGATGCCAAGCGTCGGCGAAATGCGGTCTGCGCGATGGAAGCAGGCCCTGACGGGGGCAACCGGCAAACCGGCCGCACCTGCGATCTGGGTAAAGAGGATCTTGTCCCACGCGGGGAGCACTGCATACCTCGGATTGAGGGCGACGCTGAATTCTTCCAGCAGGCGCCACCCAAGAAAATCCTTCCGGCCACGTCCCTTGAGGTAGTTGTCGTCGTACAGCTTGTGCCAGTAGTAATCCGTGATGCCGCACTGTCCGCCGGCATTCCTCAGCCCCACAATCTCACCGCAGCTGAATGCGCAGGCTCTTGCCGGTCTGCTCTTGCGCGAGCGCCGCCCATTCGCGGTACTCATTGAGCTGCGCCACGCGACGGCTCAGCTGACCTGCGGTCTCGGCTTGCATGGATCACGTTTCCTTTGTCAGCCGCAAGTCTAGCGCACCGCGTCGCGCACCGAGTTGTCGTTCACAACTCGAAGCGCGACGCGCGGCTCTCATCACGTCACGTCGCGGCGATGCGCGTCGATCTACTATCGGGACTCGCCGCTGCACGAATGATTCGCCGATCCGGACCCGGATCCTGTTTGGCGACATTGCAAGGCGCAAGTCTCCGAATTCCCTTATGAAACATTGACGTTGTTGATGGGGAGGCGGATACTTCCCTATGGCAAATTGGGGTGTCAGAGAGTTTGGCGCCCCGGAAAAATGTTGATGGGTCAATGCGCGAAAATTCGGCAACTGCTGGGAGCTTCGCAGCCGCTTGCGGCTCGCGCAGCGGATGAACGCGTCCGCGCGTCCCGCGCGCGCACGGGGTGGTGCTTGCTCTCAATGCTCGCGCTGTTCGGTGCGCAAGCGTGGGCTGCGCCGTTCGCCTACGTCGCCAATCGATTGAGCAACTCGATTTCCGTGATCGACACCGCGACCAATGCCGTGGTCGGGTCGCCCATTGCGGTGGGCTTCGGCCCGCGCGGCGTCGCGGTCAACTTGGCAGCCACTCGCGTCTACGTGGCGAACTCGGCTGCCTTTACCGTCTCGGTGATCGACACCGCGACCAATACCGTGGTCGGGTCGGCGATCGCCGTGGGCAACAGCCCCTACGGGATCGCCGTCAACCGGGCCGGCACCCGCGTGTACGTTGCAAACCTGTCCGGCAATACGGTGTCCGTGATCGACACCGCGACCAGTGCCGTGATCGCAACGATTACGGTGGGCAACAGCCCTATCGGCGTCGTCGTCAACCCGGCCGGCACGCGCGTGTACGTGACGAACCAGGGCAGCGACACCGTTTCCGTGATCGACACCGCGACCAATGCCGTGGTCGGCTCGCCGATTGCGGTAGGCGACGGGCCCACCGGAATCGCCATCAATCTGGCGGGCACCCGCCTGTATGTGGTGAACCAGTTCGGCAGCAGTGTTTCCGTGATCGACACCGCGACCAATTCGGTGGTGGCAACGCCGTTGGTGGGCGTCAGTCCCAACGACGTCGTGGTCAATCCGGCCGGCACTCGCGTGTACGTGACGAACACAGCCAGCAGCACGGTGTCCGTGATCGACACCGCGACCAATACCCTGATCGGGTCGGCGATTGCGGTGGGCACCAGTCCGATCGGTATCGGCGTCAACCCGGCCGGCACCCGCGTGTACGTGGGAAACTCGATTTCCAATAACGTGTCGGTGATCGACACCGCGACCAATGCCGTGGTCGGCTCGCCGATTGCCGTGGGAACCCGGCCCCACGGCATCGGCATCATGCCCGGCACCGCGCCCGCGGCCGGGACCCCCCCGACGCTGCAAAGCGCGGAGTCGCGCAGAGTGCACGGCGCCGCCGGAACCTTCAACATTCCGCTCAGCACCGTCGCAACGAATCCGACGACGGAGCCGCGCTTCGGTCCGGCGCAGAGCATTGTTTTCACCTTCAACAAGCCGGTGACCGCGGGCAATGCAACGGTGACCGAGGGCGCGGCGACGGCCGGCGTCCCCACCTTCAATGGCAACCAGATGACCGTGCCGCTGACGGGTGTTGCCAACCAGCAGTACGTGACGGTCAACGCAAGCAGCGTGACCGCCGCCGATGGCGGCACGGGCGGTACGGGCTCCGTGCGCATCGGCTTCCTTGCCGGCGACGCGGACCAGAATCGCGTGGTGACACTGTCGGATCTCGGGCAGGTGAACGCCCAGGTCGCGCAGTTCGTGACGGCGGCGAATTTCCGCTACGACGTGAATGCGACCGGCACGCTCACGGTGGCGGACGTAGGACTCACCAACGCGCAGGTCACGAAGGCATTGCCGACACCGTAGTGGCACGTTCAGGACGGCCGGGCGGTTCCGAGTAACCGGCCCCGAGCGGGGGTCGACGTGCCTTGCCCCCTCCAAGTACGCGCCCTGCCGGGCGCACAAAGCAGAAGGCCCCGCATTGCGGGGCCCTCTGTCGGAGCTAATCCAAGAATGAGCCGGTCAGGCCCGACGACGGCGACCCGTGGCAAACCATCCAGCCAACGCGGCGCCAAGCAGTGCCAGAATGCCCGGCTCCGGCACGAAGCCTGTGTTCAAGCGGCTATCGTTGTCCGTGTCCTGGCGGAAGGACCAGTCGGTTCGAGGGCCAGTGCCAGTGTCAAAGGAGATTGTCAGCTTGTGGAATTCGTCGCCGACAGGGCCCGGAGCGGCTGGATCGACATCGACCACATTCGAATAAACGGCCGTTCCACTGCAGCCAGCGCAGCCGTCGCTGCCGGTCAGAGTGAAGTCGGCTCCCTGCGCCGAATCAACCGTGCCAGGGTTCGGATCAGTGGTGTCGAAAAGGGTGACCTGACCCGGTCCAGTGGCATCCAGTATGAGTCTCTCCAGCACAAGACCCGCGGTAGGAGCGAAGATGAAGCTCCACAGACCGGCGAAAGAGTCGCCGGTGAGGCTCAGGCCCCAGCCCGTGCCGCTCACAGCGCCAGAGGTAGCGCCGGTGTCCGCCCAGGACAGCGTTTGGCTGAACCCCGACGTGAATATGGCAGTGACGCTCAAACCGTCCATCTGGGCGCCGGTGGTGGCGAAACCGGTCAGACCGGGAATCTGGTCAACGATGGTTACATCCTTGCTCACCGTCACCTGTGAATGCGCGGCGGCAGGCGCTAATACGGCAGCGACCAGCACCGCGGTGGCACAAATCTTTTGAAACTTTTTCATGGGAAGCCCCTGCGAAATGAAGGTTGAGCGTATGAGTCAAAAACGTGGTGCATCGACATCTATGCAAAAGGCGAGCCAAACACAATAATTATCAATCCTTCAACGAGTTGGCAATGTCGAGAACAGTTGCAATTGAAAGACTGTAAAGAATTCCAACGACTTTGGCCCCGGCTAACACTTCCCCTGCCGGGCGCACCAACAACAAGGGGCGGCCTCGCGGCCGCCCCTTTTGTCGATGCTTGCTTTCTGCTGCGGTCTAGCTCAGACCAGATTCCCCCTTTGCCGACGCCAGCCGGTGAATCCCAGGCCGAGCAGACCGAGACCGATCAGCGTCAGGATCGACGGTTCCGGAACCCGTAGCGGGTCGCAGAGGCGCGCGTCCTGCTCGGTGCACACGATCCGGGCTTGCACGGTCAGTGTCGACGTCGTTCCTTCGCGAGTATAGACAGACCCGGCGTCCACGACGCAGTTGTCACAAACCGGGTCGAGCCGGAACTGGACTTCCCAATCCGAACCGTTGTTGGCCTCGAAGGGCAAGGAGGCCAGCCCCGCAACTGTGAACGTGAAGAAGTCAGGACACGCAGCCGCCAGCGGGTTGAACGGGTTGCCGAACTGGCATACACCAGGGTTGCCGACGAATTGATTCAGCGTCTCGGTGAAAGTGATAGTGATGGTATCGGTATCGTCCAGCACGACAGCCGGCCCACCCTCGTGATCCGTAATCACGATCCGACCCCAGATGTCCTGCGGGCCCCAGCTGAAGGACTGGGCGATGACGTTGTTGATATGCGTAAGTTCAGTGATGTCAACCCAGGCGCCGGGGCTGGTCAACGGTGCGCCGTTCGGGAGCGCCGAACCGGGCGGGTTGGGATTGTTCATGAGGAGATGGCTGCGGCGCGGGTCGGTGACGCCGTCCTGCCACGTCATCTGCGAACTCAGCGACACACCCACGACAGGCGCCGGGCCGGCATCCAGCGCGCCCGAATAGAGGACGCCCGCTGCAACCGAGCCTGGAGGAACCTCGGAACTGTCGAAACCTGAGACCTCCGAAAACGTGAAAGTCGGCGTGGCGCTCGCAAAGCTCGAAACCGTCGCGAGGACGCTCACTGCCAGTGCATTGCGTAATGTGGTGCGTTTCATTTGGTAATCCTCCGACCGTCGAGCCATTGCGTTGTGGAAAAAACCCTCGGGATCCCGCAGCCAGACACTTTTGACCAATCGGAATTGCCCACTGACGGCTACCAACTAGCAACCGCCATGCCAGCCGGAAAAAGCTATCCAACGCATTGAAATCATTAGGATTAAATTTGGCGCCAAAATGGCGGTTGAATGAACTGTAAATGGCGTCGACAGTTCCTCGGGCCCTTGGCCGGGGTCGGCGCGGTTCTTCCGGCACACAGAGCAACCCGGGCCAGCCCAACTCGGGACCTTGGCAATGGAACCTGTTGAAAACAATGCATTTTTTGTTTTGCTCGGGCAAAGGCCTCAGCTGTAAAGTATTTCGACAACAGGCGCAATAATCGTTCTTAAGCAGATGAAAGATAACAAGAAATTCACATCGATCTGCGCGGGTGCCCGTCCGCCCCTCAGACGCTGTGCCGAAGCGCTTCGGCAATTCCCATCCGGCTCACCTGTCGCGCCGGCAGCAGCGACGCCGACACGGCGGCGACCAGCCCGATGACGAAGGAAAGAGCGATCGTCCCGGGCACGACGAGGATGCGCGACGTGTAGCCGAGGTCGGCGTTCGGCGGCGGGGGCATCGGAATGCCTACTGCGGAGATCCCGACTGCGAGTGCAATCCCGGCGACCACGCCCAGAGCGCTTCCGATCAAGCCCAGCACAAATCCCTCGGCGACGATGAGCAGGAGCACGTGCCGCGACCGGTTGCCCATCGCGAGCATCGTTCCGAATTCGCCGACGCGCTCGAACACGGCCAGGTTGATGGTGTTCGAAACACCAAGCAGCAGCATGATGAGAACGATGACCACGAGGAACCCGAATTGCTGCCGATAGAGCGCAACGGTCTGCTCGTAGAAATCGTTGATCTCGACCCACGTCTTCAGTTCGAGCCCCGCGCCGGCCAGGAGCGGACGCAGGGTGGCGGCGACTCGCCCGGTATCCGCGGTACGCCCGAGCGAAACGACCGCCATGTGGGCCCCCTCCGTCGCGAGGAGCTCCTGCGCGGCGGCGAGAGGAATGCGCAGTGCGCGGGCGTCGTAGTCCTTGGAGAACGTCTGGAAAACGCCGACGATTTCCAGGTCCAGAGTATTCGCCGCACCCCCCGCCGTGTTGACCAGAAGGGTGACCGGGTCGCCTGGCTTGAGCTTGAGCGCGCGGGCGACGCCGTGGCCGATGAGCGCGCCGTACTTGTCGGCTGCGCTCAACTGCCGCCCGGCCGCGAGCGTGACGTAGCTGCCGAGCCGGGCTTCGCGCTCCGGTTCCACGCCCTCGCCGATGATCGGCCAATCGGAGCGCCCGTTGCCCAGCAGGCCGGAAAAACCGAGGCGCAGCAGCACGTCGTCCACTCCCGGCGTGCCGGCAAGCGTCTGCCGAAGCTGCTCGGGCCGATCGATCAGATATCTTTCGGGGTTCTGCGAGCCGAAGGTCGAATAGCCCTGCCGACTCACCTGCAGATGGCCCGAATGAGAGTGGATCATCGACTCACCGACTTCGACGATCGTGTCCTCGATGAATCCGCCGGAAAGAATCAGGGCGACGACGCCGAACACGATGGAGGCGAGCGTCAGCGCGGTGCGGCCCCTGTGCCGCCCGACGTTGCGCAGCGCGAGTTTCAGCAGGTCGAACACGAGCGGCGGCTCAACGGTTGTACCGAATGGCGTCGACGATCACCATGCGCGAAGCCTTCCAGGCCGGGTAGAGGCTGGCGAGCACGGTGGTGGCAATGGCGAGGACCGGCGCTTCCAGGACGATCGGCGCGGTGAACAGCACGCGAGCCACGTAGCCGCGGGTCAGGCCGGGTGGCGGGGGCATCTCGATGCCCAGCGCGCCGATTCCGGCTCCTGCCAGGAGCGCCAGCGCCAGTCCTGCCGCTCCGCCGACCGCGCCGATCAGCGCGCCCTCGACCAGAAACTGGCCGAGCACGGCCCTGCGCCGTACGCCGAGCGCCATGGTGGTCCCGATCTCACCCGTTCTCTCCACCACGCTCATCATCATGGTGTTGCCGATGCCCAGCAGGATGATCGCCACCACGATCAAGCGCACGACGCCCAGCTGTTCGCGCAACAGGGCCACCGCGCGGGTATAGAAATCGGCAAGCTGGTCCCAGGTGCGAATTTCGAAAGCCTTCGGGTCGAGGCGCGCCCGCAAACCGGAGGCAACCTCGGCGGTATGCCGGGTGTCATCCAGATACAACAGCAACGCATGGGCCCCCTGCACCTTCAGCAACTGGCGCGCGACCTCGATCGACACCAGCAGCGCGCTGTCGTCATAGGCCTTGCTGACCGACGAGAACATTCCGGCCACGCGGGCATCGACCGCGTTGATGCCGCCTCTCGGCGTGTTCACCAGCAACACGACGTTGTCGCCTACGTTCGCGCCGAGCAACACACCGAGCCCGCGACCGAGGAGCACCTCCGCGCGATCGGACGATCGGAGCTTGCTGCCCTGCAGAACGCGCAGCGAACGGTCGTCGGTCAGATCCTTCGCCGGATCGATGCCTTCTCCGGTAAACGAAACCGTTGCCTCGCCCCGACTGATCAAGCCGGTGAGCGCCAGGCGCGGCGCCAGGGAACGCAGATGGGGGACACCCGCTGCGGCCGTCCTGCCCGCTTCGGGCGGCAGCAGGTAGCGGAACGGATCGGACGCGCCATCCTCGTGAAAGCCCGGCCGCGTCACCTGGACGTGGGCGTACTGCGATTCGATCGTCGCTTCGCGAAAGTCGAAGAACATCCACTCGGTGAAGCCTCGCGCAACGACCAGCGCGGCGATCCCGAACGCCACCGACGAAACGGCGATCAAGCTGCGGCGGCGGTGCCGGAGCAGGTTGCGCGTCGCGAGCCTGAGCGCGGCGAACAGACGCAAGGGCAGCGCGAAGGTGTCCGACATTCATCCTCGCCAGTAGGCGAATTTTCGCTCGTAGTCCAGCGCCTGGCCATGCGGAAACTGATGGTAGCGATGGCTGGCAACTTTCGGGACTTCCCGGGCAGCCGTGCCCGACAAGACGTTGCCGAGCGCCGTGTTCATCACCGCCGGATCCGCGACACTGTCACGCGCCAGCTGCACGTCCCAGTGCAGCGCCCCTTCCTGGTAAGAAAGGCGAAATGCCCCGGTCAGCTGACGGGCAATCTCCCGCCGCCTGTAGAGCGCATCCTTGAACTCGTCGACATGCCATCCGGAAGGCAGGCGATCCTTGGTGCGGCCGTGGAGCGCGATCACGGGGAACACCGAAGTTCTGGACTGGGCCTTGCGGGTGCCGAGGATGGCCGCGATCCGGGCAGGATCGACGAACTGTGCGGAGTCACCGGTCCGGTAGCGCATGAGAGGCACGGGGGCGCCCCGATCGAGCACCGTGACCACGAGGTCGCCGCCGGCATAGGTGTCCGGCGCCATGACCTCGACAAAGCAGCGCAACGGATTGTAGGCAACAAACGTCGGGAGATGCGACGGGGTATCGGTGTGACCAAGCACCTGTTCGAGCACCTGTGGGGTCACGCCTGCATTCGCGTCGAAGCGCAACGGTTTCGCGCGTTTCGTGGAACAGGTTGAGCCCGAGCTCGGCGACCCCCACGGAGCTTGCGATCAGCCCGCCGTCCGGGGCGTCGAGGCTGACGCGGAGCGTATCGGCGAGGTAGTCGCGGAACGACTCGGGAAACGTCTCTTCGCCGAGAATCGCATTCAGCCGGTAACGCCCCCAGTCCGTGCCGCGAGCTTCCGAGAAATCGCAAAGGCGTTTCAGAAAGAGCGGGTCTCCGCACAGGATGATCTGGTCGAACAGGCTCCCCGCCTGATCCACGATGGCGCAGGCCATGTCTTCCCGCACACTGACATTGGCCACGCAGGCAGCGTTGGACTGGAACGTCACCCCCATCGGCAGACAGTTGATCAGCAGCGTGCGTCGCCGGTCGATGTCGAATGCCAGGTCGAGGCCGACATCGACCGCCCAACGAGCGCGGATCGCCTGCGCACGCGTTCCAAGCCCCAGTGCGAATCCGCTGCCGCCGTGCCCCGAACTCGTCAGGATCGATGCGATGTCCGGCGTGCGGACGTCCCGGGCGATCAGGTCCTTCAGCGGGAAGCGGTGAAACGTGGTCGATTTTTCGAGGATCGGGCAGCGCTTGGCGAAATCGTCGACGCTGCCTATCTCCCGGGGACGCACACCCGCCTCCAGGAGCAGCCTGCCATAGGCCGGCGACTGCCTTGCCGCCCGCTGAAAACACTGCAGCAACCTCCGCTGGCTCAGCCGGGCGAGTTCGTCGCCCGTGGATTTCGCCAGCCTCGATCGAATGTAGCGCCTGGACAGCCTGGCGAGAACCGCTTTCATCGGCGCTGTGCGGGGTCAGCCTCGGCGAAACCAGGCGAAAAGATCCGGATTGTTTCCTGCAAGCCGTTTCTCCATCTCCCGGAGGTCCGCGAGGTAGGGCGCGACGGGACCGTAATAGTCGACTTCCATGCCTATCGGCACGAACACGAACTGGAAGCGAGACAGCGCGCGCGCCAACGACCTTTCCATCGCCGCGTACCAGTAGCGGATCCCGCGTTCCAGGCTGTATTGATACATCTCTCGGTACAGCCCAAGGAGGAGTTCCGGACTGTTGCTTCGCCGCTCGCCTGGGGGGCGCCGGGCCGGGATTGCTGGCGCGCCCGCGTCGAGGAACTCCTTCGGGATGCCCGCCAGCGTATCGCCGGCGCGGCGGCGATAGTCGCGGCGCACGACCAAGTCGGGACACCTCGCCGCACTGTTCCGGGGGCGGCGGCACGATGTTTTCGATACAGCGCCTTGCAGTGGCGCTCGTACGGGAAGCCCCGCGCTGGCGACGCGTGGACGAGGCGGACCGAGCCCACCAGCTCATTCGCGAGATTGTGCCCGGTGAAATGGGCCGAGCCGCCGTCATACTCGTCGGTCTCGAGCCCATCCTTGTAGTTCGCGGGATCGAGAAAGCCGCACTCGAGGCAGTAGACCGCATAGCGCAGCGCGAAGATCTCGGCATTTCCGGCCGGGCCTTCGCCCAAAGGCAGCCGACCAAATTTGAAATGGGGCGTGAGCGGATCCGGCGCGCTGTTCGCTTGGGACTCGGCGGGCGAATTGTTCGGCATGATCATCTCAGTCCCATCGGCGGCTATTCGAGCCGCTTCAAGTAGTCCTTGGTGAAGACCTTGTCCGGCAGATCCCGTAACTTCATGTCGGCATACTCCAGCACCGACTCCTCACCCGCACGCAGCGCATTCTGCATCACCAGCCGGGTCGGGCGCACGCGACCGGCCTGCCGTTCGAACTTCTGGTACAGGCAGGTCTTCAGCAGGCGTTCGGACAGCGAATAGAACTCGGCCTTGTGCGGCCATTGGTTCGCTTGGCGAACCCAGTACAGCACGCGATGGTACGTGACGCCACGGTCGACGGCGATCAGTTCGAGCACGTGCATCTGCTCGCCGTCGATCTTTTCGGTCCTGAGAAGCCGAGGCTTGTAATCGCCGGCAAAGTTGGCGCGCGCGAGGTCGCCGTTCGCGACGGCACCCGTCAAGCGCTGGGCCAACGGCAGCCGCACAGGCTGCGAAACCGCAGGCAGAAATATCCAAAGGTCCCGGCCTTTCATGAGCATGATCTGACCACGCTCCGACGCGGGCTCGGTGGTCATGACGACGGTGTTTTCGTTCCCCTTCGACAGGACCCGGTACTTCCGGGTTTCAGGCGGTTCGCCCGCCGCCGTGGTGCTGATCGTGACTCCGACCTCGAAGCCTTCCGCCGGGAAACGGATCTGGTCCGCCTTCTGCACGATCGACTCCGCCAACGCTTCGTCTCCGGCACCCTGCCCCTCCTGCGCCGTTGCCGGTGGCCGGGAGCACAAGCGGGACCGCAAGCACAAGGCAGCGGACGAGCCGTGCCACAGGCCGAGATTTTTGCGCGAGCAGTCAAAAGGCTATAACCTTCCAGTCACAAATGCCACGCTACATCATTATAACGGTTGCACCTCGACCCGTCTCCCGTCGATGTCCCTGATCCGCGTCGAAAATGTCTCGAAGCAATACCGGCTTGGAGACCAGATGGTGCCCGCCCTCCACGGCGTGAATTTGAGCATCGAGGAAGGCGTGTTCCTCGCGATCGCGGGGCCGTCCGGCAGCGGCAAATCGACGCTGCTCAACCTGATCGGCTGCATCGACACGCCGACCGAAGGCACGATCTTCATCGACGGTCGCGACACCTCGGGCCATACGCCCGACCAGCTCGCGGATCTGCGGGCGCGAACGATCGGGTTCATCTTTCAGACGTTCAACCTGCTTCCGGTGTTGTCCGCGGAGGAAAATGTCGAGTACCCGCTGCTCCAGTTCAAGGAGCTCGGCCGGAACGAGCGCCGCGAGCGCGTCGCCCGATTTCTCGACGTCGTCAAGCTTGGCAAGTTCGCCGGACACCGGCCGTCGGAGTTGAGCGGCGGGCAGCGACAGCGCGTCGCGATCGCGCGGGCCCTGGCGACGGAACCCAAGATCATTCTGGCCGACGAGCCGACGGCGAACCTCGATAGCCGGACCGGCGCCGGAATACTCGAGCTCATGAAGGAGATCAACCGTTCGCTGCAAACGACATTCGTCTTTTCGACGCACGACAAGAAAGTCATCGCCAAGGCCGACCGGCTCGTGCGGATCGAGGATGGCAGGATCCGCCGCCTCGGGGTGCGAACGGACGACGGCGGCTGGGTCCTCGTCAAGGAGCGGCGCCGGTCGCCCCGCGTTCTTGCAGACAATCCGGAGGAGGCAGCCACGTGATTCGACCCGAGATCCTGGCCCGGGCTACGGCCGTTCTCGCCTTGGCGGCGGGCCCCCTGCTGGCGCAGGATATGGGGCTGAATACCGTGAATGTCCCGCCGATTCGACTGGCGGCCGGTGCGGCGGACCCACTCTCGAAGGACCAACTGTTCGGTGCGGCAGGCGCGTCGTCCGAAACGCCGGCTGTGAAATTCAGCGGATCGTTCGCCGGCCTCGGCGCGTACACCTACTCGGATCCCGTGCACTGGTCGCGCGGGGTCGGACGCCTGACGCTCAACGCGCAGGGCGAGTTCGGGGAGAGCGTCAAATGGAAGGTCGGTGGCCGCCTCGACGGGGACATTGTCTATGCGACCTCCGATTTCTACCTCGACCCCGTGAAGCGCAACCAGCGGACGAGCGCCATCTGGGGCGAGAACTATCTCGACTTCTCGGCGGGATCCTGGGATTTCCGCCTCGGCGCACAGCAGATCGTCTGGGGCGAAGTCGTCGGGCTGTTTGTCGCCGACGTCGTCTCGGCCCGCGACATGCGCGAATTCCTGCTGCCGAGTTTCGACGTCATCCGTATCCCGCAGTGGGCGGCCCGCGCCGAGTACTTCGCCGGCGACTCGCACGTGGAGTTCGTCTGGATTCCCGTGCCCGCCTTCGACCGGATCGGGAAGCCGGGGTCCGACTTCTACCCGGCACGGTTGCCTTCGCCGACGCCGTCCGGCGTCGCCTCGTTGTTTCAGGATCCGGAGCGACCCGCCCGCAGTCTCGACAATTCCAGTTACGGCGTCCGGGCCAACACGCTCGTCTCCGGTTGGGACATCGCCGCCTTCTACTACAAGAGCTTCAGCACGCAACCGACGTTCTATCGGGTGGCGACGGGCATGCCGAGCCAGCCGTTCCTGTTCCAGCCGCGATACGACCGGATCTGGCAGGTCGGCGGCACCGTCACCAAGGACCTGGGCGAGTTCGTGCTGCGTGGCGAGGCGGTGTACGCGAGCGGCCAGGGTTACAGCGTGACCGACCTCTCGGTGCCGCAGGGGGTGGTGCAACGCTCGACGCTCGATTACATCGTGAGTGTCGAGTTCCCGCTGCCAGGCGATACGCGTCTCAACATCCAGGGATTCCAGCGCGCGTTTTTCGACGGCGGCGGCGGCGGACTCGACGTCAAGAGCGACGGCTTCGGGGCCAGCATCTTCCTTTCGACCAAGCTGTCCTCGGCGTTCGAGCCGCAGATCCTGTGGATACAGAGCTTCAAAGACGCAGGCGCCCTCATTCGTCCTCGCCTCAACTGGTACGCGGCAAAGAACGCGACGTTGAGCTTCGGTGTCGACATCTTTACCGGACCTGATGACGGGTACTTCGGTCGATACAACAACCGCGACCGCGTCTACTCGGAACTGCGCTTCGATTTCTGATTGCCCTCCGGGCGCCTGCTTCGCAGTCGCCCTCCGCCGGTCGCGGACATGGCGTCCGGCCTGGCTCAAGTCTTGCTTGATACGGTGCCCGGGCTTTGAGTCCGGTGCGCCGCCCAATCCGGCAGCCAATGATCGAATATCGGCATCTTCCACTCGCGGGGCCGCACTGATGGACCTGCACAATCCGCCCGGACACCGCGACGACCCTTCGCTGCCGCGTGCCGGCACTCGCGCCCGGACGCAGACCCCTGCGGGCGGCGCCGAATCGGCCGACAGGCCGGCCCGGGTCGCGGCGATCCGGGACCGGCTGGACGCGCTGGCGGGTCACGATCCGCTGCTCCGCGTCACCGGTCTCGTCGCGGGCTACGGCGGATCCGACATCCTGCACGGAATCGACCTGCGGCTCGGAGCCGGGCAATGGCTCTGCGTGGTCGGACCGAATGGCGCAGGCAAGTCCACGCTTGCTGCATTCGATCTTCGGCCTCACCGACATTCGCGCCGGACGAATCGAAGTCGGCGGTCGCAACGTGACCCGGCTCGGCCCCAACGCGAAACTGCGTGACGCCGGCATCGCCTATGTGCTGCACGACAGCTCGATCTTTCCGGACATGACCGTCGAGCAGAACCTCTGGCTCGGCGGCTATCTGCGCGGCTGGCGCGCCGAAGTGCGGCACGCGACGGAACGGGTCTTCGATCGCTACCCGTCGCTGGCGGCACGAAGGAACGAGCCGGCGCGCGTACTGTCGTGCGGCGAGCGCCGCCTGCTGGAAATTTCGCGGGCGCTCGTCATGCGCCCGCGCCTCCTGCTCGTGGACGAACCCTCCGCCGGGCTCGACCCGGCACTGACCGAAGCGATTTTCGCGATGCTCATGGACCTCCGGGACCGGGAACGCATCTCGATCGTGACCGTCGAGCCCGATGCGCAAAGAGCGCTCGCCGTCGCCGACGTCGGTTGCGTGATGGTCGCAGGCGAGATCGCGGTGGTCGGATCGGGCGCCGAGCTGCTCGCCGACCCGACGATAGGCCGCCTGTACCACGGCCGTTAGCAACCGGCCGGGCTCCGGTCACTCACCGCACGCCGCGCAATAGCTCCTGCAGGTGCTGGATCGGAACGGCGAAGCTGATGCCGGACGGCTGGCCGACCGCGGCGTCCTTGGTGCCCTTCAGGAGGCCCATGTTGACGATCCCGACGACCTCGCCGGTGTCCCGCATCGTAAAGCGGGGACTGCCGCTGTGTCCGGGGAAAGTGATGGCAGTCGAGCTGGAAGAGGAGGAAGGGACTCGACTTCAGGCCCTGGACGACGCGGCTGTCGAGTTTGGCGGCGTTCGGTCCCGGAAGCGCGATCGGCGCGATCGCCGCGACGATGGCGCGATGCGTGACCGGATAGAAGCCGAGCGCGGTGCCGAACGGGAAACCGGTAAACGCGACGCTCTGCCCATCGCGCACGGCATCCGCACTGCCAAGCGTCAGAGTCGGGAGCGGCGTCCCCGAGATGCGCAGCAGGGCGACATCGTGGACCTTGTCCACCGCGATCGCCTTCACCTCCCTCCCCTGCGGTCTCCGGCGTCCCTGGCACCTGCACCAGGATCATCATCGTTTCGCGGCTCTCCGTCTGCAACGTTTCCGCAACGACGTGGGCCGCGGTCGCGATCAGCGTGCCGTCGCCCACGACGAAACCGGTGCCGCGAAACACGAAGGGAGGGCTGCGCGTCTTCTGGTAACGTGCCTACGGCGACCACGGACGGCTTCACCCGGGCGATCGTCTCAGGCACGCCCGGCGTCCGCCGGCACAACGACTGCGAGGAGCAATCAGGGCCGCTGCGCCGATGGCGGCGGCGAAACGCAAGGCAGCAGTGGACGAACTGCATGTGCACGCTATTGCGCCGTGACCATGCGGATGCGCCACAATTCCGGGGACGGTTCCGTGACTGTCGCGTCGTAAGGGTGACGATCCTTCCGGTAATACCGCTTGATTCGCTGCACGTAGGCCCGCGTTTCGGCGTACGGCGGAACGCCGCGGTAGCGTTCCACCGTGCCCTCGCCCGCGTTGTAGGCCGCGGCGACCAGCGCGACGTCGCCCTTGAAGTACGCGAGCAGCCAGCGCAGGTAGGCGAGCCCTCCGCGAACGTTCTGCACCGGATCGAAGGGCTTCTTGACGTTGAATCGCGCCGACGTTTCGGGAATGAGCTGCATCAGGCCCTGCGCGTTCTTGGGCGAGCGCGCATTCGGATCGAAATTGGACTCGGCGCGGATGATGGCGAGCGCGAAGCAGCGGGCTGACCTTGAATTCGGGAGCGAGCTTGCGCCACGACCTCGGCCGCCTTCTTCTGCTCCGGCGTGGCGGCGACGAAATCGTCGTCGGGCTCCAGAAACTCGGCGGCTTCCTCCTGCGGCGGCGGCGCCGGATCGCGCAGGCAATCGGGCGGATCGGCGGCCGCCGGGCCGACGAACGCGCGCATCTTCCGCGCGTATTCGTGGCCTTGCTCGGCCGCGAGTCCGAAGAACAGCGATGCCATGCGATTGTCGCGCGGCATGCCGCGACCGTTGGCGTACATCCAGCCGAGGCTGAACTGGGCCTCGGCATCGCCCTGTCGACTCGCCTCGCAATAGAGCGCGACGGCGCGCAGCGGTATCGCGGGCCACACCTTCGCCGTGCTCGAGCGTGCGCGCCTCGTTGCGCAGTGCCGACGACATGATCCGGAGTGTCGTCGTACGCCTCGGCGTGGACCGGTACCGCACAACAGATAGCCGAGCGCGACCACGACGACCGCGCGCCGGCGGCGCAGCGGTTCGTCCGTCGGACGCCACCGTACGGGCTTCATGTCGCGCCCGCGAAGCGGCCTTCGGCTTCCGGCACGACGCCGTGGCGAGCGAGGTACCACGGCAACGCAGCGCGAATTCCGTCGGTCAGTCGATGCGTGGGCGCATATCCCAGAAGGCGGCGCGCCTTGCCGATGTCCGCCTGCGAATGGCGGACGTCGCCCGGACGGAACTCGCGATAGTCCGGGGACGTCGCCGCCACGCTCGGGACCTGCGCCGCGATCGCATCGCGCAGCAGCGCGAACAGCCGGTTCAACGTCGTGCGGTCGTCGACCGCCACGTTGTAGATCTGGTTGACGGCCGCGGCATCGTCGACCGTCGCGGCGAGAAGATTCGCCTGCACGGCATTGTCGACGTAGCAGAAATCGCGGCTGGTTTCGCCATCGCCGTTGATCGCGACCTGCTCGCCCGTCAGCATCGCGCGGATCCAGCGCGGGATGACGGCGGCGTAGGCGCCCTCCGGATCCTGCCGCGCGCCGAAGATGTTGAAGTAGCGAAGCCCGATCGTCTGCATGCCGTAGCAGCGCGCGAACACGTCCGCATAGAGCTCGTTCACGAGCTTGGTAACGGCATAGGGCGACAGCGGCCGTCCGATCGCCTCCTCGACCTTGGGCAGCGCCGGGTGGTCGCCGTAGGTCGAGCTCGACGCCGCGTACACGAAACGGCGCACGCTCGGCGTCGCGGGCGGCGATCAGCACATTGAGGAAAGCCGTCGATGTTCGTCGCGTTCGTCGCGGCGGGATCGGCGAGCGAGCGCGGCACCGACCCCAACGCCGCCTGATGCAACACGATGTCGATGCCGCTGCACGCGGCGCGGCAGGCTTCCGGGTCGCGGATGTCGCCGTCGACGAAGCGATGCCGGCTCCAGCGATCCGCGGTGACACCGCGGCGCGGATCTTCGTCGACATTGCGCCGGTGGCCGGTGGCGAAGTTGTCGAGGCCCGACCACCGTCTGGTCGAGCTCCAGCAGTGCCTCGACGAGATGCGAGCCGATGAACCCGGCGCTGCCCGTCACGAGCCAGCGCAGCGGGCGCTGCGACAGACTTCGGCGGACGTGCTCGATCGACTGCATCGGAACCATGCGCCGAAGTGAGCTGGGGCTCAGCAGAGCGCCAGACGGTGACGCCGCCGGCCTGCATGGCGCCGGCGTCGAATTGGCATTTGACGTCGGCGACGACCCCTTTCGGCATCAGGCGGCCGAGGTAGTCCGACAGCGGCCTGGCCTTGAACTCGCGATGCGCGACCGCGGCGACGATCGCCGCCGCCTTGGGCAGGCGGTCCCAGGGAACGAGCTCCACGCCGTATTCGTGCAGCGCCTCCTTGGGCGCGGCCACCGGATCGTGCACCACGACGTCCGCGCCGTACGACTGCAATTCGCGGATCACGTCGATCACCCGCGAATTGCGCAGGTCGGGACAATCCTCCTTGAACGTGAGCCCGAGCACGAGCACCGGCGCGGCCTTCACCTGCCAGCCGTTGCGTACGAGCAGCTTGACCGTCTGCTCGGCGACGAACTTGCCCATGCCGTCGTTGATGCGCCGTCCCGCCAGGATCACCTCGGGGTGATACCCGACCATTTCCGCCTTGTGCGTGAGGTAGTACGGATCGACGCCGATGCAATGGCCGCCGACGAGACCCGGCCGGAACGGCAGGAAGTTCCACTTGGTGCCCGCCGCCCGCAGCACTTCCATCGTGTCGATGCCGAGCCGGTCGAAGATGATCGCGAGCTCGTTCATCAGCGCGATGTTGAGGTCGCGCTGCGTGTTCTCGATGACCTTGGCCGCTTCGGCCACCTTGATGGAGGACGCGCGATGCACGCCGGCCGTCACCACGCTGCCGTACATCTGCGCGACGCGCTCGAGCGTCTCCGGCGTGTCGCCGGAGACCACCTTCGTGATCTTGGTCAGCGTGCGTTCGCGGTCGCCGGGGTTGATGCGTTCGGGCGAATAGCCGACGTTGAAATCCTCGCGCCAGCGCATCTTCGAATGCGCCTCCAGCACGGGGATGCAGATCTCCTCGGTGGCGCCGGGGTAGACCGTCGATTCGTAGACGACCGTCGCGCCCCGCTTCATGTGCGCTCCGACCGCCTTGGACGCGCCGAGCAGCGGGCCGAAATCGGGCTGGTGCGCGTCGTCCACGGGAGTCGGCACGGCGACGATGATGAAATCGGCTTCGGCCAGCGCGGCAGGGTCGGCGCCCACCGTGAGCATCGTCGCGGCACGGAGTTCCTCGGTCGACACCTCGCCCGTGGGATCGACATGGCGGCGGTAGCTCGCGATCTTGTCGGCCGAGAGGTCGAACCCGATCGTCCGGTGTCTCTTGCCGAATTCGACGGCCAGCGGCAATCCGACATAGCCAAGGCCCACGACAGCGACGGTAGTCATTTTTCTCGTTTCCCTCGATCGGCGGCACACCGGTGCCGCCGGGTTGCGATGCTCCGGAGCGCGGACCCTCGTCCGCACGCGATTCGGTCAGAGTCCCTGCATCAGCTTGGCGACTTCTTTCTGGCCGGAGAACCGGTCGCCCAACTGCGCGAGGCTCTCCAGCTCCTTCTTGGCGGCCGCCTTCTGCCCGTCCTTGATCAGCGCGCGGGCGAGGTTGAGGCGAATCGCGGCGGAAGCCGGAGCGAGGGCCGCCGCCTTTTGCATCGCGTCGACTCCGCGTTTGACGTCACCTTTCTCGACCAGCAGCATGCCGAGGGTATCCAGGATCGCAGCGTTGTTCGGCGCGAGCTTGTTGGCCTTTTCGGCATACTCGATCGCTTTCGGATCTTTGAGCTGACCCGACACATAGGCGAGGTTGTTGAGCGCCTGGGCATCGTCGGGCTTGATTTCGAGCATGGCCTTGTAATGGGTGGCGGCCACCGGGAAATCCTTCGTGCCGATGGCCCTCTCGGCGAGATAGGTGCGAAGTTCGCGATCCTTCGGGTGGTCGCGCAGCCACCCGGCCGCGAACTTGTCGGCCTCCGCCACGCTGCCCCCCGCGCGCAGCGCCGCGTAGAGCCGTATCGCAAGGTCGGTGGTCCCCACCTGCTTCAGTCCGTTGCGATAGGCCGCCGCGGCCTCGGTCCAGGCCTTCTTGGACGCGTGAATGTCGCCTTCGAGCATATAGCCGGCGGATTCCTTCGGACGCTGCTTCTGCATGTCGCGTGCCATGTGCCAAGGCCTCGGCGTCGCGTCCGGCGCTCGAGGTTGACCCTCGCCATCGCGCGCTGAATGTTCACATGGTCGGGCTTCAACGCCAGCGCCTTCTTCAGACTCTGCACCGCGGCATCCGTGTCCTTGGCAGCCATCTGGGCGCCAGCCATCCGAATGTAGGGTTCCGGCGCGCCCGGTCGCACCTGGGCGAGCTTGGCGAATGAGGCGACCGCCTGGTTCGGATCGCCGGCGGCCATCTGCGCCTGCCCCAGCGCCTCCAGCAGCTCCGGACTGTCGGGCAGCGCCGCCAGCGCCGTCCTGTGCGGCCGCGACGGCCTTTTTCGGCTCCTTGCTGCGCAGATAATGATTGACGAGTGCCATCCGCGAGGCCAAGCTGGTCGGGTCCGCGGTGACCGCCTTGCCGATCAACGCGGCGACTTCGTCGGTCGTCCCGCCGGCTCGCGCGCGGAGCTCGGCAAGAGCGAGCAGTGCCCGCGCGTTCTTCGGGTCCTTGGCGAGGATCGCTTCGAATCGCTTTCGCGCGTCGTCCGGCTTCTTGTCGGCAATGTCGAGCCGCGCGAGGCTCGCCGCGGCGGACGAAATCGGCTGGGTCGACGGTGATGGCGCGCTCGAAGCTCTGCCTCGCCGCGGCCGTGTCTCCCTTGGCGGAGTAGACGGCTCCGCGGAGGTTGTGCGCCAATGGCTTGTCCGGCTGCTTCTTCTCCAGCGCGGCGATCGCCTTGAGCGCCGCATCGTACTTGCGTTCCCGGGTGTAGTTGGCGATGAGCGCGAGATCTGCGCGAATTCCGGAGTCCGCTGCGGCGGCCTCCTCGAGCTCCTTCAATCCGCGATCGCGGTCGCCCGACGACACGTGGGTCAAGGCCAGCGCCGTCCGCTTGCTCGCGTCCTTGGGGTCGAGCGCCGATGCCTTGGCGAAGGCGCGTTCGGCTTCCTTGATGTTGCCGGTCTGCATGTAGACCTCGCCGGCAAGCGCGAGGACGTCCGCGCCAGGGTTGCCGTCGTCCAGCAGAGGCTTGAGCGTCTCGAGCGCCTTTGCCGGCTGGCGGGTGCGAAGGTAGGTGTTGACCAGCATCATGCGCGCGACGCGTTGCTTCGGCGCCTTCTGCAACGCCTTCTTCAGGCTCGTTTCCGCCTGGGCGTAGGACCCAAGGTGGTACGCGATGCTGCCCTCCAGCACGAGCCCCGCCAGACTGTCCGGCGCGGCGCGCAGGTGCAGCTGGATGGCTTCGCGGGCCGCGACGTAGTTCTTTTCCCGGAGCGCAATCAGCGCCTGCAGATAGAGCGTCTGCGGATGCTTGGGCGCGACCTTCTTCATGGCGTCGATCTGCAGGCTCGCTTCCTTGATCTTGCCCTGCTGGATCAGTGTCGACGCGATCTTCGAATGCGCAGCCACGGAGTCGGGGCGCAGCTCCAGCGTCTTGCGATACGCGGCGAGCGCGTTGTCGAGCTGCAGTTGCGCGCTCGCGATGTCGCCTTTCAACATCCAGGCGTCGACGTGGTTCGGCGAACTTGGCCAGCACTGTCTCCACGACCGCCATGGCCCCCGGCAGGTCGCCGGCGCCAGCCTTGAGCCTGGCCTCGCCCAGCATCGCCGGCGCATATCCGGGGACCGCCTTCAGCGCCGCGGCGAATCCGGACTGCGCGGCGTCGGTGTTGCCCATCGCCAATTGCGCCTGCGCGAGCGCGGCGGCGAGTTCGGCGCGACTCTCCGGCGCGGCGAGCTCGACCTTGCCGAACTGCTCGACCGCCTTCTTGCCCTCGCCCTGCGCGATCAGCGCGCGTGCCAGCAGCGGCACCACCTGGTCGTCGGGAAACTTGAGCTCGCGCGCCTTGCGGAGCTCCTTTTCGGCCGACGCGACATCGCCGGCTTCCAGCAGGCTCTTGCCGAGGAGGTAGCGGGCTTCGCCCAGGTCGGGATTGGTCTGCAATGCGTTCTTGAGCTGGATGATCGCGGCATTGCGATCGTTCTTGGCGAGCGATTCCTTCGCCGACTTCGACCAGTGCGTCGGGCGTGTCTGTACATCCGGCCAGCAGGGTCGCGGCGACCAGCGCCCACATGACAACCATCGTTCGTCCCGTGTTCATATCGATCCTTTGCATCGCGTTTGCCTTACGTAGAGTGCTATTTGAGACCGAACTTGTGCATGATGTCGTACAACGTCGGACGGCTCACGCCGAGTATCTCGGCCGCCTTGACGATGTTGCCGTTCACGCGGGACAGCACCGTGATGACGGCCCGCTTCTCCGCATCGTCCCGGACCCGCCGCAAATTGAGCGCGGCGACGTCATCGCCCGCACCTTCGGCGAGGCCGACGTCGGCGGCCGTGATCTGATTGCCGTCCGCCATGATCACCGCGCGCCGGATGCAATTTTCCAGCTCGCGCACATTGCCGGGCCATCCGTGCGCCTCGATCGCCGCCACGGCGTCGTAACGCAGCGTCATGGAACGGCGGCGCTGCTCGGCGGCGAAGCGCTGCACGAACGCGTGCGCCAGCAACGCGGCGTCGCCCTGCCTTGCGCGAAGCGGCGGAATCTCGACGACGATCTCCGCCAGTCGGTAGTAGAGATCCTCGCGGAAGCGGCCTTCCTTGATGAAGGCCTTGAGATCCTGGTGCGTCGCACAGACGATGCGCACGTCGATCTCGATTTCGTCGCGCCCGCCGACCCGCTCGATGACGCGTTCCTGCAGAAACCGGAGTATCTTCACCTGAAGCGCGAGCGGCAGGTCGCCGATCTCGTCCAGCATCAGCGTGCCGCGGTTGGCCGTCTCGATCTTGCCGATCGTCTGCCGCGCTGCGCCGGTGAAAGCGCCCTTTTCGTAGCCGAACAGCTCGCTCTCGAGCAGGTTGTCGGGGATCGCGGCACAGTTGATCGCGACGAAGCGCTCGCCGCGGCGCGGCGACAGATCGTGCACCGCGCGCGCGAGGAGTTCCTTGCCCGTGCCGCTCTCCCCGAGCAGGAGCACCGTGGCTCCCGTGCCTGCGACCTTCTCGACGACGCGGCAGATCCGGAGCAGCTCCGGATCGCGGGTGAGGATCCCGCCGAACGCATCGGGCTGCCGCGACTCCTGCAGCCGCCGGTTCTCCCGCTGCAGATCGTGCAGCCGGAAGGCGCGGTCGATCGTGAGCGCCAGAAGCTCAGGTTCGAACGGCTTCGCGAAGAAATCGTAGGCGCCGCAGCCGATCGCGCGCAGGCATTGGCGCGATCGTTCTGCCCGGTCAGCACGATGACCTTGGTATCCGGCGCCAGCTCCAGGATCTGCTCGAGCAGCTTGAAGCCCTCGCCGACGGAGTCGGGATCCGGCGGCAGACCGAGATCCATGGTCACCACGGGCGGGGCATGCCGGCGCAGTTGAGCTAGAGCGCTCTCGCGATCGATCGCCGGCAGAGTCTCGTACTGGTCGAACGCCCAGCAGATCTGCTTTTGCAGAGCGGGATCGTCCTCGACGATGAGCAGCGGCCGCGCCTTCTGACTCATGGGCTGAGTTCCCTTTGCACACCGGTTGCCGCGTCGCCGGACATTTCGAACGCCGGCAGCAGCAAGCGCACCTGCGTGCCCACATCGGGCGCGCTGTCGACTTCGACCCGTCCCCCAAGCTCCTGCACGTACTGGAAGCTTTCGTAGGCGCCTATGCCCATGCCCGTCGCCTTGGTCGTCTGGAAGGGTTTGAACAGGCGATCGCGCACGAACTCGGGCGTCATGCCGCGACCGGTGTCACCGACCTCGATCATGGCCAACCCGTCCCGTTTCGCGAGCCTGATCCACACGCGCCCGTCGTCGGGCGTGGCATCGATCGCATTCTGCACCAGATGTCCGATCACCCGCTCCAGCCGGTCCTCGTGGCCTTGCGCCGCAACCTTCGTCTCGAGCCGTAGCTCGACCGCCGGCTGCTGATTCGCCTTCGTCCGCTGGATCCGGTCGACGATCGAGACAAGGTCGATGCCGGAGGCCGCATCGACGGGCGTCGTTCCCTCGCGGAGCTGCATCATCAGCTGTTTCATCCGATCGACGGAATGCTCGACCGTCATGAGCATGTCCTTCTGGAACTCCGGATTGTCCCGGTGGCGCTCCGCATTCTTGAGCATCAGCGAGAGCTGGGCGACGATGTTCTTGAGATCGTGGACGACGAACGCCGACATGCGATTGAAGGCGTCGAACTTCCTCGCCTCCAGCAGCGCCTCGGTGGCCTGCATCTGTCCGAGGAAGGTCGCCGCCTGCCGCGCCGCCGTCTTGAGCAGGTCGTTCACCTCCCAATTGACGTCGACGCGCGTCCTTGCCGTGGCGAGCACGACGAAGCCGATCAGTTCGCTCGCGCTCGACGAGCGGAATGACGAGCCACGCGTTCGGCCACTCCGACAGCCAGTGCGGAAGGCGCAGCTTGCGATAGCGCTCCGGCGACGACCGGAATTCCTCGAGATTCACGACCCAGCCGGTCTCGCTCAGAAACCGCAGGAACTCCGAGTCGGCGGGCTCCGCCACCGCGTCGGCCGGCATGTTCCAGCGCGCGGCCTGCACGAAATGCCGGCCCGTCGAATCGCGGAGCCAAAGGCTTCCCGCCGGGCTCTCCAGCATGTCCGCGAGCCCCTTGATGACGTCCCCCCCGAGCTCCCGCTGCCCCCCGCGCGCCGACAGCGCCTGCGTGAAGCGCAGCCACTCGTCGCGATAGTCGTAACGGTAGCTGAAGAAATGCTTGCTGACGATCACGCGGAGCTTCGCGCGAATCGAGCCCGAGAACGCCATCGCCCCCAGCGTGAGCAAGGCCGCGAAAATCACCGCGACCTGGAGCGCGCGTCCCCAGTTGCCGCCGAAATAGCGGACGTAGTAACCCGCGGCCGCCATGAACAGCAGGTAAGCGCCCGAAACGATCAGCGCCGTCGAGTGGAAGACCACGCGCCGCGACAAGGCGATGCCGAACGTCCAGTCGCGATTGCGCGTCGTCGACAATACGAGGAACGGAATGACGAGCGCGTGCACGAGACCGCGCACGCTCCACACATCCGCGTCGACGCGGCTGAACAGCAGCGCGTCGGCGAAGAGATAGAGGTCGAAGGCGAACGCTCCGGCCAGGCCGAGGCATAGCGGCTTGATGTTCCAGCGCGCGTCGTCCGGTGTGTTGCGGAAGAGCTGCTCGACCAGGACGAGGCCGAAGACGTTGAGCGCGATGCCGTCGAAGATCGCGAGCCGCAGCGGGTCGCCGAAGACGGCGAGGCGCAGCACCACCGCAAGCTGCGCGGCAACGCCCACCACCACCAGAGCGGACGCGACCGGCACGAGCCACGCCGGGGCGCGGCGAATTCGCCGTGTCGCCGGCGTTCGCCGAGCGCCGCGCGAGACGAGCGACAGGAAACAGTACCAGGCGCCGATGCGCAGCACGTCGACCAGGGCGCCGATCTCGTACAACGCGTTGGCTTGCGTCACCGCGAACGCCAGATCCACCAGCGCCCACGCCGCCGTCAGCGCCGACCGCCGCCGTCAGCGCGAGTCCGCGAATCCCGCCACGCCAGCCAAAGCCGAGATAGAGCGCGAAGGCGGTGTAACCCACCCCGGCAAGTCCGTAGCTCCAGGCGGCCACGGTCGGGAGGTTCGGATTCATGGGACGGGCAACAGTCCGTTCATTCGAAAGGGAAACATTGTCGCGCGAATCGCACGTTTCCGGTGGCGAAGCGCCATCGTCGCAGGTCGTCGCCGCACCGCGATCCGTTGCCGTGGCGCGACAGCGGAGCGGCGAACGATTTCGCGGAAGCCGGGGCGCGGCGGGAACCGCCGCGTCGCTATTGGGCACCTTCGCCGGTCAGAACCACGCCGACCGTCTCGAACAGGACGACGATGTCGAGGAACAGCGTGTGGTTCTTGACGTAGTAGAGATCGTATTGGAGCTTCTGTATCGCGTCGTCGAGCGAGGAGCTGTAGTGGTAGCGGACCTGCGCCCAGCCGGTCACGCCCGGCTTGACGCTGTGGCGCACCGCGTAATACGGGATCTCGCGCGCGAGCTGATCGACGAAATACGGCCGCTCGGGCCGCGGACCGACAAGGCTCATGTCGCCGCGCAGCACGTTGATGAGCTGCGGCAACTCGTCGATGCGGAGCTTCCTGATGATGCGGCCGCTGCGGGTGACGCGGTCGTCGTTGCTCGTCGCCCAGCGCGGCTTGCCGTCGATCTCGGCGTCCCGGCGCATGCTCCGGAACTTGATCACCTCGAAGAGGCGCCCGCCCTGCCCGACGCGCTCCTGCCGGTAGAGCACCGGAAAGCCGCTCTCGATGGCGATGACGATGACGGTCGACGAGCATCACCGGCAACGCGAGCAGGAGCAGCGCCGACGCGGCGAAGATGTCGAACAGGCGCTTGACCACCGTGCGCACGAATCCCTGCCTGAAGCCGTCGCCGAAGATGAGCCAGCTCGCGTGCAGCGAGTCGAGCCGCAGCTGCCCCACCGCGCGTTCGTAATAGCTCGACAGGTCGAGCACCCGCACGCCCATGAGCTTGCAGTCGAGCAGTTCGCGCAGCGGGAGCACGCCGCCGCGCCGCTCGCGCACGGCAACGATGATCTCGTCGACCTTGTGCCGGCGCACCGCGTCGACGAGGTCCATGCCGCCGGCCAGCACCCGGTGCGCGGCGACCTGATGCGCGGCATCGGATCTTCTTGGCGGGGTAGAAGCCCAGAAAGCGGACGGCATGGCCGAGGTGTCCGATCGACAGCTCGACGGCCGCCGCTTCGGCCCCGGTACCGAGCACGAGCGTACGGCGCGCGAACATCGGCGACAATCCGGTGTGGGCGGCGAGGCTGCGAATCGCGACAAAGCGTCACGAAGGCGAGCGGCACCGCGAGGCGCAGCGTCACGTCCCACGCTTCGGCGCGCGGCAGAAACGTGAAGATCGACCACGCGACCGGCACCGCCAGCATCAGGGAGAGCACGATGCGGGCCGTCGTCTGCGCGATCGTGCGGCCGGGGTTGCGCTGATAGAGGCCGACGATCGTGTTCAACGCGACCATCGTCAGCGCGAAGAGCAGCGCGTCCGGAACCACGGCGGTGAGCGTCGCGATTTCGCCTCGATTGAGGAACGCCACGGCGAGTACGACCGACAGGAACAGCAGGAGCGCATCGAAGGCGACCTGCAGCAGCGTGTTGGACGCGAACCAGTGATTGAACAGTCGAACCATGCTGCCTGATCCTCGAGGTTGCCGACGCGCGCAATCCGTTCTTTGGCTTGAAAAAGGCTAGGTTCCGTACTGCACAAAACGTGCCAAATCGCTCGAGGGCTCACGCGCGAGGCAATAACACAATGTTTTGCAACAGCGTTTATGGATCGGCGAGGCCGAACGTCAATTGGCCGCGCCGATCAACGGCAGACTGTGCACCCGGCTCCCCCCGAGATCGTTCGTGCCCCATTTACCGGCGCAGGACGCGCAGATCTGCGCCTTGCCCCACTGGCGCGTATCGCGGCCGGCGCGCGCGCCGGCGCGGTTACCTACTCGCCGAAACCGTCGGGATTCCCCGACTGCCACCGCCACGCGTCGGCGCACATGGCATCGAGGCCTCGACGCGCCTCCCAGTCGAGCAACGGTGCGGGCGCGCGTGACGTCGGCATAGCAGCATGGCCACGTCTCCCGGTCGGCGGGCGACGATTTCGAAGGGAATCGCCCGTCCGCACGCCGCCTCGAAACTGCGCACGACCTCCAGCACGGAGTGACCGCGCCCGGTGCCCGAGATTGACCACCGACTCCCGCGGCGCCGCGGGATCCATGAGTTTCGCGAGCGCGGCCACGTGCCCTTGCGCCAGGTCGACCACGTGGATGTAGTCGCGCACTCCGGTCCCGTCGCCGGTCGGATAGTCGTCGCCATAGACGCGAAGCCGCGGCTGGCGTCCCACGGCCACCTGCGCCACGAACGGCATCAGATTGTTCGGCGTTCCCCGAGGATCCTCGCCGATCAGCCCGCTCGGGTGCGCTCCCACCGGATTGAAGTAGCGCAGGAGCATCGCGCGTTGCGCGGGATCGCTCGCGACGACGTCGCGCAGGATCTGCTCGACGATGAGCTTGCTGCGGCCGTACGGATTGATCGGCCCGAGCGGCGCGTCTTCCGTCAGCGGCATCGTCTCGGCCATGCCGTAGACCGTCGCCGACGAGCTGAACACGATCCGCGTGACGCCGTGCCGCCGCATCGCCTCGATCAGCACGAGCGTGCCGGCGACGTTGTTCTCGTAATAGCGCAGCGGGTCGGCCACCGATTCGCCGACGGCCTTGAGACCGGCGAAATGGATCACGGCATCCACTGGATAGTCGCCGCAACGCGCGGTCAACCGCGGCGACGATCGAGGAGATCCGCCTCGACGAATAGGGCCGTCGCCCGGCGATCGCTTCGATTCGGTCGACGACCGCCGCGGAGCTGTTGCAGAGATTGTCGAAGAGGATCGGCGTCCATCCCGCAGCCATCAATTCGACGCAGGTATGCGAGCCGATGAATCCGGTTCCGCCGGTGAGGAGCACAGTGGGCATAGGTAGAGATAGGCTGGATACGTATCGGGAAAGGGATCTTGATTGTACGCATCGCCGCCCGTGCACGGGCGGGCGCTGCCATGTGCGCACGAAGGTGCTGCCGTAGTGAGGCTAGCGCGTCAGAGTGGCCGCTTCGCGCATCGGTTCCCGGAGTGCCAGCCCCGCGAACAGGACGAGATAGAACGCGAGCGCGACGCGCGGGACGTCGAGCAGACTGTCGAAAACGCCCACGATCAGGAAACCGACCAAGGACGCGGCGATGAACGGCGCCATCGGGTTCCCCCGCGCATTGCCAGCGACAAGCCGGAACAGCGTGCCGCCGACCAGGAGCGCGAACAGCACCAGTCCAATCGCGCCCTGCTCGAATAGGACGCTGAAGGCGAGGCTCTTGATGTGCCACGGCAGGTGGACTCGCTCGCTGACGATGAACCATCGGGCCATGCCGCCGCCAAAATCGCCGTTGTCGACGAGTTTGCGTCCGTTGGGATCGACCAGAACGACGTTGTCGATATCGACCCGGAGTCCCAGTTCCTCCACGGCGAACGAAAAGAAGGCGAGACGCGGCGCATACCAGGGTCCGCCGCTCAGAGTGCGGCCGTCGAGGGTGACGACGTGCCGTTGCCACGCGTCGCCGCGCACGATGACGGCCGCCGTGGGGAACGCGCAGGCCGCGTGGTAGAGAAGGTGCTGCTCGCAGATCTCGACATGAAGGCGCGAGCGTGCCACGGCCCGCGCATCGAAGGTCAGCGTATAGGAACCCGGGGTTATCGGTACCCGCTGCGCGACGCGGAAGAGCTCGCCGAAACTGTAGGAATGCCGCGGGCCGGACAGCATCAGATAGCCATTGCCGTCGTCATTCGCAATCCGAGAACTTCCTGGGATCGCGGCGCCGGGTGCGCCGAAGTAATAGCTCTGCGGAAACCGGCCGAGCCCCTTGCCCAGCACCCATTCGGTCGGTGTCGCTACGAGGCGAAGCCCGTCGCGCCAATGCTGGATTCTCCCTTCGAAGTCCTG
Source organism: uncultured beta proteobacterium (assembly GCA_963724685.1). Classification (GTDB taxonomy): domain Bacteria; phylum Pseudomonadota; class Gammaproteobacteria; order Burkholderiales; family Casimicrobiaceae; genus CAIWHR01. The sequence goes on along the minus strand of CAVRVQ010000003.1, from coordinate 743,854 downwards.
CTCCGAGGTCGCGAATCGGCCTCCCATGTACGCGCCGCCCAGCATGACTGCGACGGACCCCGCGATGACGGCCGCCGAAGCGACGACGATGCCCTGCCCGCGCAGACGATCGGGCCACGGGGGCGTCCTCGACCTCGTGCGCACGAACACGAGAAGCAGCAGCGCGAGAAGGACGAACGCGGCGTCCTGCCCTGCCGAGTCTCCGCCCCAGTACAGGGCCACATGACCTGCAGCGAAGGCAAGCCACACGAAAGCGGCCAACGTGACTGGCGTGCGCCACGCGAATGCCTCGGCCGTTCGCGGCAGCATCAAGAGTCCGATGCAAGCTGCGAACGCGAGCGTGTAGACGATGTACGGCCCTTTGCCGATCGATGACGCCGCGGCGGCCCCGAGGACGGCAAGGGCGCCGCCGAGACCCGCTCCGATGACCCAGTGGGTGAGCGTCGCGCGGCGCACGGCTGTCGACAGTTGAAGAGCGACGGCGAGCGCGCCGAGGACCGCCAGGAGCGATCGGTATCCCCCTGCCCGAAAGACGAAATAGCTCGCCACCGCCGTGACCGCGATGGCCAGCGCGCCCCACACCGCAACGAGGAGCCGTTGCGACATCGCCTCCGCGCGGGCTGACAACAGGAGGATGACCAGGAGCGCAAGGGAAATCGGGACCGCCAGGTAGACCGCGCGCGAGAACGTCGCCAGGCAGGCATAGCTTGCGAGCAGCAACAAGCCCGCCGCCACGAAGGACTTGCGCCCCGTGCTTTGCATGAAGGCCCAGGCGACGAACGGAACGCCGAGCGCGAGGAACCCGTCGAGCGCCGCGCCGCCAACATGCATCTCCCAGAACATCCCTGTCGCTCGGTAGTCGCTGGAGAAATTGAGCAATCCCGTGAACGCGATGCGTTCCCAGACGACGGCCAGCGCGGCCAACCCCGCGCCGGTGGCATACCCTGCGGCAAGGCGTTCAATGGCACGCTCCCCCGGCCGCTGCATCGCCACGAAGAGGAGTGGTGCCAGCAGCAGGCCGAGCCCAAAGCTCTTGGCGGTGCGCACGCTGTTGAGAGCTTCGTAATAGCCGTCGTACCAGCTCCATGGGCCACCGCCGGCGTCCTGAATCCCGCGTCCGAGCGCGACAGCCAACGACAAGCCGAACAACAGGACGAAGACTGCGGCGACGACCGACACGCGCACGCCCCCAAACCGCAGTGTCCGGCGCGGCGGTGACACCCTGCGCCGGCGCCCATCGGCGTGCCGCCCACCGCGCATAGCCGCCGATCGCGAAAGCAAGCGCCAGGAGGTCGATCTCTTCCACGAGCAGAGAGCCCGTCCACGGCGCGAAGCTCAAGACCGGGATGAGCGCGGGCAGCGCGAAGAGCCACAACCGGGGCCGCAGGAAGGAGACGAGGACGACAACCACGAACGCGACTACCGTCGCCGCCGGCGCCACCGGATGATGCCATGCAAGGAACACTCCGAGGATGGCGGCGGCCACCGCAATGACCGACGCGATCAAGGGGAGTCCGCTCGCAGCGACGACACCACACCAGACCCTTCGGCGTGGCTCAATGCAGTCCTGGAAAGCAATCCGGCGCCTCGTGCTCAGTACGGAACCATCGCCGCGTCGAGCAGCGTCGCGAGCTCCCTGGAACGCCCGCGCCGCGACGCGGCGGCCACATAGTCCGCCTCGGGCAGGCTCGCCTGTCCCGCCCGCACGGCCGCGATGAATCGGCCGAGCAGCGCGACGATGTCGTGACGGAATCGAGCCGTGCGATGGTGTCGAGACCGGCGGCACGAACGACGCCCGCCGTGTCGCCGCCGGGATCCGTCAACGCGACGATCGGCCGCCGGCGCGCAGGTATTCGTAGAGCTTCGCCGGAATCTGCTCGTTGCAGTTCGACGCCTGCAGCACGAGCAGGCCGTCCGCGCGCAGCATTTCGTCCAGCGCGGCGCGATACGGGATCGGCGGCAGCAGCTCGACGAACGCCTCGACGCCGATACCGCTGCGCCAGAGCGCGCAGCAGGTCGTCGTGACCCGCGGCGCGAAACCGCACCATGAACTCGCCGCGATCGCAGCTGGCGCCCGTCGACCATTTGCGCGATCGCCGCGAAGAACTGCGTCGGATCGCGCTCGGAGGGATACACGATGCCGCTGTGCAAGAGCGTGACCGCGCCGGGCGTGCAGGGGCTCGCGCGTCGTCGCGGACGCAGAGTCCGGCAAAGCTCTCCTCGTCGAATCCGTTCTCGAGCACCCGGATCCGATCCGCCGCCGCCGGATACCGCTGCCGGTACTCGCGCGCGGCGCCGGGTGTGGTGAACGTGCTGAAGCGCGCCTCGGCGACCGCGCGCTCCTCGATCGCCTTGAAGCTCTTCCAGACTGCGGGGTCGTCCGGATATCCCTCCTGCGCCATCGGATCCCGGAAATCCGCGATCCACGGCAGCCCCGATCGGCGCGAAAGCGCGCTGCCGATCACGTGCGCGGTCGCGATCGGATACGTCGACCAGATGACCTGCGGCGCATGTCGCGAATCAGCGCGAGTCCGGCGCGCGACCGCGCCGAAGCGCCAGGTCATCCACCGATCGGGCGTCGCGAGCAAGCCCGGATAGCGTCCGCCGAGCGAGAGATGGCGCGCGGTGTCGAGCGCGAACGCGCGCTTGACGATGAGACGCTCGGGAACCTCGCGCAACAGATCGTCGCTCGTCCGTTCGTACGCGCGCGGATGCGCCGTCAGGACGATCGGCTCCCAACCGAACTCCGGCAGATGCTGCGCGAAGCGCAGCGTGCGCTGGATTCCGCTGCTCCCCGCGAGCGGCGGAAAGTGGTACGCGACCATCAGCACCTTCTTCATGACGATCCGGCTGCCACCGACGCCGAAGCCAGCGCGAGCGTCCGCGACTCGACGTCGCCGGACGCGTCGGCCGAGAAAACGTATGGTCGGCATGCGCAAGATCGTGCCGCTCGATGCGATCGGCGTCCAGCACGTCCCTGCCACCCCGCGTCCGACTGCGCGTACTCCGAGAAACTCCTTCGCCGTCAGGTCGTCCCCGCTCAGAATCAGCAGCACGGGGCCCGGCAAACGAGCGCAGCGCCGCGGCCATGCGATCCTGGAAGGCGAGCGCTTCGCGCCTCGTCGTCTGCTGCGGACGCGCGATCGCGATGCGCAGATTGCGCGCGAATCCGCCCAGCGCGGCGACGGGCTTCACGCCGCCCGCAAGGAGCTTCGCCCAGAATTCCCGCTCGAGCAGGCGCTTGCCGTAGTAGTGCTTGATGTGCGTCTTCGCGAGCGTCGTCTCCGAGCGCACCCACGGATTGAGCAGCACCATGCCCGCGACGCGCGCATCCCGCGTCGAATGCCAATAATCGAGCGACGGCGGAGGCGGCGTCGCACAGACCCCAGAGCACGACTCGCTCGACGCCCGGACATGCGCGCGCACCGCAGCGATGGCCGCCGCGATGTCGGCCCGCATTCCTCGAACGTTCGCGCGGCGCCCGTGCTGTCGCCCATGCCGCGATAGTCGAAGCGCAGCACCGGAAATCCGGCGGCGGCGAGTCGGCGCGCGAGGAGCACGAACTGGCGATGGCTGCCGGCCCGGTACTGCGGTCCGCCCACGACCACGAGCACGGCGATCGCGCGCCGCAGCTCGGGCAGCGCGATCACTCCGACGAGCTGTTCGCCTTCGCATTCGAACAGCACGGGGCGCTCGGCGAAATTCATGGGTGCCAGCCGAGAACGGCCGCGCGCGTGGCCTCGACCAGCGCGGGACATTCGGCGATCTCCTGCGTCTGCCAGAACGGCAAGCCCGCCACGGCGCTGGCCGCGACGCGTGCCCTGCCGCTTCCCACGCGGCGATGCGCAGCTGTCCGGCGGGCGAGAGGGCGGGCGGATCGGAGGCGGAGACCTCGAGCCACGCGACCCGCACCCCGGCCGGCAGCGGCGTGAGGTCGGCGGCATCGAGTCCGAGCGCCAGCGCCGGCGACAACGCATAGCCCGCGATCTCGAGCGTCGTCCCGGCTTCGAGTTCCGCGCGAAGTCTGCGGTCCCCGTGCGGTCGGCGCCGGCTCGGCCCATGAGTTGGCTGGCGACCCTGAGGCGCAGGAACTGCTGCAGATGCTGCCGGCCCGAGATCACGGGTTGCCAGAACACGAGGTCCGGGCTGGATTCGACTGCCGCCGCCGCCGCGGCGGCGAGCAGACATCCGGAACGCAATCCCCAGAGGAACGGGGCGAAGCCGGTCCGCGCGTGAAGCCAGCGAGCGGCCGCGACGACATCGTCGACCCAGAGCGCCCACGTCGCGTCGCCGAAATCCCCGGCGCTGTCGCCGCACCCGAGAAGATCGATCTGCAGGACCGAAATGCCGGCTTCGGACAGCGCGCGCGCCTGCAACGCGGCCATCCGGCGCGACTTGTTCATCTCCTCGGCGAACGGATGCACGTAGACGGCGGCGCCCACGCCTCCCGCGGAACCGGCGGCCGGATGAAACAGGCAAAAGCGTCCGCCGCCTGCAAGCGGCAGCAGGAAAGCTTCGGAAGCTCGCACGGCAGGAATGCGCCGTCAGGCGTCAAGCTTGGACTTGACGAAGTCGACCAGGGATCCGGCCGTGGCGAACGTCGAGCCGTCGATCTCGTCGTCGGCGACGGTGAAGCCGAAGTGTTCCTCGAGTGTCGTGATGACGGCGACCACGGCCATCGAGTCGAGCTCCGGAATCGCGCCCAAGCAAAGGCGATTCCGCAGTCATTCGCGTACCGGCCGGCTTGAGATTCAGGGTATCTTCGAGCACCTTCACCACTTGCGCATGAACGTCCAATCCCGGCCCCCTCTTGTCGACCACAACCTTGCCGCGCCGCCCTGCCGTGGCCACGGAGGATGGCGCCCGAGGCCCCGGCTGGCACCGACTTCAGGCGCGAGTATAACGAGTCGTCACGCACCCGCGAGTTCGGGAATGTTCCTTGCTTGCGTTTTGGCCCCATGCGATCCTCGACTTTCCCAATAGTTTCGGCAGGCTCCATGCCGCGCCAAGATGTTGCCATCCGCGGTCTTCCGCGCCTGCCTCTGTTCGGCTGGGCGACGTTCGCCGGGCAGAAGCAGGCCGACCTCCCCTGCATTCTCGACCAGCCGAACATCGTGTTCACCAGCAGCGGGCGTGCCGCCATCGCGCTCGCACTGCGTGACCTCGGCATCGGGCCCGGGGATCGCGTCCTGGTGCCGACGTACCACTGTCCGACCATGATCGCACCGGTCGTCGCCACGGGCGCCCACCCGCTGTTCTTCCCGCTCGACGCGGCCGGGACGCCCCGCGTGGCCGAGCTCGCCAACTGGGACCTCGCCGGTGTGCGCGGGATGATCGCAGCCCACTACTTCGGCCTGCCGCAACCCATGGCACGGATACGTCAATTCTGTGACGATCGCGGCATAGCCCTGATCGAGGACTGCGCTCATGCCATGTTCGGCGAGTCCGACGGCCGGCCCGTCGGATCCCATGGTCACTACGCCATCGCGAGCCTGACCAAATTCCTGCCCACCACGGACGGCGGCTGCCTTGTGTACGATACCCCTCCGCAGCGGGGGCCCGTTCTGCCTCGCCGAACCCTCGCCGATCAGATGCGGATCGTCGCCAATACGGTAGAAGCCGGAGCGGGTCACCGCGGTTTGCCTGGCCTCAACGGGCTCCTCAACGCCGGGTTCGCCGCCGCCAACGCCGTGCGCCGGTCCGTCCGCCCAGCCGCGGACTCGACCGCCGGCGAACCTTTGGCGCAAGCAGCCTTGGGCACGGCCGAGTTTGCGCCCAATTCGAAACTGTGGAGCCGTGCCTCGGCGTGGTCCCGCTGGATCGCGCGTACCGCCCATCGCGGGCGCGTCGTCGCCCGCCGCCAGCGCAACTACCGCCATCTGGCCGCACTTCTGGCCGATTTGCCGGGCGCCCGGGTATTGCAGCCGATGTTGCCCCAGCACGCCGCTCCCTATGTGTTCCCGCTCTGGATCGAGGCACCGGCGCGAATCTATCAGCGGGTGAGGCGAGCCGGCATCCCGGTCTTCCGCTGGGACGAAGTCTGGCCGGACATTCCGATGATTGCGGGCGACAGCGGACCGGACTGGGCGGTCCATGTGTTTCAGCTGGGTTGTCATCAGGATCTCGAACTGGACGACCTCGCCGTCATGGCGGATGCCTTGCGCGAGATCCTGAGCACGGTGGAAGCATGAGCGGATTCCGGTGGGCGATCCAGCCGGTCGACGCGTTCAATGAAACCGGCGCCTTTTGGGACGACTTCAACGCCCGAACCTTTCGCCTGCCCCTCCTTTCGGCAGGCTTTGCCGGTGCTGCGCTGCGACATTTCGGCGACGGCAGCGAGCAACTCGGCACCGCAATCGACGATCACGGAACTGCCGCCGTGTGTGTGTTGCGCATGCGCGGGACGTCGGTGGTCGAGACGTTCCAACCGTCACAGTTACCCGTCGGGCTCTGGCTGCAACGGCAGGACCTGGAACTTTCCGAACTCGCGGATTCGCTCGTCCAGCAACAGGCGGGGCACATCGTCCTCGCGTCGCTCACGCAGCTCGACCCGCTGCACGTGACGAGGCCGCAGAACGGCGCACTTCTTCGGTCGCTACCCTACATCGCGACGGGAGCAATCGCGCTGCCGCCGTCGTGGGACGACTACCTTGGCGGCCGGAGCGAGAATCTCCTGGCCAACCTGCGCCGCCGCCAGCACAAGATCGAACGCGAGCACGGCCCGGTCACGCTGCAGGTGCTGGACACCGAAGGTGACGTCACCGCCGGCATTGGGCACTATGCCGATCTCGAAAGCGCGGGCTGGAAGGGCAAACTCGGAACGGCGCTCGTGCGGGGCAACAAGCAGTGGCTCTTCTACTCCGAAACGATGGCATCGTTCTGTCGCGACAAGGTGGGACGGATCTACGTGCTTCGTTTCGGCGACACGGTGGCCGCAGCGTGCCTCGCCGTCGTCTCCGACAAGACCGCCTATCTCCTCAAGACGACGCACAACGAGCATATGCGCAACGTCGCCCCGGGAATGATCCTGCGCCGTCATTTCATCGAGTCGCTCTACGGCCGCGACCCCGACGTTCGGCGCATCGAGATCTACGGTTCGCTCAACGAATCGCAGCGACCCTGGATCACCGACGTGCGCGAGATGTACCACGCGAACGCCTACCGCGGGCCGGTGATCGCAGCGCTGCACACATTGTCCCGCCGAATGAAACAGCCGCTTCGCGCTGGCGCATAGCGATTCCTGACTGCGGGGTCGGCCCTTCTCCCCACGCGCGATCGATTCGGCGCGCTCAGGCGTTACCCTTGGCCGCGTCGGCGCTCGCGACCTCCGGCGGTTCGCGCCTTGCCGACTGACCGAGCGCGAAGCGAAGACGCTTCAAGCTGGTCCAGCGGTACCGGTTCACGTGGTACAGCATCCGCAGGTCGCTGGTCCAGCGCAAATGCCATTCCATCGCCTTGCCGTAGAACTCGACGCGGGTGAGGCGTCCCTCGTCGAACAGGCTTTTCAGGATCTCGTACCGCATCAGCGTGGCGGGCGAGACGACCTTCACCGACTCGTCATACGTGGTCTTGAGCACGACGAGCACTCCGGCGCGCTCGACGCAGAGATCCATGGCGACCACCTGATCACCGAACAGGTACCGGTAGATCCGTCCCTTACCCATCCGGCAGAAGGACTCGAACATGCTGCGATAGAAGCGGCCCTGCGCGTTGTCGAGGCCTACCGCCGTTCCCTCCAGAGCCTTCCAGCCGGAGCTTTCGAGCCGCCCGTAGTCGGCGATGGCCGCGGCGACGCGATCCGGGGCATCGACCACATCGAGGCGCAACGGCATCGCTTGTTCCTGGAGCTTCGCGCGCTGCCGCTTGACGTTGTGGCGCAGATTCTTGCCTCGCGCCGACCAGTAGTCGTCGAAAGTTCCCGCGAGCGTCAGCGAGGCGGTTTCGATGTAGTCGAGCGTTTCGACGAGAATGGAGTCCGGCGGCCGGGCAACGAGCGCCGGATCCAGTTGGGTCAACGCCACCGCCACCGACATGCCGGGCAGCGCACGCACCAGACCATCGAGCACGGCGTCGACGGCACTTCCGTTACGCAGCAGGAAGGCGCCGAGCGGCAGCTGCGAAGGCTGGAAGGTCTCCCACATGCCTGGGCGCCGCCGCTTCAGGACGCCCATGGCGCAATGACCATCGCCGGCAACGCACGTGACGAAGAGTTCGCTGCCGTTCCCGAATTCCCGCAGCGCCGGTGACAGGAATTCGGCCCGCAGAAACGGCAGATCACCCGCCTGAGCGTTGAGCGCGTTCCATTCGGACGCCAGTCGATCGAACTCGCGAATCGGAAGTACGCGCCAGCGCATTGGGGGATGATTGGCTAATTTGCGTCATCGGGCGGTATATTCGCCGCATCGAATCCATTATCGCATCACCCAACGCCATTCCGTGGCTTCGCGGCGCCCGAAAATTGGCCCAATCCTTGCTTACCAACCAACACGTTTGTCGCAGTGAACGGGCCGGCGCGCGGACGGTTCCGGCAACAGGCGCGCTGCCGCCGCCCCGACGATGACCGGATCGCGTATACCACTGTCATGATAGAAACCACCCTGTTGCACCACCTTGTCGCCACCGCCGCGACGCGTGCGCCACGAAGCCCCGCACTTACGATGGGGGCCGAAACGGCGGACTATGCCACGCTGGCGGATGCGATCGATGCCTTCGCCGCCGGTGTACTGGCACTGGGTCTCGGCCGGTCGCAGCGCGTCGGCATCTATCTCGACAAGCGCTTCGAAACAGTGGCTGCGTGTTTCGGCGCCGCGGCTGCGGGCTGCGTGTTCGTGCCGCTCAATCCGCTGCTGAAGCCCGATCAGGTCGGATACATCCTGCGCGACTGCAACGTTCGGGTGCTGGTGACGTCCCGCGAGCGCCTCGTATCGCTCGGCGGTACGCTGCCCGAGTGCCCCGATCTCAGGCAAGTCGTCGTGGCAGGTTCCGGCGGCGCCCGGGTGCCGCTTTCGGGCATTGCCGTTGTCGACTGGAACGATCTCCTGGCCGCCCCCCGGCGCCCGGGACATCGCGTGATCGATGTCGACATGGCCGCCATCCTGTACACGTCCGGTAGCACGGGCAAGCCCAAGGGTGTCGTGCTTTCCCATCGGAACATGGTTGCCGGCGCCAAGAGCGTGGCGTCCTATCTCGGCAACCGGCACGACGACACCCTGCTGGCGGCGCTGCCCCTGTCGTTCGACGCCGGTTTCAGCCAGCTCACCACCGCGTTTCACGCGGGCGCACGCGTCGCCCTCCTCAACTATCTCTTGCCCCAGGACGTGATCAACGCGCTCGTCCGCGAAAAGGTGACGGGCCTGACGGCCGTTCCGCCGCTCTACATACAGCTGTCGCAACAGAAGTGGCCCGCGACCATCGCCGAGAATCTCCGATACTTCGCGAATACCGGCGGACGCATGCCGCGCGAAACGCTGGACGCGCTGCGCAAGCTCCTGCCCCAGACGAAGCCCTATCTGATGTACGGCCTCACCGAGGCGTTTCGCTCGACGTACCTCCCCCCGGAAGAAGTCGATCGCCGGCCGGATTCGATCGGGAAGGCGATCCCCAACGCCGAGATCCTCGTGCTGCGCGAGGATGGCACGCCGTGCGCCGCCGACGAGGCGGGCGAGCTCGTGCACCGGGGCGCGCTGGTCGCGATGGGCTATTGGAACGATCGCGAGAAGACCGCCGAGCGCTTCCGGCCGCTGCCTTCGCGCGAAGGCGGACTCGTGCTCCCCGAGATTGCCGTATTCTCGGGCGATACGGTCCGCGCGGATGCCGAAGGCTTTCTCTATTTCATCGGCCGGCGGGACGAGATGATCAAGACGTCCGGTTACCGCGTGAGTCCGACCGAAATCGAAGAGGTCGTCTACGCGACGGCACTGGTCGGCGAAGTGGCTGCATTCGGCGTCCCGCACGCCACTCTGGGACAGTCGATCGTCGTCGTGGCGACGCCCAAACCGTCGGCCACGCTCGACGCCGCCACGCTGCTGAAAGCATGCCGCGACCGCCTTCCCGCCTACATGGTGCCGGCCGAAGTCGACATTCGCCCGGGACCGTTGCCGCGCAATCCGAACGGCAAGATCGACCGCAAGCGACTGAGCACCGATTACCTGGAGGTCCGGGCGTGAGCGCGCCGCAGCACAGTGCGCGAACCGGCTGGGATGTCGTCGACGACTGTCTCGTCGTGGGGGACGTGCCACTCACGCGACTGGCCGCGCGCGTCGGACGCACACCGTTCTATGCGTACGACCGCCGCCTCATCGGCGCGTGCGTCGCCGAACTCCGCCGCCAACTGCCGCCCGCGGTCAAGCTGCACTTTGCGATGAAAGCCAATCCGATGCCGGCGCTCGTCGCATTCATGGCGGGCATTGTCGATGGGATCGACGTCGCTTCGGGCGGCGAGCTCAAAGTGGCGCTCGACACGGGCATGACGCCACGCGAGATCAGCTTCGCCGGCCCGGCCAAGAGCGAAGCGGAGCTCGCACAGGCGATCGCTTCCGGCATTCTCGTCAACGTCGAATCGCGGCGAGAGGTCGACTTGCTCGCCCGCTTGTCGCGCGGACTCGGGTTGCCGGCGCGCGTCGCAGTCCGGGTGAATCCCGACTTCGAGTTGAAGTCGTCGGGCATGAAAATGGGGGGCGGTCCCAAGCAGTTCGGCGTGGACGCCGAAGTTGTGCCGGACCTGTTGCGCGAGATCGGCCGCCTCGGCCTCGCCTTCGAAGGGTTTCACATCTACAGCGGCTCGCAGAACCTCAAGGGGGAATCGATCTGCGATGCCCAGCGGAAGACCGTCGATCTCGCGCTTCGCCTCGCCGCGGACGCGCCGGCGCCGGTGACGGTGCTCAACATCGGCGGCGGGTTCGGCATTCCCTACTTTCCCGGCGAGGAGCCGCTCGACCTTGCACCGATCGGGGCCAACCTCCAAGACCTCGTCGCCCGGTGCAAGACAGCGCTGCCACAGGCCTCGCTCGTGCTCGAGCTCGGCCGGTACCTCGTCGGCGCCGCCGGTGTCTATGTGTGCCGGATTGTCGACCGGAAAATTTCGCGCGGCCACGTGTTCCTCGTCACCGACGGCGGCCTGCACCACCACCTTGCTGCCTCCGGCAACTTCGGTCAGGTGATCCGCAAGAATTATCCCGTAGAGGTGGGCAACCGAATGCGCGGTGAGCGACGCGAGACGGCGTCCGTCGTCGGCCCCTTGTGCACGCCGCTCGATCTGCTCGCCGAGCGGATGGATCTGGCCGAAGCGGGGCCGGGCGACCTCGTCGTCGTGTTCCAGTCGGGCGCCTATGGGGCGACCGCGAGTCCGCATGGATTCCTGAGCCATCCTCCGCCGCTCGAGGTTCTGTGCTGAGCGCGGTAGCGACCGGCGCCCGCTTCACGCGACGGTGCGCGCCATGCTGACGGACGGCATCGCGCTATGCGGTCCCGTGATCGTGCTGCGCTCGGCCAACACGCTTGCCGGAAGAATTGACCTTCGCCATGCCGGCCACGCCGCGGGAATCGAACGGACGACGACGGATGCGACGGGACAAGCGACGCTCAACGGCCAGGGCTTTTCGCTCACGGTAGCCGGGCGCTTCGCCAGCCTTTACCACGACGGCGACCTGGTCTGCGCGGCGGTGGGTGTACCGCGCTTCGACTCGCGCGGCGCGGCCGAAGCGCTCGGTCGCCATGGCGCTGCCGCCGGATGGCTCGAGGCGTATCGCGAACGCGGGCTGGCGATGCTGGCTGGTGCGCACGGCGCCTGGTCGGTCGTGCTCTTCGACCTCGCCCAGCGACGCGCGATCGCCGCCGTCGATCGTTTCGCCATGCGGCAGATCTGTTACGGCACAAGCGGCAGCGAGCTGCACTTTGCGAGCCGCGCCGACGACGTTCCTCGGCTCGTCGACGAGACCAACCCGCAGGCCATCTTCGACTACGTGTATCACCATTTCATTGCCGCGCCGCGCACGATCTTTCAGGGAGTTTCACGACTGGACGCCGCGCACCACCTCTTGGCCACAGACGAAGGCGTGCAGGTGGAGCGCCACTGGCAGCCGCGCTTCGTGCCGATCGAGATGTCCTTCGCGGACCGGAAGGCGCTGTTCCTGTCCGCGCTCGCCGAAGCCGTGTCCGACCAGCTCGCAGGCGAGTCGATCGGCTGCTATTTGAGCGGTGGAACGGACAGCTCGACGGTCGCCGGCATGGCCACCCGCGTAACCGGTCGACCGGTGAAGACGTTCTCGATCGGTTTCGATGCGGCCGGATACGACGAAATGGAGTACGCCCGGATTGCCGCGCGGCGATTCGGCACCGAGCACACCGAGTACTACATCACCCCCGGCGACCTCATCGAGCGCATTCCCCATGTCGCCGCCTCCTTCGATCAGCCCTTCGGCAATTCGTCGGCATTGCCGGCGTTTTTCTGCGCCAAGCTCGCGCACGACGCGGGCGTCACGCGGATGCTCGCCGGCGACGGCGGGGACGAGCTCTTCGGCGGCAACTCGCGTTATGCGGCCGACAAGCTGTTCACCGCCTACGAGCGGGTTCCCGAGGTCCTGAAACGATCGTTGATCGAGCCTCTCGTGCTTGGCTTGCCGCTGCGGGCCGTCCCCCTGCTGCGCAAGGGCGCGCGCTACGTGGAGATCGCGCGCACACCCGTGCCTGGCCGCATTCAGCTCCACAACCTGCTGACGCGCCTGGGTCCTGCGAACGTGTTCACTCCGGAATTTCTGGCGCGTGTCGATACGGGCGAGCCGCACCGGCGGGAACTCGCGACCTACGCCGCCACGCTGCCGGCGGCGACCCTCGACCGCACGCTCGCCTACGAGTGGAAGTACATCCTGGCCGACAACGACCTCCCCAAGGTCACCGGGACCGCAGCGCTCGGCGGCGTCGACGTCGGCTTTCCGCTCCTCGACGACCGGCTGCTCGATTTCTCGCTGGGGTTGCCACCCGACCTCAAGGTCCGCGGACGCAAGCTTCGCTACTTCTTCAAGGAGGCGCTGCGCGGTTTTCTGCCGGACGAGATCATCGCCAAGAAGAAGCACGGCTTCGGGCTGCCGTTCGGCGTCTGGCTGTTGCGCGACGACGGCGCTGCGCGAGTTCGCCCGCACCTCGGTCAACGCCCTCGCGACCCGCGGCATCATCCAGCCGGCGCTGGCGCGAACGCTGTTCGACGAGCGGATCGGCGAGCACGCCGCCTACTACGGCGAAATGGTCTGGATCCTGATGATGCTGGAGCAGGTGGCTCGCGCGAGCGCCACGTGCGAGCCGAGCCCCGGCGATCGCCCGCTGACTCCCATGTCACGCACGTCGCCGCAGGTTTCGATCGTGGTTCCCTGCTTCAACGAAGCGGAGGTCCTGCCTGAGACGACCCGACGGCTGGGCGAGGTCATTCGCGGCCTGGAGGCTCGAGGCAAGATCGCTGCCCGGAGCTCCGTCTGTTTCGTCGACGACGGAAGCCGGGACAACACATGGACGCTCATCGAATCGCTGGCGCACGCGCACCCCTTCGTCCGGGGCGTCAAGCTCTCGCGTAACCGCGGTCACCAGAATGCTCTCCTGGCGGGGCTGTTCTCCGCCGAAGGCGACGTCGTGATCAGCATCGACGCGGACCTGCAGGACGATCTCGCTGCGATCGAATCGATGGTCGACGCGTACCAAGGCGGCAGCGAGATCGTCTATGGCGTGCGCAAAGGCCGCGCTGCGGACGGCTTTTTCAAGCGATTCACCGCCAGGGGTTACTACCAGGTGCTGCGCCTCATGGGCGTGGAGGCGATCTCCGACCACGCCGACTTTCGCCTGCTGAGTCGACGGGCGATCGACAAACTGCGCGAGTACAAGGAGGTGAACCTTTTCCTCCGCGGCATCATCCCGCAGCTGGGGTTCACCACGTCGATCGTCTACTACGACAGGGCGGAGCGGTTCGCCGGCGAGTCCAAGTATCCGCTGCGGAAGATGTTCTCGTTCGCCTGGCAGGGAATCACGTCGTTCTCCGCGGTGCCGCTGCACGTCATCACCACGCTGGGCCTGCTGGTATCGTTCGTGAGCTTCGCCATCACACTTTGGGCGTTGTGGGTCCGGATAGCGAGTCCCGATGCGGTTCCCGGTTGGGCGTCGACGGTGCTGCCAATCTACTTCCTTGGGGGAATCCAACTCCTTTGCATCGGCATCATCGGCGAGTATCTCGCCAAGATCTACATAGAGACAAAGGGGCGTCCCCGATACCTGATCGAGAAAACGACCGGGGATACGAAGGACTCGCCGGGCGGGCCAACCCGTTGAAAAGCGGTAGCGTTACGCCTTGATCCCTTCCATCAGGAAAAAGGACTTGCCTTCCTGATTCTCGAGATAGGCATCCACACTGAATTCGGAAAAGTAGCGCCCATATCGAGTCTCCACTTCCTGCACGTCCGCGAAATGTCTGACATGGGAGACGTACGGGAAATTCGGGACCGTCGCAAACATCTTCGTGCCGCGCCTGATGCGTTCGATCACTGCAAGGTCGAAATGCACATGTTCCAGAAATTCCAGAGTCACGATGCAGTCGTAGTCAAAGCCTTCCATTGCCTCCGGTCGACCGAGGTCGGTGACCAGGAATTCGAAGTTGGGGCAGCGACCTTTCGCCATCTCGATGCATTTCGGACTGAGATCGAGGCCACGGTAGCGCTTGATCCCCTTGTCCCACAACAGCGATGCAACCTGGCCAGGACCGCATCCCAGGTCGAGAATCCTCTCCACTCCGGAACGGATGATCCTGTCGGCGAGAACGGCCCAGAGGAAGTAGTAGCTGGATTGGGTGTAGTGGATGTGATATTCGGGTGTGTCCGCATAGTGCGCGTCGTACCAATTGGCGCTCTTCTCGCCCGCTGGCTGGGGCACGCGTCGCTTGCGCCCCAGGCGCTGAGCGACAGCCCGCAACGCGCGCAACAGTATGGGAGGAGTGACCTCCCTGGCCGCCCGATCCAATGCATTCATTGCCAACGCTCCGCCATGAAGGCCCAACGAGTCCCGAACCGCCTGCATCCGATCGTACGGCCGGAGCAGCGCATCTACGCAGATCCGCCGTCGGCGGGGCGCTTGCGGAAGAGGTCGAGCATTTCCCGCACTCCGCTCCTGTTGGCCGCCAGCGTCGCTGCCGTATACCCCGCAATTCCGGCCAGGATCAGCGCTATCATCACCACTGGAGCGGGCACCGCACCGAGCAGAAGGCTGCGCGCGAAGAACACGCAAGCATACATGACCGCCGCGGCCATCGCCGGCCGCACGGCTGCCGCCAAGACGTCCGCGACCTTCAATCCGACAATCGGCAGCATGCGCCGCAGGTTGAGCCAGAACACGACCGGAAAGCCGATCAGCCACGCGAGGCTCATCCCCATCAGGCCCCAATGGGCGCCGATCCAGAATGCCGCCGGCAGGATAGTGCATGCCGTCATTGCATTGTTGAGTACGACACGCGTCTTGCCGATCCCCTGGAACGCGGTATTCAGGAAGGGACTCAGTATGGTGATCGGCATCACCAGAGGCAGCAATTGCAGGGGCAGGACGGCTGCGTCCCATTTGGGACCGAGCAGCACTCCGACGATTTCCTGGGCGATGCTCGAAATCCCCCACAACACCGGGAACGACAGGAAGCTCAGCATACGGATGCCCTTCACGATGTGATAGGGAATCGTCGCCGGGGCGTGCTGGGCTTCGGCGAAGGCGGGAAACGCGATCTGATTGACGATCCCGGAAATCTTCTGCACGGGCAGCGAGGCGAGATGCATCGATATCGAGTAAAAGCCCAGCAATTCCTTGCCGAACATCCTCCCGCCGATGAACACGTCAGCCTGGGAGTACATGAAAAAGAGCACGCGCGTCGCGGTGATGTGACCACCGACCACGATGAGGCTTCGCGTTCCTTGCAACGAAAATTCCGGCCAGCGCAGATACGGCACCGCCACATTGACGGCCACCGTGATGAACGCCGTCGCGACGAGGTTGCTCGTCACCAGCGCCCAGACGCCATAACCCGACCACGCCAATGCCAGCGAGACCAGGCTGCCGAGCACCGATCCCGCCAGCCCGATCAGCGATTGCAGCCGGTAGTTCAGCTTTCGGACCAGCAGCGCTCCCGGGATCACCCCGAAGATCAGCAAGAGGAACTGGACGGCGAGCACCCGCAGGATCGCGGTCAACCGGTCTTCGTCGAAGAACCTTGCAACAAGCGGCGCCACGGCAAACTGCATCACAAAGAGAGCCAAGTTGACGAGGATCACAACGCCAAAGATGCGCCGCAGCGTCTGTTCGTCCAGATTTGGCGCCCGGATCAGCGCTGACCCGAGCCCCGCTTCGGCGACCAGCGACAGGAACCCCATGAAGACCGTCGCCATGGCCAGAAGGCCATAGTCACTCGGATTGAGCAGCCGGACTACGACAACGGTAATGCCCCACGTCAGGATCTGTCCGACGAGGCGCGTGCCTCCGATCCAGAACAGCCCCGACACAACGCGGCCGCGCAGATTCACCGTTCTGCACCGTGCGTCATACGGTATTCGAGGCCCGGCGGAACCGATGCAGGCACGGTTTGTGCGACCGCAGAACCATTGGATGCGGGAGCAGGCCTACGTCAAGGTAGAATGCGCACGGACTTCCGGCGGACGCAATTGTACGGAACAACCGAGCCACGACGCGTGGCCAAACGTGCTTCGGAACGAGGGTACACGTCGGGGCAAATGAGGAGCGCCTGGTAGCTCGCTTTACCTTACTCGTAACCGGGATCACTAACGGGCTTTCAAGATTCAAGAGGCGGTCATGTGCACATTCGGAACACTAACGCGTTGCCTCATTTCGCTAGTCGCCCTGTTGCTCGTGCCTGTCGATTCGACAGCGCAGAATAATAACGAAATACTGTGCGGCCCGCTAAAGTCCCCGGGTCAATATGGTCCGATAGACTATCGCACTGCAACTCGCGAGGAGCGGAGCTTGGTCGAGGGCGCTCACTTCACGAAGGACGTCGAGATGCTCAAGAAAGGCGCCAGCGGCCCTATCAGCGGCGACCTGGACTACACCCTCCGAGCCTTCCCCAATAGCTACCGCGCCCTTACTTCATTGACAAGACTTCAACTCAGAGAGAAGAAAAGCAAACTGCCGTCCATGCATTGGCCCGTCGAGTGCTACTTCGAACGGGCAATCAGATACACACCCGATGACCCCATGGTACGTCAAGTGTATGGCTACTACCTCGTGCGGAATGGAAGAAAGAACGATGCTTTGGCCCAGATCGAAATTGCCAGAAAATTGGGCGGCGATAGCGCCAATCTGCATTACAACCTTGGTCTCCTGTACTTTGATCTGGGCGAATTCGACAAGTCACTGGAACATGCCTGGAAAGCCTATCAGCTGGGATTCGACCTGCCCGGGCTGAAGAACAAACTCAAGGCATCCGGGAAATGGAAGGATCCGCCATGACCGCTTCGAGAAGCGGACTCGATCGAGGCCACCGCAAGCGTGCTCCTACCTCAGACCTTGTCCAGTAGACGCTCCACGGCGGAAAGAACTCCGTTCGAGTACGCAGTTACAGTATGGCGCTGCTGAAAGCGTGTCCGCGCGGCGGTTCCAATGGCTGTCCGCAATTTCGCATCGCTCGCCAACGCCAGGATCGCATCCCGCATGGCCCTGGCAGAGCCATGCTCGACAAAATACAAAGTCTTGAGGTGTTCGCCATACTCTTCCGTTGTCGGCGTTCGACTTATTATTACGGGCTTCCCCAAGGCCATGGACTGCAGCAGAACCATTTGCCCAGCCGAGAGCTCCTTGTCCTTGATGGGGACCACGACAAAATCGGCGCCAGCGATCTCGCGAAGATAGTCCGCCTCAAAACAATGCCGCAGGAAAGTGATGTTGGGTGAAGGCTTCACGAATCGCAAGGGGGCTTCGGTATCGCACACGATGTGAAGGCTTTGAGGCAATCCCGACCAAGCTTCCGAAAGCAGTCCATAGTCGCGCTCGGCGCGCCCTGCGCTCAAGACATACCCGCCTTCGCGCATGTCGAGTGTCGCAGGTATTTCCACGTTCAGAGCGAAAGGAACAGAAACAAACCGCGTGTTCTTCAACCGAAATATCTCTGCATAACGAACCGCTTCATGGTTTGAATGACAAATGACACCTCGTGTCATCGCCAGCACCACGCGAAAGTACAACCGCCGGCATGCGTTGACGATGCGCGATTTTCGCAACGTATAGATGAACCCGCACAGTACGATTGGCACCCGCTTCCGCGTGCAGAAGCTGCGCCAGCCTCAAACCTATGACCTCCGGATCGGTATTGACGACGAAGACCGCCGGCACGTTTGCCCCGCGCAGGGCCCGGAAGCCGATTCGAAGACCAAACAGAAAGAGCTTAGGCAACTGCAGCACGAAACCGACCTTCGTCCGATACCGCAAACTCGGCATTGCACCGCATTCGACCGTCGACTCCGGCCACCGATCCAGGTACCCCTTGACAAGGGGCCAATCGGCTTTCGCGTATGGCTGGAGTATGTGTGCCTTCACCGCTCGACCTCTTCGCCCATGTCCCTGCGCTCCGGATTGCGATTCTTGCCACGCTTCTCGATGAACACGATGCTTTCATAGAAGTGCATCGCCGCGATCTCGCGATCAAACTCTGTCGCCTTGTGCTCCTTGGTCTCAAACTGATCGGCATTGATGCTGTCCACCAACGATTTCAGAAATCCCATCGACGTGTCCGTTCGATTCAGTTCATCGCTCGACCCGCCGTAACCGCGCCAGTAGGACGTTTGCGTATCCTCGACGACGTACAGACCGCCTGGCGCCAAGTGCGGAAACAGACAGCGAAAGGTTGTCAGCACGTGCGCATTCAGATGACTGCCGTCGTCGATGATAATGTCCAGCTTTCCGGACTTCTGCACGACCGCGTCGAGGAACCTTTCGTCAATTTGCGATCCACGGTGCGTGGCAATCCGGCGCTCGTCGTGAGCACGCTTGTCATAGATGTCAATGCCATGAATGTGTCCACGAGAAAAATATGTGCGCCACATTCTAAGCGATGATCCGCCCATCTCCGGGTCGTCGTAGCCGCCGATGCCGATCTCGAGCAGGCTGATGGGTTTGGTTCGCAGGTGCGCGAAGTGGCGTTGATATTGCCGCGCGTACCAGTGATCGTTCCACTTGTCCGAATTGTAGATCGTCGCCAACACGTCCAATTTGCGACCGAACAGCATGTGCCAAAGAAATCCCTGGATTGTCCGGAACCGAAATGCCTGGAACTTTCGCAGCGCCTTGATCTGCGACTCATCCAGCCGCTCGCGCAGAAATTCTTTCGCTGTTGATGTTACGGGCATCCCTGTCATTCCCGGTGGGTAAGCGACGAGCTAACGGTGACGAAGGTTTGCAGCGCAGCGCACTGCGAACTTCCACATCGTTCGATCCCATGGCGTAAAGCGCGGCAGGAGAAACGGCGCGCACCCCGCCGCAGCTGTGCCGCGAGCCGTTGTGACCGCCGCCTTGAAACCTGCAGAGCGCACCATGGCGACGTGGCGCGGCGAGAAATCCTTGCCGGGAATGCCATTGGGGTACGCGAAGAGATCCACCGGCTCGCCAAGGAGAGCTTCGAGGTGCTCCTTTCCGCCCTCGATTTCGCGCATCGCTGCGTCATCGTCGAGCGAATTCAGAATGGGATGCGTGTGCGTGTGTGCTCCGATCTCGATGCCTTCCAATCGCAACGCACGTATCTGCGTACCACTCATCATCAATGTCGGAGGCCTCGGGGACACCGGCGTTCGTTGCGATCTCGCGCGCGCGATTTGCCCGCTGAGCGTGCTCGACATATTTCAGCCTGCCGAGAACATCCGAGTAGCACCGCACACGCGCGTCCGTGGATTGGACATCGTAGATCCCGAGTCCGTACCGGCTCCAATCCAAGGTCGGACCTGGCGCGGACCTCACCGCCTCGATGATGTCATCGTTCCACATCCTGCCGCCGTCCAGGAAACCCGTTGCGACGAAAATCGTTGCCGGCGCTTTGTAACGCCGCAGGATCGGCAGCGCAACCGTATAGTTGTCCAGATAGCCGTCGTCGAAAGTTATCGTAGCGGCAGCGGCGGGAAGGGTCTGGTTTGCCAGGCGTGCAACGGCGTCGCCGAGGCTCAGTAGGTTGAAGGCCCGCGAAATGAACCGGACGATGCGGTCGAACTGAGCCGCATCGGGTTCGCTCGGAAGAACGGGATCCCCTGCCGCGAGAACCCGGTGAAAGATGAAAACGGAGAGTCGACCTTGATGACCGGCCGGCGACAGGGCTCGCAGGACGATTCGCGCAATTTCCGCTTCCGCCGTCCCCGCACCGAACATGGCTCTCCTCGCCGCACTTGCCCCCCGCCGGCCGCCGGAAACCCCGCCCACTGGCAGGACGGCGTACGGACGCGCTCGACCGCTCATCGAGGCGCCTGCATCGGCGGTCATGACGCGTGCCCGACGCGTCCGGTTGACGCGGCGATTCCGGCGAGCTCCGACCGAGGAGACGGCTGTCGCGGATTTCCAGTGCTCCTGCAGCCACCGCTTCGTCAATACGACCATGGCAAGGACATCATAAGGCAGATCGAAGTACGCCAGGCTCAGGAACGCCCCTCCAACCGCGTATCCCACCAGGCTCACCTGACACATCGCGGCAAGGTTTCGACACCACCGCGTCTCCTCCGATTTGCCGGATTCGCGGATCAGCCAATTCGCCGATCGCCACACCAGAAGCCACATGATCAGATAGATGGCCAGGCCCACAAATCCGTGCTCGCCGAGCACCTGAAAGTAGATGCTGTGGGCCGCGTGGACGTCCGTCGGATTCGGTGCGTATCGCGAGAAATTCGCCAGATTGTAGATGTCGAATCCGCCTCCCATGAAATTGTCCTTGGCCAGGTTCCAGGCCATCCACCATGCGTTGATGCGTCCCTGCGCGGAACCATCCTGCTCGTAGTTTGCTATCGTGCTCATTCGCGCGTCCCACACGTCGGACATCGCGGCAAGAACGATTGCGCCGCCCACGGCAATGCCGATGCCGCTCACGATCTTGTGCGGGCTCTTGAACCACAGAAGAAGTCCCATGGCACGCGATCGCCAGCAGAGCCCCGCGCGATTGGCTGCCAAGCGCGGCAGTCGCGGTCAGAAGCATGACGACGGTCCAAGCCAACTTCTTCCACAGTTGCCGCGCTTCCAACTGAAGGAAGCGCATCAACGGGATCACGATCACCAGCGCCAGCGCGATCTCGTTGTTGCCGCCGATGAACCCGCCCGGGCCCCAGACCCGCTGCGTCGCCTCCTGAAAGGATTGTGAATATTCCTCCCTTGACGCCATAGAATCCAAGCGACAAGACGACAACCCAGACAAACAGCTCGATCTGCCGTCGCGACTGAAGCAGCACCAGCGTAACGAGTATCATGAGATCGATCTTCATGACCGTCGACAACATCTCGTAGCTGCCGTCCACCGAGAAGGAAAACGGAAACGTAATTGCGATCCACAACATGAAAAGCACGAGAAACGCCGATTCCGGGGTCACAAAGATGCGCCGCGGATCCCTCGTAACCACCAATCCGATCAAGGTTGATCCAGCGACCATGGCTGCTACCGGCATCTTGGCAGCGGCCCATGTATACGCATGCGGATTCATCACGCTCAACCACGTCCAGGTGAGAACCCCGATCCACGGATGTCGCAACGCGACTCCGCAGAGAACAAGAATGAGTGGAATGAAAACGAAGTCGCGCACGGGCCACCCTGCCTATGTCGGGACAACCTGTTCGAATGAATGGAGCCGCGTCACGCATGCTGCTGCACCTCATTGCTGCCACTGGCCAGTACACGGCCGAACAGCTCGAGTTGACCCCGGGTAGTAGCGTCCCAACCGAACCGCTCCGCATACCGTCGTGTCGCCGCGCGGTCTATTGGCCGAGCCCGAAGCTGACGACACTGCCGCGGCGACACCCGACGCAGTACGCTGCCCCATCAGGACGCCGGCCTCGGCGGCAGCCACTACCTCCGGATTTCCGCAGACGTTGGACGCGACGACCGGCGTGCCGCACGCCATGGATTCGAGGAGGACGTTGGCCCAGCCTTCCCGACTCGACGCGAGCACGAGCGCGTCGGCGCCGCTATAAAGCGTCCGCAGCCGCTCCTGCGGCACGGCGCCAACCAAACGAACGCGATCCGCGACGCCCAGCCGCTGCGCGAGGCCGCGCAGCCTTCCTTCTTCGGGACCCGCCCCGGCCACAATCAAATCGACGTCCGGCAGCTCGAGCAGTGCGGATATCACGAGGTCGTGTCCCTTTCAGCGGAACCAGATTCCCGACCGACAACAGCGTAAATCGCGACATTCCGATTTCGGCGCGCGCGCGTATCCCTCTGTTCCGGCTGAAAGAAAGCGAGGTCGACACCATTGCGCAGGACCGTGACTTTGCTCGAGTCGACGCCCAATGCCACCAGCTCGTCCTTGAGCGCACTGGAAACGGTGACTACGGCTGCGCACCGATGCGACGCACCAAGGATCATTCGTCGCGGCAATCGGTAGCGCGGGATCAGATTGATGTCCGTCCCTCGCCCCGTGATGACGACGGGCTTCCCCAGAGCCCGCCCCAGCCAGATGGCGGCGACGCCATCGGGATAGAAGTAGTGAGCGTCAATGAGGTCGAAGTCATATCCCGACCCGATGATCCGGCGCGCGGCTCGGATTGCCGCGAGCGCGAGCGTGAACGGCGCGCTTGTCATCCCAAGTCTCGGGAGCCGCAGAAACCGTGGATGCGCGATCTCGATCCGGTGCCGTACCTCATGCTGCGGCACTCTCGCATACATCGCGTATCGACCAAACAGCCGCCGACGAGAAGGAAACCACGGCACGGGCGCAATCACGCGCGCTTCCACTTCTCCGCTTGCCAGCAGCTGGCGCAGCCGCGTCTCGACGAAGATGCCATGGGTCGGGCTCACGCTGCTCGGGTAAAGTGTTGAAAATGTGAGCAACCTTATCATGGCCGCATCCACGCCTTGCGCGCGAGCATGGAGCCGCTCGCAAGTTGAGCCCGGTGCATTGGCGAATGATCGCTCGAAATGGGCCGCATCATTACCTACCAGCAGAGTCCCACGTGTTTGCCACGAATCCCCGCCATTGCACCGACGCCGGTCAAGTCGATCAGGATGTGATCGTCACGTGCATGCTCCCGCAGACCCTCCAGCGTCGCGCGATCACCGAGGGCGATGACCAGTATTTCGGACTCCGCGACAACGGTGTCAAGATCGCGACAGATCAATGCGCCGACATGAGGGACGTGATGTTCGATGTAGCGACGATTTGCCCCGATGAGACTCGACAGGTGCACTCCCGGATCGTAGATTCTGAGTTGCCGGCCCTTCCCGATCAGGTGCTCAGCCATGAGAACCATAGGGCTCTCGCGCAGGTCATCGGTGCCCGGCTTGAACGCAAGCCCAATGACCCCGACGCGTTGTCGCCCGGATTCGAGCACTTTCGATATCGCACGGTCGATGTGCAGGCGATTTGAAAGCTGAATGCTCCCAAGGACCGGCATGTCGACATCATGCGTCTTGGCGAGATACATTGTCGCGCGCAAGTCCTTCGGCAGGCACGAGCCCCCGAATGCGAAGCCCGGCTTGAGATACGCGGGGGAGATGTTCAGTTGCCGATCCTTGCACACCAGGTCCATGACTTCGAAACAGTTCACGCCGAGCGCCTCGCACAGCCGCGCGGTCTCATTGGCAAAGGTGATCTTCAATGCGTGAAAGTTGTTGCAGCAGTACTTGACCATTTCTGCCGCACGGATCGACGTTGCGTGCAGCTCGCAGGGCAGATGCCCGAACAGGCGACGCAGCGCGTCAACTGCGACTTGCGAATTGGCGCCGACGATGGTGTAAGGCGGCTTGTCGTAATCCTTGATCGACGAGCCCTCACGCAGGAACTCGGGCTGGAAGCACAGATGGAAGTCCACGCCGTCCTTCTTGCCTGACTCGCTTTCCACGATCGGCCGCAGCACGTCCTCGACCGTTCCGGGAACGATTGTCGAGCGAAAGACGAAGATGTGCGGCACCGCCTTGTCGCGCATCACGCGCCCGATGTCGCGCGCGAGGCGCAGCATCGCGGACTGATCCTGGCTGCCGTTCGGCGCGGAAGGTGTGCCCACGCAGACGAGCGAGATCTCGCTATTCAGGATCGCCTCGCGCACGTCGTCCGTCACCGTCACCCTGCCGCTCGCGACGACGGCAGCCATCAGGTCGACCATGCCTTCC
Source organism: uncultured beta proteobacterium (assembly GCA_963724685.1). Lineage (GTDB taxonomy): Bacteria > Pseudomonadota > Gammaproteobacteria > Burkholderiales > Casimicrobiaceae > CAIWHR01. The sequence continues at coordinate 719,547 of CAVRVQ010000003.1, read as the reverse complement.
TCGACGACCGGCGTGCGACCCTCGCGGATAAGAGCGAGCTTCGCCGGCTCGACATCGACGCCGATGACCTTGTGGCCGTCCCGCGCGAGACACGCAAGCGAGACGGCACCGACATATCCGAGACCGAAAATGCTGATATCCATAGCTCTCTATCCGTTGGTCCCGTATCGACCGGAAGTGTTGGGGACGTTGTTCGATGTCATACAGTGCCGCGACGTCAATTCGGCTGCGGCGCGAACCCGACGCCCCGGGAGGGCCGGCGGAAGTCGGAGCGGCAGCGCTCGATGATTGCGTCCAGGCGTTGCATCGATTTCGGCCAGGCATGGTGCGAGAGCATCCGTGCCCGTCCGGCCGCGGCGAGGCGCGCGCGCAGCGCGCGATCGCCCATCAGCGTCGACACCGCTTCCGCGCACTCGGCGTGCGTCCGGGCAACCATGAGATGCTCGCCGGCGACCGCATCGACGCCGCCGGCCGCGATATCGCTGGTGACGACGGGCACGCCCATCGCCATCGCCTCCAGGATCTTGTTCTGCGTCCCGCGCGCGATGTTGAGCGGCGCCACCATCAACGCAGTGCGCCGTACATACGGCCGCACGTCCGCGACCGACCCTGTCACTTCGACGCCGGGCCGCTCCCCGAGCCTCCTGACCGCGGGAGACGGATCCGCACCGACGATGAGGAGCTTGGCCGCGGGGCGCCGCTCGCGGATCATGGGCCAGGTCGTCGCGCAGAAGTCGAACATGCACTCCTGGTTGGGGTAGTAGTCCATTCGCCCCACGAACGAGATCGTGTCGGCTTCGTAGTCCCCGCCGCCCGGCGCGAAGTAGTCGCTGTCCACTCCGTTCGGAAACCAGTCCGCCGGCGTTCCGCTGCGGTAGCCTTCGAGCGTCTCCCATTCGGCGCGCGTCGTGGCCGTGCAGAGGTCGAAGGCGCGGGCAAGGCGACGTTCCTCCGCGACGAGTTTCGTCCCTTCGAGCCAATAGCCGACACTCAGCGGAAACGGCTTGAACCGCCCGTATTCGAGCCACTTCTGGGAATCCATGTCGCCGAAGTCCAGGATTTTCGGCGTGCCGCGGTGCCGTGCCACGTACGGCGCCACCGACGAGCAGTGCACGAAAATGAGGTCGAAGGTCTCCGCCGCCAGCAAGCCGTCGATCGTGCGCGCGAGCGCGGTCGATCGGAAGAAGCCGAACGACGACGGCGTTGGCGTCGGCAGGCGAGTCACCATGCGCAAAGCCTGGACGCGATCGTCGACTCGTGCGATCTCGAACCGTTTGCAGTGGGGAGCGATGCCGCGCGCCTCCTCCGCCTCCTGCTTTGATCGGGCGAGCGAGCATACGGTCACGTCGTGCTGTTCCGACAGGTGCCGGATCATGTTGAACGGCCGGATCTTGCCGCCGCGCTTCGGCGGGAACGGAAACCGGTGGCACACGTAAAGAACTTTCATGCCGCGAGCTCCGTCGAGACTTTCGCGGACGAAACGGGATCGAGCGCGTGGAGCTCGGAGGCGACGTCCTCCGGCGTGCGGCCGTCGAGATAGACACGGCTCCATATCTCGAGGTTCATCAACGCCAGCAGCCGATCCGTGCCATCGACTCGGTTGGCGTCATGATCGCGGATCAGGCGCTCCACGGACTCCGGATGGAAGAGGCCGCGCGCGCGTACCGTCTCGCGAGCGAGCACCCCACGAAGCACCGGCGCGAGATCGCGCTTCAACCAGGCCCCCATCGGCGTGCCGAAGCCGCGCTTCTTCCGATTCAGGATTTCGGGCGGCAGCAGGTCAGCTAGCGCGCGCTTCAACACATGCTTCAGCTCGCCGCCGCGCACCTTGACGTCGCCGGCGATGCGCGCGGTCATTTCGACCAGCTCGTGATCGAGCAGCGGCACCCGGCATTCGAGCGACGTGGCCATGGTCATCTTGTCGGTGAGCATGAGCAGATCGTCGGGCAGTTGCGTCTCGGCATCGACGACCAGCATGCGATTGAGGGCGTCGTCGCTTCCTGCGTCGCGAAACGCGGCGACGATCGCGTCGTCGAAGGCGCCGGGGCGAAGCATCAATTCGCGCGACTCGTCCTGCGGAAACACCTGCAAGTACGCGCTGTAGCGCTCTTCCGGCGGCAGCTCGGCCGCCGCCAGGAAGCCCTTGGCGTACCGCGAGAGGTTGAGCAGCGGCGAATGCCGGTCGGCGGGCAGGCTTTGTCCCACTCGCATCGCGAGGCCGCGGGCCCAGCCGGGCAGCGTGGCGAAGCGGCGGTGATAGTGATCCCCGAGATAACGCCGGTAGCCGCCGAGGATCTCGTCGCCGCCGACGCCGGACAGGATGACGGTGACGTCCCGGCGCGCGAACTGCGAGACGAGGTAGGTCGTGATGAACGCGGTGTCGGCGATCGGCTCGTCCATGTGCCAGAGCAATCGTGGCAGCAGGCCGACGACGTCTGGCTTCACGAGAATCTCGTGATGATCGGTGCCGAAGCGTCCGGCCACGGTCTTGGCGTAGGGCAGCTCGTTGTAGAAATCGTCCGCGTCGCTGCCGCCGAAGCCGATGGAGTAGGTCTTCACCGGGCCGCTGCTGTATTTCGACATCAGGCCGACGACCGCGCTGGAATCGATCCCGCCTGACAGAAAGGCGCCGATCGGAACGTCGCTCACCATCTGCATCCGGACCGATTCCTCGAGCCTCGCGCGAACCCGCACTGCCCATTCGTCGACCGTGGGCACGCGGTCGATCGCCCCGGCAATCCGCCAGTAGCGGTGCTCGTTGACTCGTCCGTCCTCGACCGTGACCACCGTCGCGGGCGGAACCTTGCGCACGCCGCGAAAGATCGTTCGCGGAGCGGCCACGTAGCCCAGGTGCAGATAGCCCGCGACGGCGTCCTCGTCGAGCGCCGGCGCGACGCCAGGCAGCGCGAACAGCGCCTTCGCCTCCGACGCGAACGCCAGGCGTCGCCCATCCGTCCATGTGTAGATCGGCTTGATCCCGAGCCGATCGCGGCCGATGACGAGCCGACGCCGGTCGGCATCCCAGAGCGCGAAGCCGTACATGCCGTTCAGCCGGTCGACCAATCCCGCACCAAGTTCGCGATAGAGCGGGATGATGACTTCGGAATCCGAGTTCGTGAGAAACGTGTGGCCGCGCCCTTCGAGCTCGCGGCGCAGCTCGCGGTAGTTGTAGATTTCGCCGTTGCAGACGAGCCAGATCCGGCCGTCCGCGCTTCTGAGCGGCTGATGTCCGCCCGTGACGTCGATGATCGACAGCCGGCGCATGCCGATCGCGCACGGCCCGTCGACGTGGGAGCCTTCGTCGTCCGGACCGCGATGCACGGTGAGTCGCCCCATCGCGCTCAGTGCGCCGGGGTCGACCGGCCCGCCGTCGAGCCGCATGTATCCGTGTATGCCGCACATGGCTGGTCACGCCCCCCGCACGTGCAGGCGCCGCAGGCGCGTGGGGTTCGCCAGCAGCTTCGAATACACGCTCTCGTAGCGCGCGACGCTGCGGCTCCAGGTGCGCTCGGTTTCGACGAAGCGGCGCGCCTCGCCTCGCACTCGCGGCCAGTCGTCCCGGCAGGAAAGCACCCGCTCGATCGTCCGGGCGAGCGCATCCACATCGCCCGCGGGGAAGAGAAAGCCGGTTTCGCCGTCCCGCACGAGCTCGTGGTGCCCGCCGACATCCGAGGCGACGAACATCCGGCCCTGCGCCATCGCCTCGAGCGGCTTCAAAGGGGTGACGATTTCCGTGAGCCGCATGCGATGCCGGGGATAGGCCAGCACATCGATCAGGTCGTAGTAGCGCTGTACTTCCGCATGCGGAACGCGGCCCGTGAACACGACGCGATCGCCGAGCCCAAGACGAGCAGCCTGTGTTCGCAGCGCCTGCTCTTGCGGCCCGCCGCCGACCAGGAGCACGCGAAGGTCCGGCCGCCGGGGCACGAGCAATGCTGCCGCGTCGAGCAGGAGGTCGAGTCCTTCATACGCGTAGAACGAGCCGGCGAAACCGATGACGGTGGCGCCGGTGAGGCCGAGCTTGGCCGACAGCGCCGGGTCGGGCGCATCGCCGAAGCGAAATTCGTCCGCATCGACCGCGTTGGGAATCACCGTGACATGCTCGGAGGGGATGCCGCGGCCCGCAATTTCCTTGCGCAGTCCCTCGCAGATGGTCGTAATGTGCCCCGCGCGACGCAACGCGTGCGACTCGAGCGCCCGCGACGCACGATACCGGAGGCTGCCTTCGGTCGTCGTGCCGTGGTCCACGGCGGCATCCTCCCAGAGGGCGCGCAATTCGTAGACGACCGGAATGCCGAGCCGGCGACCGGCGCGCAGCGCCGGCAACGCGTTCAGCACCGGCGAATGCGCGTGCAGAATGTCGGCGTCGAAGGTTCGCGCCAGCTCCTCGATGCGACGGGCCGTGGCACGCATTTCCACCAGATAGCGACCGCCCGGCAGGCGGGACCCGAGCGACTCCCCGAGCGGCGTGCGATGGAAGCGCCAACCGTCGGCGTCCTCGAATTCGGCCACGCCCTTCCCATGCCGGGGCGAGGTCAGCTGCAGCGTCTGCCACCCGAGGGCGCGCTGCTCGCGCAGGATGGCGAGCGTGCGGAACACATAGCCGCTGTGCAGCGGGAGCGAGTGGTCGAGGATGTGCAGGATGCGCATGATGCGTCCTCAGTGCGCGCACGGCCGCCCGAAGCGCACTGGGCGCCCCCTCGGGGGGCAGCGAACACCAGGCCGAAGGCCGCAGGACAGCCGAAGGCTGGTCCCGCGAAGCGGGATGCGGCTATGCCGCACAAAGTGAGCGTGGGGGTCGTTCATTCTAGGCCGCCAGCCGTCCCGGCGCGGTGTTGGACTGGTCCACGACGTTACGCAGGAAGGCGTCGAACATCAGCAGCGTCCACAGCGGCGAACTGTAGTCGCGGCGCTCCGACTCGTGGCTTTCCAGGAGATGCTCGAGATATCGCCGCTCGAAATACCCCGTCGCCGCAAGCCGCTCGCCGAGCAGCGCGTCGCGGACCCGCTGCCGCAGGGGTCCGCGGAACCAGCGCGCGAGTGGCACCGCGAACCCCATCTTGGGGCGGTACAGGATCTCGGCGGGCAGGTGCGGCTCCATCGCCTTCTTCAGCAGGTACTTTCCCTCCTGTCCACGAATCTTGAGCGACGGTGGCAGCGAGGCGAGCCATTCGACGAGCGGGTGGTCCATGAGCGGCTCGCGAACCTCGAGCGAATGGGCCATGCTCGCGCGATCGACCTTCGTGTTGATGTCGCCCACGAGATAGGTCTTGAGATCGAGATACTGGATCTGCGCCAGCGGCTCGTCGGTCTGCGCCTTGGCGGCGTGATGCCGGAACACGTCCAACGCGTCGTAACCAGCGAGGCGCGCCTTGAGCGCATTGCTGAAGAGCTGCTGGCGCATCGGGCTGCGCAGGATCGACATCGAGTGGAAGTAGGCCTCGACCGAATTCCGTGCGAGGGCCTCGAATGTGGTCTTCGCCCGCAACACCCGCGGCGCCCAGTCGAGCTTCGGATACGCGCGACCGAGCAGGCCGAAGAGCGGACGCCGCATGCCCACGGGCAGCGACGCCCGCATGCGCTCCTCCATCAGGTGGAGCCGGTACCGGCGGTATCCGCCGAAGCTTTCGTCGCCGCCGTCGCCCGACAGTGCAACGGTGACGTGGCGGCGCGCGAGCTGGCAGACACGGTAGGTGGGGATCGCCGAACTGTCGGCATAGGGCTCGTCGTAGATCGACGCCAGCGTGTCGATGAGGTCGAAGTCGTCGGATTCGACTTGTTCGACATGGTGGTTCGTGCGATACCGGTTCGCAACAGTCCGGCGCGAATTCCGATTCGTTGAAGGCCGGATCCGCAAAGGCAATCGAGCAGGTATTGATCGGCTCGTCCGAAAGGCCCGCCATCAGCGCCACGACGGCAGACGAATCGACTCCGCCCGAGAGGAACGCGCCGAGCGGGACTTCGGCAATCATCCGCAGCCGAACCGATTCGCGCATCCGCGTCACGAGTTCCTCGCAGGCTTCGTCGTCGGAACGGGCGTCGCCTTGCGCGAAATGGACATCCCAGTACTCGCGCGGCGCCGGCGCGGACTGGCCGCGGGTGACCAGGAGCGTATGCGCTGGCGGCAGCTTTCGCGCTTCCCGGAAAATGGTGCGCGGGTCGGCCACGTAGCCCAACGCGAAGTACTCTTCGATCGCGCAGGGATCGATGTCCCGTGACATGCCCCCGTGCGCCAGCAGCGACTTCAGCTCCGAGCCGAACACGACCATACCGTCGGGGAGGATCGCGTAGTGGAGGGGCTTCACCCCCAGCCGGTCGCGGGCGAGGAACAACGACTCGCGATTCCTGTCCCATAGCGCGAACGCGAACATGCCGCGGAAGCGTTCGACGCAGCGCTCGCCCCATTCTTCCCAGGCATGCACCACGACTTCGGTATCGCTCTTCGTGCGGAACGTGTGGCCAAGCCGGATGAGCTCCTGCATCAGCGCCTGGTAATTGTAGATCTCGCCGTTGTAGACGATGCAGACGCTGCGGTCCTCGTTGTACAGCGGCTGCTGCCCGGTCGACAGGTCGATGATCGAGAGCCGCTTGTGGCCGAGGCCGACGCCAGGTTCAAGATGCAGGCCCTCCTCATCCGGGCCGCGATGCTGCTGCGATTCGTTCATGCGCGCCAATACGGCGCGGCCGATCTCGCGCTTGCCGCGGCTGTCGAAGATCCCGGTTATGCCACACATGATCGATGCTCTCCCGGATTTTCCGTCGAGGCGGTCATCGCCCCACGCGCTTGCACGTTTCGATGCATCACGCCACCTCCATCGCTCGGTACCGCGCGGCATCGAGCGCCGAAGCATAGATGGCATCGTACGACGCGACCATCGACGGAAGACCAAAACAGGCCTCGACGCGCTTTCTACCCTGCGCCCCGCATTGCTCGGCAAACTCGCGATCGTTCAGCATTCCAGCGATGGCATCCGTGAGCGCGGGAACGTCGCCGGAAGGCACGAGGCGTCCCGTCGCACCGTCCACGACGAGCTCGATGTTGCCGCCCACCGCCGTGGCAATCACCGGAACACCGGACGCCATGGACTCGAGAATCGTATTGGAGATACCTTCGGCGAGCGAGGGCAGAACGAAGAGGTCGAAATGAGGAAGCAATTCGGCGACATCGTCGCGCGCGCCGGTCATCCAGACGCAATCACGCAAACCCGCTTCGTTGACGTAATCCGCCAGCCGCGAGCGCTCCGGCCCATCCCCGACGATCACCAGTCCGGCGGTCTGCCGGGCCGCGGGCTCCCGCTCCACCAGGCCGCGAAACGCCTCCAGCAGCGTCATCTGACTCTTGACCGGCTGCAACCGGCCCACGGTGCCGATGACGAAACGCCGCACGCGGCCCCATGGGGCCCCCGGAATCGCCCGATCCGGCGCGACGATCGGCCGAAAGCGTTCCGTATCGACGCCGTTGTAGATCTGCACCACGCGCCGACTCGGCACGCCGACGGCGTGGACGAGATAGCGTTCCAGGTCCTTTGACACGCAAACATATCGCGAGACGAATGGGCGGTGCATACGGCGGATCCAACGCAATTTACGGTTCTCGCCTGCAAGGTCGTCGACGTCGCGGCCGTGCTCTCCATGCAGGCGGAAGGGAACTCCGGCGAGACTCGCCGGAAGCAGGCTGTCCAGCCCGGAAAGGTTTCGGCTGTGCACGATCGCCGGCCTCAGGGAGCGGAACAACCGGTAGATATGTCCGTAGAGCTGCATCTGGCTCAGCCTGGATTTCGGCACCTCGTAGAGCTCGACATCGCCACGCCGTATCCGCTTGCGGAAGTCGGAGGCGCCCGCCATGCACACTATCGCATGGCGATATCGATCACTCGGCAACTTGTTTATCAGATTGATCAGGCCGTTCTCCATCCCTCCGGTGACCAGATGATGGATGACATGCACGATCAACGGAGGCCCACCGGCGTTCATGCCCAGCCCTCCAAGCGTGCCCGAAAGGCCCATTTTCCGAATCCGAAGTTGATTCCCGTGCGCAGAACATTGAACGGGTCGACCATCCGTTTGTTGCAGCCACCATACGCCGACAGACAGCCAACGTAGCCCACCTGCCTTACACGATCACGCCAGCGATCGCTGAAATCGTCGCGCCCTCCGTACGGATAGGCGAATATGACGTCGGTCAGCCCCAGGCGCTCGCGCAACGTTCGCATGGACTCCACGATCTCCAGATCGACGGTGCCGGCATCGGCCTTGGCGCAGTTGATGTGAGTCTCGGAATGCGAGCCCACGACGAAGCCCCACCGGTGCATGCGCGCAACCTGCGCCCAGTCCATCGCTGGAATGACCTTCCCAAGCTTCTCGAGATCGTGCGGGAACCCGCGATCGCTCTCGATCAAGCCAGTGCTCACAAAGAAGGCGGCAGGCAGTTCATGCCTCAGCAATATCGGCGCCGCGCATTCGTAATTGTCGCGATAGCCGTCATCGAAAGTGATCGCGACGATCGGTCGCACTCGCCTTCGCCGGACTCGGTTCGCGACGACGTCCTCGATTCCGACTACATGGCAATGCCGCTTCACTTGAGCCATCTGTTGTTCGAATTGCTCGACTCCTACCGTGACCGAGTCGCGCATGCGGTCGGAAACGCGGTGATAGAGAAGGACGCAAATGCGCTGTCGGGAGACGAGGGCCAGCAGCAGCCGCGGCAATGGCCGCAGCAGGACCACATAGAGGCAGAGGACCAGCTCCTTCGCGATCGTCTTTCCGTTCCACATCGGACGACCCGGTTCGCGCGAGCGAATGGCATCCCATTGCGCGGCCGTGGGTTTGCGATACGTCTTGCCGCCCACAGCCTGCGGCTCCCATTGCGCGATTCCGCTGGAGATTCGATGCACGGCCTCGCACATCATCTCGACTCCCACACGGTCGAGGGCGACTTGCAATCCGCGAACGGTGGAAAAGGGCTCGACCGGTATCGTGCTTTGCAGCAGGATTGGCCCCGTGTCCAGCTTGCTTTCGACCCGGTGGACCGAGCATCCCACCTCGCTTGCCCCTGTCCAGATCTCCCAGAAGGCTGGCGGCATTCCGCGGAAGGTCGGGAGCTTGCCCTTGTGCAGATTGATCGTTCCTTGCTTGGGGATTGCAAAGAGTTCGGGGCGCAAAATCGGAGCCGCCAGCGAAATTCCAAGATCGGGATCGAACTCCCGAACGGCTGCGAGAGATTGCGTAGCGTGAATGTCACCGGGTCGCAGCAACGACACGCGCGGGCGCGCAAGAATGCTTCCCAGCGCGTACTCATGGCCCGGCGCACCATGCGAAGGCGCCGCCGTCCGCACGACACGGGCGACGACGGCACTACCGATTGTACGAACCATGTCCACTATCGCGCGTACTCCTTCGCGCCGCAGTTGCCGCCACTTGCTCGTTGCCAGCGTGCGAAAATTGCGTGGCGGCCGATGCTCCACGACCAGCCAATGGAACTCCGGAAAGCGGTCGATCAGGTCCCCGATGCCCCAGCGCACCGAGAACGCGGAAGCGTCTCCCGTAAAGATGACGATGCGATTCATCTAGATGCCCACCGCGGATTTCCAGGCAGTTTCGAAGGTCATCGCGATCTGGACTCATCGCCGGGCCCTCGTCGCGGAGAGCATCGTCTCGACTGCGGGACCGGCGTCGCGCAGGAACGCCGTCAGCGCCGCTTCGGCAGCGTCCTGGCGCTCTTTCCGGGAGTAGACGATCACGACCGCCGAGTCATCGCCGCGCCCCGTGAGCCGCGAGAGCGCGATGTAAGCCTTGGCCGAAGCGTCACTCGAGGTCAGCCGCCCGTCGATCCAGTACCAGTACCAGGCGACGAGCCTGTCGCCTCCTGGACCGCGCAGTTCTTCGGTGCGCACCCCGAAGCGCTGGCCCGCGATCTCGACCGGACGCGATCCCCCTTGGACGCGTGTCCACGCATCCTGGCTTTTCACGAGCGCGTTGTCCGAGCTCACGAGCTTCTGCTCCAACGTCTGGTTGCGGTAGTAGCCCACATAGAGGCCGACCGCATCGTCGCCCTGGCGCCACGTTTCGTGCAGCTCGGCGGAGGGATTCTGGAACTGTGGCCGCCACGTCGCGAGTCCGCCGTCGGTCGCGCGCCAGGCCCCTAGCGACGTCGGCCCCGTCAATGCGGGAAGCGAAGCCGCGTCACTGCGCTCGATCACGCGGCTGCCGAGCGGCCAGACCGTGGTCGCGACCGCGGCGACCAGCGCCACCAGCAGAAATTCGCCGGCCGACGCGGCCGGACCCGACGTCGCGGCCAGGCTGCCACCCGGGTCTGATTCCGGAGAATCGTCGCGCCAGCGGGCGCCGATCCAGAACATCAGCAGGATGACGAGACCGAAGAACAGCCAGCCGTAGATGAGGTGGTCCACGCCGACCGCCAGCTTGTTCCCGGAGAGGTGGCCGATCATCACGATCATGTACGCACGCACCCAATTCGCGACGATCGGAACGAGAATCGAAATCCCGATGAAGACGACGCGACGCGTCTGCGATCGATACGTGAGGTACGCGTAGAGCGTGCCGATCACGAGTGACGCGATGAGATACCGCACGCCGCTGCAAGCCTCGACTACGGACCAGCTGCCCGACGGAATGACGAAATTCTGCCCTTCGCGAAACACCGGAATGCCGGTCAGCCTGAGCGCCAGGACGGTGATGTCGGCAGTCCACTCCATCAACTGCGGCATCAGGAATTCGCCGACCGGGACAGCGAAGAACAGGAAGGCGAGCGGAAAGGCTATGCGGGCCGATGCCCCTGCGCCGAGCACAGTCGGAACCGCCAGCACCAGCATCGCCACGAGCGAGAGCTGGGAAACGGCATTGACGGTTCCGAGGTCGCCGAGCAGCCAGGCTGCGCCGGCGACGGACAGCGGCGCCAATGCCCACCAACTTGGACGCGGCGCGACCTGCAGCAGGCGCTCGCGCGAGCGCCAGACGAGCCAGAGGGTGATCGGAGCCACGAGGAATCCGTGCGCGAAGGTGTCGGAGCGCGCCCAGATCGCGACCATTGCCGCGCCCGTGCGCCAGTAAGCGACGAGAATCGCCGCGAGCGCGAACGCCAGCGCAATCGTTGCGATGCGCCAGGAGCGCCGGACTGCCCTCGATCCGTGATCGATCTCCGGCGCGAGAGCGTTGTAGACCGGATCGCGCAACGTGTTCACTGGAATGCGCCGAAAGAATTTGCGGGAAGCAGAACACCCACCACGGTCGCCCTCATCCGAGATTGCGAACGATGTGCGGTCCGAGCCTGTTGGCGAGACCCTAGCGGCAGCCGGCGCCACAACCCGATGAAGGCCCGATACTTGGGATTCGCCGGATTGTTCTGCGGTATCGAATCGCCGCGATAGAGCCGATATTCGTAGTGGAGCGGCTGCGGTTCGAAGCCCCAGTTCTTCTTGAACGCATACGGACCGGTATCCTTCTTGCTGCGGCCGTAGTCGAACGTCTTCAGTCCGCGCTCGCAGGAACGGCGCATGAGCTCCCAGTACTTGAAATCGTTGGCCCCGAGGTCCCGTGCTGCAACGGCGTCGCCGGCATAGTAGGGGAGCACCTCGTCGCGGAAATAGAAGCTCAGCACGCTGGACAATGGCTCGCCTGTCGGATCCACCACCGTGAGCACCTCGCAATCGCCAGCGAATACCCGCATCAGCGCCTCGAAATACTTCTTCGGCAACGCCGGCGTGCCGTGCCGGTGCACGTTGTCCGCGAACAGCGCGAAGAAGCGGTCCACCGTCGCGTCGACCACGCTCGTCAATCCGTTCTTCATCCCCTTGCGCACCATCGCGCGCTGCTTCCGCGGAATGGCGAGCATGTTCGCGTCCACGTCGGGCAGGATGGCCTTGCGGAACGTGACGTAGAGATCCTGCGTGGGCCAGTCCGCGTGCCGCGCCGCGACGTTGCGCAATTCAAGATGCCGCACGCCGAGCCGGCGGGCAATTGCCTGCGCCTCGTCTTCGAGCGCCGTCACCGCCTCCGGAGTGTCGGCGGCCACGCCGCCGTACACGGCGAACGGCAGCGAGATGAGGGCGCTGCCGAAGAGCCAGCTGTCGACGTGCGCGAGAGGCAGGACGCCGACGATCCGTCCGGCCTCCTCGGCGTAGAGGAAATGGGTGCGATGGCGAAAAACGGTCTCGATGATTTCGCGCCAGCCCGCACGATGGAAATGGGTGGCCTCGCGGCACCCCAGGACGAAACTGTCCCAGCGGGCGGCCGCGGTCGGATCGCCCGCGCTCAGCGCGCGCACGGTGAGCGCCGAGCGGCGAAAAGGACGCAAGACCGAGCTCGGAGGGATGATGTTTCATGTCTTTTTCTGGAATCGCTGGTGTCGGGCCATGCGGCGAACCGTCGTTTTCGTGCAGGGCACCGCCTGGATCCGGCCGATCCAGGCGGGTGCCGCGGGATTTCGGCGCCGCTCTGGAAGAACAAAGCAATTTGTATGCCCCAACCGCGAGCCGCCCGCAAGGAGAAAGTCGCTCCCGGACGCATGTTCGACCCCGCCGAAAGGGCGGCCGCGACATTCCCCGGCGACTCCGATGCGCCCGGTCCCGTCAGGCCGCTTCGAGCAACACCTCGTCCACGCGACCCCATTCGAAATCGAACAGCAGCTTGCGCAGGCGGCGCTCCATCCGATCCAGGTTGAGGTAATGGCGAAAGCGCGTCTTGGCATCGACCCCGGGGACCCGCGGCTGCGCCGGATCGATCTCCCAGGGGTGAAAGTAGAACACGGCCGGCTGCCGGTCCACGTGATTGACCCGGCGCAGAAGCCAGCGCGACGTCGCGTAGGGCAGCAAGCGGAAGTAGCCGCCGCCGCCAGCGGGCCAGTTGCGGCCAAAGAGGCGCATCGTCGTCACCGGAACCTCGAGCAGCCCGTCGCGGACATCGTGCGCGAAGCGAGGGGCGTCGGGCATGCCGTAGTGATCGTGCTTGATCGGGTAGACGCTGGAGCTGTACCGGTAACCGGCTCGCTCGATGCACTCGAACGCCCAGGCGTTCGCATGACCGATCGAGAAGCTCGGAGCGCGATAACCCGTGACCTCGACGCCGGTGAGGTCCTCGAGCACGATCTTCGCGAGCTGGATGTCCGAGAAAAAGGCGGCGGGATTCTGGTCGGTCGCGCGCTGGTGCGCAAAGCCGTGGCTCGCGAGCTCGTGCCCATTGGCGACGATGCGGCGAATGAGGCCCGGATAGCGCTCGGCGATCCAGCCGAGCGTGAAGAACGTCGCGTGCGTCCCGTACTCTTCCAGCATCGCGAGGATGCGCTCGACGTTGGGCTCGACGCGCCCGCCGAGCGTATCCCACTCGCTGCGCGCGATGTACGGCGCGAGCGCCGAGACCTGGAAATAATCCTCGACGTCGATGGTCAGGGCATTGCACATCGCCATGCCCGGCAGCACAGTGGTCGGTGCGCGCATCATCTACGTGGTCGCCGGCGCGTGGCGCCGGGCGAGCCAACCGGCGAGGTGTGAGGCGATCCGCTCGGCCGCCCGGCCGTCCCACAGCTCGGGCACGCGCCCGCGCTTGCCCCTGGCCCGCCACGATCTCGGCAAAGGCGCGCTCGATCGCGGCGCGGTCGCGTCCGACCAGCGTATTGGTGCCCTGATCGATGGTGATCGGCCGTTCGGTGTTCTCGCGCAGCGTGAGACACGGGATGCCGAGCGCCGTGGTCTCCTCCTGCATGCCGCCGGAGTCGGTGAGCACGACCGTGGCATTCGACATGAGGCCGAGCATTTCGAGGTAGCCCTGCGGTGGCAGGACGGCGATTCGCGGGCTGGACACCTGCGCAGCCAAACCGAAGCGTTCGACATTGGCCCGCGTGCGCGGATGGAGGGCAAAAATCGAGCGGCAGTCGTCTCGCTCAAGTCGCGCAGGGTCGCAAGCAACGGGCCGAGCGCGTCCGCGGTGTCGACATTCGACGGGCGGTGCAGCGTGACGACGCCGTATCCTGCCCCGACATCGAACACCGCGGGATCGATGCCTCCGCGCCGCAGCGATTCCCCCGGCGGGATGGCGAGCGACCGGTTCGCGAGCAGCGAATCGATCATGACATTGCCGACGAAATGCGCGCGCGTCGCCTCGATACCCTCGCGCGCGAGGTTGTCGTGTGCCACGCGTTCCGTGGTGTAGAGGAGGTCCGCGATCTGGTCGGTCAGCACGCGGTTGATCTCTTCGGGCATCGATCGGTCGTAGCTGCGAAGGCCCGCTTCGACATGGGCGACCGGCACGCCCTTCTTGGCTGCCACGAGCGTGCAGGCGAGCGTGGAGTTGACGTCGCCCACGACCAGCACGCACGATGGCGCATGCGCATCGAGCACGGGCTCGAAGCGACGCATCACTTCGGCGGTCTGCACCGCGTGCGTGCCTGATCCGACTTCCAGATTGATGTCAGGCGACGGCAGCTTGAGGTCGACGAACAGCCGGTCGTTCATGTCGGCGTCGTAATGCTGGCCGGTATGCACGAGCAGCGCCGGCAGCGGCGGCTCGTGCGCGGCGAGCGCGCGCAGGATCGGCGCCATCTTCATGAAGTTGGGGCGGGCGCCGACGACGCAGAGCACCGGGCCATGGGCCGATGGCCACGGATCCCGTTTCATGGCTTGACTTGCTTCTTGGCCGCCTGCGGTCGCACTGCATCGAGCAACTGCTGCAGCAGCGCGACGATGGTGTCCGCGCGGCGTTCGAGGCGGGTCATGCGCTCATCGAGAGGATCGGATTGCATCTTGGCGAGCAGACGGGTCGCCTCGTCGGCGGATCTCGCGTCGAGTTGCAGGCGGCCAGGGTCGCCCGCGGGACGGCGCGACGCCATCGCGCCTTTTGCGCCGTCCTCGGTCGCGCCCTGGTTGTCGGTGACGATCTCGGCATCGACGGTTTCGTCGTGCATCTCGCGCGCGACCATGTCGACGTCCTCGCGCGTGAATTCGCGCTGGCCGGCAAGATAGCCCGACAGCAACATCCGATCGCACACCGCGTTGATGCGCCGCGGAATGCCCTGCGACGCCTTGTAGATGCCCTCGTAGGCGCCGGGCTGGAATTTCGGTTCGCCCTTCCAGCCGACGCACTTCAGACGGTGTTCGATGTAGCCCCGGGTCTCGTCGGCGTCGAGCGGTCCGATGTGGCAAGCGGCGATCACGCGCTGGCGGAGCTGCAACATCGCCGGACTCTGCATCGTGCGCCGAAACTCCGGCTGGCCGACCAGGAAGCTCTGCAGCAGCGCGTGCGTCTCGAGCTGGAAATTCGACAGCATGCGCAGCTCCTCGACCGCGCGCGGCGTGAGGTTCTGCGCCTCGTCGACGATGAGCAGTGCGCGCTTGCCCTGCTGACTGACCGAAACCAGAAAGGCTTCGAGTGCCAGCAGCAGGTCCGATTTCTCGATGTCCTTGGTGCGCAGGCCGAACGACGATGCCACGAGGCGCAGCGTGTCTTCGGCGTCGATCTGCGTGCTGACGAGGTTGCCCGCAACCACCTGCTGCGGGTCCAGCTTGTCGAGGAGGCTCCGCACGATCGTGGTCTTGCCCGCGCCCACGTCGCCCGTGACCACGATGAATCCCTCGTTCTGGTGCAGGCCGTACTCGAGATACGCCATGGCTCGCCGGTGCTGGCGGCTGCCGAAGTAGAAAGTCGGGTCGGGGTTGAGCTGGAAGGGCTTGCCGGTCAATCCGTAGAAGGTCTCGTACATGCCGCCACCTAGAAGGTATGGTTGATGCCGGCGACGACGTTCACCGCCGACGACGACTGTACGTCGAGGTCGCCGGTCGGCACGAACCGCTGGTAGTTGGCGCCGAGAGATGCGCTGGTCTTCGGTCCGAGTCGCGTGGCGAGGCCGAGGCTCAGATAGCCGTTATTGGTCTCGGTGGTCGCCAAACACGCCGGTGCTGTTGTTGGATGTCGTTCTCGAATAGTTGGCGCTCGCCGTCAGATTGGTCATCCCGGACAGGCGGTGACTGAAGGCGACGCCGCCGCCGGTCTGCGTGTTGTTCTGGCCGAACTGCAGGATCGGCGGCAGCACCGAGCCGGTTCCCGAGATCGCGTTGCTCTTGAGGTAGTAAGACGCTGAAGGCCAGCGAATTGCGCAATCCGATCAGGACCGCCGAGGCCGTTGCCGTCGTCTGCAACAGGATGCTCGCCGCAGAAGACGTTCACCGGAGTCGACAGAGTCGGTGGCAGCCCCGCCTGCGCCACGAATTGCTGGACGGCGAGCGCGCGCTCCGCGGCATCCGGGATGCGCGTGGTAAACGCGGCATCGACGAAGGACGATACGTTGGCGCCCGCCGGGATCGTCAGGGCGTTCTGCGGATACGTGTTGAGTCCGCGCGCAAAAGTGGCGCTGAGGGCCGTTCGCGGCAGGCGGTGGCTGATCTGGGCGGAGTAGGACGAGCCGAAGAACCGGTGCTCCCAGTATCCCGACACTTGTGTCCGGTCCGAGGGCAACCACTGCAAGCCGGCGCCATAGACCACGCCCTCCGAGCTCTGCAACGGGAAACGATCGCTCTCGTAGCCTCCTCGCGCCGACACCTGCACCTGCGGATCGATCTGGTAGACGACGATGGCGCGGCCGACCTGGGTCGTGTACGAGCCGAGCGTGTCCCGGTCCGCGGGTGCATAGCGCGTCCCCGTGTACTCGACCGTCCATCCCCACGGTGCCGCGGGAGCGCTGAGGCCGGCGTACAACTGGTTGAAGTACGTATTCGGCGCGATCGACCGAGCGCGTTGCCAAACTGGTTCGAAAGCGTCCAGACGTTGTCGTCGCGGACTTGATAGGTAACGTTGGACCCCCCTATCCGTCCCTGGATGTACGGGCTGATGCGGTAGGTCTGCGACGTATACCGGTTGTTGGTGGCGTTGACGATGCTGCCCGGCTGGGCGCCGAACGGCGAAACGAAGGTCTGGGTGACGTTTACCTGGGCGTCGATGAAGAAGAACTTCTCGATAGCCTCAAGGTTGCCGGTCAAATTGACGGACGGCACGAAGCTGTTGTTGTCGGTATCCTTGACGTAGAACAATCCGGTCGCGCTGATAGTGCCGTTGAGCCTCGCGCGCGCACTTTGTCCGCTGACCTGAAGAGTGCCTGTCACCAACGTGGCGAAGTCGCTCTCGGCCGGGCCGATCGCGGTGTAGTTGACGTTGCTCGTGTAGGTCTCGGACAGCGACGCGGACGGTGTGATCCGCCAGTTGTCCGCAAGCGCGGGTACCGTTATCGCGACGCAACCGATTCCGGCGAGCACGCGGTTCCACGGCAGCCGGCCAGGCGAACCTTCCTTGCGCCGAGACGCGTTCGGACGGGACTGGCGAATCAATCCGCACGGGCGGCGATCGGTGCGTTCAACCTCCATAGCCATAACCATAGCCGTAACCATAGCCATAGCTACTGCCCCTCGACGCCGATCGACCCTTGTTCAACAGCATCATCTTGACCGGGCAGGCTTCGATCGCGGCCAGCGCCTGCTTCACCGCCGCCTGCGGCGTCTTCTGCGCCTCGACCACGATGACGACCTGCCCCATGTGCGTCGCCAAGACGCGCGCTTCGGTCGTGACCAGGAGCGGCGGCGAATCGAAGACGATGATGCGATCGGAGTATCGGCTGGCGAGATCCTCAAGCAGCTGATTCATGGACTCGCTCGCCAGTAACTCCGTTGCGCGAGGATGCTTGGTACCGCTCAGAAGCACCGACAGCTTTTCAATGTTCGTCTTCAGCATCACCTGACCCAGGTCGACATCCTCGGCCACGAGCACGTCAAGCAGCCCGCGCGTCGCCGGCATCCCCAGCATGCCGGGCACGGTCGGCCTGGCGACGTCGGCATCGACCAGGAGCACCGTATGGTCAAGTTCCATGGCGATGCTCATCGCGAGATTCACGGCGGTGAAGCTCTTGCCCTCGCCCGGCAATGCGCTCGTGACCATGATGAGGTTGCCATTCTTGATCGGTGCAGCACCCTTGCCGGTGGCATTCAGGATCAGCGGACGCTTGATGACGCGGAATTCATCGGCCGTCTGCGATCGCGGCGCGTCGGGCGTGATGATCCCCTTGGCCGCAACATGCGCAAGATCGAGATTCACCAGGCGCGGATCGTCGGCCGCGTCCAGCGGAGGTCGCTGCGCCGGCGGCGCGGCGACGATACCGGCTCGCTGTCGGCGCGCAGACGCGCCTGCGACCTGCAATTTGGCGCCATTGACTTCGGACGCGACTGGAGTCGCCGCCGGGGCCTCGTGCGGCTTCGACGCGGTTTCCGGAACCTCGACTCCGGCACGACGGAGTTCCTCGAGGCGCTTGGCAGCTTGTTCGATGAGGCTCATGATCGTCTGCTCAGGCGGTACGCGTCGACAACAGGAAAATTACGAGGAATCCCGCACCATACGAGGCCAGGAAAGCCAGGACGCCGGCGAAGAAGCCGATCATTCCTCGCCGCTCGCGGCGCTTCTGAGCTTCACCGACGATCATGGTCACCGCTCCGAGAACCGGAAGCTGGGTGGTCTCGCGAAGTGCCCGGATATCGAAGAAAGTGGGCCAGATCTGACTTGCAGCGAAGCTCGAGAAGAACCCGGCCGCGAGTGCCGCCAACATCACCGCCGCCAGCAACAGCATGCGGTTGGGTGCCACCGGTTGCGGCGTCACCCGTGGCGGATCGATCAGTCGGAAATCCGCACCGGACACGCTTTCCATGTCGCCGGAAATCTCGGCCTGCTCCCGGCGACTCACCAGCGTCTCGTAGTTCCGCTTGTGGACGCCATAATCGCGGTTGAGCTGGGTGTACTCAGCCTCCAACGTCGGCATCAACTTGGCCGACTCCTTGAGCTTCGCATGCCGCGCCTCGTATTCGGCCACGCGTGTGCGGAGCGATGCCACGGTCGCCTCGGTTTCCGCGAGCGACACCCGCAATTGCTGGTAAACGGGGTTGCCCTGCAGGTTCGACCCGCCCTTCGTGGATCCCGCGCCCGCTGCCGCCTTCTTGCGCGCTGCGAGTACCTGCGCCTTCTGTTCCTCGAGGTCGCTGATCAGCCGCTTCGTGGTGATGACGTCCGGATGTTGATCCGTGTAGCGCTGTGACAACTGATCGAGATTCTTTTTCATGGCATCGAGGCGGCCATCGATTTCCGGCACCGGCACGCTCGAAGGGGCAGCGGGGGCTTCTTCCTGCAGCAGGACCGGTTCCTCGCCCGTGATTTCGCGTCTGAGTGCATCGCGCGAATTCTCGGCTTCGCGCAGTTCGAGCCGCGAATGACTGAGCTGGGTTGTCAGTTCGGAGAGGCGGGTGAAGTAATCCTTGTCCATGCTATCGTTGGACGACAGGTTGCGGATCTTGAAACCCTTGAGGCGATCCTCGGCCTCCTCGAGCTTCTTCTCGTAAACCTTGATCTGTTCGTCGATGAATTTCTTGGCGGAATCGGAATCCTTGCGCTTTTCGCCGAGATTCGATTCGATGAAGATCGATGCCAGCGACTGCACCACTCGCTTGGCGTTCTCGGGCACCGGGTCGCGATACGACAGAGTGTAGAGATTGTCGCGGCCGAGGCTCTCGATCTTCAGCGCCTTCACGAGACCGTCGACCAGCACGTCCTGGTCCGCTTTGGATTTGGTGCGGAGGTCGAGGTCCGCCATCCGGATGAGCTTTTCGACGTTCGGCCGGCTGAGCAGCGTGCGGCTCAGGATCATCACCTGCTGGTCGACGTTGGGCTGCACCGCCAGTCCCTGCATCAGCGGCTTCAGCACCGACTGCGTGTCGACGTAAATCCGCGCGGAGGCCTCATAGACGTCGGGCATCCGCATGACCGCGACCACTCCGGCAATGCCGACGATCCAGGCCGCAGCGAGGCCGATCCAGCGTCGCTGCCACATGCCTTGCAGGATCGCAATTGCTTGTCGGACTAAGTCATCCATTTCATTTCGCTTTCAGTGCCGGCGGTCGATTTCCGCGGCCGCACGACCGCAGCGCGGGCCCGCGCGCCGGCGATTCAGAATGCGCTCTGGGGAATGATCAGCACGTCACCTGGCTTCATTTCGACGTTGGCAGTGATGTCGCCCCGCCTGATCAGGTCCTTCAACCGAACGCTGTACTGCTTGTTACCATCGGATGTGCGCAGCAGCGTCGCGCCGTTGCCATCGGCGAAATCGGTCAGGCCACCGACCGCGATCATGACGTCGAGCATGGTCATCCTCTGCTTGTACGGCAGGAGCTGTGGCTTCGCGGCCTCGCCCACGACCCGAATCTGCTCGCTGTAGGGGCCGACGAAATTGGTGACGATGACGGTGACGACCGGGTCGCGGATGTATTTGGCAAGCGCCTTCTCGATGTCGCGCGCAAGCGTCGTGGGGTCCTTGCCGATTGCGGGCAGGTCTTCGACGAGTGGTGTGGCGATCTTGCCGTCCGGGCGGACCGGAACGTTCGCGGAAAGTTCGGGGTTGCGCCAGACGACGATGTTGACACTGTCGCCCGGTCCAATGACCCAGTTGTAGTCTGCGGAGGCAGCCGTCGCCGGCGCCGGCGGATAAGGGTTCGACGCACAGCCGAAAAGTAGCGCCCCGGCCGCGCCGATCGCCAGCGGACGAAGCAGCCTGCTCAGAATCTCGATCCCGTGTTGATACATGTATCCCCCTTCGCACGCCAACTGAATCCCATTCGGACGACCACACCCAGGCCGAGGATAACCCGAAATCCGAGCCGCCAGTCTACCCAGTAGGGCGGCCCCCGCGTTCACTGGAGCCTGTGCTCCCAGTTGAGCCAATCTCCGAACGATAGTCAGGGAGCAACTATTATGCCAGACCTGGAAAAGCAGCAACTTCGGTTGGGGCAGTCGTGCTGGATGACATTCTCCAAGCGCTATCGACCGTAGTACACAGCGATGGATCGATGGATTCGCTGCCGGAAATTGAATCCTTCCAGCCCTCTCCGACAAATCACCGTAAAGCAACGCTAATTGCCGTATTTCGTTCACCTCGACTCTGGGGAGAGGTCCATGCGGATTCCCGATGCAATTGGGCACAAAGCTTGCTTTCCGCTCGCGCCGGCCCGCGCGGCGTAAAACGTTCAGGGCGAGGAATGCCGGATCAATTCGACGAATTCGGCATCGAGGAGCCCTTTTCCTGAGGCCATCTGGCTGAGGTCGGTGCCCCCCGCACCGTAAAGGTTCACCTCGAGTACCGTCGGCCCGTCGCGCGCAAACGAGATGTCCCAGTTCTGAAACCGCAATCCAGGCATCGAACGCGTGCCGCGGAGTGCCAGATCCTTGACGACGCTCCACTCCGGTAGCGCGACGCCCTCAAGCATGGCGCCCGTATCCGGATGCCGTTCGACCACGCGCCGATCGCGTCCGATCCCGGCCACGGCGGCCAGCGCGATCCCGGTGTCGAGGTCGACAGCGGCGAGCAGGTTGCCCGAGCGTCCGTGCTCGAAGTTGTCGGTGATGTTGCGGCCGACCGGTATCTTCCAGATTGCCCGGTGGACCTTGGCTCCCGTTTGCGGGTAGATCGTCACCACGCGCACGCTGGACAATCGCTCGCCGCAGACGGCCCGGAGCGCCGGATGCGGTGCCAGCACCTCCTGAAACAGGAACCCGAGGCGCCCCGGATTCTGCAGCCGCCCGACATAGTCGTCGACCTGGCGCGGCGCCTCGTGCGCCAGGACCAGCGCGTCGTCCTTCGAATCGTAACCTTCGATCAGCGCGGTGCCCCTGCCGTAGGTGCCCTGCACCGGCTTCGCGAATAGAGGCCAGATCGGGTTGGTGCGCAGAAAGTCTGCCAACTCCGCGTTGTCGCCGTAGCAGGGAACGTTGCCGAAGTATCGGCGCGCTTCATGGAAGATCGCGACGGTGCGTGCAAGCGGAATGCCGACTCCGGCCATTGCGGCGGAGAACGCGAGCTTGTCATTCGCGAGCGCGTGCCATGCGCGTTGATTCAGGAATTCGAGCTGCGCCTCGCCGCGCCAGCCGAGGAATTCCCGCTTGGCGGCATAGGGAAGCGCGTCTAGAAAGACGCGGTAATCGTAGTACTCCGCCGGGCCGAGCCTCCCCCGCTCGCGGGAGAGGCGCAGAATTTCGCCGCATTGCCGGACGAGGCCGATGCCGTGCGCGCGGCGCACCTCGAACGCGTTTCGCAGCAGGTTCGCAATCGAGCTCATGGCCGTCGCCTGACGATTGACCACGGCGAGCGGCGGCGTAAGGGCGTGCGCATGGTGCCCGTTCTGAGAGAAGGGTGCCCGTTCTGAGAGAAGGGCAAACGGTGGCGGAGAGTGAGGGATTCGAACCCCCGATACGTTGCCGTATACCTGATTTCGAGTCAGGCGCCTTCGACCACTCGGCCAACTCTCCGCGAAGCGCGGATTATACCGATTTCCATGCCGGTCCCCGGCGGCGCGAGGCGCACGGCGTCGGCGCGAAAAAAGACGGGAGCCGAAGCTCCCGCGTGACCTGACCCGCGCCGTCGGCGCGATGCGCTCCGGCTATTTCTTCGCCGGTACCGCCATCGGTGCCGCGGCCTTCGCAGCCGGGCCGGTGCGCCCGGCGCTGCGGCCGCCATCACGGTCGGCCCCATCTGCGGTGTGACGACTTTGCCCTTTGCCTTTTGCTCGGCAATGTAGCGTGCTGCCACGCGATCTTCGGCCTTGGCCTGCTGGGCTTTCGCCACCTCCGCGGCGGCGGCATCCTTTGCCTTCTTCTCCTCGGCGGCAGCCTTGGCCTTGTCGTCCATCGGCGGTGCCGGCGGCAGCTTCGCCACGGCAATGCCGAAAGACGTCGCTACCAACCCGGCGGCCAACAGCGCGCGCAGCGTCGTCATTTCCCCCCCTCCCGGTTCATTGGCATTCGTTGGAACAAGCTTCTACGCAGGGCCTCGAGCCGGCCGGTGCTGTGGCAGCGGCGTGGCAGCCGGCGCCGTTCCGCGGGACACCTTCCCCGCGACGACGTCGTTGTACCAGTATTCGTGATGCTCTTTCGCCCAGGTTTCGTCGACATAGCCGTAGCGCATCGCGTCGTAGGCGCCGCGCATGCCGATCGTGCCGAGGTAGATGTGGAACGCGGCCATCGCGATGGCCAGCAGCGACACGACCATGTGGATCAGGTTGGCGAGCTGCATCGTCGCGCGCGTCTGGTTGAAGTTCGGGAAATCGAGGATCAGTCCCGTGACGACCAGGATCACCGACAGCACGCAGACGAGTACCCAGAAGAGCGCCTTCTCGCCCGCGTTGAACTTGCCCGAGGGAACGTGCGTCTTCCCGGTGCGGTCGAGCATGCCGCCGAACTTGGCCAGCCACTGGACGTCGTGGGCCTTCGGCAGGTTGTCGGCGACGAACAGGATGATGAACACCGGCAGCGCCACGGTGAACACCGGACCCGTGAAATTGTGCAACAGCTTGGAAATGGTCGCGAGCCACGAGAACAGCGTGTAGCCGATCAGCGGCAGCAGGACGGCCTTGCCGAACGTGAGGATGAGCCCGGAAATGGCGAGCGCCACGAAACTGATGGCGACGCTCCAGTGCGCGACGCGCCTGACCGCCGAGAAGCGCTCGATGAGGCGCCCCGTTGGCGCGCCGTGCACTTCGATCGGGCCGCGCCACGCGTAGTACCCCATCAGCCCGAGCACGACGATCGCGAGCAGCCACCCGCCCGCCGTCGCGATCGGGACGCGGATGGCGCGCCAGGTCTGGCCCTCGGGCTGGATCAGGACGTTGGTTTCCCGGCCGCGGACCGTGGTGATCTGCGGTTCGCCGGACCGGATTTCCTTCCAGACCGGCTGGTTGTTGAGCGGCTGGTCGATCCGTTGCTTCTGCTCGGCGGCGGCTTGTGCCGCCTCCTTGGGGTTCACCGCGGGCGATTGCGCCGACGCGATTCCGGCCGCGAGCAGCAACACAAACGCACGCGCCAACGCGATCGCGCCCGCCTTTCCGATGATGGATCGGCTCACCCTTCCCCCTTAGCGCCCGTTAGCGAATCCGCTTGTACTCGTTCTGGTTCTGGTTGCGGTTGGCGAGTGCCAACTCCCATTCGCGCTTGTTTCCGTTCCACGGTGCCGACGCATAGGCTGGCTGGTCGGGCTTGCCCTGGTAGGTGCCCTGCTTGTACTCGACGACCTGCGGGCGCTCGCCGCAACCGGCGAGTCCCAGCGCGAACAGCGCGCCGATCAGCATGGGGGAGGCGCGGCGGATCACGATTTGGCTCCTCCCGCCGGCGCCGCCGGCGCCCCCGGCGCGGCGCCGCCCTTGGGCGCTTCGGGACGTCCGTACGCGGTGGCCCAGCCCCACACCTCGCTGCCCTTGCCGCGGGTGGTGACGCGTTCGCGGTAGATGTCGGCCAGGACATCGCCTTCGCCGCCGAGCAGCGCCTTGGTCGAACACATTTCGGCGCACACCGGCAGCTTGCCCTCGGCCAGGCGGTTGCGGCCGTATTTCTTGTACTCGGCCTCGGAGTTGTTCGCCTCGGGGCCGCCGGCGCAGAACGTGCACTTGTCCATCTTGCCGCGCACGCCGAATGCACCGGCCTGCGGGAACTGCGGAGCGCCGAACGGACACGCATAGAAACAGTAGCCGCAGCCGATGCAGAGGTCCTTGTCGTGGAGGACGACGCCGTCGTCGGTCCGATAGAAACAGTCGACCGGACAGACCGCCATGCACGGCGCATCCGAGCAATGCATGCAGGCCACCGAGATCGACCGTTCGCCGGGCACGCCGTCGTTGATCGTCACGACGCGTCGCCGATTCACGCCCCACGGAATGTCGTGCTCCTGCTTGCAGGCGGTGACGCAGCCGTTGCACTCGATGCACCGCTCGGCGTCGCAGAGAAACTTCATTCGGGCCATGTTTGCCTCCTCACCCTCGATTTAGCGTCGCGAGCACGTCAAGCCGACTTGGCGACCTGACAGAGCGTCGTCTTGGTTTCCTGCATCATCGTCACCGAATCGTAGCCGTAGGTCGTGGCCGTGTTGACGGCTTCGCCACGGACGATCGGAGCCGCGCCGTCGGGATAGAACTCGAGCATGTCCTTGCCTTGCCACCAACCCGAGAAGTGGAACGGGATGAACGTCGTTCCCGCCGCGACACGATCGGTGACCATTGCCTTGACCTTGATCTGCGCGCCGGTCGGCGATTTCACCCAGACGTACTCGCCGTCGCGAATCAGGCGGTCGTTTGCGTCCTTCGGGCTGATCTCGATGAAGTTCTCCTGCTGCAGTTCCGCGAGCCAGGCGTTCGACCGCGTTTCCTCGCCGCCGCCTTCGTACTCGACGAGGCGCCCGCTGGTGAGCACCAGTGGAAAGTTCTTCGCGACGTCCTTCGTGAGGTTCTCCTGCTGGATCGTCTTGTAGAGCGTCGGCAGGCGCCAGAAGGCCTTCTTGTCGTCGTGCGTCGGATACTTGGCGACCAAGTCCGGGCGATTCGAGTAGAGCGGCTCGCGGTGCTGCGGAATGCCGTCCGGGAAATTCCAGACGATCGCCCGCGCCTTGGCGTTGCCGAACGGATGATTGCCGTGGTTCTTCATGAACACGCGGATCATGCCGCCGGAGCGGTCGGTCTTCCAGTTCTTGCCCTCGGCCGCTTTCTTCTCGTCCTCGGTGAGCTCGTCCCAGAAACCCAGCTTCTTCATGAG
Source organism: uncultured beta proteobacterium (assembly GCA_963724685.1). Lineage (GTDB taxonomy): Bacteria > Pseudomonadota > Gammaproteobacteria > Burkholderiales > Casimicrobiaceae > CAIWHR01. Next base: position 693,948 of record CAVRVQ010000003.1, on the reverse strand, counting down.
CACGTGGTCGAGCTCGGGATAGCCCGTCGTGAGGTCGCCGCCCTTGGGATAGGAGCCGTCCTCGGCCAGCAGGTTGACGCCGTCGCGCTCGACGCCGAAATTCGCGCGGAAGCAGCCGCCGCCATCCATCATCGGCACCGAGGTGCTGTAGAGATTGGGCGAGCCCGGGTGCTTCAGCTCCGGCGTGCCGTAGCAGGGCCACGGCAGGCCGAAAAAGTCGCCGTCGCACGGACCGCCCTTCGCGCGGAGCGTCTTCACGTCGAAGGTCTGCATGTTCTTCATGTGGAGCTTCAGCCGCTCGGGCGACTGCCCGGTGTAGCCGATCGTCCAGACCCCCTTGTTGATCTCGCGCAGGATCGACTCGGGCTCCGGCTCCTCCATCTTGTTCGCATCGGGCTTCACCATCTTGTAGTTCTTCGTGAAGTCCTTCTCCCAGCCGAATTTCTTCGCGAACGCGTACATGATCGCGTGGTCGGTCTGCGATTCGAACAGCGGCGCGATCACGCGCTCGCGCCACTGGATGGAGCGGTTCGACGCGGTGACCGACCCCGACGTCTCGAACTGCGTGGCCGCCGGCAGCAGGTACACGCCATCCTTGCGCACCATCGCCGCCATCGCCGCGGAGGCGGACGGGTAGGGGTCGATGACCACCAGGAGATCGAGCTTCTTCATCGCCTCGACCATTTCCTTGCCGCGCGTCTGGCTGTTCGGGGCGTGGCCCCAATACACCATTGCGCGCAGGTTCGGACCCTGGTCGATCAGGTCGTTCTTCTCGAGTACGCCGTCGATCCAGCGCGACACCGTCATGCCGGGCTTCTCCATCATGCCTTCGGCGTACTGCTTCTTGAGCCACTCGTAATCCACGCCCCACACCCCGGCGAAGTGCCGCCAGGAGCCGGCCGCCAGGCCGTAGTAGCCAGGCAGCGAATCCGGGTTCGGGCCGACGTCCGTCGCGCCCTGCACGTTGTCGTGGCCGCGGAAGATGTTGGTGCCGCCGCCGGAGACGCCGACATTGCCGAGCGAGAGCTGCAGAATGCACGACGCGCGCACCATCGCGTTGCCGATCGTGTGCTGCGTCTGGCCCATGCACCAGACCACCGTCGACGGCCGGTTCTTCGCCAGCATTTCGGCCACTTTCGCGACCTGGGCTTCGGGCACGCCGCAGGCCTCCTCGACCTTGTCGGGCGTCCACTTCGCAAGGATCTCCTCCTTCACCTTCTCCATGCCGAAGACACGGTCGTGAATGTATTGCTTGTCTTCCCAGCCGTTCTTGAAGATGTGATAGCACAGTCCGAACAGGAACGGTATGTCGCCGCCCGAACGCAGGCGGACGAATTCGTCGGCCTTGGCCGCGGTGCGCGTGAAGCGCGGATCGACGACGATCATCTTCGCGCCGGTCTCCTTCGCGTGCAGCATGTGCAGCATGGACACGGGGTGCGCTTCGGCCGCATTGCTGCCGATGTACATCGCGCACTTCGTGTTCTGCATGTCGTTGTAGGAATTGGTCATCGCCCCGTAGCCCCACGTGTTGGCTACGCCGGCGACGGTGGTCGAGTGGCAGATCCGCGCCTGGTGGTCGGTGTTGTTCGTGCCCCAGAACGACACGAACTTGCGCATCAGATACGCCTGCTCGTTGTTGTGCTTCGAGCTGCCGACCCAGAACACGACGTCGGGCCCGGACTCCTTGCGCAACGCGAGGAGCTTGTCGCCGACTTCGTTGATCGCCTGTTCCCAGGTGATCTTCTGGTACTTGCCGTCGACGAGCTTCATCGGCGACTTCAGGCGGTGCGAATGCTCGTGCATGCCGTGCTCGCGCACCGTTGCGCCCTTGGCGCAATGCGCACCCAGGTTGAGCGGCGAGTCGAACACCGGCTCCTGCCGCGTCCACACGCCGTTCTCGACGGTGGCGTCGACCGCGCAGCCGACGGAGCAGTGGGTGCACACCGTGCGCTTGACCTCGGTCGCGGCGACGCCGTCCTTGGCGGCCTCGGCCTTGCCGATGGCGCTGTACGGCAGCTGGCTCGCGAACGCCCCGGCCCCTGCGACGAGACCCGAGCGTTTCAGAAACGTCCGCCGGTCCATCGCCGGGAGCGGTCCCCCGGAGAGACGGCGAAGACGCGGACCGGCTGCGGAAATCTTGTCGCTTTTCCTCGTGAGCAGCATGATCCTTCCTCCTCCTAGAGCTTGGCGGTGCGGTAATAGTCGCGGACGTGCGCGGTCTCGCGATAACCGCCATCGGGCGCGGCGGTTTCGGTCGTCGCCGCGTCGACCGCCGCGGCTGAAGCGGAGGCCGCGGCGCTCACCGCGGCGCCCGCGCCGCTCAAGCCCAGCGCGAACAGGAAGCGGCGGCGTTTCGAATCGGGGAAAGAGGAGCATGGCGGGACCGCGACAGGCGCGGCGGTGCTTACACTACGCTTGGGATTGCGCATGCTTACCTCCAACGAATTCCACGTGACATTGATGTCATCAATCGATGGCGAACGAGTCACGTTCGAGCGCCAGGAAGCAACTTGCGAATGATGCGACCGGTCGATAGTAGTTGGCAATAGGACAATATCCTATTGCGCTGCAGCAATCGAAGGCCCACGGCAGCAGGTGCCGCTCGCAGAAAGCACGCTGCTCGTCGATGGACGTCGGGCGCCGCTCGGCGTCTCCCGCCACCAGCAGCCGCATCGTTTCGAGCAGGGCGGACAGGTGGTCCTCGAATTCGCTGGAAGCCGGCCGCCGGGCCAGTCCCAGGTGCGCGAGCGTCGCGCGAATCTCCGCCAATGGACGGCCGGACTGGGGCCCGAGGTAGTGCGATGCGTAGAGGCTGACCGCGCTTTGGCCCACCCCGACGAAAAGGGCCTGGAACTCGTCGCCCACGGCCACCGGATCCGCGACCGCGCTTGCCGCGCACAGCGACTGCCAGGCCGGCGCGATCCCGTTCGCGTTCTCCGCATCGGCGGCAGGCGCGAGCGGGGCGGCCGCCGCGATGGCCGCGAGGAGCGAAGCGTCGGGGGCGCAGGCAAAGAGACGCCCCAGAAGCGCATAGAAGTCGGCGCGCGCGCTGTCCTCGGGTGCCAGCGAAACATCAGTGCGAACGCTATACATCGCGGATGTCGAGGCCGCGCTCGTTCTTCATGAGATCGACGACGCGGCAGTCGGCACACATGCGCAGGCGATCGAGCGCGCCGGAGGCGGCGAACATCGAATGCCCGGCGAGTCTCGCCAGCATCCCCGCGATCATTTTCTCGGTGCCGAGCGGTTTGCCGCAGGCGGTGCAATTGGCGATCACGGCCTCGTTGATCACGCGTGCCTGCCTCGCTTCGGGCACGAGGGAGAGCCGCGGTGTGAGCGTGATCGCGCGCTCGGGACACGTGGCGCCGCACAGGCCGCACTGCACGCACTTCGATTCGATGAACGAGAGTTGCGGCGCATCCTGCTTGTCGAGAATCGCGCCTTCGGGACACGAGCCGACGCAGGCGAGGCACATCGTGCAGGTGTCGCGATTGACCGCGATCGTGCCGAAGGGAGCGCCGGCCGGCAGCGCGATCTCCCGCTGCGGCACCGGCGCATGCTGCGTCAAGTGGTCGATCGCGAGCGCCGCGGTCGTACGCTTGTCGGCGGTGAACGCGAAAGTCGCCGCCGCGCGGACCGTCAATGCGGCCGGCCACGACCAGAGCGCTGTTTCCAGCGTCTTTCCATCGGCGCCATCGAGCACGCGAAAATGCTCGCCCTGATACCCCAGCGCCTCCGCGATCGTGCCGGCGATGCGCATCTGCCGCTCCAGTGCCTCGTGATACTGGGGCGCTTCGGCACCGGTGGCCAGCACGGCGACCTGCGAGGCGCCGTGCGCCAGCGCCCCCAGCCAGACGTCGAGTCCGACCGACGCGACGTGATGCACTTCGAACGGAATGACACGCGCGGGGAGCCCGCGGCCCCGCCGCGCGAGGTGGGCGATCGCGGCCCGCCCGTCCTCCGCGTGCAGCAGCACGCAGGCGTCGCGCCCGCCGGCCTTGGCGTAGGTCGAGAGCAGCGTGCGCAGCCTTTGCCCGAGCTCGGGCACCGACGGGTACGCGTAGCTCATTGCGCCCGACGGGCACACCGTCGCACACGCGCCGCAGCCCATGCACAGATGCGGCTCGACCTTGACGTGATCGCCGTCGGCGACGATGGCCGCCGTCGAGCAGATGTCGAGGCACTGGTTGCAGCCGGGTTGCCGCGACCGGCTGTGCGCGCAGATCGACGGCTTGTAGGCGAAATACTTCGGCTTCTCGAACTCGCCCGTCATCGCGGCGATTTCCATCGCGGCGGCCGCCTGCGCGACGGGATCGGCGCCGGGGGCGAGATACCCCTGCGGCGGCTGGTGGATGGCGAGGTGAGGCGTGCGCTCGAGATCGAGGACAAGGTCGAAGCGTTCGCTGCGCGCCACGTCGCCCCGTGCGAAGTCGATCGCGGCCGTCACGCCGCAGGCGGCGACGCACTGGCGATGCGACTTGCAGCGATCGAGGTCGACCTGGAACGCGAAATCGATCGCCTGCTCGGGACACGCGTCCACGCACTTGTTGCAGCGCGTGCAAAGGTCGAGGTCGATCGGATTTTCCTGCGTCCAGGCGACATCGAACGCGCCGAGCCAGCCGGCGATCTTGCCGACGCGACCCGAGTACACGGGAAAGTCGCGTTCCGCGGGCAGCTCCGCGCCGCCGACGCGACCCGTGACGAGGACGGTGACGCCGAGCTGGGCGGACAACGGCTTGGCCCAGTGCAGCGCCGCTGCGGCCGGTCCGACGATCAACACTCGGCCTTCGGAGCGGTACGTGACGCGCGGCACCGGCGCGGGCTCGGGCAGCCCGGCCAACGCCAGCAACGCGGCGATCTTCGGCGTCGCGGCGTTGGCCTCGGCCGACCAGCCGCCGGTTTCGCGGATGTTGACGAACCGGATCGTCTGCGTCTTGCCGCCCTCCTCCGCGACGTCGCCGAAGAGCCGCGCCTCCTGCGTGCAAGCGACAACGACATCACCGGCTGCATTGCCGGCGAAGGCGGCGAGCTCCTTCTGGCACAGCATCGTCCGTACGTCCGGAGCGCCCGCGAGGTCGAGCGCGCGCGCGAGCGCCGCCGCGTCGACCGGCATCGTGCCGTTGCACGAACACAGGTGGAGACGCTTGTCGGCTAGGCTCATCGCGCCGACGGCAGCGGTCCATCGGGCGGATCGGATGGCGGCGCCTCGGCGCCGGATTCCTGCGCCTCGGCCTCCGCCGAAACCGCCACGATCGCATCCGCCGGCGACTGGGCCACATCCACGGCGATCTCGACGCCGGGCCGGACCGATGGATCCGCAGGACCACCGACCGATTCCGCTTTGGCGCTGGCGAGCTCGTCGGCGGGCACGTCCTCGGCGAACCCCTGCGCGTTGATGCGCGTTTGCGGCGGATCGAAGATGTAACGTGCCTGCACCATCTGGCGCACGACTTCGGGGTCGATCGGGTCCGGCTTCGAATAGTCGTCGATGTACACGTCGAGACCGTCCATCACGTTGAATCGCGGATCGCGGAAGAGCTGCTTCAATGCCTGCCGCTTCAGCGTTTCGTCGACCTTGGGCTGGAGGAATGCCGCAAAATCGGAGTCGAACGTCAGCGATTCGACCGGCGGCAAGGTCTCGGCGCGGGCAGCGGAGGCTGGCGTCGAATCGATGGCGGCCGGCGGCGCGGCAGCGATCGCCGGAGGGGCGACCTTGGCCGGTGCCGCCGGTGGAACGTCCTTCTCGCGCACCGCCTCGCGCTTCAATCGCGACCAGCGTCCGAGCGACCAGCCCTCGGGCGGTTTCGTCGGGCCGTTCATCTCACCCACGCGAGCCGCGCTCGCGGCGAAAGGCGCCGTCCGCGAAAGGGTCATTGCGCCGCACGCGCTTCTTGGGCTCCGGCTTGTAATGCTCGGCGACGAAAGGTTCCATCCACGCCAGAATGCCGGCCGGCAACGGCACCGCGTCCACCCGCTCGCCGCCATCGAGCATGCGCGCGGCCTGGTTGTAGCTCACAGTGACGATCACTGGTAACACCGGCGGCTCGCCGCCGTCCTCGGCGGGGCGCCACATCACGAACGCCTTCGGCTGCGGCGCGACGATATTGAGGTAATACCCCTCGGCCTCCGAGGGATGAAGCTCGAACGCGTGACCATCGAAGCGCCAGCGGGTGCCTGACGAATCTTCGCTGATCTTCACCGGAGTCGGCGCGCGGGGCGCATCGGCGGACGCAGATGCAACGCCCGACGGCACGACGGCCGGTGGAACCACGGCGATCGGCTCCCATCGCTCGCTGATCCAGCGGTTCGCAACCGTGGTGCGCTGGAAGATCACGGAAACGGGAAACCGCATCGCGGACATGGGCAATCAGGGCGTGGCGCAGAGGGAAAACGGCGGCGCGCGGGACCGTCGCCGATCATACACCACGCCTTGGTGCCTCTGCTAACATGCCGATTCGCATTTCCATTCACGACGCCGTTCGGCCTGCCGATGCCCACGATCATTCCCCTTGCGGATGCACGCGCGTCCTCGCGCCGCGATGCGCTCGACCTCTTCGTGCGCACCGCGGCGGGCGGCCCCCGACTGCCCGGCGATGTGGCCGACACCCGGGGAAGACCGCTGCACGATCTGCGCATCTCAGTCACGGACCGCTGCAACTTCCGCTGCGTGTACTGCATGCCGAAGGAGATCTACGGCGCCGAGTACGAATTTCTCCCGCGCGCGGAGCTCCTCACGTTCGAGGAGATCACGCGCCTCGCCCGGATCTTCGTCGACCAGGGCGTGACGAAGCTCCGGCTGACAGGGGGCGAGCCGCTGCTTCGCCGCAACATCGAGCGGCTCGTCGAAATGCTCGCCAAGCTCGGCGACATCGATCTCACCTTGACGACCAACGGCGCGCTGCTCGCGAAGAAGGCCCGCGGACTGCGCGACGCAGGTCTGCGGCGGGTGACGGTGAGCCTCGATTCGCTCGACGACGCGATGTTTCGCGCGATGAACGATGTCGATTTTCCGGTCGCCAGGGTGCTCGCGGGAATCGACGCCGCGACCGCGGCCGGGCTCGCGCCCGTCAAGGTCAACATGGTGGTCAAGCGTGGCGTCAACGAGGCGGCGATCGTGCCGATGGCGCGGCATTTCAAGGGGAGCGGCCACATCGTCCGGTTCATCGAGTACATGGACGTGGGTGCCACCAACGGCTGGCGCATGGACGACGTGGTGCCCGCCGCCGAGATCGTGCGGACCGTCGGCGCCGCGCTGCCGCTCGAGCCCGTCGATCCCAATTACGCGGGCGAGGTCGCCGAGCGCTGGCGCTACCGGGACGGCAGCGGCGAGATCGGCGTCATTGCATCGGTGACACAGGCGTTCTGCCGCGATTGCACTCGCGCCAGGCTGTCGACCGACGGCAAGCTCTACACGTGCCTGTTCGCCACCGACGGCTTCGACCTGCGAGCGCTTCTGCGCGAGGGGCGAGGCGACGGGCCCATCGGCAACGCCATCGCCGCCATCTGGCGGCAGCGTGCCGACCGGTATTCGGAGATCCGCACCGGCAACACCGCGCGGCTGCCGAAGGTCGAGATGAGCTACATCGGTGGATGACCCGCTCGTCGTCAATTCGATGCGGCAGCCGGCCGCCCCGCTCGTGAACGCCACCGCCACCGCCTACCGGCCGCTGCTCACGAACGCCGCGCGGCCGTCGACATTCACGGTGCGCGCGGTCGACGAGACCGGCGCGGCTCGGGACACGCCGATCGCGGGCGAGCACCCGCTGACGCTCTACGTCGACAAGCACGAGCTCGTCACGCTGATGACGTTGGGCGCGGCGCCCGAGGCGCTCGCCATCGGCTATCTGCGCAACCAGCGGTTGCTCGAGCGCATCGAGGACATCGTCGCCGTGCAGGTCGACTGGGAGGTCGACGCGGTCGTCGTCAGCACGCGCCACGGCTTGGCCGATCTCGAGGCGAAGACGAAAAAGCGCACGACGACGAGCGGCTGCGGCCAGGGCACGATGTTCGGCGATCTCATGGCCGAGGTCGAAAACGTGCGGCTGCCCGAAGGCGCCACCCTCGCGCAGTCGACGCTGTATGCGCTGCTCGACCGGGTGCGCCTGCACGAGACGATCTACAAGCAGGCGGGTGCGGTGCACGGCTGTGCGCTTGCCACCAACGAGCCGGGCCGGTCGGAGATCCTCGCGTTCGTCGAGGATGTCGGCCGGCACAACGCGGTGGATGCGATCGCGGGCCAGATGTGGCTCGACCGCATCCACGGCGCCGACAAGATTTTCTACACGACGGGCCGCCTTACTTCGGAAATGGTGATCAAGGCGGCCCAGATGGGCATCCCTTTTCTGGTCTCGCGCTCAGGGCTGACGCAGATGGGCTTCGAGATCGCGGAAAAGGTGGGCATGACCATGATCGGGCGCGCCACCAACCGGCACTTCCTTCTGTTCACCGGCGGTGCGCGCTTCCGGAGCGACCGCTGATCAGGGCGGACGACGTCACCGGCATCGTGCTCGCCGGCGGCCAGGGCCGGCGGATGGGTGGCGTCGACAAGGGACTGGTCGAGCTCGATGGACGGCCGATGGTCGCGCACGTGCTGGCGCGGCTCGTCCCGCAGGTGGGCGCGGTGCTGGTCAACGCCAATCAGAACCTCGAGCGGTATCGCGCCTTCGGGCACCCGGTCGTCCCGGACGAGGTCGGCGGCTTCGCCGGTCCGCTCGCCGGACTGCATGCCGGGCTGACGCATGCGACCCGCGACTTCGCCGTCACCGTGCCCTGCGATTCGCCGTTCCTGCCGGCGGACCTCGTCGCGCGCCTGGCGGGAGCGCTCGAGCGCGAAGGCGCGCAACTGGCCGTGGCGAAGACCTTCGACCAGCCGCATCCGGTGTTCGCGCTGGTACGCCGCGCCACCTTGCCCGACCTTGCCACCTTCCTCGAGCGCGGCGGGAGAAAGATCGATGCCTGGTACGCGGGCCTCGAAGTCGTGGCAGTGGGTTTCGACGACGAGGCCGACGCGTTCCGCAACATCAACACGGCCGACGAGCTGTCCGCGGCCGCGAAAGCGTGAGCGGTGCGACCGATGAGTGAACCGAAGACTCTGCGCGAACTCTCGTGCGCCGACGACTACGACCCGAACTCGATGCCGGTCGACCGGGCGCGCGCGTTGATTCGCTCCTTTCTCGTCCCCGTCACCGCGACGGAGCGGATCCATATCCGGGCGTCACTCGGCCGCATCCTGGCGCACGACGTTCGCTCGCCGGTGGCGGTGCCGGGTCACGACAATTCGGCGATGGACGGGTATGCCGTCCGTTTCCAGGATCTCGCGGCCGCCCGGGAGACGGTCCTCGCGCGCGTCGGCGAATCGTTCGCCGGCAAGCCCTCCACCACCGCTGTGGGGCCGGGACAGTGCGTGCGCATCTTCACGGGCGGCGTGATGCCGCAGGGAGCCGACACCGTCGTCATGCAGGAACGTGCGCATGAAGCGGACGGCGGCCGGGTCGCCATCGCGGCGGGCGCGGTCGCCCGGGAAGGGGCTAACCGGCGCTTCGCCGGCGAAGACGTCAAACCCGGACAGATCGTGTTCCGCGCGGGGGACCTCGTGCATCCGGCGGAACTCGGCATGATGGCCTCGCTCGGCATCGGCGAGATCACGGTGTTGCGCAGGCTCCGCGTTGCCTTCTTTTCCACGGGCGACGAATTGAAGTCGATCGGCACCGCGCTCGGCCCGGGCGAAATCTACGACAGCAACCGCTACACGATCTACGGCATGCTGAAGCGCCTCGATTGCGACCTGCTCGACATGGGCGTCGTCCCCGATGTGCCCGCCTTGCTCGAGCGCGCCTTCACCGATGCCGCGGCCGCGGCCGATGTCGTCATCACGTCCGGCGGCGTATCGGTCGGCGAGGCCGACTATGTACGCGAACTCCTGGGGAAGCTGGGCGAGGTCCTGTTCTGGAAGATCGCGATGAAGCCCGGCCGCCCGCTCGCCTACGGCCGCATCGGCTCCGCGCACTTCTTCGGCTTGCCCGGCAATCCCGTGGCCGTGATGGTGACGTTCTACGAATTGGTGCAGGACGCGCTGCGCGTTCTCCAGGGCCGACACGATCCGGCTCCGCTGCCGACGTTCAAGGTGCCGCTCGCGGCCCCGATCAGGAAGATCCCGGGCCGCACCGAGTACCAGCGCGGAATTCTCTCGCCGGACGGCAAGGGCGGATTCACCGTGCGAACCACCGGCGACCAGGGATCGGGAATCCTGTCGTCGATGGCGCAGGCGAACTGCTTCATCGTCCTGCCGCCGGAAACCGACCAACGAGCGGCCGGCGACCTCGTCGACGTCCAGTTGCTGGAAGGGTTGATCTGACGTAGCATGCTCGACAGGGCTTTCGCAGACGCCCCGCTGCATCGCTGGCCGTATTGTTAGTTTCCGCGCCATCCAAGTTCTGCTTCGTTGCTGCCCGCGCAGCAGGAGGCGAATGCAAATCATGGATGCGGCCATCACCCCCATCGAACTCAAGCAACGGCTCGCGGCATTTCCGCCGCCCACGGTCGTCGACGTGCGTCGGCAACCGGCTTTCGAAGCGGACTCCCGGATCATTCCAGGCGCCCTGCGACGACTTCCCGAATCCGTCGACTCCTGGGCTCCGAAGGTCGACGGGTGGCGTCCGGCGGTCGTCTACTGCGTGCGCGGCCACGAGGTGAGCCAGGGAGCGTGCGCCGCGCTGCGCGCGCGCGGCCTCGATGCGCGGTATCTGGAGGGAGGCCTCGAGCGGTGGCAGGAGGAGGGGCTTCCCACGCAGCCGTTCGCGGCGCCGACGCGCTGGGTCACGCGTGCGCGGCCGAAGATCGACCGCATCGCCTGCCCGTGGCTGATCCGCCGCTTTGTCGATCCGGCGGCGGAATTCTTCTACGTGCCGAATGCAGAGGTGCGCACGTTCGCCGCCGCGAGCGGCGCTACCGCGTACGACATCCCTGACGTCGACTACTCGCACGTCGGAGCGCAGTGCAGCTTCGATGCGTTCGTCCGTCGGCACCAGCTCGGCCACCCCGCGCTCGATGCGCTCGCGAACGTCGTCCGCGCCGCCGACACCTCAACACTGCATCTCGCGCCGCAGGCGCCGGGCCTCCTCGCCATGTCGCTCGGGCTGTCGGCGATGTTCGCCGACGATCACGAGATGCTGAAGTGGGGACTGCTCGTCTACGACTCGCTCTACGCGTGGTGCCGCCGATCTTGCCAAGACCGGCAGGCGCAGACGCACGGCTGGTATCCCGAAGGATTGCGAACAACGGAACCGGTGTGACGACGGCCGAAACGGAACCCGTCGCACCGACGCGCGCCGAAGCCTTCCGCTACTGGCTGAAGCTCGGGTTCGTGAGCTTCGGCGGGCCCGCGGGCCAGATCGCGATCATGCACCACGACCTCGTCGATGCGAAGCGCTGGATCTCCGAGCGGCGCTTCTTGCACGCCCTCAACTACTGCATGGTGCTGCCGGGCCCGGAAGCGCAGCAGCTCGCGACCTACATCGGTTGGTTGCTGCACCGGACGTGGGGCGGGGTCGTCGCTGGCGCTCTTTTCGTCCTGCCGTCGCTCGTCCTGCTCTGCGGGCTGTCCTGGCTCTATCTCGCGTACGGCGATCTGCCTGTCGTCGCGGGCATCCTCTACGGCATCAAGCCCGCGGTAGTCGCGATCGTGCTGCATGCGGCGTGGCGAATAGGATCGCGCGCGCTGAAGCGTCCGGTGCTGTGGGCCATCGCCACGCTCGCGTTCGTCGCGATCTTCGCGTTCGCGGTGCCGTTTCCCCTGATCGTCCTGGCGGCCGCAGTCATCGGCTGGGTCGGCGGGCGCATCGCGCCCGGCGAATTCGCCTTGGGTGCGAGCCGTGGCGCGGGCAGCGGAAAGCATGCGCCCGCGGTCATCGACGACGACACGCCGACACCGATGCACGCGCGATTCAGCTGGTCGCGGCTTGCGTGGGTGACCCTGGTGTGCGTTGCGCTGTGGGCGCTCGCGCTCGTCTCTCTGGTCAACGCGTTCGGTGCGGGCGCACCGCTGCCGCAGATGGGCCTGTTCTTCAGCAAGGCCGCGCTGCTGACCTTCGGCGGCGCGTATGCGGTCCTGCCCTACGTCTACCAAGGTGCGGTCGAGGCCAATGCGTGGCTCACCCCGGCCCAGATGATCGACGGGCTGGCACTCGGCGAGACCACTCCCGGCCCGCTGATCATGATCGTCGCGTTCGTCGGCTTCGTCGGCGGCTGGACGAAGGTGCTGTTCGGCCCGGAATCGCTGGCACTGGCCGGCATCGCGGGCGCCGCCGTAGCGACGTTCTTCACGTTCCTGCCGAGCTTCTTCTTCATCCTCTCCGGGGGACCGCTGGTCGAGACTACGCACGGTCAGCTGCGCTTCACCGCGCCGCTGACAGGCATCACCGCCGCGGTCGTCGGCGTGATCGTCAATCTCGCGGTATTCTTCGCCTGGCACGTCTTCTGGCCGGCCGGATGGACCGCCGGCGCGCCTCTGGGCGGGTTCGATCCGCTGTCGCTGGCGATCGCCACCGCCGCCGGCTTCACGCTGTTCCGCTTCAAGGCGAACGTGATCGTCGTGATCCTCGGTTGCGGCCTCGCGGGGCTCGTCGCGCGGGCGTTGCTGCCGGCATGATCGCAGCCTCCGGCGGCACCGGCATCTCGGACTGCCCTTGCCCTGCCCATACTCGAGTTACCGGCGTCCGGCGCTAAGCACGCCCTTCACGTCCCTGACAAGCGAGAGCGCGCGAGCGAGCGCCTCGAGGCTCTTCACTTCGAGCGTGAACGCCATCCGCGTCGCGCTGTTGCGCGTGAGCGTGTTCGCCGCCGTCACGTTGATCCGCTCGCGCGAGAAGATCTCGGTGATGTCGCGCAGCAGCCCCTGCCGGTCCATGGCCTCGAGCACGACGTCGACGGGAAAAACTTCGTCGCGCGGCTTGCCCCAATTCGCCTCGATCAGCCGCTCGGGCTCGCGGGCGCGCAGGCGCACGACGTTGGTGCACCGCTGGCGATGGATCGTCACACCCTTGCCGCGCGTGACGAAACCGACGATGCCGTCGGGCGGCGCGGGTTTGCAGCAGCGCGCGAGATTCGTCATCAACCGGTCGATGCCCACCACCAGGATGCCGCTCCCCGACCCGGCGGCCTTGCTCTGCCGGGCGACAACTTCCGGCGCGCTCTCGCCTTCGGGCGCAGCATCGGGATGCAGCACGGCGCGGATCGCGGCGACGATCTGGCGCGTGTTGAGCTCGGCGCGCCCGACGGCCACATAGAGCTCGTCGGCTCGCGCGTAGCCCGCCTTGACGGCCACGGCGTCGAGGCTCACCGCGGTGGCGCCGGCGCGCTGGAGCTCGCGCTCGATGAGCGCGCGGCCCTGGGCCAGGGTTTCCTCGTGCTGCTGCGCCTTGAACCATTGGCGGACCTTGGCGCGCGCACGATGGCTGTGCGCGTAGCCGAGCTCGGGATTCAACCAGTCGCGCGACGGCCCGCCCTGCTTCGCCGCCACGATCTCGACGCGCTGGCCGTTCTTGAGCGGGTGATTGAGTGGCACCATCGCGCCGTCGACGCGCGCGCCCCGGCACCGGTGGCCGAGGCTCGTATGCACCGCGTACGCGAAGTCCACCGGCGTCGCGCCCACGGGCAGGTCGACGACCTTGCCTTGCGGCGTGAGCACGTAGATGGTGTCGGTGAAGAGGCTGCTCTTGAATGCGGCGAGCCACTCGGACGCGTCGACGACCGCGTCCTTCCAGTCGAGCACCTGCCGCAGCCAGGCGATGCGATCCTCGAACGCGGGGTCGCGGCGCGCTCCCTTGTGCGCCCCTTCCTTGTACCGCCAGTGCGCGGCGACGCCGTACTCCGAATGCTGGTGCATCTCGCGTGTGCGGATCTGCACCTCCAGCGGCTTGCCTTCGGGGCCGATCACCGCCGTGTGCAGCGATCGGTAGTCGTTGGCCTTCGGCTTCGCGATGTAGTCGTCGAACTCGCGCGGCAGCGGCGTCCAGAGGTGGTGGACGCTGCCGAGCGCGGCATAGCAATCCTTGACGTCGTCGACCAGGATGCGCACGGCGCGGATGTCGTACAGGCTGTCGATTCCCGTCTCCTTGCGGCGCATCTTGTGCCAGATGCTGTAGATGTGCTTCGGCCGTCCCGTGATCTCCGCCCGCACGCCGGCAGCCTCGAGCTCGCGCGCCAGGATGGCGATGACGTCCTCGATGTAGCGCTGCCGGTCGAGGCGGCGCTCGTCGAGCAGCGCCGCGATCGACTTGTACACCTCGGGCTCGAGTGCGCGCAGGCTCAAGTCCTCGAGCTCCCATTTCAACTGCCAGCACGCCGAGCCGATTGGCGAGCGGCGCGAAGAGGTCGAGCACCTCGCGTGCCGCCTGCTGCCGCGGTGTCGATCATTTCCGCGCCGCCGGTCACGAGAAAGCGCAGCGCCGCCGTACGCTCGGCGAGCTTGATCAGCACGACGCGGATATCCTCGACCATCGCGAGCAGCATCTTGCGCAGCCGTTCCGCCTGCGCCGCGCGTTCCGCGGCGTCGCCCTGCGGTGGCGTCGCACGGATCTCGTCCATGCGGGCCGCGCCCGCCACGAGCGTCGCGGCATCGCCGCCGAACCGTGCCGCGACGTCGTCGGCATCGAAGGCGTTGGCGCCCGCGAGACCCGTGAGCAGCGCCGCCGGACCGTTCCGGCGTCGAGCTTCAAGCCGGCGACGATCATCGCGGTGCCGACGGCGCGGTCGATCAGCGCCTCGCCGTCGCGGCCGCGGCGTCGCCGCAGCGCTCGCGTGCGTAGGCGAGCGCCGCCTCGAACGCGTCGCGGTCCTCGTCGGGGTATACGCCTTCGAGCGTGTCGAGCCATGCCGCGACGGCCCGCGGCGCGCCCTCTTCCAGCACGGCGTGCGATACGGCGACCATCCCCGCATTATCGCCCGATCAGGGCATGCGCCGCGCGACGCGTCTCGGCAGGGCCATAGCGTGAACGACGCAACGCGCGTCGCGTCCCGCCTCTGCTGCCTTCAGCCGCCTCAGTTTCCTGCCACCGCCGTGATCACGTCCGCCAGCGCCTGCGCATGCTTGTCCGCGAGTCCCGGCCTCGCGCGCCTCGACCATCACGCGCAGCACGGGCTCGGTGCCGGACGGACGCAGCAGCACGCGTCCGGTCTCGCCCAGCGCCCTGACCGTACCGGCCTGCGCGGCGCAGATCGCCTCGTTGGCCTTCCAGTCGTAGCCCTTCGGCACCCGCACGTTGATGAGACGCTGCGGAAACAGCGTGATGCCGGCGGCGGCTTCTGCCAGCGTGACACGCTGTTCCACCAGCGCCCGCAGCACCGCCAGCGCGGCGATGATCCCGTCGCCCGTCGTGTGCTTGTCGAGACAGAGGATGTGGCCGGAATTCTCCCCGCCGATGAGCCAGTGCTTCTCCTTGAGCTTCTCGAGCACGTAACGGTCGCCGACCGCGGCACGATCGAGTGCGATGCCTTCCCGCGCCAGCGCCTGCTCGAGGCCCAGATTCGTCATCAGCGTGCCGACGACCCCCCCGGTCAGCGCCTTGCGGCGCCGATAGTCCAGCGCGATCACATAGAGCAGCTGATCGCCGTCGAACGCGCGGCCGTCGCGGTCGACCATCAGCAGGCGGTCGCCGTCACCGTCGAGCGCGATGCCGATATCGGCCTTGTGCGCGAGGACCGCGGCCTTGAGGTATTTCGCGTTCGTGGCCCCGACGCCATCGTTGATGTTCAACCCGTTCGGCTCGGCACCGACGGCGATGACGTCGGCGCCGAGCTCGTGGAATACCGGCGGCGCCACGTGGTAGGCGGCGCCGTGCGCGCAGTCGACGACGATGCGCCAACCCTTGAGATCGAGCTCCGAGGGAAAGGTGCTCTTGCAGAACTCGATGTAGCGGCCGCCGGCATCCTCGATCCGGCGCGCCTTTCCGAGCTGCGCCGAGGGCACGCAGGCGAGCGGCTGTTCCATCACGCTCTCGATCGCGAGCTCGGTGCTGTCGGGGAGCTTCGCGCCCGCCTCCGAGAAGAACTTGATCCCGTTGTCGTCGAACGGATTGTGCGAGGCGCTGATCACGATGCCCGCCGACAGGCGGAGGGCTTTCGTGAGGTACGCGACCGCGGGTGTGGGCAGCGGCCCGGACAGGTAGACGTCGACGCCGGCGGCCGACAGGCCCGCTTCCAGGGCCGCCTCGAGCAGATAGCCGGAGATCCGCGTGTCCTTTCCGATCAGTACCCCGGGCCGCACGCCGTTGCTACCCGTATCGGCGGCGAGCACGAGCCCTGCGGCCCAGCCCAGTTTCAGCACCAGCTCGGGCGTGATCGGAGCTTCGCCCACCCGCCCGCGGATGCCGTCCGTGCCGAAGTAGCGTCGCGTCATTGGATCATCCACGCTTCATGTCATTGAACATCGTGTTCCACCGCGCGCCACACGCGCAACGCGTCGACCGTGGCGCGCACGTCATGCACGCGCACGATGGCGGCACCGCGCGCGATCGCGCTGAGCGCCGCCGCGATGCTCGCGGGCATCCGCTCATCGACACTCCGACCGGTGATCTCCCCCAGCGACGCCTTGCGCGAAAGGCCCGCCACCACGGGGTAACCCGTCGCCACGAGCGTCGCAAGCGAGCGCAACAGCGCAAGATTATGCGCCAGCGTCTTGCCGAAGCCAAAGCCCGGATCGATCGCGATGCGCTCGCGTGCAATGCCGGCCTCGACGCACACAGCCGCCCGCGCCACGAGAAAGTCGCGGACTTCCGTGACGACGTCGCCATAGACCGGCGCCGCCTGCATCGTCCGCGGCTCGCGCTGCATGTGCATGAGGCACACGCCGACATCGGTGCCGGCGCAGGTTTCGATCGCACCCGGCGCGCTCAGGGCGCCGATGTCGTTGATCATCGCCGCCCCGGCCCCGGCGGCCGCATGCATCACCGCGGGCTTCCGGGTGTCGACGGCGATCGCGAAGCCTTCGGCCGCGAGCGCGGTGACCAGCGGCAGCACGCGCGCGAGCTCCTCGTCCTCCGCCACGGGCAGCGCGCCGGGCCGCGACGATTCGCCGCCGATGTCGACGAGATCGGCGCCGTCCGCGCGCATCTGCCGCGCATGCGAAAGCGCTCGCTCGCGATCGAGGTAACGGCCGCCGTCGGAAAAGGAGTCCGGCGTGACATTCAGGATGCCCATCACGAGCGGACGCGCGAGGTCGAACTCGAATGACCCGCAACGAAAAGCCGGGGCAGCGTTCTCAGCGCGCCCCGGCATGGCAGTGGGCGTAGGGGCAGTTCACCGCCCCTGCGGGATCAAGCCGGATTTGCCGACGGCGCGGCACCCGCGCCGGGCGCGGCTCCCGTCGGCGCCGAGCCGCTTCCGGCCTGGGTGGGTTTCGGCGGCCGCGGCGGCCGGCCGTGCATGATGTCGTCGATCTGGTCGGCGTCGATCGTCTCGAGCTCGAGCAACGCGGCGGCCATCGCCTCGACTTTGTCGCGATTGTCCTCGAGCAGCTTCCGCGCCACCGCGTACTGCTGGTCGATGATCTTGCGGATCTCGCCGTCGACCTTGCGCATCGTCTCTTCCGACATGTTGACGGTGCGGGTGATCGACCGGCCGAGGAACACTTCGCCCTCGTTCTCGCCGTAGACCATCGGACCCATCAGGTCGGACATGCCGTAGCGCGTGACCATGTCGCGGGCGATGTGCGTCGCGCGCTCGAAGTCGTTCGACGCGCCCGTGGTCATCTGGTTCATGAAGAGCTCTTCGGAGATCCGGCCGCCGAACAGCACCGCGATCACGTTCAGCATGTGCTCGCGGTCCATGCTGTAGCGATCCTGCTCCGGCAGCTGCATCGTCACGCCGAGCGCACGGCCGCGCGGGATGATCGTGACCTTGTGCACGGGGTCGGTCTTCGGCAGGAGCCGCGCGACGATCGCGTGCCCGGACTCGTGGTACGCGGTGTTGCGCCGCTCGGCTTCGGGCATGACCATCGAGCGCCGCTCGGCGCCCATCACGATCTTGTCCTTGGCCATTTCGAAGTCGTCCATGTCGACGAGCCGCTTGTTCTTCCGGGCGGCGAAGAGCGCCGCCTCGTTGACGAGATTGGCGAGGTCGGCGCCGGAGAAGCCCGGCGTGCCGCGGGCGATGATCTCGGCCTTGACGTCGGTCGCCATCGGCACCTTGCGCATGTGGACGAGCAGGATCTGCTCGCGGCCGCGGATGTCGGGAAGCGGCACGACGACCTGGCGGTCGAAACGGCCCGGTCGCATCAGCGCCGGGTCGAGCACGTCGGGCCGGTTGGTCGCGGCGATCACGATCACGCCGGCGTTGCCCTCGAAACCGTCCATCTCGACCAGGAGCTGGTTCAGTGTCTGCTCGCGCTCGTCGTTGCCGCCGCCGAGCCCCGCGCCGCGCTGTCGTCCGACGGCGTCGATCTCGTCGATGAACACGATGCACGGCGCGTTCTTCTTCGCCTGCTCGAACATGTCACGCACGCGCGCCGCGCCGACGCCGACGAACATCTCGACAAAGTCGGAGCCCGAGATCGAGAAGAACGGCACCTTCGCCTCGCCGGCGATGGCCTTGGCGAGCAGTGTCTTGCCCGTGCCCGGGCTGCCGACCATCAGCACGCCCCGCGGAATGCGCCCGCCCAGCTTCTGGAACTTGGACGGATCGCGCAGGAACTCGACGATCTCGCTCACTTCCTCCTTCGCCTCGTCGCAGCCGGCGACGTCGGCGAAGGTGACGGTGTTGTTGGATTCGTCGAGGATCTTGGCCTTGCTCTTGCCGAACGAGAAGGCGCCGCCGCGCCCGCCGCCTTGCATCTGGCGCATGAAGAAGATCCACACGCCGATCAGGAGCAGCATCGGGAACCACGAAATGAAGATCTGGGCGAGGAAGCTCTGCTCCTCCTCCGGCTTGGCCTCGACCTTGACGCCGTACCTGACGAGGTCGCCGACCATCCAGATGTCGCCGGGACTGTAGGTGACGAACCGCTTCTTGTCGGCCGAGACCCACTTGATCGTACGTCCCTCGACCGTCGCCGATTCGACGCTGCCGGCCTTGGCCCGGTCCATGAACTCGGAATAGGAGACCGAATCCTTGGGCCCCTGGCGTGCGTCGAATTGCTTGACCACCGTCAGTACGACGAGACCGATGACGAGCCAGATGCCGACATTCTTGAGCAAGTTGTTCAATGGTGCTCCTCGCGGCGATCATCCCGGGTTGCCGCCCACCCGCTTACCTTTTGCCGTCGCCATGGCCCGTTCGGGTCACGGTGGCGGGGGTTGCAATTCTAACCTGTCGCCGGTGTACCAGCGAGTTTCATGCCAGTCCGCTGTCTCCCTATGGCGACAAGCCGGCGCAAATCAGGGCAAATGTCGGATCTTGCGGCCCTTTGCGACGACGTAGACTTCGCGGCTTCGGTCTCTCGACGCCTGGGGTTTCCGCACGTAGACCTTGGTGAACCGTTCCTCCATCGCGCGCCGCAACGCCATGAAGCCTTCGCCCTGGAAGGCTTTGACGACGAGATCGCCTCCTGGTTGCAGCCACGCCGCGGCAAATTCGAGCGCGAGCTCGCCGAGATGCACCGATCGCGCCTGGTCCGCGGCCTCCACGCCCGACAGATTGGGGGACAAATCCGAAACCACAAGGTCCAGCTTGTGACCCTTTAGGGCACGTTCGAGTTGCTCGAGGCCGTCCTGCTCGCGAAAATCGGCCTGCACGAGTGTCGCGCCGGCAATGGGCGTCATCGGCAGCAGATCGATCGCCACGATCGAAGCCGTCGGCCCCGCCCGCTCGCGCAGCACCTGCGTCCAACTTCCCGGCGCCGCGCCCAGGTCGACGATCCGCATGCCCGGCCGGAGCAGCCTGTCCTTTTCGGCAAGCTCGATGAGCTTGAAGGCGGCGCGCGAACGGTAGCCGAGCCGGGCGGCTTCCTTGACCCATGGGTCGTTGACGTGCTCCGCCATCCACGCCTTGACGAACTTGTTCTTCTTCGTGGTCTTGCCGGCCATGGCGGGCAGTCGAAGGGAGTGTCGCGTAAAATGATGCGATGCGAACTCTAACACCCGCGGAGCGCCGCGCGTTTCGCGCCAAGGCGCATTCGTTGCATCCGGTCGTCGCCATCGGTCATCATGGGCTCACACCCGCGGTGCTGCACGAAATCGACGTCAACCTGCTGGCCCATGAATTGATCAAGATTCGCGTGTTCAGCGACGAGCGCAGCGAGCGGGACACGCTGCTCGCCACGATATGCGCGGACCTCGACGCGGCGCCGGTGCAGCATCTCGGCAAGATCCTGACGATATGGCGGCCCGCCCCGCCGCCCGAACCCGAGCCGGTGGTGCGACGGCCGGAGCGGCGGGCCCGCGCAAAGAAGACCGATGGCGGCACGACCGGTACGCGGAAGGCAGCGTCCTCGTCACCGCGCGCAGGTGCGTCCACCGTCGCGAATCGGGCGCCACGCCGCGGACGCAGCGTGATCGAGGGCCTGCCCTCCGCCACGCGGAAGTCCCGTGGATCCGCCGGTGCGAAGCCCGCATCGCGGCGACCGCCACCGCCGCACGGCAAGTCCGCGTCGAGCCGTGTAGGAGCGTCCGGGGCGCGCCGCCGCCGCAAGGCGCGCTGACTCGGCGGCGCGAGTCGTCCACGGGACTCCGGCCACACCCCGCCGTCCTCGGTACCCCACTCGGACTTCGTGGTGTGGCCGGAGTCCCGCTTGGATCAGCACGAATTTCGACCGACGCAGTTCCGCTGCGGCGAGGAGCCGGCGCGGGGCATGGCCCACATGCCGCGCGGTTCGCCGAAGCGGGTCGAACGTCAGCCGTAGCGCACCGCCAGGATTTCGTACTCGCGCACGCCGCCCGGCGCATGCACCTCCGCCGTGTCCCCCTCGACCTTGCCGATCAGCGCCCGGGCGATCGGGGAGCTCACCGAAATCTTGCCGTGCTTCAGGTCGGCCTCGTCGTCGCCGACGATCTGGTAAGTCACGTGGTCGTCCGTCTTGGCGTCTGCAAGCTCGACCGTCGCGCCGAACACGATGCGGCCATCGGCGTCGATTTCCGCCGGATTGATCACCTGCGCATGCGCGAGCCGCCGCTCGACTTCCGCGATCCGGCCCTCGATGAATCCCTGCCGCTCCTTCGCCGCGTCGTAGTCGGCATTTTCGGCCAGGTCACCGTGGGAGCGCGCCTCGGCGATGGCGGAGATCACCGCCGGCCGGTCGACGGTCTTCAGACGGTGCAGCTCGGCCTTCAGGCGCTTGGCGCCCTCGACGGTCATCGGAACTTTCTTCGTCATGTCACGTTACCCAAGTAAGCGACGCCGGCGGAACCCTCGGTCCGCATGGCGTCAGTGGAGGCGCTGGTGCAACATCTGGATCGCGTACGGAACGAGCTCGCGCATTCCGGCCACTCCCAGCGCGGCGGCGCGGGCTCCCGCCAGCGTGGTGTAGGTCGGGATCTCGTCGTTCAGCGCCTCGCGTCTTATCTGGTAGCTGTCCTGGATCGCCGAGCGCTTCTCCTGCACCGTGTTGACGACGAGCGCGATCTCGTCGTTCTTCATCATGTCCACGATGTGCGGCTGGCCCTCGTGCACTTTGTTGACGGGCGTCACCGCCACGCCGGCGCCCGCGAGCGCGGCGGCCGTGCCGCGGGTGGCGACGATGGAGAAGCCGAGCCCAGCCAACAGCTTCGCGAGCTCGATCGCCCGCGGCTTGTCGGCGTCCCGCACGCTGATGAACACCTTGCCAACCGCGGGCAGCCTGACGCCCGCGGCGAGCTGCGATTTCAGGAACGCTTCCGCGAACGTCTCGCCGACGCCCATCACTTCGCCCGTCGACTTCATCTCGGGACCGAGGATCGTGTCGACGCCGCGAAATTTGATGAACGGAAAGACGGCTTCCTTGACCGAGAAGTACGGCGGGACGACCTCGCCGGCGATGCCCTGCGCCGCGAGCGACTGACCGACCATGCACCGGGCGGCAATCTTCGCGAGTGGCCGGCCCGTCGCCTTCGACACGAACGGCACGGTGCGCGACGCGCGCGGATTGACCTCGAGCACGTAGATCAGCCCTTGCTGGATCGCGAACTGGACGTTCATCAGGCCGACGACCGAAAGACCGTGCGCCATCGCCGCCGTCTGCCGGCGGAGCTCATCCTGTGTTGCCTCCGACAGCGAGTACGGTGGCAGCGAGCACGCGGAATCGCCCGAGTGCACGCCCGCCTGTTCGATGTGCTCCATGATGCCGCCGATCACGACGGTCTCGCCGTCGCAGAGCGCGTCGACATCGACCTCGATCGCGTCGTTGAGAAAGCGGTCGAGCAGCACCGGCGAATCGTTCGACACCTTGACCGCCTCGCGCATGTAGCGCTCGAGATCGCGGCGGTCGTGGACGACTTCCATCGCCCGGCCGCCCAGCACGTAGGACGGCCGCACGACGAGCGGATAGCCGATCTCGTCCGCGGCGCCGATCGCGGCTTCCTCGGTGCGGGCGGTGCGATTCGGCGGTTGCCGCAGCTGCAACCGGTGCAGCATCTGCTGGAAGCGCTCGCGGTCCTCGGCCATGTCGATCATGTCGGGCGACGTGCCGATGATCGGAACGCCGTTCTGCGCGAGATCGCGGGCGAGTTTCAACGGCGTCTGGCCGCCGTACTGGACGATGACGCCGAACGGCTTTTCCACGTGGACGATCTCGAGCACGTCCTCGAGCGTCAACGGCTCGAAGTACAGGCGGTCGGACGTGTCGTAGTCGGTCGACACCGTCTCCGGATTGCAGTTGATCATGATCGTCTCGTAACCGTCGTCGCGGAGCGCCATCGCGGCGTGCACGCAGCAGTAGTCGAACTCGATCCCCTGCCCGATCCGGTTGGGCCCGCCGCCCAGCACGATCACCTTCTTGCGGTCGGTCGGCGCCGCTTCGCATTCCTCCTCATAAGTCGAGTACAGATAGGCCGTCTGGGTGGCGAACTCCGCTGCGCAGGTGTCCACCCGCTTGTAGACCGGGCGAATGCCGAACTCGTGCCGCCTCGCGCGCACCGTGCCCTCGTCCGTCTTGAGGAGGTGGGCGATCCGCCGGTCGGCGAACCCCATGCGCTTCAGCGCACGGAGGTCTTCGCCGCGAAAGCTCGGCGAGCGAGCGCTGCTCCAGCCGCAACTCGACGTCGACGATCTCCTTGATCTGCGCCAGGAACCACGGATCGATCTTCGTGTGCCGGTGGATCTCCTCGATCGACATCCCGACGCCGAACGCGTCGGCGACGTACCACAGCCGCTCGGCGCGCGGGTACGCGAGCTCGTCGCCGATCTTGTCCGGATCGACGGTCTTGAGATTGAAGCCGTCGACGCCGGTCTCGAGCCCGCGCAGCGCCTTCTGCAGCGACTCCTGGAACGTGCGCCCGATCGCCATCACTTCACCGACGGATTTCATCTGCGTGGTGAGCCGGTCGTCCGCCTGCTTGAACTTCTCGAACGCGAAACGGGGCACCTTGGTGACGACATAGTCGATCGTCGGCTCGAAGGACGCCGGTGTGGCGTCCACGCCGGTGATGTCGTTCCTGAGTTCGTCGAGCGTATAGCCGACCGCGAGCTTGGCCGCGACCTTGGCGATCGGAAAGCCGGTGGCCTTCGACGCCAGCGCGGACGAGCGCGACACGCGCGGATTCATCTCGATCACGATCATGCGCCCGTCGGCGGGATCGATCGCGAACTGCACGTTCGACCCGCCGGTGTCGACACCGACCTCGCGCAACACGGCGATCGACGCGTCGCGCATGATCTGGTATTCCTTGTCCGTCAAAGTCTGCGCCGGCGCGACGGTAATCGAGTCGCCCGTGTGCACCCCCATCGGGTCGAGGTTCTCGATCGAGCAGACGATGATGCAGTTGTCCTTGCGGTCGCGCACGACCTCCATCTCGAACTCTTTCCAGCCGAGGAGCGATTCCTCGATCAGGAGCTCGTGCGTGGGCGAGAGCGCGAGGCCGCGCTTGCACATCTCGACGAAGTCGTCCTTGTTGTAGGCGATGCCGCCGCCGGTGCCGCCCAGCGTGAACGACGGCCGGATCACGGCCGGAAAGCCGATGTCCTGCTGCACCGCCAGCGCCTGGTCGAGGTTGTGCGCGATCCCCGAGCGCGCGGAACCGAGCCCGATGCGCGTCATCGCCGCCTTGAACTTCTCGCGGTCCTCGGCCTTGTCGATCGCCTTCTTCGACGCGCCGATCAGCTCGACGTCGAAACGCGTGAGGATGCCTTCGCGCGCGAGATCGAGCGCGCAATTCAACGCGGTCTGCCCGCCCATCGTGGGCAGCAGCGCATCGGGGCGCTCGCGCTCGATGATCTTGGCGATCATCGGCCAGGTGATCGGCTCGATGTAGGTGACGTCGGCCATCTCCGGGTCGGTCATGATCGTCGCCGGATTCGAGTTCACCAGGATGATCCGGTAGCCCTCCTCCTTCAGCGCCTTGCACGCCTGCGCGCCCGAATAGTCGAACTCGCACGCCTGCCCGATGATGATCGGGCCGGCGCCGATGATCAGGATCGATTCGATGTCGGTCCGTTTAGGCATCTGGCAGCGCCTTCCTGTCCATCATCTTCACGAAGCGGTCGAAGAGATGCCGGAGGTCGTGCGGACCGGGGCTCGCTTCCGGGTGCCCCTGGAAGCCGAACGCCGGGCGATCGGTGCGGGCGATGCCCTGCAGGCTGCCGTCGAACAGCGACACGTGCGTGACCCGCGTGTTGGCGCGCAGCGTCGCCGCGTCGACGGCGAAGCCATGGTTCTGGCTCGTGATGAGCACCTGGCCCGTATCGCGGTCCTGCACCGGATGGTTCGCGCCGTGATGGCCGAATTTCATCTTCAGCGTGCGCGCGCCCGACGCCAGCGCCAGCAGCTGATGGCCGAGGCAGATGCCGAAGGTCGGCAGACCCGCCATCGACAATCGTCGCGATCGCCCGGATCGCATAAGCAGCACGGCTCCGGGTCGCCCGGACCGTTCGACAGGAAGACGCCGTCGGGCGCGAGCGCGAGCGCGGACTCCGCCGGGGTCTCTGCGGGCACCACGGTCAGCGGCATCCGCGCTCGGCGAGAAGGCGCAGGATGTTGTGCTTGATGCCGAAGTCGTAGGCGACCACGTGAAAGCGGGACGGGTGCGCAGATCCGTAGCCCACACCGAGCGCCCATGCGCCGGAGGTCCACTCATAGGGTGTCGCGCAACTCACCACCTTCGCGAGATCCTGCCCGGCCATCGAGGGCGCCGCCCTTGCCCGCTCGACGCGCGCTCGGCCACGCCGGCGTCGCGCCCGTTCGGCGCGGCGAGCACGCATCCGTTCTGCGCACCCCGCTCGCGCAAGCGTCGGGTCAGCGCCCGCGTGTCGAGGTCGGCGATCCCGACGATGTTGTTGGCGGCAAGATACGCGCCGAGATCGCCCGTCGAACGGAAATTCGAGGCCAGTCGCGGCAGATCGCGAATGACGAGTCCCGCCGCGAACGGGCGGCGCGATTCGACGTCCTCCGGGTTCACGCCGACGTTGCCGATATGCGGATACGTGAGCGTGACGATCTGGCCGGCATAGCTCGGATCCGTCAGGATCTCCTGATAACCGGTCATCGCGGTGTTGAACACGACTTCGCCGACCGAGGCACCCGGGGCACCGATCGCCCGGCCGCGGTACACCGTGCCGTCGGCGAGGGCCAGAACGGCAGGTGCGGTCGCGGCGAAGAGCGCGGGGGGGCGGCGTTGGCGGCAGCTGAAGTCGGAGGCGGGCATGGCGTGGCGCGATCGACCCCCGAATCGCTGCGGGAGCGGCTTGCCGGGGTCCGGACGTGCGAAGCGGGAACGCCAGCGTCACCCGCAGCCGTTCCCGCTTCAAAGCATGTGATTATACCGGCGGGGGGGTGGCGACACAACCGCGCAAGGGCTGCGCCGCCGGACGTCAGTACGCCGCCGAAAAGCCGCCGTCGACGTAGAGCACGTGGCCGGTCACGTAGTCCGCTGCGGACGACGCGAGGAACACGGCCGCACCGGCAATCTCGGGCGGCTCGCCCCATCGACCCGCCGGCGTGCGGCGCGCGACCCAGGCCGAGAACTCCGCGTCGGCGATGAGCGGTGCATTCATCTCGGTCTTGAAAAATCCCGGCGAGATGCCGTTCACCTGGATGTTCGACGGCGCGAGCTCCACGGCGAGCGCCCGCGTCAGCATCCGCAGCGCGCCCTTGCTGGCCGCATAGGGGACGATGTGCGGCCGTCCGAGGTCGGCCGCGAGCGAGCAGACGTTGACGATCTTGCCGCGTCGGCGCGCCTTCATGGCCGGCAGCAGCGCGCGCGTGACGAGAAACGGACCGTCGAGATTCGCCGCCATCAGCGCCCGCCATTCGTCCGGCGTGAATTGTTCGAGCGGCTTCCGCTGGTTCATGGCCGCGTTGTTGACGAGAATGTCGACCGCGCCGACGCCGCGCTCGACCTCCGCGACGGCACTGCGCAACCGCGGC
Source organism: uncultured beta proteobacterium (assembly GCA_963724685.1). Classification (GTDB taxonomy): domain Bacteria; phylum Pseudomonadota; class Gammaproteobacteria; order Burkholderiales; family Casimicrobiaceae; genus CAIWHR01. The sequence goes on along the minus strand of CAVRVQ010000003.1, from coordinate 667,466 downwards.
GGCGTCGGTCACGTCGAACGGCGCGATGCTCGGCGGCGATGCCTTCGGCCGCCAGCGCCTGCGCCGCGCGCGCAAGCTTGTCGCGGTTGCGCCCGTTCAGCACGACGTGCGAACCTGCGCGTCCGAGGCCGCGGGCGATCGCCAGGCCCAGCCCCGAGCCGCCGCCCGTGACGAGCGCACGCGTGCCGGTGAGATCGAAGGGATTCGCCGTTGCCGTTCTCAGTGCGCGCACGGCCGCCCGAAGCGCACTGTGCGCCCCCTCGGGGGGCAGCGAACGTAGTGAGCGTGGGCCGTTCATCGTCCCAGAACGTCCCGCATGTCGGCGAGGCCGGTGGCGCCCGCGGCGCGGCGCGCGGCGACATAGTGCGCGGCGCGCAGCGCGCCGGCGGCGAAGTTCTGCCGGGACGTCGCCTTGTGCGCGAGTTCGATCCGCTCGCCGGCGCCGGCGAAGATCACGGTGTGCTCGCCGACGACATCGCCGCCGCGCAGCGCGGCGAAGCCGATCGTGCCTTCCGCGCGCGCGCCGGTGACCCCTTGGCGCGCCATGACGGCGCATTCGGCGAGCGTGCGCCCGGCGCCCTTCGCGGCCGCCTCGCCGAGACCGAGCGCGGTGCCCGACGGCGCATCGACCTTGTGCCGGTGGTGCATCTCGACGATCTCGACGTCGTACGCGGGACCGAGCTGCCGAGCGGCCGACTCGACCAGCGCGAGCAGCACATTGACGCCGACGCTCATGTTCGGCGCGAAGACGACGGGAATCCGCGCCGCGTGCACCGGCGAGCTCCGCCTTCTGCGCGCTCGGAGAAGCCCGTCGTGCCCACCACGGCGCCGGTCCCGTGGCGCGCGCACGCCGCGAGATGGGCGAGGCTGCCCTCGGGACGCGTGAAATCGATCATCACGTCGGCGGCCCGCGCCGCAGCATCGACATCGGCACCCACCGTCACGCCGGTCGCGCGGCCGAACCGCTCGCCGGCGTCGCGTCCGACAACGGCGCTCCCCGCGACGTCGATGGCGGCGACGAGCGCGCTGCCGGAATCCGCGAGGACCGCTTCGATCAGCGCCTGGCCCATCTTGCCGCCGGCGCCCGCGACGGCGATCCGCACCGCCGTCATTACTTCTTGAAGACGTCGAGCAGCTGCTCCCACCACGAGCGCGGATCGGACCACGCGCCCTCGCCGGCGGTGATCGCCGCGGCCGACTTGTTGAGCTCGGCGATCGAGATCGGCATTTCGTCGCCCTCCCAGCGCGCGAGCTTGTCGTCGACGAAGTAGACGGTGAACGTCCGGTGCTCGCGGACGAGGCCCTGCCGCGTGAACTCGTAGACGTAGTCCCACCGGTTATCGCGGAAGACGCTGACGACGAGCGGCGTGCCGAGCTGCTGGCGCACCTGCGCTTTGGTCTGGCCGACCTTGAGCTTGTCCACCATGTCCTGGGACAGGTAGTTGCCCTGGTTGATGTCGAGCATGTAGACGCCCCACGAGCGCAGCGTCGGCATGTACGTGTCGATCGTCTGGCAGCCTGCGGCGAGCAGCGCGAATCGCGGCGATCATCGCGCCGCGGGTGAGGCGGGCCGAAGGCCGGGAAGTCGGGGGGATCAACGCACTTGCCTGTGAATATGGCGGGTAATTGGCTATTATAGCCGTGGCTCTCGGCGCGGCCGAATTTCCGCCGCGCCCCGCGCGCCCGCGCCATCCCGTTCCCGACCAAGACCCCGTGCCGCCGACCAACGCCGCCTCGCCGAAAGGCCTCAAGAGACGCCGGCCTCAAGGCCACGGTGCCGAGGCTCAAGATCATCGGCATCTTCGAATCGTCGAAGGTGCGGCACCTCACGGCCGAGGACGTCTATCGGAAGCTTCTGGCCGAAGGGCCGGACATCGGCCTCGCCACCGTCTACCGCGTGCTGACGCAGTTCGAGCAGGCCGGCCTTCTCGTCCGCCATCATTTCGACTCCGGCAAGGCCGTGTTCGAATTGAACGAGGGCCACCATCACGACCATCTCGTCTGCCTTCAGTGCGGCCGCGTCGAGGAGTTCTACGACGCGGCCATCGAAAAGCGGCAGAATGCGGTTGCACGCGAGCGCGGCTTCGAGATTTCCGGGCACGCGCTCTACCTCTACGCCGAGTGCGTGAAGCCGCGCTGCCCCTACCGCAAGGGGAGCCGGACGGACTAGACTCGTCCCGAGCTCGGCGTTCGGTCGCCGCGGCGCCGTCGGCGGCGATGTCCTGGCGATTGAAGTCGGCGACGCGAAATCCCAGCAGCCACAGCGCGCCGAAATAGGCGCCGGCGCCCGCCACGCAGACGCCGGCGAGTCGGCCGACCTTCTCCCAGAGCGTGGCCGCGAGCCAGAACGACGCCGGGCCGCCGAGCCAGAGCAGCACCGCGGCGAGCGCGAACAGCGCGACGACGAGCTTCGCGACGAAGAGCGGCCAGCCCGCGACCGGCGTGTAGATGCCGCGCTTGCGCAGGAACCAGAACAGGAGTCCCGCGTTGAAGCAGGCGCCGATCGACGTCGACAGCGTCAGGCCCGCGTGACCCAACGGGGTCTGCATCAGGATGAGGGCGAGCGACTGCGAGACGAGCACGGTCGCGAACGCGATCTTCACGGGCGTGGCCATCGCCTGGCGCGCGTAGAACCCCGGCGCGAGGATCTTCACCACGATGAGCCCGAGAAGGCCCACGCTGTAGCCCAGCAATGCCGTGCGCGTCTGCAGCACGTCGTTGACCGAAAATTGGCCATACTGGTAGAGCGTCGACACGAGCGGAATCGACAGCACCCACAGCGCGACGGCCGCCGGCAGCGCCAGCATGAACGCGAGGCGCAGCCCCCAGTCCAGCAGCGCCGTGTAGTCATCCGGCTTGGCGTCGGCGTGCAGTTTCGCGAGCGACGGCAGGAGCACCGTGCCCAGCGCGACCCCGAGGAGCGCGCTCGGGAACTCCATCAGGCGGTCGGCGTAGGTGATCCACGAGATGCGGCCGTCGCCCAGCGCCGCGGCGAGCTGCGTGTTGATGAGCGCCGAGATCTGCGCCGCCGACACTCCGATCACCGCCGGTCCCATCGCCAGTAGCACGCGGCGGACGCCCTTCGTCGCGCCAGTCGAAGCGCGGCCTGCCCAGCATCCCGATTTTCGCGAGCGGTCGAATCTGCAGCGCGAGTTGCGCGATGCCGCCGACGAGCACACCCCACGCGAGCGCCTTGACCGGCGGATCGCAATACGGCGCGAGAAACAACGCCGCGCCGATGATCGCGACGTTGAGCAGGACCGGCGTGAACGCCGGAATGGCGAATTGGCGGTAGACGTTGAGCACGCCTCCCGCGAGCGACACCAGCGACACGAAGAGAAGATAGGGAAAGACGATGCGGATCATTTCCGCCGTCAGCTCGACCTTGCCGGGCGTGCGCGCGAATCCCGACGCAAGCGCATAGACGAGCCACGGCGCCGCCAGCACGCCGACGGCCGTCAGCGCCAGGAGCACCAGCGCGAGCAGCGTGCCGACGCGGCCGACCAGCGCGCGCGTCTCGTCGTCCCCGCGGTTCCGGCGGTACTCCGCGAAAATCGGGACGAAGGCCTGCGAGAAGGCGCCTTCGGCAAACAATCGGCGCAGGATGTTGGGCAGGCGAAACGCCGCTTCGAACGCGTCCATCTGCATTCCGGCGCCGAACGCCGCCGCCTTCAGGCTCTCGCGGGCGAAGCCGGTGATGCGCGACAGGAACGTCATTCCGCTGACAGTCGACAGCGCCCGGAGCAGGTTCAACGCGTCGCTCCGGCGACGGTCGCGAAGTGCGTCGGCCGCGCGGCAGGGCCGCCACGCGTGACGTGCACGAAAGGTGGGTCGGGAGGGACATTCGCGGTGGGCCCGGCGGAACGGCGCACAACGGCCGGCGCCATTGCGCGATGTGCGGTAAGCTGCTATTATGCTTGGTCTTTTTCGGCTACTCCAGACTCGCGAAGGAATTTCGACTCATGGCGAACAGCGCCCAGGCAAGGAAGCGCGCCCGGCAAGCGGGGCAAACCAACAAGCACAATGCGAGCCTTGAGGTCATCGCTGCGGACCGCCGTGAAGCAGGTCCGCAAGGCGATCGAGGGCGGCGACAAGGCCGCGGCAACGCAGAAGCTGAAGTCGTCGCAGGCCGTGATCGATCGCATCGCGGACAAGAAGATCGTCCACAAGAACCTGGCGTCGCGGACGAAGTCGCGCCTCGCGCATGCGATCAAGGCGATGGCCTGACCGCATCCCGGATCCGGACGAGGGCGCCTCCTGGCGCCCTTTTTCGTTGCTGGAGACCAACATTGCAGCGGCCCGCACCGGCGCTGGACCGTCGCCTTCCTGGGCACGGCAATTGCTTTGATTCCGTGCATTGCCTTGTCGCGACGAGGTGGCGATTGCGCTCCGGCAGCATGTGGCGATCGCCCCGCGGCTGCGGCGTGGTGGCTACCGAGAGCCTTCGTGCCCATGCCATTGACTTCCCGCTACGTTGCCGCCGGGACCGCGTTCCGCGCACCGGCGGCGTTCGATCGGCGCGCGCCGGGTGCCGCCGGAGGGCCGGGCTCGCCGTGGTCCGGCGGATGGTCGGGGCGCCTCGCCGCCGCCGCCCGCGTCGTGGTCGCCGCATGCATCGCACTCGGCACGATCTTCGCGTCCGCATCCCCCGCCCATGCGGCGGAGTCGCCCTACGCCCAGGCGAGGGAGATCGAAACGTACCTCTACGGCTATCCGAAACGGGCGCAAGACGAACTCAGGGCGCTCCTCGCGCGTGCCGACGCGTCGCCGGCGGTAGAGCGCCGCTACGTCTACTCGCTCTACGGGCAGGCGCTCGCGGCGGCGGGTAAGCATGCGGAGGCGCTGGCGCTCGCCGAGCAACTCGAACGAGAAGCTCACAATCGTCCCGACGAGGCCCTGCTCGCCACCGCCAGGCTCGTGCGCGCAGCCGCGGAATGGCTTGCGGGCGACGCCGCCAAGGCGAACGCTTTCGCCAAAGGGGCCCATCTGCTGCTGCGGAGCACGCCCGACCCCTACCTCACGTACTGGGCCGCGATGGCGATCGGCGTCACCGCGCGCAGCCGGGGCCAGCTCGAGGAAGTCGCTCGGCGCCCTGCAGGACGCGCTGTCGCAGGCAGAGCGCGACGACGACGCGTTCCACCGTTCCGAAGCGCTCTACCAGTTGTCCAACCTGTATCTGCAGTTGAAACAGCCGCAGAGCGCGCTGGACGCGAGCCTTGCGGCCTACCAGCTGGCCGAAACCGCAGGAAGCACGCCGGGGATGGTGAAGGCGCGGATGGCGGAATCCGCGGCACTCGAGATTCTGGGTGAGCCGGCGCGCGAGCTCGCGGCGATGGAAGATGCGCTTGCCCTCGCCCGCAAGTCGAAATCCCTCGTAGGCGAAGGCCTCGCGCTCATCAATCTTGCGGACATCAGGCTGCGGCGGAAGGATTTCGCCGACGCCCTGGCGCTCTCGCGCCGGTCGCTCTCCCTGGCCGCGGATTACAACAACGTCAGCTATATCGCCACCAGCAAAGCGAACATCGGGTTCGCGCTCTTCGGCCTCGGCCGCGCGAGCGAAGGCAAGCGCTATGCGGACGAGGCGCTCGCGGAATACGAACGCACCGGCGCCACCGCCGAAATCGCGTCGCTCCTGGGCGAGTACGGCCAGTACCTCGAGAAGGCCGGGGACTACCGGACCGCGCTTGCGTTCTTCCACCGCGAACGCAAGCTCTACGAGGAAATGGCGGGTGCGGCGCACCAGAGATCGGTGCTCGAGCTGCAGGAGAAATACGAGTCGGACAAGCGACGCCGCGAAATCGAACTGCTCAATCGCCAGAACGCGCTCAACTGGGCGGAACTCGAAAACCAGTCGCTGCGTGAACGTGTCTGGTGGCTGTTCGCCGTGGTGTTCGCGATCGCGCTCTTCGTCACCGTGGTGTACTACCGGAGGCTGCGCGTCAACAACGGCCTCCTCGCGCAGAAGAACCGCGAATTGAGCGTGCGCAGCAGCCGCGATCCGCTCACCGCGCTCTACAACCGGCGCTATTTCCAGGAGTTCATGCGCGACGCGCCCGAAGCGCCCGAACGCCGGCGCCCCGGCGAACGGGACACGCCAATCCACGCGCTGCTCCTGATCGACATCGACCTCTTCAAGCAGACCAACGACCGGTATGGCCACGCGGCCGGCGATGCAGTCCTGGTGGTCGTGGCGCGGCGGCTGCGCGACACGCTGCGCGAAACGGACATGATCGTGCGCTGGGGCGGCGAGGAGTTCCTGGTCTTCGTGCCGACGACCAGCGCCGACAAGCTCGACGAGATCGCAGCGCGCGTCATGACCGCCATCGGGGGTGAACCGATCGACTACCATGGCAATTCCATCCGAGTGACGGCATCCATCGGCTACGCGCCGATACCGCTGCCGCCGGAGGACATCCACCTGCCTTGGGAACGCGCCGTCAGCCTCGTCGACATGGCGCTCTACATGGCCAAACTCCATGGGCGCAACTGCGCCTACGGCATCCGCCGCCTGCGCCGCAGCGACGACGAGGCGATGTCGCGGATCGAGCACAATCTGGAGTCGGCCTGGGCGAACGGCATGGTCGAGATGCACCTCGAACCCGGTCCCGCGATCGACACCGGCGAGGTCGCGCCGCGCCCGCTGCCGCCCGCTCCGGTTCTGCAGAACACCGCCGCCAACGACGGCGCGCGCCGTGTAGCGTAAGGCCCCACTTCCTCCTTGGGACGGCCCGGCGGCGCTCTTGCGGCGAGCCCGACGCACCGGAATGCCGGCCGGATTCGATGGCCATGCCGCGTGGTAGAGTCTCGGCTCGACCCGCCGTCGCGTGGTCGCCGCCTTTGCCGATCGCAATGTCCGCCGCGCCGCCCAAGCACTTCCTGCAGATCCGCGATTTCCAGGTCGGGGAGTTCGAGCACCTCGTCGCGCGCACCCGCTGGATCAAGGACCGGTTCAAGCGCTACGAGCTCTACCAGCCGCTGCGCGACCGCACGCTCGCGATGGTGTTCGAGAAGGCGTCGACCCGGACTCGGGTGTCGTTCGAGGCGGGCATGAATCAACTGGGCGGCATCGCGATCAACCTCAACCGCGGCGACACCCACCTCTCGCGAGGCGAGCCGATCGAGGACGTCGCGCAGGTGATCTCGCGGATGGTCGACGTCGTGATGATCCGCACGTTCGAGCAATCGATCATCGAGCGCTTCGCCGCGCATTCGCGGGTCCCGGTGATCAACGGCCTCACCAATGAATACCATCCTTGCCAGATCCTCGCCGACATCTACACGTACATCGAGCACCGCGGCTCGATCCGCGGCCGGACGGTCGCCTGGATCGGCGATTCGAACAACGTCTGCCACACCTGGCTGCAGGCGGCGGCCATCTTCGATTTCGCGCTGCGCGTCTCGACGCCGCCGGGCTACGAAATGAAGCCCGCGGCGGCCGACGCTGCCGGCCGTGGCCATTTCGAATCGTTCACCGATCCGAGGGCCGCGTGCCGCGGCGCCGATCTCGTCACGACCGACGTGTGGACGAGCATGGGCTTCGAGTCGGAGAACGATGCGCGGATGCACGACTTCGCGCAGTGGCGGGTCGACGGGGACATGATGCGGCAGGCGAAGCCGGACGCACTGTTCATGCACTGCCTGCCGGCGCACCGAGGCGAGGAAGTCACCGCGGAAGTCATCGACGGGCCGCAGTCCGTGGTGTGGGACGAAGCCGAGAACCGACTGCACGCACAGAAGGCGCTGCTCGAGTATCTCGTCTGCGGCCGCATCGAATCCTAGGAGGCGAGCGTGATCGACCACACCGGCGTCAGCGTAGCGAACATCGCGAAGAGCAAGGCGTTCTACCGCGCGGCGCTGGCCCCGCTGGGCTATGAATTGCTGATGGAGTTCGAACAGTTCGCCGGATTCGGCGTCGCCCCCAAGCCGGACTTCTGGATCGGCGAGGGCGCGCCCAACGTGCCACCGATCCACGTGGCGATAGGTGCACGGACCCGCGCACAGGTCGATGCGTTCTACAAGGCGGCCATGGCGGCCGGCGGCCGCGACAACGGCCCGCCCGGCCTCCGCGCGCACTATCATCCCGACTACTACGGCGCGTTCGTGCTCGATCCGGACGGACACAACATCGAGGCCGTGTGTCACGGCATCGATGTTGCGGCGTAGGCTAACATGAGCGAAGCGAATGCTAAGCGCGAAACGCGCGGCCGAAGCCACAACATCGAAGCGGTAGGCCATGCCGCTGCCTAGCGCTCACCCAAGGACACCTCGCATGAAGAACCGCACGCTTCGCTTCCTCCGGCGCGCCGCCGCCGCGCTCGTCATCGGAGCCTTGGCCATGCCCGCCGCTGCGCAGGCGTGGCCCGACAAGCCGATCCGGTTCCTCGTCGCGGCACCGGCCGGCAGCTCGCTCGACGTGCTCGCCCGCACCATCGGCGACCGGCTCAAGGACCGCATCGGCCAGCCGGTCATCGTCGAGAACAAGCCCGCGGCGGGCGGCACGGTCGCCACCGCCGAGATCGCGAAGGCGGCGCCGGACGGGTACGCGATGGTGCTGGGATTCAACGGGCCGTTCGCCTTCGGGCCGCTGCTCTCGAAACTGCCCTACGACGTCGCGAAGGACCTGGCGCCGGTGATCATCACTTCGAGCCAGCCCAACGTGCTCGCGATCTACGCGGGGCTGCCCGCGAAGAACGTGCAGGAATTCGTGGCCTGGGCCAAGGCCAATCCGGGCAAGGTTTCCTATGCGTCGGTCGGCAACGGGAGTTCATCGCACCTCAACATGGAGCTCCTCAAATCCGTCGCCGGATTCGAAGCGGTGCACGTTCCGTTCAACGGGTCGCCCCCTGCGGTGACCGCGACGATCCAGGGCGAAACGCAGGCGATGTTCGCGGTGATGCAACCGTTGCAGGCCCAGATACAAGCGGGCAAACTGCGCGCGCTTGCGGTCACGACCGCCAGGCGGTTTCCGCTGCTGCCCGACCTGCCGACCATCGCGGAGTCGGGCTATCCCGGCTTCGAGGCGCTCGCGTGGAACGGCGTGATGGTGCCCGCCGCCACGCCGAAGGCCGTCATCGCGCGGCTCAACGCCGAGATGAACGCGATCCTGAAGCAGCCGGACGTCGTCGAGAAGATGCACGCATCCGGCTTCGACCTCATCGGCGGCACGCCGGAGGATTTCGGCAACCTGATCAAGCGCGAGATCGAGACCTGGACTCCGGTGATCCGGAAACTCGGCCTCAAGGTCGACTAGGATGGCTTCGATCCGGAATCGCGGTCGGTGAGCCGGGGCAGCGGCGAGTCCGCAGCGGATCGCAGCAGCCCCGCCTTCATGTAGGTCAGGAGCTTGGCGCGCGTGTCGGCGATATCGAGGTTGCGCATCGTGAGCTGCCCGATTCGATCCTGCGGCGTGAACGACGATTCGCCCTTCTCCATCGTGAGCCGTTCCGGCTGGTAGGTGAGGTTAGGGCTCGTGGTGTCGAGGATCGAGTAGTCGTTGCCGCGCCGCAGCTCCAGCGTCACCTCGCCGGTGACGGCACGCGCCACCCAGCGCTGCGCGGTCTCGCGCAGCATCATCGCCTGCGGATCGAACCAGCGTCCCTGGTAGAGCAGCCGCCCGAGCCGGCGGCCGCTGTCGCGGTACTGCTCGATCGTGTCCTCGTTGTGAATGCCCGTGACGAGACGTTCGTAGGCGATGTGCAGGAGCGCCATTCCCGGCGCCTCGTAGATCCCGCGGCTCTTGGCCTCGATGATCCGGTTCTCGATCTGGTCGCTCATGCCGATGCCATGGCGGCCGCCGATCGCGTTGGCCTCGAGCACGAGCGCAACCTCGTCCGTGAACGCAATGCCGTTGAGCTCGACCGGACGTCCCTCGTCGAAGCGAATCGAGACGGTCTCCGCCTTGACGACGACGTCGTCGCGCCAGAATGCGACACCCATGATCGGCTCGACGATCTTCACGCCCTTGTCCAGGAATTCGAGATCCTTCGCCTCGTGCGTGGCACCCAGGAGGTTCGAATCGGTCGAATACGCTTTCTCGGTGCTCATCCGATAGCCGAAGCCGGCGCGGTCCAGGTACTCCGACATCTCCTTGCGGCCGCCCAACTCGTCGATGAACGCCGCGTCGAGCCAAGGCTTGTAGATGCGCAGGCTGGGGTTGGCGAGCAGCCCGTAGCGATAAAAGCGCTCGATGTCGTTGCCCTTGAACGTGCTGCCGTCGCCCCAGATGTGGACGTCGTCCTCGCGCATCGCGACGACCAGCATCGTGCCGGTGACGGCGCGCCCCAGCGGCGTGGTGTTGAAGTAACCGAGCCCGGCGGTGGCGATGTGGAACGCGCCTGCCTGCAGCGCGGCGATACCCTCGGCGACGAGCGCCGCGCGGCAATCGACGAGGCGCGCGGCCTCCGCGCCGTAGGCGCGAGCCCGGCGGGGAATCTCGTCGTAATCGGGCTCGTCCGGCTGGCCGAGATTCGCGGTGTACGCGTACGGAATTGCGCCTTTCGCCCGCATCCAATGCAGCGCGGCGCTCGTGTCGAGACCGCCGGAGAACGCGATGCCGACTTTCTGGCCGACGGGAAGGTCCTGCAGGATGTGCGACATGAGCTTGGGGGATCTCGGGCAACGTGAAATCGGGTTATTCTAGCCGAGTCGACTCCGCGGGGAGCGACTCGTGCACGAGGCAGCGACCGCCATGACCCCTCCGACGAAATTGCATCGCTATGAAGGCCGCGGCGGAATCGTCACCTACGACGCGAAGCGCTGTATCCATGCCGCCGCATGCGTGCATGGCTTGCCCGCGGTATTCGATTCGAGCGCGAAGCCCTGGATCAATCCGGACGGGGCCGACGCGGCCACCCTGGAGTCCGCCGTGGAGCGCTGCCCAAGCGGTGCGCTGCAGGTCGAACGCCCCGCGGGCATCGCTGCGCCATTGCCCGCGACCAACACCGCCACGCTCACCGCGCGCGGCCCGACGTACTTGCGCGGCGATCTCGCGCTGGTGGCGGGGGACGACAGCATCGCGCTCCGCGACACCCGCATGGCGCTGTGCCGCTGCGGCGGGTCGCAGAACAAGCCGTTCTGCGACGGCAGCCATGTGCAGCTGGGATTCGCCGACGAGGGCGCGTTGCGTGCAGGCGAGGCGCCGCCCGCGGCGGTCGGCGGCGGCCGACTGGAAATCCGGGCACGCCCGAATGGTCCGCTCATGCTGACCGGACCCCTCGCCGTGATCGGGACGAACGGGCGCACATCGTCCGCCGCGACGACCTTTCTTTGCCGCTGCGGAGCGTCCGGCAACAAGCCGTATTGCGACGGCACGCACAAGAAGATCGGGTTCACCGCGTAGGTGCGGCGCCGACGTCGGCGTCCCGGAGGCTCGTTCCGCCGACTGACCGTTGGCGGTAGACTGCGGCCGTTACTTCACCTGCAGGCGCCACCATGCCTTCGTTCGACATCGTCTCCGAAGTGAATCAGGTCGAGGTCCGCAATGCCGTGGACCAGACCAACAAGGAAGTCTCGACGCGGTTCGACTTCAAGGGCTCCGACGCCCGCGTCGAGCCCGCCGACAAGACACTCACGCTCTTCGCCGACGACGACTTCAAGCTGAAACAGGTCACCGACATCCTCACCGGCAAGCTCACGAAGCGCGGCGTGGACATCCGCTCGCTCAAGTACGGCTCGATCGAGAAGATCTCCGGCAACAAGGTGAAGCAAGCCGTGACGATCCGCGTGGGCATCGAGCAGGAACTCTCGAAGAAGATGGTGAAGCTGATCAAGGACAGCAAGATGAAGGTGCAGGCGTCCATCCAGGGCGATGCGGTGCGGGTGTCCGGAGCGAAACGCGACGACCTGCAGGGTGCGATCGCGCTGGTCAAGAAGTCGATCACTGATTTCCCGGTCCAGTTCGGGAATTTCCGGGACTGATGAATGGCCCCCGCGCTCACACGGTTCGCTGTCCCCCCGCGGGACGCACGGTGCGCCGCAGCTGTGTCCAAGCGGCCGTGCGCGCACTGAATCCGGCGCCCTTTGTCCCTGCCCGAGCACATCGCGTCCCATCCGGTCGTCCTGCGCGCGCTTGCGGACACGGACGCGCCGCGCGTCAGCGAACTGTGCGGCGACTGGGAGGTGGCGCGGATGACCGCGTTGATCCCGCATCCCTATCCGCCCGGAGCAGCCGAGTCCTGGATCGCGGCATGCGGCGAGGCCGCAGCGGCCGGAGCGCCACCCACCTACGCGATCACGCGGGCCGGCGACGGGCAACTCGTGGGCGCGATCGGCATTGCAGCGCCGTCGAGCGACGGCGATTCGTTCGGCTACTGGGTGGGTCGACGGTACTGGGGCAATGGCTACGCGACGGCGGCGGCACGCGCAGTGATCGCGCTCGCGTTCTCGCACCTCGATCTCGACACCCTCCGTGCGATGCACCTCGCGCGAAATCCGGCGTCGGGGCGCGTCATGGCGAAGTGCGGGATGTCCGAGGTGCGGCGGGAAATGCGTCCGCATCGCGGCGGTCCGCCGGAGGAATTCCGCGTGTGGTCGATCGGCCGCGACGCCTGGGGGCGTGCGACCGGGCACCCGTCCTGACCGCGCGTCCCGCGACGTATCCGCCCGGTCCGTTGCGGATGGACGCCGCCTAGGCGAAATCGGCCGCGAGCGCCGCGCGCGTCGCCGCGGCGACGGCCGGGACGACGACGCCGTAGGCGGCGTGATCGACGCCCATGGCGAGGCCCGCGCCGCCCCGCAATGCGGACACCATCCCGGGATTCAACTCGAACCGCAGGAAATGCACGGCCGCGGTCTTGGTCGCGGTCTCGCGCGGCAGATCCTCGTCGGCGATGGCATGCACGCGGGGTTGCCCCGCGACCTCGACCCAGACACGGTGCTCGATCCCGACCAGCCGCCCGAGCGCTGCGATCCGCTCGTCCGGATCCTCGTATTCGATCAGCATCGTCGCCTTCAGGTTCGTGCCGTCGGGCACCAGCGGGTTGTACGCCTCGAGCTCGTCTTCGATGCCGGCCTCCTCGAAGACCTTCTCGATCCGCAGCATTTCCTGGATCTGGTAGCGCACGGTGAGCTCGTCCTCGAACAGCAAGGTGACGTGGTCGCCGAGATGCACGGTGCGCGCCTTCTTGTGCGCGAGCACACGCTCGCGGAACTCGCCGCGCGCCTTGGCGTACGCCTCGAGGGAGAGCAGACTGTCCCGGCTGATCGCACCCACGGCGAGCCTCATCCGTGATCCGTGATCGGACCGGTCTTGAACAGTGCCTCGCGCAATTCCTTGTCGAAGACCGCGTTCCGGCGGCGGATCCATTCGAGCGTCATCGAAGCGTGCTCGATCTCCTCGTCGCGGTTGTGCGCGAGAATGCCCCGGAGCTCCGGGTCAGTGCACGCGTCGACGCGCTGGTTGTACCAATCGACGGCTTCGAGCTCCTCGATCAGCGACACGACGGCACGGTGGAAGTCCATGGTCTCGGGAGAGAGCTGGTCGATGGGTTCGTGATAGCCTTCATGCGCCATTGCAATGTGTCCTCCGAAGTGGGTTCGACGCGCCGGCGGCGCGTCCTACAGCCCGTACGCCATGCGCAGCAGCGTCAGCGGGTGTTCCTTGCGCGGCCGTTGCGCACCTCCGGCGGCTTCGATGCCCTGCACGATGCGCCGGCCCGCGATCGGACAGTCGGAACAGACGAAGTCGGGTTCCGTCTCGGCCATCTGCCGGAAGACGGGCTTGCCGATCTTCATCGAGTTCGCGAAGAACTCGCGCTTCACGCCGTACGTGCCGTCGTGTCCGGCGCAGCGCTCCACCGTGTGGACGGCGGTGTCGGGAATCCATTCGAGGACCTCGCGCGTCTTCTGACCGACGTTCTGCACGCGGGAGTGACAGGGTATGTGGTAACTGACCTTGCCGAGCGGAGTCTTGAAATCCTTGCGCAACAATCCATCCTTGTCGCGCAGCACCAGGTACTCGAACGGATCGAACATCGCCTCGGCGACGGCCAGGACATCCGGATCGTCCGGAAAGATGAGTGGCAGTTCGTGCTTGAACATGAGCGTGCACGAGGGCACTGCGGTCAGGATGGCGTGGCCGGCGCGCGCCAGCGCGGCCATGGGGCCGATGTTGATGTTCTTGAGCGTTTCCACGGAATCGAGGTCGCCGAGCTCGAGTTTGGGCATTCCGCAGCAGACCTCCTGCTCGACGAGCCGGTACGGCACCTCGTTGTGCTCCAGTACCCGCAGGAGGTCGTGGCCGATGCCGGGCTCGTTGTAGTTGACGTAGCACGTCGCGAAGATCGCGACCTTGCCGGGCGTGCGCGCACCGGTTCTGACCGGCCAGGCGACGGAGGTGCGCGCGGTCTGCCGGAAGCGCGCGGCGTTGTACGGGGGAAGCGCGGCGCCTTCCGCGACACCCAGGGTCCTGTCCATCACCTTGCGCGCCGTCGGCATCGCATTGACCTTGTTCACCATCCGCACGACGACGGGAATCGTCGCGAGCCGGCCCATCCGGTCGGTGCTCGTCAGGACCCGATCCCGCCAGCGCGACTTCCCCTGCCGGAACCCGACGGCCTTCGCGCGCAGCATAAGGTGCGGAAAATCGACGTTCCACGGATGCGGCGGCACATACGGGCACTTGGTCATGTAGCAGAGGTCGCATAGGTAGCACTGGTCGACGACCTTGGCGTAATCCTCCTTCGCCACGCCATCCACTTCCATCGTCTTGCCGTTGTCGACGAGATCGAACAGCGTGGGGAACGACTGACAGAGGCTGACGCAGCGCCGGCAACCGTGACAGATGTCGAAGACGCGCTCGAGCTCCTTGTCGAGCGCGGCCTGATCGTAGAACTCCGGGTTCCGCCATTCCAGCGGATGGCGCGTGGGCGCCTGCAGGTTGCCTTCGCGGGCGGTCATGGCGGAGTCGGGCGGAGGTCTGGGGGTTCGTGCAGGCGTGAACGTCGGAATTCTACGTCAACGCCTCATCGCAGCAACGGAAGTTGATGCGTCGCCCTGCGGGCGACGCATCAACCGGGCGTTGAGCGCCGCGTTCATGCGACGCTCAACGCGAACTGAAAAACCTCAGTCCGACAATACGTCGAGAGCT
Source organism: uncultured beta proteobacterium (assembly GCA_963724685.1). Lineage (GTDB taxonomy): Bacteria > Pseudomonadota > Gammaproteobacteria > Burkholderiales > Casimicrobiaceae > CAIWHR01. Next base: position 652,381 of record CAVRVQ010000003.1, on the reverse strand, counting down.
TTCTGGAAGCGATTCGCATGCGACCGCTCGGCCTTTGCCAGCGTTTCGAACCAGTCGGCGATCTCGTCGAAGCCTTCGCCGCGCGCCGCCTTGGCCATGCCCGGGTACATGTCGGTGTACTCGTGCGTTTCGCCGGCGATCGCCGCCTTGAGGTTCGAGCGGGTGGCGCCGATCGGCAGGCCGGTTGCCGGATCACCCACCTGCGCGAGGTAGTCGAGGTGGCCGTGCGCGTGCCCGGTTTCGCCCTCGGCGGTCGACCGGAACACGGCGGCCACATCGTTCTGACCTTCGACGTCGGCCTTGTTCGCGAAATAGAGGTAACGCCGATTCGCCTGTGATTCGCCGGCGAACGCGGCCTTGAGATTGTCGTGCGTCTTGGTGCCGTTGAGACTCTTCATCGTGCCTCTCCTTCAGTTGACCTCGTCCGTCATCCACCGCGGTTCGCGCGATGGCGCGCGACCGCGGGCGCATTGCGTTGCCGACTGCTCCGCCATTCTGCGCGCCCGGGTTTCGATACGTCCAATTGATTGTACCAATACTGTCGATAGTTTGAAGTGATCGCCCGGTCGGGGCGTGAGCCACCCTTGGTACCATCGTCGCCTCCAGGGCCGCCATCTCCACCACGCGCGACGCTCACGACGACGCCGGCGTCGCGGCACGCGAAGGAACCTCCATGCCGCTCGATTCCGCTGCCGTCGATCTGGTTTTCCGCTCCGCCCGCACGCATCGCGCATGGACGACTCGCGTCGTCGCCGACGAGACGCTGCGCGAGGTCTACGAATTGCTGAAATGGGGCCCCACCTCCGGCAACTGTTGTCCCGCCCGCATCGTGTTCGTGAAATCCCTTGCGGCAAAGGAACGCCTGAAACCGGCGCTCGACCCCGGCAACGTGGCGCAGACGATGGCGGCGCCGGCCACGGCGATCGTTGCCTACGACCTCGAGTTCTACGAGAAGCTGCCGTTCCTCGTTCCGCACCGCGACGCGCGCAGCGACTTCCTGGGCAAGCCGGATCTGATTCGCCGCAACGCGATGCAGAGCGGAACACTGCAGGGGGCATACCTCATCATCGCCGCGCGCGCGCTCGGCCTCGACTGCGGCCCGATGGGAGGCTTCGACAACGCGAAGGTCGACGCCGAGTTCTTCCCGGAGGGCGCCGTCAAGTCGAATTTCCTGTGCAATCTCGGGTACGGCGACGCGTCGAAGCTGCGCCCGCGCGCGCCACGCCTGGCGTTCGAGGAGGCCTGCCGTGTCGCGTAACGCGGGACGCCGGTCGCGGACCGCACCCGAACGTCCGGTCATGCGGCCCCGCCGGGGTCAGTCGATCCGTTCGTAGGCGGGCAGCGTGAGGAACTCGACGAACGTGTCGTTGCCGACGAGCTCGGCGAAGATGCCGGCCGCGTCGTCGTACTTGCCGGCTGCGTAGGCCGGGCCCAGCAGGTCGCGGATCTTCGCGAGCTCCTCGGGGATCATCGCGGCGACCATCTCCTTGGTGACCTTGCGGCCGTCGTCGAGGCGGCCCTTCGGCGAGCGGATCCATTGCCATACCTGCGAGCGCGAGATCTCGGCCGTGGCCGCGTCTTCCATCAGGTTGTAGATCGGCACGGCACCCTGGCCGACGAGCCACGCGCCGACATACTGGATGGCGACATTGATGTTGAGGCGCAGCCCCCTCTCCGTGATGGGGGCCTCGGGTTCGAACTGGAGGAGATCCGCTGCGCCCACACTGACGTCCTCGCGCTTCTTCGTCGCGATCTGGTTCGGCATCGGCATCAGCCGGTCGAACGCCTCCTTCGCGATCGGAACGAGGCCGGGATGCGCGACCCAGGTGCCGTCGTGGCCCTGCGTGGCTTCCCGTTCCTTGTCGGCCTTCACCTTCGCGAAGGCCTGGGCGTTGGCCGCTTCGTCGTTCTTCACCGGAATCTGCGCCGCCATCCCGCCCATCGCATGGACGTTGCGCCGATGGCACGTCTTGACGAGCAGCAGCGCGTAGCTCTTCATGAAGTGCGTCGTCATCGTGACCTCGACCCGGTCCGCGAGGCAGAACGACGGGTTGTGGCGCAGCTTCTTGATGCACGAGAAGATGTAGTCCCAGCGTCCGCAGTTGAGTCCCGCCGAGTGGTCGCGCAGCTCGAAGAGGATCTCGTCCATTTCGAACGCCGCGAGCAGCGTCTCGATCAGCACCGTCGCCCGGATCGATCCGCGGGGCACGGAGAGCTCGTCCTGCGCCAGGACGAAAATGTCGTTCCACAGACGCGCCTCGAGATGGCTCTCGAGCTTCGGCAGATAGAAGTACGGACCGCTGCCGCGCGCGATCAATTCCCGGGCGTTGTGGAAGAAATACAGGGCGAAATCGAAGAGGCCGCCGGAAATGGGCGCGCCGTCGATCAACACGTGCTTTTCCGGCAGGTGCCAGCCGCGCGGCCGGACGAACAGAACGGCCGTCTGCGGATTGAGTCGATACGCCTTGCCTTCCGCCGACGTGTAGTCGATGTGGCGGCGGATCGCGTCGCGGAGGTTGCGCTGCCCCTGCAGGTTGTTGTCCCAGCGCGGCGTATTCGCGTCCTCGAAGTCGGCCATGAACACGTTCGCGCCCGAGTTGAGCGCGTTGATCACCATCTTCCGGTCGACAGGTCCCGTGATTTCCACGCGGCGGTCGACGATGTCCGGAGGTATCGACGCGCACGTCCAGTCGCCGTCCCGGATCGCGCGGGTCTCCGGCAGGAAGTCGGGCAGCGCCCCACGATCGAATTCGGCCTGGCGCCGGGAGCGGCGGGCGAGGAGGTCCGCCCGGCGGCCGCCGAACGCTCGCTGGAGCTTGGCCGCGAGCGCGACCGCCTCGGGGGTCAGGATCTCGGCAAACTCCGGCGGAATGCGGCCGGTGATCTCGATGCCGGGGCCGAAGTGGGGCGTGCTCATCGGAAATTTCTCGCTCTGCAACGTGACAACGGGAGGCGCCCGGCGGAGCCACGTCGGCCCCGGCGAAAGCCAGCAGGAGCTTTGAATATTAACCGATATTGCGGTGCAACGCGCAGCGGCCGAGCCCGTGGTCGGGCGGGGCACCGGGCATCTCAGCAGCGTTTGTGGTTGCAGTGCGTCACGTCCATACGGCCGCCGCATCGCCCTGCAGGCGCTCGATCGTCACGTTCCATGACATTGTCATGCGTGGCCTGGCGCCGCGATACGCGCCGACGGCGTGAACATAATCGCTGGCGAACACGATCATCGTCCCGGCCCGCATATCGGGCGCCAGGAGCCCTGTCACCCGGCCGGGTTCATGCGGACAGCAGTACGGGATCCGCGGATCCGCGAACACCAGCTTGCCCGCCATCGGGTCGTCCGGATCGGGATCGCCCGCGTCCAGCAGGTAGACGATGCTCACGTTCGAGCGCAGGTGGCTGTGCGGCAGGCAATACTGGCCGTCGCGATAGACGCTGGCCCAGCAGTCGTCGGTGTAGACGTCGTGTTGTGAGAGGACCCGATGCGCGAGACAAAGCGCGCGGCCGTGAATCAGTTCGGCGGCGGCGTGGCCCCAGCGATCGGGCCGGCGCACTTTCATGCCGCAGCCGCCTTTGAAGATCCAGTCGCGCCACGCCGGATCGCGTTCCATGTCGAGAACGGTCGCGGCGAGGTCCGCGTGGTAGCGCGGATGGTCGTCGAACTGCGTCACCGCCATCAGCGGCGCCGACAGCGTCTCGATGCGCTGGCCCTCGGGCCAGACGGCGAGGTCGGAGCCGCCGACCCGGACCACCGGCGGCAATGCCGCCTGCTCGCCGGTGGCCGGTTGCGGCGCGTGCATCCTCGCGCTAGGCGGGCACGGCGCGCCTGGCCGGCTGCCGCATCAGCCACTTGCGCTGCAGGGCGCGATTCGTTGCGCACACCACGGCGCGCAGCGTCGCGGTCACGATGTTGACGTCGAACCCCACGCCATACACGGTGCGATCGGTGCCGATGCGCAGCTGCACGTAAGCGACCGCCGTGGCGTCCTCGCCGCTGCCGACACCATGCTCGTGGTAATTCTGCACATGGATGTCGAAGCCGGCACCTTCCCGCAACGCATGGACGAACGCATCCACGGGTCCGTTGCCCGAACCTGTCAACTCGATTTCCACGCCATCGATCGCGAGCCGCGCCACCATGCGCTCGACGGCGCCGGCCGCGCTGTGCTGGGCGCGATGATCGATGAAGGCGATCGGCGCCGCGGCGGCGGCGTATTCCTCATCGAAGGCCGCGCGGATCTCGGCAGACGTCAGTTCCTTGCCGGTCGTGTCCGTGATCTGCTGGATCACCTGGCTGAACTCGATCTGCAGCAGGCGGGGGAGCGAAAGGCCGTAGTCCCGCTCGAGCAGATAGGCGATGCCGCCCTTGCCCGACTGGCTGTTCACGCGGATCACCGCGTCGTAGGTGCGACCGATATCGGCCGGGTCGATCGGCAGGTAAGGCACGTCCCATTCGACGTTGCCGCGCTCGAGTTCTCTCGCGCGGGCGGCGAGCCCCTTCTTGATCGCATCCTGGTGCGAGCCGGAAAACGCCGTGAACACGAGCTCGCCACCGTAAGGATGCCTCGGATCGAGGGGCAGCTGGTTGCAGTACTCGACCGTCCGTATCACCTGCTGGATGTCGGAGAAATCGATCCCGGGATCGACGCCTTGCGTGAACAGGTTGAGGCCGAGCGTCACGAGGCAGACATTGCCCGTGCGCTCGCCGTTGCCGAAGAGGCAGCCTTCGACCCGCTCCGCACCTGCCATCAGCGCGAGTTCGGCCGACGCGATCCCGCAGCCGCGATCGTTGTGCGGGTGCACCGACATGATGACGCTGTCGCGGCGCGCCAGGTGGCGGCACATCCACTCGATCTGGTCCGCGTAGATGTTCGGGGTGGCGAGCTCGACCGTCGAGGGCAGGTTGAGAATGGTCTTTCGCTGCGGCGTCGGCAACCAGACGTCGGTGACCGCGTCGCAGATTTCCACGGCGAAATCGAGCTCGGTGCCGGTGAAGCTCTCCGGCGAGTATTCGAGGAACCACTGCGTTCCGGGGCGCTTCGCAACACCGTCGCGGATGAGCTTCGCCCCGGCGACCGCGATCCCCTTGATGCCGTCGCGATCGAGACCGAACACCAGGCGTCGCTGTGTGGTCGACGTCGAGTTGTACAGATGGACGATGGCCCGCTCGACGCCCTCGAGCGCCTCGAACGTGCGCGCGATCTGCGCCTCGCGCGATTGCGTCAGCACCTGAACCGTCACGTCATCGGGAATCAGTCCTTCGACGATCAGCTTGCGCGTGAAGTCGTAGTCGGTCTGCGATGCCGCCGGAAAGCCGATCTCGATTTCCTTGTAGCCCATCTTCACCAGCAGCCGGAACATCCGCAGCTTGCGGTCGGCGTCCATCGGCTCGATCAGCGCCTGGTTGCCGTCGCGCAGATCCACGCTGCACCAGATCGGCGCTGCGTCGATCATGCGCGTTGGCCATTGCCGCTCTGGCAACGTCACGGGCGCCACGGGACGGTACTTGCGCGCTGGGTAGGGCTTCATGATGGTTCCTCGTTCCGCAAGATGGTCAGACAACACAGCCGCCCGAAGTCGGACGACGCGAGCACTGCAAGGAGAGGGGGATGGTTATCTGCGCGCGGGGCGCAGCAGAAGCAGCAGCGGGCCGCCCGCCAGGGAGGTCAGCGCGGGGAGCGCAGGACGGCCATCGATGTGGAAGCGCTTCATTGCAATGCACTATAACCGCAAGAACGCAACCGGTGCAAGGGGTTGGACCAACACGTAGTGGTTCAGACCACTACCGACCGACACTTCATTGCGGAGGCGTCGGCAGGGCACGCCGGCGACGGCGCGCATACCACATCCAGGCTCCGGCGACGTAACCCGACAGTGCATAGCCCACGAATCCGGCGAAGAGCACGATGGCCGGCTGGTACCACACCAGCGCGATGACCGGCACGAACGCGAAGATCGCGAGAAAGGGCACGCTTTTCTTGAGGTTGATCGCCTTGAAGCTGTAGTAGGGAATGTTGCTCACCATGGTGAGCCCCGCGAAGAGCGTCACCGCCCAGGCCCACCAGCGAAGGCCGATCGGGTCGATGGAGAGGTCATCGACGATCCACACGAAACCCGCGACCAGAGCTGCCGCGGCGGGACTCGGGATGCCGGTGAACCAGCGCTTGTCGGCGACGTCCAGCATGACGTTGAACCGCGCGAGCCGCAGTGCGGCACCCGCGACGTAGAGGAACGCGGCGATCCACCCCAGGTTGCCCATTCCTTTCAGCGCCCATTCATAGACGATCAGCGCCGGCGCGGCGCCGAAGCTCACCATATCGGAGAGGCTGTCGTACTCGGCTCCAAACGCGCTTTGCGTCCGCGTGAGCCGCGCGACGCGGCCGTCGAGGCCGTCGAGCACCATGGCGACGAAGATCGCGACCGCCGCCTGGCCGAAGCGCAGGTTCATCGCCTGCACGGTCGCGTAGAAGCCGGCGAACAATGCGGCCGTCGTTAACAGGTTCGGCAGCAGATAGATGCCGCGCCGCCGGATCCGGTTCTTCTGCAGCGAGCGCTGGGTGTCGAAATCCGCCATGTCGGCGCAAAGGTAGCACAAACGACCTCGGGGCCTGACCCGCGCAGGCCGGCTCCCGCAGGCGGGCCGGTCAACCGGTCGCGAACTCCGCGAGCACGGTCTCGGTCGCGAACACGATGTCGCCAATGGCGACTTTGGGCCGTGCGTCCGGCGCGAGGTAAACGTCGACCCGCGATCCGAAGCGGATGAAGCCGTACCGCTGGCCGCGGGCGAGCGCGTCGCCGGCCTTGACGTAGCAGAGGATCCGCCGCGCGATCAGGCCGGCGATCTGGACGCAGGTGACGTCCCGGCCGGCTGCGGTCCTGAGGTGAAGCGCGTTGCGCTCGTTTTCGAGCGACGCCTTGTCGAGCGCCGCGTTGACGAAACTGCCGGCGTGGTACCACGCGGCGACGACCGTGCCGTCGACGGGGCTGCGGTTCGAGTGCACGTTGAACACGTTCATGAACACGCTGATCTTCAGAGCGTCGCGCTCGAGATAGGGATCGCGCGCCTTCTCGACGCAGACGATCCTCCCGTCGGCCGGCGACAGCACGGCATCGGGCGCACGCGGCACCTCGCGCGGCGGATCGCGGAAGAACTGGGCGATGAAGATCACGGCGAGCCAGGCGGTGGCGGCGAGCACCCACATGCCGGCGGCCGAGAGCGCGACCGCGGCGATGATCGACAGCGCGAGGAAGGTCCAGCCTTCGCGCGCGATGATCGGATGCGGGTAGTTTCTGTTCACTGCGTCCTGCCGTCGGAGCGCGCGGCCCGCTCCGCGGCCTGCCGTTTCACCATGTCCTCGACCCCGCGTGCAACGGTGCGGCGCGCTCAGTTGCGCGACTGGTCGACGAGCTTGTTCTTGCCGATCCACGGCATCATCGACCGCAGCTTGGCGCCCACCTGCTCGATCGAATGCTCCGCCGTCAGCCGGCGGCGCGCCCGCAGCATCGGCGCCCCGGCGCGGTTCTCGAGGATGAAGTCCCGCGCGTATTCCCCCGACTGGATCCGCGAGAGCGCGTCGCGCATCGCGCGCTTCGTATCCTCGGTGACGATCTTCGGGCCGGTCACGTATTCGCCGTACTCCGCGTTGTTCGAGATCGAGTAGTTCATGTTGGCGATGCCGCCCTCGTAGATGAGGTCGACGATGAGCTTCACCTCGTGCAGACATTCGAAGTACGCCATCTCGGGCGCGTAGCCGGCGTCGATGAGCGTCTCGTAGCCCGCCTTGATGAGCTCGACCAGGCCGCCGCAAAGCACGGTCTGCTCGCCGAAGAGATCGGTTTCGGTCTCCTCGCGGAAATTCGTTTCGATCACGCCGGCGCGAGCCCCGCCAATGGCCGCCGCGTAGGAGAGCGCGACGTCCCGTGCCTTCTTCGACGCATCCTGATGCACGGCGATCAGCATCGGCACACCACCGCCCGCGACGTAGGTCGAGCGCACCGTGTGCCCGGGCGCCTTCGGGGCGATCATGACGACGTCGAGGTCGGCGCGGGGGACCACCTGGCCGTAGTGGATGTTGAAGCCATGGGCGAATGCGAGGGTGGCGCCCTTCTTGATGTGCGGCTCGACTCCGTCCCGATACACGGCGGCGATGTGCTCGTCGGGCATCAGCATCATCACGACGTCGGCGCCGGCCACGGCATCCTCGACGGCGGCGACCTTGAGCCCGGCCTTCTTCGCCTTCCCCCATGAGGCGCCATCCTTGCGCAGGCCGACGGTGACTTTGATGCCCGAGTCGTTGAGGTTCTGCGCGTGCGCGTGTCCTTGCGAGCCGTAGCCCACGATCGTGACCTTCCTGCCCTTGATGAGCGAGAGGTCGGCGTCCTTTTCGTAATAGACTTTCATCGTTTTCTCCGTGGTTGGGTCACGCTGCGCGCAACGCGGCAGGGCTCGCGCGACGATTGGACCCACGCGCCGTCAGACGCGCAGGATCCGCTCGCCGCGCCCGATTCCCGATGCGCCCGTGCGCACGGTTTCGAGGATCACGCCCGGCTCGATCGCCTGCAGGAACGCGTCGAGCTTGTAGCCCGTTCCGGTGAGCTCGATCGTATAGCTCTTGTCGGTGACGTCGAGGATATTGCCGCGAAAGATGTCGGCGAGGCGCTTCATCTCCTCGCGATCCTTGCCGGCGGCGCGCACCTTGACCAGCATCAGCTCGCGCTCGATGTGGTTGCCCTCGGTCAGATCGACGACCTTGACGACGTCGACGAGCTTGTTCAGCTGCTTCGTGATCTGCTCGATCACGTCGTCGGAGCCGGCGGTGACGATGGTCATCCGCGACATCGTCAGGTCCTCGGTCGGGGCTACGGTCAGCGATTCGATGTTGTAGCCGCGCGCCGAGAACAGGCCCGCGATGCGGGACAGCGCACCGGCCTCGTTCTCGACCAGGATCGAAAGAATGTGGCGCATGGCTAGCCTCCTCCCGATGGCAACGGCCCGGTAGCGCGTTGGGACGGCCCGGCGGTGCTCATAGCTCCTCCGCCAGGATCATCTCGGTCAGGCCCTTGCCCGCGGCGATCATCGGGAACACGTTCTCCGACTGGTCCGTGATGAAATCCATGAACACCAGCCGATCCTCGAGCTTCAGGGCCTCGCGGAGCGCACCTTCGACGTCTCCGGGCCTTTCGATCTTCATGCCGACGTGGCCGTAGGCCTCCGCGAGCTTGACGAAGTCGGGCAGCGCGTCCATGTACGACTCGGCGTACCGGTTGCCGTAGAAGAATTCCTGCCACTGCCGGACCATGCCCATGTAGCGGTTGTTGAGGTTCACGATCTTGATCGGCAGGTGATATTGCTTGCAGGTCGACAGTTCCTGGATGCACATCTGGATCGATGCCTCGCCGGTGATCGTCACCACCGTGGCGCCGGGATTGACGAGCCGCACGCCCATCGCCGCCGGCAGGCCGAAGCCCATCGTGCCGAGGCCGCCCGAGTTGATCCAGCGGCGCGGCTTGTCGAACTTGTAGTACTGCGCCGCCCACATCTGGTGCTGGCCCACGTCCGACGTGACGAACGCGTCGCCCTTCGTGAGCTCGTAGAGCTTCTGCACCACGTATTGCGGCTTGATGAGATCGCTCTTCGCGTCGTAGCGCAGGCAATCCTTGCGCTGCCACTCCTTGATCTCGCTCCACCACGCCTTCAGGGCGACCGGATCGGGCCGCTGCGGCGAGCTCTCAATCAGCTTCAGCATCTCGTCGAGCACTTCGCCGACGTAGCCCACGATCGGCACGTCGACCTTGACCCGCTTGGAGATGGACGACGGGTCGATGTCGATGTGGATGATCTTGCGGTCGGCCCGGAAGAAATGCTGCGGATTGCCGATGACGCGGTCGTCGAATCGCGCGCCGATGGCGATCAGCACGTCGCAGTGCTGCATCGCCATGTTCGATTCGAAGGTGCCGTGCATCCCGAGCATGCCCGTGAACTGGGGATCGGTGCCGGGGAATCCGCCGAGACCCATCAGCGTGTTCGTGCACGGAAAGCCGAGCAGCCGCACGAGCCGCGTCAACTGCGGCGCGGCATCGTTCAGGACCACGCCGCCGCCGGCGTAGACCATCGGCTTCTTCGCCTCGAGCAGCAGTTGCACCGCCTTCTTGATCTGCCCGGTGTGGCCCTTGGTGACGGGGTTGTACGAGCGCAGCGATACCGACTTCGGATAGCTCCATTCGGTCTTCGCCTGCGTCACGTCCTTCGGGATGTCCACCAGCACGGGCCCCGGCCGGCCGGTGGCCGCGAGATAGAAGGCCTTCTTGATCGTCGGCGCGATGTCCTTCGCATCCTTGACGAGGAAATTGTGCTTCACGCACGGGCGCGTGATGCCGACCGTGTCGCACTCCTGGAACGCGTCCTGGCCGATGGCGTGCGTGGGCACCTGCCCCGTCAGCACCACCATGGGGATGGAGTCCATGTAGGCGGTGGCGATCCCCGTGACCGCGTTGGTGACGCCGGGTCCCGAGGTCACGAGACACACCCCCACCTTGGTCGACGAGCGCGAGTAACCGTCCGCCGCGTGCACCGCGCCCTGCTCGTGCCGGACGAGGACATGCTTCACCTTGTCCTGCTTGAACAGTTCGTCGTAGATGTTGAGCACCGCGCCGCCGGGATAGCCGAAGACGTACTCGACGCCTTCTTCCTGGAGGCAGCGGATCACGATTTCCGCACCCGTGAGCAGCATGGCCATGCCTTCCGAAAATGGTGGATTCTCCCGCGCGTGTCCCGCGCAGGGCTTCAGCACAACATTCCGGCGCGCATGGGATGGACGCGCCCGCCTAGGCTCTTCCGGGTAGAAAGCCGCGTTCTCGCAACACCCGCCGCACCCCTGGGGGATCCCCGCCGACGCTTGTGGCATCGCGAAGGGGGCGCAAGCGGCCGCTATTGCAGCACAACATCGGCCTGCCAGGGCCGACAGCTAACGTTACCCGTGGCGCGCTTGCCGGTCAAGCCCGCTGCGCCGCACAACCGGCGCCGTCCGCCCGCACCCTATAATGGCCCGTCTACACCGGAAGGACCGGCGCTCTGGCCTCAACCCACGAAATTTCGGCCTTCCTGGCAGAAGTCGAGCGCCGCGCATTCAAGCAGGCGATGTTTGCCGTACGTGACGAGCACACCGCGCTCGACATCGTGCAGGACGCCATGCTCAAGCTGACGGAGAAGTATTCGGACAAGCCGGCGGCCGAGCTGCCGATGCTTTTCCAGCGGATCGTGCAAAATACGATCCACGACCACTTTCGCCGCCAGAAAGTCCGTTCGACATGGACGACCCTGTTGTCGGCGCTGGGGAAAGGTGATGAAAAGGACGATGATTTCGATCCCCTGGAAACTTTGGCGGCAAAATCGGATTCAAACGCGACGGCCGATCCCGCGGCGCAGTTCGAACAACGTCAGATTATCGGCGTCATCGAGCAGGCGCTCGCACGGCTGCCAGGACGTCAACGGGAAGCGTTTCTGCTGCGTTACTGGGAAGAGCTCGATGTGGCGGAAGCCGCCGCGGCGATGGGTTGTTCGGAGGGAAGTGTGAAGACCCACTGCTCGCGCGCGGTGCACGCGTTGGCCGTGATGCTGAAGGCCAAAGGACTATCGCTATGACCCCCTCCGACGACATTTTCGCAAAGAAAATAGCAACTTACCTCGACCACAGCGCGGCCGACCTCAAGCCGGGCGTCGCCTATCGGTTGCAGCTGGCCCGCGCCGAAGCGCTCGCCCGGCTGGCCGATCCGGCGCGTTCGGCCGCGTTGCGCGTCGCTGGCGCGCACGCGGGTGGCGGGTCGATCACCACCGGCGGCGGCCGGGGATTCTGGGCGAGCGGCCGCCTCTGGGTCGGGATCGTGCTGATCGTGGCGGCCGGTTTCGGCTTCCAACAGTGGCAGGCCTATCAGCAGATGAACGACATCGAGGAAACGGACGCCGCGATCCTGTCCTCGGACCTGCCGATCGACGCCTACCTGGACCGGGGATTCCAGAATTGGCTGAAGCACGCAAGCTACGACGAATAACGAACGTTCTGCTGTGCGCCCTGGCCGCTGCAATGGTGGCCGGAATGGCGCTCGCCCAGCCGGTCGGCATCGGCTCGCCAAGCTGGTCGGCGCTGCCGCCCGCTGAACGGCAGATCCTCGCACCCCTCGCCCCTGACTGGGACAAGCTCGACGCACAGCGGAAGCAGAAATGGCGGGGCATCGCGCAACGCTACCCGAACATGTCGGTCGAACAGCAGCAACGCGTGCGCCAGCAGATGGGCACATGGGCCCAGCTGTCGCCCGCGGAACGGCAAACGGCGAGGGAACAATACAAGTCCCTGCGCGCGCTGCCGCCGGACAAGAAGCAGGACGTGAGGAAGCAGTGGGAGCAGTACCAGAGCCTCCCGCCGGAAAAGAAGCAGGAGCTGGCGACGCGACCGCCGCCGTCCGGCCCCCCTCCCGCACCGCGCGGCGCGCGCCCGCCAGCCACGATGTCGCCGCCACCCCCACCGTCCCCAGTTGCCCCCGGTGGCCTGCCGCCCGCCACGATGCCCCCTCCCCCGCGATAGGATGGACGACCCCCACGCTCACTCCGTTCGCGGGCACTTTTGCAGCTGACGCTTGGGACGGAACCGGCACCGCTCGCGCGCCGCTATGCCGCGTTGAGCTACGAGGGTTTGCTGCTCGCGGCCATCGTGCTCGTGGTCGGGTTTCTCACGCTTCCGGCGATGCCGGCCGGAAGCGCCGGGGAGGTCCTCACGCTGCCGCCCCTCCCCGCGCGCGTCCTCTCCGCCTGCTTGGTCTTCGGCGCAGCCGGGCTCTACTTCGCCTGGTCGTGGACGGGTGGTCGGCGGACCTTGCCGATGAAGACATGGCGCCTCGCTCTCACTCGTGCCGACGGCCGGACCGTGGACGCCCGGATTGCCGTCATTCGCTACCTCGGCGCGTGGATCGGCCCCGTAGCAGCGCTCGCCGCCCACGCCGCGCTGCCGAACCTCGGCGCGCAGGCGGCCTGGCTCGTCGCCATCGGCTACCTCTGGCCGATCGTCGATCCGGACCGCCGATTCCTCCACGACCGGATCGCAGGAACGCACATCGTCATGGCGACACCGGATCCCGCATCTGCCTCGCCAGCGCCACGCCCACGCTGATCAAGACCATGCCGGCAACGGCCACCGCGTCGAGCGTCTCGCCGAAGAGGAGCCAGGCCATGACCGCCGTCACCGCGGGAACGAGAAAGAAGAGGCCCGCGACGTTGGACGCCGCGCCGTGCCGCAGCAACCAGTAGAGCAGGCTGATCGCGCCGACCGACAGCACCACCACCGCCCAACCGAGCGCGAAGAGAAACTCCGGCGTGAAGCGAACGGGCTCCGGCTCGAAGACGTAGACGATCGGCGCGTACACGAGCGCGCACGCGGCGAACTGGAGGAACGCGCCGCTGCGCAGGTCGACCGCGGTACAGTATCGCTTCTGGTAGAGCGTGCCGACGCTGATGCCGACGAGGGCGATCAGGATGGCCGCGAGCGACTTGCCGTCTCCGGTCAGCGCCACCTTGTGCCGAACCACGAGCCAGACGCCCGCGAGTCCCAGCGCCAACCCGAGCCACTGCCGCGGCACGACGCGCTCGCCGAGCCAGCCGCGGGCAAGCACCACCGTAAGGATCGGCTGCAAGCCGACCAGCATCGCCGCCATCCCCGCCGACATGCCGCTCGCGATCGCCACGAGGACGCCGCCCAGGTAGACGCCGTGCACGAGCCACGCGGCGACGACGACGTGCCCCGCTTCGGCGAGCGTCGCGGGCCAGGTGGCGCGCGTTGCCAGCGCGACCGCGCCCATCAGCGCCGCGACGAGCACGAACCGGTACAGGAGAAACTTGAGCGGCGGCGCGTAGGCGAGTCCGTACTTGGCGGCGATGAAGCCGGTGCTCCAGAGCAGCACGAACAGGAAAGGGAACGCGAGCTGCCGACGCGCGTGCGCGTCGGCCGTGGTCGCCTTCAGGGTTTCGGCCCGGGATTCGCGCCTTCGTAGCGCGCGACCCCGTCCAGTATCTCCCGCTTGGCCTCTTCCGCGCCGACCCATGTGGAAACGCGTACCCACTTGCCCGGCTCGAGATCCTTGTAATGCTCGAAGAAGTGGGCGATCTGTTGCGTCGTGATATCGGGCAGGTCGCGCGGCGATTGCACGGTGCGATAGAGCCCGGATAGCTTGTCGATGGGCACGGCCAGGACCTTCGAATCGCCGCCAGCCTCGTCGTCCATCTTGAGCATCCCGATCGGGCGGCAGCGCACGACCACGCCGGTGACGAGCGGCATCGGCGAGAGAACCAGCACATCGCACGGATCGCCGTCGCCGGAGAGCGTGCGCGGAATGTAGCCGTAATTGCACGGGTAGTGCATGGCCGTCGACATGAAGCGGTCGACGAACAGGGCCCCGGTTTCCTTGTCGACTTCGTACTTGATCGGATCGCCGCGCATCGGAATCTCGACGACGACGTTGCAGTCGTTGGGAACATCCTTGCCGGCGGGGACGCGGTCGAGATTCATCGGGATGGGCAAACCGAGCGGAGCGGATCGCCGATTATACGGGGACGTGCGGCGGCGGTTGTATCATCCCCGCCACGATGTGCCAAGCCGCCGAACGAAGCGAACGCAGTCGATCACGCGTAACACCTCTCAGCGCGCACCGGACCACGGGGTTCGTGGCCCGCTTGACGTGGTGCGGCGCGCTCGCGCTCTCGTGCGCCGCCGTGGCCCAAACGCGCATGGAAGCGGCACCACTGCCGGCGCCGTTTTCTCCCAACCGGGCGGGCGCCGCGCTTCCGCGGGGCTGGGAACCGGTCAAGCTCACGGACCGCAAGCGGCCGACCCGTTACACGCTGGTCGAGGACGCGGGCGTGGTCGTCCTGCATGCGAATGCGGTCGGCGCCGCCAGCGGGCTGGCCCAGTTCGCCGTGTTCGACATCCACAGCGCACCCGTCGTCGAGTGGCGCTGGAAAGTCAGTGCGCTGATCGAAGGCGCGGACAACCGCGTCGCCGGCAAGGAAGACTCGCCGGTGCGCCTGATGTTCGCATTCGGCGGCGACAAGTCGCGGCTGCCCTTCGTCGAACGGGCCGTCTTCTACCTCACGGAGAAGCTCTCCGGCCGCGAGTTGCCGTACGCGGTGCTCCAGTACGTGTGGGCGGGCGCGATCCCGGTCGGCACGGTGCTCGAACATCCCTACACGCGCCGGGTGCGAATGCTGGTCGTCGCGAGCGGTCCCGCCGGCGTCGGCAGCTGGCAGACGCTGTCGCGCAACCTGTACGAGGATTTCCGCCTCGTGTTCCACGAGGAACCGGGGCTACTGACGGGCGTCGGTGTGCTGACGGATACCGACAACACGGGCGGATCCGTCGAGGCCTGGTACGGTGACATCCGGTTTCGCCCGGCGTCGAATTGACTGCCGCCGAGGCGCCGGACCGCCGTCAGAAGATCGTCACCGGATGCCCCGGTACGCGGCGCCGTAGCCCACGTAGATTCTCGCCGCCTGCGCGAAATTCTCCCGTTCGTCCGGCCTGAGCGCGCGAAACGCGAGCGCGGGCCGCCCGGCCCAGATCCAGCCCGCCTTGACCACGGTGCCCGGCTCGACCTGCGCCCTCGCGCCGATGCATCCCCCCTCCTCGACGACCACGCCATCGCCGACCTGCGAGCCCATCCCGATCAATGCATGGTCGGCGACCGTCGCGGCTCCCAGCCGGACATTGTGGCCGATCGTGACGTCGGCGCCGAGCATGAGCGGACCGCGGCCGGCGTCGGTGACGAGCAGCGAATTGTCCTGCACGTTGGTGCGCGCGCCGATCGCGATCCTGCCGTCGCCCGCGACGAGGGCGCAGCCGAAATAGACGCTCGCGTCGTCCGCGACCGTGACATCGCCCGCGAGCAATGCGGTCGGCGCCACATACGCGGCGCCTACCCGCGGCCTCCGCCCATCGGCGGGGCGCGCCGCTGCGTCGATGCCTGCCGCGGGAGCGTACGCCGCCATGTCGAGCGGCGGCAGGTCGTCCGCGGTGACCAGCGCCGAGGGGATCCGCCGGCGCACCGCGGCCGCGGCCAGCGCGAGCTCGTCGGCCGCGATTTCGCGAACGGGGGTCGCCGGATATCCGTCGTAGATCCAGCCCCCGGCGAGGCGCTTCCTCGGCGGCACGAGACTGCCTGTGGTGATCAGCGCCCCCGCGCCCACGTGCGCGTCATCCATGACGATCGCGCTGTCCCCCACGACCACGCGGTCGCCGACCGTGCACGCATGCACCAGCGCGAAGCGGCCGACGGTGACGTCGTCGCCGATGTTGGCGGCGAGCGTGCCGTCGGCGATGTGCACGGTCGCCCGTTCGCCGAAGTACGCGTTCGCGCCGACGCGCACCCAATGACCGTCCGCGCGCAGCGTCGCGTAGCTGCGCATGACGAGGCCGGGTCCGGCGACCGTGCGGCCGATGATCGCCGCGGTCGGCGCGCAATCCATCGGCGCCGCGACGGCGGGTTCGAAGTCGAGGTAGCGGATCAACATCAGAAGACGGGCCGCTCGCGATACGTTCCCCACAACCCCTTCAGGCGCTCCACGATGTCGCCCATGGAAGCGCCGGCCGCGACCAGGTCGATCGTGACCGGAAGGATGTTCTCGCGCTCGTCGGCGGCGACGGCGACGAGACGGTCGAGCAACGCATCGACTTTGGCCTGGTCGCGCTCGCGCCGAACCCGCTCGAGGCGCGCGATCTGGCGCTCGGCCGTCGTCGGGTCGTAGGGATGGAGCTCGACGGCGAACCGCTCGTCCGGCTCGACATACTTGTTGACGCCGATCACCGGTTTCGCACCGCTCGCCTTGCGCTTGGCGGTATCGTAGGCGAAATCCGCGATACGTTGCTGGAACCATCCTTCCTCGATCAACCTGATGGTGCCGCCCCGGCGCTCGACTTCGTCCAGCACCCCGAAGATGCCGCGCTCGAACTCCGCGGTCAGGCTTTCGACGAAATACGAGCCGCCGAGCGGATCGGCGACATTGGCCACACCGCTCTCGTCGGCGATGATCTGCTGTGTGCGCAGGGCGATCTTCATCGCCTCCTCCGTCGGGATCGCGAACGCCTCGTCCATGCCGTTCGTGTGCAGGCTCTGGGCGCCGCCCAGCACCGCGGCCAGCGCCTGCAATCCGGTGCGCACGATGTTGATCTGCGGCTGCGGCCGGGTGAGCGATGCCGCCGCGGTCTGGCAATGGAAGCGCAGGCGCATCGACTCGGGATTGCGCGCGCCGAAGCGCTCGCGCATGATCTTAGCGTAGACGCGTCGCACCGCCCGCATCTTGGCGATCTCCTCGAAGAAATCGGCCTGCGCGACATAGTAGAACGCGAGCCGCGGCGCGAACTCGTCGACGTGCATCCCGGTCCTGGTCACGGCGTCGACGTAGGTGACGAGGTTGCACATCGTGAACGCCGCCTCGTCCAGCGGCGACGCGCCGGCCTCGGAGATGTGGTAGCCGGAGATGTTGATCGGGTTGTAGCGCTTCATGTTTCGCGCGCACCACGTGATGCAGTCGCGCACGATGCGCACGGACGGCGCGATCGGGAAGATCCACTCCTTCTGCGCCTGGTACTCCTTCAGGATGTCGGCCTGGATCGTGCCCGAAAGCCGGTCGAGATCGTACCCGCGCTGTTGCGCTAGGGCGATGTACATCGCGAGCAGGATCCACGCGGTCGGATTGATCGTCATCGACACCGAGATGCGCTCGAGGTCGATGCCGTCGAAGAGGTGCAGGACATCGGCGAGCGTGTCGACCGCCACGCCCTCGCGCCCCACTTCGCCTTCGCAGAGCGGGTGGTCGCTGTCGTAGCCCATCAGCGTGGGCATGTCGAAGTCGGTCGACAGGCCCGTCTGGCCCTGGTCGATCAGGTACTTGAAGCGTCCGTTCGTGTCCTCCGCAGTGCCGAAGCCGGCGATCTGGCGCATCGTCCACAGTCGCCCGCGATACATCGTGGGGTAGGGTCCGCGGGTATACGGATACTGGCCGGGCAGGCCAATGTCGGCGAAAGGGATGTCGGCGACATCGAGCGGGGTGTAGACGCGCTTGACCGGCAGCCCGGAGAGCGTCCGGAACTCCTGCTGCCGCTCGGGCTGGCGCGCGAGAAAGGCCGCGACCTCGTCTCGCTCCCACGCGGCCACTTGCGCGGCGAGCGCCGCCGCGTCCGGGTCGCGCTTTGCCGGGCGGTCGGGTTCACTCATGCGTTCGACGGGGTCCGTAGTTGTTCGAGCAGTCGTTTGGCCGCCGTGTGCGGGCCGATCCTGCGCGCGTCGAGGTCGGCGAGCAACCCCGCGAGGTGGCCGTGGCGTTGGCGGACAAAGGCGTCCCGCAGGATCGCCTCCCCGGCCAGCAGCAGTCGCCGCTCGTTGATCTCGGCGCGCCGCACGGCCAACGCCCCGCTCGTCTCGAGCGCGGCACGGTGGGCGTCGATGGCGTCGCGCAGCGCGACGATGCCTTCGCCGGACAGCGCGCTGGTCCGCAGCACTGGCGGCTGCCAGTCGCCGCTGCGCCGCGACCGGGGTCCCAGCGCCAGCATGGACGTGAGGTCGGCGACCGTCCGGTCCGCGTCGGGCCGATCGGACTTGGCCACGACGTGGATGTCCGCGATCTCGAGGATGCCCGCCTTGATGGCCTGAATGTCGTCGCCCAGGCCCGGGGTCGAGACGACCACGGTCGTGTGCGCCGCGCGCGCGACGTCGACCTCGTCCTGGCCCACGCCGACGGTCTCGATGATGACGACTTCGTACCCGGCCGCGTCGAGAATGTCGACGGCATCGAGCGTGCCGCGCGCGAGTCCTCCGAGCGCACCGCGGGTGGCCATGCTCCGCACGAACACGCCGGGGTCGCCGCAGATCTCTGCCATCCGGATGCGATCGCCGAGAATCGCGCCGCCCGAGAAAGGGGACGACGGATCGATCGCAACCACGCCGACGCGCCGATTCGTGCGTCGCATCTGCGCGGCAAGCTTCGCCACCAGCGTGGATTTCCCGCTGCCCGGCACGCCCGTGATCCCGACGACATGCGCGCGGCCCGCGTGCCGGAAGATCGCTTCCAGCGCCGGCCGGCCCTCGTCATCTCCCGCCTCGGCGCGGGTGAGGAGTCGCGCGATCGCGCGCGTTTCGCCTTTGATCACCCCGGCCACGAGGTCCAGTGTCGCGACCGGCTTCATCACGTGGTGTCCGCGAGGCGGGCGTTGAGCTCGCGAAACACCTCGCGATCGTCGATGACGCGCCGCGCCTTGAAATCCGTCCGGGGAAACGTTCCGGGAGGAACGATCTCGACCCGCGCGCGCAAGCCCAGCATCCGCAGGAGCTTCTGCGCGGCCTCTTCGCCAAGCGCCCGGGTCGCCGCGGCGCCCGCTGCATGGACGGCGGGTGCCGCTTCGAGGCGGATCAGCAACTCGTCCATCGCGCCGTCGCGCGTGATCACGATCCGGTGTTCGCCGCCGTAGCCCTCCAACGCATTGACGGCGGCATCGACCTCGCTCGGATAGACGTTCTCGCCGCGAATCGTGAACATGTCGTCGATGCGCCCGAAAATGCCGTGCGGCAGCCGCGGATACGTGCGCCCGCAGGGTGCCGGACCGTCGTCCCATTGCGTGAGATCGCCCGAGACGAGCCGGATCATCGGCTGCGACGTGCGCTCGAGGTGCGTGTACACCGGCGTGCCCCGCGTACCGAAGGGCACGCGCCGGAAGGTCGCAGGGTCGCAGACCTCCGTATAGACGACGTCCTGCCACAGCAACATGCCATCGCTCTCGGCGGTGCCCGCGATGTTCATGAACGGCGTCATCTCGGCCATCGACCCGCAATCGATCACGCGGGCGCCGAAGGCCGCGTGGATCTTGTCGCGCACGCCCGGCACCGACGCGCCCGGCTCGCCGGAAAAGAACATCGTGCGCAACCCGAACGCTGCCGGGTCGAAGCCTTCCGCGCGCGCGACCTCGGCGAGATGCAGCGCGAACGACGGCGTCGAATAGAACGCCGAAGGCTTCATCAGCTCGAGCCACATCGCGGCGCGCGCCGTCATTCCGGGCGCGCCGGCGCCGAACGGGAACGCCTTGGCGCGCAGGCGCTCGACGCCGGCCAGCGTGCCCCACGAGCCCATGTAGAGGCTGAAGATTGCCGCGATGAACACCGTGTCGCCGGGCCGCAGGCCCATGCCCCAGAGAATTCGCGCATGCGCGTTGGCGATCGCGTCCCAGTCGCCGCGGCCGATCGCGAAGCTCGTGGGCCGGCCCGTGGTGCCCGAGGTGCCGTGGATGTGATGGACTTCGTCGCCGGGGACACACAGGTAGTCGCCGAACGGCGGCAGGCGTGCCTGCGCTTCGCGCAAGTCGCGCTTGGTGATGACAGGCACCCTGGTCTCGAAGTCGTCGAGCGTGCGCAGGTGCTCCGGGTGAAATCCCGCCTCGTCCCATTTGCGTCGATAGAACGGGGCGTGCTCCCATGCGTAGCGCGTGAGCGCCTGCAACCGGCCGAGGATCGCGTGGTCGCGCTCCGCGGCGGGCATCGTCTCGCGCACCGGAAACCAGTAGCGCGATCCGGAAGGCGGCCGATAGTCGGCGTCGTAGCGCGGCGGAAACGTCCAGGATTCCACGTGCGCGTGCGCCCCTCAGCGCGGCCCCCGTTCCGAAACGACGCGGCGCACGGTGGCGACGATCGAGTCGGGCGGCGTGTCCTGGAGCAGAATCGCCTTGACGCCGAGCGCCATGAGCGTCGCGACGTCCTCGTCCGGAATCACGCCTCCGCCCAGGACGAGAATGTCGTCCGCCCCGCGCTCGGCGAGCAACGCGAGCACGCGCGGAAATACGGTCATGTGGGCACCGGAGAGTATGCTGATGCCGATCGCGTCGACGTCCTCCTGGATCGCCGCCTCCACCACCTCCTGCGGCGTGCGGTGGAGTCCCGTGTAGATGACGTCCATGCCGGCGTCGCGCAGCGTGCGGGCGACGATCTTGACGCCGCGGTCATGGCCGTCGAGGCCGACCTTGGCGATGAGTACGCGAAGGGGTGGGTGGGCGGAATCCATGCGTGCGCGTACGGGAACCCGGACGGCGTCCGGCGGCAACCTCGGCAACAGGCCGAGGGGAGCGTCGAGTTTAGCAGGCCGATGGTCGAGTGCCCGATCGTGGTGATCGCTCCTCCGGGCTCCCAAGGGCGAATCCAAGGCGCCTCGCATGTGCATCCAATCCTTACGCCAGCTTGAACCGGGACCCTCATGAAACGCTTTGCCCTGTTCCTCCTGATCCTCGTGGCCATTGCCGCCGCCGTGGGCCTGACCGCGTTGTACGACCTTGGGCGAGACACGGGTTCCGGCGGGCAGATGCGGGTGGCAGAGCGCGTGCTTCCTCCATTTCACCAGATCGCCATCAAGGGCTTCGCCGACGTGACGCTGATCCAGGGCGGTACCGAGACCCTTTCCGTCGCCGCGACGCAAGAGCAACTGCGCAGGATGGACATCCGGGTGAAGGAGGGCAGGCTCACGCTGGTCAGCCACCAGGCGGGGCGCTGGTGGTTCGACGTCTTCGGCGGCGGCCCGCGGCCGGCGCGCGTAACCGTGAACCTGCGCTCGCTCGACGCGATCAGTGCCGAGGGCGCCGTCAAGGTTCGGGCCGACCGTCTCGCAACGGATCGGCTTGCGGTGTCCGCGTCCGGCGCGACTCTTGTCGCGATCGCCGACCTCGACGCGAAGGAGCTCACCGTCGACGGTTCAGGCGCCATGAAGGTCGAGATCGCCGGTCGAACCGACCGTCAGACGATCGAAATCTCCGGGGCCGGTGACTACCGCGCGGCGGACCTCGCCAGCGAATCGGCCAGCGTCGAGTTGAGCGGCGCCGGCCGCGTCGTGGTCCGCGTGGACAAGACGCTGCGCGTCGACCTTTCGGGAGCAGCGACGGTCGAGTATCTCGGCAATCCGAAAGTCACGCGGGAGATCAGCGGTGTCGGCCGGGTGAAGCGACGCGAGGCCGCTTCCGCGCTTCAGTGGACCCGGAACGTCGCCGCGTCGGGCATGGACTCCGGCTTGAACAGCAGCCGCGCTCCCGTGCCCTCGGCGCGGTCCGCGTGCACGCCCGACAGCACCCGAATGTCCGACACGCGGCAGTCCTGCAGCAGCCGGACGAGCATGGCGAGGACGTCGCCCGCGCGATCGAGCGGATAGAGCGGACAGCGGAAGCCTTCTGCGTCCCGTGGCTCGAACGGCGAGGACAGTGAAAGCCTGAGCTCCCCGCCGCCCGGTGCATCGGGGGCGCGATGCGCGCTGATGACCGCGGCGGGTTCACCCACCGTGCCGCGGAACTTGCGGATGGCGTTGCTCGCGAAGATCTGCGCCGCCACCTCCCGTTGCGCGACCCGCCCTTCCGCCACCGCTGGCAGCGGGCGCCGCGCGGCGCGCGGCAGCGGCAGGACCGACGCCTGCCCGACGCTCATCTGGGCGGCAAGCTCGCGCGCGAACGGAATGCCCCACTTGCCCATGCCCGTGTCCGCCGTGAGGTCGGCGCCCGGCTTCGCGATCGCGACACCGGCAATGAATCGAAGGTGCACGGACTCGCGCCCGGAGAGGAACTCCACGGGTGCCCGCGGGAGGGCATGCGGAGGCGAGAGCACGCCTGCCGCGAGCGTATCGGGCAGGCGGCACCACGCCAGGATTTCCGGCAGCCGCGCGACGTCGATCGCCTCGGCCGCCACCAGAGCGCTCGACAGCGCGAACGTGCGGTTGCCTGCCAGCGCGCCGTGGTCGCGCAGGACGGCGGCGAGCCGGGCCGGGTCGGCGGCGACGCCGGGGAGCACACCACCGTCGCCCGTGCCTTCGCGCCCGGCGACGATCACCAGCGGCAGCGCGAACATCGTGACCTCGAGCGCGGATCCGTCGACGTGCGTCGCCGCGCGCCATGCGGCGTCGAGCGCGCGGAAGAGAAGTCGCGCCACGTCGGTCGACGGCGCACTGTCGAGGATGCGTGCCAGCGCCGCGCCGTCGCCGCCGAGTTGCACGAGGAGCGCGGCATTGAGCTCGCGACCGAAGGCTTCCGCGGCCCGCGCGTTGTCGCCGCGAAGCGCGCCCTCGGCCAGCGTGTAGAGCGTGCGCGCCGGTTCCACCGCCGTCGCAGGGTCGGGAAAGACGCGGGGATCCGGCGCGAGGTTGGTCGTTTCGGGCAAGATGCCTCGTCGAGAACTACCGCGGCCCGGGCACGCCTGGGGGGCACTGCGCGGATCGGGCGCCAGGCTTCCTCCCCGACAGTGAGGCCCCGATCATCGCATGAAGCGCGCGAGCTTCTCGCGGAACTCCGGCGGAAACGGCACCGCTCGCCGCGTGTCGAGGGATGCCTGCACGACGACCAGCGTCGCGCGGACCCGCGTTTCGCCGTCGGCCGCCACGTCGACCGCCAGCGTCATCGAGCTCGCACCGATCTTTTGTACCGTCAGCCGGAACCGGAGCGACTCGCCGACCGTGCTCGGGGCAAGAAAATCGCATTCGATGTGTGCCATCGGGATTCCGTGCCGGCCCTCGGCGTGAAAGCGGGCGAAATCGACGCCGAGCCCCTCGTTGAACCAATCCTCGACCAGCTCGTTCATCAGCACGAAGTATTGCGGATAGAACACGATTCCCGCGGGATCGCAGTGATGAAAGCGGATCCGCTTCACCGATTCGAAGGGCGCGGCGCTCGTCATGACGGTTCGTTTTAGGATGAGTGTTTTCCGGTGACGCGATCGACGAAGCGGACGACGGCATCGATGACGGCGTCCGGCCGGTCCTTGTGCGGCGAATGGCGGCAACCCGGGAGCCTCAGCAATTCGACATCGGCGACCTTGGCGCCGATGCGGTGCATCTGGTCCATCGTACCGTATTCGTCATCCTCACCCTGGATCGCAAGCACGGGACACGCGACACGCGGCAGGCATTCCTCGATGTTCCACGACCGGAATTCCGGCGAGAGCCAGATGCGGTTCCAGTTCCAGAAGACCGAATCGACATCGGCATGATGGCGCGCGAGTTTCGTACGCAGGTTCGTCGTCCGGAAGTTGTCCCGTGCGGTCGCGATGCTCGCCACCGAGATGTCCTCGACCAGCACGTGCGCCGCCAGCGTGACCACGGCGGTGGGCGGCCGCTCTGCCGTCGCGGCGTAAATCAGCGCGATCGAGCCGCCATCGCTGTGTCCGACCAGAATCGGCCGGTCGATGGCGAACCGGTCGAGGAGCGCCGGCAGCACGACTTGCGCCTCGTCGTGCATGTAGCCGAGCGTTCTGGGCGCCTGCAGCGGCTCGGACTTGCCGTACCCCCGGCGCGAATAGACCAGCGCGCTGCAGTTCATCGCGCGCGTGACGCGGGCAGGGAAGTCTCGCCACATCGCGACCGAGCCCAATCCCTCGTGCAGAAAGACCAGCGTGGGTCCCGGCGCGCCCGCGACGCCGATGCGACGGTACTCGAGGCGCTGCGACGCCACCGTGACGAACGGCACTCAAACCCCGAGATGCCGGTGCAGGACGTCCGGCTGCGCGAGCAACGTGCGGGAGTCGCCCTCGAACACGACACGTCCTTTCACGAGAATCACGTTGCGGTCGGTGATCGCCGTGACCGCCCGGTAGTTCTTGTCGACGATCAGCGCGGCGATGCCATGGGCGCGGATGTCGCCGACGATGCGCCAGATCTCCCCCGCGATCCGCGGCGCGAGTCCTTCGGTGGCTTCGTCGAGGATCAGCAGGTCGGGATTCGTCATCAACGCCCGGCCGATCGTCAGCATCTGCTGTTCGCCGCCCGACAGCTGCCCCCCGCCGTGATCGAGCCGTTCGGCGAGCCGGGGAAAGGTTGCGAGTGCCCGCTCGTACGTCCATTCGCGGCGCCCGTCCGGACCGGCGCGCGCCGCCATCACGAGATTCTCGCGCACGGTGAGATTCGGGAAGATGCCGCGGCCTTCCGGCACGTACGCGATGCCCTGCCGGGCGACCAGGTAGGGCTCGGCGCCGGTCATCGGCGTACCACGAACCAGGACCTCGCCGCCGCGCGGCTTGACGAGCCCCAGCATGCTGCGGATCAGCGTGCTCTTGCCCATGCCGTTCCGGCCCATGAGGCCGACCGCCTCGCCGCGACCGATGCGAAAGTCGATGCCGTGCAGCACGTGGCTCGCACCGTAGTAGGTGTGGAGCTCGCGCGTCTCGAGGAGCCATTCGCTCATCGCGGTGCGCTCCGGCGTTGCGCGATAGTCCGGGGCGGCGGCTCGCTCCTGCGGCTCACGCGGCCGCTCCGGCGAATTCGGTGCCAAGGTAGGCGTCGCGCACGGCGGCGCTCGCGCGGATCTGGGCCGGAGGCCCGCTCTCGAGCACCTGTCCGTTGACCATCACGGTGATCGTATCGGCCACCGCGAACACGGCATCCATGTCGTGCTCGACCAGCAGGATCGCGTGCTGCGGCGCGAGCCGGCGCAGGAGGTTCACCATGAGCGCGGCCTCTTCGGCCCCCATGCCCGCAAGCGGCTCGTCGAGCAGCAGCACTTCCGGGCGCGTGGCGAGCACCATCGCGATCTCGAGCTGGCGCTGCTCGCCGTGGGACAGCGCCGACGCGACGCGCCCACCGGACCCGGCGAGGCCCGCTGCCTCGAGCGCGCTCGTCGCCGCTTCGGCAACCGGCCGAAACGCGGCCGCGTCGGCGAGAAGGTGCAGCGCGCGCGGCGTGCGCGACTGCGCCGCCAGCCGGCAGTTCTCGAACGCCGTAAACGCCGGAAAGATGTTCGTCTTCTGGTAGCTGCGGCCGATGCCCATGCGCGACCGGCGATCCGCGGCATGGCGGGTGATGTCCTCGCCCTTGTAGTTGACGCTGCCGGAGGACGCCTCGAGGTCGCCCGAAAGCAGGTTGATGAGGGTGGTCTTGCCCGCGCCGTTCGGGCCGACGACGGCGTGCAGCCTCCCGTGCTCGATGCCGATCTCCACGCCGCTCACGGCGGCGAGGCCGCCGAAGAGACGCGTCAACCCCCGTGTGGCGAGAGTCATCGGTGCCCTTCGGGCGGCCGGGCGGGCGGAAGAACGACCCCCACGCGAACGGAGTGAGCTTCGGGGGCCCTCACCTCAGGCATCATCCGCCCCGCCGATGAGCGTGCGCCGGAATCGATTGGCGACGCTCGCGAGCCCTCCCGGCAGGAAGATCACCAGCAGGATGATCGCGCCGCCCAAGAGCAGCTGCCAATGGCGTGTGAGCGCCTGGAAGATCTCCGTCAGCGCCACGAACGCGAAGGCACCCACGACGGCGCCGGTAAGACTCCCCACACCGCCCAGGATCAGCATCAGCAGCACGTTGCCCGACTGATGCCACGACAGGAGCTCGGGGTTCACGAATCCGAACTGGAGCGCGGACAGGTAGCCGGCGAGTCCCGCAAGGGCCCCCGCCAGCGTGAAGCTCGCGAGCTTGTAGCGATACGTCGGAAAGCCCAGCGAGCGCATCCGGTGCTCGTTGCTCCGGATCCCCTGCAGCGCGCGGCCGAACGGCGAGCGCAGCACCACGCGCAGGAACACGAACACGGCGACCAGCAGCACGAGCACGCAGTAGTAGACGTGCGTCGCGTTGGACAGATCGAACGGAGTGAAGCCGCCGATCGCGGTGACCGGCTTGAAGTTCATGCTGATCCCGTCCGAGCCGCGGCCGAACTTGGTGTCGTGGAAGACGAAGTAGAACATCTGCGCGAACGCGAGGGTCACCATGATGAAATACACGCCTTTCACGCGCACCACGAACACGCCCACGACGAACGCCGCGATGCCCGCCGCGAGCATCGCCGCCGGCAGTGTGAGCCAGAAGTTCGCCGCTTCGTACTTCGGCGTCATCAGGCCGAGCGTGTAGGCGCCGATCCCGTAGAACGCCGCGTGTCCGAACGACACGAGCCCCGTGTACCCGACGAGGAGGTCGAGCGAAAGCGCGAAGATCGCGAGGATCATCACCTTGGCGACGAGCTCGACGTAGAACCCGGCGCCGGACAGCGGAAACAGGGTGAGCAGCACGAGGGCAGCACCGAAGGCCATCCGCGGGCGATTCACCATGGCGCCGTTCCGCGGCACCGTTTCATCCGCCGACCCGCTTGAAGAGTCCTTCCGGACGCCAGAGCAGGATGGCCGCCATCAGCAGGTAAACCGTGACGCCGGCGGCCTCGGGCACCAGCACCTTGCCGAAGGTGTCGGCGAGGCCGATCAGCAACGATGCGAAAAGTGCGCCCCAGATCGAGCCGATGCCGCCGACCACGACGACGACGAAGCAGATGATCAGCACCTGCGTGCCCATGCCCGGATACACGGAGGACACCGGCGCCGCGATCATCCCGGCGAATGCCGCGAGCGCCACCCCAAGGGCGAACACCAGCCGGTAGACAAGCGTGATGTTGAGCCCCAGCGCTGACACCATCTCGCGGTTCGACGCCCCGGCGCGGATCATCATGCCGACCCGCGTGCGGTGAATCAGCAGATAGAGAACTCCCGCCAGGGCGAGGCAGACCGCGGAGATGAACAGGCGGTACACCGGGTAGGAAAGGGTCGCGGTCAGCGGAATCGATCCATTGAGAATGGCGGGCACAGCCACGCCATGCACGTCGTTGCCCACGATCACGCTGCGGAGCTCCTCGAACACTAGGATGAGCCCGTACGTCAGCAGCACCTGCTCGAGATGGTCGCGCTTGTACAGATGCGAGATGAGCGCCCATTCGAGCACGATGCCCAGCAGCACCGACAGCACGATGCCGACGACGATGGCGACGAACAGGTTGCCGGTAAGCGACGACAGCGTGAACGCCATGTACGCGCCGACCATGTAGAAGCTGCCATGGGCGAGGTTGATGATGCCCATGATGCCGAAGATGAGCGTGAGGCCGCTCGCGACCAGGAACAGCAACAGGCCGTACTGGACTCCATTCAGCAGCTGGATCAGGAACGTGTAGATGTCCATGGAGGCGTTACGCCGTTGCCCGACGTGACGGACTTCGCGCCAGACGTGGAGTGCATGCCCAGAGCCGTACCCCGCCGTCCTCCGAACCCGACTCAACTCGAGGTTCGCACGGAGTGCGTGCCCACAGTCGCGCGACCGGTGGCGACCGGAGTCACGCGATCAACGTGCCCGCAGTCGCGCAACACCTGGGCGGACGATCAGAGCTTGCAGCCGCGCGGCGGGTCGGTCAGGTTCTTGACCGCGACCGAGATCACCTTGTTCTCCTTGCCCTCGACCTTGCGCAGGTATATGTCGTGGATCGGGTTGTGGCCCTTGTTGAGCGCGAACGGTCCGCGCGGGCTGTCGATCTTCGCGGTCTCCATCGCACGGACAAGATCGGCGCGCTTGGACATGTCGCCCTTCACCGCATTGACCCCGGCGATGAGGAGCTGCGCCGCGTCGTAGCCCTGCACCGCATAGACGTCGGGTTCGACCTTGAACGCCTTGAGATAGGCTGCCCGGAACGCGTTGTTCTTCGGATTGTTGAGCCCGTCGCCGTAGTGCAGCGTGGTCAGGAGGCCCTGTGCCGCCTCGCCCTGCGCTTCGAGCGTGCCGTCGGTCAGGAACCCGGCGCCGACCAAGGGAATCGTCTTGTTGAGGCCGGCCGCCGCGTAGTCCTTCACGAACTTCACCGCGCCTCCGCCGGCGAAGAATACGTAGACCACGTCGGGCTTGAGCGCGGCGATCTCCGTCAGGTACGACTGGAATTCGACCTGCGGAAATGGCAGCGACAGCTCCTTCAGCACCTTCCCGCCGCCGGCCTCGAACGCTTCCTTGAAGCCACCGACCGATTCGTCGCCCGCCGCGTACTTCCAGGTCAGCGTGACGGCGGTCCTCTTCTTCTGTTCGGCCATTACCTTGCCCATCGCGATGCCGAACTGCGAATTCGAGAACGATGACCGGAACACGTTGGCTGCGCACAGCGGCCCCGTGATTTCGTCCGCGCCGGCGTTGGGAATGATGAGGAGCGTGTTGTTGTCGCGCGCCACCTTGGACATGGCGAGCGCGACACCGGAATGCACGGTGCCGACCAGCACGTCGACCTGGTCGCGCTTGATGAGCTTGTTCGCGTTGTCCGGCGCCTTGGCGGGATCCGATTCGTCGTCGACGGTGAAGTACTCGATCTCGCGTCCGCCGAGCTTGCCGCCTTTCTCCTCGATCGCGAGCTTGAAGCCGTTCGTGATGGCGGTGCCGAGCGCCGCAAACGTGCCGGTGTAGGGCAGCATCAGGCCGACCTTGATCTTGCCTTGCGGCTGCGCCAGCGCGGTGCCGGCGGCAAGCAGCGCTCCGGCCGCGGCTGCGACCGCCGCGATCGCGCCCAAACGACGCAGGTAGTTCGGAATTCGCTTCATGGGACTCTTCTCCTGTGGCTGGGTGTTGCCTTCTCCGGGAATCGCATCATCGCGCTTCCCACTCTGCTCTCATGCTGCCTTCGCACGCAACTTGAAGCGCTGGATTTTACCCGTTGCCGTCTTGGGCAGCTCGTCGATGAACTCGACCCAGCGCGGATATTTGTACGGCGCGAGCCGCTCCTTGACGTGCTGCCTGAGCTCGTCGGCCAGTGCCTCGGACCCTTCGTTGCCCGCCTTGAGGACGACATAGGCCATCGGCTTGACCAGTTCCTCGGCATCCGCGCGGCCGATCACCGCCGCTTCCAGGACGGCCGGATGGGAGATCAGCGCCGACTCGACTTCGATGGGCGACACGTAGATGCCACCCACCTTGAGCATGTCGTCGCTGCGGCCGGAGTACAAGTAGTAGCCGTCCGCGTCGACCGCATACTTGTCGCCGCTCCGGGTCCACGACCCCTGGAACGTGTCCCGCGACTTGTCGCGGTTGTTCCAGTAGGACATGGCCGCGGTGGGGCCCTTGATCTGCAACTCCCCCACCTCGCCCGCCGCGACCGGCGCGCCGTCGTCGCCGAGGATGCGCAGCTCGTAGCCCGGCACGGGCTGGCCGCTCGTCCCGTAGCGTACGGCACCGGGGCGATTCGACAGGAAGATGTGCAGCATCTCCGTGGAACCGAGGCCGTCGAGGATCTCGACCCCGAAGCGCTCGGTCCAGCGCCGGCCGATCTCGGCCGGCAACGCCTCGCCCGCGGACGTACAGCGGCGCAGCGCGAGCTCGGTGCGCTGCGGCGGATCGGGATGGGCGAGCAGCGCGGCGAACAGCGTCGGCACGCCGCAGAAGATCGTGGGACGGTGCTTGCGCAGCCGGGCGAACACAGCCGCCGGCGTCGGGCGCTCGGCCATCAGCACGGTCGTCGCGCCGACCGCCAGCGGAAACGTCAGCGCGTTGCCGAGTCCGTAGGCGAAAAAGAGCTTCGCCGCCGAAAACACGACATCGTCCTCGCGGAGACCGAGGATCGGCTTCGCATAGAGCTCGGCGGTCTGCACGAGGCTCGAGTGCAGGTGGACGGTCCCTTTCGGGGCGCCGGTCGATCCCGACGAGTAGAGCCAGAAGCAGACGTCGTCGCTCGTCGTGTCGGCGGCCGGGAACGACGTCGGCGCTGCAGCCAGCAACGCCGCGAGCGAGAGATGGGGGCGCGCCGCCGCTTCATCGGTGCCGCCGGACACGATCACCCGCGACAGGCAGGGGTGCGTGGCGAGAATCGGCGCAAACGCGGGCAACAGTGGTGCTGCGACGATCAACGCGCGCGCGCGGCTGTCGCGCAGCATGTAGTCGTAGTCGGCCGTCGTGAGCAGCGTGTTCGCCGCGATCGGCACGAGGCCCGCCTTGATCGCCCCCAGGAAGACCGCCGGGAAATCGATCGTGTCGAGCTGACAGACGAGCACCCGCTCTTCCTGACGCAGCCCGAGTCCGGTAAGCGCGCTCGCGCTCCGGTTCACGCGCGCCGCGAGCTCGCCGAAAGTGTACGAGCCGGCATCGTCGATGTAGGCGACCTTGCCCGCGCGTCCGGCCGCAAGATTGCGCTCGATGAGATCGTGCGCGGCGTTGTAGTCGCGCGGAATGTGGATCCGCGGCGGGTTCACCCGATGATCGGCCGCGCTCAGCGACGGCATGGTGCTCTCCTCCGACCGTTGTGTAGTCGCCGACGCGAATTGCCGAGCCGGCAGGGCCGCGCAGGTTGCGGCAATTTAGATCATGGTCATCGGCTCGTCAAGCATCATAGGTCATGCTTGTGCAGGGATGGCGGCGCCGTCACGCCATCGGGACGGTCCCATTTCTGGCAGCGGCAGAGTAAATTCCGTTGCCGCAAACCAGGCGATCCAAAGTGCTTGACGCACCCGATCTATGTGCAATATATTGCCGCGTCCTACCGTTCGAGGTCTTCGAGAACGCTGCCGATGTCGACGCCCCTACCCCACCGCCCCGCGGTCCCGGCTCCGACCAACCCGGATGAACGGGAATTCCTGGCGACGCTGGGGCGACAGGTCCGCGAGTCCCGCGAGCGGCGCGGCCTTGCCCGGAAGGCGATCTCGCAAAGCGCCGGAGTCTCCGAGCGCTATCTCGCGCAGCTCGAGGCCGGAGAAGGCAACGCGTCGGTGCTCCTGCTGCGCAGCGTCGCCCGGGCCCTCGAAACACCGCTGACCGAGCTCATCGACCCGCGGGAGAGCTCTGTCGAGAAGCGCCTCATCCGCCGCTTCCTCGACCGCTTGCCCGCGCACCGGCTCGAGGACGCCATCTTCCGGCTGATGCGTGACTACGGTGACGAGGCCGCCGCGCGGCGCCGGCGCATCGCGCTCATCGGACTCCGCGGCGCCGGCAAGACCACGCTCGGCAGCGCACTTGCCGCCGAACTCGACACGTCGTTCGTCGAGCTCGACCGTGAGATCGAGCGGGAGGCCGGCATCAACCTGTCCGAAATCTTCCTGCTCTATGGCCAGGCAGGATACCGGCGCATCGAGCGCCGCTGCCTCGAGCGGCTGCTTGCCGGAACCGCGGAAACCGTGATGACCGTCGGCGGCGGGATCGTCTCGGAGCCCGAAGCGTACAACCTGCTGCTGCAGCATTGCTTCACCGTCTGGGTAAAGGCATCGCCGGACGAGCACATGGCGCGCGTCGTGGCCCAGGGCGACCTGCGCCCGATGCAGGGCCACACGGAGGCGATGGCCGACCTGAAGCGCATTCTCGACGCGCGCGAGCCCCTGTACCGCAAAGCCGACATCACGCTCGACACGGCGGGTGAGGCGCCGCAACAGAGTCTGGCGAAGCTGCGCCAGGCCATCGCAGCCTGACAGGCTGATGCAGCATCCTTCATGAGTCCGCCAGAGGACAAAGAGGAGAATCGGATGGCATCGGGGAACGCTTCCACCGCGGCAGGCGCCGCCACGGGCGCCAGGCAGTTCGTCACCTACGACACGCATCCGGATCGCTATGCGCACTGGAAGCTGACGTTCGACGGACCGGTCGCCACACTCACGATGGACGTCGACGAGGAGCGGGGGATCCGTCCCGGCTACAAGCTCAAGCTCAATTCGTACGATCTCGGCGTCGACATCGAGCTCGCCGACGCATTGCAGCGCGTGCGCTTCGAACATCCCGAAGTGCGCAGCGTGATCGTCACCAGCGCCAAGCCCCGGGTGTTCTGCTCAGGTGCGAACATCTACATGCTCGGCACTTCGTCCCACGCCTGGAAAGTGAACTTCTGCAAGTTCACGAACGAGACGCGCAACGGCATCGAGGATTCGAGCCGCCATTCGGGGCTCAAGTTCATCGCCGCATGCAACGGGACGACCGCTGGAGGCGGCTACGAGCTGGCGCTCGCCTGCGACGAGATCTTCCTCGTCGACGACCGGTCTGCCGCGGTGAGCCTGCCCGAGGTGGCGCTCCTTGGCGTGCTGCCCGGCACCGGCGGTCTGACGCGCCTCACCGACAAGCGGCGCACCCGGCGTGACCATGCCGACATCTTCTGCACGCTCGTCGAAGGCGTGCGCGCGCAGCGCGCGCAGCAGTGGCGGCTCATCGACGGCCATGCCAAGCCGCAGCAGTTCGCCCAGGCGGTGAGGGAGCGCGCTCTGGCGCTCGCCGCCTTGAGTGACCGACCGGGCGACCGGACCCCGGACGCGGCAGGAATCGTGCTCACGCCTCTCGCGCGCACGGTCGACGATGCCGGTTACCGGTACGAGCACGTCGACGTGCGCATCGACCGGCGTGCACGGTGCGCGACCATCACGGTCGCGGCGCCGGAATCGGTCGCGGCGGAAGGTCTTGGTCCGATCGTCGCCGCGGGCGCGTCGTGGTGGCCGCTGGCGATGGCGCGTGAGCTCGACGACGCGATCCTGCTGCTGCGTACCAACGAGCTCGACATCGGCACCTGGATTCTGAAGACCACCGGCGACGCGGCGCACGTGCTCGCCGCCGATGCGACGTTGCTGCGGCACCAGTCGCACTGGTTCGTCCGTGAGACGATCGGCATGCTGCGGCGCACGCTCGCGCGCCTCGACGTCACGTCGCGCACGCTCTTCGCCCTGATCGAGCCCGGCTCGTGCTTCGCCGGCACGCTGCTGGAGCTGGCGCTCGCCGCCGACCGCAGTTACATGCTCGCGCCGGGAAACGACGAGGCGCAGGCGCCGAAGATCGTGCTGTCCCGGCTCAACTTCGGCGCGTACCCGATGGTGAACGGGGAGCCGCGCCTCGTCGCGCGCTTCTACGCCGAAACGGAACCGATCGCGCGCGCGAAGGACGCGATCGGCCGGCCGCTGGCCGCGAACGCCGCGCTGGAGCTCGGCCTCGTCACCGCCGCACCGGACGAGCTCGACTGGGGCGACGAAGTGCGCGTCGCGCTCGAAGAGCGCGCGAGCCTGTCGCCGGACGCGCTCACCGGAATGGAAGCGAACCTGCGTTTCGGCGGCGTCGAAACGATGGAAACACGGGTGTTCGGCCGCTTGTCGGCCTGGCAGAACTGGATCTTCATCCGGCCGAACGCCGTCGGCGAGACCGGCGCGCTGAAGGTTTTCGGCACGGGGAACAAAGCCCGTTTCAACTGGGATCGCGTCTGACGCGAACCCTCTTCACGATCCTGAAGGAACGCACGATGAGCATCGACTACAGCCAGAAGATCCCGAACAACGTGGATCTGGCGAGCAACCGGACATTGCAGCGCGCCCTCGAGCATTGGCAGCCCGGGTTCCTGCAGTGGTGGGCCGACACCGGTCCCGAAGGCACCAGCGGCACCGATGTCTACCTGCGCACGGCGGTCTCCGTCGAGCCCAAAGGCTGGGCTCACTTCGATTACGTGAAGATGCAGGACTACCGGTGGGGAATCTTTCTCGCCCCCGCGGAAGCCGGGCGCCAGGTCAACTTCGGCGCGCACAAGGGCGAGCCGGCGTGGCAGGAGGTACCCGGTGAATACCGCGCGAACCTTCGCCGCCTCATCGTCACGCAGGGCGACACCGAACCCGCATCGGTCGAGCAGCAGCGTCACCTCGGGCTCACCTGCCCGTCGCTCTACGATCTGCGCAACCTGTTCCAGGTCAACGTCGAGGAAGGCCGGCACCTGTGGGCCATGGTGTATCTGCTGCACGCCCACTTCGGGCGCGACGGCCGCGAGGAAGCGGAGGCGCTGCTCGAACGCCGATCGGGCGACGCCGACAATCCGCGCATCCTCGGCGCGTTCAACGAACCCACGCCGGACTGGCTGTCGTTCTTCATGTTCACGTTCTTCACCGACCGCGACGGCAAGTATCAGCTCTGCTCGCTGGCGGAGTCGGGCTTCGACCCGCTCGCGCGCACCTGCCGCTTCATGCTGACCGAGGAGGCCCACCACATGTTCGTCGGCGAAGCGGGCATCGGCCGCATCGTGCAGCGTACCTGCGAGGCAATGCTCGCCCACAGGACCGACGACGTCGCGAAACTGCGGGCGCTGGGCGTGATCGACCTGCCGACGATCCAGCGCTATCTCAACTTCCACTTCAGCGTGACGATGGACCTCTTCGGGTCCGACGTGTCCTCGAACGCCGCGACGTTCTACACGACGGGGCTCAAGGGCCGCTACGACGAGACCAGGATCGACGACGACCACGTGCTCACCGGCGCGATGTACCCGGTGCTCGAGATCCGCGACGGTCGGCTCGTCACCTCGGAGGCGCCTACGCTCAACGCGCTCAACGAGAAGCTGCGCGACGACTACATCCGCGATGCGACCGCCGGCATCGAGCGCTGGAACAAGATCATCGAGAAGCAGGGGATACCGATGCGCCTCAAGGCGCCGCACAAGGCGTTTCACCGGCGTATCGGGCCGCTCGCGGCGGCGCACATCGATCCCGAGGGCAACGTCGTCTCCGCCGCGGAGTGGGCGGCGAGGGTCGGCCACTGGCTGCCGAGCGAGTCGGATCAGGCGTTCGTCGCCTCGCTCATGGGACGCGTCGTCGAGCCGGGTCGGTTCGCCAACTGGATCGCACCCCCGGCACGCGGCATCGACAACAAGCCGGCCGACTTCGCCTACGTGCGGTTCGATTGAGGTCGCCGCGGCGACGGGGATGATGATGGGCACGGGCACGCCGGCAAGCGAGGTGATCCGCCAGCATCTCATCGATCCGGAGATCTGCATCCGCTGCAACACCTGCGAGGAAACCTGTCCCGTCGACGCCGTCACGCACGACGCGCGGAACTACGTCGTCGACGTAGCGAAGTGCAACGGCTGCAACGAGTGCATCGCGCCGTGCCCCACCGGATCCATCGACAATTGGCGCAGCGTGGAGGCCAAGGACGCCTACTCGCTCGAGGAGCAGTTGTCGTGGGACAGCCTGCCGCCGCAGCGGGACGTCGGCGCGACCGTGGCGTCGGACCTGCCGACCGACGTCGTGCGGATCACCACGCTCGCCACGGCGGGCCAGGGCGGCACCGCCGCGCCGCCCTGGTCGGCGGCGCACCCCTACGTCAACCTCTATTCGATCGACAAGCCGGCGATCGCGACCGTCACCGGCAACCTCCGGCTCACCGGCGACGGCGCGTCCTGCGACATCCGGCACATCGTGCTCGATTTCGGCGGCACCGCGTTTCCGGTGCTGGAAGGCCAGACGATCGGCATCGTGCCTCCCGGCGTCGACGCGAAC
Source organism: uncultured beta proteobacterium (assembly GCA_963724685.1). Lineage (GTDB taxonomy): Bacteria > Pseudomonadota > Gammaproteobacteria > Burkholderiales > Casimicrobiaceae > CAIWHR01. The sequence goes on along the minus strand of CAVRVQ010000003.1, from coordinate 616,357 downwards.
GGCAGGCCGCATCACCTGCGCCTCTACTCGGTGGCGAGTCCGCGCGAGGGCGAGCGGCCCCGCTACAACAACCTCGCGCTGACGGTGAAGCGCGTGACGGAGGACCATGCTGGGCGGCCGGTCGCGGGTGTGGCCTCCAACTTCCTGTGCGATCTCGCGAAAGGCGCGGAGGTGCAGGTCGTGGGCCCGTACGGCACGACATTCCTGATGCCGAACCATCCGGGGTCGCACCTGCTGATGGTGTGCACGGGCACCGGCTCGGCGCCGATGCGTGCCATGACCGAGCGCAGGCGGCGGCGCATCGCGCAAAAGGAAGGCGGCGAGCTGATGCTCTTCTTCGGCGCGCGCACGCCCGACGAGCTGCCGTATTTCGGTCCGCTGCAGAAGCTGCCCAGGGAATTCATCGACATCAACTTCGCGTTCTCGCGCGTGCCCGCGACGCCCAAGCAATACGTGCAGGACCGCATCCGCCAGCGTTCGGCCGACGTCGCGCGCCTCGTCGCCGACGCCAATTGCCACATCTACGTCTGCGGCTTGAAGGACATGGAGGAAGGCGTCGACAGTGCATTCCGCGATGCCTGCCGCGCCCATGGCATCGACTGGGATCAACGCCTGCCGGAACTGCGGGCGCAAGGCCGCTATCACGTCGAAACCTACTGAACGATCGCCCGGGTCGCCCCTGACACCCGCGCCCCACCGGAACCACCTGTCGGACCTGCGCGGCGCGAGTCGCCTCGCGATCGACGCCACCCGCGGACTCGCGGATCTCGTCGAAGCGATGCACCACACCATCGGGCGAACACCCGGCGTGCTCGCCGCTCCGCCCGCGGGCCGCACGCGCGGCATCACCGGTTTCGTCTATCGGAGCGTGCGAGGCGTGACGGGGCTCGTCGGCGGCGGCATCGACGCGGTCCTCGGCCGTCTCGTGCCGCTCTTCCGCGCGAGCCCGGCGTCGCCGACGCGCGAAGCGCTCGTCGCCGTGCTCAACGGCGTCCTCGGCGACTACCTGGCCGAGACCGCCAATCCACTGGCGATAGCGATGCGGTTCCGCCGCGACGGCGTGCCGCTGCCGATGGAGCGGAACGCGCTCGCCAAGGCAATGCCGGAGTGTTCCGGCAAGCTCCTCGTGCTCGCGCACGGCCTGTGCCTCAACGACCTCCAGTGGAATCGACGGGGTCACGACCACGGCGCGGCGCTCGCAGGCGATCTCGGGTACACGCCGGTCTACCTGCACTACAACACGGGTCTCCATCTGTCGACCAACGGCGCACAGTTGGCGGACGCGCTGGAGACGCTGGTGCGGCAATGGCCGGCGCCGATCACGGACTTCGCGATCGTTGCCCACAGCATGGGCGGCCTCGTGGCGCGCAGCGCGTGCCACTATGGCGACGTCGGCGGCCATGCATGGCGCGCGCACCTGCGTGCGCTCGTCTTCCTCGGAACGCCGCATCACGGCGCGCCGATGGAGCGCGGGGGCAACGGGATCGACACGCTGCTCGGCGCGAGCCCCTACTCCGCGCCCTTCGCGCGCCTGGGCAGGATCCGCAGCGCGGGCATCACCGATCTGCGCTACGGCAACCTCACCCACGAGGACTGGAGGGGCCGCGACCGCTTCGCGCGCGGCGACCGCCGACGCTTCGTGCCGCTGCCCGACGGCGTGCGCTGCTACACCATCGCGGCGACGACGGCGAAACATGCGCACCGTCCGGGACGGCCGCTGCCGGGTGACGGGCTCGTCCCGGTCGCGAGCGCGCTCGGCCTGCATGACAAGCCCGAACTGGCGCTGCACATTCCGAAATCCCGGCAATGGATCGCCCTTGGCTGCGGGCATCTCGATCTTCTCGACCGCCCCGAGGTCTACCGGCGCATTCGACGCTGGCTGGGCCCGGAGGGAAGACGCGACGCCGCAATGCCGGCCGCGGTGCCGCGATAGCGCGGTCAGATCACCCGCGAGTACTGCGCCTTCTGCTGCGCCTCGCGCAGGTACCGGTCGAAGTGCATCGCGACCGTACGCACGAGGAGCCGCCCGCGCATCGTCACCTTGACGTCGTGCTCGGTGAGCACGACCAGCCCGTCGGCCGCAAGCGGGGCCAGCGACGCCAGATCCGGAGCGAAATAGTCTGCGAACGCGATGCCGTACTCTGCGCCGAGCGCTGCGAACTCGAGCTCGAAGTTGCACATGAGCTTCTGGATCACGTCACGGCGGATAAGGTCGTCGGCGTTGAGCTCCACGCCACGCATCACCGGCAGCGTGCCGGCGTCGAGCTTCGTGTAATACTCATCGAGCGTCTTGACGTTCGCGATGTACGCGGCGCCGACCTTGCCGATCGCCGAGATGCCGAACGCCAGCATGTCGCAGTCGGGCTTCGTCGAATAGCCCTGGAAGTTGCGGTGCAGCTTCTTGTTCACCTGTGCGACGGCGAGCTCGTCGCCCGGTTTCGCGAAGTGGTCCATCCCGATGTACAGGTAGCCCGCCGCGCCAAGCTTCGCGATCGCGAGCGCGAGTATGGCGAGCTTCGTCTCGGGCGCCGGCAGCGCGTCGACGTCGATTCGACGCTGCGGCTTGAAGAGATGCGGCACGTGCGCGTAGCTGTAGAGCGCGATGCGGTCGGGCGATGCGGTGATCACCTTGTCGAGCGTGGCCGAGAATCCCGCCACCGTCTGCCGCGGCAGCCCGTAGATCAGGTCGGCGTTGACCGAGACGAAGCCGTTCGATCGCGCGGCGTCGATCACGGTCATCGTCTCCGCTTCGGTCTGGATCCGGTTCACCGCCTCCTGGACCACCGGGTCGAAGTCCTGGATGCCGACCGAGATCCGGTTGAAGCCCAGCCGCCCCAGGAACGCGATCGTGTCGGCGGAGACCTTGCGCGGGTCGACCTCGATCGAGATCTCCGCGTCGGGGGCGAACGCGAAATGGCCGCGCAGCATCCCCATCAGCTCGGACATCTCGTCCCGCGCGAGGAACGTCGGCGTGCCGCCGCCCAGGTGCAATTGCTCGACCTTCGGGCCGCCCTCGACGAGGCCGCTCACGATCTCGATCTCGCGGCCCACGTACTTGATGTACCTGGCGCTGCGCCCGTGGTCCTTGGTGATCACCTTGTTGCACGCGCAGTAGTAGCAGATCGTGTTGCAGAACGGGATGTGCACGTACAGCGAAAGCGGCGCGGCGGGTCGCTCCTGGTTGCGCGTGTGGATCGCGTCGACGTACGTCTCGGCGGTGACGCCGGGATGAAAGCGGTCGGCGGTGGGGTACGAGGTGTAGCGAGGGCCGAATCCGTCGTACTTCTTCACCAGAACGGTGTCGAGGACGAGGTCGGCTGCGGCGGCGACGGCCATGGCAGCTCCCGATAAGCGGACTTACTCCCGCGAATGGGGCGATTGTCGCCGGCGGCTCCGCCGGCCGCCTTGACCGAAGTCAACGTTGAACGCCTGCTCGCATCGATTTGGTCGAGCGCATGTGCCCACGTTGCAGACACGCTGTGCCGCCCTTCCCTCCGGGGGCTCACCGGCCGGACCCGGCGACGGTGCTCCGAAGCGGCCGGTTGCTGCGTTGTTGTAAAGTCATCCGATGGCACCCAACCGCCGTTCGACAGCGCACGCCTGAAAACCGCGCCGGCGCAGACGGTTGCACGCAATCCATTCCGGCAACTTCTGTAGAACGCACATCCTTCCGACCTCCGTCTCACGCATGACTCCGCTGAATAGCAACACCAACGGTGACCCGACCGCTGCGATGCGCGAGGCTATCGCACGCGCCGATGTCGGCGACGAACAGCGCGGGGAGAACCCGGCCATCAACCGGGTTCAGGAGTCAATCGAAGCAGTTCCTGACGCCGCAGCAACGCCAACGTGCGCCAATTGCGGCGCTGAGTTGTTTGGAGAGTGGTGCGCGGAGTGCGGTCAGGAGTCCATGGCTGGACACAGCGCGCGCCGCTCGCTTCATCGGCAGTGGGAGCGGGTTCGACACTCGATGGTGGCCCTCGTGGTACACCCGGGTGTGCTGACCGCGGAATTCCGCGACGGGCAACGTGCCCGCTCGATAGCTCCATGGCGACTTGCTTTCAATATCATCACGCTCTTCTTCGTGCTGTCGTTCGTGACAGACTTCCATGTGGTGAACTTTCCCAGACAAGACACGACCGGAACACTGGCGGGCGTCATTGGTGCAGCCGCGCAGCACGCAAAGGTAGACGAAACTACGTTCGCGGAACGCATTGATCGCCGCTTCAACGCGATCTTCACGGTACTGATCGTCATACCTATCGCAATATCCGCCGCGCTGGCGCGACTTACCCACCTGCGGCGTCGTGAGCGTTGGAGCGTCCATGTCGTGTTCGCACTTCACCTCACCGCATGGTCGTTTATCGCGAACGTGCTGTACTACTTGGCGATGCGGCTCCTTGGGCTTGCCTCATACGCGACCACAGACGATCCTCATGTCCGCATTGCGGGCATCGCGCTGTTGGCCGTGATATTGCTTTGGCAGTTCGGCTATGTGCTCTTGGCCTTCCGCCGTGTCTACGCTGATGGCTGGATTGCTGCCGGTTTGAAGGCGGCGGTGATGGTGGCGGTTAGGCTGCTTGCGGGTAACGGCTCGGCCATCCTGGCTCTTTATCTTGCCGCGAAGACCTTTACACTCGTGCCCTAGGGTAGAAACTGCAGTGGCCCGGTTGAGGGTCGGGCCACCGCCGATGGACTAAAGCAAGTGGCGTCGCCACCGTCGTTGCGCCTGGAGTCATCTTTCCCTCCGGGCAAAACACTGCCGGCTTCAGGCCGTTGCCGCAGCGGCGATCTTGTGGAAAGTGGAGTTGGCAACCTCATAGGTTTCAACCCGAGGCGTTCCGTCAACCACCTTTGCCAGGAACTTGGTCACTTCGGCGTAATGCCCGCGGTCATAGCTGTCGGCGTTCTGCTTGTTGTCCCACAAACTCAAACCGAAAGCTTCGGTTCCGCCGGGGGCCACGAACGTGATTTCATCCCGAAACCCGCTTTGTTTACGAAGCATGGGGATAACGTCCTTTTCCAACCGCTGCGTAAACTCGACCGTGCTGTTGGGCTTCAACTTCATGGATACGCGACGTGCATACATATCGATCTCCTTGGTTGTCATGGCCAAGGGGGCATTCCAGATAACTATCTCTAGTTAATATTACTGGAAAACTCCATCAGTCATTAACGACAATAGGTTAATTAACTTGACCTGTCAAGCTATTTCTTAGAATATGGCAATGCTTAATCCGTGGCGGTTAATCGCTGGAGGCGTCCAATGGATGTCTGTTTAGTCATCAAGCAACGGCTGCAGCAATTGGGCCTCGAGCAAAAGGACCTGGCCGCGGCCACCGAAGTCACGGAGTCCTATATCTCCCAGCTGCTGACTCGGAAGAAATTGCCCCCCGCGCCCGATCGAACAGACATCTACGAGAAGATGGGTAAGTTTCTGAAACTGTCGAGCGGCAAGCTGGCGAAGCTGGCTGAGTTACAGCGAAGGGACGCCTTGAAGAAGACTTTCGAAGATCTGCCGTCGCCCTTGTTTCATGAGGTTCGAGAGTTGGTACTTCGGAAGTGCACGCCTGAAAAGCAGCACGAGATACGAACGATTTTTGAGAAACAGCCCTTTGGTGAACTCGAACGCCTTGTCACGCAGAAACTTCTGGACGTGATCAAGCGAGTCGCCAGGGAGGAATTAAAAGGTGAAAAGTGGCTCCACTCGGTGGCTCGTCTCAGCGGCCGCAACTATAAGCAAATGCGGGTCGTGATCCTCGAGTTTCTGGACACAGACGTGTTCCACGTGTCGTTGGAGAACTGCGTTTCTTTCCTGGATCCGCTGATCGAGTCCTGGGATATCGATCTATCGGACTTCGCTATGCAAATTGTGCTCAACCGAAGATTGGTCCCGGGGCATTCGAGGCGATTTGAGTTTGTAGAAACGGAACCCGACCAACCCTTCGGGGGCGATGCGGGGCTCAATGGATTCCTTGGAGATCCTTCACTCAGCAGCAATGTAACGCAGGAGGAAATCGATTTTCTAAAACGCTTGAGGTTCAACGGAAAGCGGCCTACGCCGCTCTACTATTACCGGGAATTGCAGAACCTCAGAGATCCGTTACATTTTCGCGCTGTAATGGAGCGCGACGCAATGTCCTGATGCTGTAATCCGGCCGCGTGCTCGGCAATCGGTCAACCGAACAGAGATTTTCGCGGCCCGGAACGCATCTCGCCGACCAGTATCCGCTTGTTGTTGGCGGTCAGTTTCTTGATCGCCGCCTCCATCCTGCCGGCTTCCGACTGGTTCAGTCGACCTGCCGCTCATGGAAGCCGATCCAGCGCCGCCGAGCGACCAAGCCAGCTTGCCTAATCTGTCACCGGCGTTTGACCATTCGTGGCGCCAGGTTTCGGTGCATTCTTGGTGTCATCACCGGGCTTCAGGACGATTGGCGCGTCCGTCTTTGCCTCCGGCTTGGCCAGCAGCACAGGTGGCGCGGTCCCTTCCTCCGACGTGGTCAGCAGCACAGGTGGCGTGGTCCTTTCCTTCGGACTCGCCTGGAGGATCGGTGTATTCGTCTTGTTCATTGGATTGCCGCGGGATTCCGGCTTGATGCTGGCCGCGCGAGGCCGGACCACGGACGCCGGAACGTGCGGTGCTTGAACCACGGGATCCGGCGCAATCGGTACTTCGACGGATTTCATCGCAGGGACAGGTGTCAGTGGTGCGATGATGTCTTGCCTCTCGATCGGCCGCGCAGGTTCTGCTAACGGGACGGATGCGGGCGCCGGCGGGCTTGCTTCGGTCGGTGTAAACAAGCGCAGTGGATCCACCCAAATGAACGCACCGATCGCCAGAACCACCGCCAGAGCCGCGCCGGAAAGGGTCAGTGCGGAAGGGGACGATGGCTCTTCCGCAATGGAGCTATGCACGCGCAGATCGTTCAGGGTGAAAGGATGGGGAACGGCCGCGGGATAGGGAATGGCAGGGTTCGCGATCATGGTTACTCCTTTGATGACGGGTGTCCGCGCTCACTTACCCTCACTTACGTTTTGCCCGAACAAATTGGCAAGAAACCGGAGGGCGTTGCCGGACGACGATGTGTTTGACGATAGCGCAAGGCATTCCATCCGTCGGTGCGGCGGTGCACATATCCCTTGATCGTGTTGATCCGGGCGAGCGATGGGGTCCCGCAACTCCCGCCGGCCAACATCAGGCCTCACGATGGTGGCGGCACGCCCGATACTGGACTTCCCAATCCCACTAGAGCGCATCCAATCTCTGTACGCGCGCATCGTTGCGGGGCAAGAGCCTCAATTCCAATCGATAACGGAGTTCTTCGGCGAACTGAATTTCCTCGAGCGTGGGCACGTTCGGCGCAGGGTCGGAATCCGACCATGTTTGTGAGCTTTGGTAAGTCATGAAAACTCCTGGATTCTCGCAGCTACCAAAATCGATACGGCTTCCGCAATCTACGCCGGCACACCTTGGACGACGCCATTCATCGTCTCACGCTTCGCCCGCAAGGGTGGCGCGGCGCTACGCTGCTCGTTTGACCCGGCCGCCATGCGTAGACAACAGTTTCTCCTTCCGGGCGACAAAGTCCGCTCCCATTGCGTCTCGTTGCTCGTCAGTGAAATGCTCGCCCAGTTCCTCAAAGATCCCGCGTTCTTCTTCTTTGATGTGATGGTCGAGCATTTCTTGCAGGACATGTGCGTGCGCCTTCCACGCATCGGTTGCCGCCAGATCAGTCTTGCTTAGACGTTCCATCAGAACATCGACGAGACTGTGCTCAACAAACCCCTCGTTGACGTCCGCTCGCGAGTCCGGAGATCCACGCAGTTCGACCAAGGGCGAATAGACAGCCTGTTCTTCTGCTCGCGCATGGGCGGTCAGGAAGGGTTTCAGGCGATCGAACGCGCGAACGCGTTTCTGCGTGGATGCATCGCTACTGATCTCTTTCGTCAGTGCACTAAGTTGCTCGTGATCTGCGTGCAGCAGCGACCGGATGTCGGTGTCGGTGTAGACGCCAATATAGGATTTCACTTTTTCGACGACGCTCATGCATCTCTCCTTTGGGACGATGAGGCCAGCATTGCCCGGATCACCATCGGTGCGACCATCAGAATCGCATCGTCCGCCTTGCCGCAACCCGTGTCAGTACGCTGACGAACACTTGGGCGTCGGTTACGAAGGTCGGCCTTGCGCGACAATCGGGCCGACGCGCCCTTCGAGCGGCGTACGGCCAGCTGCGGTCGTAGGCCATTGCGCTCTGCAACGATAGTGTCCTAGCGCACAGACAGTGCCACGTGGGGGTGCTGAAATTCGTGGCGTGTCGTTACGCCCGCGAAGAGCGTTGTCGAGTCGCTTTCCGGTCAAACCTAGGGGTAATTGATGATGAGTAAGATCGCCCGCTCCATCCTTGCTGGCACAGCCTTCGCGATGGCCTTGGCCGGTTGCCAAAAAAGCGCCGCGCCGGACATCACCTCGAACGGCCCGCCACCAGAACCCGTTTCCAACGCAACTCCCATCCCGCAATTTCCTAAGGGCGATCCCTCGGTGCCTGACGCGTCGACCGTGTTCGCGGCACAGGATGCCGCAGAAAAGGCCAAGGCGATGGAAGACACCATCGCGCTGCAACAGAAACCGGCCCCTCAGGAACCGATGAACAAAGCCGAGGAGTCGAAGGCGATGCCATTGCCTGGTCAGGTCAATGACCATTCGACGACCGCCCTCGACAAGAGCAAAGGCGGCTAACAATTCGATTGCCGAGCCGGAGCTTGCGAAACGGCGCAATGCCTTGAGTGACTCCCGGTCGCGCCTCTGCCGTGTTCAGATAACCCTGGCGCTGCAGGCGGTGCCTTGGTGCCTTTCACTCTACGTTGGGAAACAAGAATGAAACGAATCAGAACACCGTCCTTCACTCATCCATTTCTGGTCTGGACCCGTCTCGCGTGGAAAACCGGCGAGATGATGCTGGCCTCGGCGCAGGTCATTCAGCACCGTACAGGCCGCATGGCTGCGGCGGGCGCCAAGCCAAGCGCACGCGATCGCCGCGAGTTCGCCTTGATGGGACAGGAAAAGATCGAGGCTGGCGTCGAATCGGCCAGCGCCATGGCCGCGCAGATGATGGCGATGAATCCATTGCTCGGCACGCGGGCAGTCAAGAACATGATGACGGGAGCGGCAGCCGTGATGGCGCTCGCGACAAGCCAATCCGCCAGTCAGGCCATGGCTCGGCACGCCAGGGTCCTCCGCATCATGGTGGAGTCGGCGGGCACCACCGCGCAGGTTACCGGCGCCGCCGCCCGGCTCGCCCAGCACGGGCTCAAACCAATACATTCACGAGCGAAGGCCAACGCCAAGCGGTTGGGCCGGCGTTAGCAGCGAAGGCATAAGTTCGCTACCGAACCGATGGCCGGTGCGTTGGCTGACTATCCTCTGCTCCCAAGAAACGTCGGGCGTGCCACCTCCTTGCAGGCGCGCAACCAGGAGCAATCGCAATGCGCGTCCATGAGTGTCCAGAATGTGGCGGGGAGTCCGTTCGTATACGCCGCCGCCTCGTCGATCGGTTACACGGCGTGTTCCTTCCAGCAAGGCGCTTCCGCTGCTCCACTTTGCAATGCCAGTACGAAGGCAATGTGCGCCGGACTGTATCAACGAATCGCAAGCTAGCGCTTGCCTGCGCTGGGCTCCTGGGAGCGATGCTCGTCGGCGCATTGGCCATAGACACTGAATTGGACTTCGCGTCGCATACCTCAACGTCTACCGAGGTGCTGGATGCGAATGCGGGCCTCGTGGAAAATTGGGTCGACCCCAGTCTCTCCCGCGGCTTGGCGGCGCTCCCGGCCCAGCCCTTTCTTGGCGATCTGCAACACGATTCCGGCGCTGCCTGGGGCACGCAGTGATGACCGCGATTGCGGTGTTCGCGATTGCCTTTGGTGTCGGTTGCCTAACAGGCATAGTCGTGAAACTCTTATCAAAGGATCGGCATGCGGGCCGTTTGACTAATGCGCCGTCATTCCGGGACTTGTCCAGCGGCGACTAATGCCTCTTAAGGGCGCGAAGCCCGCCGACATCCCGGTGTCCGGACCCGATTGCGCGTGCACGGCCGGCGCAACGGCAAGTGCGACAACCGCAGCGACGAGCAGTCCGCGCAAGCCGATGAGCGAATGATCCATTCGACACTCCTTTCGTAGTGCGTCGACTGCGCGGGCGATGGGCCGCGCGGGGGTCGTCGCGTCGTGCGCAAGTATCGGGTGCACGCGCGTTAAGCGAGGTTAACGCCGGGTAAATCCGCGTAAAGAGCGGTGACGGCCGCCGGGTCAGGCGGGCAGTCGGATCGCGACGGCAAGCCCGCCCGATGGCCTGTTGGACGCGCTGATACTGCCGCGATGTGCTTCGACCACGCTGCGCGCGATCGCGAGTCCAAGTCCATGGCCGCGCGTTCCTTTCGCCTTTGCGCCTCGATAGAACGGCTTGAAGATCGACTCCAGCTCGTCGGCCGCGACCCCGGGTCCGTCGTCGGCGATCGTGAGCTCCAGTTCGTGCCGGACGCCGTCGTACTTGCCGACGATCCGGACCCGACCGCCGGGTGGCGGGTGCCGGGCAGCGTTGCGCACCACGTTCTCGAGCGCGCGATGCAACATCTCGGGGTTGCCCTGGATGCCGACATTTCCGAGCGCGTCGAGGTCGGTGTCGAAGGCCACGGGCGTGGCCCCGGCGTCCACTTCGAACGCGGCATCCCGCACCACTTCGTGCACGAGTTCGACGAGATCCACGTTCTCCTGGTGCCCTGTCCCCATGCCGGCTTCCACGCGGGACAGCGTGAGGAGTTCGTCCACCAGCTTGTCCATGCGTACCGCTTCGCGCTCGATGCGATCCATCGAGGCCTCGACATTGCCGGGCTGCTGGCGTGCCAGTCCCACGGCCGCCTGCAGGCGGGCGAGCGGCGAGCGCAGCTCGTGCGAAACGTCGTGCAGCAGCCGACGCTGCCCATCCATCAGCAGCTTGAGTTGCGCGGCAGTGAGATCGAAATCGCGACCGAGGTCCGCGAGCTCATCGCGGCGCCGCCCCATGCTGTCGCCGATGCGCACATCCAGGTTGCCGTGCGCCGCCGCATCGAACGCCCGCCTGAGGCTGCGGATGGGCTTCGAGACATACCAGGCGAGCAGTGCCGCGACCGCAAGGCTGGCGATGACTCCGCCGACAATCGGCGCCGACGGGAAAGAGCGGCGGCGTCCGCCCTCCGGGTCCACCAGGACCGCCAGGTCCAGGGCGTCCGTCTGGAGCACGCGGTCCAGCCGGCGCGCCCGGGTTGCCGATCATCGTCGTGCAACCTCGCCGCCGAGTGCACGGGCGGCGGTTCGGCCTGCGCGGCCAGGTTGCGATGACGCAGCCATATCGCGGACGAAACGCCGACGAGCGTCGTCACCTGCGCCAACATCAGGAAGAAGAAGAACTTCCAGAACAGGCGGCCCACCGCTTATTCCCGCACCAACTGGTAGCCCTGCCGCACGACAGTCTGGATCCACGATCGTCCGTCGGGCATCGTGCCGAGCTTGCGCCGGATGCCGCTGACATGCACGTCTATGCTGCGGTCGAAGCGGGCCAGCGGCCGACCGAACGCGTGCTCGGACAATTGGTCCTTGCTCACCGGCTGTCCGGCGTTGCGAGCCAGGGCGTCGAGCAGGTTGAACTCGGTACTGGTGAGGTCGAGTGGCTTGCCAGCCCATTCCGCGCGGCGCTGCCGCGGAAAGAGCCTGAGCGGACCGGACTCGATCGTCGCAGGCAGCTCGTCGATGCCCTCGGCAGCCTGCGTGCGGCGAAGAATGGCGCGAATACGTGCCGCCAGCTCGCGCGGCGTGCATGGCTTCGGCACGTAATCGTCGGCGCCGAGCTCGAGTCCGACGATGCGATCCGCGTCGTCGCCCTTCGCGGTCAGCATCAGCACCGGAATGCGGCTCGTCATCCGAATGCGGCTCAAGGCCTCGATGCCGCTCATTCGCGGCATCATCACGTCGAGCACCACCAGCTCGGCAGTCGCCCGCCAGCGCCGCCGCCACGCCGGACTCGGCGTCGTTGGCGACGGCGACCTCGAACCCTTCACGCTCCAGGTAGGCCCCGAGCATGTCGAGCAATTCGACGTCGTCGTCTACCAAGAGAATTTTCGATGCCATCACGACGTCTGTCCGGTTGAACGCTGCGGCCCATCATAGCGGAGGCGTGTGACCGGCCACAACCCGGCGTGAGCTCGTCGCGAAGTCCCGTGCGAACGCCGAGCGCATCGCCACCTTGATGCTGACCTCATCCTCGGATGAACAATCGCCGGTTTGGGCCGCCTCGAAGCGTCTTACACCCGCCGCCTGCGTCCATCTCGTAAGAAATGGTAAATGTTGGTTAGCGAAAGTTAAGGACGTCGCTCACCCCGCCCCAGTCGACGATACTCCACGGCGTTGCCGCGATGCGGCGAGGCCTCTCCCGTTGCGCACGCAAGCATCGCGACCGACGCAGGATGGGGCCTTCGGACCAGGGGAGAAAGCTCACATGAGTAAATATGTTGCAGTAATCGTCGCGGCCGCGCTTGCCTTGTTGCTTACCGCATGCAAGGGGGGAGACGGCGACACCTCCAACCTCAAAGCGAACATCAGGTTCGTGCACGTCTCCCCGGAAACCGACGCCGTCAGCATCAGTTATGACTCCACGACGGTCGTGACCTCGCTTGGATATCACGGCGCCACGACCTACCAGGCGCTCGACTGGGGCAGCCAGGAGGTCAAGGTGCAGTCGGCCGTAACGGGCGCCACGTACTCCGACACGACAATAAGTCCCACCTTTCAGGGCTACTACACATATCTGCTCTTCGGCGGCGGATCGTCGATGAGCACGCTGCTGTTGTCGGACAGCGTCGCCGACGCGGACTCGGGCAAGTTCTACTTGCGCGCGGCCAACGTGGCGACCGGCATCGGGTCCGTCGATATGTATCTGCTGCCCGCCGGTACGACGATCGACCAGGTCGCGCCTACGTTCAGCAGCGTTGCGTACGGAGGGACGGCCACCTTCACGCAGTTCACGGCAGGAGACTACAGCCTGGTCATGGCGCGCGCGGGCAGCAAAGACGTGATCTACGACTCGGGCAAACAAGCCGTGGCCGCCAAGGCCAAGGTGACGCTGCTCGTCTACGCGGCCGGCAGCGGCAAGCTCGTCAACGGCGCGTTCTTGTACAGCGACACCAGCGGCACCACCACCTTCATCGACAGTTCGCTGGCACGTTTCAAGTTTGTCAACGCCGCGACGGACGTCGGCAGCGTCGACGTGCTGGTCGATGGCAGTGTCGCGCTGGCCAACGTCCCGTACGGGCTGCTCTCCGCTTACAACGCGATCGCCGCCGGCAACCGCAACTTCAAGATCCAACCGTCGAGCAATCCGGGCGCCTTCGTCTACGATCAGAACACGACGCTCGCCTCGGCGGCCGACCATTCTTTCGTCGCCTACAGCGTGCAGGGCACGGGCAGCGCCGGCCTCATTGCCCTGGCGGACAACAACCTGCCTCCCGCAGCAGGTAAGGCCAAGCTCCGGCTCGTCAACGCCGCTTCGGATGCAACGGCGTACGATGCATATGTGAACTTCGCGAAGTTGCTGTCGGGGCTCGCACAAGGAGTCGGCTCCGACTACCAAAAGCTCGATGCCGGCACTTACACAGTGACGTTCACTCCGGCGGGCACGACGACGCAGGCTGCGAGCGTGACATTGGAACTCGACAGTGGCCACGTCTACACGATCTATGCGTACGGCCGTGTCTCTTCGCTCGCCGTCGTGACGACGACCGATTATTGACCACAGTCTTTATAGCGATGTGGTTCCGATGTGACGGCGCAGCCCGTCATCAACGCGTTTACGCTGGAGGCAGGGCTGCCGCAACTGCGCTACGGCCAAGAAGGGACGTGCGATCACCATCCGGCCGTGACGCTGCTCAGACGGTCAGGCAGGCGCGCACGCCGTCCGCGTCCATGTCCGCACCCTTGCCGGCCTTGATCACCTCGCCGCGCGACAGGACGACATACCGATCGGCGAGCGAGCGCGCGAAGTCGTAGTACTGCTCGACCAGCAGGATGGCCATCTCGCCCTCGGCGGCGAGGCGGCGGATGGCACGCTCGATGTCCTTGATGATCGACGGCTGGATGCCCTCGGTCGGCTCGTCCAGCACGAGGAGCTTCGGCTCCATCGCGAGCGCGCGGCCGATCGCGAGCTGCTGCTGCTGTCCGCCCGACAGGTCGCCGCCGCGCCGGCCCAACATCTCGGAGAGCACCGGGAACATCTCGAAGATGCGCGGCGGAATCGACGTTCCGGGCGGCCGCGTCGCCAGGCCGAGTTTCAGGTTTTCCTCGACGGTGAGGCGCGGAAAGATCTCGCGTCCCTGCGGCACGTATCCCAGTCCCAGGCGGGCGCGCGCGTGCGGCGGCAGCTTCGTCACGTCGGCGCCCTCGAACCCGATGGCGCCCGAGCGCGCCGGCAGGAGCCCGGCGATGCACTTCAGCAGCGTCGTCTTGCCCACGCCGTTGCGCCCGAGGATGGCGGTGACGGCACCGGACGGCGCGTCGAACGCGACGTTGCGCAGCGTGTGACTGCCGCCGTAATACTGGTTGAGCGCATTGACTGTGAGCATGTCAGCGTCCGAGGTACACCTCGATGACGCGCGGGTCCGCCTGCACGACGTCCATCGGGCCCTCGGCGAGCACGCTGCCCTCGTGCAGCACCGTCACCTTGCGCGCGATGCGCGCGATGAAATCCATGTCGTGCTCCACGACCACCACCGAGTGCTTGCCGGCGAGCGACAGGCAGAGCTCGGCGGTGCGCATCGTTTCCTCGTCGGTCATGCCCGCGACCGGCTCGTCCAGCAGCAGCAATCGCGGCTCCTGCATCAGCAGCATCCCGATCTCGAGCCATTGCTTCTGACCGTGCGACAGCAATCCGGCGGGCCGATCGGCCTCGGAGGCGAGCTGGATCAGACCGAGCGTTTCGGCGATCCGATCGAGATCGCGGCGATCGAGGCGCGCCCCGATCGTCTTCCTCACCCGCTTGTCGGTCTTCATGGCGAGCTCGAGGTTCTCGAAGACCGAGTGATGCTCGAAGACCGTCGGTTTCTGGAACTTGCGGCCGATCCCGGCGCGCGCGATTTCCGGCTCGGACAGTTGCGCGAGGTCGATCGTCTGGCCGAAGAACGCCGTGCCGGCGTCGGGCCGGGTCTTGCCGGTGATGACGTCCATCATCGTCGTCTTGCCGGCGCCATTGGGTCCGATGATGCAGCGCAGCTCCCCGTCCTCGATCGTGAGCGAGAGATCGTTCAGTGCCTTGAAGCCGTCGAAGCTCACCGTGATGCCGTCGAGATAGAGGATCGGGCCGTGCGACGTGTCGACGCCTTCGCCGGCGATCCGCATTCCGGCCTGCGCCAACCCCGCGGACCCGCTGTCCATGGTGTGCAGCGCCGTGTCCACAACGTTGGCAGCGCTCATCGCCGACGCCGCAGGAGGCCGATCACGCCCTGGGGAAGGAAGAGCGTGACGAGGATGAACAGCAGGCCGAGAAAGAACAGCCAGTACTCCGGCACCGCCTGCGTGAACCAGCTCTTGGCGCCGTTGACGACGAAGGCGCCCAGCATCGGCCCGACGAGCGTGCCGCGTCCGCCCACTGCCGTCCAGATCGCGATCTCGATCGAATTGGCCGGGGACATCTCGCTCGGATTGATGATGCCCACCTGCGGCACGTACAGCGCGCCCGCAATGCCGCAGAGGACCGCCGAGAGCGTCCAGACGAAGAGCTTGTAGTGGAGCGGGCTGTAGCCGCAGAACATCACGCGGCTCTCGGCATCGCGGATCGCCGTCAATACCCGGCCGACCTTCGACGTCACGATCCACCGGGCGAGGAGGAGCGAGCCGAGGAGCGCGACGCCGGTGGCGGCGAACAGCGCCATGCGCGTGCCCGGCGCGGCGATAGGGTAGCCCAGGATCCGCTTGAAATCGGTGAAGCCGTTGTTGCCGCCGAACCCCGTGTCGTTGCGGAAGAACAGCAGCATGAACGCGTAGGTGAGCGCCTGCGTGATGATCGAGAAGTAGACGCCCTTGATGCGCGAGCGGAACGCGAAATAGCCGAACACGAAGGCGAGCACGCCCGGCACGAGCACGACGAGCAGCGCCGCGAACCAGAAGTGATCGGTGAAGCTCCAGTACCAGGGATAGGCCTTCCAGTCGAGGAACACCATGAAATCCGGCAGGTTGCTTTGGTAGACGCCGTCGCGCCCGATCGAGCGCATCAGGTACATCCCCATCGCGTAGCCGCCGAGTGCGAAGAAGAGCCCGTGTCCGAGGGACAGGATGCCCGCATAGCCCCAGATGAGGTCCATCGCCAGCGCGACGATCGCGTAGCACATGATTTTGCCGGCGAGCGTGACGAAGAAGTCGGGCAGGTGAAACGGATGCTCCGGCGGCAGCAGCAGGTTCAACCCCGGCACCAGCACCAGCAGCACGTACGCGGCGGCGGTGAAAGTCGCCCAGCCGCCGCGCGTCAGCAATGGCCGTCGAGGTTCATTCAGGGTGCGGGCAACCTGCATGGCGACCTGCGGCGGCAGGGCCGCGTTCACGCGTCGGCCATTCGGCCCTTGAGCGCGAACAGGCCCTGGGGGCGTTTCTGGATGAAGACGATGATGAACACGAGCAGCGCGATCTTCGCGAGGACGGCGCCCGACCACGCTTCCAGGAACTTGTTCGCGATGCCGAGACCCATCGCCGCGTAGACCGTCCCGGCCAGCTGGCCGACGCCGCCCAGGACCACGACCATGAACGAGTCGACGATGTAACTCTGTCCGAGATCGGGCCCGACATTGCCGATCTGCGACAGCGCGCAGCCGGCGAGCCCGGCGATGCCGGAGCCCAGGCCGAACGCGTAGGTGTCCACGCGGCCGGTCGGAACGCCGAGCGCGTCCGCCATCGACCGGTTCTGCGTGACGCCGCGGACAAAAAGGCCGAGCCGTGTGCGCGTGAGCAGCAGCGCGATCAGCACGACGACCCCCGCCGCGAAGCCGATGATGACGATGCGGCTGTACGGTAGCACCAGGTTGGAGAAGAGTTCCACGCCGCCCGACATCCACGCGGGATTCTCGACCTGCACGTTCTGCGCGCCGAAGACCGTGCGCACGGCCTGGATCAGAATGAGGCTGATGCCCCACGTCGCCAGCAGCGTCTCGAGAGGCCGGCCGTAGAGGAAGCGGATCACGGAACGCTCCATCAGCATGCCGGTGGCCGCCGACGCGACGAACGCGACCGGCAGCGCGGCGAGCAGATAGGCATCGAAGGCGCCGGGAAGGTGGGCCCGAAAGAGGTTCTGGACAACGTAGGTGGCGTACGCGCCGATCATCATGAGCTCGCCGTGCGCCATGTTGATGACGCCCATCAGGCCGTAGGTGATCGCGAGCCCCAGCGCCGCCAGGAGCAGGATGCTGCCGAGGCTCACCCCGCTGAAGACCCGGCCGACCATCTCGCCCGTCGTGAGCCGGCTCTCGATGGCGCGCAGCGAGAGCTCCGCTTCGGCGCGCACGTCGCTGTCCGGCTCGACGAAGTCGCTGCCCGTCTTGTCGAGCAACGGCAGGAGCAGCGTCTTGGTATTCGGATCGCGAGACTCCGCGAGCGCCCGGATCGCGCCCAGCCGGGTGGGCTTGTCGCTGCTGGCGAGCTGCACCGTCGCCTGCGTCAACGTCAGGAGTGCCTTGATCTGCTCGTCCTGTTCCTTTGCGAGCGCACGCTGGATCACCGGCAGCATGTCCTCGTCGGCGCCGCGCTGCAGCGCCTGCGCTGCCGCAAAGCGCGTCGCGCGATCGGTCGCCACCAGCTGTAATGCCGCGATACCCGTGGCGAGCTCGCGGCGAACCCGGTTATTGAGCACCACGTCGTCGCGCGCTTCCGGCAGCGGGTCGACCCTGGCGCCGGTCGCAAGATCGACCGCCGCGCCGTCCTTGACGCGGAGCACCTTCTCGCCTGCGGTCTGCACCTCGCCGTTCAGCAGCGATTGCAGCACCGGCAACGCACCAGGGTCGCCCGAGGCGACCAGCGCGGCGATCGCCTTCACTTTCTCCTCGTTCTCGCCGAGCGCGAGGTCGTGCACGAGCTCCGGGGCGAGCGCCCGCGCGGACAGCGCCGGCAGCGCTGCGCAGCACGAGATCGCCAGCAGGGCGGCAATTCGGCGTACGCGGGCGAGGAATTCGTTCATGGCTCGGGAGGCAATTGACGCACGACAAGCGAAACGGCGGCGGCGGTTGACCATCACCCGCCGCCGCCGGTTGACTACGGCAACGCCGCGGCTATTTCTTCTCGGGCTCGTCCTTCTTTGTCTGGTTGCCTTCGATGTACTGGCTCCACGGTTGCGCGCGGATCGGGCCCTTGGTCTTCCAGACGACATTGAACTGGCCGTCCTTCTGGACTTCGCCGATGAACACGGGCTTCCACAGATGGTGGTTCTTCTCGTCCATCTTGATCTCGAAGCCGTCCGGCGCGGTGAACTTCTGGCCGGCCATCGCCGCGACGACCTTGTCGGTGTCCGTCGTCTTGGCCTTGGTCACCGCCTGCGCCCACATGTGGATGCCGACGTACGCCGCTTCCATCGGATCGTTGGTGAGCGGCTTGTCGGCCCCCGGGAGCTTCTTGGCCTTCGCGTACGCGGCCCATTGCTTCTTGAACGAATCGTTGGCGGGGTTCTTCAGCGTCATGAAGTAGTTCCAGGCCGCGAGGTGCCCGACCAGCGGGTTGGTGTCGACGCCGCGCAGCTCTTCCTCGCCAACCGAGAACGCCACCACGGGGACGTCCGTCGCCTTCAGGCCCTGGTTGCCGAGCTCCTTGTAGAACGGGACATTCGAGTCGCCGTTGATCGTCGAGACGACTGCCGTCTTGCCGCCGGCCGAGAACTTCTTGATGTCGGCGACGATCGTCTGGTAGTCGCTGTGGCCGAACGGCGTGTATTTCTCGTCGATGTCCTTCTCCGCCACGCCCTTCGACTTCAGGAACGCGCGCAGGATCTTGTTCGTCGTGCGTGGGTAGACGTAGTCGGTGCCGAGCAGCACCCAACGCTTGGCGCCGCCGCCTTCCTTGCTCATCAGGTACTCGACCGCCGGGATCGCCTGCTGGTTCGGCGCGGCGCCCGTGTAGAACACGTTCTTGGAGAGTTCCTCGCCTTCGTACTGGACCGGATAGAACAGCAGGCTGTTCAGCTCCTCGAACACCGGCAGCACCGATTTGCGCGACACGCTGGTCCAGCAGCCGAACACGACGGCGACCTTGTCCTGCGAAATCAGCTGGCGCGCCTTCTCGGCGAACAGCGGCCAGTTCGACGCGGGATCGACGACCACCGCTTCCAGTTTCTTCCCGAGCACACCGCCCTTGGCGTTGATTTCGTCGATCGCCATCAGCGTCACGTCCTTCAGCACCGTTTCGCTGATGGCCATCGTGCCGGACAATGAGTGGAGCACGCCGACCTTGATCGTGCCCTCGGCGGCGAGTGCCTGCGTTCCGACCGTTAGGCCGGCGAGCGCAAGCGCCGCGGACGTAGCCAATCGTTTCAGAACCGTTCTGCGTTGCATGGATTTCCCCGTATCAATGGATTGACGATGACAGCACCTGGCGTCCGCGATCACTGCACGCCGGCCCCGTAATGCTGCATCGCAGGATTCATGCCATGGCCGGATGCCACAGGCAATCCATTGTTTAAACGAGAGAAATCAATTCAGGCCGGCGGCGCACCGCCCGGACTCTGCTGCACGACCCGATCCAAAAAAGTGCGTCGGGAATGGCTGCGCACCGATTTGGACCGAAGACTCCCGAGGATCCGCCGCCGGATCCCTGGACTATCGCGCCGCTGCGGGCGTACCGACCATACCGCGCTCGACGACAAAGCGCACGACGACGTCGAGTCCCTGACCGGTCTTCAAGTTCGTGAACACGAACGGCCGCTCCCCGCGCATCTTCCGAGCATCGCGGTCCATGACCTCGAGGGAGGCGCCGACCATCGGCGCCAGGTCGATCTTGTTGATGATGAGGAGATCGGAGCGCGTGATGCCCGGCCCGCCCTTGCGCGGGATCTTGTCACCGGCCGCAACGTCGATGACATAGAGGGTGAGATCGGACAGCTCCGGCGAGAAGGTCGCAGCAAGATTGTCGCCGCCGCTTTCGACGAAGACGATGTCGAGGTTGCCGAAGCGCGCTGCGAGCCGTTCCACGGCTTCGAGGTTGATGGAGGCGTCCTCCCGGATCGCCGTGTGCGGACAGCCGCCGGTCTCGACACCCAGGATGCGGTCCGCGGTCAGCGCCTCGTTGCGGACAAGGAACTGCGCGTCCTCCTCCGTGTAGATGTCGTTGGTGACGACGGCGAGCTGATACCGGTCGCGAAGCTCGCGGCACAGGGCCAGCGTGAGCGCGGTCTTGCCGGAACCCACCGGACCTCCGATGCCGACGCGCAGCGGTTGCGTGATGGTCATGGATGTGCCGTTCAGGACCGAAAGAGTCGGGTGTACTGCGTTTCATGCCGCGCGCTCGCGAGCGCGAGGCCGGGAGCGAACGTGGACAGGTCGTCGTCATGGAGCGTGGAGGCTCTCACGACGACCGCCGGAATTCTCGCCCCGAGCGACGTCAGCAAGCGCTGCCCGGCGACCTGGCCGAGCGGCACGAGCTTGATCGCCGCCAGCACCTGGTTCTCGAGCCAGGACCAGACGTACGCCGCGAGGGCTGCTTTGGCGGCGATCGCGAAACCGCGCGCGGCGAGCGCGTACGCCGCTGGCAGCGTGACGGGCGCGAGCGCGGGGAGGATGGCGCTCGCCTGCGCGTCAAGCAAGTCCAGATCGTGCAGGAGCTTCGCGAGCGAGCCGCCGGTCTGCTCGGTCTCGGCCCGCAATTCGGCGGTCTCGCGCGAGGCGCGAAACCAGGCGTTCCATCTCGCGAGCGCCGGCCAGTCAATCTGCTGCGCGGCGGCAAGGAGCCGCCACGTCACCGCCGCCTCGCCGGACGCGACGACACATTCGAGAACGTCGCCGATCCACGTCTGTGCGCCCGCGGCATCACAGACCTCGCCGGACTCCACCGCCCATTCGAGGCCCTGCGAGTAGCTGTAGGCGCCGATCGGCAGCGTCGGGCTGGCGATCTGCAACAGCCGCACCAGCGGCAGCAACGGGAGCTCGGTGCCCGGCGCCCGCAGGGGATCAGCGGTCATCGCCGCCACGCACCGCGAAGTCGTGAATGATGCCCGCGTGCTTCGCGTCGCTCGAATGGGCGTGATGCCCCGCGGCGTACGCGCCGGCCTCGGGCTCGAACGGCGCGCGCACGGGCGTCACTGCCGCGCCCAGTCCGCGCAGCATGCCGGCAAGCACATCATCGGCCGCGAGGCGCAGCCAGCCCGTCCCCACCTGAACCGGCGTGTGCCGGTTGCCGAGATGGTAGGCGGCGCGGGCGAGCGCGGCGGCATCCTTGCAGCGCACTTCGAGCAGGTACTCGGCCGCGGCGATCACGCGCACCACGCGGCCGTCGTCGGCCTGCAGGCATTCGCCGTCACGCAACACCGTGCCGCGCTCGAGGAAGAGGCCGATCTCCTCACCGCCCTCGACCGTGGTGCGCAAACGGCTCTTCTGCCGCAACGCGAAAGGAAGAATCAATTCGGCGTCGAACGCAGATTGCGGCGGTACGCGCTTCTGGACGATTAGCATTGTGCCCGAATTCTGTCAGCCATCGACTTCATGGAGTCTCGATTGGTCTAGGCAAAATTTTGTACAGGCGGAGCCGCACCAACACGCGCCGGCTACGGGAACAGCAACCGCGCCGCCTTCTGCATCCTGGCTCGATCCTTCTCGGCGAGTCGGCCGAGTTTCCCGCGAACAAGGCGGTGGTCAAGTGTAAAGAGCTTGAAGCGAACGATGGACGGCGCCGGGAGTCCGGCACTCTTGAGATCGATGATCGGGGCATCGAGCGGCCACGGCACATGACTGGCCGACGTGATCATGGCCATCACACTGTGCCCGGCGGGACGATTGAACGCCGTCTGGTCGGAAACGACAAGCGCAGGCCGGACTTTCTCGGC
This sequence comes from uncultured beta proteobacterium, assembly GCA_963724685.1. Classification (GTDB taxonomy): domain Bacteria; phylum Pseudomonadota; class Gammaproteobacteria; order Burkholderiales; family Casimicrobiaceae; genus CAIWHR01. The sequence continues at coordinate 594,270 of CAVRVQ010000003.1, read as the reverse complement.
TTGCCGATCCGTGAAAGGAAACGGCACGCGCACGACATCGAAGCGCTCAAAGCTTGCCATAGGCCTTTTCGTCTTCGGCCGTATGCCATTCGCTCAAGGTGTCCTGAACTGCCTGTAGGTACTCCACGTCGAGAGGCTGTATCCGCCGCACGGCAACCCGCCCGTCGGACTCGACGTCCCAGGCGATCAGGTCGCCGGGCTTGCTGTTCAGCGCGGCGCGGACCTCCCGCGGCACGGTGGTCTGCCCCTTGGCCGTAATCTTGGAAATCACCGGCATCGCAACGACTCCTTTTGCATTACCTCCTTACCATATTACCACAATACTCGCGGGAGCACGCCCTGGAGCCGTCGTCAGAACAGGAAGTAGCGCTGCGCCATCGGCAGCACGCTCGCCGGCTCGCAGGTCAGGAGCGTCCCGTCGGCGCGCACTTCGTACGTCTCCGGGTCGACGTCGATCTTCGGCAGCAGATCGTTGTTCTTCATGTCGCGCTTGCCGATCTTCCTCGTGTTCCCGACCGCGACCAGCGGCTTCGCGAGACCGAGCTTCCTCACCGCGGGATTCTTCAGCGCGGCCTTCGACACGAACGTGACGGACGTGGCCAGCGCCTTGCCGAACGCGCCGAACATCGGCCGGTAATGCACCGGCTGCGGCGTCGGGATCGACGCGTTCGGGTCGCCCATCGCCGCCGCCGCGATCATTCCGCCCTTGACGATCAGCGACGGCTTCACGCCGAAGAACGCCGGCTTCCACAGCACCAGATCGGCGAGCTTGCCGGGCTCGACGGAGCCGACGATGTGGCTGATGCCATGCGCGATCGCCGGATTGATCGTGTACTTGGCGATGTAGCGCCGCACACGCCTGTTGTCATGGGTGGCGGGGTCGCCTTCGAGCTTGCCGCGCTGCGCCTTCATCTTGTGCGCGGTCTGCCAGGTGCGGATGATCACCTCGCCGACGCGACCCATCGCCTGCGAGTCCGACGACAGCATCGAGAACGCGCCGAGGTCGTGCAGGATGTCCTCGGCGGCGATCGTCTCGCGGCGGATCCGCGATTCCGCGAACGCGATGTCCTCGGCGATCGCCGCGTCGAGGTGGTGGCACACCATCAGCATGTCGAGATGCTCGTCGATCGTGTTGACCGTGTAGGGGCGTGTCGGGTTGGTCGACGACGGCAGCACGTTCGGCTCGCCGCAGGCCTTGATGATGTCGGGCGCATGGCCGCCGCCCGCGCCCTCGGTGTGATAGGTGTGGATCGTGCGGCCGCCGATCGCCTTCAACGTCGTCTCCACGAAACCCGATTCGTTGAGCGTGTCGGTGTGGATCGCGACCTGGACGTCCATCTTGTCCGCCACCTTGAGCGCCGCATCGATCGCGGCCGGCGTCGTGCCCCAGTCCTCGTGCAGCTTGAGGCCGATCGCGCCCGCTTCCACCTGCTCGATCAGCGGGGGAAGCAGGCTCGCGTTGCCCTTGCCGAGGAAGCCGAGGTTCATCGGAAACGCTTCCGCCGCTTCCAGCATCCGGTGCATGTGCCAGATGCCAGGCGTGCATGTCGTGGCGAAGGTCCCGGTCGCGGGGCCCGTGCCGCCGCCGATCATCGTCGTGACGCCCGACATCAGCGCCTCGTCGATCTGCTGCGGACAGATGAAGTGGATGTGCGAGTCGACGCCACCCGCGGTGACGATCATGCCCTCGCCGGCGATGATCTCGGTCGCGGCGCCGATCACGATGTCCACACCGGGCTGGATGTCCGGATTGCCGGCCTTGCCGAGCTTCGCGATCCTGCCCTCTTTGATCGCGAGATCGCATTTCACGATGCCCCACCAGTCGATCACCAGCACATTCGTGATCACGGTGTCGGCGCACTCCGCGGCCACCCGTTGGCTCTGCCCCATGCCGTCGCGGATTACCTTGCCGCCGCCGAATTTCACTTCTTCACCGTAGACCGTGAGATCGCGTTCGACTTCGACCACGAGGTCCGTGTCGGCGAGCCGCACGCGGTCGCCCACCGTCGGCCCGTACATCTCGGCATAGGCACGCCGGCCGATCTTCATCGTCTGCCCTTCGCTTTGGCGTTGGCGGCCGCCGGCTTCTTCGCGGGCGACGCGCGGCGCGCCGCGCTCTTCCGGGCAGGACTGTCGAGCGGGCCCATCACCTGCCCGGCGAAGCCGTAGACGACGCGTGCTCCGGCGAGCGCTACGAGTTCCACCGTGCGCTTCTGCCCCGGCTCGAAACGCACGGCCGTCCCTGCGGCGATGTTGAGCCGGAAGCCCCGCGCGGCGGCGCGATCGAACGCCAGCGCGGCGTTCGTTTCGGCGAAATGATAGTGCGACCCGACCTGAATGGGACGGTCGCCGGCATTCGCGACGGTCAGCACGATCGACGCACGGCCCCGGTTGAGCTCGAGCTCGCCGTCCTGCGGCATCAGCTCGCCCGGAATCATGGGATCGGATGATGCACGGTGACGAGCTTCGTGCCGTCGGGGAACGTCGCCTCGACCTGGATCTCGGGAATCATCTCGGGCACACCCTCCATCACCTGATGACGACCGAGCAGGGTGACCCCGAAGCCCATCAGGTCGGCCACGGTGCGGCCGTCGCGCGCGCCTTCCATGATCGCCGCCGAAACGTACGCGACGGCCTCCGGATAGTTGAGCTTCAGGCCGCGCGCGAGGCGCCGCTCCGCAAGGAGGGCGGCCGTGAAGAGCAGCAGCTTGTCCTTCTCTCTCGGCGTGAGTTCCATTGGCGATCGTCGGCGGTCAGGTTGAAAAGATCCGGGGCATGACGGCCTCGCGTCCCGCGACGTGTGGCCGCACGAGACGCCAGAGCGTAGCAAAATACGTGCGCGCCGCGTGGGCCGAGTCGCCCCGATAGCGCGCGACGAACACTTCCGGCAGGCGCGTGACCGCGCCAACCCCTGTGCCGCAGACTACGGCGCGGCAGGCGGCGAGCAGTGGGTCCGGCAGTGCCGTGCCGGCGACGATCATCGTCCCAAATACGGGCGCGCCGCCAAGGAGCGCACCGGATTGGAGCGCGCGCGATCCGCCGTCGATGGCCGTGCGCTCGCAAAACAGGAGCGCTCCATCGCGATGAAGCTCGAGCGACTGGCGCAGGGTGCCCGAGTCATAGCGCTCGCCCGCCGCCGTACGCCCGAGGCAAGTCATGTCCCAGCCGATGAACCTCGCGCCCGGCGCGATGTCGATGCGGAGCGCGATCGACGCGCGCGCGCCGTCGAAGAGGATCGCTTCCTGCGGCAACCACTCGACGAGCGCACGGGCCGCGAGGCGCAGCGCTGTCGCGGCATGCGCGACCGGTCCCGCGGAGCGATACCACTTCGCGGCGCCGGGTGTCGTGAGCTGCACGTGCGCGTCTTCGCCGGCATCGATCCTGATCGCCAGCGAATCGCCGCCGACGATGCCGCCCGGTGGGTGCACGATGATCGCCTGGCAGACGTCGGGGCCCTCGGGGTGGAGCGCCTTCTGTACCCGCAGTGGGCCCACGTGCCGGCGCGTGGTCAGCACGGTTCGCGCGGCCTCGCGCGCGAAGGAGAGCTCGAGGCGCGCGTCCCATCCCGCCGGCGCTACACGGACGGCCACCGGTTCCGCGGCGAGAGGAGGAGGAGACATCGTCCGAGCGTGGCGCGGCGGTCAACGCCGTGGCGGCTTGATCGCCAGGGCCTCCGCGTAGAGCATGTCGCGCGGCAATCCGGTCGCGGCCGCGGCGACTCGAGCGGCGCGCGCCGGCGCCAATTCGACGACGAGCGCCGCCAGCAGGCGGCGGAAGTCGGCCGTGGACTCGCTGCTCACGATGGCCGACGCCGCCGGCGCATCGACCAGCAGCACGAACTCGCCGCGCTCGCGATTCGGATCGGCGGCGAACCAGTCGGGCGCCTCCGCCAGTGTCATCTGCGTGATCGTCTCGAATTTCTTCGTGAGCTCGCGCGCGACCACCAGCGACCGGTCACCACCGAGCGCCGCGCCGAGCTCCGCCACCGTCGCGCCGACGCGGTGCGGGGCCTCGTAGATCACTAGGGCAACCGCCTCGCGCGCGACCGCAGCCAGGAGCTCGCGTCGCGCCTTCGCCGCCGCGGGAAGAAAACCCAGGAACAGCAGGCGTTCGGCATTGAGCCCGGCGGCGGACACGGCAGCGATCGCCGCGCACGCGCCAGGGATCGGCACCACCGGAAAGCCCGCCGCGCGCACGGCCCGCACGAGTCGCGCGCCGGGATCGCTGATCGCGGGCGTGCCGGCATCGCTGACGAGCGCGACGCTGCGGCCGCTGCCAAGCTCCCGGACGATTTGGCCGGCGCGCGCCGCCTCGTTGTGCCCGTGCAGCGAGATCGGGCGCGTCGCAATGCCGAAGTGCCGCAGCAGCACGCCCGTCACCCGCGTGTCCTCGGCCGCGATCGCGTCCGCGCTGCCGAGGACGTCGACGGCCCGCAGCGTCAGATCGCGCAGATTTCCGAGGGGTGTGGCAACCACATATAATGTTCCCGGCGCGGCGACAAAGTGCGTCGCGGTCGCGCCGTCCGCACCTGCCGTCTCGCCCCGTTCGTCCATGCGAAATTCGACTCCGCTCGTATGATCGCCTCCCGGCGCTTCGAGAATGCGCGCATTGGCGCGTGGTGGCGCCGTTGCGTGTGCGCGTTCGCCTTCGCGTTCGGACTGCCGGCATTGTCCGCCGCGCAAACTCCGGCGGCAAGCGAGCCTGCACCCGCGGCGAGCGAGGGTCCGGCCGCGGGGGCCGCGCCGCAGGTCGCCGCGGTCTCGGAAGCGGGCGTCGGCGCGCAAGTGGGCCCCATCGTGCTCGTCCTGCCGCTCGCCTCCGCCTCGTTCGGCCGCGCCGCCGAAGCGGTACGGGCCGGATTTCTCGCCGCCGCCGAGGCCGCCAAGGCGACCCCGCTGGTGATCGGCCACGGCGACGGCGACGTCGTGGCCGCCTTCGCCAAGGCGCGGGCTGCGCGCGCGCGCGTCATTGTCGGACCGCTCGTGCGCGACGACATGAAGGTGCTCGCGGCCACGGGGGACGACCTGCCGCCGACGATCGCCCTCAATCAGCTCGACGATGGCGCATCCCTTCCCGGGAACGTGTACATCCTCACGCTCACGATCGACGGGGAAGCGCGGCAGCTCGCGCGGCAGGCCCGCGACGACGGCGCGGCGACGGTGGCCGTGATAGCCAGCGACACGCCGCGGCAGCAGCGCTTTGCGAGCGCCTTCAACGCCGAGTGGATACTGGCCGGCGGCGGAGCGCCTGTGATGTACCGCTTCGACCCGGCGCCGGACGTGCTGCGGCTGATGCGCCGCGAGCTCGTCAAGTCGCCGGTGGACGCCGCGCTTCTGGCAGTCGACGCCGAGGATGCGGCGAGGGCCAAGCCCTACCTCGGCACGATTCCCAGCTACACCAGCAGCGAGGTGAACGAGCGGCAGGCGCCCGACGCGCAGCGCGACCTCGACGGCGTGCGCTTCGTCGACATCCCCTGGCTCGTCGACGCGGATGCCGCCGCTTTCGCGGACCTGAAGCGTCCGGGGTACCCCAATCCGACGCTCGAGCGGCTCTACGCGCTGGGCATGGACGCGTTCCGGGTCGCGCAGGCCTTCTTGGCCGGCTCGCCGGCAAAGCTCGAGTTCGACGGCGCCACCGGCCATCTCTCCCTCGACGAGACGCGCCAATTCGTCCGCGAAGGGAGGCTGATGGTGTTTCGCGCCGGCCGCATCGTCCCCGTCGGCCCGCGCTGAGGGCGCTTCGCGCCGTGGCCGCTACCACGCGGGGCGAGTCCGGCCGGCGTGCGGAGGCGCTGGCGGCTGCGTTCCTCGCGGCCCGCGGCCTTGCAATCGTCGAGCGCAACTTCCGCTGTCGGCGCGGCGAGATCGACATCATCGCGCGCGATGGAGAAACGCTGGTGTTCGTCGAAGTGCGCCTGCGCTCGCGGCGCGACTTCGGTGGCGCCGCTGCCAGCATCACGCCCGTCAAGCGCGCGCGGATCGCCGCGGCGGCGGCGTTCTATCTCGGGCGCTTCGGGCGCGCACCGCCTTGCCGCTTCGACGCCGTGCTGTTCGATAACCTCGAGTCCGAGCGCATCGAATGGCTGCGCAACATCATGGACGCATGAGCCTGCCGGGCCGTCCCAAGGGCGAATACCGGAGTGCGCAGCACGAAGGTAGTCCAGTGAGCCCGCCGGGCTGTCCCAAGCGCGGGTGATTCCCTCTCGAGGGGATAGCGCGCAGCGCCAAAGGTGCTCCAACGAGCGACTGAGCGCGGGCCGCGGGCCGCGGGCCGCGGGCGCGATTGTTGTTACAATCGACGACCGATCGCAAGTCGCCGCCATGGACCACATCCCGCGCATCCGCGCGCATTTCGCCGACAGCGCGCAATTGAAGCTCGCCGCGGCCGATGCGCTTGCCCCGGCGCTCGCCCGCGCCGCGGACCTGCTCGCCACGTGCCTGCTGCGCGACGGCAAGATCCTCGCCTGCGGCAATGGCGGATCGGCGGCCGATGCCCAGCACTTCGCCGCCGAAATGATCGGTCGCTTCGAGCGGGAACGCCCCGAGCTGCCGGCCATTTCACTCGCCACGGACACATCGATTCTCACCGCCGTCGCAAACGACTACTCGTTCGAGCAGGTCTACGCGAAGCAGGTTCGCGCCCTGGGCAGCAAGGGTGATGCGCTGCTGGCTATCTCGACGTCAGGCAACTCCCCCAGCATCGTGGCGGCGATCAAGGCGGCGCGCGAGCGCGAAATGCAGGTCGTGGCGCTGACCGGCAAGGGGGGCGGCGCGATCGGCGCGCTGCTCGCCGCGGACGACGTGCATCTGTGCGTGCCGCACGAGCGGACCGCGCGGATCCAGGAGGTTCACCTACTCATGATTCATTGCCTCTGCGACGCCATCGACAACACGCTGCTCGGGGACGCGAATGAGTGAGGCGAGCGAGGCGGGCGAGCGCCAGCGAGCCGGGGCCCGAAGGGCGCGTCGCCGAGCGACAGAGAACGGCCGACAAATGGGCACGCCACAACTCGAGAATCGTCCGGAGGCCGCGGGGTGAGCGATCGCGCGCCGTTCCAGCGCCGGCTCCGGGGGCTCGCCGTCCTGCCGCTCGCGTGCGCGCTCGTCCTGTCCGCCGGCGGTTGCGCCGTCGTCGTGGTCGGCGCGACCATCGGCGCCGGTACGCTGGTGGCCATGGACCGCAGGTCCACCGGCGTGCGCGCCGGCGACCAGACGATCGAATCGAAAGTGACGAAGGCGGCGAGCGAGCGTTGGGGGATCACCGCGCACATCAACGTGACGAGCTACGACGGGAAGGTGCTGCTGACCGGCGAAGTGCCCACGGCCGCCGTGCGCGACGAGATCGAGCAGATCGCCAAGGCCACGGAGTACGTCCGCGGCGTGACCAACGAGTTGCGGGTCGGACCCGAATCCAGCATCGGCGGTCGCACGCAGGATACGTTCATCACGTCCAAAGTGAAGGCGCGTCTCGTCGAGTCGAAGAAGTTCGACGCGAACAACGTGAAGGTCGTCACCGAGCGCCGCACCGTCTATCTCCTGGGACTCGTCTCGCCCGCCGAGGGGGACGCCGCCGCGGAGGTCGCCGCGTCGACCTCGGACGTGGCGCGGGTCGTCAAGCTCTTCGAGTACAGGGATTGAGCCGGCGATGATTGCAGCGGTCGCGATTCCCGCACCGCGCTACCCTGCGAAGATCGCCGCGGCGGGCGACGCGCTCGCCCGCATCGATGCGCTGCCGCGACCGCTGGTATTCACCAACGGGGTGTTCGACGTGCTGCACCGCGGGCATGTCACGTGCCTCGACCAGGCCCGCGCGCTGGGCGCGGCGCTGGTCGTCGCCGTCAATTCCGATGCGTCGGTGCGCCGCCTCGGCAAGACCGGGAACCGCCCCCTCAATCCGCTCGCGGACCGGATGGCGGTCTTGGCCGCGCTCGCCGCGGTCGATCTCGTCGTTCCCTTCGACGGCGACACGCCGCGCGAGCTCATCGCGGCGTGCCTGCCGGACGTCTTGGTGAAAGGCGGCGACTACACGGCGGCAAACACCGCCGGCGCGTCCGAAGTCATCGCCGCCGGCGGCCGATTTGTCGCGATTCCGTTCGCCACGACGCATTCGACGTCGGCGCTGATCGATAGGATCCGCGGCTGAGTCGGCTACACTCCGCGTGATGCAGGACGCGCCGGCCACTTCCGCATGCGACCCGAGGGTTTCATGACATCCTCCGCCACTCCCGATGCGGGTCGCGCGGCGACGGCCGCCGGCAACGTCGCGACGCTCGACTCCGCGCAGTTCGCGGCGACGATTCCGGACCATCCGTTCGCGATCGTCGACTTCTGGGCGCCGTGGTGCGCGCCGTGCCGGTCGTTCGCGCCGGTGTTCGAGGCCGCGGCGGCTCGTCATCCGGATATCCTGTTCGCCAAGGTCGACACCGAAGCTGCCCCTGACGTCGCCGGCCATTTCGGCATCCGGTCGATTCCCACGCTCATGGTATTTCGCGACAGCATCGTCGTCTTCGCGCAGGCGGGCGCGCTGCCCCCCGCGGCCCTGGAAGAGGTGGTGGCCGCGGCGCGGGCGCTCGACATGGACGACGTACGCCGCGAAATCGCGCGCGGGGAGGGCGCCGCCGCACCCGCGGCATAGCGATCCGCACCGGGCGCCACGGCGCGGCGAACCGCTATTTGCGGTAGCGGTTCAGGAAATCGCCGACGATTCCCTTCTGACTCCGCTCGATGGCGGCGTCGATGGAGCGGTCGGCGGGATCGTGCAGCTTCGCCTTGCGGAACGCGTTGATGGCTTCCTGGTGATTCCCCAGCCCTTGCTGCGCGTCGCCGAGGCACCGCCAGGCCTCGGCGTTCGCAAGCTCGAGATCGGCCCACGCGCTGCAGAGCTCGGCGGCGCGACGATAGTTGCCGGCGCGCAACGTGCTGAGCCCGTCGGCCTTCAGCACCGCCACCCGGGCGCGGCGCTCGGCAAACAGCGCGGCGACGTCGGCGTCGAGCGGCGGACCGGAGGGCGTGGCCTGCGGGATAGCCGGCCCGCCGAAGTCCGGTCCGCGAATGCCGCCCGTCACACTGGTGATGACGCTGCCGTCGGTCAGTCCCTTCGGAATGATCGATTGCATGGACGGCAGCGCGGCGACGACCTTCGTGCCCACCGAGGCGACGGTGTCCGCGAGCGGCCGGTGCCACGCGACGCCGTAGAGCCAGAGCATCGCCGCAAGGCCGCATACGCCCGTCACCATGTTGAGCGTTCCTGGCGGCGCATGCGTCGCGAGGCAATCCTGCGCGAAGTCCCAATCGCTCTCGTGATTCTGCGCGAGCTTCTCGAATGCGATCGCGATCAGGATCGGAGCGAGCAACGGGATTCCGCAGCCCATCCCCTCCCACCAGACGCGGAAGGCGCGCTTGAAGCTGCGCCAGATCTGCGATTGCATTTCGCGCTTGGCATAGGCATCGGAGATCGAGTACTGAACGTAGCAGCCGAAGAGCCACTTGCCGGGCGTCGTGCCGACGGAGGCCATCAGCAGCGATTCGACGCCGACCCACGTGCCGGTGATGATCACCGGCGCGACGAACGGGTGCCCGAGCCAGTAGGCGTAGTTTTCGGGCACGAGGCCGGCGCCGCGAAGCTCGGACAGGAGGAGCGCGAGGACGATGCCCCAGAACGCGTAGTCGAACATCCGCGCGCCAAGCCGATTCCACGGCCGCGGCTCGCTGGTGCGGCCGGTCTTCGCTCGCTCCAACTCCGCCATGCGCAGCTGGAAGATCCAGCTCGCGTCCTCCTGCGGCTGGTTCGTGCCGAGGAACACGCTCTTCTCGCGCCGCCAGTTGAGGATCGCAATGTCGGTCTGCGGCATCAGCACCTGCACCGGCGCCCCGCCGCGGCGCCGGGCCCACGAGAAGCTGTGGACCACACCATAGACGAGCGTCAAGGCGAGGAGCGTCAGCGTGAGCCACACCAGGACCTGCTTCGCGACCGCCACGGTGTCGAGCGGCATGACCAGGACGATGGCGCCCGCGATGAACCCGCCGAAAAGCGCGCACAACGCGAACGTCACGATGCCGGGCCGGCCGAACGAGGCGACGGGCTCGGTCAGGCCGGGGTGATGGACGTTGCGCGCAATGTCGGGCGCATCCTCGCTGCTCGCGAGGGCGATGCGCTCGGCCCCCGAGTCGACGACGGGTTGCGCGACGTCGGTGCCTTCCGCGACATGGGGAACCGGCGCCGGCACGGATTCACCGGAACGCGCCAGTTCACCGTTGTAGCGGATGCGCCGGTCCGGATCGCTCAGTATGCGGCTGGCATGATTGATGAAGCGCAACGCCTCTTCGACGTTGCCCTGGCCGTCACGCGTCTTCGCGTAATATTTCCGGATCAGCCGCCGCAGCGCCGCGCGCACCTCCTCGTCGGAGGCGGTTGGCGGGATACCCAGCGCTTCGTAAAGCGAGGCTCTCATCTATTCCGGTCGGCGGGGCGACTGACCCGCCCTGATGCGCGAATATTCGGGGAAATCGGTGCAGGAGGCAAGGTGCCACGTGCAAGATGCGCGCCATCTCGCGTCGCACGCGCGCTTTCGGCAACAGTTGCCACGCCGCGCGCTATTCCTGCTTTTCCTTGTGCGAGTGCGCGAGCTTTTCGCGAATGCGCGCCGACTTGCCGGAGCGATCGCGGAGGTAGTAGAGCTTGGCGCGGCGGACGTCGCCCTTGCGCTTGACCTCGATGCCGGCGATGAGCGGCGAATACGTCTGGAACGTGCGCTCCACGCCTTCGCCGCTCGAAATCTTGCGCACGACGAACGACGAATTGAGCCCGCGATTGCGCTTGGCGATCACGACGCCCTCGTACGCCTGCACGCGCTTCCGTTCGCCCTCGACGACGCTGACGTTGACGATGACGGTGTCGCCCGGTGCGAACACCGGGATCTTCTTGCCCAACCGCTCGATCTCTTCCTTCTCCAGTATGGCGATCATGTCCATGCTGCGCTCTCCGATGTGCTGACTGCGGGTCGTTGACCTCGCGCGCAGCGCAGGGCGCCCCCTGATGCGCGCGGCTTCTTGTAGGCTGGCGGCACCCGATGCCGTGGCCGCATTGCCGTTGCTTGCTGTCTTCTGCTCGTACCTATCGGGCGTTCCCGGAACCCGGCGTCCGCTCCCGCCGATAGGCCGCGAGCAGGTCCCGTTCCTCTAGCGACAACTCCCGATCCTGCAGCAGATCGGGTCTTCGTTCCCATGTGCGCCCCAGCGCCTGTGCGAGCCGCCACGCGCGTATCGCCTCGTGGTGGCCCGAGAGCAGAACCTCGGGCACCTGCACTCCCGCATACGACTCGGGCCGCGTGTAATGCGGGCAATCGAGAAGGCCGGCGGCGAACGAGTCCTGCGCCGCCGAATCGGCATCGTTCAGCACACCGGGCCGCAACCGCAGCACCGCGTCGATCAACATCAATGCCGGCAGCTCGCCTCCCGAAACGACGAAGTCGCCGATGGCCACCTCCTCGTCCACGCAACACTCAATCAACCGCTGATCGATCCCTTCGTAACGCCCCGCCACGAGGACAAGGCCTGTACGGTCGCCCTCCGCCGCCAACTCGGCCACCCTTCCGTGCGTCAGCGGCCGGCCGGCCGGCGACAGGTAGAGTGTACGCGTCGCCGTGCCCGCGCCTTCCGCCCGCTGCGCGGACCGCGCCGCCGCCAGCGCCGCGGCCAACGGCTCCGCCAGCATCACCATTCCCGGCCCGCCGCCATACGGGCGGTCGTCGACGGTCCGGTGCCGGTCCGACACGAAGTCGCGCGGATTCCACACGCCGAGGCGCCAGAGTCCACGCTGCAGCGCACGCCCGGTCACGCCGAACTGCGCCGCGTGCTCGACCATTTCCGGGAACAGCGTGACGACGTCGATCCGCATCCTGCGCTCCCGCGGCGGCCACCAGGCACCCTCCTAGTAATCCGCCCCCCAATCCACGTCGACCCTGCCGCCTGCGACGTCAACCCGGTCGATGATCGCCGGCACATACGGTATCAACCGCTCCGGACCCGGCGCGTCGGGCGTGCGCACGACGCGCAACAGAGGGTGTGCGCCGTGCTGCGTGACACCCCGGATTTCGCCCAGCACAACCCCGGCACGATTCACAACCGCCAGACCCGTGAGGTCCTCCCAATAGATCTCGTCGTCGGCCGCGGCTGGAAGCGCCGTCCGCGGCACGCCGACCTCGGATCCCTTCATTGCCAACGCCACCTCGCGGGTCGCGACCCCGTCCAGGGCCACGACCAGCGCACCCGAATGCAGGCGCCCTTCCAGCCGCGCGAACTCGGTCCACGCCGCGTCCCGCGCCGGCTTGATCCACCACGTCGGGTAACCAAGGAGCGCGTCGGGCGACTCGGCGAACGAGCGGACCTTGAGCCAGCCGCGCACACCGTACGGCCCGACGATCTCGCCCATCACAACGATGGCATCCGGCGCCGCGGCCATCGCCCTTTGCTCTCGGACTTTCCGCACGCTGACCTTCCGCACGAGGACCGCAGAGCGGTCCGCGATCGCGCCCGATCAGGCGGCGGCGGCGGCGGGCGCGGCCGGATCGGCCGTCGGCACCGGCTTCGCGGAGCGCTTGACGAGGCCGGCAACGGTGTCCGACAGGCGTGCGCCACGATCCTGCCAGAACGTGATCCGGTCGACGGCGAGCCGCAGGGCTTCCTCACCCTTGGCGGCGATGGGATTGTAGAACCCCACCCGCTCGATGAAACGGCCGTCGCGGCGGTTGCGCGAATCCGCGACCACCACATTGAAGAACGGACGCTTCTTGGCGCCGCCCCGCGCTAATCTGATGACCACCATGGTGGGTTCTCTAGTCTGATGATTGCAATGGAAAGCTTTTGATTATACGACGGAACGGGCTGCCTCGGCAAGGGTGCGCCAGATGCGGCGCGGGTCGCGGGCGGCGCAAGCCTGCGGGCGCTTCGCCGCCCAGCCCTGCGCCCACGGCATGACCCGCAGGCTTGCGCCGCCCGCGGCCCTGCGTCAGTGCGCCCGCGGCATGAAACCCTTCATTCCGCGCAGCATCTTCTGCATCCCCCCTTTGGCCATCATTTTCATCATTTTCTGGGCCTGCTCGAACTGGTTCAGCAGCTGATTGACCTCCTGCACGGAGACGCCGGCGCCTGCCGCGATCCGTCGCTTGCGCGACGCCTTCAGGAGCTCGGGCTTCGCGCGCTCGGCCGGGGTCATGGAATTGATGATGCCCTCGACGCGCCCGATCTTGCGCTCGTCGACATTCGTACCCTGCGCGGCCCGCGCGAGCTCCGCCGGCAACTTGTCGAGCATCGCGCTCAAGCCGCCCATCTTGCGCATCTGCGTGATCTGCGCCTTGTAGTCGTCGAGGTCGAAGCCCTTCCCGGACTTCATCTTCTTCGCGAACTTCTGCGCCTCCTCCACGTCGAGCGTCTTCTGCGCCCCTTCGAGGAGAGAGAGCACGTCCCCCATGCCGAGGATCCGGGAGGCCATCCGCTCCGGATGGAACGGCTCGAGGCCGTCGATCTTTTCGGACACGCCCGCGAATTTGATCGGCGCCCCCGTGACGTGCCGCACCGACAACGCCGCGCCGCCGCGCGCGTCGCCGTCGAGCTTGGTGAGGATCACCCCCGTCAACGGCAGCGCATCGCGGAAGGCGCGCGCGGTGTTGACGGCGTCCTGACCCTGCATCGCGTCGACCACGAAGAGCGTCTCGACGGGCGTCACCGCGGCATGGAGCTCCGCGATCTCGCGCATCATCGCCTCGTCGATCGCGAGGCGGCCCGCAGTGTCGACGATCAACACATCGTGGTAGTGGCGCTTCGCCCAATCGAGCGCCGCCGCCGCGATCGCGACCGGCGCCTGGCCGACCGCCGACGGAAACACGTCCGCACCCACCTGTGTCCCCAGCACCGAAAGCTGTTCAATCGCGGCGGGCCGGTACACGTCGGCCGACACGAGCAGCACCTTCTTCTTCTGGCCGCGCAGCAGATGGGCGAGCTTGGCGGCGGTCGTCGTCTTGCCGGCACCCTGCAGTCCCGCGAGGAGAATGACCGCCGGCGGCTGCACCGCGAAATCGAGCGGTGCGGCTGCGCCGCCCATCAGGGTCGCGAGCTCGCGATGGACGACGCCGATCAGCGCCTGCCCCGGAGTCAGCGAGCCGATCACCTCCTCGCCGATCGCCTTGTCCCTGACCGCCGCGACGAAGTCCTTGACGACCGGCAGCGCGACGTCGGCTTCGAGCAGCGCGAGGCGCACTTCGCGCAGCGCGTCCTGGATGTTGGTTTCGGTGAGTCTTGCCTCGCCGCGCAGACGCTTGACGACGTGCGACAGCCGTTGCGATAGATTGTCGAACATGGGAGCGGCGGGAGTCCTCGGAAGTTGGCGTAAGATAAGCCGCACGCGCCGGCAATCGGCGCGCGCGGTGCGCCAATTTCGATGATTTTACTCCACGCGACTGTCGTGGCCCTGTACGGGCTCGCCGCGTACGCCCTGTGGCCGGTCGCCGAGGGACGCCGCACGGGAAGCCGCGCCGGCGATCGCCTTCCCGCCGGCGCCGCCGGCTGGCTCCTCCCGGTGGCGCTCGTCCTGCACGCCTGGCTCGCCTTCCGGAACGTGGTGACGCCGGAGGGCCTCGACGTGTCGTTCGCGAATGCGGTGTCGGTCGTCGCTGGTCTCGTCGCTGCGGTCGCGTGGATCTCGGGACTCCTGGTGACGCTGCCCGCCATCGGCACCGTCGTGCTGCCGATTGCGGCAGCCGCGTCGGTACTCCCCGCGCTCATTGCGAGCGTGCATCGGTTCGCCTACGGCGGCGAGACGCTCGCCGCGGCGCACGTCGCAGTGGCGCTCGTCTCCTACGCGTTGTTCCTGGTCGCGGCGTTGCAGGCACTGGTGCTGATGGGCCTCGAAAAGCGCCTGCGCCGGCACCTGCCCGAACCGGAATCGGCGGCGGCGCCGCCGCTGCTGACCCTCGAACGGTTCCTGTTCCGGCTCGTCGCCGTCGGCTTTCTGTTGCTGACGCTGACCCTCGCGAGCGGAATCCTGTTCACCGAGCAGCTTTTCGGCAAGCCGCTCGTGCTCAATCACAAGAGCGTGTTCTCGGTGCTGGGGTGGCTCACGTTCGGCGCGCTCCTGGTCGGTCGCTGGCGCTATGGCTGGCGCGGACGCGTGGCGCTGCGCTGGATCATCGCCGGGACCGTGTTCGTCTTCCTGGCCTACCTCGGCAGCAAGTTCGTGCTCGAGGTCCTGCTCGGCCGCTGATGGATGAAATCCCGTTAAGCAGCCTCGGGACGGCTCTCGCCGTGCTGCTCGTCACTTCCGGATTCTTCTCGGTCGCGGAGACGGCGATGATGGCCGTCAACCGCTACCGGCTGAAGCACCGCGCGGAGCGTGGCGGTCGCGGCTCGAAGCTCGCCCTCGCGCTGCTCGACAAGACCGACACCCTCCTTGGGGTGATCCTGCTCGGCAACAACCTGATCAACGCCGGCGCCGCCACGATCGCCGCGGTGATCACCGAGCGCACGCTCGGCGAGGGCAAGTACGCGCTGGCGCTCGGCACGCTCGCCGTGACCTTCCTGATTCTGTTGTTTTCCGAGATCACACCCAAGGTGATCGGCGCCGCGCATGCGGACCGCATCGCCCCGATCGTGAGCTACGTCCTGACACCGATGCTGAAGGCGGCCACACCGGTCGTCTGGTTCGTGAACCTGTTCGTGCAGGGCCTCCTGAAGCTCCTGCGTATCAAGCGCACGAGCGACACCGGCTCGACGCTGACGCAGGAGGAGCTGCGCTCGCTGGTACTCGAGGGCCAGTATTTCCGCGGCAAGCACCGGGCTCTGCTCGCCAACCTGCTCGACCTCGAGTCGGTGAGCGTCGACGACGTGATGACGCCGCGGAATCAGATCCATGCGCTCGACCTCGCGGCGAAGCCCGCATTGCTCACGCAGCAGCTCGCGACCTCGTATCACACGCGGCTGCCGGCCTACGAGGATGCGCTGGACAACATCGTCGGCGTAATCCACCTGAAGCAGGTCGTGCACCTGCAGCGCGCCGGCGAGATCGATGCGGATGGGTTGCGCTCGATCCTGCGTCCGGCGTATTTCGTCCCCGCCGGCACGCCGTTGCTCGCCCAGCTGCAGCAGTTCCAGAACGACCGCGAGCGTCTGGGTCTGGTCGTCGACGAGTACGGCGAGCTCGTGGGTCTCGTGACGATCGAGGACATCATCGAGGAGATCATCGGCGATTTCACGACGCAGGCGCCTGATGGCACGGACACGTACCGGCGCGCGCCCGACGGCACCGTCGTAGTCGACGGCCTGGCGCCGCTGCGCACGTTGAACCGCAGGCTGGGCACGCGCTTTCCGGTGGACGGCCCGAGGACACTCAACGGCCTCATCCTCGATCGTCTCGGGGAGATTCCCGACGCGGGCACCCGCGTGGCGATCGCCGGGGAGACCCTCGAGGTGCTGCAGACGCAGGACCGTGGCGTAAAGGTCGTACGACTCCTGGCGCCGGTGGGTCGGCAGGCGGCCGCGCCTTTACAAAGCGCGGATGGGCAGGCATCATCGGCCGGATAAGTTTTATGCGCTTGGAATATTGCCGCGTTCGGCAGGTTGTAGGCGACACGGCACGAGAATTGCTTGACGCACGGGATGCTTCCATCCCCTCTGCCAATCAGCCCGATTCGAAACTCCTAGCCCATGGCCACGCACGCCGCATCCACTCGCAACATCAGCGGCCTCGCCCGCGCCCTCGCGCAGCACGGGCTCATGACGGAATTCGAAGCCGAAGCGCTGCAGACGCAGGCGCAACAGGCCGGGGTCACGTTTGTAGACCACGTCATCGCCGGCAAGAAGATAACGGCTACGCAGCTCGCGGTGTTTGCCTCGCGCGCGTTCGGCGTTCCGCTGTTCGACCTTTCGGGGTTCGACGTCGATCAGTACCCGAAAGAGCTGATCGATCTCAAGATAGCCCAGGCGCGGCACGTTCTGCCGTTGCACAAGCGGGGCAACCGGCTCTACGTCGCCACGTCCGACCCGGCGAACCTGCAGGGCCTGGAGGAGATCCGGTTCAAGACGAACCTCGTCGTCGAGCCCGTCGTCGTCGAGAACGACAAGCTCGCGGCTTCGATCCACAAGCTGGTCGAGGCCTCCGGCGCGCTGTTGAAGGACGTGAGCTCGATGGAGGACCTGGAGGTCGACCTTCAGGAAGCCGACATCCAGCAGGTCGGCGGCGACGAGGAGAGTGCGGAGGTCGAGGACGCGCCGGTCGTCAAGTACCTGCAGAAGATCCTGATCGACGCCATTTCCGCGGGCGTTTCGGACATCCACTTCGAGCCGTACGAGAAATACTACCGGGTTCGCTACCGCCTCGACGGCATCCTGATGGAGGTCGCGCAGCCGCCGCTCGTCATCAAGGACAAGCTCGCGTCCCGGATCAAGGTCATCTCCAAGCTCGACATCTCCGAGAAGCGCGTGCCGCAGGACGGCCGGATGAAGATCGTGCTGTCGAAGGCGAAGGCAATCGATTTCCGCGTCAGCACGTTGCCGACGCTCTTCGGCGAGAAGATCGTGATGCGTATCCTCGATTCGTCGGGGATCAAGCTCGGCATCGAGGCCCTGGGCTACGAACCGGATCAGCAGGCGGCGCTGCTGCAGGCGATCGGCCGGCCGTACGGCATGATCCTCGTCACCGGCCCGACCGGCAGCGGCAAGACCGTCTCCCTCTATACGTGCCTCAACATCCTGAATCAGCCTGGCGTCAACATCTCGACGGCGGAGGACCCGGCGGAAATCCAGCTGGCGGGCGTGAACCAGGTCAACATGAACGAGAAGGCGGGGCTTGGCTTCGCCGTGGCGCTCAGGGCGTTCCTGCGCCAGGATCCGGACATCATCATGGTCGGCGAAATCCGCGACCTCGAAACCGCCGACATCGCGATCAAGGCGGCGCAGACGGGCCACCTCGTGCTGTCGACGCTGCACACGAACGACGCGCCGACCACTCTGCTGCGACTGCTCAACATGGGGGTGGCGCCGTTCAACGTGGCGTCGTCGGTCATTCTGATCACCGCCCAGCGCCTCGGGCGCAAGCTCTGCACGCATTGCAAGAAGCCGAAGGACATTCCGCCGGAAGCGCTCCTGCAGGCGGGATTCGCCGACGAAGAACTGGACGGCACGTGGCAGCCATTCGGCCCGGTCGGCTGCGACCAGTGCAAGGGCACCGGCTACAAGGGCCGCATCGGCGTCTACCAGGTCATGCCGATCTCCGACGACATGCGCCTGCTCATCATGCGCAACGGCAACGCCTACGACATCGCGGAGCAGGCGAAGAAGGAAGGCGTGCGCGATCTTCGCCAATCGGGTCTCGTCAAGGTCAGGCAAGGCATCATGTCGCTTGAAGAAGTAGAAGCCATCACCAACGAGTGACGGCGTCAAAGGGGTAATCATGGCCACCGCAACCGCACAACGCAGGGACGTCAAGGAATTCACCTTCGTCTGGGAAGGCTTCGACCGCAACAATCGGCAGGTTCGCGGCGAGACGCGGGCGGCCTCCGAGACGGTCGTCTCGACCAACCTGCGCCGGCAGGGCATTCGCGTCACCAAGATCAAGAAGCAAACTTTCCGCGGCGGCCGCCGAGTCGGTGAGAAGGACGTCACGTTCTTCACGCGCCAGCTCGCGACCATGCTCCGCGCCGGCGTGCCGTTGCTGCAGGCGTTCGACATCGTCGCGCGCGGCCACAGCAACGCCCGCTTCTCGCGCCTCATGCTCGATATCAAGGGCCGCATCGAGGCGGGCTCGAGCCTGTCGCAGGCGTTCCGCGAGCATCCGGTGCAGTTCGATGCCCTGTATTGCAACCTGGTGAGCGCCGGCGAGACCTCCGGCACGCTCGACGCGATCCTCGACCGGCTCGCGACCTACAAGGAAAAGATCCTCGCCATCAAGGGCAAGATCAAGGCGGCGCTGTTCTATCCGATTTCGGTCATCGTCGTCGCGATCGTCGTGGTCTGGGTCATCATGGTCTGGGTGATCCCGGCGTTCAAACAGGTGTTCACGAGCTTCGGCGCAGACCTGCCGACGCCCACGCTGGTGGTGATGGCCATCTCGGACTTCTTCGTCACGTGGTGGTGGCTGATGGTCATGGTGGTGGGGGCCTCGATTTTCTCCTTCTTCGTGCTCGTCCGCCGATCGACGGCCTTCCGCTACGCGGTCGACCGTCTCGGGCTCAAGATACCGATCATCGGCAACATCCTCGAGAAGGCCACCATCGCGCGCTGGACGCGCACCTTGTCCACCATGTTCGCCGCTGGCGTGCCTCTGGTCGAATCGCTCGACGCCGTGGCGGGCGCGGCGGGCAACATGGTGTACGCCGCGGGCACCAAGCGCATCCAGACGGAAGTCAGCACCGGCGCGAGCCTGACCAATGCCATGACGAACACCAAGCTCTTTCCTTCGATGGTGCTGCAGATGACGCAGATCGGCGAGGAGTCGGGCTCACTGGACGGCATGCTGTCGAAGATCGCCGAATTCTACGAGCGCGAGGTCGACGACTCCGTGGCTGCGCTCTCGAGCCTGCTCGAGCCCATCATCATCGTGTTCCTGGGTGTCGTGATCGGCGGTCTCGTCGTCGCGATGTACCTGCCGATCTTCAAGCTCGGCTCGGTCGTCTGACGCTCCTTGATGGACCCGGTTTGGGCAACGGCGGTGGCCGCCTTGGCCGGGCTGTGCGTGGGCAGTTTTCTCAACGTCGTCATCCATCGACTGCCGAAGATGCTGGAGCGGGGATGGGAGACGCAATGCGCCGAATTGCGGGGGGAAACCCCCGCGCCCGAACCGCCCTACAACCTGGTGGTCCCCCGCTCCGCGTGCCCCGCCTGCGGCATCGCCATCACGGCGCTGCAGAACATCCCGGTCGTGTCGTGGCTGGCGCTCGGCGGCAAATGCGCCGCCTGCAAGGCGCCGATTTCCGGCCGGTACCCCCTGGTCGAGATCCTGGGTGCGGTGCTCGCGGCGTGCGCCGTCTGGCGATTCGGCACAACGCCGCAGGGCGTCGCGGCCTGCGTGCTGCTGTGGTCGCTGCTCGCCCTCACGATGATCGACTTCGACACCCAGCTCCTGCCCGACGGCATCACGCTGCCGCTCCTGTGGGTCGGGCTCCTCGTCAATCTCTGGAACACGTTCGCGCCGCTGCAGGACGCCGTCATCGGCGCGGCAGCGGGCTACCTGTCGTTGTGGGCCGTCTACTGGGTTTTCAAGGTCATACGCGGCAAGGAAGGCATGGGCTACGGCGACTTCAAGTTGCTTGCGGCGCTCGGCGCGTGGCTCGGCTGGCAGCTCCTGCCGGTGATCGTGCTCCTGTCGTCGGTCGTCGGCGCGGTGATCGGGATCGCCCTCATCGTGTTCAAGGGCCGCGACCACTCTATCCCGATGGCATTCGGCCCCTTTCTCGCCATCGCGGGCGCCATCGCACTCTTCTTCGGACCGACGCTCGTCAAGTCTTTCCTGCCGTGAAACCGGTGCCTCGCGTCTGCCCCCCGGCGCCCCTCGGCTCGGCAGCGCATGCGTGAAGACCGGTCCGGCGGGCCTCTGGTCGTCGGCCTCACCGGCGGCATCGGCAGCGGCAAGTCCGCCGTGGCCAGTGCGTTTGCCGCAACAGGCATCGATGTCACCGACTCCGACGTCCTCGCGCACGCGCTGACCGCCCCCGGCGAGCCCGGGTACGAGGCCGTGCTCGCGGCGTTCGGGCCGGACTACCTCCGACCCGACGGGACGATCGATCGCGCCGCGCTACGCCGCCGGGTGTTCGCCGATGACGCGGCCCGCGCGCGGCTGGAGGCGATCCTCCATCCGCTGATCCGCGTCGCCGCAGGACGGGAAGTGGCGGCCTGGACCAGCCCCTACGGACTCCTGGTGGTCCCGCTCCTCCTCGAGCGCGGCGGCATCGAAGCGGTCGACCGGGTGCTCGTCGTCGATTGCCCCGAACACGAACAGGTCCGTCGCGTCGCGGCGAGGAGCGGGCTGGCCGACGCCGAGGTGCGCGCGATCATGGCGACGCAACTCTCCCGCGCGGCGCGGCTCGCGCGCGCGGACGACATCCTGGACAACGCCGGAGCCGCGAGCGCGATTGGCCCGCAGGTCGCCGCACTCGATCGCCGTTACCGGTCCATCGCCGCAGCGAAGGCGAAAGTCGGTCGCTAGACGCGGCGACTTGAGGCAGAATGCGGGATCGATGTAACGCACGCATCACCCGCACTCAGTGATCCGCTACGAGCACCCGTTAAACGAGCGCATCCGAACGCTGATGCGGCTCGAGGATCTCTATCATCGCGCGCAGTTCTTCGCCGCGCAGGCCGATGCTCCCGCGCATCACGCCGCACTCGCGGTGCTGTTCGAGATCACCGACGTCGCCGCGCGAGCCGATCTCAAGGCCGACCTCCTGCAGGAGCTCGAGCGGCAGAAGCAGCTGCTGGCGCCGTTGCGCTCCAATCCCGCGATCGAAACGCGCGTGCTCGAACCGCTGCTCGCCGACATCGACCGCGCGAGCGCTGCGCTGCTCGCACAGACGGGCAAGGCGGGCGTGCATCTGCGCGACAACGAATGGCTGATGACGATCAAGCAGCGCACCGCGATTCCCGGCGGCGTCTGCGAATTCGATCTGCCCGGCTATCATTACTGGCTGCACGGCGACCCTGCCGCAAGGCAGAACGACCTCAACGGCTGGATCGAGCCGTTCCTGCCGATCTACGACGGGCTCGCGATCATCCTGCGCCTCTTGCGCGACAACGGTCGCGCCAGTCGGCAGACCGCGTATCGCGGCGTGTTCCAGCTGATGCTGACGACGTCGAAGGTCGCGCAGCTCCTGCGGCTCACGGTCCCGCTCGACCTCCCCTGCGTGCCGGAGATCAGCGCGAACAAGTACGCGCTCAACATCCGCTTCATCGGCGTCACCGGCATGGATCGCGGCACCGTCTACGACCACGACGTCGATTTCGAGCTCGCGTTCTGCAACCTTTGAAACCGCGCACCGTCGCCTGCCCCCGTTGCGGCGCGAGCGTCGCGTGGACACCGGACTCGCGCTGGCGCCCGTTCTGTTCCGAGCGCTGCAAGCTGATCGATTTCGGCGGCTGGGCGAGCGAGGCCTATCGCGTTCCCACCGCGGAGGTGCCGGACATCGACACCGCCTCGCCGCAACCGGCCGAACGCTCGAGCGGAGACTAATCGCTCCACGCGGCGCGGCGCAGCGCAACGCCATGTGCGCCGTGCGCAATCGCGACAGGAAGGTCGCCGGCAGCAAGTCCGCCCAGCGCGAAGACGGGCAGCGGCGTCTCGGCGGCGATGGCCGCAAACTTCTCCCAGCCTAGCGCCGCGGCGTTCGCATGCGTGGGTGTCGCCAACACGGGCCCCAGTACCGCGAAATCGAGACCGAGCGCACCGGCGTGTTCGATGTCGGCACGCGTGTGGCAGGACGCCGCGCACATGAGGCCGTCGGGCCGCGCGGTCGCGGCCGAGAGCGCGGCCGCGGTGAAGTGCACGCCGTCGCAGCCCCACGCGCGCGCCGATTCGGGTTCACCGTTCAACAATACCTTCGCGCCGCGCGGTCGGGCGAGCGCGACGAGCGCCGCGGCGAGCGCACGCTGCCGATCGCCGGACCAGGTCTTCTCGCGGAGCTGCACAAGCTTGAGGCCACGGTCGAGCGCCGCCGCGGCGCGCGTGAGAAAGGCGGCCTCGCCGAGGTCGTCCGCCATGCTGATGCCGTACACCGGCGGCAGCAGCAGCGCGCGCAGCACGAACGTGTTCGCCGGCAACAGCGGCTGCACCCCGAAGGCGCCCGGCGTTTGCCACACGAACGCCTGGCCGTCGTGCCCGACGGCTTCGCCGTCCCATTCGAACACGCGGAAGAAATGGAGCAGGACATGCGCGTGCGGATACCGGAATTCCTGCACCAGCCACGGCGCGGCGCGGCGCACGGTGAGGCCCAGCTCCTCGTGGAGCTCGCGATCGAGCGCGGCGCGCGGCGTCTCGCCGGGCTCGAGCTTGCCGCCGGGAAATTCCCAGTAGCCCGCGTAGGCCTTGCCGGCCGGGCGCTGCGCCAGCAGCACGCGGCCGTCCGGTCGCACGATGATCGCTGCCGCGACGTGCAGCGGAGAATCGCTCACGCGCCCCTGGTCTTGCGCAGGCCGGAGGCGCCGGCGTAGCTCCGCGCGAACTGCCATGCGACGCGGCCGCTCCTCGAACCGCGCTGCAGCGCGAACTGCACGGCTTCGCGGGTGCGGGCCTCCCCCTCCCGCGACGATTTCGGTGCCGCAACCCCGAACGCGGTCAGCCACGACGCGACAGCCGCAAGATAGTCGTCCTGGCTGAACGGATAGAACGAGACCCATAGACCGAACCGCTCGGACAGCGAGATCTTTTCCTCGACCGACTCGCCGGGGTGCACCTCGCCGCCCAAATGCTTCGTCTCGAGATTCTCGCTGAAGTATTCGGGCATCAGGTGACGGCGATTCGACGTGGCGTAGATCAGGAGATTCGCCCCCGCTGCGGCGATCGTGCCGTCGAGCATGACCTTGAGCGCCTTGTAGCCGGGGTCGCCCGCGTCGAAGCTCAAGTCGTCGCAGAACACGACGAACCGCTCGCGCCGCCCCGCGACTGCCGCGGCGATGTCCGGGAGTTCGACGAGATCCGCCTTGTCGACTTCGATCAGCCGCAGACCTTTGGCCGCGTACTTCACCAGCATCGCCTTCACGAGGGACGACTTGCCCGTCCCTCGCGAACCGGTGAGCAGGACGTTGTTCGCGGGCAGATCGAGGACGAACTGGCGCGTGTTGGCGTCGATCGCGTGCTTCTGCTCGTCGATCGCGACGAGATCGCCGAGCCGGATCGAGTGGGGATGCAGGACCGCCTCGAGAAAGCCAGAGCCCGCGCGCTTGCGCCAGCGAAACGCGTGGGCGCTCCAGTCGGTGGGCGCCGGCGCCGGCGGCATCAGGCCCTCGACGCGTTCGAGGATCCCCTCGACGCGAAGCAGCAGCCGGGCGAGTTCGCGCTCGTTGGCCACGTCAGTATCCGCCCGGCCGTCCGAAGGGTACTGACTGCACCCCCTCGGGGGGCAGCGAGCGTGGGGGTCGTTTCATCCTAGCTCCGGTAGTCGGCGTTGATGCTGACGTAGTCGTGCGAAAAATCGCACGTCCAGACCGTCGCCGAAGCGGTGCCGCGGGCGAGCGTCACACGAACCAGAATCTCGTCGTTCTTCATCACACGCTGGCCGGCCTCCTCGGTGTAGGAAGGAGACCGCGCGCCGTCTGCGACCACACGCACGTCGTCGAGCCAGAAGGACACGCCCGCCGGGTCTAGGTCTGCCACCGCCGCGTTGCCGATCGCACAGACGATGCGGCCCAGATTGGGGTCCGATGCGAAAAACGCAGTCTTGACGAGCGGCGAATGCGCGATGGCGAAGGCGACACGGCGGCATTCGGCGATGTCGCTTCCGCCCTCGACGCGCAACGTGATGAACTTGGTCGCGCCCTCGCCGTCGCGCACGATCGCCTGCGCGAGCTCGGTCGCGACCGCGAGCACGGCGCCGTGCACCGCGGGCAGTCGCGGATCCGTTGTGTGCACGATCGGCGCCATCGGCGCGCGTCCCGTGGCGGCCAGCACGAAGCTGTCGTTGGTCGACGTGTCGCCGTCTATGGTCGCGCAGTTGAACGAGGCGCTGGCGATCTCGCGGGTCGTCGTCGCGAGAAGACCGGCGGCGATCGGCGCGTCGGTCGCGATGAAGGCCAGCATCGTCGCCATGTCGGGATGAATCATCCCCGAGCCCTTCGCGATGCCGGTCACCGTGACGGGCACCCCCTCGATCGCGATCCGGCGCGACGCGCCCTTCGGCACCGTGTCCGTGGTCATGATGGCCGACACTGCTCGAAACCAGCCGTCGGCCGCGAGCGTGCCGCGCGCCTGGGGCAGCGCGCCGACGATCCTGGCGACGGGCAGCGGCTCCATGATCACGCCGGTCGAAAACGGCAGTACGTCGCGCGGCCCGCAGTCGAGCAGCGACGCGACGGCGGCGCACGTGGCCTCGGCCGCGGCAATTCCTTCAGCGCCCGTCCCCGCGTTGGCATTCCCCGCGTTCACGACCAGCGCGCGCAGATGGCCAGCGCCCTCGAGATGTTGCCGACACACGATCACGGGCGCCGCGCAGAAGCGATTCTGCGTGAACACGCCAGCGGCCGTCGTGCCCGGATCGAACACGGCGAGCAGCACGTCGTCGCGCTGCCAGTTCTTGATCCGCGCGGCGGCCGTGCCGAGCCGCACACCGGGAACGGGCAGCAAGTCCTCGGGGCGCGGTGGCGTGTAGCGGACAGGCATGAGGGTGGAATGAACGGCAAGTCGTGCCGATTCTACCGTAGCCTCTGCACGCGTGAGTCTTCGCATCGTTGCTCGATGCGACGCTCGCCTGGAGGGAAAGCGTCGCGAGCGGCCTGCGGGCGAGGCGGCCCGCAGCGAGGCCCGAGAAAGTACAGGGAAGTACAGCGAGGGCCGAGCGAGGACACAACACAGCTCGCGGGCCGCGCAGCAGCTTTACCTCAGCCGAGACGACCGTGGCACTGCTTGTATTTCTTGCCGCTGCCGCAGGGGCAGGGATCGTTGCGCCCCACCTTGCCGCCCGCACGCACGAAGGGCGGCGCCGCCGTCGCCGGCGGCGGATCGGTCGGCTCCGCGGCGAGCGCGGCGTCGTAGTCGGCGTGCTGATACTTGACGTTGGTGACGGGTGGCGCCTCCTCCACGGCCTGCACGTCCTCGGGCGTGCGCACCTGGACCGTCAGGACGATCTTGACGACGTCCTGCTTGATCCGGTCGAGCATGTCGGAGAACAGCTCGAACGACTCGCGCTTGTACTCCTGCTTCGGATTCTTCTGCGCATACCCGCGAAGGTGGATGCCCTGCCGCAGGTGGTCGAGATTGGCGAGGTGATCGCGCCAGTGCTGGTCGAGTGTCTGCAGCATCAGGTTGCGCTCGAACTGGCGCATGAGCTCCGGCCCGACCTGCGCCTCCTTGCCGGCGTACTGCGCGAGCGCCGCTTCGGTCAGGCGGTCGCGTATCGTCGCGTCGGTGATTTCGGGATCCGTCTTCAGCCAGTCGCTCACAGGCGCCTGCAGCTGGTACTCCGCGGCGAAGGCGCTCTCGAGGCCGGACACTTCCCACTGCTCCTCGATCGTTTCCGGCGGAATGTACCGCCTCACCGTCTCGTCGATCAGACCGGCGATCATGTTGCGGATGGTTTCCGAGATGTCCTTCGACTCGAGGAGCTCGTTTCTCTGCTGGTAGATCACGCGGCGCTGGTCGTTGGCGACGTCGTCGTACTCGAGCAGCTGCTTCCGGATGTCGAAATTGCGCGTCTCGACGCGGTTCTGCGCCTTGGCGATCGAGCGGTTGACGATCGGGTGCTCGATCGGCTCGCCGTCGGGCATCTTGAGGCGCTGCATGATCGAGCCCAGGCGCTCGCCGCCGAAGATGCGCAGCAGCGGATCCTCGAGCGACAGGTAGAAGCGCGACGAGCCCGGATCGCCCTGCCGGCCAGCACGGCCGCGAAGCTGATTGTCGATGCGCCGCGACTCGTGCCGTTCCGTGCCGACGATGTGGAGGCCGCCCGCGGCGATCACGGCGTCGTGCCGCATTTGCCACTCGGAGCGCAGCTTGCCGATCTGGATGTCCTTTTCCGTCGGCCCCAGCGCCGGATCCTCGCGCAGCTTGAGAATCACCGGCTCGATCGCCCCGCCCAGCACGATGTCCGTGCCGCGACCGGCCATGTTGGTCGCGATCGTGACGGCCTTGGGGCGGCCCGCCTGCGCGACGATCTCGGCCTCGCGCGCGTGCTGCTTCGCGTTCAGCACTTCGTGCGGCAGTGCGACCTTCGTGAGCTGCCCGGACAGCATCTCGGAGTTCTCGATCGACGTCGTGCCGACCAGCACCGGCTGCCCGCGCTCGTGGCAATCCTTGATGTCGGCGACGATCGCGTCGACCTTTTCGGCCAGCGTCCGGTACACCTGGTCGTTCTCGTCTTTCCTCACCATCGTCATGTGCGTCGGGATCACGACCGTCTCGAGATGGTAGATCTGCTGGAACTCGAACGCCTCGGTGTCGGCGGTGCCCGTCATGCCGGCGAGCTTGCCGTACATGCGGAAGTAATTCTGGAAGGTGATCGACGCGAGCGTCTGGTTCTCGCGCTGGATCGACACGCCCTCCTTCGCCTCGACCGCCTGGTGCAGGCCGTCGGACCAGCGGCGCCCGGACATGAGCCGCCCGGTGAATTCGTCGACGATCACGACCTCGCCGTTCTGCACGACGTAATGCTGGTCGCGATGGAATAGCGCATGGGCGCGCAGCGCCGCGTACATGTGGTGCATGAGCCCGATGTTGTGCGCATCGTAGAGGCTCGAGCCTGGAGCCAGCATCCCCGCCGCCGCGAGCACCTGTTCTGCGTGCTCGTGTCCCTGTTCCGACAGCAGCACCTGGTGCGCCTTCTCGTCGACCCAGTAGTCGCCGTCGCCCTTTTCCTCCTTCTGCCGGTTGAGCCGCGGGGCGATCTCGTTCAGGCGATGGTACAGGTCGACGTTGTCGTCGGCCTGACCCGAGATGATGAGGGGCGTTCGCGCCTCGTCGATCAGGATCGAGTCCACCTCGTCGACGATCGCGTAGTGGAGGCCGCGCTGGACCCGCTGCCCGGCCTCGAACACCATGTTGTCGCGCAGGTAGTCGAAGCCGAATTCGTTGTTGGTGCCGTAGGTGATGTCGGATGCGTACGCCGCCTGCTTGGCGGCGTGGTCCATCTGCGACAGGTTGACGCCGACGGTGAGTCCGAGAAAGCGGTAGATCCGCCCCATCCAGTCCGCGTCGCGCTGGGCGAGGTAGTCGTTGACGGTGACGAGATGAACGCCGGTGCCGGCGAGCGCGTTGAGGTAGATCGGCAGCGTCGCGACGAGCGTCTTGCCCTCGCCCGTCCGCATTTCTGCGATCTTGCCGTTGTGCAGCGCCATGCCGCCGATCAACTGCATGTCGAAATGGCGCATCAGCAGAACGCGCTTGCCCGCCTCGCGCACGACGGCAAAGGCCTCGGGCAGCAAAGCGTCGAGCGATTCGCCCTGCGCGGAGCGGCCCTTGAACTCCGCGGTCTTCGCCGCGAGCTCGACGTCGGACAACGCGGAGATCGCCGGTTCGAGCGCATTGATCTGCCGGACGACGGCGCCGTACTGCTTCAGCAGGCGCTCGTTGCGACTGCCGAAGATGCGGGTGAGGATGTTGATCATGAGGTCTTCAGATGTCGACGCCGGCGCAAAAAACAAGGGGTGAGGACCGCCTCACCCCTGATACGACTTGCATTTGCCAGTGCGAGAGGACGCCGGGAATCAACTCGGGGAACGCAGAAACCGCGCGGGATTCTGCGGCACGCCATTGAGCCGAACCTCGAAATGCAGGTGAGGACCGGTCGAACGGCCCGTCGAGCCTACCGACGCCACCCGCTGCCCGCGCACGACGAGGTCGCCTTCGTTGACGTACACCTCGGACGCGTGGGCGTAACGGGAAACCAATCCGTTGCCGTGGTCGATCGCGACGATCTTACCATACTGGGGCTGATACCCGGATTCGATCACCTTGCCGCTCGCCGCGGCAACCACGGGTGTGCCGTTGTCGGCCGGGAAGTCGATGCCCTCGTGGAACGACTGCAGGCCGGTGAAGGGATCGATCCGGTAGCCGAAGTTGGACGAAAACCAGCCCTCGATGATCGGCGCCAGGGTCGGCATGAACTTGCGGTTCGCCGAATCGGCGACGAGGAGCGCCTCGAGGACGCCGAGCTGGTCGGTGCGCTCCTCCACCTGGCGACCGAGTTTCGCGAGGAGATCCGAAAATTCGGCGACGGTCAGCGTGCGCGACGGCAGCGACGATTCCGCGCCTCCGCGCCCGGGCGCGATCCCGCCTTGCGACGACGGGAACTCCTGCGGCTGCAAGCCGGCGATCTTGGCGAGCCGTTCACCCAATCCGTCGAGGCGCATCATCCGCGCCTGCAATTCGCCGAGGCGCAGCGCCATCGCATTGAGGTGGCCGTGCACGAGCTCCTGCGTCCGCTGGGCTTCCTGGCGTCTGGTCGGCAAGGACGATCGCCTGCAGCCACGGATGCTGGATCGCCGCGGCATACCGGAGCGTGAGGAAATTGAAGGCGCCCGTGAACGCGACGAAGACGCACGGCGAGCACCAAGCCGCCGAGCGTCCAGTGTCGCCAGTCCAGCGTGAGGCTTCGCACTCGCGCCGTGGCGCCCGAGACCAGAATGATGTTCAATTGGGTTCCTCCCAACCTTTCCGTCGGGGCGCGTCGCCGGCGCGAAGTCCGGCCGCCCTTTCCGCCATGATGCGTTCCCCGCAACCGATTCAACGGATCCTTCGCTCCGACGCGACGCTGGCCGACTGGGCCGCGCGTCGCGATCGCGAAGAAGTGCTCGCGGGAATTGTGCGCCGCCATTTGCCGCGGCCCATCGCGACCCGGATTCGGATCGCGGAGGAGCGCAACGGACAACTGGAACTTGCGGTCGACGCCGGCGCGGTTGCTGCCATCGTGCGGCAACGTAGCGCCGAATTGCTGACTGCCCTAACGCGTGAGGGATGGGAATTTACTGGAATCCGGGTGCGCGTGCAAGTTCGCGCCGAGCCGGCGCCGCACCGGAAACCGCTTGCAAATCCGGTGGATAGGTCGGCACTGCAGCCGTTGTCGGCCCTTGCGCGCACGCTGCCGGACGGGCCGCTCAAGACGGCGCTCGAGCGCTTTCTGCGGCGCGCCGGCTGACGCCGAGTCTGGCACGCCCGTCAAAGCATCGGACCCACCAAACGCTCGAAGGCGAAGAATATCAGCACGACGGCCAGGATCACGACCGTGAACTTGACCACGTGCCAGATGAACCGCAGGTAGCGACGGTCCTTGCTGAAGAGGTACATCACGGCGGCGACCGCGATCGCCGCGAGCGACAGGAAGAGCAGCAGGCGGACGAGGATCAAGGTCCGGGGCGAGCCGGTGGCGCGTCGGGTCGTGCGTCGCCCGGGAAACCGGCTGCGGGCCGCGACGGTGCGCAGCGCCCACGCGTCACGCGGACGAGAGTTGCCAATCCTGGAACGCGGACGGCACGTCGGCGGGCTCGACGAACGTGACGAGCTCGAACGCGTCGGTGCGCGCGAGCAGCGCGCGCGCCACGGCGTTGTTGAGCCCGTGCCCGGACTTGAACGCGGTGTACTGGCCGATCAGCGGGTGGCCGAGCAGGTAGAGATCGCCGATCGCATCGAGCACCTTGTGCTTGACGAACTCGTTGTCGTAGCGAAGTCCCTCGCTGTTCAGCACGCGGTACTCGTCCAGCACGATCGCGTTCTGCAGGCTGCCGCCGAGCCCCAGGCCGGCGGCACGCATCGCCTCGACCTCCTGCATGAAGCCGAACGTGCGCGCGCGCGCCACTTCCTTCACGTACGAGTGCAGCGCGAAATCGATCACCACGTTGCGATTCTCGGACCCGAACATCGGATGCGGGAAGTCGATCGTGAAATCGAGCTTGAAGCCGTTGTACGGTTCGAACCGCGCCCACTTGTCGCCGTCCTTCACCTCGACCGGCTGCAGGATGCGCAGGTAACGCTTCGGCGGTTCCTGCTCGACGATGCCCGCCGATTGCAGCAGGAAGACGAAGGGGCCGGCGCTGCCGTCCATGATCGGGATTTCCGGACCGGCGACATCGACGTGCAGATTGTCGACGCCGAGACCGGCGAGCGCCGACATCAGGTGCTCGACGGTGGAGATCGAAGCGCCGTCGCGAACGAGCGTCGAGGACAGGCGCGTATCACCCACGTGCAGCGCGTCGGCCGGGATGGACACCGGTGCGTGGCAGATCGACACGGTGGAACACGATGCCCGTGTCGGGCGCCGCCGGGCGGAGCACGATCTCGACCCGGGCGCCGGTGTGGAGGCCGACGCCGGTGGTCTTGATCGAGGTCTTGAGGGTCCGCTGCTTTAGCATATCCGTTCGCCGCCGGTGTCCTGGCGGCGCGGGAAACGGCCACCATTCCCTCAGCGGTTCAATGGTTTAGACGAATATTAGCACACCGATGCCGCGGCGGATCGGGCGCCACTGCCACTGGCTTGGGTGCGCCGTGGGCGCCCTCAATCCGCCTGCTTCCTCAGGAACGCGGGGATCTCCGTGGTGTCGATCGACGGCGGCGCCGGCACGCCGCGTTCGCGCTTCCTGATCACCGCGGGCGCGTCGAAGTTCTGGTAGTCGATGTTGTCGACCGTCATGCCCACGTTGTCCGTGCCCGTGCGCGCCACGACCTGCGGCTGCTCGACGAGCGTCATGTTCGGCGCGCGCTGCTCGCGCTTCGCGGACTGCGCGCCGCCGAGGCCGGTCGCGATCATCGTCACGCGCAGCCGATCGTCCATCGCGTCGTCGATCACCGTGCCGACGATCACCAGCGCGTCGTCCGCGGTGAACTCCTTGATCGTCGTCATCACCTCCTGGTATTCGCGCATCCGCAGGCCCGACGACGCCGTGACGTTGACCAGAACGCCGCGCGCGCCGGCCAGGTTGACGTCCTCGAGCAACGGACTGCGCACGGCCGCTTCCGCCGCCTGCCGCGCGCGATCGGCGCCTTCCGCCATCGCCGAGCCCATCATCGCCATGCCGACTTCGCCCATCACCGTGCGCACGTCGGCGAAATCGACGTTGACGAGACCCGGATTGTTGATGACTTCGGCGATGCCGGACACCGCGCCGTGAAGCACGTCGTTCGCCGCCGCGTAGGCGTCGAGCATCGAGATGTCGTCGCCCAGCACTTCCATCAGCTTGTCGTTGGGGATGATGATGAGCGAGTCGACGCGCTTCGCGAGCTCGTCGATGCCCGCCTGCGCGACCTTCATACGCTTGCCGCCCTCGAGCTTGAACGGGCGGGTGACCACCGCGACGGTGAGGATGTTCATGCTCTTCGCGATGTCGGCGATGACCGGCGCCGCGCCCGTGCCCGTGCCGCCGCCCATCCCGGCGGTGATGAACAGCATGTCCGAGCCTTCGATCATCTCGGCGATGCGGTCGCGGTCCTCCATCGCGGCGTCGCGCCCGATCTCCGGCCGCGCGCCCGCGCCGAGGCCGCGCGTGAGTGCCGTTCCCAGCTGCAGCTGGCCCGCGGGCGGTGGAGCGCTTCAGCGCCTGCGCGTCGGTGTTCGCGCAGATGAACTCGACGTCGAGCAGTCCTCTCGCGATCATGTGCTCCACGGCATTGCCGCCGCAACCTCCGACGCCGATGACCTTGATGTTGGCGCCGCTCTGGGAGGGTTGGTCGATGATTTCAAACATGGTGTGCTCCTTTCTGCTGTTTCGAGATGCTGCGTTGGGCCGTATACGACAACGTGGTGAGTGTGAACGACTAGAAATTCGCCTTGAACCATTGCTTCATCCTTTCCGCGGCGCCGCCGATACCGACGTTGCGTGCCCGCGATTCCTGTGCCTGCAGATACTGGTCGCGCCCCTCGAGGAGGAGCCCGATCGCGGTCGCATACCGCGGACTCCTGCACCACGTCCGCGAGACCGCCGACGTACGCCGGCACGCCCACGCGCACCGGCAGATGGAAGACTTCCTCGCCCAGCTCCGTCATGCCGGCGAGCAGCGCCGAGCCTCCGGTGAGCACGATCCCCGACGAGAGCAGCTCCTCGAAGCCGGAACGCCGCAGCTCCGCCTGGACCAGCGTGTAGAGCTCCTCGACGCGCGGCTCGATCACCTCGGCCAGCGTCTGCCGCGAGAGCTTGCGCGGCGGCCGGTCGCCGACCCCGGGCACCTCGATGATGTCGTTCGGGTCGGCGAGCTGGCGCAGCGCGCAGCCGTGGCGCACCTTCAGCTCCTCGGCTTCCTTCGTCGGCGTGCGCAGCGTCATCGCGATGTCGTTCGTCACCTGGTCGCCCGCGATCGGGATCACCGCGGTGTGCCGGATCGCGCCGCCCGCGAACACGGCGAGATCCGTCGTGCCCCCGCCGATGTCCATGAGGCAGATCCCGAGATCCTTCTCGTCGTCGTTCAGCACCGCGATCGACGAGGCGAGCGGCTGCAGGATCACGTCCTTCACCACGAGCCCGCAACGGCGCACGCACTTGGTGATGTTCTCGACGGCCGAGACCGCCCCGGTGACGATGTGCACCTTGACCTCGAGACGCACGCCGCTCATGCCGAGCGGCTCGCGCACGTCTTCCTGTCCGTCGATGATGAATTCCTGCGGCAGGATGTGCAGGATCTGCTGGTCGTTGGGGATCGCGATCGCCTTCGCCGTCTCGACGACGCGGTCGATGTCGGCCTGCGTGACTTCCTTCTCCTTGATCGCGACCATGCCGCTCGAATTGAGGCTGCGGATGTGGCTGCCGGCGATCCCCGTGTACACCTCGGTGATGCGGCACTCGGCCATGAGCTCGGCTTCCTCCAGCACGCGCTGGATCGACGCCATGGTCGCCTCGATGTTGACGACGACGCCCTTCTTGAGGCCGCGCGAAGGCTGCGTGCCGAGCCCGATGATGTTGAGCGCGCCGTCCGGCGCGACCTCGGCGACGATCGCGACGATCTTCGACGTGCCGATGTCGAGGCCGACGATCACGTTCTTGGCATCCTTCACCATCGCTTTCCCCATTCCCTTCTTCGCCATCACGCCTTGCCGCGCTTTCTTCTTCGGTGCGCGTTCCTGGAATCCGGGAACGCGGGCTGCGAATCCGTTGCGGTAGCGCAGATCCACGTGCTCGATGCGGGTGCCGGTGCGCGCGAGGGCGTCGATGCGTGCGCTCGTACACGCCGACGAAGCTCGCGAGCCGCGCCGTGGGCTCGTCGCGTCCCAGCTCGATCGCGAGCGCGCCCGCCGGCCCCGCGCGCCGCGAGGCGCCAGCCGCCGCGCGGCGAGAGCCGGACCGCCTCGACCGTGAGCGCGAGCGGCGCGAGCGCTTCGCTCCACTCGCGATACCGGGCCGTCACCTGCGCGGCGCTTCCGTCCGGTCCGTCGAACTGCGGCAGCTCGCCGTTGTAGTCGGCGACGAACACCTCGCCCTCGCGCGTTGACGAGTCCCGCGTCGTTCCAGCGCGCCACCGGCGAGTGCTCCTCGATCGTCACGTCGAGCCGCTGCGGCCATTGCCGGCGCAGCGCGACGTTGCGCACCCAGGGCACCCGCGTGAGCGCGCTGCGCGCACGATCGAGATTCATCGTGAAGAACGTGCCGGTGAGCTCCTCGCGCACGGCCGCCTCGAGATGCGCCGCGCTCGCCCGCTCCAGCGGGCCGTGGACGATCACTTCGCGGAAGGCGAACGGCGGCTGGCGCAGCCCCCACGCGAGCGCACCCCAGGCGAGGGCCGCGAGCGCCGCGAGCGCGAGCGCCGCCAGCGACGAAGTTCAGCTGTCTCGCGTCATCCCACATGCGCATCCCGCAGGATTTCGACGCACAGATCGGCGAAGCTCAATCCCCGCCACCTTCGCCGCCATCGGCACGAGCGAATGGCCCGTCATCCCCGGCGACGTGTTCACCTCGAGAAACTGGAACGAGCCGTCGGTCTTCAGGATCAGGTCGAGCCGGCCCCAGCCGCGGCAGCCCACGATGCGGAAGGCGGCGAGCGACGCCTCGCGGATCTCCCGCTCCTTCGCCTCGTCGATGCCGCAGGGGCAGAAGTACTTCGTGTCGTCGGAGAAATACTTGTTGTGATAGTCGTAGTTGCCGCCGGGGGCCTCGATGCGGATCAGCGGCAGCGCGCGATCGCCGAGGATCGACGCGGTCAGCTCCATGCCGGAGACGAACTCCTCGACCAGCACGAGATCGTCGTGCCGCGCCGCCTCGGCGTGGGCGAGCGCGAGCTCGTCGTGATCCACGCTGGAGACCTTGGTGATGCCGATCGTCGATCCTTCGCGCGCGGGCTTCACGATGAGGGGCAGGCCCAGCTCGGCGACGACACGCATCCAGTCGGTGCTCGCATCGACGACGGCGTAGCGCGGCGTCGGGATGCCGGTCGCGAGCCACACGAGCTTGGTGCGCCACTTGTCCATCGCGAGCGCGGAGGCCATCACGCCGCTGCCCGTGTAGCGGATGCCCATCGTCTCCAGCGCGCCCTGCACGGTCCCGTCCTCGCCGAAGCGGCCATGCAGCGCGATGAAGACACGCTCGAAGCCTTCGCTTGGCAAGATCGGAGAGCGGCCGCTCCTTCGGATCGAACGCGTGCGCATCCACGCCCTTCGAGCGCAGCGCGGCCAGCACGGCGTTGCCCGACAGGAACGAGATCTCGCGTTCCGCGGACGGCCCGCCCATCGAGCACGGCGACCTTGCCGAATGGTGTGCCCCCACGCGTGCGGCCTCATTGCCAACGGCCGCTCGCCGAGGGGCAGAATTCTGCCTTGGACGGCCCGGCGGCGCTCATGTCCCTCCCCGACTCACCGATACTTACCTCGGGCTCGAGATCGACGCCGGTCTGGCACGCACCACCGAACGCACGTGCGCGATGATCGCTTCGATGTCGGCGGCCTTCGCCGCGCCCCGCGGGTTGACGATGAAATTCGCGTGCTTCTCCGAGACGCGCGCACCGCCGACCGCGTAGCCCTTGAGACCGCAACTCTCGATGAGACGCGCCGCGTGGTCGCCGGGCGGATTGCGGAACACGCTGCCGGCATTCGGCAGGTCGAGCGGCTGCGTCGCGATGCGCCGGCGCAGCAATTCGGCGATGCGCACGCGGGCGGCGCGCCATCGCCGCGCGGAAAGGCGAACCACGCCGCGGTGAAGATGCCGTCGGCGGCGCCGCCGTCGGCGCGACGCACCGAGCGGTATCCGGTCGCGTACGCGGCGGCTTGCCGCTCCTCGAACAATCCGGCGCGCGTCAGGACTTCGACGCGGGCGACGTAGCGCCACGTCTCGCCACCGTAGCAGCCGGCGTTCATCGCGAGCGCGCCGCCGACCGTGCCCGGAATGCCGGCCAGGAATTCCGCTTCGGCGAAGCCGTGCTTCGCCGCGAAGCGCGCGACCTTGGGGCTCGCCACGCCCGCCTCGGCGTAGATCGAGGCCATCGCGCAGCGTCGAGCACGTTGAGCGCGGCGTGCAGGACGACGACGGTACCGCGGATGCCGCCGTCGCGCACGAGCAGATTGCTGCCGAGGCCGATCGATCGTGAGCGGCTCGCCGGCCGGCAGCTGCCGAACGAAGGTCGCGAGATCGTCGCGATCGGCCGGCACGTAGACGCGTGTCGCCGGGGCCGCCGCAGCGCCAGCTCGTGTAGCGGGCGAGCGGCACATCGCGCGCCAGCGTGCCGCGCAGCGCCGTGAAGGTCTGCGGCTCGTTCATCATCATGCGCCCTTCTCCGCCCAATCGCATGATCCGACGCGTGCCTGTCGGGCGCGCGCAATCGGGCGGCGACGCGCTCTCCGAGCCTTGGCTTCGCCCGCCGCCCTCATGCGCTGCCCTCGCCGAGCAGCATCGGCGTCTGTCCGATCGAGCCGGCACCCATCGTGACGACGACGTCGCCGTCGCGCACGAGCGCGCGGATCGCGGCCGGCAGCTCGGCGACCGCTTCGACGAACACCGGCTCGACCTTGCCCGCGACGCGCACGGCGCGGGCGAGCGCGCGGCCGTCGGCGGCGACGATCGGCGGTTCGCCCGCCGGATAGACTTCGGTCAGCACGCAGCACGTCGGCCGTCGACAGGACGCGGACGAAGTCCTCGAACAGGTCGCGAGTGCGCGTGTAGCGATGCGGCTGGAACGCGAGCACCAGCCGCCGGCCGGGGAAGCTGCCGCGCACGGCCGCGATCGTCGCTGCCATCTCGGTCGGGTGGTGGCCGTAGTCGTCGATCAGCGTGCAGGTGCCGCCGCCTTCCGCGGGAAGCTCGCCGTAGCGCTGGAAGCGGCGGCCGACGCCGCGGAACTCGGCGAGCGCCTTGGCGATCGCGGGAGCGGCCACGCCCGCCTCGCGGCCGATCGCGATGGCAGCGAGCGCGTTCTGCACGTTGTGCAGGCCGGGCAGGTTGAGCTCCACCGCGAGATCCGGCGCGCCCTCGGACTGCGCGACGAAGCGCATGCGGCCCGCCGTGGTTCGAGATGCTCGGTGGCGCGGATGCGCGCGTCGGCGGCCATGCCGTAGGTCACGATGGGCTTGGTGATCGGCGGGCAGGATCTCGCGCACGTTCGGATCGTCGATGCAGAGCACCGCGACGCCGTAGAACGGCAGCCGCTGGGCGAAGTCGACGAAGGCGCGCTTCAGGCGCTCGAAGTCGTGGCCGTACGCCTCCATGTGATCGGCGTCGATGTTGGTGATCACCGCCATCGCCGGCGTGAGATAGAGGAACGACGCATCGGACTCGTCGGCCTCGGCGACCAGAAAATCGCCCTTGCCGAGCCGCGCGTTCGCGTCCGCCGACAGGAGGCGGCCGCCGATGACGAACGTCGGATCGAGACCGCCTTCGGCCAGCACCGACGCGATGAGGCTCGTCGTCGTCGTCTTGCCGTGCGTGCCGGCGACCGCGATGCCCTGCTTCAGGCGCATGAGCTCGGCCAGCATCAGCGCGCGCGGCACGACCGGAATGCCGCGTTCGCGCGCCGCGACGATTTCCGGATTGTCCGGCGCGACCGCCGTCGACACGACGACCGCGTCGGCGCCGGCGACGTTCGCGGCGTCGTGGCCGATCGTCGACGGTGACGCCGAGCCGCGCGAGGCGCGCGGTGACGGCGCTCGCGGCGAGATCCGAGCCGGAGACCTGATAGCCCTGCGTGGCGAGCACCTCCGCGATGCCGCTCATCCCGGCGCCGCCGATGCCGACGAAGTGCACGCGCTTGACCTTGTGCTTCATCGTGCCGATCCGTACGCGACGCAGGCATCGGCCACGCGATCCGCGGCGTCGAGGCGCGCCTGCTTGCGTCCGGCGATCGCCATCGCGCAGCAGCGCTTCGCGCGTGAACGACGCGAGCCTTTCGGCGAGCCGTTCGGGCGTCAGGTCCGCTTCGGCGATCTTCAACGCAGCGCCGGCATCGACGAGAAACTGCGCATTCGCGCTCTGCTCGTCCGCGATGGCGCCGGGGAGCGGCACGATGATCGAGGCCACGCCCACCGCCGCCAGCTCCGCCACGGTGATCGCGCCGCCGCGGCAGAGGACGAGGTCGGCAGTCGGCATACTGCGACGCCATGTCCTCGACGAACGGCACGCACTGCGCGGCGACGCCGGCCTCGTCGTAGGCGGCGCGCAGCGCGTCGACGTGCCGTGCGCCGGACTGATGGACGACGTGCGGACGCGCGGCCTCCGGCATCCGCGCCAGCGCCTGCGGAACGCACCGATTGATCGCCGCCGCGCCGAGGCTGCCGCCGACGACGAAGAGCCGCAGCGGTCCCGACCGGCCGGCGAATCGGGCTTCGGGCGGCGGCACGCGGCCGATCGCGTCCATCACCGGATTGCCCACCCATTCGACCTTGCCGCGCATGGCGGCCGCGCATCGCTCCCGGGAAGCCCAGCAGCACGCGATCGGCGGCGTAGGCGAGCACGCGGTTCGCGAGGCCGGCGATCGCGTTGGCGTCGTGGAGCACCAGCGGCCGCGCGGCTCGCGAGTCCCGCGAGCGCGCCCGGCACGGACGCGAACCCGCCGAATCCGAGCACGACGTCCGGCGCGCGGCGACGGATGATCCGGCGGCTCTGCCAGCACGCGCCGACGAGCGCGAACGGACCGAGCACCGCTGTCTGCCATCCCTTGCCGCGGATGCCGCGGAAAGCCACGCCCTCGAACTCGACGCCGTGCCGGCGCACGAGCGCCCCTTCCATGCCGTCGCGCGTGCCGAGCCAGAACACGCGCCAGCCGCGCGCGACGAGCTTCGCGGCGACGGCCAGTCCCGGAAAGACGTGGCCTCCCGTGCCGCCGGCGGTGATCATCACGGTCCCGGTCATGTTGCCCCCCCCGCAACGCGCTGCGCGCGTCTCCCCCCGAGGGGGCGGCGCGGCCTTGGGGCGGCCTGGCGGCCGCGCTCGGCGGCGCTCATACCGTGAATCCTCTCAGCAATCGCCGGTTCTCGTAATCGACGCGAAGCAGGATCGCGAGCGCGATGCAGTTCGCGACGATGCCGGACCCGCCGAACGACAGGAGCGGCAGCGTGAGGCCCTTGGTCGGCAGCACGCCCATGTTGACGCCGATGTTGATGAGGGCCTGCACGCCGATCCAGACGCCGATGCCGAGCGCGACCAGCGACGGGAACGCCCGTCCGAGGCGCGCCGCCTGGCGGCCGATCGCGTACGTGCGGAACAGCAGCCACACGAACAGGCCGATGACGGCGAGCACGCCGGCGAAGCCCAGCTCCTCGGCGGTGACCGCGAGCAGGAAATCCGTGTGCGCTTCGGGCAGGTAGAGGAGCTTCTCGACCGACGAGCCGAGCCCCACGCCGACCCACTCGCCGCGGCCGAACGCGATCAGCGAATGCGACAGCTGGTAGCCCTTGCCGAAGGGATCGGACCACGGGTCGAGAAACGCCACCAGCCGCTGCAGCCGATACGGCGCGGCGACGAGAATGGCCGACAGGCCGATCGGCAGCAGCAGCAGCAGGCCGAGGAAGAGCCGCCAGTCGAGGCCGCCGAGATACAGGATGCCGAACGCGATGGCGACGATCACGACGAAGGCGCCGAAGTCGGGTTCGAACAGCAGCAGGCCGCTGGTGACGAACATCACCGCGAACAGCGGCAGAAAGCCCTTCACCAGCGTCTGCTTCAGCGGCTGCTCGGCATGCAGGAACGCCGCCTTGCGCACGGCATAGCTCGCGGCGTACAGCACGACCGCGAGCTTCATGAACTCGGAGGGCTGCACGTTGACGACCGCGAGCGACAGCCAGCGCCGCGAGCCGTTCACGGACTTGCCGATGCCCGGGACGAACACGAGGGCGAGCAGGACGATGCCGCCGAGGAAGATCCATGGCGCGAGGCGCTGCCAGGCCTTCATCGGCACCTGGAACGCGACGAACGCGGCGAGCGCGCCGACGCCGATGAACATCGCGTGCCGCGCGAGGAAGTACCACGAGCGGAATCCGGTATGCGCCGACGCCTCGGCCATCGCGATCGACGACGAGTACACCATCACGAGCCCGATGGCGAGCAGCAGGATCGCGGCCCACGTCAGCGACGCGTCGTAGGTGAGCATCGTCCGCGGATGGCGCGGCAGCGAGCCGAGCGAGCTCCAGGCCTTCAGCACGCCGAAGGGCCGCAGCGTGCCGGACGCCATGCCGTCCCTAGGCATGCGCGTCCTCCGCGAGGTGGGCCAGCACGAACTGCCGGAAGCGCTCGCCGCGCTCGACGTAGTTCGTCGAACTGGTCGAGGCTTGCGCAGGCGGGCGACAGCATCACGGCATCGCCGGCCACGGCGAGCCGCATCGCGCGCGTCACGGCCGCCTCGAGCGTGCCCGCGTTCACGACGACGGCGGTCGTTCCCGCGAGCGCGCGTTCGATCGCAGCGGCGTCGCGGCCGATCAGCACGACCGCGCGGCAATGCGCGTCGACGGCCTCCTTGAGCGGCCCGAAATCCTGGCCTTTGCCGTCGCCGCCGGCGATGAGCACGACCGGGCGACCGAGGCCCGCGAGCGCCGCGCGCGTCGCGGCGACCGTCGTGCCCTTCGAATCGTCGACGAACAGCACGCCGGCCGCATCGGCGATCTTCTGCATCCGGTGCGGCAGGCCTTCGAAGCGCGAGAGGGCGCCGAGCACGGCGCGGTCGATCTTGACGACGGCCGAGGCGAGCGCCAGCGCGGCGAGCGCATTGAGCGCATTGTGCCGGCCGACGAGCGAGAGATCCGCCGCCGGCACGAGCAGCGCGCCGCCGCGTGCGAGCCATGTCTCGGGCACGTCGCTGCCCTTGGCGCCGCGATCGACGAGACCCCACGCCTCCTCCGATTCGGGCACGCCGGCGCCGAAGGTCTGCACGAGGCGGCCGGGAATGCGCATCGCGAGCGAGCGCGGGTCGTCCCGGTTCAGCACCTGATGCCGCCGCCGAGAAAGATGCGCGCCTTGGCGGCCGCGTAGTCGTCCATGCCGGCGTAGCGGTCGAGATGGTTGTCGGTGACGTTGAGCACGGCCGCGGCCGTCGGCACGAGCGAGGACGTCGTTTCGAGCTGGAAGCTCGACAGCTCGAGCACGAAGACGTCCGGCCAGTTCGAGTCCGTCGGCAGCATGTCGAGCACGGCATCGCCGATGTTGCCGGCGACGATCGTCGCGAAGACCGCCGGCGCCGGCGCAGTGCACCCGTCAGCGCGGTGACCGTCGACTTGCCGTTCGATCCGGTGACCGCGAGCACCTTCTG
Source organism: uncultured beta proteobacterium (assembly GCA_963724685.1). Lineage (GTDB taxonomy): Bacteria > Pseudomonadota > Gammaproteobacteria > Burkholderiales > Casimicrobiaceae > CAIWHR01. The sequence continues at coordinate 552,951 of CAVRVQ010000003.1, read as the reverse complement.
CTCGGGCGGCAGCGCGCGCGCGAAGAGCTCGATGTCGCCGACGAGCTCCGCGCCGTTCGCCACCGCCGCCGCGATCGACGGCTGATCCTTCGCGATGCCCGGACTGATGGCGATGAGATCCGCGCCGGCGAAGGTCGCCGCCGTGAACGGCCCGGTCGCGACGCGCACGTCCGGCAAGGCCGCCGCGAGCTTCGCGGCGAACGGCGGCGCGGGCCGCGTGTCCGCGACGCGCACGCTCGGCGCCGTGGGCCGCGAGATGGCGCGCGAGCGAGTACCCGGTGAGCCCGAGGCCCAGCACGACGCGTTGCGTCCCGCGTACTCGTTCATCTCAATTTCAGCGTGGAGAGTCCGAACAGGACGAGCAGCATGGTGATGATCCAGAACCGCACGACGACCTGGTTCTCCTTCCAGCCCTTGAGTTCGTAGTGGTGGTGGATCGGCGCCATTCGGAACACGCGCTTGCCGGTCAGCTTGAACGACGCGACCTGGACGATCACGGACAGCGTCTCGACGACGAACACGCCGCCCATGATGAAGAGCACGATCTCCTGGCGGACGATCACCGCGATCGTGCCGAGCGCCGCGCCCAGCGCCAGCGCGCCGACGTCGCCCATGAACACTTCCGCGGGATACGCGTTGAACCACAGGAAGCCGAGGCCGGCGCCCGCCATCGCGCCGCAGATCACGGCGAGCTCGCCCGCGCCCGGGATGTACGGAAACTGCAGGTACCGCGCGAAGATCGCGTTGCCGCTCACGTACGCGAAGATGCCGAGCGCCGCGCCGATCATCACCGTCGGCATGATCGCGAGGCCGTCGAGGCCGTCGGTCAGGTTGACGGCGTTGCTCGTCCCCACGATCACGAAGTACGTGAGCGCGATGAAGCCCCAGACGCCGAGCGGGTACGAGATCGTCTTCACGAACGGCACGATGAGGTCGGCCTTGGGCGGCAGCGAGAGATTGAAGCCGCTGCCGATCCACGCGAGGAACATCTGGATGAAGCGGGCGTTGTCCGGCGCCGACACCGAGAACGCGAGATAGACGGCGGCGATCAATCCGATCACCGATTGCCAGGCGATCTTCACGCGCGCCGGCAGCCCTTTCGGGTTGCGGTGGACCACCTTGCGGTAATCGTCGACCCAGCCGATCGCGCCGAAGCCGACCGTCACCAGCAGCGTCACCCACACGAAGCGATTCGCGAGATCGGCCCACAGCAGCGTGGTCACCGTGATCGACACCAGGATCAGCGCGCCGCCCATGGTCGGCGTGCCCGCCTTGACGAGGTGGGTCTGCGGACCGTCGTCGCGCACCGACTGGCCGATCTTCATCCTGGTCAGCCAGACGATGACCTTCGGGCCGACGACGAACGAGATCAGGAGCGCCGTCATGCAGGACAGCACCGCGCGCAGCGTGAGGTAGCCGAAGACGTTGAACGCGCGAACGTCCTTCGCCAGCAGCTCGGTGAGCCACAGGAGCATCAGTGCACCCCTTCGCCGGCCGAGGCGCCGCACAAGGCCGCGACGACGCGCTCCATGCGCATGAACCGCGAGCCCTTGACGAGCACCGTCGTCCCGGCCGCCGCGGTGGATGCCACATGCGCCGCCAGCGCCTCCACCGACGCGAAGTGCTGCGCACCCGTGCCGAACGCCGCCGCGCTTTCCGCCGTCAGCGCGCCGACCGTCAGCAGCCGCGTCGATGCCGGCGCTGCGCGCGTGTGCGCCGACTTCGCGATGGAAGTCCGGACCGTTCGCGCCCACCTCACCCATGTCGCCCAGCACCAGCCAGCGCGGCGCCGGCGCGGCGGCGAGCACGTCGATCGCGGCGAGCACGGAATCGGGGTTCGCGTTGTAGGTGTCGTCGATCACGGCGGCGCCCGTCGTCGCCGTCAGCGCGACGAGCCGCCCGGCGACGGGACGAAAGTCCTCGAGCCCGCGCACGATCGCCGCGAGCGGAACGCCGACGGCCAGCGCCGCCGCGACGGCCGCGAGCGCATTCGACACGTTGTGCCGTCCCGGGTGCCGCAAGGTGCGACCGTCGCGTCGCCCGCGGGCGTCGCGAACGCGATCGTCGGGTCGGCCGGCGTCGCCGCACGACGAAGGCGGACCGCGGCGTCGGCATCGAGCGCGAAGTCGAGCACGCGCACTCCCTCGCGCTCGCGCGCCGCGGCGCGCCAGACGTCGGCGTGCGCATCGTCGGCGTTGAGCACGACCGTGCCGCCCGCCGGCAGCGCGCGCACGATCGCCGCATGCTCCGCCGCCACGTCGGCCACGCTGCGCATGAACTCCTGATGCTCGCGCTGCGCGTTGTTGATCACGGCGACCGTCGGCTGCGCGATGGCCGCGAGCTCCGCGGTCTCGCCGGGATGGTTCATGCCGACCTCGATCGCGGCCACGGCGTGCTCGGCGCGAAGGCCGAGCAGCGTCAACGGCAGGCCGATCGCATTGTTGAGGTTGCCCTTCGTCGCCTGCACCTGGGCCGGGCCGAAATGGGCGCGCAGGATCGCCGCGAGCATTTCCTTGACCGTCGTCTTGCCGTTGCTGCCGACGATGGCGATCACCGGCAGCGCGAACCGCGCGCGCCAGTGCGCCGCCAGCGCGCCGAGGGCGTGCAGCGGATCGGGCACGGCGATGAGGTTGCCCCCGAGCGCGTTCGCCCGGTCGAGCGCGACGAGCGCGGCGACGGCGCCTTGCTGCCGCGCGGCGTCGACGAAATCGTGGCCGTCGAAGCGCTCGCCCTTGAGCGCCACGAAGAGGTCGCCCGGCGCGAGCATGCGCGTGTCGGTGGCCACGCGCGTGAAGCGCACATTCGCGCCCACGAGGCGGCCCTGCACCGCGCGTGCGGCCGTCGCCGTGTCCATCATGCGCCGCCACCTCATGCGCCCCCCCGAACCGAGCGCCGCCGCCGCCGCATCGACGTCGGAGAACGGCGTGCGCTCGCCGTTGCGCTCCTGATACGGTCTCGTGTCCCTTGCCGGCCACGAGCACGACGTCGCCCGTCGCTGGCGCCCGCCACGGCCGAGCGGATCGCGGCGCCGCGATCGGGCAGCACCATGAAGTCGTCGCGACCGGTCGCGTGAATGCCGTCGACGATCGCCGCGGCGATCGCGGCGGGATCCTCGCGGCGCGGATTGTCGTCGGTGACGACGATGCGATCCGCGAGCTCGGCGGCGATGCGCCCCATCTCGGGCCGCTTGCCGGGATCGCGCTCGCCGCCGCAGCCGAACACGCAGACGAGCGCGCCGCCCTCGGCGACCGCGGGCCGCAATGCGTTCAGCACCTTCTCGAGCGCGTCGGGCGTGTGCGCATAGTCGATCACGACCAGCGGCTGCCGGTCGCCGCCCAGGCGCTGCATCCGTCCCGGCGGCGGCGTGACGCGTTCGAGCGCCGCGAGCGCCGCGTCGAATTCGATGCCGCTCGCGAGCAGCACGCCCAGCACGCCCAGCACGTTCGACGCGTTGAACGTGCCGGACAGGCGGGGCGCGATGTCGCCGCGTCCCCACGGGGTGGCGATCGACAGCTCGATGCCGGCCTGCGTCGTCTTGATGCGGGTCGCCGCGATGTCGGCGTTGGCAAGTCCATACGTCAGCACCTGCTGGCCGCGGGCGCGCGCCGTGTCGGCGAGCGTGCGGCCGAAGGGATCGTCGGCATTGATCACGCACGCATCGAGCGTCGGCCACGCGAAGAGTCCGGCCTTGGCCGCCGCGTACGCCGCCATCGTCCCGTGATAGTCGAGATGATCGCGAGTGAGATTCGTGAACAGCGCCACGTCGAACTCGACCGCGTTGACGCGACCCTGCGCGAGGCCGTGCGACGAAACTTCCATCGCGACGGCCTTGGCGCCGGCGTCGCGCAACCGCGCGAGCGTCTCGTGGACCTCCGCCGCGTCGGGCGTCGTGCGCGCCGACGCGTCGAGCGCGCCGACGAGACCGTTGCCGAGCGTGCCGAGGATGCCGCTCTTGCGGCCGCAGGCATCGAGGCATTGCGCGATCCAGTGCGTGCACGATGTCTTGCCGTTCGTGCCGGTGACGCCGACGACGAACAGCGCGCGCGACGGCCTGCCGTAGACGTGGTCGGCGATCGCGCCGAGCTTGACCTTGAGATCGTCGACGGCGACATTGGCCACGTGCCACGCGGCATCCCAGCGGAACGACAGCGCTTCCCACAGCACCGAGCCCGCGCCGCGGGCGATGGCGTCGGGAATGAACGCGCGGCCATCGGCGACCTGTCCCGGGAACGCGGCGAACGCGTCGCCTGCGCGCACCTGCCGGCTGTCGGCCGTGAGTCGGCGCGGCGCGACCGGAAGCCGCGCGACGAGCGCCGCCGCGTCGAAATCGGAGGCGAGCGTCACGGCCATCACGTCTCCTCCCGGATCGCGACGCCTCATCCGGCAGGATCACGTTGTCGCCGGGCGCGTCGGGTGGCGCGCCGAGCGTGCGCAGCGCCGACCCCATCACCGCCGAGAACACCGGGGCCGCGACGTCGCCGCCGTAATGCACGCCGGCCGAGGGCTCGTCGATCATCACCGCGACGACGAGCCGCGGCGCCGAGGCCGGCGCGAAGCCGACGAACGACGACACGTACTTGTTGGTGTAGCCGCGGCCCTCGAGCTTGTGCGCGGTGCCGGTCTTTCCCGCGACCCGGTAGCCGGGCACCTGTGCCTTCGGCGCCGTTCCGCCCGGCTGCACCGCGAGTTCCAGCATGTGCCGCACGGCGAGCGCGGTTTCGCTCTTCAGCACCGGACGGCCCGCGACCGCGCCACCGCCCTTGAAGAGCGTGGCGGGCTTCAGACTCGCCGTCGCTCGCGAAGATCGTGTACGCGCGGGCGAGCTGGACGAGATTGACCGAGATGCCGTGGCCGTACGCCATCGTCGCCTGCTCGATGGGCTTCCACGTCTTCGCGGGCCGCAGCCGGCCCGCGACCTCGCCGGGGAATCCGGTGTTCGGCGCCGTGCCGAAACCCGATTCCGACAGCATCTGCCACATCGTGGCCGGTGGCAGGCTCAGCGCGATCTTCGCCGCGCCGACGTTCGACGATTTCTGGATCACCTGCTCGACCGTCAGCGCGCCGGCCGGATGCGCGTCGTGGATCGTGTTGGGGCCGATCGTCAGCGAGCCTCCTGCCGTCTGGATCACCGTATCCGGCCGCACGGCGCCGCTCTCGAGCGCCGCCGCGATCGTGAACGGCTTCAGCGTCGAGCCGGGCTCGAACACATCGGTGAGCGCGCGATTGCGCATCCGGTCGCGCGCGACCTTGTTGCGCGCGTTCGAGTTGTAGGTCGGCCAGTTGGCGAGCGCCAGGATCTCGCCGGTCTGCGCGTCGAGGACCACGAGGCCGCCGGCCTTCGCGCGGTTGGCCTCGACCGCCGCCTTCAATTCGCGGAACGCGAGGTACTGCAGGCGAGCGTCGATCGCGAGCGCGAGATCGCGGCCCGCCTGCGGCGCGCGGATCGACTCGACGTCCTCGACGATCTCGCCGCGCCGGTTGATGATCACGCGGCGGCTCCCGGGCTTGCCGCCGAGCCATTCCTGCTGCGTGAGTTCGATGCCTTCCTGGCCGACGTCGTGATCGCCGGTGAAGCCCACGATGTGGCTCGCCATCTCGCCGGCGGGATAGAAGCGCCGGTACTCGTTCTGGTCGTGCACGCCCTTGATCTTGAGCGCCGCGACCCGTTCGGCGACTTCCGGCGGCACCTGCTTCGCGAGAAAGACGAATTCGTTGCCTTCCTCGAGTTTCTTGGCGAGCGCGCGCGGCGTCGTCTCGAGTGCCTGCGCGAGCAGTGCGAGCTTCTCCGGCGTCGCGTCGACCTGTCCGCGAAACGCCCAGATCGACTTCACGGGCGTCGAGATCGCGAGCGGCTCGCCGGCGCGATCGACGATGCGCCCGCGATGCGCCGGCACCTCGATCTCGCGGCTGTAACGCGAGCTTCCCTGCTCCTGCAGGAACGCGTTGTCGATCCATTGCAGGTACAGCGAGCGGCCGACCAGCACGCCGAACAGCAGCAGCAGGATGGCGAACACGATCGGCGCGCGAAACCGCGGCAGATCCGGCGCGGGCGCGGCGTGCTTCAGCGCGGCGGACCGGCCCGTCATTTCCCCGCCTCGCCCGGCACGACCTCGATGCGGCGCGGTCCGGGAATCTGCATCTTCAGCTGCTCGCGTGCGATCTTCTCCACGCGCACCGGCATGGCCCACGTCGACTGCTCGAGCTGCAGCTGGCCGAACTCGGTTTCGTAGGCGCGCGTGCGCGTCTGCTCGCGTTCGAGCTCGACGAAGAGCTTCCGCGCCTGATGCCGCGAGGTGACGAGCGACAGCGAGCACAGCACGAGCGCGGCCAGAAGCATGAGGTTGAGGCGAACCATGGCGCTCTAGGGCCTGTTCACACCATGTCCGCAAATGCGACCGGGTGGCATGGGGCGCCAATCAAGGCGCTCGACGAAGCCAAGACCGGGCGTCTTGGCAAGGAGAGCAACGCGGAGTTGCGCCCCAGGCGCCCGTTCCCTCGGGTTGCTCCCGTGCAACGCACTTGTGGACATGGTGTGATCGGGCCCTATTGTCGCGGCGGGACGCCGAAGCCTGCGGGCACGGGATGGGCGGTGCGCTCGGCCACGCGCAGCGTTGCGCTGCGCGCGCGCGGATTCGCCGCGATCTCGCGCTCGGTCGGCCGGATGGCGCGGCCCACGAGCTCGAGCGGCGCGCCCGGCAGCGCCGCGGTCCTGATCGGCAGTCGCGCGAGCCTCGGGTCGCCGCCGAAAGGCTGCGACGCCGACAGGAAGAAGCGCTTCACGATCCGGTCCTCGAGCGAATGAAAGCTGATGACGGCGAGGCGTCCGCGGGTGGCAAGCAGCGGCACCATCTTCGGCAGGATCAGCGCGAGCTCCGCGAGCTCGCGATTGATGAAAATCCTAAGAGCCTGGAACGTCCGCGTGGCCGGATCCTGACTCCGATCACCCCGCGGGCGCGCGCCGACGGCTTGGGCCACGATCGCGGCCAGTTGCCGCGTGCCGGCGACTGGAGCGATCGCGCGTGCCGCAACAATTGCTGCTGCAATCGATTGAGCAAACCGTTCTTCGCCGTATTCACGTATCACCTCCGTGAGTTCGCGCGCCGTTACGCGCGCCAGGAACGCGGCTGCGGATTCGCCGCGCGTGGGATCCATTCGCATGTCGAGCGGGCCATCGGCGCGAAACGAGAACCCGCGTTGCGGATCGTCGATCTGCGGCGACGAGATGCCGAGATCGAACAGCGCGCCGTCGATGCGCTCGACGCCTCGTGCCGCGAGCGCCTCGGGCAGCTCGGAGAACCAGCACGCGCCGAAGACGAAGCGCGGATCGCGGATGACGCGCGCGCTTCCCGCCGCGGCCGGATCGCGATCGAAGGCGAAGAGCCGGCCGGTCGCGCCGAGCGAGGCGAGGATCGCGCGGGCGTGTCCGCCGCGGCCGAACGTGGCGTCGACGTAGGTCCCGTCCGGACGGATCGCCAGCGCGGCGACGGCTTCCTCGAGCAGGACGGGAACGTGGTCACCGCCACCCATCAAAGGCTGAACCCGTCCAGCTCGGGCGGCAATCCGCCCGCGGGGAACGTGATCGTGCGGGCGGTTTCCTGCTGCCACTTCGCCTCGTCCCACAGCTCGAACTTGTTGCCCTGCCCCACGAGCACGACGTGATGTTCGAGTCCGGCGTACTGGCGCAGTGCGGGCGGCACCAGGATGCGGCCGGCACCGTCCATGTCGACCTCGTCGGCGTGACCGACGAGAAGCCGCTGCAGCCCGCGGATATCGGCGTTGAACGACGACAGCCCCATGAGCCGCGCCTGGATAGGCTCCCACGTCGCGCGGGGATAGACGAGCAGGCACCGGCTGGGGTCGGCAGTGACGATGAGCGTACGCTCGGCGTTGTCGGGAGATCCCGCCAGCGCGCCCCGATGCTTGCCGGGAATGGCGAGGCGCCCCTTGGTGTCGAGGGCGAGCTGGGTCACGCCGCGAAAGACGGCGGGCGTGCCCGCTGGATCGACTCCTCCCTGTGCCACCGCGATGCTCCTGCCAGCCGAAGCGATAGTGAGCACTTATGCACGTGGATCGCTTTTTTCCGGACCCGGTACCGGCAAAAGCCCCACTTGCACCCACTTTTTACCACCTAGCGCCACTATAAAGGAACAAAAACCTCGCGGTCAACTGATTTAGGTTTCCGAACAACAACTTAACGCACATGTTGTAGCAAAAATCTTCTCCGCTATTAAACAAATACTTACACGGACTATTGAATGTGAATTGAGAGATGACACCTGGGCAGAGCGTCGTTCGTCGTACGATCGTTCTACGGCGGGCGCAATACGTGGCCGAAACGATGACCCGAACGCAATTCGGCCTGGTTCGCCGCGCGGCATGCAAGTCATCGTGGCCACTACCTGGGCACTTCCGGGCGGCTGATTCATCAAGGGATGGGGGACAACACCCCGAACGAGCGCCTTTTATGCCAATGGAATGGTGCTGGCCGCCCCCTGCCGTTCGGTTAGAATCGCGGCGCTGTGCAGGCCCAGCGCCTGGCCCGTCGGCGAATCCACCGGAGTTCCTCATGCCTCATCGGGCCTTGCTTCTTCGTGATCACACTGCGGTTCGACACGAGGACTGGAAGTTTTCGCAGCTCGCGTTCTTCGGTGGTGTCGCCCCGTGGCCGAGCCACCGTTCGTGATCGTGCGCTGGCAGATCGACGATCGCTGGCGCCTCGCGAATCCCTTTCCGGCCGGACCCGCGGGCGGCGCAGGGCTGGAGCTCGCCTATTCGCCGGACGAGCGCTGGGAGTTCGCCGCCGGCGGCGCCCATCGCACCACCCGCTTTCGCCTGGACGGCGACGGCGTGACCAATGGCGGCATCGGCGAGAACAAGTACTTCCCGCTGTTCGCGCGCATCTCGCGGAACTTCGGCCCGCGCACGCAGGTCGATCTGTACGCAGGGATTGCGGTAGGCGGGCGACTCTCGGTGAGCGATGCGCACGACAACACGCTGGCGAAGGACGACTATTCGGTCGCGCCGCTGGTCGGTCTCACGCTTTCCCACAGGTATTAGGGTCCGCTCAAAGTGTCGGCAACACGCACCGCGGCACCGCTCCTCGCGCTCGCGTGCGCGCTTTCGTGCGCGGGCTGCTCGATCCGTTACGACGCCACCGGCGTGACGCGCGTCGGCGTCGGGCTCTGGGGATTCGGCGATCCGCCCGGCGTGAACTGGTATCTCGACGGGCCGCGGCGCGAAGTTCCGGAATTGCCGGCGGCTCCGCGGCCGGAACTGCCGCCGCGCAGCACTCCGCCCGACTGGCACCGTCTCGACGAGCACACGTCGCTGCCGCCTCCGGAGGTTCATCGCCGGATTGAATCGCCGATCGGAGATAATCGCGACTGTGCGTCGCAACGCGTCCCCGAAGTCGCCTGTTCGATGGCTGTTCGCGCTAGCGATCGCCAGCACGTGCTGCCTCGCGGCTGACGCAATGGCGGCGGAGGCCGCGGTCGCTGCGGCCCCTGCGTCCCCGCCACTGCCGACCAACTCGCTTCGCGTTCCTATCGCGTCACGATCGACGCGCCTTCGCCGCTCAAGGAAACCCTGGAGCGCGACGTCGGCCTCGTGCGCTGGCAGAACTATGCGGAAATGACGGACGACCTCCTCGATCGTCTCGCGCGCGAGGCGATCGACGAGGCGCGGGGCATGGCGGCGGCCGAGGGCTACTTCTCGGCGAAGATCGACGTCAGGATCGATCGTGCCGCGAATCCCGTCATGGTGACGCTGAGCGTGGACCCCGGTGCGCCGACGCGCATCGCATCCGTGCGCATCGTGGTGACCGGTCCGGCGGCGACCGACGCGCCGCTCGGAACGGATGCCGTCGCGCGCGCTCACCGGCGGCTGGGGCCTGCCCGAGGGCGCGCGGTTCCGGCAAGCCGCGTGGACGATCGCGAAGGAACGCGCGCTCGCCACCCTCGCCGGCAGTCCGTATGCGGCGGCGCGCATCGTGAAGAGCGAAGCCGCGATCGACCCCGAGCGCATGAGCGCGGATCTCGTGCTCGAGCTCGCCAGCGGGCCGGCGTTCCGTTTCGGCAGGTTCGAGATCTCGGGACTCCGGAAATACGAAGCATCGGTCGTGCAGAACTTCAGCACGATCGAGCCCGGCGAGCCGTACAGCGAAACGACGCTGAACCGGTACGTGCGGCGACTCAACGCCTCGGGCTACTTCGCGAGCGTGCAGGCGAAGATCGATCCGGAGGCCCCGCACCCCGAAGACGCGACGGTCGACATCGCGGTGATCGAAGCCCGCCCGAAGCGCTTCGAAGGCGGCGTCGGTTACTCGACCGACGTGCAGTTTCGCGCCAACGCGAATTACCGCGACGTGAACATCGACGGCAACGCGACCCAGTTCGTCGCCGACGGCCGCCTCGAGACGAAGATCCAGTCGGGATCGGTGAAGTTCGTTCGCCCGCCCAACACTTCCGGCTGGATCGCGTCGTATTTCACGGGGGCCGAGCGCACCGACATCGAAAGCCTGGTCACGCGAACGGCGTCCGCGGGCACGCGCTGGCACACGATCGAAGAGCGCGACGAGCATGCGCTCTCCGCGACGTACTTCCGCGACGAGCAGCAGCCCGACGGGTCGCCGCCGCAGACCGCCAACGCCCTCTATGCGGAATACGAGCGCCACTGGCGCCGCGTCGACGATCTCATCGCGCCGACGACCGGCTGGATGGCGAGCCTCTTCGCCGGGCGGCGGCGTACCGGGCATCTCCACGCGCAACTTCGGGCGCCTGCGCGGCCGTTTCGCGGCGTGGCTGCCGCTCGGACGAGACAGCGAGCTCAATCTTCGAGCGGAAGGCGGCGCGGTGCTGGCCGGCAGCCGCAACGGCATTCCGTCGACGCTGCTGTTCCGCACCGGCGGCAGCACCACCGTGCGCGGCTACGATTTCGAGAGCCTCGGCGTGCCCGAGAACGGCGCCGTCGTCCCCGGGCGCTACTATGCGGTGGCAAGCGTGGACGCCATCCGCTGGATCAACGAGTTCTGGGGCGTCGCGGCGTTCCTCGACGCGGGCAACGCCGTCGACTCCTGGTCGGACGCGCACCTCGCGCTCGGCTACGGCATCGGCGCGCGCGTGCGCACGCCGCTCGGCCCGTTCCGCCTCGACGTCGCCTATGGCCAGGACGTGCGCGAGGTGCGCGTGCAGTTCTCGGTGGGTCTCACGTTCTGACCGCGAGCCATGGCCGACCACGACGCACCTCCTGCCTGCCCGCCGCGCCCGCCCTGAACACGGCGCCGCTGGCTGCTGCGCTCGCTCGTCGGCACCGGCGCCGTTCTCGTGGCGCTCGTGAGCGCCGTCGCCGTCGTCCTCTCGGGACAGAGCGGGATCGACGTCGTCGTCCGCGAACTGGTCGCGCGGAGCGACGGCGCGCTCGAGATCGAAGGGGCCACGGGCTCGCTCCTCGACACCGTGCGGATCCGGCGCATCACCTGGAAAGGTCCGGACACGAAGGCGAGCGCGCACGATGTCGCGCTGACGTGGCATCCGATCGCGCTCCTGTCGCGCGGCATCGTCGTGGAAGGTCTCGGCGCCCAGCTGCTCACGCTCGAGACCAACGCGGCGACGGGCGACGTCCCTCCGCCCGCGAGCCTCGCTCTGCCGATCGACGTCAAGATCGAGCACCTCGGCATCGGGCAGCTCGATTGGCGCGTCGGCGAGAACGGCGGCACGATCCGCGGCATCGCCTTCGGCTACACGGGCGACGCGACGGGACACCGGATCTCCGACGCGACGTTCGTCGCGCCGCTCGGTGCGATCACGGGCAATGCGACCCTCGGCGCCGCCGCACCGTTCGCCATCGCCGGACAGCTCAAGGCCAAGGGCGATGCCGCACTCGCGGGCGCGGACGGCGATATCGTGCTCGGCGGCTCGCTGTCGCTGCTCACGCTCGACGCCGACGGCAAGGCGCGCGGCGCGCCTTTCGTCGGCCGCCTGTCCCTCGCTCCGCTGGCCGCCGTGGCGTTGCGCGACGCGGCGCTCGACGCGACCGGCATCGACCTCGCCGCGTTCCACACCGCGTTGCCGGCAACCGAGCTCAAGGTCGCATTGCGGGCGCGCCCCGAGAGCGGCGCGTTCGTGGGCACGATCGACGCCACGAACGCCGTGACGGGCAGTGTCGATGCCGGACGCGCCCCGCTCTCCACAGTCGCGACGCGTTTTTCGTTGCGCGACGACACGCTGTCCTTCGACGGGATGGAGATCGCGCTCGACGGCGGCGGCGTCATCGCGGGGCGCGGAACGATTCCTCTCGGGACCGCCGGCGCCGCGGGATCGTGGTCGCTCGACGTGCGCGACGTCGACCTGCGCCGGCATCTACGCGCGGCTCGTCGCCACGCGCCTGTCCGGGAAGATCGACGCCGATCTCGGTCGTACCGAGCAGAGAATTCGCGGCGACGTCGCCGATCGCTCGCTTGTCGGCGGCATCGCGCTCACCTTCAGCGCGGTCGTCACCGAGCAATCCGTCGTCGTCGACCGCTTCCGCGCGCGCTCCGGGAAGGGCGAGCTCGCGGGGCGCGGTCGCATCGCGCTCGGCGGCGAGCGCGCGTTCGAATTCGACGCGACTGCCGCGCGCTTCGACCCTGCCGCGTACGGCGCATTTCCCGCCGGTGCGCTCGATGGCCGGATCGCCGCCAAGGGTACGCTCGCGCCCGCGTGGCGCGTGCACGCGGACATCGTCGTTGCCCAGGGGAGTCGACTGGCGGGCATGGCGGTGGCAGGCACCGCGCGCGGCACGGTGACACGTGATGCCGTTCGTGACGCCGCGGTCGATCTTGCCGCGGGTCGGGCGCGGCTCACCGCGACGGGTAGCATCGGCGATACCGGGGACAAGGGTGAGGCCGCGCAGCGCCTCGCGATCGCGCTCGACGCCCCGGCTCTCGCCGAGCTCGCACCGCTCATTCCCGCGTCGGCGTTGCGCAGCCTCGAGGGCGCCCTGCACGCGAAGGCCGTGCTCACCGGCCTGCCGCCGCGCGGCGGCATCGAGCTCGAGGCCAAAGGCGAGCGACTGAAACTACCGGACGGCGTGGCGATCGGCGCGATCGAAGTGCACGCGCAGCTCGCCGCCGGAGCCTCGGCAGACATCTATCGCGATCTGCCGGCGCGAAGGATCGAGCTCGACGTCACCGCCAGCCAACTCGTGACACCGACCGGGACCTTCGCCACATTGCGCGGAGGCCTCAAAGGCACGGCGGCCGACCATGTCGCGACGCTCGCGCTCAAGAGCGATGACTTCGACACGACCATGGCCGCGCGCGGTGCGCTCGGCCTGCCCCCCGTGGGGGATCGTGGCGTCGCGTGGACGGCGGCAACATGGAAGGGCACGCTCGATGCGCTCGAGAACCGCGGCGCATGGGCAGTGCGACTCGCCGCGCCCGCCACAGTGGATGTCGCGCGCACGCGCATTCGCGTCGGCGCGACGCAGCTTGCGGTCGCCGACGGCAGCGTCCGCCTGGGCGAATTCGCCTGGGACGACGGCAAGATCGCGACCTCCGGCAGCTTCACCGCGGTGCCGCTTGCCACCGTGGCACACATCGCCGGCGTTACGCTGCCGTTTCGCTCGACGGTCACGCTCGGCGGCGCATGGTCGCTCGCGGCGCTGCCACGCCTTTCCGGCACGCTGACCGTCCGCCGCGAAGGCGGCGACCTCGCCTTCCTCCGCAACGCGACGTCGGACGCGACGATCGCCGCGGGCCTACAGACGCTCGATGTGCTCGCGCGGTTCAACGACGACGCGCTCGACGCCACCGCCACCTTGCGCTCGACACGCGGCGACAAGGCCGATGCCAGGCTCGCGATCGGAGCCCTCGCGGGCGCCGCGCCGGGACGCATCGCGCCGGAGGCTCCGCTCGAATTTGCGGCAAGCGGCGACATCCCGTCGCTGCAATTCCTGCAACCCTGGATCGGCAGCGCCGCCGTCGTCTCCGGGCGCATGCACGTGGATGTCGCGGCGCGCGGCACGGTCGCCCAAGCCGCCCTGTCCGGCGCGGTCGTCGGCGAGGACCTGCGCGTCGACGCGCCGCAATACGGCCTGCATTTCATCAACGGGCGAATCAAGGCGCGCGCGGCGAACGATCGCATCGACATCGACGAGCTGACCCTCGGTGCGGGCAGCGGCACGTTTCGCGCGTCGGGCGCGATCAGCGGACTTGCCGTCGGCGGCGCCAAGCCGCTGGCAAACCTCACGTGGAAGGCGGAAAAGTTCCGCGCGTTCAATCGCCCGGATCTGCATCTCGTCGTTGGCGGCGAGGGTACCGCCGTGGCCGAGGGCGGCCGCATCACGGTCGTCGGCAAAGTCGTGGCCGACGAAGGAACGATCGTCTACCTCGCCACTCCGGATTCGACGCTCGGCGACGACGTCGTCGTGAAAGGCTGGACCCGACCGACCTCCGATCGGATGCGCGCCGACGGCCTGCCGTTGTCCGTCGACCTGACACTCGATCTCGGCAGCCGCCTCATGTTCTCGGGCGAAGGCATCGACACGCGGCTCGCCGGGTCCGTCCGGGTCACGACGGGTCCCGCCGGCCTCATGGGCAAGGGGTCGATCCGCACGGTGCGCGGCACGTATCTCGCGTTCGGTCAGCTGTTGACGATCGAGCGCGGCCAGCTCGTGTTCGACGGACCGCTCGACAACCCGGGCCTCGACATCCTCGCGCTGCGCAAGAACCTCTCCGTCGAGGCCGGGGTGACGGTCACCGGAACGGTGAAAGTGCCAGTGATCCAGCTCACGTCGAATCCGCCCGTGCCGGACAGCGAAAAGCTGTCGTGGCTCGTTCTCGGCCAAAGTGCCGACCGGACGGGGGGCGGCGACATGGCGGCGCTGCAGGCAGCCTCCGCCGCGCTGCTCGGATCCCACGGCAGGCCGATTTCGGCGTCGATTGCCCAAAGTGTCGGGCTCGACACCATCTCGTTCAAGAGCGCGGAGCGCTCGACCGGCCCTGCCGGGAGTTCCGGCGCCGAGAACCAGGTCGTCGCGGTCGGCAAGCGGCTGTCGGATCGCCTCTCGCTCGTCTACGAGCAGGGCCTCACCATCGCGACCAATGCCTTGCGGCTCGAATACGAGCTGACACGCACGCTGACGCTGCGGGCGGAAGCGGGCACCGTCGGCGCGCTTGGAATCTACTTCCGGCGCACTTTCGACTGAGCGGACCCTCCGCCGGCTCGCCGACAGGCGATAATGTCCTTCCTTGGGCGGCGTGGCGTGCGGTTCCGCGGCCCCTGTGACCAACCTGCGATGGAGGTTCTCGACGTGGATTTCGACCAGGAACTCGATGCGCGCGGACTGACCTGTCCGCTGCCGATTCTCAAGACGAAAAGATCGCTGAACCAGCTCACGTCGGGTCAGGTCCTGAAGATCGTCGCGACGGATCCCGGCTCGGTCAAGGACATGCAGGCGTTCGCGAAACAGACCGGCAACGCCCTGTTGGCGGCGGACGAGGACGACAAGACGTTCGTCTTCTACATGCGGAAGAAGTAGCGGCGGATCCGCACGACCCCCGTCCCGGTCTACGCTGCGCCCCCGCGTGCCGGCACCCGCCGGATGTCGGTCAGCGGACGATGCGGCTGATGAGAAAGCCGGCGAGAAATGCGAAGCCAACCGACTTCAGCGGATTGGCCGAAACGAAGCTGCACGTATCCGACATCACCTTCTGCTGCGTGGCGCTGAGACGCTCGCTCTTGTCCGACAGCCATTCGGCCGTAGGCGCGGCCGCGTCAGCCGCCTTGTCCACCGCCTTGTGTGCCATGGCCGCAACCTGATCGATCCTGGGCTTGGCCTTGCGCGCCGCCTCATCCGCCGCGCCCGCCATCGAATCGACGGCCGCGTGGGCACTGGAGGACGCCTTGGTCAGGACGGAGTCGATGCCTTTCGATGGGCCCGCAACGGGAGTGTTGCCGAATGAAGTGGATTCCATTTGCTTCTCCTTTGAAGTGGAACAAACGCGACCGCGCTGCCAGGATGCTCACCGGTGCCGCACGGCGATCCTCGGCATCCACCGATGGTTGCAACGTCGATCGTCGCGGCGATTGTGCCCTGCCTGGGCGACGGGTTCTGTGCGCTGTCCCACGTACGCGCCCAACCGCACTGGCCACGCGGCAATTGTCGCGCGTCCCGTGCGCTACCGCACAGATCGATCGTGAGCGGCCGTGCATAGTTGCAACATCCACGGTCCACTATCGCGTCGCTGCGGAACCCGCCGAACGACGCCGATCGGAAACCACGATGGGCCCGGCCCCACCCTCGAATACGAAAGGACGCCAAATGAACGTCGATGCCATCCGCGTTGACAGCACGCAGCACATCCTGCCGCCCCTGCCATACGCGCAAGACGCGCTCGATCCCGTCATCTCCGCCAATACGATCGCGTTCCACTACGGCAAGCACCACAAGGGATACGTCGATGCCTTGAACAAGCTGATCGCCGGCACGGAGCTCGCGAGCCTCCCGCTGGAAAAGATCATCGCCGCGACCGCCGGCAAACCCGACAAGGTCGCGATCTTCAACAACGCGGCCCAGACATGGAATCACACCTTTTACTGGCGCAGCCTGCGGCCGCGGGGCGGCGGCGAACCACCGGCGGCGATGAAGCAAAGGATCGAGGCGTCATTCGGCAATCTGGCCGCCTGCCAGAAGGAGTTGGCGACGGCGGCCACGGCACGGTTCGGCAGCGGCTGGGCCTGGCTCGTGCTGGACGCCGGCAAGCTGAAAGTGATCACCACCGGCAACGCCGAGACGCCGCTGACCAAGGGCATGAAGCCGCTCCTGACCATCGACGTCTGGGAGCACGCCTACTACCTCGACTATCAGAACCGGCGCACCGACTACGTGAAGGCCGTGCTGGAAAAGCTGATCAATTGGAGCTTTGCGGCCGACAATCTCGGCTAGAAGTGCAACACGGCGCTCACGCGTCCGCGGCCCAAATGGGCGTGTCCATTCCGGATTTCTGACAATCCATCGGATCGCTCCCGTAAGGTGGGTGCGCCAGCGAACAGACGCAGCGCAGCGGCGCCCGTATCGTTCAGGCCACGGGGAGACCCCGATTCCGTACCTGAACCGTTAGGAGACGACATGTCCAAACTGATGATCGCACTGTTTATCACCGCCGGGCTGACCATCGCCGGCACCGGTGCCGCGCAGACCTATGTGGCGAAGAACACGACGGCTGCGGCGCCACTGACGAAGGACGGCTACGCGATGGCGAAGAAGGATGCCGACGCGCAGTACAAGATCGACAAGGACGCATGCGCGTCGTTGAGCGGCAACGCCAAGGACATCTGCATCGCGGAAGCCAAGGGCAAGGACGACGTGGCGAGGGCCGAAGCGGCAGCCGCTTACGAAGTCACCCCGAAGACGCGCGAGAATGCCCGTGTCGCACACGCGCAGGCGACCTACAACGTCAGCATGGAGAAGTGCGACGACCTCGCCGGCAACCGCAAGGACGTCTGCGTCAAGGAAGCCAAGGCCGCGCTCGTCAAGGCCAAGGCCGACGCCAAGGTCGACCGTGTCGCGCTCGATACTCGCAAGGACGCGGCGGTGAAGCAGGCCGACGCCAGCAAGGAAGCGAACGCGGACAAGCGCGACGCCGACTACAAGGTCGCGATCGAGAAGTGCGACGCGCTCGCGGGTCCGGCGAAGGACGCATGCGTCGGCAACGCGAAGGTGCAGTACGGCAAGTCCTGAAGTCGATGCCGGTCTCCTGCGCCGCTCGCGAAGGCCGGCGTGAGAGATCGGGGCTGCTGCGGCCGGGGTCACCCCCGGCCGTTGTTTCGTCCGGTGTCGGGCCCCCGGCCACCTCCTGAGTTCCGGCTAGATGCGAACTTTCGGCCGGCAAGCCGCCTACGTGATCACGCATCCGGGCGCGTTCGCCTTGCGCGTCCTGCGGGCGTTTCGCGCCAACCAGGGGCTGCTGCTCGCGGGCGCCGTCGCCTACTACACGCTGCTGTCGATCGTGCCGCTGCTCATCCTCATGCTGATCGCATTGTCCCGGTTCATCGACCAAGGCGAACTGCTCGCCACACTCGAGCGTTATCTCGAGTGGCTGGTTCCGGGTCAATCGTCGGCCGTGAGCGGGGAACTGGCCCGCTTCGTGGAACATCGCGGCGTGATCGGCTGGGTGTTGCTGGCGACGATGGTCTTTTTCAGTTCGCTCGCCTTCACCGTGCTCGAAAATGCGATGTCGGTCATCTTCCTGCACCGCGTGGTGATTCGCCGGCGCCATTTCCTGGTTTCCGCCGTCATACCCTACTGCTACATCCTCGTTCTGGGATTGGGGCTGCTGCTGGTGACCCTCGTGTCCGGTTCGCTCCAGGTGATGGGCGCCGATAGCATCGATTTGTTCGGGCGCGACTGGTCGTTGCGCGGCGTGTCGGGCGTGCTCCTCTATGTCTTCGGCATCGCGGGCGAGGTGCTCTTGCTCACGTCGATCTACCTCGTCATGCCGGTGGGTCGGCCATCGTGGCGGCACGCGCTCGTCGGCGGCGTCACTGCCACTCTCCTCTGGGAGATCACCCGCCACCTGCTGGTC
Organism: uncultured beta proteobacterium; assembly: GCA_963724685.1. Taxonomy (GTDB): domain Bacteria; phylum Pseudomonadota; class Gammaproteobacteria; order Burkholderiales; family Casimicrobiaceae; genus CAIWHR01. Next base: position 534,389 of record CAVRVQ010000003.1, on the reverse strand, counting down.
TGGTATTTCGGGACCTTGTCGCAGGTCGCTGTCGTCTACGGGTCGCTGACGACGACGATCGTCGTGCTCCTCAGCCTCGAGATCGGAGCGACGCTGCTGCTGCTCGGGGCCCAGGTGATCGCCGAGTACGAGCGCATCGGCACGACGACGGAAACTGCAGCGCCACGACCGTTGCGGACGTGACCGGGGCCGGGTTCAGCCTGCTGGCAAAACCCTACTTCGCCGCGACTTTCCTGAATCGCACGGGCGATGCGGCGTGGGGCACCTTGGCGAGATACATGGCGAAATCGGCCTGCTTGATCAGGTCGTGCTGGTTGCTGCCGTGGATCGGATAGACCGCCACTCCGACGCTTGCCGTTACCGCGATCGAATGGTCGTCGACGAGGCACGGCTTGGCCAGGCGCATACGGATCTTCCCAGCCACGTCCAACGCGTGCTTTTCGTCGTCGACCTCGGGCAAGAGGATGACGAATTCGTCGCCGCCATACCTACACGCCGTATCGCCGCCCCGAATGCAGGACACGAGGCGCTCCGCCACCCGCTGCAGCAGCTTGTCGCCGGCGGCGTGCCCCAGACGGTCGTTGATGTCCTTGAACCGGTCGAGATCGAGGAAGAGCAGCGCCAATTGCTTGTGCTGCCGTTTCGCCCGCGCCAGCGCCTGGTCCAGGCGGTCGAGCAGCAGGGTCCGATTGGGCAGGCCCGTCAGCTCGTCGTGGTGCGCGAAGTGGCGCGCCCTCACGACCTCGCGCTCGCGCTCCAGCGCGAGCTCGCTCAACCGTGCATTGGTTTCCGTCAGCAGCTTGACTTGCTGCCGGGCGGCGATCGTTTCCTGTCGGATCGCGGCCAGCGCCTGCTGGAGAGCCTGTGTCTGTTCGAGGGCGTCGGGCGATCGCCGCGGTCCGGTGCCGGTCGCGCGGTATGGCCCGGGGCGGGACCGCATTTTTCCGCCAACGTGCCCCGCTCCGGTCGTTCGCGTGCTCTTCATGCCATCAGCTCCTGGACGGCGCCGGAGCGGGGTCGGTCGTCCCCGCCGACAACGCTCGCGTAGCCATCCGCATCAGACCCCGCCTTCGACGAGTTGGTTCATCGCAACGCCGTCGAGCAGCTTCACCGTGCGGCCCTGCACCTGGATCAGGCCCTCGCGCTGAAACTTGGAGAACAGGCGGCTCACGGTCTCCAGCGCGATTCCCAGGTAACTGCCGATCTCATCGCGGGTCATTCGCAGCACGAACTCGAATGCCGAATAGCCGCGCGCCCGATGCCGTTGCGACAGGTCGATCAGAAACATCCGCGAGCCGCTGCTCGGCGGGCATCGTTCCGAGCACGAGCATCCGCTCCTGCGCGCGCACGCACTCGCGCGACAGCAACTTGTGCAGGTTGTGCCGGAACGGTTCGCTGAGTTGCGCGAGCCGCTCCACCTGATCGAACTCCAGCGCGCAGACCTCCATGTCCTCGAGGGCGATCACCTGACACTCGTGAGCGCCGGTTCCGATGCCCTCCATCCCTGCGATCTCTCCCGCCATGCGGTAATCGGCGACCTGCTCGTGTCCGCCGCGCGTGAGCAGGACGGACTTGCACGAACCCGTGCGGATCGCGAAGAGGGCGTGGAATCGGCTCCCGATTCGATACAGCGCTTCGCCTTTCAGCAACCGGACCCGCTGGTCCAGCAGGCGAGCGACATGCGGTGTGGCCTGCACGTCGAGTCCGGCGAAGAGGTCAAGGTCCGTCAGCCTGGACGTCGCGCTCCGTGGTGCCTCGATCGGTTTGGTCAACCGTACCGCCGGACTGCCGACGCCCTCCGGCCGCGGGAGCGTATCGTGGCCTACCGGCGGCGGGCAGGCGGCGGGGTCGTTCCGCGCGCACGACAGAAGGTGCTCGGCCACCACCTGCAGCAACCGGTCACCGGCGGCGTACCCCTGCCTGCGGTTCGCGTCGTCGAACTGGTCGAGATCGAACAGGAGCAGCGTCAACGCTTCCTGCCGGAGGTTCCCCGCGATCAGCGCCCGATTCAGCCAATCGAGCAGCAACGACCGATGGGACAGACCGTCGAACACGTGACGAGACGGGCCACGGAACCCGTTCGTGCAAACTTGCGCCTGCCCCGCCATGAGCTCCCGCAGTCGCGCCTTGGCCTCGTAGAGGACGGCGGCGCGGCGTCGCGCCGCAATCGCAGGCTTGTCGATCCGACACTACCGTGGTAGGCGGCGCCTCGCCGATGCGGATGGGCTCCATCCGCACGGTTCTCCGGCCGTCCCGAGCGGCAGCAACGCCCGACCCCGGACGCGAGCTTGCTCGTTTCGCCGAGGTCGGAGCAAGCGACATCAGCGGTGCCCCGCCGCGTCTCTGTTTGCGCTCCGGAAGGTCCGTTCAAAGTCCGCGACTTGCCGTTCCGCTTCGGTACGCGTGGAACCGTCGATCCGCTGAAACTGCTTGATCAACCGTTCACGATTCCAGGCGGGCGCTGGGGACCGGACGTCGTCCGACGCCCTCCGCGGTTGCTCGCAGGAGGCCCCGGGGCGAAGCGGCTCAAGAGGGAGTGCGCGACCCATACCGACTCCTCCTCTGGGCAAGACTCAGAAACAGAGGCTAATCCGCGCCGCAGCCGCCAGTCTGTGCGTTACCGAACATAGCGCCACACGGGAACGCCAATCGCCGGCGGCGGCGCCCCGCCGCCGCACGGACGACTCGCAGCCCGCTCAGCTCCGCGGAGCGGGTTGGGGCACAACGACGATCGTGTCGCCGCCGGTCCTGCCCTTTTCGCCCTTGGCGCCGTCCGCGCCCATCATCCCGGTCGAGCCGGTCATTCCGGTCGAGCCGGTCATTCCGGTCGAGCCCGTGGCACCGGTCGCGCCGGTATCGCCCTTTTCGGCAGGCGCGCCGGTCGCGCCTTGCGGTCCGGCCGGTCCGGGAACGGGCACCGTCACGACCGCCGCGGGCGGTGCCGGCACGACCACGGTCGCTCGTTCACAAGCGCTCAACGCGAGCGCGGACAAGGCTGCTGCCAATTGCGATTGAATATCTCATGATGACTCTTCCTGGGATTGGAACAGGTACTGCGCGCGGTATTGCGCGCAGCCGGCCCTCGGTCGAGCAACGACGTGCTCAACGATGGTAGGTGAACGCAGCCACTCGCGATCGGTGCGTTACCGCGCATACCGGCGCGCGCCAGACAAGGCGCGTCACGCAGCGATGGCCGATGCCTCTGGCGATACAGCACATCGGACAGGAGCCGCGCCATTTCCTTCTTGACGACGGCATAGCACTCGCAGGCGCCCGACTCCAGGCCGAGCCGCTCGAGCACCGAGATGTGGCCGCGGCGGTAGCGGACGATGCCGGCGCGCTGCAAGTTGCCGGCCGCCTCGGTGATGCTTTCCCTGCGCACGCCGAGCGCGCCGGCGACCAGCTCCTGCGTCATGACCAATTCGTTCGACGGCAATCGATCGAGCGTCAGCAGCAGCCATCGGCACAGCTGCTGTTCGATGGAATGGTGCCGGTTGCAGGCCGCCGTCTGGCACATCTGCGTGAGCAGCGCCTGGGTGTAGCGGAGCAGCAATTGCTGGATCAGCCCGCCGCGATTGAATTCGTCCTTCAGCAGCCTGCCGGGCAGCCGGTAAGCGTGACCCGCCGTCTGCACGACGGCCGCGCTCGGTGTCGTGTTGCCCCCCATGAACAGCGAGATGCCGAGCACACCTTCGTTGCCCGACCCCGGCGATTTCCGCCGAGGCGCCCGGACTCCAGCACGTAGAGCAGCGACACGATGGCGGTCGTGGGGAAATAGACGTGCTGCAGCTGGCCGCCGGACTCGTAGAGCGTTTCGCCGAGCAGCAGCGGCACCCGTTCCAGATGCGGAGCGAGGCGTTCGAACTCCGGCCGCGGGCAATGCGGCGAGCAGATGGTTCTGGCTCGGGCTGTGGGTAGATGACATGGCGCTCGGTCGAGACGCGGACGGCCTACGCGAAGAGTTCCACGCCGATGCCCCGATAGCCGATGAAACGGCACGCCTGGTTGAACATCGGCTCCCCGCTCACCCGGAACTTCTGCCGGGAGCCGTCGGCGTTTTCCCGATTGAAAATGAAGTCCAGGAAGGGCTGCCGGGCGGCGATCTTCGCGCGCAGCAACGCGCGCTCCGCCTCGTTCCAGCCCGTCACCCCGACGTCGTTGGTCTCGCCTTCGAGGGTCGGCACCCTGATCCCGAGCATTTCCAGCACCGGACCGGAAACCCGGTGAAGTTGCCGGTCTCGTCCTGCTCCCAATACCAGTCGGAGGCGAAGTTCGGTCAGGCTTCGATAACGCGCCTCGCTTTCGCGGAGCTCGGCGGTGCGCTCCGCGACGGTCTTCTCCAGCACTGCGTTGAAATCCTCGAGCCGCCGGTAGAGCAGGCGCACCTCCAGCATGTTGCGGATGCGCGTCTTGACTTCGACGAGGTCGAACGGCTTGCTGATGAAATCCTTGGCGCCCGCCTGCAAGCGCGCGCACCTTGTGTCCGGGCTGCGCCGTGAGCACGATGACCGGAAGGTAGCCGTCCGTCGATGTTCGTCTTGAGGCCCTCCATCACGTGAAAGCCGTCGAGGCCCGGCATCTGCAGGTCGAGCAGAATGAGGTCGTAGCGGTGCTTGCGATGCAGCGCGCAGACCTCGTGCGGATTCATCGTCGACGCCACGCTGCGTATAGCCGGCGTCGCCGAGCAGCGCCGTGAGCAGGCTCACGTTGGGCTCCTGGTCGTCGACGATCAGGATGCTCGCGTCGAGGATCTCCCTGGCATCAATCACCATGCTTCGTCTCCGGAATGCCGCGGGCCGTGTTCGTCTTCGCAAATTTCAGTGCGACATCCAGCGTGTCCATGAACTCGGCGACCTTGATGGGCTTGGTGAGATAGCGGAAGAACCCGGCCTGCAGGCCTCGCTCGATGTCGCGGGGGATCGCATTGGCGGAAAGCGCCACCACCGGGATGTGCGCCGTGGCCGGGTCGTTCGCCAGTATGCGCAGCGCCGTGATGCCGCTGATGCCGGGCAGGTTGATGTCCATCAGGATCACGTCCGGCCGGGCGGCGCGCGCGATCTCGATGCCGCGGTCGCCGTCCCTCGCGCTCAGCAGGCGGATGTCGGGCCGGCGCGCGATGAGGTCCTCGACCAGCATCAGGTTGGCCGGATTGTCCTCGACGTACAGCAGCGTGGAGACCTCCTGGTCGGCGATGGACCTGCGTCCGCACGGCGGGCAGCGGTCGGGCCGAGCCGGCGGCGAACTTGCGGCTCGGATCGTCCGCTTCAACTCGATCCAGAACACGCTCCCCGTGCCCACGGTGCTTTCCACGCCGATGACGCCGCCCATCAATTCGACCAGGCGCTTGCACACCACGAGGCCGATGCCCGTTCCCTGCTCGGCGGTCGCCTCCTGTCCCAGCCGGTTGAACGGCTGGAACAGCTGCGCCAGCTGCTCCGGCGTCAAGCCGGCGCCGGTATCCGTGACGTCGATGCGAATGCGCCCCGGGGTGCTGGTGTCGCAGTCCACGACGACCGATCCGTCGGCCCGGTTGTACTTGATCGCATTGGAAAGGAGGTTGATGAGCACCTGCTTGACCCGCGTTCGATCCGCCTTGACGAACAGCGGAGCGTCGAGCCGCGGAAAGACCACGCGGATGCCGCGCTTTTGCGCCTGCGGCTCGATCATCGCCTGGCACTCGCGCATGATTTCGGGGAGCGAGCTCGCCTCGAGCGACAGCGACAGCTTGCCGGACTCGATCAGCGCGAGATCGAGAATCTCGTTGATCAGTTCCAGCAGGTACCACCCCGCCTGCAGGATCTGGTCGATGCTTCGCTTCTGCGAGACCGTCGGCTGACGGCGAACCGGATTCCATGAGCTGCGCAAAGCCGAGAATCGCCGACAGCGGCGTGCGGAGCTCGTGGCTCATGCTGGACAGGAAATCCGATTTCGCGAGGTTGGCCTTCTCCGCCACGGCCATGGCCTGGTGCAGCTCCAGCTCGACCTGCTTGCGCACCGAATTGTCGGTGCCGATCAGCAGATAGCCGATGATGTCGCCGTAATCGTCGCGCAGCGCCGTGATCGACACGATGGCCGGAAAGCGGCTGCCGTCCTTGCGAATGTAAGTGAGCTCGTAGATGTCCTCGATCCCGCGCGAGGCCTTGAAGCTCAGGGCGTCGAAGCCCGGCGCGATCGTGGTGGCGAGCTCCAGGCTCAAGGCCTCGGCGCGCGCCATCACCTCCTGCCGGTCGTGCATGTCGCTCGGGCTGATCCGGTTCACGACCTCGGCAGCCACGTAGCCCAGCATGCGCTCGGCGCCGATGTTGAAGAGCTGGATGATGCCCTTCTCGTCGGTGGCGATGATCGAGAAGTTGGCGCTGGTCAGAATCGAGTTCTGCAGGGCGCCGGTCTTGAGCAGCGCCTCCTGGCGGCGCACTTCGGTGATGCCGTCGGCCTTGCCGGGCGTGTCGGCAACGACGGTATCGAGTTGCTGGTTCGAGCATGGGGAGCCTTGGTGCGATGCTGCAATCGATGCGAGCGAGCCGCAACGCCGCACTGCGGTCGAGTATTGTCGCGCTCGATCCGGCGGGTGTCTGTGCGCAACGCACATAGAGCTGCGGCCGAAGCCGTGGGCGCCGCTGCGTGTTCGCGGCGACCCGCGTGCTGACCGCCCTTAGCCGAGGGGCCGGTGCGATGCGCAGGGCCCCTGCTTCGCGCTTGCGCCAGTTGGCGCGAATGGCGCCCTAGCCCTTCTGCTTGGCCTTCTCGTCCTCGTCGTCCTTCTTCTTCTTGTCCTGCGCCTTTGCCTGCGGCCTTGCCTTCCGGAACGGCGCATCCGCCTTCGGCACCGGTTGAGGCTGGGCTGCGGCTGCGCAGGCGGCACGGCGCCAGGCGCTTGCCTTGCGGCAGGAGCGCCATCCGGTCGTACCGGCGGCCGCCGGACTTGTGCCGCGGGTTGCGGAGGTGCGACCACTGCCGATTGTGTCGACCTTGGGACGGCGGCACCGGTGCGGCCACCTGCGCTTGCGGACCTGCCTGCCGACGGTTGCGGCGCCGGCGCGTTCCTGCCGGACTGCGGCTGCTGCGCGGGCCGCGCCGCTGGCGGTTGCGCGGTGCCGGTGCCGCGCCGGCGTCGCGGCCGGTGTTGCACCCGGCGGCGGGGTCATGGGTCGTCGCGCTGTTCCGCGTTGCCGCGCTCTGCCTTGCTGCGTTGTTCACCCTTCGCGCGCTGATCGGCCTTGGCTGCTTGATCCGACTTAGCGGGTTGCTCGACACGGTCGCTGTCGCCGGCGGCCTCGCGCGACTTGCGGTTGAGGTGTCGGCGTAGGCGTCGGGCGCGGGGGTCGCGGCTTGCGGTGCCGGCGGCGGTTGCGCCGGGCGCTCCGCGCTGCTGTCCCTTGCCGCGTTGCTCATCCTTGCCGCGCGGGTCCTGCGGTTGCGGCCGACTGCCGGCTGCGCGACTTGCGCGGCGCTGGGCGCGACTTCGCGACGGGCGGGTACGATTGCCGTCCTTGGGCGCGCCCGGTGCGCCAGGTGCCGATGGAGCGCCGGTAACCGCTGCCGGCGTGGCGCCTTTTCGCTCCTCGCCCTTGGCACGGCCTTCGGCTCCCCGGCCGGCCATCTCCAGCGGGCGGCGGAAGCGCATTCGGTGGCGTGGCCTTCGGCTGCGCCACCACGTTGACGACAGGCGCCGGCTCTGCCGAGGCAGGCTTTCTCATGCCCCTGCGGACCGATTCCTCGACGGGCTTGCCGGGCTGCGTCTGCAGCTGCTGCTGTTGCGCCGCGAAGCCGGCCGATGCCGGCGGAGGCGCCGTACGGGCGATCACGGGCCGCTCGAACACGCGCGCGGGCGGTGTGCCGCCCTGGGCTGCCGCACCGCGCACGCTACGCTCGGTGGGCGCGACGGCGGCAACCGCGGCGACCGGAGCGCTCGCGACCATCTCCCGCGTCACGCGGACCGCCGACCGGTTCACGGGTTGCGACTGCACGAACGCGGTCGTCGGCACCGCCACGATGGCGCCCGGCACCTGCCGGTTGACGTAGTTGATGTTGGTCACGTTCGTGTTGTTGTAGTAATTGTTGATGACCGTGGTGTTGATCACCGTATTGCTGACGTTGACCCGCTCGAAGTAGCCGCGGCTCACCGGATACGACGGCCGATAGACCTCGCGCGGACCGAGCGGGAACCACGCGATGCCGCCGACCGGGCCGCTCGAGATCGTGAGCTGGAAGTTGCTGCCGCCCACGAAGGCGACCAGCGCCGGAGCATAGTAGGCGCGCGTGCGCACCGGACCGGGCACCCATCCCCAGCTGCCCTGGAAGTTCGACCAGCGACCGTAGTGGGACACGGCGAAGCCCCAGGGGGCATCGTCCACCCACGTCCAGCCCCATGGGTCGACCCACGCCCAATGACCGTCGCGATACGGCGCCCAGCCGGCGTCGACGCGATTCGGGAACCAGACGTTGCCGTAGGTCGGCATCCGGACGCCAGGTGCCGTTCGCATCGAGGTCCTGATAGCCGATCACGTCCGGCGAAACATAGCGCGCGGAGATCGATGTGTCGTAGCTGCGGTCGCGATCCATCGCCCAGCGATCGAACTCGTCGTATCCGGGGATGGCGAGCAGCTCGTAGTCGCGCAGGCCGGTGCCCGTGAAGCGATACGGCTGGCGCGAGTCGATGAAGTACGAAGCGCCCTTCGCCATAGACGTCGCCCTGGCCCTTGCGCACGTAGATGTCCGTAGCATTGCCTTCGACATCCACGCCGATCCGGTACTCGCCGGGTTGGCGCACGGTGAAGGCGAGATTGGGCGTGTCGATCTCGATGATCTGGTCGGGCTCGAGCCGGCGCACGCGCAGGTTCAACGTGCCCTGCGTCAACTGCAGCTGGGCGATGCTGTCGTCGAGATTCGAGCACCGCGACGCTCGTGCCGGCGCTCATGCGCAGCATGGCGCCGCCGACCTGCAGCTCGGCCCGCGCGCCGGCATCGGCCCAGAGGCGGTCGCCTGTGGTCAGCGGCCGGTTGATGGTGGCCTCGACCCAGTCGTTCTCGCCGGCCGGCGAGAAACTGACCGCGCCGCTCGTGTAGCCGAGACGCGCCACGCGCGACGGCGGATCAGCGCTCGCCCAGGCGCTGACGAAGAGGCACGCGAGGCCCGCCGCGAAGGCGAAGGCCCGAAGACGTCGTGTTTGCATTGGCATGTCGATTCCTTGCGAATGAGTTCGCTTATGGTGGTAGGCGACGCTAGTAACGCTTCGCACTGCCGCTTCGATGACCGGAGACGGCCTCGAAAGTCCGCCGCGCTGCCACTTGTTACGTCTGGTTACACCGATGACGACAGGCTACAGCGCGACCGACGCCAGCGTGCGCCGCCGTCGTCCTTCCCGTCTGTGCGGCACCATACTGAAGCCGTCCCCGCCCTGTGTGCGTCAGCGTACCGACTCCCGCAGTCTACCGGACTACGATGGCCAACTTCACAGGAGAAACCCATGAAAACCACCTCACTCGTCACGCTGATGCTCGCCGGTACCGTGGTCCTCGGCGGGTGTGCGACCTCCGACCCCTACAACGAGCGCTACGACAACAGCGGCTACGGCACGACGACGGCGGCCCGCGCTAGCCGACGGCAGCCGCGCTACTGACGGATACGCCCGTTACCGCGGGCGCGTTCGTACGACGGCTACTACGGTGTCGTCGAGTCGATCGAATGCGCGCGCGGCGGCAGCAACGGCAACGCCGTCGCCGGCACGATCATCGGCGGCGTCGTCGGTGGCGTGATCGGCCACCAGATCGGCAGCGGCACCGGCAACACGGTGGCCACGGTCGCCGGCGCCGTCGGCGGAGCGGCCGTGGGACACGAGATCGGCCAGGACAATTCGGATCGCGATTTCTATCGCGTCCGCGTGCGTTTCGACAACGGCGTCTACCAGACCGTGTCGCAGGCCGACATCGGTCGCCTGCGCGTCGGCGACAGCGTGCGCATCGAGAACGGGCGCGCCTTCCGTTATTGACCGATCGCAGCGCTCCGGGCGGCGATCGCCGCCCGGAGGGACGGACGCAGCCGGCGATCGCGCCGGACGCGTGATCAACGAAGGAGATTCACCATGAACTGGGACGTGATCAAAGGCAACTGGAAGCAATTCAAGGGCAACGTGCGCGAGCAGTGGGGCAAGCTGACCGACGACCACCTCGACGTGATCGGCGGCAAGCGCGAAATCCTGAGCGGCAAGATTCAGGAAGCCTACGGCATCACGAAGGACGAAGCCGAGAAGCAGGTCGCGGCGTTCGAGGAGCGGCACAAGGATTACCGGCCGTCGCCGACGGTCTGATCCAACTGAAGGGAAACTTCATGAACAACATCGTCTACATCGTCGGCGCCATCGTCATCATCGTCGCCGTTCTCTCGTTCTTCGGCCTGCGCTAGCCAGGGCTTTGTACGCCAGCGAACAGACGGCGCCTGATCCGGTCGTTAATCTTGCTTCATCTCGGCATGACCGGCGGGCGTGCCGGAGTCGTACCTTGTTCACAGTCGTGCCGGTCGTAACGGCACACCCCGCAATCCCGTGCCTTGCCGACGGAGCGTTTCGCACAAAGGAAAGAGCATGACAAACTTCACTCGCAAACTGGCAACACTGATTGGCATTCTGTTCGTGACGATGGCGCTGGGTTGCGCCTCGACCGCGAAGCAGGAAGGCACCGGCGAATACGTGGACGACACGGTCATCACCGGCAAGGTCAAGTCGGCGATCTTCAACGAACCCACCCTCAAGTCCGCGGAAATCAACGTCGAGACCTTCAAGGGCGTGGTGCAACTGAGCGGATTCGTGAGCTCGGCCGCGAACGAAGCGACGGCAGTGCAGGTCGCGCGTAATGTCGGCGGCGTCAGGTCCGTCAAGAACGACATGCGCCTGAAGTAAGGCAGGACTTGTCCCGGGCCCCGGTCAGTTCGATGCGACTTGCGGGCCCGGCGTCGCTGCGCTTCTGCCGCGGCGGCATGCGCAACGCGATCCAAGAACCTCCGAAGGTGACGAATGACGACCGCGACGCCTGAGCTGGTGGCCGCGGCCGACGATCCGCGCCCCGCCTCGCCGGCGACCGAACCGGTCGTCCCGTCGATCGGCACGCCGATGGAAGCGCGCGGCATCGCGATCACGGTCCTTGCCGCGATTGCGGTCGTTGGCGCCCTCGCCTTGGCGCAGACGTTCTTCGTATCCCTGCTGCTCGGGATCATCATTGCGTACACGTTGAATCCCCTCGTCGTCTATCTCGAGCGGATCAGGATTCCCCGCGTGGCAGGCACGATCATGGTCATGGCGGGCGTGATGGGCGCGCTGGGATTCGGCGGCTATGCGCTGCGGGGACAGGTGCAGGCGATCATCGAGCAGCTGCCGGAGGCGACGCGGACGCTTTCAACCGCGGTGACGCGGTTGCGCACCGATCCTGCCGGCAACCTGCAGAAGATGCAGAGCGCTGCCGCCGAGGTCGAAAAGGTGACGAAACAGGTGACGGGCGCCACTCCCACCTCCACCCCCTCGCCCAAGCAGGCGGCAACGCATGTCGTCATCGATACGCCCGGATTCAAGCTCAACAACTTCCTGCTGGAGGGTTCGATGGGCGCCCTCGGCGTCCTGGGCCAGGCGATCATGGTACTGTTCCTGACGTTCTTCCTGCTGCTGGGTGGCGACACGTTCAAGCGCAAGCTGGTGCGGCTGACGGGGCCAACGCTGTCGAAGAAGAAGATCACCGTGCAGATCCTCGACGACATCAACGACTCCATCCAGAAGTACCTGTTCATGCTGTTGTTGACGAACGCGCTGGTCGCCCTGCTCGCCTGGATCGCCTTCCGCTGGATCGGCCTCGAAAATGCCGGCGCCTGGGCGGTCGCCTCCGGCCTGCTGCACGTCGTTCCTTACCTTGGCCCCGGCGTCACCGCCGCCGCCCTCGGCATGGCCGCGTTCATGCAGTTCGACTCGTTCTCGATGGCGTTTCTGGTTTGCGGGATGTCACTGGCCATCGCGACGCTCGTGGGGACCTTCGTCACGACCTGGATGACCGGTCGGATCGCGAAGATGAACGCGGCCGCGGTGTTCATTTCACTCCTGTTCTGGGGCTGGCTCTGGGGCATCTGGGGAATGCTGCTCGGCATCCCGATCGTCGTCATCTGCAAGGTCGTCTCCGAGCACGTGGAGGCCCTGCACCCGGTGGGCGAGTTGCTTGGCGACTAGCGAGAGGCCTCGCGCTCCCCGTACGCGTACGGGCGAGGGTCGGAGGAAAAGGCGCGCCGCATGACGTATTGCGTAGGCGTGATGCTCGATGCGGGCGATGCGGCCGCCGCCCGCGTGACACAGGCTTAAGGGAAGCCCCAATTGAAAGCGGGCACGCGCACGCTCTTCGAGCGCCTGCTGGCGCTCGCGACCCGCTTCGGACGCGCCGACTCGCTCGGCAGGTACGCCGCCGAGGAGCCGCCACTGCGCTCGGAGCTCTTCAGCGCCGAGCAGATGGAGCAGCACGGCAGGAACCTGGCCGTCGCGCACAGGCTCGCGCCGGGCCGCGCTCCCGACCGGCTCTTGAGCCGCCTCGCCGAGAACGAACGCATCCTGATCGATGTTTGCGACCTGCTGACGGCCGCGGTCACGGCCAACCGCCGCATCACCCCCGCCGCCGAGTGGCTGCTCGATAATTTCTACCTGATCGAAGAGCAAATCCGCACGGCGAAACGGCACTTGCCGAGGGGCTACAGCCGCGAGCTTCCGCGCCTGGCGCAAGGCGCCTCCGCGAAGCTTCCGCGCGTCTACGACCTGGCCTTCGAGGCGATCTCCCATGGCGACGGGCGCGTCGACGCGGACACGCTTTCCCGCTTCGTGGCGGCCTACCAGACGGTGGCGCCGCTCACCGTCGGGGAACTGTGGGCCATTCCGATCATGCTGCGGCTCGGGATGATCGAGAATCTGCGCCGTGTCGGGGCAGGAATCGCGACCGGGACTCTCGAGCGCAATCGGGCCGCCGGATGGGCCGACCAGATGATGGATGTCGCCCTCCACGATCCCAAGGGCCTGATTCTCGTGATCGCCGACATGGCGCGATCGGGTCCGTCGATGGCAGGCCCGTTCGTCGCCGAACTCGCGCGCCGCTTGCAAGGCCAGAGCGCCGCGCTGGCGTTGCCGCTCACGTGGATCGAGCAGTGCCTCTCCGAGGCCGGCCTGTCGATCGAACAATCGGTGCAGGCGGAGACGCAGGAGCAGGCGAGCGTCCAGGTCTCGATCAGCAACACGATCGGAAGCCTCCGGTTCCTGGGATCGATGGACTGGCGCGAGTTCGTCGAGTCGATGAGCGTCGTCGAGGCGAAATTGCGCGAGGATCCGGGTGGTTTCTACACGCAGGATGGACTTCGCGACCCGCGACCGCTACCGGCACGTCGTGGAGGAGATCGCGAAGACCAGCGCCTTGTCCGAAGGCGAGGTGGCGCGCAAGGCGATCCAGCTCGCCCACGAGGGCGCATCCGTCTTGGGCGGGGCGAACGTCGGCGATGCCCGCACGGCGCACGTCGGTTTCTATCTCATCGACCAGGGGCGCGCGCGTCTCGAGCGGGCGGCGGACAGCGGCCTGTCGACGGCCGAAGCGCTCCGCAGGATAGGACGGCGCAGCCCGCTCCTCTTCTACCTGGGCGCGATCGCGGCGATCACGGGCGCGCTCACCGCAACACTGCTCGCGAAGGCGCATGGCGACGGCGTCGGCGATCTCGCGCTCGCCGCGCTCGGAATACTCCTGCTGCTCGCCACGAGTCAGCTCGCCGTCGACCTGGTGAACTGGGTGTCGACATTGCTCGTGACCCCGCACCCGTTGCCGCGGATGGACTTCGGCAGCGGCCTTCCCGCGCAGGCGCGAACCCTGGTGGTGGTCCCGACGCTCCTCACCAGCGCCGAAGGCATCGAGGTCCTGGTCGAGGCGCTGGAGGTCCGGTTCCTCGCCAATCGCGACGACCACCTGCACTTCAGCCTGCTGACCGATTTTGCGGACGCAGTCACGGAAACGCATCCCGACGACGAAATGCTGCTGGGGCTCGCGCGGAAGGGCATCGAGGAACTGAACGCGAAGTACGGAAGCACGGACCCGACTGCGGGCGGCACTACGGCCTACACCGACACGTTCTTTCTCTTCCACCGTCCACGCCGCTGGAATCCGCGCGAAAAGGTATGGATGGGCCACGAGCGCAAGCGCGGGAAGCTTGCCGACCTCAACGCTTTCCTGCGCGGCGGCGGGAGCGATTTCTTCTCGCTCGTCGTCGGACAGACCGCGGCGCTGACGGACGTGAAGTACGTGATCACGCTCGACACGGACACGCAGTTGCCGCGCGACTCGGCGCGCCAGTTCGTCGGAGTGATGGCGCACCCGCTCAACCGCCCGCGCTTCGGGGGCGCCGGCAAGGCCGCGGGCGGCGAACACGTGATCGAAGGGTACGGAATCCTGCAGCCGCGCGTCGGCATCAGCCTGCCGGGCGCGAACCGTTCGTGGTACGCGCGTCTGCACGGCGGCGACCCGGGCATCGACCCTTACACGCGCGCCGTCTCGGACGTCTACCAGGACGCGTTCGCGCGAGGGCTCCTTCATCGGCAAGGGGATCTACGACGTCGACGCGTTCGAAGCCGCCGTCGGGAGCCGCTTTCCAGAGAACCGGATCCTGAGCCACGACCTCATCGAGGGTTGCTACGCGCGATCGGGGCTCCTGAGCGACGTGCAGTTGTACGAGGACTATCCGTCGACCTACGGCGCGGACATTCTGCGGCGGCACCGCTGGATCCGCGGCGACTGGCAGCTGGCGGGATGGCTGCGCCGGCGCGTCCCGGGCCCCGGCGATCGCCGGCTCAGGAACTCGCTGTCGATGCTGTCGCAGTGGAAGCTCTTCGACAATCTGCGGCGCAGTCTCGTGCCGGCGGGGCTCACCCTGCTGTTCCTCGTCGGCTGGATCGTGCTTCCCCACGCCTGGCTGTGGACAGCGGTGGCGATGGCGGTCCTCCTGCTGCCTTCAGCTTGTGCGTTCGTCCTGGAACTGTTCAGGAAGCCGGACGAGGTGTTGGCGGCACAGCACTTTGCCGCCGCCGTGCGGGTTGCCGGCCGGCAAGCCGCGCAGATCACGCTGGCACTCGCCTTCCTGCCCTACGAGGCGACCGTCAACCTCGACGCGATCGCACGAACCATGTGGCGGATGCTCGTGAGCCACCGGCGGCTCCTCGAGTGGAATCCGTCGGTGTCCGAGCACGCGGACGGACGCCGCTCCGACGACACCGGGCGCCTTGCCGCATGTTTGCGATCGATGTGGATCGCCCCCGTCATCGCCACCGCCACGGCGATCGCGCTGGCGGCATCCGTTCCCGCAGCGCTTATCGTCGCGGCCCCGATCCTCCTGCTGTGGTTCGTTTCGCCGGCCATCGCATGGTGGGTGAGCCGGCCGCTCGACCGCCGCGAAGCGCGCCTTGCAGCCGAGCAGATTCTCTTTCTGCGGAGCCTCGCGCGCCGGACCTGGGCGTTCTTCGAAACGTTCGTGGGTCCGGACGATCAATGGCTGCCGCCGGACAACCAGCAGGAGCATCCGGTCGCCGTCGTTGCGCACCGTACGTCGCCGACGAACATGGGACTTTCGCTGCTCGCGAATCTGACCGCCTACGACTTCGGCTACCTCCCGGCGGGAGAACTGCTGCTGCGCACGGCGAACGCCATGGGCACGATGGCGTCGCTCGAACGCCACGAAGGCCATTTCTACAACTGGTACGACACGCAGTCGGGCAAGCCGCTGCCGCCTCTCTACGTGTCGGCCGTGGACAGCGGCAACCTCGCGGGCGCACCTGCTGACGTTGCGGCCCGGCCTCGCGGCGCTCGCCGACGACAGGATCTTCGATCGGCGCTGGTTCGAAGGCCTGAGCGACACGTCGCGCGCCCTCGCGGACGCCATCGCCGGACCGCGTTCCGGCGGCACTTGCGCGCCTGCAACGGGATCTCGAAGCCGCCTACGACTCGCGGCCCGCGACCCTCGCGTCGGCGCGCCAGTGGCTCGATCGGCTCGCGGCGGGGGTGGCGCCGAGGTGGAGCGTCGACATCGCGCGCGCCGGTCGACCGGACGCCGGATCCCGGTGCGCGCGGGCGCACCTGCTGCCCGCCACGGAGCCGGCGTTCTGGACAGCGGCGCTCGTCCGCCAATGCCGGAGCCTGCAGGATGAGCTTCGCGGCTGCTCGCGCCATGGGCGACCCTGCCGGCTGCGGAAGGGTCCGATCGAGCCGCGCGGGCATCGCGCGGAATCCCGACGCTGCGCGAGCTCGCGGCGCACGACGCGGGCCTCGATGCTGCCGCTGCCGCCGCGCGCCTGGCGGAAATCGACCGCCTGACGCAGCTTTGCGATGCGCTCGCCCGGATGGATTACGACTTTCTCTACGACCCGGCGCGCCATCTGCTCTCCATCGGCTACAACGTCGCCGAGCGCCGGCTGGACTCGAGCTACTACGACCTGCTCGCCTCCGAAGCGCGACTCGCGAGCTTCGTCGCGATCGCGCAGGGTCGAGCTGCCGCAGGAGAACTGGTTCGCGCTCGGGCGCCTCCTCACGACCTCCGGGGGCGAGCGCGTCCTCATGTCCTGGAGCGGCTCGATGTTCGAGTACCTGATGCCGCTGCTCGTCATGCCCACCTACGAGCAACACGCTGCTCGACCAGACGGCCCGTGCGTCGGTCGCGCGCCAGATCGCCTACGGGAAGCTGCGCGGCGTGCCCTGGGGCATCTCGGAATGCGGCTACAACTCCGTCGACGCCAGCCTCAACTACCAGTACCGCGCGTTCGGCGTCCCGGGCCTCGGACTGAAGCGCGGGCTCGCGGACGATCTCGTCATCGCGCCCTACGCCTCGGCGCTCGCGTTGATGGTCGCGCCCGAGGAGTCGTGCCTCAATCTGCAGCGGCTCGCGGGCGGAGGGACTCGCGGGCAGATTCGGCTTGTACGAGGCCGTCGACTACACGCCCGCCCGGCTGCCGCGCGGCCAGACCAGCGCCGTCGTGCGCTCGTTCATGGCGCATCACCAGGGCATGATCCTGCTCTCGCTCGCGCACGTGCTGCTCGGGCGGCCGATGCAGCGGCGCTTCGAATCGGATCCGCTGTTCAAGGCGACGCTGCTGCTGCTGCAGGAGCGCATTCCGAAGGTCGCCGTGCTCTATTCGCGACCGGCCGAGCTGTCCGCGATCCGCGGCGCCGGCGGCGCCCCGGAAGCGCCGGTGCGCATCTTCGACATCCCGGACTCGCCGATACCGGAAGTGCAGCTCCTGTCGAACGGCCGCTATCACGTGATGGTCACCAATGCGGGCGGCGGCAGCACGCGCTGGAAGGATCTCGCCGTCACCCGCTGGCGCGAGGACAGCACCTGCGACCACTGGGGGAGCTTCTGCTACATCCGCGACACGGCCAGCGGGGACTTCTGGTCGACCGCGCATCAGCCGACCCGCCAGCGGCCGGCGCGCTACGAGGCGATCTTCACGGAAGCACGCGCGGAGTTCCGTCGCCGCGACAAGGATTTCGAGTCGCACGTCGAAATCGTCGTTTCGCCGGAAGACGACATCGAGCTGCGGCGGCTGCGCATCACGAACCGCTCGCGGACGCGGCGCACCATCGACGTCACGAGCTACGCCGAAGTGGCGCTCGCCACACGCCGCCTCGGACGCGCTGCATCCGGCGTTCTCCAATCTCTTCGTGCAGACCGAGATCGTCCGCGAGCGGCAGGCCATCCTGTGCACGCGGCGGCCGCGCGCGCAGGACGAGCACGCACCCGTGGATGTTCCACCTCATGGCCGTCCACGGCACGGATTCGTCCGCTGTCTCCTACGAGACGGACCGCATGGCGTTCATCGGTCGCGGCCGCACGGTCGCCGCCCCGCGGGCGCTGCGGGATGCGGGACCGCTCGCCGGCGGGCAGGGCTCGGTGCTCGATCCGATCGTCGCGATCCGGCATCGGATCACGCTCGAGCCGCACCAGACGGCCACCATCGACATGGCCTTCGGCATGGCCGACACGCGCGACGCCGCGTTGAGCCTCGTCGGCAAATACCACGACCGGCACCTGTCGGACCGCGTGTTCGATCTCGCGTGGACGCACAGCGGAGTGACGCTGCGGCAGATCAATGCCACCGAGTCCGACGCGCAGCTCTACGCCCGCCTCGCGGGCTCCGTCATCTTCGCCAACGCGTCGCTGCGCGCGGAGGCCGGCATCCTCCTGCGGAACCGGCGCGGGCAGTCGGGCCTGTGGAGCTACGCCATCTCGGGCGATCTGCCGATCGTGCTGCTGCAGATCGGCGATGCCGAGAACATCGATCTCGTGCGCCAGCTCGTGCAGGCGCACGCGTACTGGCGCCTGAAGGGCCTGGCCGTGGATCTCGTGATCTGGAACGAGGATCGCGGCGGCTATCGGCAAGCGCTCCAGGACCAGATCATGGGCCTGATCGCGGCCGGCGTCGAAGCGCACGTGATGGATCGGCCGGGCGGCATCTTCGTGCGCCGGGCGGAGCAGATCGCGGACGAGGACCGCATCCTGATCCAGTCCGTGGCGCGCGCGATCATCTCCGACCGCAAGGGCAGCCTCTCGGAGCAGATCAACCGGCGCGGCCCCGCGGAAACGCGCGTTCCCCGGCTGGTGTCGACCCGCAACCACCGGGGCGACGCGCCCTCCGCCGAACCGGCTCCGCGCGAGCTGATCCTGGGCAACGGCCTCGGCGGCTTCACGGCCGACGGCAGCGAGTACGTCATCACGCTGCGCGCCGGACGAGACCACGCCGGCGCCCTGGGCCAACGTGCTCGCGAATCCGGATTTCGGCACCGTGATCTCCGAGAGCGGGCTCGCGTACACGTGGAGCGAGAACGCCCACGAGTTCCGCCTCACGCCGTGGCACAACGATCCCGTGACCGACGCGAGCGGAGAAGCGATCTTCCTCCGCGACGAGGAGACCGGCCACTTCTGGTCGCCCGCGCCGATGCCCTGCCGCGGCGAGGGCACCTACGTCACCCGCCACGGCTTCGGCTACAGCGTCTTCGAGCATGTCGAGGACGGCATCAGCTCCGAGCTCACCGTGTACGTGGCCATCGATGCGGCGGTGAAGTTCTCGGTGCTGAAGGTCCGCAACGTGTCGGGGCGCACGCGCCGCCTCTCGGCCACCGGCTACGTGGAATGGGTGCTGGGCGACTTGAGGCCGAGGACCACGATGCACGTGATCACCGAGACTCGACCCGAAGAGCGGCGCACTCCTCGCGCGCAATTCGTACAACACGGAATTTCCCGACCGCGTCGCCTTCTTCGACGTCGGACGACTCCGTCCGCAGCGTCAGCGGCGACCGCACGGAATTCCTGGGGCGCAACGGCACGACTGGGCGCTCCGGCCGCGATGTCGCGCGCGCGCCTGTCGGGCCAGGTGGGCGCGGCGCTCGATCCCTGCGCCGCCCTGCAGGTCCCCTTCGAGCTCGCCGACGGCGAGGTGCGCGAGGTCGTCTTCCGGCTCGGCGTGGGTCGCAACGCCGCCGACGCCGGCAGCCTCGTCCAGCGCTTCCGCGGGCCGTGCCGCCGCTCGCGCCGCCCTCGACGCGACGCGTGCCCACTGGAAGCGCACGCTCGGCGTCGTGCAGGTGGCAAACACCCGATGCGTCGCTCAACGTGCTGGCCAACGGCTGGCTCCTGTACCAGACGCTGGCGTGCCGCCTGTGGGCGCGCAGCGGCTACTACCAATCCGGCGGCGCCTTCGGCTTTCGCGACCAGCTGCAGGACACGATGGCGCTCGTCCACGCCGAGCCTCGACTCATGCGCGCGCAGCTCCTGCGCTGCGCCGGCCGGCAGTTCGTCGACGGCGATGTCCAGCATTGGTGGCATCCGCCGTCGGGCCGGGGCGTGCGCACGCGCTGCTCGGACGACTATCTCTGGCTGCCGTTCGCCGCCGCACGCTACGTGAAGGCGACCGGAGACCGCGGCGTGCTGGACGAATCCGCCGGCTTTCTGGAAGGGCGTCCGGTGAACGCGGGCGACGACTCCTACTACGATCTGCCCGGACGATCCGCCGAAACGGCGAGCCTCTACGAGCACTGCCGGCGCGCCGTCGTGCACGGCCTGCAATTCGGCTCGCATGGACTGCCGCTGATGGGCTCCGGCGACTGGAACGACGGCATGAACCGCGTCGGCATCGGCGGCCAGGGCGAGAGCGTGTGGCTCGGCTTCTTCCTGTACGCCGTGTTGCGGCAGTTCGCCGAGGTCGCGCGGCTGAAGGACGACCTGCCGTTCGCCGAGCGCTGCGAGGCGGAGGCCGTCAACCTGCGCCGAAACCTCGAGCAGCATGCGTGGGACGGCGAATGGTATCGGCGCGCGTATTTCGACGACGGCACGCCGCTCGGCTCGGCGACCAACGTCGAATGCCGGATCGACTCGATCGCGCAGAGCTGGTCGGTGCTGTCGGGCGCCGGTGACGAGCACCGCTCGCGCATGGCGATGCGACGCCGTCGACCAGCACCTGGTGCGCCGCGATCACGCGCTGATCCAGCTGCTCGATCCGCCGTTCGATCGATCGGAGGTCGACCCCGGCTACATCCGGGGCTACGTCCCCGGCGTGCGCGAGAACGGCGGCCAGTACACGCACGGCGCGATCTGGGCCGCGATGGCCTTCGCGGCTCTGGGCGACCACGAGCGCGCCTGGGAGCTCATGACGATGATCAATCCGGTGAACCATGCGCGTACGCCGGAAGGCGTCGCGACGTACAAGGTCGAGCCGTACGTGATCGCCGCCGACGTCTACGCGGTGGCGCCGCACACGGGGCGCGGCGGCTGGAGCTGGTACACGGGGTCGGCCGGCTGGATGTACCGGCTCATCGTCGAATCGCTGCTCGGCCTGACGCTCGAGCACGATCGGCTGCGCTTTGCGCCATGCCTGCCCGCGGATTGGACGGGCTACACGATGCGCTACCAGTATCGCGGGACCACGTACGACATCGTCGTCCGGCAGACGGCCGGCGGCGCCGACGGCGGCCTCCGAACGATCTCCGTCAGCGCTCGATGGCGTCGACCAGGGCGACGCGTCCGTTCCGCTCGTCGACGACGGCCGGGCGCACGACGTGCGGGTCCGCGTCGACGGTGTCCCGACCGGCGCGCGACAGCCTTCCTGCGGGCGTGCCCACGGCCGCCACGTAGGACCGGCCCTACCTGGGTATGTGGGGCATCGTACAGACCGCGTGCGCGCAGGTCACCTAATCTGCTTCTCATCGCCGCAATCCTCGGCGTGCATCTTCGAACCACGAACCTGCGAGTCCGCTCATGCACATCGACAAACACCGTTACCTGCTGCTCGCCATTGCCGCATGTGCCTCGATCGGCGTGGTCATCGCATCGCAATGGCACCGCCGGCAGCGCGCGACCGCGCTGCAAGCGTGACCACGCATCCGATCTCAAGGCCTGGGAGAACGAGGGCGGCAACGTGGCGCCGGAGCCGGCAGCCGGCCGGTCCCATCGTAATTCCGGCCGCGCCCGACGATTTCTTCAACACAACGAGAAGGTGACACGATGAAACGAATGCTGAAACCCCTGTTGCTGGGCATCATCACGGTGGCGGCAGGCTCGGCGGCAGCCGACCGGATCACGTTCTTCGCGGACGACAACTTCGGCGGTCGCCAGTTCTCGGCCGATCAGCCGGTGCCGAACTTCGCCCGCAACGGCTTCAACGACCGGGTCAATTCGGCGGTCGTGCACGAGGGCCGGTGGGAGATCTGTCTCGACGCCGATTTCCGCGGCGGATGCGCCATCCTCGGTCCGGGCGCCTATCCCAATCTCGGCGCGTACGCCAATCGCATCAGCTCCGTGCGCCCGGTCGACGGGCGGTATTCGGACGGTCGCCGGGACGACTATCCCGGCCGCGGCCGCGACGCGCGCGCGACGCTCTACGAAGGTCCGAATCTTTCCGGCCGCGCATTTCCGATCAACGAGACCGTCGCGAATCTGGGCCGGACCGGCTTCAACGACCGCGCGTCCTCGCTGCGCGTCGAGAGCGGCTACTGGATCTTCTGCAGCGATTCCGAATTTCGCGGCGAATGCCGCACGTTCGGCCCGGGGGAGTATGCCTCGCTCCCGGGGCTCAACAACGTGATCTCGTCGGGCCGCCGGATCTCGAACTTCTATCCGTACGGCGACCGCCCCGACTGGCGCGATTCGTATCGCCCGTCGCAGGGCGCGGTGAATCGCCCCTAGCCGGTTCCGGCACGATGAATGAAACGTCGGGGCGCTTGCGCTCCGGCGTTGCCGATGGTGACAGGGTCGTTCGCGAGCGCGGCACAGAGCGTCCGCACGCCGCCTCGATCGTATAGACTCGCACGATCGTCTGCCGCCCTGCCGTTCCAATGCGCTTTCGCATACCTCCCTTTCTCCCGCCGTACGCCGTACTGGTCCTGGTGATCACGTACGCGATCGGTTCGCTGTGGCTCGGTCTCGCGCGTCTCGACGACATCACGCGACTGACCGACGCCACCGCGCAGAACGCCGCGACCGTACATGATCTCAAGGCCCTGCTCGCCGCCGTCAACGACATCGAGACGGCGGGCCGCGGCTTCGCGCTGACGGCCGACGACTCCTACCTCGAACCCTTCGAGCGCGGCCGGCAGCGCATTCCGACGCTGCTTTCCGACCTGCGCGACAGGATGCGCGACGACACGGTGGAGCTGGGACTCGTCGAGGAACTCGTATCGCTGATCGCCGAGCGCACGACGATCACGGTGGCCGGCATCGAGCGCAAGCGCAGCGCCCCCGATCAGCCGTACGAAATGTCGTTCGGCCGGCGCGGCAAGGAGACGTCCGAAGGGATACGCACCACCGTCGCGACGCTGGAAGCCCGCGAACAGGACGAACTGCGGCAAGTTCGCGAGACGCTTGCCAGTACCGATGGAGGCGGCCCGCGTCGACCTGTTCATCATGGCCGGCGTGACCTTGCTGCTGGTGATTTCGCTGTTCATGGCGGTGCGGCGCCTGCGATCGTTCATTCCCCTCGCTCCGGATCGTCCGCGACGCGGCCGCGTCGCAATCGCAAATCGCGCCGGACTCCGGCGCCGGGCGCGATCGACGATGGCGTCGGCACGCTCCTGCACGATGCCCTGCTGAGGGCCCGCCTGGCCGCGGCGTCCACTCCCGCCGAAATCGAGCCACGGCAAGCATCTGCGCTCGCTGATCGTTGCCATGGAGCAGGCGCTCGAGCGCGCACTCGGTCGTCTACGAGCAGCGAGCCAGCCCAGCCTGCGGGGCATCGGCATCGCCCGTGCGATGACGATGCTGGTGGACGCCTATTCGCGCGCCAACGGACTGACGATCAACGCGACGATCGATCAATCGGTCACGTGGCGGACGCCCAGAAGGCGTTCCTCGTTTTCCGGTCCGCCGAATGGGCGCTGGAAGCCATCACGGTCCGCAAGCGCAGCGGCGACATCACCCTGGCGATCACGACCGCCAAGGGCAGGATCTTCCTGCGCATCGATGCCCTGACCGACGATCCGAAGCTGCCGCTCGTGCTGACGCCGAAGGAGAGCGAAGAAGCGAACGCGCTCCGGCAGGGCGTCACCGCGATGGGCGGCACGTTCACCGTCGACGAGGGCCCGACCGGGCTGCGTCTCACCCTCTCGGTCCCGGTCGACCCCTGACCGATCAAACAGCAGCGGCCGGGCCGGAGCTTGAGTTGCTCCTGCCCGGCCGCTGCTTGCGCGAGTTGCCTCGTCTGGCTTGTGGGTGCCGCCCCGACTACTGCCGGTAGCTCGTCTTTTCGCCGGACGCCGCGCGGTTCAACTGCGCCGCCAGGCGGTCCGATTGCGGGTTATGCACGCTCGCCCGCAACAGGATGTCCGGAGGGAGGACCGCCGAACCGTAGTAGGTCCGATTCCAGCTGTCAGCGACGTCGATCACGCTGCCCTCGAGATTGAGGCCCCCGTATACGCCCTTGGACGCGGCTGAACGCGACGAAATCGGCTGTCACATCGCTGTTCGCACCCGCCCCGATCGGGCCGGCAGCGACGCTTGCATCGCCGCCGAGCTTGACCGACGTGGCGAGGAGCGAGTTCATGCCCCGT
The DNA here is from genome assembly GCA_963724685.1 of uncultured beta proteobacterium. Classification (GTDB taxonomy): domain Bacteria; phylum Pseudomonadota; class Gammaproteobacteria; order Burkholderiales; family Casimicrobiaceae; genus CAIWHR01. Next base: position 510,314 of record CAVRVQ010000003.1, on the reverse strand, counting down.
TCGGTCATCACCAGCGTCACGGTCTCGGACACCGAGATGCCGGCCTGGAAGCCGACGCTCGCCGCTCCGACGTTGTAGAACGCCGGACCGGTCCATGTGCCCGTCTGGGCGTTGCGTCCGAACAGAACGGCGCGGCCGCCGGCGCCGCCGAAGATCCAGCCCGCCTTGACCACCTGCGGCGCGATCAGCACGCCCTTGGCCCGTCCGATGTGCCGCTGCATCCACGTCATGTCGGGATCGCGCATGAAGTTCGCGAATGTCGTCTCCGACGCGTTCACGAGCTCCTGCTGCTCCGTCTGCGCGTGCAGCGTAGCCGCTCACGGCGACCGCCGACGCAATCGCAGCCACCTGCAGCCATCGTCGTGTGGACCTGCGTGCGAGTTGGTTCAATTGCATAGCGCCTCCTGGTTGGTGGACTCGGATTGCGCGACGCCGGAACGCTCGGTCCGGACCGACCGAACGAAGCGCCGGCACGGCGCGCAAGAGTCAGGATCCGCGCACGCGCGACGCGCGCGCTGTCGGCTGCGCCCCGATGCGGACGTAGGCGATTGCCCGCCAGCGCCCTGCTTCAATCCGGCACGCGGCCGATGCAGATCAGTGAACGCCGCGCCGAATCGACTGCAGCAGCAGTCTTCACCGCGCCGAACTGCGTGGACTTGTCGAAGAAGTAATCCGCGCCGCGTTCCCTGCACGCGGCCTCGAACTCCGGGAACGCGTAGTTGGTCAGCACGACGATCGTCGGCGGCGCCTTGGCATTCACCGCCCGGACGGATTCGATGACGCCGATGCCCGTGCCTTCCTTGAGGTTGAGATCGACGATGGCGACGTCGACGGGCTGCGCCAGCAATTGGCGCACGGCGTCGGCCTCGGTCGCGGCGTATCCGATCATCTCGACCTTGCCCGGCTCCGACAGAAAATCGCTGAGGCGCTCGCGGACGGAGGCCGAATCCTCGACGAGAAAGACGCGCAGGCACGCGGCCTTCCGCTCCGCGACCCTCCGACGACTTCGGGCGGTCGCTGCGGATCGGCCCTCTCCGGACTTCGGTGTCGAAGGGCTACTGAATGAGACCATTCTTGATCGCGTAATAGGTGAGGTCGGCGTTCGACTTGGCGTTCATCTTCTCGAGGATGCGCGCGCGATAGGTGCTGACCGTCTTGTTGCTGAGGAAGAGCTCCGTGGCGATGTCGCCGACCGCCCGGCCGGCCGCCAGCTTGCAGAACACCTGGAACTCCCGCTCGCTCAGCTGTTCATGCGCGGGCCGGGTGTCGCCTCCGACATCCTCGGCCAGGATCTGCGCGACGGCGGCGCTGATGTACTTGCGTCCGTTGAGCAGCGTGCGGATCGCACTGACGACATCCTGCGGCACCGCGTCCTTCGTGATGTAGCCGGTCGCCCCCGCCCGGAGCAGGTTCACCGCGAACTGTTCTTCCGGATGCATCGACAGGATCAGGATCGGGAGGTCCGGCTTGTGCGGACGAATCTGGCGCAGAAGGTCGATGCCCGAGCCGTCCGGCAGGGAAATGTCCAGCAGGAGCACGTCCCAGGACTCGTTGCGGACCCGGCTGCAGCGTTTCCTTGGCCGTCCCGGCCTCGCCGGCGACGGCAAGGTCGGATTCCTCCGCGAGCAGCGCCTTCACGCCCTGCCGAAAGAGGGCATGATCATCGGCGACGAACACCCGGCGCGGCGAGCCGATCATTGACTTGCCCTCATGACGATCCTTCGCTCATTGTAGTCCCGGGCCAAGTCCATCGCAGTCTCCACGAGGCTACCGGCCGCCGGCCGCCGCCGGCATGCGGCGGTGCCATACCCGACATGCTTGTCGGCCACCCATACCCGACATGCTTGTCGGCGCCCATACCCGACCAGCTTGTTGTAGACGGTCTTGAGGCTGACGCCGAGCACATCGGCCGTGCGCCGCTTGTTGCCTCCGCAATGGCGCAGCGTGGCGAGGAGGAGCTCGCGCTCGGCGTCCGCCATCGTCATGCCGATCGGCAGCTGCACGCAGTCGCCCTCGTGCAGGTCGGCGTCGGCAACGGCGAAAGCGGGCTGGAGGTCCAGTTTCACGACGGCATCGGACAGCACGTAGCTCCGTTCCACGCAATTCTTGAGCTCGCGGACGTTCCCGGGCCACGGATGCGACCTCGCGGCCGTCAATGAAGCCCGATCGAAGCGCTTCCTCGTGCCGTGCTCGTCATTGAGCTGCGCGAGGAACGCCTCGGCCAGGAGCTCGATGTCGCCGCCTCGCTGCCGCAGCGGCGGCAACTGGATCAGGAACACCGCCAGCCGGTAGAAGAGATCCTCCCGCAGGCGCCGATCCCGGACGATGGCGTCGGCGGCGCGATTCGTGGCCGTCACCACTCGCACATCGACGGCGATCTCGGTGGTGCCGCCGATGCGGGTCATGCCGCCCGCTCTCGAGGACGCGCAGCAGCTTCGCCTGCAGGTCGATGGGCATCTCGGTGATCTCGTCCAGGAACAGCGTTCCTCCGGACGCCCGCTCGAAGTAGCCCTGATGCTGGCGCAACGCGCCGGTGAATGCGCCGCGTTCGTAGCCGAAGAGCTCGGCCTCGACGAGATTCGCAGGGATGGCGCCGCAATTCACGCTCACGAACGGCCCGCTGCTCCGCGCGCTGCGCGTGTGCAGCATCTGGGCGGCCACTTCCTTGCCGGTCCCGGATTCGCCGACCAGCATGACCGCCGACAGCGACGGCGCGATCCTGCGCAGCCGCTCGCCGACCTCGAGCATTTCGGGCGACTCCCCGATGAGGCGCGCGACCGACGCCACGGCGCAGCGAACGGCCGGCACGCGTGCGACCGCAACCCTCCGCTCGCAGCCGAAGGTCGCGATGGCGAAGGATCCCGTTCCCGTCCCAAAGCCTGTCATCGGAACCTCGGCGAAGGTAACATCAGCGCTGTCGACGTCTTCTCTCATGGCCGACCCCTCTTGTTCTTGGTTGGAATGCTCGGAGCCCATAGTGGGGGATCGCCAGGTCGGCGGGTGTAAGGCGGTCCATTGAATACTTGTAGGGAACTTCCCGTGGTTGTGTCAGATTTGTCCTACAAGAAGCGCGCGCCGCCCACGCGAGCCCCTGCCGGGCGCGCGCCGGGCCATGACTATCCATCGCTTCGGAACCTTCGGCATCGCCGTGCTCGTGCTGGCGGTGCTCCTCAACGTCGCGGCGCTCTACACTGCCGAACGCGGTTTCGCGGCCGTGCGCGACGCGGCGACCTGGGTCCGGCACACGCAGATCGCGGAGAACCTGATCGAGCACATCTACCGCAAAGTGGTGGACGCCGAGACCGGACAGCGGGGATACCTGCTCACCCAGGACGCCACGTATCTTCGGCCCTATGCCGACGCGCGGGTCGAGATTCCCAAGGATCTCGACACGCCTCGACGAAATGACGCAGGACAATCCGGTCCAGGTCGCGCAAATGGTGACGGTCAGGAAGCTGATGGACACCCGCCTCGCCGAGATGGAGGCGTCGCTCGCGCTGCAGCGCGATCGCGGCGACGAGGCCGTGCGCGACTACCTGACGTCGCACAAGGGCATGGTGACGATGAACTGCGCTCCGCCTGGCGCTCGACGGCATGGCCGCCGAGGAGAGAAAGCTCTACGAGCGCCGGATCCGGGCCTTCGCCGACAATCAGAACCTGGTGCGCGTGGGATTCCTGCTGGTCGTCGGGCTCAATCTGTTCCTGGTCACGCTCGGCGGAATCTTCCTGACCCAGGAGTCGCGGCGGCGGCGGCGCGAAGCCGCGCTGGCCGAGGAGCGCAACGTGCAGCTCGCGCGCGCCGTCGCCGAACGCACGGCGGAGCTCACGGGACTGTCGCACTACCTGCAGCAGGTGCAGGAAGAGGAGAAGTCGAAGCTCGCGCGCGAGATCCACGACGACATGGGAGGCACGCTCGCCGCCGCCAAGATCGATCTGCAGCTCGTGTCCGACAAGCTCCCCGACGACGACCAGCAGCGCGCCCGGCTCGCCCGCGTCATGGCGGCGATCGACGACACCATTCAGGTCAAGCGCCGGATCATCGAGGACCTGCGGCCGACGCTCCTCGACCATCTCGGCATCGGCGCCGCCCTCAAGTGGCAATGCAACCAGTTCGCCAAGCGCTCGAGCGTGCCCTGCCGCGTCGAGCTGCAGGAAGAGGGGCTTGTCGCTGTCTCCGGCGTACAGCATCGCGCTCTATCGCATCGTGCAGGAAGCGCTGACCAACATCAGCAAGTACGCACAGGCGAAAAACGTGGCGGTCTCGCTCAAGCAACGCGGAGAGCACTGGCTGCTCCGCGTCGCCGACGACGGCGTGGGCATCGACCTCGCGAAGCGGCACAATCCGACCGCGCACGGACTCGTGTCCATGCGCGAGCGCACGAACGCGCTCGGCGGCGAATTCTCGATCCAGGGCAGGGCCGGACGCGGCACGGTCGTCGAGATTCGCGTGCCGGTCGAGAAGAAACCGGCATGACCGACCCGAGAGCCGGCCCGGCGTGCCCACGGCTCCTAGCCGTTCGCGATCCGCATGGGGGCCTGCGCCGGCTCGACGCGCCGCGACGCACCGACGTCCGACTTCGCCGCCCGATAGCATTCGCAGACGTCCGCCTCCAGGCCGCGGCGATCGAGGATCGTGATCCGGCCGCGGTGGTAGCGGATGAGCCCGGCGCCTTGCAGCTTGCCCGCGACCGCCGTGATGCTCTCCCGGCGCGTGCCGAGCAGGCAGGCGACGGCCTCGTGCGTCAGCGCAACGTCGTTCGCAGCGCAGCAGATCCATGCTCACCAGCAGGAGACGGCGGAATTGCTGGTCGAGCCGATGGTGACCGTGGCACATCGCGGAATGCGTCAACTGCGCGATGAGTGCCTGCGCATAGCGCAGCAGCACCTGCCGAAACGCCGGATTGCCGTCGAACTCCGCCTTGAGCGCGCTCGCGCGCATCCGGTAGCCGTAACCGGCATTGCGCACCACCGCGCGGGTCATCGTGACGCCGCCCATGAAGGCGGCGATGCCGACCATGCCGTCGTTGCCGGTGACCGCGACCTCGACCGTCGTTCCGTTCTCGAGCTCGTGGCACAGGGAAACGATGCCCGTCGTCGGAAAGTACACGTAGTCCGGAGGCGCAAGACGCCTCGCACAGCACCTTCCCGCGCGGCAGGGGGACGAACTCGAGCTGCGAGGACAGACGCGCATGGTCGTCCGGCGCCGAGTGTTGCCAGCAGATCGTTTTGCTTGCGTGGTTCCCGACCGTGGCGAAATCGCCGAGCGTCGTGACGTGGGCGCCGCGAGCGGCGCCGCGCGGATCGCAACGCGTCAGGCGACACGATGGCGGAACGGGGATCCGAAATCGTACGAACTCTGCGCAGTTGTTGCATGACGTGCCCTTTCCGAAAGACGAACCGAAGTGTTTGCCATCGCAGTCGAGCAACACCCGTGCCGCGGGTCGGCGTGCCGGAACTGCAAAGACGGCAGCGCCGGGCCGGAAGGGCATGTTCGAAAGGAACATTTCGCCAGACTCGGTCCGATCGCACCGAGCTTCGGCGCCGTGTAGGATTTCGCGAAGCGGCGCGGAAACCGTTACCTGCCGGCGAGGAAGTTCTTGCGCTCCAGGCAGGGGCGCCGCGCGGCCGTCGTGCCAGTTCCCATGGCCTGCTTTCGCTCAACGACGACGCTTCGGAATTCGCTTCGCGTAGAGGCTCATCAGCGGCGTCACCGAGATACCGTGCAACACGACCGATGCGGCCACCGTCGTGAGCGTGATCGCGAGCAACTGGCTGCGCCAGCGAGTCGGGCAGGCCGTGATTGATCGCGTACATGAGGTAGTAGATCGAGCCGACGCCTCGAATGCCGAACCACGAGATCAGGATGCGCTGGTCGCGCGATACGGTGCCCGCGCCCAGCAGGCCCAGCCACACTGAAACGGGACGCGCGAAGAAGAACAGGAGCAGCACGAACCAGAACGCGAGCGGCGGTACGGAGATGTAGGCCAGCATCGCGCCCGTCACCATCACGACCACCAGCTCCGCGATCCGCTCCAGTTGCCCGTTGAAGCCCTGCACGGCGTCCATCATGTAGGTGCCGGCGAGATGGGTGTGCGTCGCGAGCTGCTTCTCGCTTGTCCGCGTCGAGCACGAGCTTGACCTTCGCCGCGTTCGTCGGGCTTGTCCTGCTTCGAGTGCTCCTTGATCCGCTGCAGCGCGAGCCCCGCGGCAAACACCGCCAGGAAGCCCGAAGCGAAGGTGAGCTGCGCGACGCCGTAGGTGATCGCGACGAGCCCGAGCGCCAGGAACTCGTCGAGGCCGACCGCCTCGTGGTGCCGCGTGCGCAGGTAGAGGACCAGCTTTCCGATCAGCGCTCCCAACGCCCCGCCGATCGCGAGGCCGCCGGCGATCGTCCACAGCACGTCGACCGCCAGGAAGTGCCAGCCTCCGTTGCCGAGGTCGGCCAGCCCGAGCATGCCGAGCGCCAGCACGACGACGGGAAACGCGGCGCCGTCGTTGAGGCCGCCCTCGGCCGTCAAGCCGAAGCGAAGGCGATCGCGATCCGAGGAGTGCTCGACCTGCACGTCGGAGGCGAGCACGGGATCGGTCGGCGCCAGTATCGCGCCGAGCAGGACCGCCGCGCCGACGCGACAGGTCGAACAGGAACATGCCAAGCGCCGCGATCAGCACCACCGTGAGCGCCATCGACGGAAAGGCGAGGCGCAACGGCAGGTACCAGCGCTTGTCGCGCAGCGGAACGCCGAGCTTGAGGCCGACCGCGAACAGCGAGATCAGCAGCGCGACCTCCGCCATTCGTTCGAGGTCGCCGGAGTAGCGAAGCGGGTCCGGCGCCATGACGCGCGAACCCCGCCGGGCCCAGCGCGTAGCCGAGCGCCAGATAGAGGATGCCGGGGCTCAGCGGCAGCCGCTCGAGCAGCGTGCCCGACAGCGCCATGGCGATGAGGACGGCGCCGATGATGAGCGCCCATAGGGAAAGGACATCGCAGATTCCGGATTGGGGCCGACGATCGGCCGTCGCAGGGCGGTGCGGGACCGTCGGCGCAGGGCTGCGCAGGCCAAGGAAGCGCTGCCGCCCCGGTCGGTACGCCACCGTACCGACCGCGGCGCACCGGCGCGCCATATGTGGCATGCCAAGCTCGCGCTCGACAAGGCCGCCGCCCTTCGACATGGCAACCACTGCAGGAGGCATCGATGAATGCAACATTGAGAAGCGCGCTGGCGATCGCCGGATTGACGCTCGCAACGCAAGCGGCCGCGCAGGTCAGCTTCTACGAACGCGAGAATTTCGAGGGACGGAGCTTCACGACCCAGAAGCAGCTCGGCAACTTCGAGCGTTACGGCTTCAACGACCGCGCTTCGTCGGCGGTCGTGGTCCGCGATCGGTGGGAGGTCTGCGAAGACGTGCGAGTTCGACGGTCGCTGCGTCGTGCTGCGCCCCGGCCGCTATCCGTCGCTGGCGGCGATGGGCCTGAACAATCGCATTTCATCGGTGCGAATCGTGAGCAAGACCGCGCGCATCGACGACAACCGCTATGCACCGGCCCCGGTGGCCGTGTACGACTACCATCGGCGCCAGAACGAGCGGCTGTACGAGGCGCCGGTCACGTCGGTGCGCGCGGTGGTCGGACCGCCCGAGCAGCGCTGCTGGGTCGAGCGCGAGCAGGTCGTCCAGGACCGCGGCGGCGCGAATGTTCCGGGCGCGATTGTCGGCGGCGTCCTCGGCGGCATTCTCGGCCATCAGATCGGCGGGGGCACGGGCAAGCAGATCGCCACGGTCGGCGGCGCCGTCGCCGGCGCCGCGGTGGGCGCCAACGTGGGCCGCACCGGCGGACAGCAGGTGTACTCGCAGGATGTCCAGCGCTGCGCCACGGTGCCGGGCCAGAGCCGCCCCGACTACTGGGATGTCACCTATACCTTCCGCGGCCTGGAACATCGGATGCAGATGAGCGCTCCCCCGGGACCCACGGTATCCGTGAATGCGCAGGGCGAGCCCCGCGCGTGACCGTCGGCGCATCGAGCACGCGAACGCGCGCGATCGGGAATGTCCGCTCCATGACCCTGTCGGCCCGGCTCCTGCTGGTGCTTGCGGCGCTCATCGCCGTCGGTCATGGCACGGACAGCGACGCCGCCAAGCGGACGGTCTGCACGATCACCGTCAACTCGTCCGACGAAAAGGAGATGTTCCGGCAGCGCCTGCCCGCGGACCAGTACGAGTTCGTCGAGCTGGTGGAACGAGGCCGTCCCGACTGGCTCGCCTCGGCCTGCCGGCAGGGTGTCCGCTGCGACCTGCTCGTCATCTCCGGGCATTTCGACGGCAGCACCGACTTCTATTCGGATCAGGTCGCCGCGAGCGAGTACCTGCCCGTCGCGGAGATGGAGCGCGTGTCCTGCAGCGACTCCTGTCCCGGACTGTTCTCGCAACTGAAGGAGGTCTACCTCTTCGGCTGCAACACGCTCAATGCCGACGCGGTGAAGAGCGCCTCCTCCGAAGTCGGGCGCAGTCTCATGCGCGCCGGGCACAAGCCCCAGGACGCGCGGCGCCTCGCGCGCACGCTGGATTCGCTGCATGGCGAGAGCAGCCGCGACCGCATGCGCCGCATCTTCACGAACGTGCCGGTCATCTACGGCTTTTCCTCGGTCGCGCCGCTCGGACCCTCGGCGGCGAACCTGCTCGGCCGCTACCTCCATCCGCCGTCGATCGCCGAAGTCGGCAGCGGTCGTGCGAGCCCGCGGCTGCTCGGTCACTTCGCCGGCGAATCGATGATCGCCGTCAGCGGCCTGAGCGATTCGGACCCGCGCGCCGTGCATCGGCGCGAAGTCTGCCAATTCATCGACGACCGCCTGTCGCCGGCGGACAAAGCTCACGTTCATCCACGGCCTCCTCCGCCGGGACATGGGGGAAGTCCGCATGTTTCTCGAGCGCATCGAAGGCCTGTTCGCGTCGCTGAGCGACGCCGACCGGCAAGCGCCCGACGTTCGCGCAGGCCCTGGACGACGATCGCGCGCGACGACGTCGTGCGCGATCGGTACTTTCGCTTCGCCGAGGACGCCGACCTGCCGCGGATTCGTGCCCGCATGATCCAGCTCGCCGGCACGCTGGGCTGGCTGTCGCCGCCGGAGCGGCGCGCGGAGCTCGTGCGCATGGTGGGCGACCTGATCCGGCGCGATGCCGTCGGCGCCGCCGAAGTCGACATGATCTGCTCGCTCAACAAGGAGCACGAGCTCGACGACGAACGCCAGCGCCTGTCGCTGTCGCCCGCGGAGGCCGGCAAGGTGGCCCACGCCGCCGTCCTGGGCTGCCTGGGAAGCAACGAGGGCCGCGCCCGGGTCCTGCAGGCGCTGACGGACGGCGACGACGCCGACGTGCAGATCGCCGAGGTCTTTCTGGCGCATCGACCCATCGTCGACGTCGGCGAGCTGCGCGCGGTCGCGAGCGCGATCACGCGGATGACGGGCTCGCCCGCGCAGGTTCGCGCGCTCGACACGCTGGCGCGCCATCGCCTGACCGATCGCCAGAGCCTCGACGAGCTCACGCGCCTCTTCCCGGCGTCCCGGTCGGTCGACGTGCAGCGGGCCATCGCCGCGGTGTTCATCCGGTCCGACCTCCAGCAGCTGCGAAACCGGAAATGGTCCGCGTGCTGAGCGAGAATCGCCTGAAGTCGCCCACGGGCGACGACATCATCGACATCCTGATTCGCCGCCTGCAGACGCCATAACCGCCGTCCGCCGGCACGGCCAGCCGCATCGACACGATAGCGCCGGCATCGATCGACGCTTGTGGTAGGCTCATCGCCCGACCACGATGAACCGCGCCATGCCTGCCGATTCCTGAGCTGTACCGGCCCGCGTCGCTGCTGGCGGCCGCGCTGCTGACCGGCAGCCGCCCTGGAGGCGCACGCCGCCAAGCGCACGGTGTGCACGATCACCGTCAATTCGGCCGACGAAAGGGAGGTCTTTCGCCAGCGCCTCGCCGGAAGACGACTACCAGTTCGTCGAGCTGGTGGAGCGCGGCCGTCCGGATTGGCTCGCCTCGGCCTGCCGGCAGGGAGTGCGCTGCGATCTGCTGGTCATCTCCGGCCATTTCGACAGCGGGACCGAGTTCTACTCCGACCGGCTCGCGATGCGCGAGTCCCTGGCGGTCGCCGAGATGGAGCGCGCGTCGTGCAGCGACTCCTGCCCCGGCCTCTTCTCGCAGCTGAAGGAGGTCTATCTCTTCGGCTGCAATACGATGAACGCGCAGCCGATCACCAGCACGTCACCGGAAGCCGAGCGCAGCCTGGTCCGTTCCGGGCACTCGCAGGCGGAAGCGCAGCGCCTGCTCGCGCGCGCTCGACCAGCGCCACGGCGAAAGCAGCCGCGACCACATGCGCCGCATTTTCGCGAACGTGCCCGTCATCTACGGCTTTTCCGCGCTCGCCCCGCTCGGGCCCACGGCCGCGTCGCTTCTCAACCGCTATTTCGATTCGTCGTCCGTCGGCCGAGCTGGGCAGCGGCCGCGTGAACCCGAAGCTCCTCGGCCATTTCGCCGCGAGCTCGATGGTCGTCGCCGGAGGCCTTGTCGATGTCCGATCCGGACGCGCACGTTCCGGCAGGAGACCTGCCAATTCGTCGACGACCGCTTGTCGCCGGCGGCGAAGCTCGCCTTCATCCACGGTCTCCTGCATCGGGACATGGCCGAAGTCCGCATGTTCCTGGACCGCATCGAAGGGCTGTTTGCCGCCTTGCCCGGAGAGCGAGCGGCAAACCGCGGCCTTCGCGGCTGGCGCTCGAGGCGATCGCCCGCGATCGCGACGCGCGCGAACGGTACCTGCGCTTTGCCGAGGACGCCGACCTTCGCCCGCGTCCGGGCCCGCATGATCCGGCTCGCCGTCACGCTGGGCTGGCTGTCGCCGGCCGACCAGCCCGCCGAGCTCGTGCGCATGGTCGGGGACCTGATCGAGCGCGGGACCATCGGCCCTTCCGACGTCGACCTGATCTGCTCGTTGAATGACCGCGATGCGCTGGACGAGGCGCGCCATCGCCTGCAGCCGTCGCCGCAGCAAGCCGACAAGGTGAACAATGCGGCCGCCCTCGCCTGCCTGGGCGACGCCGCGGGACGCGCCCGCGTTCTGCGGGCGCTGACGAGCCGTGACGACGCCGAAGTCCAGCTCGCGCAGATCTATCTCGGCCACCACCCGATCACCGACGTCGACGAGCTTCGCGTCGTCGCGAGCGGCATCACGCGCATGCCCCGATCGGAGCGCCCAGGTCCGCGCGCTCGACACGCTCGCCCGGCATCGCCTGAGCGATCGGCAAAGTCTGAACGAGCTCGCTCGGCTGTTCCCGACCGCGGGCTCCGTGGACGTGCAGCGGGCCATCGCCGCGGTATTCATTCGCGCCGACTATCAGGCGCTCGCCAAACCCGAAGTCGCGCGCGTGCTGAGCCAGAGCCGCCTGAAATCGCCCGACGGCGCCGACATCATCGACATCCTCATTCGCCGTCTGCGGACGCCCTGAGGCGGTCCGCTCGAGGACGCGCTTCGCGCCAGGCGCCGTACCGCCGTATCGTGCCTCGATCGACGAACGAGCGCGCCTATCCCGGTTGCGAGACCTTGTTCAGCACGTCGCCCGACTGCTCGCGGCGAAGATGCAGTGCGATGTCGCCGAGCGAAACGATGCCGACCGGCGAGTGATCGCCGTCCATGACGAGAAGGCGACGCACCTGTTTCTCCTCCATCAGGTCGCACACGTCCTTCACGTCGCTGCCGGCGGGACAGGCTGAAGACTTCCTTGGTCATGACTTCCCGCACTGCGGTCCGCTCGGGGTCCATTCCGCTTCGCGACGGCACGGACGGTGATGTCCCGATCCGAGACTACGCCCACGATCTTCTGGCCGTTCGCCACCGGCAGCATTCCGACGTCGAGGGCGAGCATCTGTCTTGCCGCGTCGGCAAGCGAGGTGTCCGGCGTGATGGTCGTCACCGGGCTGGTCATGATTTCCTTGACGTGCATCGTCGTTCCTTTGTGCGAGGATCACATCTTGCGTTGAACGTCCCTGGCGCCGTCCTGAATCGTTCTCGCCGCTGCGCTCGATGTCCTTGCCGGCGCCGGCCACCGTATTGCACCCCGAGATGGCAGCCAGAGGGCCGATCAGCGCGAGGGTCATCAGTACGGTCAGAAGTTTCCTTGCCATGATTCATCTCCTTGGAAATGTGGAAATCGGCAGCGGGAATCCGCTACCGCGACATTCCGCCTTCCCGAGCCCTGCGTCTGTACGCTGGCATACGTCTGCTACAGGCGACCCATCAGCAACAGCACGACGACGATGACCAGCACGACACCGACGATCCCGCTCGGGCCGTAACCCCAGCTGCGGGCATGCGGCCACGTGGGAACGACGCCGACCAGCATCAGAACGAGAACGATCAGCAGAATGGTGCCGAGACTCATGACTTGCTCCTGGTTTCACCGCACGCAACGACGGGCGCGGTATGACGAGGCGACACGGCGACGACATACGGCCGTGCGGGCGCTGTGCGACGTACAGCCGTCTCGTGTCGCGATCGGCCGCGCTGGCGTGCGGACGCCGACCGGCCGCTCAGTGAAACGTCGAGTCGTCCGCCGGTCCCTTCGTGCCTCGTATCGGCGGGAAACGGGCTTCGCGCCTGGAGTCGCGCGATGGCCGCGGGCGCCGATTTCGCTGTCCCGGTGCTGACGCCGGGCTTCACCGCCAGTCGAACGAGAAACCCATGGACGAGACGCGGGTGCGCGCCCGACAGCGCCTTGTCCGCGGCGCGGCCGACCGATGCGCGGCGACGCCTTCTTCTTCTCGCGTGCCGCGGGAAATCGTTTCCTGGCCATCCGAATGCTCCTTGCGGACGCACCGGCATCCAGCCCGGCGCCTTCGATTCGAGTACCCGAGGATCGGCCCGGCCGGGCAAGCCAGGGAGGGAGGGCCCGGCCGGGACCGATGGAAGATGCGGGCGATCAGGGCGCACCGCACCGACCCAGGGGCAGGGCGCCCCTTGATGCCATCTTCGGCCCCGGGCGGGCGTCCGTCTGTTCGGTATCGCACATAGACGGCGCTGCGCGGCACTGCGGCAGCATCGGCGGTAACGATCGGCCGGTACCACGAACGGAGGCGGCATTGGGGTCGGCACAGAGCGCGCGCAGCGAACAGAAGGCCGGGACTCGCAGTGGATCGTGCGCATCGGGGCGATGCGGCGTCTCGGCGCGGCGCTCGGCGTCGCGGCGCTCGCGTTCCTCGCGCAACCCGACTCGATCTCGTGGCACACGCGCATCGTCGGGAGCTGGGATCTCGGCGCGTTCGTCTATCTCGGCCTCGCCTGGATGCTGATGGCGAAGTCCGACGCCAAGGTCACCCGCGATCACGTGCTGAGCCAGGACCAGAGCGGCTACATCATCTTCCTGTTCGTGGTGGTCGCCTCGTGCGCCTCCATCATCGCGATCGGCTTTGTCGTCGGCACGATCCGCGACCTGCCGTTCTGGAGCCGCGCCTGGCATTTCGCGATGACCATCGGGGCCCTGGTCTCGTCGTGGCTCCTGATCCAGACCGTCTTCGCGTTCCACTATGCGCACCGCTACTACGCCGGCGCCGACGGCGAACCCTCCGCCGGGCGCCTGCTGTTTCCCGGGCGGCCGCGATCCCGACTACGCGGATTTCGCCTACTACTCGTTCGTGGTCGGGATGACGTCGCAGGTGTCCGATGTCGCGGTCGCCTCACGCTCGATGCGGCGCCTGACGATGATCCACGGCATCCTCGCGTTCATGTTCAACATCGCCGTGCTGGCGCTCAGCATCAACATCTTCGCCAGCGTGATCTAGGAGCGACGTCCTTAGCTCCGCCTGCCGCCCAGGACCAGGAGCAATGCGCCGAGCGCGATTCCGCCCACGCCGACCCAGACCGGCACGTTCATCGTCTCCTTGTCCGATGACCGACAGCACCAGCGGTCCGATCTTCGCCTCGTGCGTCTCCTTCGTGTACGTGAAGCCGCCGTACGACCAGTCCCAGCACGCCGAGGACGATCAGCGCGATTCCCATCATCTTGATCGCGTTCACGTTGCCTCCTTCGAAAGGGCGTTGCAACACGAGCGCCGCGACCGTTGCCGATCGCGCCGGGCCGAGCCGGCTGAGCGTAAAGCGTTCGGCGCCCGCTGATGAAGTTGATCAGCACCATGACGAGGGCGATGACGAGCAGGATGTGGATGAACCCGCCCACCGTGTAGGACGTCACGAGCCCGAGGGCCCACAGAATGAGAAGTACGACCGCAATGGTGTAGAGCATGGCGCGCTCCTTTCAGTCGTCCGGTTTCCCGGTGGTTGATGAGACGAGCGTCAGTCTCCCCTGCCGCGCGCTAGCCGTCTGTTCGGGAGCGCACACTGCGCCAGGGGTCGTCGTTCGCCGCCGCTCGGGCATCCGGCGCGTCCCTTCGCTTCCGCCGTTCCGGCAATGACCATGATCCGGTCGCCCACCCGCAGCGATCGCGGCGTCGCCTCGTCGAACACCTGCCTCGAGCCGTCGCGGAAACGGACGACGATCTGATGCCGCGTGGTCACCGCGACCTTCTTCCTGCCGCGTCCGTCGGCGATCACCGAGGCCACGGTGTTGGCGAGCGATTCCGGCGTCGTAGGGTCCGCCACGTCGAGAGACGGCCGCGGACGCCGGCGCCTTCGCCGGCATGGCACTCGCGCCATGACCGCGATACGGGCGTATCGATCCTGCTGCACCGACTCGATGACGCCGCATCCGGCGCAATTCACCCTGCTCCGCGTCTTGCCTGCGTCGGCGATCGGCTTCGCGAAGGCGGCGGCGGCCTGGATGTCGCCGGGCTCCGGCAGACGCATCGCCACGTCGGCGGGACGATCCGCGGCCACGCCGTCGGGCAGCGACCATCCGACGATCAGCGAGATGCCGGCGAAGTAGGCGAGCGCGATGGCGATTCGCGCCCACGGTCGCCGCAGCGGAGTCGATTCGACGGTCTTCATGCGTCGAAAGATAGCGAACGGCGGCTGTCTGCGTCGGTGCGGTGTCGCACACAAACCAGCGCGCCGGCCGAGTTGCGCACGTCGCCGGACGCCCGGCCGACGGCCACGCACCTCTGTGCGCAACCGAACATTGCCGTCGCCAAGTGGTCTACACTGCGGCATGACAGTCGACAAACCGGCCCGCGCCGCCGGAGCAGCCTCGTCCCCGCGGACGACCGCCGGAAGCGCGCGGGCGCGACCGCCATCGCCGATCCCCGCCAGAATCACCTGCTCGCCGCCTTGCCGAAGAGCGACTACGACCGGCTCCTGCCACATCTGGAGCCGATTTCGATGAAGCTCGGCGACGTCCTGTACGAGTCGGGGTCGCAGCTGCGCTACGTCTATTTCCCGACCACGTCCATCGTGTCGCTGCTCTACGTCATGGAGAACGGCGCCTCGGCCGAAATCGCGATCGTGGGCAACGAAGGCATCCTCGGCATTTCGCTCTTCATGGGCGGCGACACCACGCCCAGCCGCGCCGTCGTGCAGAGCGCGGGACAGCGGCGTGCGGCTCAAGGCCGAATTGCTGAAGAGCGAGTTCGGGCGCTTCGGCCCCGCGATGCACCTGCTGCTGCGCTATACGCAGGCGCTGATCACGCAGATGGCGCAGACGGCGGTCTGCAATCGGCATCACTCGGTCGACCAGCAATTGTGCCGGTGGCTGCTGCTGAGCCTCGACCGCCTCGAGTCGAACGAGCTCTCGATGACGCAGGAACTGATCGCCAACATGCTGGGCGTGCGCCGCGAAGGCGTCACCGAGGCCGCGCGCAAGCTGCAGGACGCGGAGCTGATCCGCTATCGCCGGGGCAAGATCACCGTGCTCGATCGTCCCGGACTCGAGGCCCGGTCCTGCGAGTGCTACCAGGTGGTCAAGACGGAGTTCGATCGCCTGCTGCCCTACGGCCTCGCGTAGCGCGTCCGTCGTCCGTCCCGACTGGCGCCGCTCGCATGCTGCGCCTATGTGCGCCGCCGCACAGACCGGGCGCGCCGTTCCCGGCTACGCTCGCGCCAGATGCAGCAAGCAGGTTTGCGCTTTGCGCATCGGCGCATCGGCCATTGGAACCGCATCCGAATTCGTCGGGCGCCGAGGGCCGGAATCGAGCGTCTCGCCGAGGAGTCTCCTGGTGTCACCGACGCAACGCGCCCCCGCCGGCAATCGCCTGCTCGAGTCGCTGCCCGCGACCGATCGGCGCCGCATGCTGGCCGGCTGCGAAGCGGTCGAGCTCAAGTTCGCGGAGGTGCTCTACACGCCGGGGAACCGCATCAGCCACGTCTATTTCCCGACCGAAGAGCTTCATCTCGCTGATCATGCCGGTGGACACCGCTTCGTCGCTCGAAGTCGGCCTCGTCGGCAGCGAAGGCATGTTCGGGATTCCGCTCGCGCTCGGCGTCGACATCTCGCCGGTGCGGGCCGTGGTTCAGGGCGCCGGGTCTGCGTTGCGGATGGACGCCGCGCGCTTTACCCGCGAGCTCGAGCGCCGGGGGGCGCTGGAACGCGGAATGGACCGCTATGCCTTCGTCCAGCTGACCCAGCTCGCGCAGGCGGCGGCCTGCACGCGCTTTCACGTGGTCGAGGCGCGTCTCGCCCGCTGGCTGCTGATGACGCAGGACTGCGCGCACGCGGACACCTTTCACATCACGCAGGAGTTCCTGGCGTTGATGCTCGGCGTTCGCCGGGTCGGCGTCACCAAGGCGGCGAGCTCCCTGCAGGAACGCGAGCCTCATCCAATACCGCCGCGGCAACATCACGGTGCTCGACCGGCGCGGCCTCAAGGCTGCGTCGTGCGGGTGCTACCAGGCGGATCGGGATTCCTACAAGCGGATTCTCGGCTAGGGCTCCCGGCCAACCGGCCCCGCGCGGACGTGCCGTCCCGGGCGCCTGCAGCATTGTGTTAGACGCCGAACATACAGCCGTGTCCGATTCCCGCAGACTTCGGGCTATCGCCATCGCGCACGATGCCTTTCCGGCATGTCGATTGCGAACCGGCTTCATCGCCTCGACCTGGAGTGGCAGCCGTCATGTTGCAAGCGCTATCGCGAAATGCTTCCTCCGCGGACGCCCATTTCCGGCGTTTCCGGAGCGAAATCGCCGGCGACCTCGGCCAGCCCCGTCTGCCCGAGATGCCGATCCGCTGTGAATCGAGTTCCACGCCGGTTCATCGATCGACTCATGAGCCTCGTCCATCCGGTTCACCGCTACCACTGTCCCGCTCCTTCGCCTGCGCGTGGGAAGGCAACCTGTCCACCCGGTCCGAGTCGGATCGATGCGACGTGCCGACGTCATATTCGAAATGCCGCGCTGCCCGCACTTCCTGCATGGCGCGAGCGACGGCGCGCAAGCTCCGGGCGCCGGCCAACGCCCGCGCGAAAGTGATACGCTTCCGCGCGCAGCCATCCTCAGGGGCACCGCATGCAGGCGCAGGTTCGAGTGACGATTCGTCACTCCCGCGTCCGCCGGGAAAGCGCAGAGCGGCGACCTCGCGCTGACGCGCCGTGAGGTCGCGGTCGTCGCGCGCGGCGATGACTCGGATCCGCACCGAAGGCGCTGCGGGCCGCTGCCGCAAGCCCCGCCGCCACGCGGGCGAGGTCTTTCTGGTCGGCGCGGGTCCGGGTGACCCGGACCTCCTCACCGTGCGGGCGCTGAAGTTGATGAAGCGCGCGGACGTCGCGCTCTACGACAACCTGATCTCGCCCGAAATCCTCGCGCTGCTGCCGAAGCGCGCCGAGCGCATCTACGTCGGCAAGCGGCGCGCCGACCACGCGATGCGGCAGGAAGCGATCAACGCGCTCCTGGTCGAGCGGGCGCTCGCGGGACAACGCGTGCTGCGCCTGAAGGGCGGCGACCCGTTCATGTTCGGCCGCGGCGGCGAGGAGATCGACACGCTTTCGGCCCACGGCATCCGGTTCGAGGTCGTGCCCGGCATCACGGCGGCGCTGGGCGCCGCCGCGTACGCCGGCATTCCGCTCACGCATCGCGACTCACGCGCAATCCTGCGTGTTCGTGACGGGCCATCTGCAGGACGGCAGCGTGGACCTCGACTGGCCCGCGCTCGCGCGGCCGCGGCAGACGATCGTCGTCTACATGGGGCTGCTTGAGCCTGCCGCTGATCTGCCGCCAGCTCGTCGCGCACGGCCTTCCGCGCGCCACCGGTGCCGCCGTCGTGCAACAGGGGACGACGCCGACGCAGCGCGTGGTCACGGGGACGCTCGGCACTCTGCCGGCGCGCGTCGCCAAGGCGAAGCTGCACGCGCCGACGCTCATCATCGTGGGCAACGTCGTGCGCCTGCGCGACGAAGCTCAACTGGTTCACGCCGGAAGCGGCCGACGGAGGAGACAGCGTGAAGAAAGTCGTCTGGGGCGTGCTCAGCACCGCGAAGATCGGGCGGGATCGCGTCCTGCCCGGGATGAAGAAGAGCGCCTTGCTGGAGATCCGGGCGATCGCGTCGCGCGACGAAGCGCGCGCGCGCGCCACGGCCGACGCGCTCGGCATTCCCGGGGCCTACGGCTCGTACGAGGCGCTGCTCGCCGATCCCGAGATCGAGGCGATCTACAACCCGTTGCCCAATCACCTGCACGTGCCGCTGACGCTCAAGGCCGCGGCCGCCGGCAAGCACGTGTTGTGCGAAAAGCCGGTCGCGCTCACCGCGGACGAAGCGACGGCGCTACGCGCGACGGTGGGCAAGGTCCTGGTCGCCGAGGCGTTCATGGTGCGCTTCCATCCGCAATGGCTGCGCGCCCGCGAGCTCATCCGCGAGGGCCGCATCGGCACGCTGCGCGCGGTGCAGATGTTCTTCGGCTACAACAATCCCGATCCCGCCAATGTCCGCAACAAGGCCGACATCGGCGGCGGCGGTCTCTACGACATCGGCTGCTACGCCATCGTCGCCGGGCGTTTCTTCCTGGCGGCCGAGCCTCGTGCGCGGCATCGCGCTCGTCGACCGCGATCCGAGCGTTCGGCACCGACCGACTCACGAGTGCGCTCGTGGATTTCGGCGACGGCCGGCGTCTCGACTTCACCGTGTCGACCCAGATCGCGCCGCACCAGCGCCTGCAGTTGTGCGGCAGCAAGGGCCGGATCGAGCTTCTCATCCCGGTGAACGCGCCGCAGGGTGCGAAGCACGCGTCTGCTGATCGACGATTGCTCGTCGCTCGAAGGCGCCGGCATCGTGACCGAGACGCTGCCCGGAGAGCGACCAGTACCAGCTGCAGGGCGAGGCCTTCTCGCGCGCGGTGCGCGGCGAGATCGCGCTGCCCTACGGCATCGAGGACGCCATCGCCAACATGCGCGTCATCGACGCCTTGTTCCGCTCCGAGACGAGTGGGCACTGGGAAGCCATCGGCCGCGGCTGACGCGAGACGGCGTGCCGCGAGGTCAGTTCGACGACGGGATCGCTGCGCGCGCCCAGCGGCGATCGCTGCGCGCAATTGCATGTTCGAACGCGGTGCTGCGGCCTTCCTCCCACGCGGCCGCAGCCGCTTCCGGGCCAACCTCCGCTGCGGGCGCGGCCGAGATAGCGCTCGAGCAGCGTGCTCCAGAAGACGATCCCCGAAAGATCGATCGCCAGCGCCTCGAACTCCGCCGCCGCCGCCCCCGCGAGACGCAACGCACGCGCAGGCTCGCCGCAACCCGCCGCCGCCATCGCGACGCCCTGGATCTCGATCGCTGTCTCCGCCCGGTCGCCCAGCTCCACCGCGAGCTCGAGCGCGCGCCGATAGCGCGGCAAGGCCGCGGCACAGTCGCCGCGAATGAGCGGACAGTCGGCGAGGAAGTGGTGCGCGAAGTGCTCCGACCGGAGGTCCCGCGTCGCGTGCGCCACCGCCAGCGCCTCGCGCGCCATCGGTTCGACGATATCGAGCTCGCCGAGACTCACGAGGACTTGCAGGAGCCCGGTCCGCGCGCGGTTGACGAGCAGCGGATCGCCGACGGACTGCTGCAGGCGCAGGCCCTCCTCCATGTAACGGCGCGCGTCGGCGTCGCCGGCAGAAGAAGCAGCCCCAGCCCAGGTCGATCAGCGCGCAGGCGACTTCCTGCGTCTGTCCGCGTGCACGCCACAGCGCCACCGCCTCTTCGATGCAGCGGACGCGCCGTCTCGAGATCGCCGCTCCACGCCGCAATTTCGCCAGCGGCCGCGAGCGCTCGTGCGCGCGCCGCGTCGACCTCCGGAGCGAGGGCGAGCGCGTCGGACAGACGCCTTCTTCCCTCGCTGAAATGCGAATGCAGGTGCCAGAACCACCCAAGCGCGCCGGCGAGCCGCAACGCTCGGTGCGGATCGCGGTCACGCAGATCGTCGAGAGCCGCGCGCAGGTTGTCGTGCTCGCGTTCCAGCTGGTCGAGCCCCGCCTTGTCGTCGTGCCAGCGTTGCGCGTGAGCCTGTTCCGCGATGGCCTCGAAATAAGAGGAATGCCGCGCGCGGACGGCATCGGCGTCGGAGCTGGCCTGCAGCTGCTCCAACGCGAACTCGCGGATGGTTTCGAGCATGCCGAACCGCTCGCCATCGCGGCGGACCATGCTCCGATCGACCAACGCCGCGACGGTCGCGATATCGGCGTCGCACACCGCTTCGGCAGCCTCGAGCGTGAAGCCGCCTGCGAACACCGCGAGGCGTGCGAACAGCGCCTGCTCGTCCTCCTCCAGCAGTTCGTAGCTCCATTGGAGCGTGTTGCGCAACGTCCGCTGCCGTTGCGGCTGGTCGCGCCCGCCGCCGGTCAACAGCTTCAGGCGCTCGCCCAGGCGCTTCAACATCGCTTCCGGCGACAGGAGCGGAATGCGCGCCGCCGCGAGCTCGAGCGCGAGCGGCAGTCCGTCGAGGCGCTCGCACAGCTCCGCGACCGCGGAAGCATTCTGCGGCGTGAGCGCGAAGCCGGGCTCCACGGCCTGCGCGCGCACGACGAATAGGCGCACCGAAGCGCAATCGGCAATCGCGGCAGGTTCGCGGACGTGCCGGGAGTCGGGGAGCGCGAGCGGCGGCACCGGATATACCTGTTCGCCGGCGATGTGCAGGGGTTCGCGGCTGGTGACGATCAGCTTGACGTGCGGTGCGTGGGCGAGAATCTCGGCGAGCGTCGGCGCGCCGCCGATGATCTGCTCGAAATTGTCGAGCACGAGCAGTAGCTCCTTGGGCGCCAGGTATGCCGAAAGCGACTGCCCGGCGGCCTCGCTTACGCCGAGCGTACCGGCGATCGTCGGCAGCAGCAGCTCGGGCTCCCGGATCGCCTGCAACACCACGACGTACGCGCCGCCGGCAAAATCGTCGAGGAGATCGGCGGCAGCCTGCAGCGCAAGGCGCGTTTTTCCGGTGCCTCCGGGTCCGGTCAACGTGACGAGGCGCGCATCGTCTCGCCGTACCATGGCGCGGATGACGTCGAGCTCCCGTTCGCGACCGACGAGTGGTGCCAGTTGCGCGGAAAGATTGGTCCGGCGCTCCTCCAGCGTGCGGAGCGCCGGAAAATCGCGCGGCAGGTCCGGTCCGACCAGCTGATAGAGCTGTTGCGGTTGCGCGAAATCCTTGAGCCGGTGCGGGCCGAGATCGACGCAGGTCACCTCCGGATCGTCCTCGAGGAGGTCGCGCGTCGTCTGCGACAGCACGATCTGGTCGCCGTGTCCGGTCGCGCTGATGCGCGCCGCGCGATGCACGCCGATGCCGACATAGCTCGGTCCCGGAGACCGTCGCCTCGCAGGTGTGGATGCCGATGCGGACGCGGATGCGCTCGCCGTCGGTCCACGCGTGTCTCGCCAGCTCCCGCTGCGCCTGCGCCGCCGCGCGCACGGCGTCGACGGCGCGACCGAATGCGACGAAGAACGAATCGCCTTCCGTGCCGACCTCGTGGCCCGCGTTGCGCGCGAAGGCTTTGCGCAACAGGCGCCGATGCTGCTGCAGTGCGCTCTCGTAGCGCTCGGTGCCGATGGCGCGGAGAAGTGCCGTCGAGCCTTCGATGTCGCTGAACAGGAACGTGACGGTGCCGGTGGGAAGCATGATGCTCACGCGGTCAATGCGGTCGGGGCTCCACGTCGTAATAGCGCCACTGATGTTGCACGAACGGGTGCTGCTTGAACCCCTTGAGCCACGGCTGCGTGAGGGTGTTCTCGTAAGCATAATTGCTCAGGATCCAGGGTGCATAGCCGAAGATCATGTCGTTCATCTCGTCGAAGAGCCTGGTGCGCGCCGGACCGTGCGGCAGGTCGCGGGATTTCGCATACAGGGCATCGAAGGCCGGCAGGCGCATCCGCGCATCGTTCGACATGCCGATATTCTTGCTGTCGAAGTAGCTGTAGTAGTCGCTGCCGTCCGGCACCGAGCTGATCCACGCGAGGCCCCACATCATCAGCTGGCCCGCCTCCGACATCTTGTTGAGCTCGGGCCACTTGTTCTTGAGGAAGGTGATCCTGACGCCGATCGCGTCCATGTTGCTCTTCCACAACTCGTCGCTCGAGCGCGCGGCATTGTCGGGCGTGGAGGCCAGCACCAGACCGAGCGGCTTGCCGTCCGGCAGCTCGCGATAGCCGTCGCCGTCGCGGTCCTTGTAACCGAACTTGTCGAGGAGCGCGCGTGCGGCGCGCGGGTCGTAGCCGTAGGGCGGAACGTACTTGGGGTCATGGCCGTACAGCGCCGGGGGCACCGGCTGCGTCGCCTGGATGGCCTGGCCATCCAGCAGCCTCGAGATGGCCTTGCCGCGGTCGTAGCCCATGCTGATCGCGCGCCTCAACGCGATCTTCTCCGGCGTGTATCCGCCCACCACGGGGTTGTCGAGGTTGAAGTAGAAGAACGAGACGGACGGCGACACTTGCCGATGCAGCGCGATGCCTCGTTTCGCGTAGTCGGGCTTGAGCTTCGGCCCGTCGAGTACGTTGGCCGAAAGTGTCGCCGGCAGCACGACGTATTCGAGTCGACCGGAATCGAACGACAGGAGCCGCGGCTGCGCCTCCTCGATGATCGAGATGTCCACGTTGCCGACGAGCGGAAGCTTCTTGCCCGTGCGCCCTTGCGCGATCGCGGCATCCTCAGGGGAGCTGCCCGGACCCGGCGCCGGAAACGTGACTTCGCGATAGTCGGGATTGGCTTCGAGCACGATCCGCTGGCCGCGCGTCCACTGCTTCAGGCGGTAGGCGCCGGTGCCCACCGGATTCTCCATCACGCGGTTGGAGCCGTCCTTGTAGGCGTCGACGACTTCGCGCGCCACCGCCGAGAACTGGTTCGTGGCGAGCCACCACTCGAAACCGAAGTTCGGCCGCCGGAACTTGATCTGCAGCGTGAAGCGGTCGAGCGCGCGCAAGCCTTCGAGCTCCGCGTCGTAATCCCATGTGCCGCCCTTGCGGGCGGCGGCAAGCGGCTCGTCGAGGCCGACGAGATTGCCCTCGAAGACATAGAGCCAGTACGAGCGCACCTTCGGGTCGAAGATCCGCTTGAAGCTGTAGACGTAGTCCTCGGCCGTGAGCTCGCGCGGCCTGCCTTTGAAGGCAGGGTCGGCCGCAAAGCGGATCCCGGGCCGGACCTTGATCGTGTACGTGCGTCCCTGGTCGGTCACTTCGGGCAACGCCGCGGCGGTGTTGGGGATCATCCGCGCCGGACGCGCGAAGTAATCGTAGACGTAGAGCGGATCGAAAATGCCGCCGATGACGTAGAACGAATAGGAGTCGTAGGCCGCCTGCGGGTCGAATCCGTTCTCCGCGATGGGAAAGGCGACGCGGAGCGTCTTCGCCATGTCGGCCGCGTGCGGGCCGTTTGCGACGGCCACGGCCAGCAACGCGGCGAAGGTCAGGCGCAAGTACATCGGCATGGCGTCATGGCCCGGGGAGCGCGAGCGCGACGGCACGGGTCGCAAGGAATCCGCCTAGCGCGGCACCGAGTAATTGGCCGGCACGTACACGTAGCCCTGCCCCTCGGCGCGGATGTGGCCGATGCCGGGAAACGGCAGATGGGCGACCGCGATCCAGTATTTCTGCTTCGCGCCTTCGGCATAGACCTTCTTGCGCTGGACGGCGGCCAACTTCGGGTCGGTATCGAATTCGATCGTCACCGACGGATTCACGAACTGCACGGCGGCCACGTGCATGAGGTCACCCAGCACGGCGAGCCGCTGCCCCTTGCTCTCGACCATGTACATCGTGTGCCCCTTCGTGTGGCCGTGGGTGGCCACGGCCTTCACGCCGGGCACGAGGTCCGTGTTGCCGTCGAACGGCTTGTACCTGCCCGCCGCGATGTACGGATTGAGCGACGCCATCGCGCTCTTGAAGAAGCCCTTGGCGCCCTCGGGCGCCGCATCGAGATTGGCCTGGGCGAGCCAGAATTCGGAGTCGCGCTTGTCGGCGCGAACCGTGGCATTCGGGAACGCGACCTTATCGCCGGCCACGAGGCCGCCGACATGGTCGGCGTGCATGTGCGTGATGTAGATCTCGTCCACCTGTTCCGGCTGGTAGCCGGCCGCCTTGAGGTTGTTGACGAGGTTGCCCAGCGTGGGCCCGAAGAAATTGCCCGCGCCGGTGTCGATCAGCACGAGCTTCGCGCCCGTGTTGACGAGAAATCCGGTAACGGACGTCTCCACCGGGTTCTTGAGAAACGACCGCAGTAGCAGCTGGTCGACGCGCGTCGGTGACGTGTTGGTCAGGAGCTTGCGCACGTCGAGCGCGACGGTGCCGTCCGACAGCGCGACGATTTCGAAGTCCCCGAGCATCAACCGGTAATATCCGGGCGCCTGCCCCTTCTGCATCGGCGCGACGGCGTGCGACGCGTGCGCGCCGATGAGACAGGCGGCGATGGTCACCCAACCGGCCACGAACTTGCGCAGTGTCGCCATGATGTCCCCTCGTGTCGTCGAACTCGACTGCCGTGGCATTCTAACGCCTGGCCGTGCCGCGGAAACAGGCGGCGTGCACACCCGCTTGGGCCGGCCCGCACCGGCGAGCATCGGCGCTTCGGGCAGGCGGGTCGACAGTCGTTGACCCGGCAAGCGCCGTAGGGGACGATAGCGTCGCTCCGCTTCATGCGGGATTGGCATGTCCGCAATGGTCCCAGGCGAAAATACCGGCATCGCAGCGATTCTGTTCACCGACATCGAGGGCAGCACTGTCCACTGGGAACGGGATGCCGAGTGGATGCGATCGGCCCTGGCACACCACGACATGGTTTCGCGAGACGCCGTCGAGGCCTGTCACGGGACAGTCGTGAAGATGCTCGGCGACGGAATGTACGCCGCGTTTGACGACCCGCTGGATGCGCTCCGCGCTGCATTGCGTTTGCAGCGTGGGCTCGCCGACGCTGCACCGTGGCCGGACGTTGCGCTTGGCGTGCGCTGCGGGCTGCATCTTGGAGTCGTCGAACGCCGCGACGGCGATCTGTTCGGCACGGCGGTCAACCGGGCTGCGCGAATCATGGGCATCGCCTGCGGCGGCCAAGTCCTGCTGTCCGAACCCGTCGCCGCCTTGGTCCGCGACCGGTTGGAACCGGGAGCTTCGTTGCGCGGCCTCGGCAAGGTTCGCCTGCGCGGAGTGGCGACCCCCGTCCAGGTCTACCAGCTGGTCCACCCGTCGCTGCGGCTGGAGTTCCCGGCATTGCGCTCTCTGGACCAGTCGCCGGACAACCTGCCCGCGCAGGCCACCTCGTTCGTGGGGCGCGAGGCAGAGCAGGCCGACATCCTGCGGCTCCTGGCGAAGCATCGTCTGGTGACTCTTACCGGCCCGGGTGGCGTCGGCAAGACGCGAATCGCGATCCGGGTGGCAGAAGAGCTTCGTTCCGCTTTCCCGGACGGCGTCTGGTTCGTCGACTACGCGCCACTCGGAGAGGCCGGGCTGATCGCGGAGACGACTGCGGGCGCATTGGGGATGCCGCTGCCGGGAAACGCGCCGGCCCTCCCTGCGCTGGTGACCTTTCTTCAGGACAAGAAGTGTCTCGTCATTCTCGACAATTGCGAACATCTCGTCGCCGCGTGCGCGGAGCTCACCGCTGGAATCGTTCGCGGCTGTCCCGGAGTGACATTGATGGCGTCGAGTCGCCAAGCCCTCTCGGTTGCGGGCGAGCACGTCTATCGGATCGAGCCGTTCCCGCTCCCTGGCGGAGCGGAGCGGATCACCGCGGAAGCGGCATTGCGCCATGCGGCTGTGCGTCTCTTTGCGGACCGGGCGCATGCCGCCAGCGCCAGATTCGCGGTCACCGACGAAAACGCCGCTGCCGTGACGGCGATTTGCCGGTGTCTCGACGGCATCCCTCTGGCGATCGAACTGGCGGCGCCACGGGTGAAGATGCTGGCGCCGGACCAGATCCTGCATCGACTTGAGGACCGCTTCCGTATCCTGACGGATGGAGCACGCGGCGCCCCACCACGGCAGCAAACGCTGCGCGCGACGATCGATTGGTCCTACGAGCTGCTGTGCGCAAGCGAGCAGAGCCTGCTGCGGCGCCTGTCTGTATTCGCGGGTGGCTGGACGATGGATGCGGCGAAGGCGGTTGGCGCCGGCGAAGCGGAAGGCGACGGGGCGACCTTCGACGCGCTTGCCTCGCTGGTCGACAAATCGCTGGTGTCGGTCGACTTCGCCCATGCCGAGCCGCGATACAGGATGCTCGAATCGACCCGTCAATTTGCGTCCGGAAAGCTCGACGAAAGCGGCCCGAGTTCCTGCCGCCGCCGGCATGCCGAATACATGTTGCGACGGTTCGAAAAGCTCGATCGGGACTGGTCGACAACGCCGACCGGCATCTGGCTCGAAGCTGCCGAGCCCGAACTCGAGAACCTGCGCACGGCGTTGCAATGGGGCTTTGGCGCCGACGGGGATCCGGCGCTGGCCGTCATGCTGTTTGCCTTTACCGGACCGTACTGGATACAGCTTTCGCTGCAAGCGGAGTTTCGCCGCTGGTTGCGACTTGCGGTCGTAAACGTCGCCGACCGCCTTCCCCCTCGTATCGGCGGCCGCGTCTGGCTGTCGCACGCGCAAACGGGAAGTCCCGGAGATCCTGTCTTCATCGAATCGGCGCTGCGCGCAGTGGCGCTTGCGCGTGCGGCGGAAGAGCCGGAACTCCTCGGCCGCGCGCTTGCGCACGCCTGCTATCTGCGACGGCCGAGCGACGAGGTTGCGGCCCATTCGCATCTGGTCGAAGCCGAGACGGTATTGCGGCCCCTTGGAAGAACCAAGACGCTGGCCGGCCTTCTCAACGTGCTCGGCGGCACGCATCAACTTCGCGGCGACATCCAAGCCAGCCGCCGGTGCTATGCGGAGGCGATCGACATTTCGCGCGAGCTGGACGACTGGCTCGGCTATGCGGCGCCATCCTTCAACCTCGTGGACGATGACTTCAACGCGGGCGGGGTCGATGCCGCCGTCATCGAGGCGGGCAAGCTGGTGGAGCAATGCCGCCAGCACCGTGGCCTCGGCCTCCTCGGCCTGATGCTCTTCTACCTGGGCGACTACCTCCTCGCCGCCGATCGGCACGACGAAGCCAGGATCATCGGCGTCGAAGGAATTCGCCTGAACCGCTCCCTGGGCCGCAGCGCCCCCGTCAACGCCTGCATCGAAACGGTGGCCCTCGCGACGGCGCTCCAGGGGGTCCTGGAACGATCCGCGCGACTGGCGGGCTATGTCGCGGCGTTCTATCACAAGGTGAACTTCGTCCGCGGCCCGACGCAACAGCGCACCTGGGATCGGCTCACGGCGACGCTGCGCGAGCGACTGCCGCCCGGCGACGTCGAACGACTCATGGCGGAAGGTGCCGGCTGGAACGAGGAAAGTGCCGTCAACGAAGCCACCAGAGCCTGAGTCGCCCGCGAGCCCGGTCGCCGCGCTTGGTCATGTTGCGCCCCGCGTTCAGCCGTAACCCCGGTGGACACGCCATACCGGGTTCGTGGTAAATGACGGTACTCTGCGGTCTCGAACCCTGTTGCCGTCCTTGCCTCGTCCCGACTGAACCGTGGTTCCCCCGCCGATCGCCGCAGAATAGACGATGCCCTCGCCACCCCTGCACGATCCCGTCGCGGCCCCGTTGCCGGGGGCTACGACGGAAACGCGCAACACGACCTGCTACATGTGCGCCTGCCGCTGCGGCATCCGCGTGCATGTGCGCAACGGCGAGGTCCGCTACATCGAGGGCAACCCGGAGCACCCGATCAACAACGGGGTGATCTGCGCCAAGGGCAGTGCCGGGATCATGAAGCAATATTCGCCGGCGCGGCTCACGAAGCCGCTCAGGCGCAAGCCCGGCGCGGAGCGCGGCGCGGGCGAGTTCGTCGAGGTGAGCTGGGACGAGGCTTACCGGACGCTGGAGGAACGCCTCGGGCGCATCCGCGCCACCGACCCGAAGCAGTTCGCGATGTTCACGGGCCGCGACCAGATGCAGGCACTGACCGGTCTTTTCGCGCGACAGTTCGGCACGCCCAATTACGCGGCGCACGGAGGCTTCTGCTCGGTCAACATGGCGGCCGGGATGATCTACACGATCGGCGGGTCGTTCTGGGAGTTCGGCGGCCCCGACCTCGACCGCGCAAAGCTCTTCGTGATGATCGGCACCGCCGAGGACCACCATTCCAATCCGCTCAAGATCGCGATCTCGAAGTTCAAGCGCGACGGCGGCCGCTTCATCTCGATCAATCCGATTCGTACCGGTTACTCGGCCATCGCCGACGAGTGGGTGCCGATCCGGCCGGGCACGGACGGTGCGCTGCTCTTGGCGCTCGTCCACGAGATCATGGGGCTCGGGCTCTTCGACCGCGAGTTCCTCGCGCGCTTCACCAATGCCGGGCAACTCGTCAACCTCGACGAGGACGCCGACGATTTTGGCCTCCTGGTGCGCGGACCCGAACTGCCGCCCGACCCGGACCGCGCACCGGAGAACGATCGCAATCCGCTGTGGTGGGACCGTATCTCGAATCGCAGTGTGCCTTCGCACACCGAAGGCGCCGATCCGGCCCTGTACGGCGAGTTCACGCTGCCTGACGGGCGGCGCGTGAAGCCGGTGCATCAGCTGCTGGTGGACCGCGTGGCCGCCTATACGCCCGAGTGGGCGGCGGCGATCACGGGCATACCGGCGGCGACGATCCACCGGCTCGCGCAGGAGCTGGGCATCACCGCCCGCGACGCGAAAATTGAGCTGCCGATCGCGTGGACGGACTCGTGGGGCCGCGAGCACGGAACCGTCACCGGCAATCCCGTGGCATTCCACGCGATGCGCGGGCTCGCCGCCCATTCGAACGGGTTCCAGACGATCCGCGCGCTCGCGATCCTGATGAGCCTTCTCGGCACGATCGACCGGCCGGGCGGCTTCCGGCACAAGACGCCGTTTCCGCGGATGGTGCCGCCGTCGGCGAAGCCGCCGAACAGTCCGGACGCGGTCCAGCCCGGAAAGCCTCTCGCCGGGCTCGCGCTCGGCTGGCCGGCGGAGCCGCGCGACCTCTTCGTGCACGACGACGGCACGCCCGTGCGCATCGACAAGGCTTTCTCGTGGGAATACCCGCTCGCCGTGCACGGGCTCATGCACAACGTCATCACCAATGCGTGGCGCGGCGACCCGTATCCGATCGACACGCTGCTGCTCTTCATGGCGAACATGGCGTGGAACTCGACGATGAACACGTCCGAGATCCGCAGGATGCTGAACGACAAGCGTGAGGATGGTGAATACAAGATTCCCTTCCTCGTCGTCTGCGATGCGTTCCAGTCGGAGACCACCGCCTTCGCCGACCTCGTGCTGCCCGACACCACGTACCTCGAGCGCCACGACGTGATGTCCATCCTCGATCGGCCGATTTCGGACTTCGACGGTCCGACGGACTCGGTGCGCATCCCCGTCGTGCCGCCGAAGGGCGAATGCAGGCCTTTCCAGGACGTGCTGATCGAGCTCGCGTCGCGGCTCAAGTTCCCGGCATTCGTGCACGAAGACGGCACGCGCAAGTTCCGCGACTATCCGGACTTCATCACGCACTACGAGACCGAGCCGGGGTCGGGAATCGGTTTCCTGTCCGGCTGGCGCGGCAAGGACGGCGACAAGTTCATGCGCGGCGAGCCCAACCCGCGACAGTGGGA
The DNA here is from genome assembly GCA_963724685.1 of uncultured beta proteobacterium. Lineage (GTDB taxonomy): Bacteria > Pseudomonadota > Gammaproteobacteria > Burkholderiales > Casimicrobiaceae > CAIWHR01. Next base: position 480,286 of record CAVRVQ010000003.1, on the reverse strand, counting down.
AATGTACGAGCGGAACAACTGCGTCCATCACCACAAGTTGCCGCCTTCGTACCAGTACATGCGCAACTGGAACCGCGGCTACATGGAGTGGGCGCAGCGCCTGCGCATCCGCCGCTACTCCGATCCCGTCGTCATCCAGATCTACTCCGAGGTGCTCCAGAAGTTCCGCCTCGCCGCGCAAGGCAAGGGGCCGGGCCGCAAGCCGCCCGCGCATCTTGCGGCGCGCATCGACGAATTCTTCGACCCGCTCCCTTTCCACTACGAGCCGCTCGAAGCGCAGCAGACGGACCTCGTGCGCTTTCCGCTGCGCGCGGTGACGCAGCGTCCCATGGCGATGTACCACTCCTGGGACTCGCAGAACGCGTGGCTGCGCCAGATCCACGCGCACAACCACCTGTTCGTCAATCCCGCCGTGGCGCGGGCTGCGGGCATCGAGGACGGTGGCTGGATGTGGGTCGAGTCGCCGTGGGGCAAGGTGCGCTGCCTCGCGAGCTACTCCGAAGCCGTGGAGCCGGGCACCGTCTGGACCTGGAACGCAATCGGCAAGGCAACGAGCGCGTGGAATCTCGCGGCGGATGCGAACGAATCGCAGCGCGGCTTCCTGCTCAACCACCTGATCGCCGACGAGCTGCCGGGTGGCGGCGACACGCGCATCTCGAACTCGGACCCGATCACGGGACAGGCCGGCTGGTACGACGTGCGCGTGCGCATCTACAAGGCGAACGTCGACGAGCCGAAGGCGACGTGGCCGCAATTCGCGCCGACGCCGGCGGCGCCGGGAACCGCCAGGACCCGGCCGCGCTGGCAGGCGTTTTTCGCCGGCAAAGGGAGGCGCGAGTGAGGGGCCGCGGGCGGCGCCCGTGGCCCCGCAACGCCAACGCGGCAGGACCGCATCCATACGGAAGGCGCCCATGACCCAGCTCGCGCTCGTGATCGATCTCAACGTGTGCGTCGGCTGCCACGCCTGCGTGACGAGCTGCAAGGAGTGGAACACATCGGGTTCCGCCGGGCCGCTGTCCGACTTCAATCCGTACGACAAGGATCCGACCGGCGCCTTCTTCAATCGCGTCCAGTCCTTCGAAGTCGGCGAGTTTCCGAACACCCAGACCGTGCACTTCCCGAAGTCGTGCCTGCACTGCGAGGACCCGCCCTGCGTCCCGGTGTGCCCGACCGGGGCGAGCTACAAGCGCGCCGCGGACGGCATCGTGCTCGTCGACTACGACAAGTGCATCGGCTGCAAGTACTGCGCGTGGGCGTGCCCGTATGGCGTGCGCGAGCTCGACGAAGAGCGCCAGGTGATGACCAAGTGCACGCTGTGCGTGGACCGCATCACCGATGCGGCGTTGCCCGAGGCGGAGCGCAAGCCCGCGTGCGTTCTCGCGTGCCCCACCAACGCGCGCCTGTTCGGCGACATCCACGATCCGGAGTCGGAGGTGTCGACGGCGATCCGCGAGAACGCCGGGTACGCGCTCATGCCCGAATGGGGGACGCACCCCGCCAACCACTACCTGCCGCGGCGCAAGACCGAGCGGCGCATCCACGCCGACGAACTGGCGCGCGCGGACAATCCGCTCAAGGTCGATGGCTTGCTGCCGAAGCCGCCGAAATCCGACCCGGCGCTCGACGACGTCATGTCCTGGTAGACATGAGCCCCCACGCTCACTCCGTTCGCTGCCCCCCGAGGGGGCGCACAGTGCGCTTCGGGCTGCCGTGCGCGCACTGACATGAGCCCCCACGCTCACTCCGTTCGCCGCCCCCCGAGGAGGCGCACCGTGCGCTTCGGGCTGCCGTGCGCGCACTGACATGAGCCCCCACGCTCACTCCGTTCGCTGCCCCCCCGAGGGGGCGCACCGTGCGCTTCGGGCTGCCGTGCGCGCACTGACATGAATCCGCGCTTTTCCGTCATTCTGCTCACCACGCTGATCGGCGCCGGCCAGGGTCTGTTCATCGCGCTGTTCACCGTCGAGATCGGCGTGCTGTTCGATCTCCTCGCGGCGCCGATCCGTCCCTGGTTCTACTTCTACGGCGCACTCGTCGCCTTCGTCGTCACCGGCGCGGGGCTCGTCGCGTCGTTCTTCCATCTCGGCCGGCCCGCGCGCGCGTGGCGCTCGGCGTCGCAGTGGCGCACGTCGTGGCTCTCGCGCGAAGTGATCGTGCTGCCGGCGTTCCTGGGCATCGTCCTGCTCTACGCCGCGGCGCATTTCCTCGGCTGGAACGGCTCGTACGGGTCGGAGCGCGGCAGCCTCACCGACCCCACGGTCCTGCTCGGCCTCGCCGGCTCCGTGCTCGCCGTCGCGCTGTACGTGTGCACCGGCATGATCTACGCGTGCCTGCCGTTCCTGCGCGAATGGGCGACGCCGCTGACCGTGATCAATTACACCCTGCTGGGCCTCGCGTCGGGATTCGCGCTCGCCGGAGCAGCCGCGCTGGCGCCGCCGCCGCTGGTGCGATTCTTCGCGGCGTGCGCCCTGACTTTCACGCTGCTCGGCTTCGCGAGCCGCGTCGCGTCGCTCAAGCGAAACGCGCGCCTGCGTCCCAAGTCGACGCTGCAGACAGCCATCGGCATCAAGCATCCGCGGATCGTCCAGACCTCCCAGGGGTTCATGGGCGGCTCGTTCAACACGCGCGAATTCTTCCACGGCCGCAGCACGGCATTCCTTCGCGCGATCCGGTGGTTCTTTCTGCTCGCCGCATTCGTGGTGCCGGCGCTGCTGCTCGGCGCGGCATTGGCAGGCGCGCCGAAGGTGGCGATCGTGGCCGCGTTCCTGGTGCAGTATCTGGGTCTGCTCGCCGAGCGGTGGTACTTCTTCGCGCAGGCGAATCACCCGCAGAATCTCTACTATCAGGCGATCGCGTAATCCGTTCGCGCGGCAGTCGCCTGCCGTTCGCGCCGGCGTCAATCCGCCCGCCACGCCTTTGCAAGATCCTCCGCTTCCGCGACCTGTGAAGGCGTCATCTTCGCGGCGGCCCGGTTGCGGCCGCCGACCGCCATGCCGCGGGATTCGGACTGCGCCGCCGGCAGGCTCGATGCGGCAAGGCTGAACCACTTGTACGCCTCGACATAGTCCCGATGCACGCCTTGGCCATTGGCGTATATCGCGCCGAGGTTCAATTGGGCCAGGCCGTGACCTTGCCTGGCCGCAATCCGATACCACCTCACGGACTGGCGATAGTCCTGAGGCACACCCTGGCCAAGCGCGTACATGAGGCCCAGGTTGAACTGGGCCTCGGCAAGGCCCTGTTCGGCTGCCTTCCGAAACCACCGTCCGGCCTCGACATAGTCGCCTTGACCATCGGCGAAGAACGCACCAAGGTTGTGCTGGGCAGCTCGATCACCGCCGTCGGCAAGCGGCAGCAGGAGCGCCACGGTCGTCGCGTAGTCCCCATGCCTGTATGCTGCCGTCGCCTCATCCAATGGGTCGGCAAGCGCGGGGCCGACCAAGGTCGTTGCAATCAGGATCGCGAATGCGCATCTGGCCATCGTGGATCTCCCAATTGAACCTGGAGATCCCAGAATACACGATCGGATATTTTCGGTTCTGTCTGTGCGCTAACGCACGCACGGGCTCGAATGCCCAGCCGCAACCCGCAACAACAGGCGGTTCAACGAAATTCTCATGAGCGATTCGGATAGCTCGCCCTCCCGACCGGCACGCGGGCGTGCCTTGTATCCGTCGACGGCCGCCGAAGAGCGCGGCTGGAGTCGGTGGCTCCCGGGGCTGCGGACGCTGCGCGAGTACCCGTTGGCCTGGTTGCGGCACGACATCGTGGCCGGATTGGTGCTGACGACGATGCTGGTGCCGGTCGGCATAGCCTATGCCGTGGCGTCGGGCCTGCCCGGCATCTACGGCCTCTACGCGTCCGTCGTTCCGCTGCTCGCGTACGCATTGTTCGGACCCAGCCGGATCCTGGTGCTGGGACCGGACTCCTCGCTCGCCGCGGTCATCCTCGCCGTCGTTCTGCCGCTGTCCGGCGGCGACCCCCTGCGCGCCGTCGCTCTGGCGGGCATGATGGCGGTCGTGTCGGGGACGGTGTGCATCGTCGCCGGCGTGGCACGCCTGGGTTTCGTCACCGAGCTCCTGTCGAAGCCGATCCGTTACGGGTACATGAACGGCATTGCGCTGACCGTATTGGTGAGCCAGCTGCCTACGCTGTTCGGCTTCTCGGTCGAGGGCGACGGTTTGCTGACCAGGACGTGGGCCTTCTCCGAGGCCGTGCTGAACGGCAGGACGAACGCCACGGCGCTGATGGTCGGCGCCGGAACCCTTGGGGTGATCCTGCTGCTTTGGCGCAGCAAGCGGGTGCCGGCCATCCTGGTGGCGGTGGTCGGCGCAACCGTCATGGCCGGCGCGCTGGACCTCGCGGCGCGCGCCGGCGTGTCGACATTGGGCGCGCTCCCCCAGGGCCTGCCGGCGTTCGTCGTCCCGTGGATCACCTTTGCCGACATCGTTCCGGTCGTGCTCGGCGGGTGCGCGGTCGCGCTCGTTTCCTTCGCCGACACCAGCGTCCTCTCGCGCTCCTATGCCGCGCGAACCGGCCACTACGTCGATCCCAATCAGGAGATGGTCGCGCTCGGCGCGGCCAACCTCGCCGCCGGATTCTTTCAGGGCTTTCCCATCAGCAGCAGCTCGTCGCGCACCCCTGTGGCCGAGGCCGCGGGCGCCAGAACGCAATTGGCCGGCGTGGTCGGCGCGTCGTCGGTTGCGCTGCTGCTGTTGCTGGCGCCGGACCTGCTCCGGCATCTGCCCGCTCCGGCGCTGGCCGCCGTCGTGATCGCCTCGGCGATCGGCCTGATCGAGGTCGCCGACCTCCGTCGAATCTATCGCATCCAGCAGTGGGAATTCTGGCTGTCCATCGGCTGCTTCGCCGGCGTGGCGGTGCTGGGCGCGATTCCCGGCATCGGCCTCGCCATCGTGATTGCGGTCATCGAATTCCTGTGGGATGGCTGGCGCCCGCACTCCGCGGTCCTCGGGCGTGTCGACGGCATCAAGGGCTACCACGACATCACGCGCTATCCCGATTCCCGCCGGATCCCCGGCCTCGTCCTGTTTCGCTGGGATGCGCCGTTGTTCTTCGCCAACGCGGAATTCTTCCAGGACCGCGTGCTGAATGCGGTGGCGAGCGCGCCCACGCCGGCGCACTGGCTGGTGGTGGCGGCCGAACCCGTCACCAGCGTCGACGTCACCGCCGCCGACATGCTGGCCGAGCTCTACGAGACGCTGCACGCGGCCGGGGTCAAGCTCTGCTTCGCCGGGATGAAGGATCCCGTCAAGGACAAGCTGAAGCGATTCGGGCTGTTCGCGCGGCTCGGCGAAGACGCTTTTTTTCCCACGATCGGCGCCGCCGTCGGCAGCTATCTCAAGGCTCATCCGGTGGATTGGGTGGACTGGGAAGACCGCAAGCGCTGAACGGCGAACCCGGATCTTGTGAACGTTCGACTCCTGCGAACGATGGCCGTCACGGAACTCGATAGCGTTCCATGAATTTCCGGTCGATCCGATTCTTCCAGCGCCATACCCATTTCCCGGCCAGCGCGAGGCCTCCCCGGGACGCGACCGCGTAGCGATCGCCGGTGCTGATCAGCGCCAGCGCGTTCGCCTGCGGTTTCCATTCGGCAAGCGGCTCCCCGCGCAGCGTCCGGCGCAGGTTCTGCGCAAGCGGCGGACCTGCGCGAACCGCATACACGCCTGACTTGGGCCGCGGGTTATCCTCGACGCTGGCGATGTCGCCCGCCGCGAACACCTCCGGATGGGATACCGATTGCAGCCGCGCGTTCACGCGCATGAAACTGCGGTCGTCGGTGGCGAGGCCAGCCGCCTTCGGCCACAACGGCGCGGACGCGCCGGTGGCCCAGACGATCGCATCGGCCTCGACGTCGCCGCCGCCGGAAAGTCGCAGAGCTCCGGGCTCCACGCGCCGGACGGCTCGTCCCAGGTGCAAGGTCACGCCCCGCCGCTCGAGCACGCGGAGGAAGATCGTGCGCACGCGGGCGTTGTGCGAAGGAAGGATGATCCCGGCGTCGCTCACGAGCGCGAAGGCGATGACGGAGGCCGGCGCGATCCTGCGCAGAAAGTATTGCATCGCCAGCAACACTTCCACGCCGCCGGCGCCACCTCCCACCACCGCGATGCGGCGCGGCGCGGCGCCGCGAATGGCTCGGTCGCAGAGGTCATTCCAGAGGGGAATGAACTGCTCGACCGGCTTCACCGGCAACGAATGCTCGGCCGCGCCCGGCGTGTCTGAGGCCGGTGATCGCCCGCCCGTATCGACCGACAGGACATCGTAGGGCAGCGTCGCGCCGTTCGCGCAGAGCACCAATCGAGCGTCCGGGTCGATGCCGTCGCACGCCGTCGGTACGAGGCGAGCATTGGCGAATCGGGTCAGGGCAACGAGGTCGATCTGGCAGTCGTCGCGCGTGTAGTGCCCCGCGATCCATCCCGGCAGCATTCCCGAGTACGTCGATTCCGGGTACGGACTCACCAGCGCGAGGTCCGTATCCGGGGGCGGGTCGGTCCCGAATCGGCGCAGCACTTCCACGTGACTGTGGCCACCGCCGAGCAATACCAGGCGTTTGGTGCTCATTGCGTCGGTCGGCTTGCGAAGCGCTTCAGCGGGGAGCATGCCCTTGGCACGAGGAGCCGATCGTTCTCCGTTGCATCGGCATCTCGGCCACTCGATCGTCGATGGTTATATTATTATCGCTGTTCTGCATGAAAGCCTCCGCCTGCCGGTTGGGGCGGCCGCGCCAGCTTTCCCCATCGCCCACGCGACATCGGCCACCATGGCACTCGTCCCCCCCCACGGCGATGGTGCGTTGCGCCCTTTGCTGCTCGAAGGCGATGCCGGGGTGGCAGAGTTGCGGCGTGCGGCGACGCTGCCGAAGCTCACCGTCAGCTCGCGCGAGAAAGGCGACATCGTCATGCTGGGCATCGGCGGGTTCACGCCGCTGCCCGGCTTCATGACGCACGCGAACTGGCAGGGCGTCTGCGACGCAATGCATACGGCGGACGGCCTCTTCTGGCCGATTCCGATCACGCTGTCGGCGCCCACGCGCTTCGCCGCGACGCTCGCGCCGGGGCATGACATCGCGCTCGTCGATCCGGACAATGGCGAATGCCTCGCGACGCTCTGCGTCGAGGAGGTCTATGCGATCGACAAGGCGCATGAATGTGCGACGGTGTTCCGCACCACCGATGCCGAGCATCCGGGCGTGAAGATGGTGCTGGAACAGGGCGACGTGAATCTCGCCGGGACGCTCACCGTGCTCTCGACCGGCGACTTCGCGCAGAAGTACGGTCCACTGTTCATGACGCCTGGTGAGACACGGGCGTTGTTCACGTCGCTGGGCTGGTCGAGGATCGCGGCGTTCCAGACCCGCAACCCGATGCACCGCTCGCACGAATACCTGGTCAAGATCGCCATCGAGGTGTGCGACGGCGTGCTCATCCACTCGTTGCTGGGCGCCCTCAAGCCCGGCGACATTCCGGCCGAGGTGCGCACGAAGGCGATCGCGGTACTCGCGGAGAAATACTTCGTCGGCGGGACGGTCGTGCAGGCAGGCTATCCGCTCGACATGCGCTACGGCGGGCCCCGCGAGGCCCTGCTCCACGCGCTGTTCCGGCAGAACTACGGCTGCTCGCATCTTCTGGTCGGCCGCGACCACGCGGGCGTGGGCAGCTACTACGGCCCGTTCGATGCGCACCACATCTTCGATTCGATTCCGAAGGGTTCGCTCGCGATCGAAGCACTCAAGATCGACTGGACGTTCTGGTGCTATCGATGCGGCGGCATGGCCACCGGCCGCACCTGCCCGCACGACGACGCCGACCGGCTGCTCGTGTCCGGGACCAAATTGCGCAAATGGCTGTCCGAAGGCGCCGAAGTGCCGCCCGAATTCAGCCGCCCCGAGGTGCTCGCCGTCCTGCGCGAGTACTATGCGGGCCTCGATGCCGCGCAGAACGTCGAAGTGAAGCTCGCCGGTCACTCGGCGCGCTGACAGGGGAGCACGCCAATGCCTTATCAACTCATGTATTCCTCGCAGGCGACGGAGCCCATGACGGTCGCCGGCCTTGAAGCAATTCTCGCGGATGCGCGAACCGGCAATCGGACGCGCAATGTCAGTGGTGCGCTGATCTATGTGGACGGGGTGTTCTTCCAGATCATCGAAGGCGACAAGGATGTCGTGCGCAAGCTGATGGCAGACATCGCGAGCGACTCCAGGCACCACTCGGTCAAGGTTTTCTACGAGGCCGAAGTCGAAGCGCGTGCTTTCGAGTCCTGGAGCATGGCGTACCTCAGCGCGACCGCCGAGCAGCTATCGACATGGGCGGGGCTCCCCGGGACCGCCACGGTCCAGGAGCTGTTGGCAGGCATCGATCGCGACCCGGATCGGGCGCCCAGGATTCTCGTGAACATCCTCCGCGTCCTGGCAAAGTGAGCACGGGGACGCGCACGGTCACAGTCATTCAGGTGAAGGTCAAGCCGGGCGCGCGCGTCAGCGTCCTCCAGGAATCGAGCCCGGGCATCTGGCGTGCGGAGCTCAAGTCGCCGCCCGTCGACGGGAAGGCCAATGCGGAGTTGATCGCATTGGTCGCGAGGCACTTCGGCTGTCGCAAGGCGGCCGTGTCCATCAAGAGCGGCGCCTCCGGGCGCGTGAAGCTGGTTCGCATCGAAAACGCCTGAACCGGGGGAATGAATTCCGGGCGGTAAGTGTTGTCCCCGGAAGCCGCGAGGACCTGCAAGTCCGCCTCGGCATTTCAACCGACCAGGAGGAAACGGTGCTGACCAACGCGACCCGCAAGGGATTGATTCTGTCTTTCGCCGTCTTTCTGGGTTCGGCGCCCGCGACGGCGGGCGCCGCCGACGCCGCACTCGAACGCGCCGCAGCGGCGATGGGCGCCGGCGGCCTCAAGTCCATCCGCTATGCAGGTGACGGCGTCGGCTACACCTTCGGGCAGGCGTACAAGCCCGGGCTCCCGTGGCCGAAGATCAACATTCGCTCCTTCGTGCGCGCGGTCAACTACGAAACCGGCTCGATGCGCGACGAGATCCTGTTTGCCCGCGGAGAGGCGCTTGGCGGCGGCGGCTATCCGCATGTGGCGCCGCAGCGAAACGAACAGTACGTCAGCGGCGGTTTTGCGTGGAACCAGATGGCGAGCGGACCCGCGCCCGGACCGCGATTCGTCGCCGATCGCGTTCATCAACTGTGGATCACGCCGCAGGGCGTCATCAAGGCAGCGATCAGAAACAATGCGACGGTCCGCCAGGTGACGCGCAATGGTCAAACCTATTCAGCCGCATCGTTTGCCGAGCCCGGACGGTTCACGGCGATCGCGTTCATCGGTGCGAATGGCCTCGTCGAACGCGTCGAATCGCGCGTTCCCGATCCGGTCCTGGGCGATACGCCGGCCGTGACCACGTACTCCGACTACCGCGACTACGGCGGCGTCAAGTTCCCCGCCAGGATTACGCAAATGCAGGGCGGGTTCCCCACACTCGACCTCACCGTGCGGGAAGTGCAACCCAACGCGCCGGTCGACATACCATTGCCTGACGCCGTGAAGACCGCGACCGAGCGCGTGACGGCGGAGAAAGTCGCCGACGGCGTGTGGTTCGTCGCCGGCGGTTCGCACAACAGTGTCGTCATCGAAATGAAGGATTACGTGATCCTCGTCGAGACGCCGCTGAACGACGGCCGCAGCGTTCCGGTGCTGTCGCAGGTGAAACAGCTGGTGCCGGGCAAGCCGGTACGCTACGTGATCAATTCGCACACGCACTTCGACCATTCCGGCGGATTGCGCGCAGCGGCCGCGGAGGGTGCGACGATCATCACGCAAGCGCAGAACAAGCCCTATTTCGAGAAGGCGTTCGCGGTTCCCAACACGATCAATCCCGACCAGCTCGCCAAATCGGGAAAGAAGGCCCGTTTCAGGACGGTCGACGACAAGCTGGCGCTCCGCGACGGCACACGGTCGGTGGAGCTGTACCGCGTAGGTGACAGCCACCACTCCGACGCGTTTCTGATGGTGTACCTGCCGAAGGAGCGGCTGCTGATCCAGGCGGACTCGTTCACCCCGTCACCGCCCAATACCCCGGTGGCCACGCCGGCGAATCCGAATCACACCAACCTGGTCGACAACCTCGCGCGGCTCAAGCTGCCGGTCGATCGAATCCTGCCGTTACACGGCCGGGTGGTCCCGTCGTCGGATCTGTACGTCGCGGTCGGACAGAGTCCGCCCAAGTGATCCGCACCTCCAGGGGCGCGTACGAATTTAAATTATTGATTTTAAATGAAAATATTTCATGTGGTAAACACACGTCACAGACGTGACTAGCGTCAAGGTTTCCCGTGACATCGACTGCCAAAAGAGCTACGATGTTGCAGTGCAGCAATCAATGGGGAACCTCTATGGAAATCGCAGGCAAGGTCGCGGTAATCACGGGAGCCGCCAGCGGCATCGGGCGGGCGGTGGCGACGGAATTGGCGCGCCGCAACGTGCGCGCGATGGCGCTCGTGGACGTCGGCGAGAACATTGAAACCGTCGTCGCCGAAGTCAACGCGGTGGCCGGTCGAAAGGTCGCCTACCCTTATCGGGGCGATACGACCGACGAAACGTTTCGCGCTTCCGTCTTCGATTCCATCAGCAGCCAGTTCGAAACGGTCACCATGTGCGTGCCGGCGGCCGGCATCACCCGCGATGACCTCGCGGTGCGCATCGACAAGGTGACGGGCAAGGCGCGCATCTATCCGGTGGACAGGTTCAAGCAGGTCATCGACGTGAATCTCGTGGCGCCGGTCTATTGGGCGCTCGAGATGATCGGACGCATCGCCGAGAATCGCGCCGCCTGCGGTCTCAAGCGCTGGGAGCCGGCCGAAGGGATGCAGGGAGCGATCGTGTTCATCGGCTCCGTTTCCTCGCAGGGCAATCGCGGTCAGATCTCGTACGCCAGCACCAAGGCGGGCCTCGAGGGTGCGGCCGCGACGATCATGAAGGAGGCCATTTACTACGGCGTGCGCTGCGGGCTGATCCACCCGGGATTCACCGACACGCCGATGGTGCGCGCGATGGGCGACGACTACATCAGCAAGCACATCCTGCCGTTCACGCAATTGAGCCGGCTCATTCGACCCGAGGAGATCGCCGATGCGATCTGCTTCATGCTCGCGAACTCCGCGGTGAGCGGCGAGCTGTGGGCCGACGCAGGGTGGCACGCACCTGCGTAGCGCCGGTTTCGACAACGTCCCGCCGCGCGGCCGACGCGCGGCGTCGTAATGGCCGCGCGTGGCCGCGTTGCTAGCGGGTCACGACCAGCTTGATGCCGAAGCCGATCAGGAACAGACCCGCCAGCTTCTCCAGGAATCGCGAAACTGCCGGATTGGCGCGCAGACGCTCGGCCAGGAAATGGGTCAGGAGTACCGCGATCAAGCCATAGGCAAGTGTCAACGCCGCGATGGTCGTCGCCATGAAAGCGAACGTCGTCAGCCCCCGATGACGCGCCGGATCGACGAACAGCGGGAAGAAAGCCATATAGAAGACGATCGCCTTCGGATTGAGCAGCGTGATCATCAGCGCCTGCCGAAGGAAGTGACGCGGCTTGATGTGCAACACGGGCGCCGCGCCGGGTTTGGCCAGCAGCATCTTGCCGCCCAGGAACGCGAGATACGCCGCACCCAGCCACTGCACGGCATGAAAGGCCGCGGGGTAGGCCGTCAGCAACGCGGCGACCCCGGCCACGGCCAGCCACATCAGGACCTGATCACCCAGAATCACGCCGAGAGTGGCCGCGATGCCTCCCCGGATTCCGCCCTTGCCAGTCGACGTGATCAGGGCCAGATTTCCGGGGCCGGGAATCAGCAGGAAAATGATGACGCTGGCCACAAAGGTGCCGTAGTCGGTAACGCCGAGCATGAGTGAGTTCCTGACGGGAAGCGCACGTGATTTTACGCCACGCTGCGCCGATGGGCCGTGGTCGCCGGTTGTTCGCGGAGGCCTTGTCCTTGCCCTGTGGGCCAAAATCGTGGAAAGCTTGGGCCGTTGCGTTCGACCCGCCGTGCCCGGAGCCCGGACAATGCGGACCGTCCTCGCGAAACCCGGAGTGGAGACGAACTCATGAAGTGTTTCACCAGACCCCTCGCCGTCCTCACCGCGTGTGCCGCCCTCGCGATGCCGGCCTCGGCCTCGGCGCAGGCGACAGCTCCGATTCCCCAGTCGATCGCGACGCCCCCCAAAGTCGACAGCCGTATCGGCCCCCTCTTTTTCAGGGATGGCATGCCGACCAAGGCGACGCTGGAGAAGGTCTACGACAACCTGGACTTCACGCACGCATTCGAGGCGTTCGTGAACACGATGCAGGGGGTGAATGCCGAAGCGATCCGCAAGGGTTTCAGCGACATCGGCGTGAAGGACAACGAATTGCTGGTGTTCTCCCGGCTGATGGATGCGAAGTCGCTGTTCCTCACCGCGAATGCCGACACCGTCTACTTCGTCGGCGGGCTCGACCTCAGCAAGGGACCCATGGTGCTCGAAACGCCCCCGAAAGCGCTCGGCACGATCGACGATGCGTGGTGGCGCTGGGTCACCGACTTCGGCGCACCCGGTCCCGACCGGGGCGAAGGGGGCAAGTATCTCATCCTGCCTCCGGGCTACAACGGCCCGGTGCCCGAAGGCGGATTCTTCGTCTCGCGCGCCAGGACGAGCCGGGTGCTGGTTCTCGGGCGAATGTTCATGGAGAAGGATGACCCGCAGCCGGCGGTCGAGCTGATCCGCAAGTTCACCAGGATCTATCCGTACGAAGTCGGCGGCGTGGGCACCAGCATCGCGGAATTCCTGAGCGGCGACACCCGGCTTGGTCGCGTCACGACACCGCCACCCACCGTGTTCCATGAAGGCACCGGCAAGGTGATGAACACGATTCCGCCCAACGACTTCGGCTACTACGAGATGCTGAACGACGTCGTGCAACGCGAGCCGGCCACGGCGCTGGACCCGGAACTGATGGGGCCGCTGGCTGCCATCGGCATCGTCAAGGGCAGACCCTTTGCGCCGGACGCGCGGATGAAGAAGATCCTGACCGAGGCGCTCGCGCTCGCCAATGCCACCTCGCGCAGCCTCCTGATGAATCCACGCGACGCGAGCTGGTACTACTATGCCGGCTCGGCCTGGTCGAATTTCCTGTTCGTCAGCGGCCACGCGTTCGAGACGCCGATCCCCATGATCACGCGCGACGGCGTGAAGCCCTTCCCGCCCACGGGCTACCGGACCCTCGACGCACGGTCGGCGTTCTTCTACGGCGTCACCGGAATTACCCCCGCGATGGCGATGCGCCTGCCCGGCATCGGCTCGCAATACCTCTTCGCGATGGTCGATGCGAACAAGGAGTACTTCGACGGCGCGAAGACGTACAAGGTGACGCTGCCGAAAGGCATTCCGGAAGCGAATTTCTGGTCGTTCACGCTCTACGACAACCAGACGCGCTCGATGCTCGACACGCCACAGCGGTATCCCCGCGCGGGCAGCCAGAATTTTCCGTCACCAGCCGCCGAAGCGAGCGCCGATGGCTCCACCACCGTGTACTTCGGTCCGACGCAGCCGGCCGGAGTGAAGCGCGGCAACTGGATCCAGACGATGCCGAACAAGGGCTGGTTCACGATCCTGCGCCTGTACAGCCCGCTCGAACCGTTCTTCGACAAATCCTGGCGGCCGAGCGAAATCGAGTTGGTCCGTTGACGCAACGCTGCAAACATCGCGTGGATGACGCGAGGCGCGACCGGGCAGGGACGCGCACGATCGCCAGCGAAGCGACCGGCGTCAAGTCTTTCTGCGTGTCGTACGGAAGGTTCGGTTTATGGCACCATAGCCTCGCTCCGATCGATCAGGGACGTCCGCTTGAAAGCCCTTTTCCTCAACCTGTCCCTTGCCTGTGCGACATTGGCCTCGACCCAGGCCGTCGCCCAGTCGCAGGACCTTCCCAGCTCGTTGAGCGGCCGCTGGCGATTCGCCATGGACGGCACCTCCCAGACCTTCTCGCTGGATGAGATCAAGGCGCAGCCGGACAAGTCGTTCACTGCCAAGCTGACGTGGTGGCAATACGATCCGTGGTGCGCCACCCGCAGCCTGCCGATCGTCGGGCGTCAGACCGAATCCGGCATCGCGTTCGAAGTGCCGAAGAAATGCAACATCTCGTACACGGTTGAGCTCCGTCGGCAACCGTCGGGGTGGATCGGCACGGCCTCCAACGCCATGCGGGGCTATGGATTGGAGCTTGAGCTCAAGGCGAACTGACAGAGCGGGAACCGAGTGGACACCGACGTCCTCGTCGTCGGCGCCGGACCAACCGGGCTGATGCTCGCCAACCAGCTTGGCCGCCGCGGCGTGCGCCTCGACGCTGCCGCCATCCGGCACTACATCGCGCAACGCCTGGGCATCGCGGTGTCCGGCCCGCATTCGTGACGGGCGATACCGAATCGCCCCGTCCGTGAACATGCCCCCGCCCCGACCTTCGACCTTCCCGCTCGACGGTGGCTGCGATTGCCGCCAGGTGCGTTACCGCATGGAGACGCCGCCTCTGTTCGTCCATTGCTGCCATTGCCGCTGGTGCCAGCGCGAAAGCGGCGCGGCTTTCGCGCAGAACGCGATGATCGAATCCGACCGAGTCACGCTTCTGGAGGGCGAACCCGAAATCGTCGACACCCCGTCCGCAAGCGGCCTCGGGCAACTGTTCGCCCGCTGCCCGCGGTGCCGCCTCGCGGTCTGGAGCCATTACGCCGGCGCGGGCCCGTTCGTGAAGTTCGTCCGGGTGGGCACGCTCGATCAGCCCGATCTCCTCCCGCCCGACATCCATATCTTCACGGCATCGAAGCAACCCTGGGTGGTGCTGCCTCCCGGCGTGCCGGCAGTACCGGAGTACTACGACCGGGAGCGGTATTGGCCCCGGGAGAGCCTCGCGCGACGGCAGGCGCTGCAACCGCAGATCGACGCCTATCGAGCGCGCCTGAGCCAACGCTGACAGCTAACCGGAATGTCATGACAAGGAGAATGGGATGGGCCGTTTCGTGATCGCCGCGTACAAGTCCAAACCCGGTCGGGAGGAGGCCCTCCTCGCCGTCGTCAGGAAGCACCGGCACGTCCTGCGGGCCGAGAATAAGCGTGTCCCTGCAAAGTCGACGTTGTTCGCGGTTTGAGGAGACTACGACAATGCGACGCCTTGCCGCTTCCCTGCTGCTGCTTGCGACTTCGCTGCTACTGCTCTGCGTCCCCGCGGCGGGGGCGGACGGCGATGCCTTCGCCAACCGCGACGAAGCGCTCGAGGGTCTGACCGCCGCCGAGCCGGCACGGCGCGCCGAAGCCGTCGCGTGGATCGCGCAACACGGGGAGCCGTCGGACGACGCCGCGCTGCGGCCGCGCCTCAAGGACGCGAACCCCTTCGTGCGCCGTTACGCCGAGCAGGGGCTGTGGTTGTTGTGGAGCCGCTCGGGCGACGAGGCGATAGACGCGCTGATGGAGCAAGGGCTGGCGCAAATGCATGCGCGGCAATTCAAGGCATCGATCGACACGTACACCGAGGTCATCCGGCGCAAGCCGGCCTTCGCGGAAGGCTGGAACCGCCGCGCGACCGTGCTGTTCCTGGCGGGCGATCTCAGGAAATCGCTCGCCGACTGCGACGAGGTGATGAAGCGCAATCCGAATCACTTCGGCGCGCTGGCGGGCTACGGCCAGATCTATTTCCAGCTCGAGCAATACGAGAAGGCGATCGAATACTGGAAACGCGCACTGCGCGTCAACCCCAACATGGAAAGCGTCGAGATCGGCATCAAGCATGCCGAGGAGAAGCTCGAGGAGCGGCGCCGTCGTTCCGCCGGCATGGCCCCGATGCCCTTCGCCTGACGACGCGCGCGCGCCTGCCGGTACCAGGGACCGGCAGGGGCCGGACTCACGACTTCGGCCGGGCGTAGCTAACCGTCAGCATCTCCCAGTAGTGTCCTTCGGGCTCGTTCCAGTAGACGATGCAGCCCCCCAGATGGGTGTTGACTGCCATGTCCATCGGTCCGTGCACGTTGCTGCGGTATGGAATTCCCGCCGCCTTGATGCGTCCGAGAATGACATCGAAGTCCTCCGGCGTCACGCGGAAGCAGCAATGGTAGATCGGAAAATCCTCGTCCGCGTCGACGAAGTCGAGCGTCAAGCCTTCGTTGACGTAGACGGGAGCAAAGGGCCCGGGCCCCGACTGCGCCCACGCGACCCCGAGCAACTCCGCCAGGAGCTTCGCCGCCGCCACCTTGTTCCTTGCCGGCACGATGGTGTGGTCGAGGTGAATGGTCATCGCGGCTCTCCGGCGCCACCCCAGGGTCTACGTCGGGCGTTTCGGCGCCTGCACGCAACCGGAATAGAACACGTTGAAGGAGTGAACCTCGTAGGCGAACACCTGATTCGCAACGGAGGGATCGACTTCGATGAGGGCCCGCACACTCGCTTCGGACTCGCCGGCGACGACCAGGAATCCCTTGTCCGAATAACGCGCTCCGACGAGCAGGCTTCCATTGTCGCGCAGTCGCTTGAGGTTGGCCGAGTGGTCGCGAAAGTGGGCCTGCTCGTGCGCCTGCTTCGCTGCATCCCACTTCGGCCCGACACGAAATTCGACGGCGAAGAGATTGGCCGAGGCGGGCACCGGCTGCGTCTCGGATATCGGCGCCTGTGCTGCCGCGCGGCGTGAAGCGCCGAGCGGAATGGCCAGGATGGCAGCGGACAGGGCTCGTCGACGGATGTTCATGGCTTTCCCTCGAACCGTTGTTCGGCGCGGCGGCACTCAACTGCGAAGCGGCAGGGCGACTCCGATCGCCACGAACACCCCGCCGCAAGCCTGGTTGAAGCGGCGCCCGACGCGCCGCAGCCAGGGACTGATGCGATGCGCCATGCTGGCGATGAACAACTCCGTCGCAATCTCGATCGCCGCGAATGTCGCAGCCATCACGACGAACTGGACTACGAGGCTGCGAACGGGGTCGATGAATTGCGGCAGAAACGCGGCGAAGAACAGCAACCCTTTGGGATTGGTCAACGCGGAGAGGGCTCCCTGCCGGAACAGCGACCAGCCGGCCCTCGGCTGCGCCGACCCACGGGCTTCGACGCCGATCGGAGGCGAGCGCCAGACCTGGATGCCGAGCCACACGAGGTACGCCCCGCCCACCCACTTCATCACCGTCAGCCACGCCAGGGAGGTCTTCAGCAATGCACCGATGCCGAACATCGAAAGGGCGATGATCGCCACGAAGCCGATGGCCCCGCCGAAGATGGTGCAGAGCGCTTTGCGGCGGCCGTGCAACGCCCCGTGCGTGAGCGCAAGCAGGCTGTTCGGACCCGGTGACAGGGAAAGCCCGGTGGCGGCGACGAGATAGATGAGCCAGGTGTCGAGGTCCATGGTCCTGCATGCTACATCATGGCGCCTCCACTCGATTCGCGGTCAGGTTCGCTTTTTCCGGCCGGTACCCTTTGGCCCATTGGCTGTCGCGTTCATCAAATTCTGCTTCACCCTGTGCTGCACGATGCTTTCGATCAGGGCGTAGGGAATCGGTTGATCGAGCGGAAACTGCAGGTTGCCTTTCGGTCCCGCAAACTTCGCAACCAGCTTCTCCAGGCGGGCGTCGCCCCGCACCGGCGGATAGAAGCCGATGTGCTTCTTGAACGCAGCGAAATACACCAACGTGCCGTTGAGCGCGAACGAGGGTATCCGATAGCTGATTTTCTCCTGCGCGCGGGGCGCCGTCTTGCGGATCGTCGTCCGTATCCGCTCGAGAATCGCCCGCACCTCCGGCGAAAACGCCGCGATGTAGTCGTCGATACTCGCTGGTGCGCGATTGATCTCCATGGTCGGGCGCCCGTCATTTTTTCTGGCATTCATGGAAAATACTCGAGCACCTCGTCGTTGGCCGCGTCGAAGGAACCGGTGGACCTCCATCCCAGGTGCCGATAGAAGCCATAGGATCTGGTCTTCGGATCCGACGAGCAACCCAGGAAGAGTCGATCGAAGCCGAGGTTCTTGAAGTCCTGGACCATCTTGTCCAGGAGCGTCCTGCCGATGCCTCGGTCCTCGAACTCCGGCAGTAGCGCAACCACGGCGATTTCGCCCGTGTCCTTGAAACCGAAGCAGTAGCCGACAATCCCGTCGCCGGACAGGCAAACGTAGCCGGGCAGCGTGTCGTCCGCGACGCCGCTCGACCAAGTGTCGAGGGTGATGCCAGCCGCCATCAACCGCTCCACGGATACGGCGTTCTCGCGCGTCTTGCCGCGCAGGTCGATGCACGCTGCTACGTCCTGCGGCACCGCCTTTCGATAGACGACGTTCACGGTCCTACCGGCGCGCGCGCCTCCCGGAAGAGAGGCACGCACGTCGACGCGATGTGTTCGATGTGGCGATGGTCCGTACCGCAGCAGCCGCCCATGACGTTGAGGTGCTTCAACTGCCGCCGCTTGAGCCCGGCGTATTCCTGCCCGAGATCGGGCGGGCTTCCCGCATCGAGCTCGGACGCCTCGTTCAACGCCGCGTGGCTCATGCGCGACGCGTTCGCGCGCAGGCCGCGGAGGCGCTCCAGCCACGGCGCCTCTGCGTCCAAGACCTGGTCGAAGTGGCTTGGATGGGCGCAGTTGATCATGTAATAGGCGGGATAGTCCGCGGTGGCGTCGTCGACTTGCACGATCGCGTCGCCCAGGGACTGCCCGGTCGGCAACCGTCCGTCGGTCTCGACCGTGAAGGAGATGACGACCGGCATGTTCGCCCGGCGGGCGGCGCGCGCCACGCCGACCGCCTCTTCGACGTAGTTCATGGTGATGGCGGTGACCAGATCGGCCGCCGTGCCCGCGAACGTCTCGACCTGGGCGCGGTGGTAGTCCTCGGCCTGCCGGTCGGACATGGCGCTGTCCGCGACGTACCCGTCGCCCCGAGGACCGATGCAACCGCTGATCACGATCGGCGTTGCGGGGGTTTCGTACTGGCTCCGAACTTTCTCGAGCAACAGGACGGCCTTCCGGTTCGCTTCGGCGAGAGCGTCCTTGGCGTAACCGAGCTTCTCGGCCCAGTCCGGGTTCGCCCTCCACGTCGCGGTCTCCAGAATGAGGCCCGTCTCGAATTTCTGCGCAAGTTCCGCATAGGTCAGGAAGTATTTCCGAAGGACGTCCTCGCCTTCCGGCGCCTCGAGAAGCGGGAAGGTCGCGAAATGCGGTAGATCCTGCCCTTCCAGGAAGATGAGCGTGGTCTCGATCCCCCCGTCGGTCATGAAGAAGTCGCCGGCGAGCTGCGGCAGGGCACTTCGATATTTCGCCATGGCTGTCTCCCTCTCGTTTCGCAATCGTCGCCACCGGATGGGGAGGCAAAATTCTAACTGCTCGGGTCCGCTCGAGGGAAGAGTGACGCTTCTTTGCCGTGGCAAGGTACCGACCCGGGTCGGTTCGGCAGAGTCGCGGTCGCTCACCGTGAGCGGTCGACAATCACGCGTGAGCCGCGTTGCAGAGCGGTCTTTGTTTGGCGGTCACGACGACGAATTCGCCCGGGATCCGGTAACCGTGCCCGCGCCGCCAAGGCTCGATCGCCTGGATATACCGCCGGCGCACCCGGGCCCGCACGTCGTCGTCGAAACGCGACCAGGCAAGCGCGACGGGACCACCGACGAGGCCCGCGCGGCAGGCTTCGTCGGCGTCGGCGTAGATCAGCGTCGCCGCCACCCGTTGCTGCTCGATCGACTCGAACCCGGCGTCGGCACACAGGCGCGCCAGCGTGCCCTGTTGTCCCAACTGGAAGAACAGCGGACACACTTCGCTCGCGACTTCGGCTTCGACGATCGACAACAGCGCCGACCATCCGCAACGATGGCGTTCGCCCCAAATCGCGAGACCCAGACGACCGCCCGGACGCAAGACCCGGTGCATCTCGCGCACGGCCGTATCCGGATCGGGCATGTACATGAGACCGAGGGCGCACAGCGCTACGTCGAAGGCGGCGTCGGACAGGTCCAGCGTCTCGGCATCCATGCGCGCGAACGTGGCGTTCGACACGTTGCGTTCCCCGGCGCGTCGCCGAGCCGCATCGACCATCCGTTCGGAGAGGTCGATGCCGACGACACGACCCTCCGGGCCGATCGCTTCGGCAGCAGCGAACGCAATCAGCCCGGTACCGCAGGCCACGTCGAGCACCCGCTCGCGGGGCGAGAGCGCCGCGCGGGACATCAGCACATCCTGCACGGACGCCAATTGCGCCTCCCACAGCGGTTCGTACGAGGCCGCCGCCAGATCCCAGCCATAGCGCTGAACCCGTCGTTGCAGCCTCGCTTCCATCACGATCGATTCCTCAGCGACGGGTGACGACGATCTCGAGGTATTCGCTCGGCACCACGAGCGAACGCGCGCCGCCTCGATTCATGTCGTTCAGGAGAATGGTGAGATCGCGTTCCAGCTCCATGCCCTTCTCCGTCGACAGCGCGGCGAAGGCTTTCAGCACGGGGCCGTACCACGTGCGGAAGATCTCGATGAAGTGCGCGGCCGAGCGGTAGCGGAAATTGAAGATCCGCGAGGTCGCGACGATCGATACGGCCGAGTCGCCGAAGAGCGTCTTGAGATGCGCTTCGACGCCCCACAGCGAGGGCGACTGCGCGCCCACGGGCGGCGGCAGGTGGCGGCCGAGTGTCTTGAACACCTGGCCGATGAAGCCGCCGGGCGTCCAGTTGGCGAGGCCGATGCGTCCGCCGGGACGGCACACGCGGGCCATCTCCGACGCCGCCCGCGCGTGGTCAGGTGCGAACATCACGCCGAACGTGGACAACACGGCATCGAAACTCGCGTCCGGGAACGGCAGTGCTTCGGCGTCGGCCACCTGGAACTTCACGTCGTGGCGCTCCGCCTTTGCCCGCTCGGCGCCGCGGTCGAGCAGCGTCGACACGTAGTCGGTCGACGTCACCTTCGTGCCGCGACGCGCCGCGGCCAGCGTGGCGTTGCCGTTGCCGGCTGCCACGTCGAGCACGTCCTCGTCCCAGCGCAGCTCGCATGCCTCGGCCAGCGACTCGCCGACGATCTGCAAGGTGGTGCCGATCACCGCGTAGTCGCCGCTGGCCCACGCCAGCTGCTGACGGCCCTTGAGGGCGGTGAGATCGATAGGTGCATTCATGCTGTGGCGCTCCTTGTGGTTTCGGAAATCAGAGATGGTTCGAGAACGGGATGAGCATCGGCACGCGCTTCCGATACTCGCGATACTTCCTACCCAGGTTCGCGACGAGATCGCGCTCTTCGAGCCGGATCGCGAACAGGATGTAGGCAGTGGTGACGACGGCAAACAGCAGATGCGCGGCCGTCATCGTCGGCGTCGCCCAGAACGCGACGAGCCAGCCGACGTAGAGCGGATGACGGACGAGCCGATACGGTCCCGGCGTGCGGAAGCCGACGGGCCGGTACGGCGCTTCCATCAGGTACAGCCAGACCTGGCGCAGCCCGAAGAGGTCGAAGTGGTTGATGAGAAAGGTCGAGACCAGGACGAGCGACCAGCCGCCGGCGCACAGAACGTTGAGCGCCATGGCGGCCGTGGGCTCCTCGACGGACCAGACGATGCCGCCCAGCGGACGCCAGAACGCGAACAGCACGATCAGCGCGACGCTGGACGCGAGCACGTACGTGCTGCGCTCCGCAGGCTCCGGAATGAAGCGCGTCAGCCCCTGCTTGAAGCTCCGTCGCGCCATCACGCTGTGTTGCACGGCAAAGACCAGCAGCAGTGCGACATCGACGAGCAGGCTGGTGGCGGTGTCGCCGCCCGCCGGCGCATCGATGGAATGCGGCACGATGATATTGGCGACGAAGCCGATTGCATACAGATACGTTCCGAAGAACACGGCATAGCACGCGAGGCCGTAGACAAAAACGACGTAACGCTTGAGCACGGTGATTCTCCTTGCTGGTCCGGACTGGGTTGGTTCCATCGACGACGTCCGATGGGGCCGGTTACTCGGGGAGCGTCTCGCCCGAACCGCCCATCTCCGTCGGGAGATCCTTCATCTTGGGGAGGCCGTCCTTGATGCGCAGCACGGTCTCCTGGTAATTCACGTGCACTCCCGGTTCGTGGCGGTAGCTCGGGATCGTGGCGGCGTACACGTCGACGAGCGACCAGTGCGGGTGCTCCGTCAGCAGATGGCCGCCGCAGAGCTTGCAGAACTTGCGGTAACTCTTCTCGGTCTTGTGATAGACGCCGATGTTGCCCTCGCCTGCGGTGATCTGCACGGCCTCGGGCTTCCAGAGACTGAACGCGTTCACCGGCGCGGCCGACCAGCTTCGGCACGAAGAGCAGTGACAGAAGCCCGCCGCGACCGGCTCGCCGGTGACGGTGAGTTGGACGGCGCCGCAGAAACAGCTTCCTCTATGCATCGGATTCATCGTCGCTCCTTCAGTGTGATGTCACCGGGACGTTGAGTACCGTCTCGGCGCAAGAGACCGCGTCCGTCGGCCTGTGCCGAAGCACCGGGCACGGAGCTGCGTACACGTCGACCTGCGCCCGCCGCGGGTGGCTCGTCATCAGGTGCCCGCCGCAGATCTTGCAGAACTTGCGATATATCTTCGCCGTCTTGTGAAAGACGCCGATGTTCTCCGCGCCCTTGATGATCTTCACCGCCCCGGATTGCCAGAGGCTGAACTTCTTGACCGGCGCGCCCGTCCAGCTCCGGCAAGCCGAGCAATGGCAGATTCCGGCTGCGGCGGGCACGCCGAGCACCATGAGCTCGACGGCACCACAGAAACAACTTCCCTTGAGCGCATGATGCATGGTGTCTCCTGTTGGAATGCCTACTGCGGACCGCACTTTGCAGGCAGGTGCCAGGCGGCGTCCTGTCCGTACGTCGCTGCGCGCTACCCGATCGTCCTCGTGTCGCCGACCGGATGCGGCGCAGTTGGCCGTGCGTCCGGCATTGCTGCCCGATCGTCCAGCCGGCTGCCCTCCCGCCGCGGCACCTCTTGGCACGGCCCGCCGACAGGGGGGACAATCCAATCCATCGCGACGGACCCGGAGCAAGGTTCATGACGACGCAGGAAATCGCGGCGGCACTGCAGCGCGTGGAAGCGGTGTTGCGCCGCCGACCCGACGCCGGCCTGCACGACGACGCGCCGGCGACCTCCCGCTGGGAGGGCGGCACGCGCGTCGTGTCGAGCCATGCCAACGGTACGCGAATGGCAACCGACATGCCGGCCGAGCTCGGCGGCAGCGGCAAGGAGGTGACGCCCGGCTGGCTGTTCCGCGCCGGAATCGCCGCCTGCACCGCCACTCGCATCGCGATGGGCGCGGCCGCCGCGGGGATCGAGCTTGCGGCACTCGAAGTGCGCGCGAGCAGCCAGTCGGACACGCGCGGGCTCCTCGGCATGGCGGATGTCGAAGGCGAAGCGGTGGGCGCGGGACCGGTCCACCTGCAGCTCGTCGTCCACATCCACGCGCGCGGGATCGAGCCGGCGCGGTTGCGCGTGCTGGTCGAAGAGAGCTATCGCTGCTCGCCGATGGTCAGCGCCATGCGCAATGCGGTGCCGGTGGATCTGCAGATCGAAGTCGGCGCCTCGTGATGGACGCCCTGTCGGAAACCCTTCGTGTCGTGCGCCTGGTGGGCGCGATCTTCATCCAGGCCCGGTTCACCGCGCCCTGGTGCTACCAATCGCCCCGAGCCGATACCGCGGCGCCGATCCTCGAGCCCGGCGCTGAGCGCGTGGTGATCTTTCACCTCATCACCGAAGGCGAGTGTTACGTCGAGCTCGGCAACGAGCCGCCGGTGCATCTGGTCGCAGGCGACGCCGTCATCTTTCCGCAGGGGGACGCGCACCGGATGTGCTCGGAACCCGGGCTGCCGCCGGCCAAGGGCAAGCGCCTCGACGAAGTGCTGGCGCGCCGTCCGCGTCACATCGCCTACGGCGGCGGCGGGCCGCGGACGCGTCTCGTCTGCGGCTATCTCGCCTGCGATGCGCGTCTCGCGCGAATGCTGCTCGCGGGGTTGCCGCCGATCGTGCGCGTGAACGTGCGCGGGTCGAACGCCGGCGCGTGGCTCGAAGCTTCCGTGCGTTATGCGCTGGCCGAGGCGCGCTCGCCGCGGCCGGGCGGCGCCGGCGTGCTGGCGAAGCTCGCCGAAGTGCTGTTCATCGAAGTGCTGCGCCTGTACATGAACGAACAGACCACCGGTCGGACGGGATGGCTCGCCGGAGTGGGCGATCGCATCGTCGGCGCGGCGCTCAACGCGCTGCACACGCGGCCCGCGCACGCCTGGACGCTCGAGGAGCTGGCGCACGCCGCCAACACTTCGCGTTCCGTGCTCGCCGAGCGCTTCCAGCAGCTGGTGGGAAGCTCGCCGATGCAGTACCTCACGCAGTGGCGGATGCTGCTCGCCGCCAATCTCCTGTGCCGCAGCAACGCGCCGCTCGCGCGCATCGCCGAAGACGTCGGGTATCAGACCGACACGGCGTTCAGCCGGGCCTTTCGGCGCGAATACGGCGCGCCTCCGGCGGCGTGGCGCCGGAGCCAAGCGCTTGCCGGATCACCGGCGCCAGCGCCGCAGGCGGGGAGATGAGCGTCAGCGCGGCCGTGCGACCCTGCGCCGACATCTTGCGCGCGGCCTTCCGCAGGATGTCGACGAACTTCGCCTCGTCGTAGTCCGGATGCTTCGCGACGAAATCGTCGAGATAGCTCTCCAGGAACACCAGCGCGACGACGTCTTCCAGCGTCTGCGCTTCCGCGTCGGTCTTGAGCGCCTCCTTGCGGATCAATGACGCGACGCGCGCGATCGACGCGGCGTCGTAACCGGCGTCGCGCAGGATCGCGCCCGCCCGTTCGGCGTGGTAGTCGCGCAGTCGCGTGCGCCACTGCTGATAGCCGGCACGCGTTATCGGATAGGTCGCCCGCGGAATCGTCCAGCGCTCGATGTGCTGGCAGCGCGCGGCGAGCCGCAGGGCCTCCGTGGCGTCGGGAGCGATGCGCGCCAGCATCGCGGTAAGCCGCTCGGAATAGAGCAACTCCTTGGGCCGCGTGCGGCCGTCGACCATCTCGCGGTTCGGGTCCGCGGCATTCGCCGCGTCGAATTGCGCGAGCGCCAGGTCGAAGCGCTCGCTTGCGGTGGTCATCCGTCGTCGCTAGTCCTGCAATTCCTTCCACCCCGGGCCCGGGTCGAACGCCGTCATGGCGATGCCGTTGGCGAGCGTGCTGCGGCCGAGATCCTTCTCGTAGATCCTGCCGTTGTTGCTCACCATGAACGTCATGACGCCGCTTTCGCCGTACTGTGCCGGATACGCGACCATCGCGAAGCCCGCGATCATGCGGCCGTTGATCACGTAGTTGTAGGCGCCACCTGGCGCGCTCTTGCCCTGGCGCGTCAGGATCTTGAAGTGGTAGCCACGGTACGCGTCGCCATCCTTGTGACCCTTGAGGTACGGAGCGCTCTGCGCGACCAGCGGCCCGAACGGGCTCAGCTCCTCGCCCTTGGCGGCATCCGCGGGCCAGTACAGGCCGTCCTGCTTGCCCGCCGTGCTGCCGAGCTTCTGGGCATACTGGAGCACGTCGTCGCCGTCGCGGTCGCGCGACGCGTACTGGCGCTGCGCGTCAACGTAGGCGCGCAGCACTTCGATCGCGCTGCGCTCGTTGGCGCCGATGCGCCGGTTGATGAGCTCGTCGGCGCCCTCCGCGGTGGCGAAGCGCCACGCGCCCTTGTCCTTGACCAGCGGAATCGGCATGGGCCACGCCTGGTCGCCGATCAGGATCACGCGACGGTCGGCGCCGCGTTCGTCCAGCACGCGCATCGTCTGCATCGCCGCGACGATCTTGGCGCGCGTGGCGGAATTGGCGGCGCGATCCGGGCTGATGACGAGGGCCTTGTAGTCGTCGCCGAACAACGCGGTGATCGCGGCGTCGTCGTCTGCCTTGAGGGCGGCCATCAACGCGTCCACGGCGGCCTCGGGCGTGGCGAAGGACTTCTGTTCCGCCGCGAACGTCGCGAGCGGCAAGGCGAGCAGCAGCACCGCCGCAAGGCGGCGGGCGACGGCGATCATAAGGGTCGGATTCATCGGGTTCATTCCCAGTTGATTGCGATTGGATGGATCATCCCGACGCTGTCTAGCGGCGCCCGCCGCCGCCGCGTCCGCCGCCACCTCCGCCCCCGCGCCCGCCGCCGCCGCCGCCGGACGGTCGCGAACCACCCGACATCGAGCTGCGGCTCGCGGCGCCGCGCGAACTGTCCATCTGCGTCTGGCGGCCGGAGCTATAGCCCCCCAAACCGCTACCACTCGCGGATCCGCCCCGGTTGGCGCTGGAGCCGCCGAAATTGTCACGCGGCGACGCACTGGCCGTGCCCGCGCGATTCGCGGCGCTTCCGCCGAGTTGGCTGCCCGACGGCGAGGACGGTCGCGTACCTGCACCGGCCCCGCCAGGACCACCGCCGCCCGAGCCCGTGGACGGCCGTGTGGCACCCGCACCTGCGCCACCGTAACCGCCGGACCCGCCGCCCCGGCCCGCATCGCCCACGCGCGCGGTCGTGTTCGTACGTCCGGTCGCGCCGCTCACCTGCCCCGGCTTCTTGTCCGACTTCCACGCCGTGCCTCCGCCTTGCGCGGGGCGCTGCGACGGGCGATTGCCAGTATTGACGTTGCCTCGGTTGATGTTGCCGGTATTGATGTTCGTGTTGCGGTTGATGTTGATGTCGCCGCCGCCCCAGTTGGTGTTCCAGTGGCCGCCGTTCCACGCGGCGCCGATCGCGGCGCCCCAGATCAGCCCCGTGGCGAACGCGGCGCCCGGAGGATACGGGTAGTAGTAGACGGGGTACGGCGTCGGCCAGTAACCCCAGGCGGGCGACCCCGCGACGACAACCGTCGTCGGGTTGTACTGAGGCACGTAGATCACTTCCGGATTGGCGGGCACGATCTGGATCACCGTCTTCTCGACCGTGACGACCTGCTTGTCGTTGCTCTTGAGGTTGCCCGCGGCTTCGGCCCGGCGGCGGAACGCCTGAATCGCCTCCAGCACTGCACCCTGATCGGCGACCACCGCCTCGCCGAGCGCAGATGTCCAATCGAGATCGCCGCTCATCATCTTCACGATGTCGGGGTAGTTGACGAGCGCCTTCACCGAATCGTCCCACTTTTCGTCGATCGGCAGCTTGGGATCGGCCTTGCGCTTGTCGAGAAAACGATCCGCCTGCACCAATTGCAGCGGGTTGGTCGACGCCGGCAGGACGATGGCCACGAGGTCGTCCGGGTAGAGCGCGATCCGGCCGACGAGGTTGTCGAGATCCTCCGCCGACATCTGCGGCGGCGCGCCCGCATCGGCGGCGGGCGCCTGCGCAATGCTTTGACCGGCGAAAGCGATGGCGACGAATGCCGCGACCAGGACGCGCCAGACGGACTGCGCCGGCGAACGTTCGCGATCAGGCGGGGTGGAATACATCAGTTTTGCTCCTTGTCCGGATCCGGATGTGGCGCGCCCGACAGGAGTCGAACCTGTGACCTTTGGCTTCGGAAACCAACACT
Organism: uncultured beta proteobacterium; assembly: GCA_963724685.1. Lineage (GTDB taxonomy): Bacteria > Pseudomonadota > Gammaproteobacteria > Burkholderiales > Casimicrobiaceae > CAIWHR01. The sequence goes on along the minus strand of CAVRVQ010000003.1, from coordinate 452,780 downwards.
CTATCCAACTGAGCTACGGGCGCATCGCGCCGGATTTTACCGTGCGGAGGGAACACCGGTCCAGCGGAGATTCCTTATCCGGCGCGCCCCGGTATAATGCGCTGTTGTTCCCGGCGGGCGCAGGGAAAGCGTATCCGGACCGCCAGAAGCGCGAGCTTCCCGTCGATTCGATCCGTCGCGAAACAGGAAGGCCATGCACGAACCCGATCAGCACGTCTCCCCGATCAAGAACTGGAAGCAGCTCGTCGTCGTCGTGGCGCTCGCTTTCATCGTGCCGATCGCGGTCATCATCATACTTGCGCAGTACGTCACCGGCATTGCCGTCGCGCCGAGCGAGAACGAAAGCGCCGTGCTGAGCCGCATCAAGCCGATCGGCGAGGTGCTGCTTGGCGTTCCGGGCGGGCCTAAGGGCCAGCTCACTGGCGAGCAGGTGTACGGGCAAGTCTGCAAGACATGCCACGAAAGCGGACTTGCCGGCGCACCGAAGCTCGGCGACAAGACGGCATGGGCCAAGGTCATCGCGCAGGGGCTCGCCACCACGGTCGATCACGCGGTCAAGGGCGTCCGGGCGATGCCGCCCAAGGGCGGCAATCCGGATTACGAGAACATCGAGATCGAGCGCGCCGTCGTCTTCATGGCCAATCAGGCCGGAGCGAATTGGAAGGCCGCGCCGCCGACGGCCACCGCCCAGGGGGCGGAGCGCACGGGCGAGGAGGTCGTCAACCTCGTCTGCGCCAGGTGCCACGCCACCGGCGAGCGCGGTGCGCCGAAGATCGGCGACAGCGCGGCATGGACGCCGCGCGTGGCGAAGGGCCTCGCGACGGTGACGCAGGCGGCGCTCAAGGGCCATGGCGGCATGCCCGCGCGCGCCGGCATGGCGGATCTCTCGGACACGGAAATCAAGCGCGCGATCGAATACATGTTCAACTCCGGCCTCGTGAAGACCGCGGCAGCGGCAGCGCCTGCAACCCCGGCGGTCGCCGCGCCTGCGGGCGGCAAGGCGGACGGCAAGAAGATCTACGACGCGACATGTGGCGGTCTGTCATGGCGCCGGCGTGGCCGGCGCGCCCAAATTCGGCGACAAGGCCGCCTGGGCGCCGCGCCTCAAGACCGGCATCGACACCCTGTATGCGAGCGCCATCAAGGGCAAGGCCGCGATGCCGCCAAGGGCGGCAATGCCTCGCTCGCGGATGCGGACGTGAAGGCGGCGGTCGACTACATGGTCGCCGCCGCCAAGTAAGCGTTGGGCTGCGCGGACGCGTCCGCGCCTCGGTTCAGTCGCCGGCCGCCACCGGCTCCCGCGTCTCCGCGTCGGCGTCCACCTCGCCTCGCGCGACGTCGCGCACCTCGGCGAGCTGCGACAGGTAATCCGCCGTCACGTCGCCGGTGATGTACTTGCCGTCGAAGCACGACGCCTCGAACTCCGAGAGCCTCGGATTGCCCTCGCCGCACCGCCGCCTTGAGCGCGTCGAGCTCCTGGTAGATGAGCAGATCCGCGCTGATTTCGCGCGCGATCTCGGCTTCCGTGCGGCCCGGTGGCGACGAGCTCGCGCTGGTTCGGCATGTCGATCCCGTAGACGTTCGGAAAGCGCACCGGCGGGCTCGCGGACGCGAAATACACCTTGCGCGCGCCGGCTTCGCGCGCCATCTGCACGATCTCGCGCGACGTCGTGCCGCGCACGATCGAATCGTCGACGAGCAGCACGACCTTGTCCTTGAATTCCATGCCGATCGGGTTCAGCTTCTGGCGCACGCTCTTCTTGCGCAACGCCTGGCCCGGCATGATGAACGTGCGCCCGATGTAGCGGTTCTTGACGAAGCCCTCGCGATACGTGAGCCCGAGCGTGTTCGCGAGCTGCAGCGCGGACGGGCGGCTCGAATCCGGAATGGGGATCACGACGTCGATGTCCCGTCGCCTCGGGAATGCCGCGGATCTTGTGCGCGAGCTGCTCGCCCATGTTGAGGCGCGACTCGTACACCGACGTGCCGTCGATCACCGAATCGGGCCGCGCGAGATAGACGTATTCGAAGATGCACGGCGCGAGCACCGCGTGGTCGGCGCACAGGCGCGAGTGGAACTGCCCGGTCTGGTCGATGAAGACCGCCTCGCCCGGCGCGACGTCGCGCAGCACCGAAAAGCCCAGCGCCTCCAGCGCGACCGACTCGCTCGCGACGACGTACTCGGTGCCGCCCATCGCCTCGTTGACGCCGATGATGAGCGGGCGGATGCCGAACGGATCGCGAAACGCGACGAGCCCGCAGCCGGCGATCAGCGCGACGATGGCGTAGGCGCCGCGGCAGCGCCGGTGCACGCCCGCCACCGCCGTGAAGATGGCGTTGGCGTCGAGCTTCGCGTGATGCGCCGCGCGCTCGAGCTCCAGGGCCAGCACGTTCAGCAGCACCTCGGAATCGGAATTGGTGTTGACATGGCGGAAATCGAGCTGGAACAGCTCGCGCTTCAGCGCCTCGCTGTTCGTGAGGTTGCCGTTGTGCGCGAGCGTGATGCCGAACGGCGAATTGACGTAGAACGGCTGCGACTCGAGCTCGGAGGACGCGCTGCCCGCCGTCGGATAGCGGCAGTGGCCGATGCCGACGTGGCCCAGGAGGTCGCGCATGTTGCGCGTGCGGAAGACGTCGCGGACGTAGCCGCTCGCCTTGTGCATGTGAAACGACGCGCCGTCGTTGGTGACGATGCCGGCGGCGTCCTGGCCGCGATGCTGCAGCAGCAGCAACCCGTCGTAGAGCACCTGGTTGACCGGCGTATGGGCGACGACGCCTATGATTCCGCACATGAAGCGATGTTCTCCGAGGCCGGCCGAGAAGACCCCCGCCGCCGAAAAATCGAGCCGATCGGCCCAGGCCCGCGGCAGATAGGGCTTAAGCGCCAACGCGGCCTGCGCCAAAGGCTGGCTCCGAGGACCGAATTCTGCCACCAATCCTGCTTGGGCAGTGCGGTAACCCCCGCGATGAGCGCGAACACGACGACGACGATGAGCCCGCGCGCAACACCGAAGACCACGCCGAGCATGCCGATCGATGAAACCGAGGCCGATCGCCCGGATCGACCCCGCGAGCGTTCGCGCGACGAGCGCGCCGACGATCAGCACGACGAGCAGGATCAACGCGAACGCGATCGCCTGCTTCGCCACCGGCGAGATGTCGAGCCACCCGAACATGCCGGCCAGCGATCCGGCATACGCTATCGCCGCGACGAAGCCGACGATCCACGTCGGCGAGCGCGATCACCTCGCGGATGATGCCGCGCACGAACGCGAACAGCGCCGACAGCGCGACGACGGCCACGAGGGCGATGTCGAATCCGTTCATGGGCGCGGGACCCGCCCGGGCAGGTTCGCGCGCCTGTCAACCGCGCCGGCGCGTCACTGGGCCGGGGCGATGATTCCGTTGTAGCCTTCGCCCTTCAGCGTCACGCGTGCGGCGTCCGCCTCGGGCCGCGAGGCATAACCGCCGACGCGAACCCGCCACAGCGTGCCGCGCGACGTCTCGACCGGCTGGACATAGGCGGCGTAGCCGCTCTTCTTCAGCTTGTTCGCGAGCGCGTTGGCGCCTTTGTCGTCGGCGAAGGCGGCAAGCTGCACGACGAAGCCGTCGCCTTTCGCGGGCGTCGCGGCGGATGCCGTGGACGCCGCGCGTCGGGCATGCGCGCGCGGGCGCGGGATTCGCCGCGGCGAGCGCGGGCTTCGGATCGCCGCTCGGACTCGGTCGGCGGGAGCCGCCTTGGCTTCGGCCTTCGCTGCGGGTTTCGTCTCGCTTTCGGTTCGCGGCGCTGCCGGCAGCCTTGGTGTCGGCCTTCGGAGCGGAAATAGCGGAAGGCGCCGACACGCGCTGCTCGGCTTCGGTCACCGCTTTCTTCGGCGCGAGGCGTGTCGGTCGCAGCTCGGCGGCGGCGCCGGTGCGGATTCGGCGGCGAACGTCCGGCTTGACGTCGGATTTGGCCGGCGCCGCGGTGATCACCTTGGTCTCCGCTTTCGGCAGCGCCTTCGACTCGCCCGTCTTGCCGGTCAGGCGATTGACGAACTTGCTTTCGTCGACCGGTGGAATCTGCACCGAGACATCGTCGCCGAACGGCCGCGGTTCCTTTTCGAGCAGCAGCGGCAGGACGATCGCGGCCCCGAGCGCGAGGACGACCGCGCCGACCAGGCGCCGGCGCGCCTTGCGCTTCATTTCATCGACGATTTGCTCGGCGTTGTCAGCGATTCGTTCAGCCATGGCGACCGGTTCCCGTGGTCGCGGCGGCCAGCGCGGCCGCCACCGTCAGGAACGATCCGAAAACGACGATTCTATCAGCTTCGATCCGCCTCGCCGCGCGCCGCGGCGAAAGCGGAATCGATGTCGTCGAACATGCGGATGGCGGACGGCGCGATTCCCGCACGCATGAGCTCGGTGCGAATCGCATCGGCGGCGGCCGCCGCGCGGTCCCGGCAGCGTCGCGACGAACCAGCGGTCGATGCCGCGACTTGACCGCGTCGATCACGCCGCGGACATCCTTGTCGGCGAGCATGCCGAACACCGCGATCGTCGCCGGAAAGTAGCCCATCGTGCCGAGCGTCGCGGCGAGAACGCGCGCTGCGTGCGGATTGTGCGCGACGTCGAGGACGATCGCGGGTCGCCCGGGGAGCACCTGGAACCGGCCCCGGCAGGCTCACCGTGCAGAGCCCGTCGCGAATGGCGCCCGCCGCCGACGTGCAGCCGATCCTGCAGCAGACCGACGACCGCGAGCGCCGCGGCGGCGTTCGCGAGCTGGTACGCGCCGCGCAAGGCGGGAACGGGCAGTCCGTAGCGATCGCCGCCGGGACCCCAGTATCGCCACTGCCGGTCGCCCGCGACGTAGCCGAAGTCGCGACCGATCTGCATCAACGGCGCGCCGATGGCGCGCGCGTGGTCGATCAGCGTCGCCGGAGGATCGGGCTCCGCGCACACCACCGGTCGCCCGGCGCGAAAGATGCCTGCCTTCTCGTAAGCGATGTCGGCGCGGGTCGGGCCGAGGTAATCCATGTGATCGAGATCGATGGTCGTCACGACGGCCACGTCGGCATCGACGATGTTGACGGCATCGAGCCGCCCGCCCAGCCCGACCTCGAGGATCGCGGCGTCGAGACCGGCGCGCGCGAACGCGTGCAACGCCGCGAGCGTGCCGTACTCGAAGTAGGTCAGCGCGACGTCGCCGCGCGCGTCCTCGACCGCATTGAACGCCGCGACGAGCGCGGCATCGTCCTGTGGCTCGCCGCCGATCCGCACGCGCTCGTTGTAGCGGAGGAGATGCGGCGACGTGTAGAGCCCCGTGCGATAGCCGGCGCAACGCAGCATCGGCTTCCAGCATCGCGCACGTCGAGCCCTTGCCGTTGGTCCCGGTCACGGTGACGACCGGGCAGTCGAGGCGCACGCCCATCTTCGCCGGCACGGCCTCGACGCGATCGAGGCCGAGGGCGATCGCTTTCGGGTGCAGCGTCTCGAGATACGCGAGCCAGGCTGCGAGCGTGGCGGGGCGATTCATCGTCCGCGTCAGCGACGGACCGGCGCTCGCGCGCACCGGAACGGCTCGGGATCGGCACGTCGAGCCGCGAACGCGACGGCAGCCGACCGTTCAGGGGGCGGGTGCCGGCTGGCCCGTCAGGTGCGCGAGCAGTCGCGCGAGCTCGTCCTTCAGCTGGCGGCGGTCGACGATCATGTCGATCGCGCCCTTTTCCATCAGGAACTCGGCGCGCTGGAAGCCCTCCGGCAGTTTCTCGCGGACGGTCTGCTCGATCACCCGCGGTCCGGCGAAGCCGATGAGCGCGCCCGGGCTCGGCCAGCACGAGATCGGCCACGAACGCGAACGACGCCGAGACGCCGCCCATCGTCGGATCGGTGAGGATCGACACGAACGGCAGCCGCGCCTTGGTCAGCTCCTGCAGCACCGCGGTCGTCTTCGCCATCTGGAACAGCGAGTTCACGCCCTCCTGCATGCGCGCGCCGCCCGACGCCGAAATGCAGACGAACGGGATGCGGTTCTCGTAGGCGACGCGCACGCCGCGCACGAAGCGCTCGCCGACCACCGAGCCCATCGAGCCGCCCATGAATTCGAACTCGAAGCACGCGAGCACCAGCGGCACGCTCTTCACGCTTCCCTGCAGCACGACGAGCGCGTCGGTCTCGCCCGTCTCGTCGAGCGCGGCCACGAGGCGCTCCGGATATTTCTTCTGGTCCTTGAACTTGAGGCTGTCGACGGGGACGACCTCGGAGCCGATCTCGAAGCGGCCTTCCGGGTCGAGGAGCTGCTCGATGCGCTCGCGCGCCGGCACGCGGACGTGGAAATTGCACTTCGGACAGACGAAGAGGTTGTTCTCGAGATCGGTGCGATAGAGCACCGCTTCGCAGGAGGGACACTTGATCCACAGCCCCTCCGGCACCGCCATCTTCTTGACGCCGGGCGTGCTCGTGATCCGCGGCGGCAACAGCTTTTGCAGCCAGCTCATCCCGTTTCCCCTCCAGAACTGCCAGAGCTACGCCGCACGCCGCTCGATCGAGTCGAGCGCCTTGCGAATGCCGGCAAGCCATGCGCCCGCGCGATCGGCTGCCGCGTCGGGCGGGCCCGCCTCGATTTCCTGGATCAACCGGCTGCCGATGACCACCGCATCGGCGTCCGCGGCGATCGCCTGCGCGCTCGCCGCATCGCGTATGCCGAAGCCGACGCCGACGGGAAGCTTCACGTGCCGGCGGATCTCCGCGAGCTTCGTGCGCACCTCCGCCGTGTCGAGATGGCCGGCGCCGGTCACGCCCTTGAGCGAGACATAGTATACGAAGCCGCGCGCGAGCTTCGCGACGGCGACGATCCGCGCCTCGGGCGTGGTCGGCGCGAGCAGGAAGATCGGCGCGATGCCGCGCTCGTCCAGCCGCTGCCCGAACTCGACGGCTTCCTCGGGCGGATAGTCGACGACGAGCACGCCGTCGACGCCGGCGTCGCGCGCGCGATCCGCGAACGGCACCACGCCCATCGCCTCGATCGGATTGGCGTAGCCCATCAGCACGATCGGCGTCGTCTGCGTTGCCCGCGCGAAACGCCCGCACGAGATCGAGCACGGCGGCGAGGCCGACGCCCTGCGCCAGCGCGCGCTCGGAGGCGCGCTGGATGACCGGTCCGTCGGCCATCGGGTCGGAAAACGGAACGCCCAGCTCGATCACGTCCGCGCCGGCCGCGACCAGCGCCGACAGGATCGACGGCATCGCGGCGAGCGACGGATCGCCCGCCGTGACGTACGGAATGAGCGCCGTGCGGCCCGCGGCGCGGAGCCTGCGCGAATGCCGCGTCGATGCGATTCATGCGCGGTTCTCGCTTTCGGACGGGCACTAGAAGTCGAAGCCCCGATCGCTCGGCGACGGTGTGCATGTCCTTGTCGCCGCGGCCGGAGAGATTGACGAGCAGGATCTTGTCTTTCGGCAACGTCGCCGCGAGCTTGGCAGCGTAGGCAAGCGCGTGCGCCGACTCGAGCGCCGGAATGATGCCTTCGATGCGGCAGCAATCGTGGAACGCCGCGAGCGCCTCGTCGTCGGTGATCGTCACGTACTCCGCGCGCCCCGTGTCCTTGAGCCACGCGTGCTCGGGGCCCACGCCCGGGTAGTCGAGGCCGGCCGAGATCGAATGCGTCGCGATGATCTGGCCGTCCGCATCCTGCAGCAGGTAGGTGCGATTGCCGTGCAGCACGCCCGGCCGGCCGGCCGTGAGCGACGCCGCGTGGCGGCCGGTGGCGATGCCCTCGCCCGCCGCTTCCACGCCGATCAAGCGCACGCCGGCGCGCGGAATGTACGGGTAGAAGATGCCGATCGCGTTCGAGCCGCCGCCCACGCACGCGATGACGGCGTCGGGATCCCGGCCCGCCGCCTCCGGCATCTGCGTCAGGCATTCGCGGCCGATCACGCTCTGGAAATCGCGGACCATCATCGGGTACGGGTGCGGGCCGGCGCAGGTGCCGATGATGTAGAACGTCGTCTCGACGTTCGTCACCCAGTCGCGCATCGCCTCGTTGAGGGCGTCCTTCAGCGTCTTCGAGCCGGACTCGACCGGCACCACGGTCGCGCCCAGGAGCTTCATCCGGAAGACGTTCTGCTCCTGCCGCACGATGTCCTCGGACCCCATGTAGACGACGCATTCCATCCCGAAGCGCGCGGCGACGGTCGCGGCGGCCACGCCGTGCTGCCCGGCGCCCGTCTCCGCGATCACGCGCGGCTTGCCGAGGCGCTTCGCGAGGAGCGCCTGGCCGATGCAGTTGTTGATCTTGTGCGCGCCGGTGTGATTCAAGTCCTCGCGCTTCAGCCAGATCTGCGCGCCGCCCGCTTTCTCGGACAGGCGCTTCGCGTGGTACACGGGCGACGGCCGGCCGACGTAGTGCGCGAGCTCGTCCTCGAACTCGGCGACGAAGGCGGGATCGTTCCGGTAGTGCGCGTACTGGTCCCGGAGATCGTCCAACGCACGCATCAGCGTCTCGGCGACGAAGACGCCGCCATACGGCCCGAAATGGCCGGCGGCGTCGGGAAGGTCGTACGGAAGATCAGTCATCTGCATTGCGCACCGCCTCGATGAAAGCGACGATCCGTGCCGGATCCTTGCGGCCCCTGATCGGCGCTTGCCGTCGGCGCCGATCGCCTCGACGCCGCTGGAGACATCCACCGCCCACGGCCGCATTCGGCGGATCGCCTCGCCGACGTTCGCGGCGGTGAGCCCGCCGGACAGCACCAGCGGCCGCGGCAAATCCTGCGGCAGCGCGTGCCAGTCGAACGTCTGCCCGGTGCCGCCGGGCAATCCGCCGGACGGCGGCGCGTCGAACAACAGCCCGCGGGCGTCGGGATAGCGGGCCGCGTATTCTAGCAAATCGACCCGCGTGGCATTCGCGCCGACGGGCACGGCCTTGATGTACGGCCGCCCGAACGAGCGGCAGAAGTCCGGGGCCTCCGCGCCGTGGAACTGGAGGAGATCGAGCGGCACCTCGGCCACCGCCTCGCGCACATGATCGGGCGTCGGGTCGACGAAGAGCCCGACGATCGTCACGAACGGCGGCAGCGCCGATGCGATCGCGCGCGCCTCCGCTGCCGCGACGACGCGCGGCGAACCCGGCCACAGCACGAAGCCGATCGCGTCGGCGCCCGCGCGCACCGCGGCGAGGGCGTCGTCGACGCGCGGTGATGCCGCAGATCTTGACGCGCGTGCGAGGCATGGCGCAGCGCACGAGCTGAGCGTTGAGGCCCATCATCCGAGCGGGAGCGCGACGGGGCGGCGCGTCGGCGGCAGGCTCCACTTCGCGTCGTACTCCACGCCGGTGAAGTAGAGACCGTCCGGGGCGAACGTCGGCGCCGCGCGCGTGCGATCGCGGCCGGCGAGGAGCTCGCCGATCCACGCCGGCAGGATGCTTGCCCGCGCCGACGTACACCAGCGCGCCGACGATGTTGCGGATCATGTGGTGGAGGAAGGCATTGGCGCAGAATTCGAAGCGGATGCACTCGCCGGTCGTCGCGATGGCGAGCGATGCGACAGCGTGCGGATCGGCGACTTCGCCTGGCATTCCGCGGCCCGGAAGGCGGAAAAGTCGTGCGTGCCGACCAGCGCGCCGGCGGCCTCCTGCATCGCCGCGACATCGAGGCTGCGATGGTACCAGCCGATGCGCCCCGCGAGCAGCGCCGGGCGGACGTCGCGCGCGCACAGGAGGTAGGTGTAGTGGCGGCGGACGGCGTCGAAGCGCGCATGGAATTCGGCGGCCACCGGCCGCGCCCAGAGCACCGCCGACGTCGGCCGGCAGATTCGAATTGACGCCGCGCACCCACGCGCTGTCCGGACGGGCGGCCTCGACGTCGAAGTGGACGACCTGCATCGTCGCGTGCACGCCGGTATCGGTGCGGCCGGCCGCGATCGTGCGGACCTGGGCATCCGCGATGGCCGCGAGCGCCCGCTCGAGCGCATCCTGCACGCCGCGTCCGTCCGGCTGCGACTGCCAGCCGGTGAACGTCCGGCCGCAATATTCGAGTCCGAGGGCGATGCGCATGGTCGGGTGTTAGGGCGTCGCCAGTCGGATCGCCGCGCGCGGCTGAAATGCAACGGGCGGCGGATGTCGCTTCCGCCGCCCGCTTCGCTGCGCGAGAATCGTGCTCAGCCGAGCTTCGCCAGGAGCACCTGGGCTTCGGCTTTCTGCGTGTCGTCGCCCTCGTGCAGCACTTCCTGCAGGATTTCGCGGGCGCCTTCGACATCGCCCATTTCCTGATACGCCTTGGCGAGATCGAGCTTGGTCGCGGCATCGTGCCATTGTCCGTCGAGCACCGAGGGCGTCGGGTCCTCGAACGTCGCGTGCTCGCGGGGCCGAACGCGAGGTCGAGCTTGTCGAGGTCGATCGCCGCCTGCGGCCGCGCGAGCGCCGGCGAAACGGAATCGTCCTTGGTCAGCTTCGCCGCCTTGTCGTCGAGCAATCCGCCGGTGTGGGGATCGAGGCGGAAATCGAGATCGCCGGAAGGCGGCGCTTCGCGCGACCGGCGGGCTTCGTCGCCGCGGTGCCCATGCCCATAGGTCGCTTCGAGCGGGTCTGCCGCGGCCGGCTTCGGTCCGCCTCCCTGGAGGTGCTTCGCGGATTCCTCGAATTCGCGTTCGGCGGCGTCGATCGCCTCGATCTGCGCCTTGGTCGTGTTGCCGGTCCGCGAGATCGACACGTCCTCGTCGAAGCGGAAGTCGAGCGCGCTGTCGCTTTCGAGTTCCTTCGCGATCGTCGGACGACGTGCCACCGCCGCCGCGCGCGGACGTCCTTGGCCTTCTCGGGATTGCCGCAGGAGGCGGCGGCGCCGATGCCGGCACCCGTGGCCGCGGCCGCGGCAGCCGCCGCGGCGCCCGCGCCTTCACCGAACATCGGATTGTTCGGGTCGAGCTGGCGGCCGAGCGTCACGGCCTTTTGCCAGGCCTCGCCCTTGCCCTGCGAAACGGAATAGAGCTCCGCCGCGACCGTCTCGAACGCCGACGGCTTGTTGTGCTGCGCGTGGATCTCGAGCAGCTTCAGGTAGATTTCCTGGCGCTGCGGATCCTTCTTGAGCGCGTCCTTGAGGATTTCCTCGGCCTGCGCGTCGCGCCCGTAGGCGAGATACACCTCGGCCTCGGCGATCGGATCGACTTCGTCCGTGTCGATGCTGCCGAGACCCTCGCGGCTGAAATCGGTGGCGAGCGAATTCTCGCCCGTATTGACGACGCCGCCGCCGGTCGAGCCGAACACGGTGTTGGTCTTGATGTCGGTGCCGCCGATGATGCTGTCTTCGAACTTGACGGTCCTGCGCCGCCGCGCGGCGATCAGCGCCGCGACGCCGGCCAGCGCGGCGAACGCGCCGCCGCCGATCACCCAGCCCGGCGTGCTGCCGACGATATCGTCGATCAGCGACGATTCCTTCGTCGGCGCCTTGGCGCCGTCGGCCTTGGGCGCCGGGGCCTTGGCGAGGCGGTGCCGACCTTCGGCGGCTCGACCGCCGCCGGGACGGCCACCTTCGGCGGCTCGGGTGCCTTCATGTCGCGGTGCGGGAGCCGCTGACCTTGGGCGGCTCGGCCTTGGGCGGCTCGGCCTTGGGCGGCTCGGCCTTCGGGGTTCCGGCGCCTTGCCTTCCTGCGCCAGACCTGCGCGCCGCGGCTGTCCCTTGAGCTCGAGCGCCTTCTGCAGATCCTTCAGGGTCTTTTCGAGATCGTTGATGCGCGTCTGCGCTTCCTTCAGCGCCTTGTCGCGCGCCACCACCTCTTCGGCGGCGGAGACCCGGCGCGCCCTTGCCCGCCTGCGGCGACACCTTGAGCTGATCGCGACCCGGCGCTGCGGCCGGGACCTTCTCTTCGACCGTCGTGCCGATCTTTCCGCCGGCGACGCGGGCGCCCGCGCCTTCGGACGGGCGGCGCCGCACCTGCAACCTTGTCCTGGTAGCTGCGCCAATCGGAGGCCTGGAGGCGCACGGTCTTCGCGGCCTCGCCCGGCGGCGTTGCCGCGGCCTGCGTCGGCGCTCGGAATGTTGAGGATCGCGCCCGCGCGCAGCCGGTTCATGTTGCCGTCGAAAGCGGTCGGATTGCTGTTGAAGAGCGCGACCAGCATCTGCTCGAGCGTCGCACCCGGCGGCTTGTATTCGCCGGCGATCCGCGACAGCGTATCGCCGCGGCGAACGGTGTAACTGTTGCCGGACCCGCCCGTGCGCGGCCGCGCTCGCGACGGCGCGCCATGGCCGGGGCCGCCGCCGTGCGCTGCAGCGCCGGCACCGACGCGCGGCGGCGTCACGGGCTCGATCGGCGGGCGCGGCGGGCATGCCCGGAGGATCGAGGAGGAACGTGTACGCCCGCACGACGCGACCGGACGCCCAGTTGACCTCGACCAGCAGGTCGAGATACGGCTCGACGACGCTGGAGCTCGTCGTGACCTTGAGAACGGCTTCGCCGTTGGGCAGACGTTCGATCGCGACGCGCGCCCGCGACAGGACGCCCTGGTACTTGAGATTGTTCTGGCGGTAGAGCGACGAATCCGCGATGCGCGCGGTGACCGAACCGAGATCCTCTTTCGTGACCGACGTGAGTTCGATCTGCGCCGACAGTGGCTGACCGAGCGACGATTGCAAGGTCATCTTGCCCAAGCCGACCGAGGCTGCCGTGCCCGGCAAGGCAAGCGCCGCCGCCAGCAGGGTCAATGAAAGGATGGGTTTTGCTCGCATGCCGGCCCCTTCCGAGAATTCGGATTGTGCAAGCTAACATAACATCATGGGTTTAGCGACGCAAGCTAAACCTCGGTATTAGCTTGAGTTTTACGCGCCGTCCTCGTGTCGGCGCCACACCGACTCCACGACGGCCCCGAACATGAGGCGCAACCGCTAGCATGGCACGGATCGACTCGCGCTAGATCTTGTACCGCATGTGGGCGACGCGGAGCAACCCGGGCCCGCTGCCTTCGCTGTTGCATTTCGTTCCCGAGGTCCGCGGCGGCATCGCCCGACGGCGACGCCTGTGCCGAGGCACGAAACGTCATCAAACGGCGCGTCCGCGCCGAACTGCGGTTGAACCGCCGCAAAAGAGGGCCGTCAACGCCCGAGCAGAATCCGTATCATGCGCCGCAGCGGTTCGGCGGCGCCCCACAGCAATTGGTCGCCCACGGTGAACGCGCCGAGGTATTCGCCGCCCATCGCGAGCTTGCGCAGCCGGCCGATCGGCACTTCCAGCGATCCGGTCACCGCGGCCGGCGTGAGTCGCCGGATGCTGTCGGCCGGGTATTGGGAACGACGCGCACCCAGTCGTTGCCGCCGGCGAGCATCGCCTCGATCTCGGCGAGCGGGATGTCGCGCGTGAGCTTGATCGTCAGCGCCTGGCTGTGGCAGCGCATCGCGCCGATGCGCACGCAGATCGAATCCACCGGGATCGCGCGCTTGCCCGACCCGTGACCGCGGCCCAGGATCTTGTTCGTCTCGACGCCGCCCTTCCACTCCTCGCGGCTCATTCCGTCGCCCATGTCCCGGTCGATCCAGGGAATGAGGCTGCCCGCGAGCGGGACGCCGAAATGCTCCTTCGGAAAATTCGGATCGCGCAGGATGCCGGCCACCTCGCGGTCGATGTCGAGGATCGCCGACGACGGATCCTCGAGCAGGCCGCGCGCCGCCATGTGCGCCTCGCCCATCTGCACGAGGAGCTCGCGCATGTTCTGCGCGCCGGCGCCGGACGCCGATTGGTACGTCATGCAGGTCATCCACTCGATGGCGTCGTGCCGGAACAGCCCGGCGAGCGCCATCATCATGAGGCTCACCGTGCAGTTGCCGCCGATGAAATTCTTCACGCCCTTCGCGTGCGCGGCATCGATCACGTCCCGGTTGACGGGGTCGAGGATGATCACCGCGTCGTCCTTCATGCGCAGCGCGGACGCCGCATCGATCCAGTAGCCCTTCCACCCGGACGCGCGCAGATTCGGCAGCACGTCGTTCGTGTAGTCGCCGCCCTGGCAGGTGACGATCGCGTCGAGCGCGGCGAGCGCCTTCTGGTCGGTCGCATTCTTGAGCGGCGGCGTGTCGCGTCCGATGGCGGGCCCTTTGCCGCCGACGTTCGACGTCGTGAAGAACGTCGGGCTCGATCAGATCGAAATCCCGCTCCTCGAGCATCCGCTGCATCAGGACGGAGCCCACCATGCCTCGCCAGCCGACAAATCCTACGCGCATGATCTATTCCGGTTCGAACGATTCATTCGAGCCGCCAGCGCCGCGGCCACCGCTTCGCCCATCGCGCGCGTGCCGACGATCTTCTCGCCCGGCATCGCGATGTCGCCGGTCCGCAGGCCCTTCGCGAGCACCGCGCGAACGGCCCGCTCGATCCGGTCGGCCACGTCCGCGCGCGCGAACGTGTACCGGAACATCATCGCGAGCGACAGGATCGTCGCCAGCGGATTGGCCTTGTCCTGGCCCGCGATGTCGGGCGCCGAGCCGTGGATCGGCTCGTAGAGGCCCTTGGCCGAAGCGTCGAGCGAGGCGGACGGCAGCATGCCGATGGACCCGGCGAGCATCGACGCCTCGTCGGACAGGATGTCGCCGAAGAGATTGCCGGTGACGATCACGTCGAACTGCTTCGGGTTGCGCACGAGCTGCATCGCCGCGTTGTCCACGTACATGTGCGTCAGCGCGACGTCGGGATAGTCCTTCGCCATGGCGGTCACGACCTCGCGCCACAGGATGCTGGTGTCGAGCACGTTGGCCTTGTCGACCGAGCACAGCCGCTTGCCGCGCGAGCGCGCGGTCTCGAACCCCACGCGCGCGATGCGGCGTATTTCCGGGACGCTGTAGAGCATCGTGTCGAAGCCTTCGTCCTCGCCCGCGGCATTCTTGCGGCGGCCGCGCGGCTCGCCGAAATAGATGTCGCCGGTGAGCTCGCGGATGATCATGAGGTCGAGCCCGGCGACCACCTCGGCCTTCAGCGTCGAGGCCGCCGCGAGCTCGGGGTAGAGAAGCGCCGGGCGCAGGTTCGCGAAGAGTCCGAGCGCCTTCCTGATCCCGAGGATGCCCTGTTCCGGCCGCAGCGGACGCGGCAGCGTGTCGTACTTCGGCCCGCCGACGGCGCCCAGCAGCACGGCGTCGGCGTTTCGCGCGAGCGCGAGGGTCGACTCGGGCAGCGGCACCTTCGCGGCGTCGTAGCCTGCGCCGCCGATCGGCGCCGTGTCGCTCTCGATCGCGAGGCCTCCGCGCCGCAGCACGTCCAGCACGCGCACGGCCTCGGCCACGATCTCGGGGCCGATGCCGTCGCCGGGGAGAATCGCGATCTTCACACGAGAGCCCTACGCGAGCCACGGCAGATCGGCGAGGCGCTTCGCCTCGAACTCGCGGATGGCGTCGGCGTGCTGCAGCGTGAGCCCGATGTCGTCGAGGCCGTTGACGAGGCGATGCTTGCGGAAGGCGTCGATGTCGAAGCCGAAGGACATGCGCGCCGTCCACGCTCGCCACCGTCTGGCGCTCGAGATCGATGACGAGCCTGAAGCCGGGAAACGCCTTGACCGCATCGAACAGCCGGTCCACCTGCGACTCGGACAGCACGATCGGCAGCAAGCCGTTCTTGCAGCAGTTGTTGTAGAAGATGTCGGCATACGACGGCGCGATCACCGCGCGAAAGCCGTAGTCGGCGAGCGCCCACGGCGCGTGCTCGCGCGAGCTGCCGCAGCCGAAGTTGCGCCGCGCGAGGAGAATGCTCGCCCCCTGGTAGCGCGGCTCGTTCAGCACGAAATCCGGGTTGCGCGGACGCTGGTCGTTGTCCATGCCGGGCTCGCCGCGGTCGAGATAACGCCACGCGTCGAACAGGTTCGGACCGAAGCCCGACCGCTTGATCGACTTCAGGAACTGCTTCGGGATGATCGAGTCGGTGTCGACATTGGCGCGGTCGAGCGGCGCGACCAGCCCGGTATGGAGGCGAAAGGTTCCATCAGGGCTCCATCGATCAGACCAGTCGACGCACGTCGACGAAGTGGCCGGCGATCGCCGCGGCGGCGGCCATCGCCGGGCTCACGAGATGGGTGCGGCCCCCGGTGCCCTGCCGGCCCTCGAAATTGCGGTTCGACGTCGACGCGCAGCGCTCGCCCGGCTCGAGCCGGTCGTCGTTCATCGCGAGGCACATCGAGCACCCGGGCTCGCGCCAGTCGAAGCCCGCGTCGCGGAACACCTTGTCCAGTCCCTCGCGCTCGGCCTGCGCCTTCACGAGGCCCGAACCGGGGACCACCAGCGCGAGCTTCACCGACGACGCCACGCGCCGGCCGCGCGCCACCCACGCCGCCGCGCGCAGGTCCTCGATCCGCGAGTTGGTGCACGAGCCGATGAACACCTTGTCGATGCCGATGTCGGTCATCAGCGTGTTCGGCGTGAGCCCCATGTAGGTCAGCGCCCGCTCGATGCCGTCGCGCCGTCCGGCGTCCTTTTCGCGGTCGGGGTCCGGCACGCGGCCGTCGATCGAGACGACCATTTCCGGCGACGTGCCCCACGTGACCTGCGGGCTCAGCGCCGCGGCGTCGAGCGTCACGACGGTGTCGAACCGTGCCCCTTCGTCGCTCGAGAGCGTGCGCCAGTGCGCGGACCGCGCGATCCCAATGCGCCGCGGCCGGCGCGAAGGGACGCCCGCGCAGGTACTCGATCGTCTTGTCGTCGACGGCGATCATGCCGGCGCGCGCCCCCGCCTCGATCGCCATGTTGCAGACCGTCATGCGGCCTTCCATCGAGAGCGCGCGGATGGCCGCGCCCGCGAATTCGATCGCGTGGCCGGTGCCGCCGGCGGTGCCGATCTTTCCGATCACCGCGAGCGCGATGTCCTTGGCGGTGACGCCCGCCGGCAGCACGCCGTCGACCCGCACCAGCATCGACTTCGCCTTCTTCATCAGCAGGCACTGCGTCGCGAGCACGTGCTCGACTTCGGAGGTGCCGATGCCGAACGCGAGCGCCGCGAACGCGCCGTGCGTGCTGGTGTGCGAGTCGCCGCAGACCACCGTCATCCCGGGGAGTGTCGCCCCCTGTTCGGGGCCGATCACATGGACGATCCCCTGGCGCCGATCGCGAAACGGAAAATACGCCTTGGCGCCGTGCGCCTTGATGTTGGCGTCGAGCGTTTCGACCTGCGTGCGCGAGATGGGATCGCGGATGCCCTGGTCCCAATCGCGCGTGGGCGTGTTGTGGTCGGCGGTGGCGACGATCGACGCGGCCCGCCACGGCTTGCGGCCGGCGAGCCGCAGGCCTTCGTACGCCTGCGGGCTCGTCACCTCGTGCACCAGATGACGGTCGATGTAGATGAGCGACGTGCCGTCCGCTTCCGCGCGGACGACATGGGCGTCCCAGAGTTTGTCGTACAGAGTGCGCGCGTTCATGGTGGCAGGGCTGCCCCGGTTCTCCGGGCGCCGCGATCGAAAGCATGGATTATTGCACGGCAGCATTGCGCTGTCAGGCGCGGGGCAGCCCCTCGCGCGCCAGGAAGTCCGCCACGCGGTCGGCGACGCTGCGGCGCCGAAGGTTCGAACGCCGTCGCCGTCGTCGCCCGGAGCCACGTGTACTGGCGCTTCGCCAATTGCCGCGTCGCCGCAATTGCCGCTCGCGCGGAGCGTCGCGGCATCGATCTCGCCGTCGAGAAACGCCCACGCCTGGCGGTAGCCGACGCAACGCATCGACGGCATGTCCGGTGTCAGCGCATGGCGCGCGCGCAGTGCCGCGACCTCGGCCACGAGACCGGCCGCGAGCATCGCGTCGAATCGCGCGGCGATCGCCCGGTGCAACGCGGCGCGATCCGACGGCATGAGCGCAACCGCGATCGTCCGGTCCCGGCCCGCCGCCTGCTTCGCGCGCGCCCTGCAATTGCGAAAGCGGCCGGCCCGAAATCTCGTGCACCTCGAGCGCGCGCTGGATGCGCTGCGCGTCCATGGGCTTCGAGTCGCGCGGCGGTGACGGGATCGACTCGCGCGAGCTCGGCGTGGAGCGCGGCCCACCCTTCGGTTGCCGCCCGCGCGTCGAGGCGCGCGCGTATCGCGGGATCGGCGGCGGGCAGCGTCGACAGGCCGTCGCGCAACGCCTTGAAGTAGAGCATCGTGCCGCCGACCAGCAGCGGAATCGCACCCCGCGACCGGATGGCGGCGATCGCGTCCATCGCATCGGCGCGAAAGCGCGCCGCCGAATACGCGTCGACCGGATCGAGGATATCGATGAGGTGGTGGCGCACTCTGCGCGCGTGCCGAGGCGTCGGGCTTCGCCGTGCCGATGTCCATCCCGCGATAGACCTGCGCCGAATCCACGCTGACGATTTCGACCGTTGAAGCGCTCGGCGAGCGCCATGGCGAGCGCCGACTTGCCGGAGCCGGTCGGCCCCATCAGCAGCACCGCCGGAATCTCCAATTCGGCCACGCCGTGCGCCTTAACGGGCGGAGTTGCGCGGCCTGCCGCGTGCGGGTTCGCGGGCGGGCGTAGGCATCAGGCCTGCGCCCGCCGCGAACCCGCACGCGGCAGGCGCCTCCGGCGCACGATGCGGCGCTCATCCGGCTATCTTCCCCGCATGAAGACGCGATCGAGATCCGCAAGCGTCAACTGGTACCACGTCGGCCGGCCGTGGTTGCACTGGCCCGCCCGCTCGGTCGCTTCCATCTCGCGCAGCAGCGCATTCATCTCGGCGACGGTGAGGCTGCGGTTGGCGCGCACGGCGGCGTGGCAGGCCATCGTCGAGAGCAGCTCGTCGCGATGGGCGGTCAGCACCTCGCTGCCGCCGAATTCGCGGAGGTCGGCGAGCACCGCGTGCGCCAGGGTCGCCGCATCGGCGTCGGCGAGCGGCGCGGGCACGCCGCGAACCGCGAGCGTGGCCGGACCGAGGATCGTGATCGCGAATCCCAGGCGATCGAGCGTCTCGGCGTGCTCGTCGGCGGCCGCCACTTCGAGCGGAGATCGCCGTGAACGTCGCCGGCACCAGCAGCGGCTGCACCGGCACGCTCGCATCGAGCGCCCGCTTCAGGCGCTCGTAGACGATGCGCTCGTGCGCCGCATGCATGTCGACGAGCACGACGCCGGCGCGGTTCTGCGCCAGCACGTAGATGCCGTGGAGCTGGGCGAGTGCGAAGCCCAGCGGATGCGCGTCGTCGGTCTCCGGCAGATCGGGCCGGTCGTCGCGGTTCACCTCGCGCGGGCCGAAGAGCTTCGCGTAGAACGTCGCGGACTCGGCGGCCCCGAGCGCGATCGTTCCCTGGCGGGGCGCATCGTAGGACGACCGGCGCGCGCCCCACGCGCGCACCGGCGGCGTCGTCGGGCACGAGCGGAGGCACGCGCGCCGACGCGAGCCCGAGCTTTTCCGCCGCCGAGACCGGCGGGCTGCACCGCGGCGGTCGCCGCGAGCGCGCGCGACACGGCGTGCTGGACGAACTGGTGCACTGCGCCGGATTCGCGGAAGCGCACCTCGCTCTTCTGCGGATGCACGTTGACGTCGACGTGCCGCGGATCGAGCGCGAGCCACAGCGCGTACGCCGGCTGCCGGTCGTGATGCAGCACGTCCCGATAGGCTTCGCGCAGCGCGTGCACCACCATGCGGTCGCGGACGAAGCGGCCGTTGACGAACACGTATTGGCCCGACACCTGGGTCGCGTAAGCCGGCTGCACGGCGAAGCCCGCGATCCGGAGCGGTCCCGCTTCGGCGTCGACCGTCGCGGCGCCTTCGACGAACGCCGCGCCGAGCAGCGCGGCAACGCGCGCCCGCCGGCCGTGCGCCTGCAGCCGCTGCATCAGGCGCCCGTTGTGCTGCAGCGTGAAGCCGACGTCCGGATGCGCGAGCGCGATGCGGCGGAACGCCTCGTCGCAGTGGCCCCATTCGGTCGCTTCCGTGCGCAGGAACTTCCGCCGCGCCGGCGTGTTGAAGTAGAGCTCCTGCACCGTCACCGTCGTGCCGGCCGCAATCGCCGCCGGCGCGGTCGGGCCCGACATTGCCGCCGTCGACCTCGATGCGCCACGCATGCGGCGCCGCCGCCGCGCGCGACGCGAGCGCGAACCGCGACACCGCCGCGATCGACGCCAGCGCCTCGCCGCGAAAACCCAGCGTCGCGATCGCGTCGAGATCGTCCGCCGTCGCGAGCTTGGACGTCGCATGCCGCTCCACCGCGAGCGCCAGCTCGTCGCGGGCGATGCCGGCGCCGTTGTCGGCGACACGGATGCGCCGGATGCCGCCGCCCTCGAGATCCACGTCGATCTGGGTCGCGCCCGCGTCGAGCGCATTCTCGAGCAGCTCCTTGAGCGCCGCGGCGGGGCGCTCGACGACCTCGCCCGCGGCGATCTGATTGATGAGGTGGTCGGGCAGCGCTTGAATCCGTGGCATGGCAAGGCGAGGGCGAACGTCGAGGGCGAGACCGCCTATGATAAGTTCCGTCCCTCGAAATGGATACGCACGATCTCACGCGACGCGAAATCGAGTCGCCCTACGCCTGGGCCCGGCTGGCGGTGTCGCTGCTGCTGATGACCATCGGCGGGTCGGGCATGTACTCGGTCGCCGTAGTGCTGCCGCGCCTGCAGGCGGAGTTCGGCGTGGCGCGCGGGGACGCGTCGCTGCCGTACACGCTGACGATGATCGGCTTCGGCTTCGGCGGCATTCTCATGGGCCGGCTGTCCGATCGTTTCGGCGTGATGGTCGCGGTCTTCGACCGGCACGCTGGGCCTCGGCGCCGGCTTCATCGCGGCCGGGTCGGCCGCGAACCTGTGGCAGTTCACGCTGGCGCAAGGCGCGCTGATCGGCTTCCTCGGCGTGTCGGCGACGTTCGTGCCGCTGGTGGCGGACACGTCGCTGTGGTTCACGCGCCGCCGCGGCATCGCCGTCGCGATCTGCATGAGCGGCAACTACCTGGCCGGCGCCGTGTGGCCGCCCATCCTGCAGCATTTCATCGACAGCGTCGGCTGGCGGCAGACGTACGTCGGCGTCGGCGTCTTCTGCCTGGTCGCGATGCTGCCGCTCGCGTTCGTGCTGCGGCCGCGCCCGCCGATCGCCGACGCGACTGCGGTCGAAGGCGCCGGCGACCGGGTCGCCGGTCGCGGCCTCGGTGTCCGAACGCCCACTCGGCTTTTCGCCGGCCGCGCTGCAGGCGCTGCTGTGCGTCGCCGGAGTCGCCTGTTGCGTCGCGATGTCGATGCCGCAGGTGCATATCGTCGCCTACTGCAGCGATCTCGGCTTCGGCGCGGCGCGCGGAGCCGAGATGCTCTCGCTGATGCTGGGCTTCGGCATCGTGAGCCGCCTGGGCTCGGGCTGGATCTCCGATCACATCGGCGGCCTGCGCACGCTGCTGCTGGGCTCGATCCTCCAGGGCGTCGCGCTGCTGCTGTTCGTGCCCTACGGCGGCTTGACCACGCTCTACGTCGTCTCGGCGCTCTTCGGCCTCTTCCAGGGCGGCATCGTGCCCGCGTACGCGCTGGTCGTGCGCGAGTACTTCACGCCCAGGGAGGCCGGCGCGCGCGTCGGCACGGTGCTGATGGCCACGCTCTTCGGCATGGCGCTCGGCGGCTGGATGTCCGGCGCGATCTTCGACCTCACGGGCTCCTATCGCGCCGCGTTCATCAACGGCATCGCGTGGAACCTCCTCAACGTGAGCGTCGTCGCCTTTCTGCTCTACCGGGCGCCGCGCCCGTGGCGTCCGCTGCGCTCGGCCGCGGCCTGACCGCGAACCGGCGCTACCGGGCGAGTCCCTGCGCCCATCGCGCGTAGACGTCGTCCGCGACGGCATGCAGCGCGGCGACGCGCGCGGCCAGGTCGCGGCGGATGTCGGCGGCGCTCTGCGTGGCGGGCGTCGACTCCGCGGGAAGCTCGTCCGCTCCGCTCGCGAGCCAGGTTTCGACGAGCGCTTCGGTCATCTCGATGTGGCACTGGAAGCCGATGTGCCGTCCCGCGACCACATAGGCCTGGTGCGCATTGAACGCGTTGGTGAGCACGGGCGTCGCGCCGGCGGGCAGCGCGAACGCGTCGTAGTGCCACTCGAAGGTCGTGAACGCCGCGCGCCCGCCGAACCATTCCCGCCGGGCGGACTCGTCGCAGACATCGACCGGAAGCCAGCCGATCTCGGCGACGGGCGCGCGCGTGACCGGCGCCCCCAGCGCCTGCGCGAGCGACTGCCCGCCGAGGCAATGGCCGAGCACCGGGATCTCGCGGTCGACCGCCGCGCGCAACAGCGCTCGAAGCGGCGCCTGCCAGTGCAGCCCGTCGTTCACGCTCATCGGGCCGCCCATCAGCGCGATCCCGGCGAACGCGCGCGGATCGACGGGCATCGGCGCGCCCTCGTCGAGCGCGACCAGCTGCCAGGCGAGTCCGCGGGCATCGAGCCAGTCGGCGAAATAGGCCGGGCCCTTCGGTGCGGGAAAAGCGGAAGATCGCGATGGGACGCATCGGGCGTCGCGACGACGCGGGCTACGCAGCGGGCTTGGCCGAGCGGGTCCGTCCGCCGCTGTCCGAACCGCGAGTTGACGGAGGCGACGATGCCGCGGACGTCGAGCCCGCAATCCGCGAGGAGCTGCGCCGGATCGCCGTGGTCGACGAACGCGTCGGGCAATCCGAGCTGCAAGAGCGGGATCAGGATGCCATGGGCCGCGAGCGCTTCGCCGACAGCGCTGCCCGCGCCCCCGGCCACGACGTTTTCCTCGATCGTGACGAGCATGTCGTGCTCCATCGCGAGCTGCGACACGAGATCGACGTCGAGCGGCTTCACGAAGCGCATGTTCGCGACGGTCGCGTCGAGCTCCTCCGCGGCGCCGAGCGCCGGCGCGAGCATGCTGCCGAAGGCCAGGATCGCGATCCGGTTCGTCCGCCGCGACGTCGTGCGGCGCACTTCGCCCTTGCCCACCGGCAGCGCGGTCATGGCCGCGGCAATCGCGACGCCGGGGCCGCTCCCGCGCGGATACCGCACGGCCGTCGGCGTGTCGAGCGTGAACGCCGTGTAGAGCATCTGCCGGCATTCGTTCTCGTCGGCGGGCGCCATCACCGTCATGTTGGGAAGACAGCGCAGGTACGAAAGATCGAACGCGCCCATGTGCGTCGCGCCGTCCGCGCCGACGATGCCGGCGCGGTCGATCGCGAACACGACCGGGAGATTTTGCAGCGCCACGTCGTGGATCAGCTGATCGTAGGCGCGCTGCAGGAACGTCGAGTAGATGGCGACGACGGGCTTCATGCCCTCGCAAGCGAGACCGGCGGCGAACGTCACCGCATGCTGCTCGGCGATGCCGACGTCGAAGTAGCGTTCCGGAAACTCCTGGGAGAAGCGCACGAGTCCCGAGCCCTCGCGCATCGCCGGCGTGATCGCGACGAGGCGCGGATCGGCCGTCGCCATGTCGCAGAGCCAGTCGCCGAAGACGGTCGTGTAGGCCGGCTTGGCGCCGGCCTTCGGCGCGAAGCCGATCGCCGGGTCGAATTTCGTCACGCCGTGGTAGAGGATCGGAGCATCCTCGGCGCGCGCGTAACCGTAGCCTTTCTTCGTGATCACGTGCAGGAGTTGCGGCCCCTTCAGCACCCTCACGTTGGCGAGCGTCTTCGCTCAGCATGTCGACGTCGTGCCCGTCGATCGGTCCGATGTAGTTGAAGCCGAATTCCTCGAACAGCGTGCCGGGCAGCACCATGCCCTTCATGTGCTCTTCCCCGCGCTTGGCGAGCTCCTTCACCGGCGGGAGCTTCGACAGCACTTCCTTGCCGCCGCGGCGCACCGTGTTGTACAGGCGCGAGGCGAGGAGCCTGGCGAGGTAGCCGTTCAACGCGCCCACCGGCTCCGAGATCGACATTTCGTTGTCGTTGAGGATGACGAGCAGGTCGGCGCCGGCGATGCCGGCGTTGTTCAGCGCCTCGAACGCCATGCCGGCGCTCATCGCGCCGTCGCCGATCACGGCGACCACGCTGCGCGGCTCGCCGCTGCGCTTCGCGGCGATCGCCATGCCGAGCGCCGCCGAGATCGACGTCGACGAATGCGCGGTGCCGAACGTGTCGTACTCGCTCTCCGAACGGCGCGGAAAGCCCGACGGCCCGCCCGCCATCCGCAGCCGGCTCATGTCCGCGCGACGGCCCGTCAGGATCTTGTGCGCGTAGGTCTGGTGGCCGACGTCCCACACGATGCGATCGCGCGGCGTGTCGAACACGTAGTGGAGCGCGATGGTGAGCTCGACGGTGCCGAGATTCGACGACAGGTGGCCGCCGGTCTGCGCCACCGAGCTCAAGACGAACGCCCGCAGCTCGCGGGCGAGCTCCGGGAGCGACTCGGCGGGAAGACGGCGCAGCGCCGCCGGCGAGTCGATGGTGTCGAGCAGCGGATACATCAATTCTTGCGCAGCACGATCCAGTCGGCGAGCTCGCCGAGGCGCCGTCCGGCGCCGCCGAAGGGCGCCAGCGCCGCTCGTGCTTCGACGCGCAAGTGCTCCGCGCGCTCGCGGGCCGTGGCGACGCCCAGGCAGGCGACGAACGTCGGCTTGCCGTGGGCGACGTCCTTGCCGGCCGTCTTGCCGAGCGATTGCGCCGAGCCTTCCACATCGAGCACGTCGTCCGTGACCTGGAACGCGAGCCCGGCGGCGGCCGCATAGGCATCGAGCGCCGCGCGCTCCTCGCCCTTGAGCGGCCGGCCGCACGCGGCGCCTAGCCGCACCGACGCGCGAATCAACGCGCCCGTTTTCATCCGGTGCATCGTTTCCAGTTCGTCCAGCGACAGCGTCGCGCCCACGCTCGCGAGGTCGACCGCCTGCCCGCCGGCCATGCCGCGCACGCCGGAGGCCTCGGCGAGCAGCGCGCAGGCCTTGGCCGGATCGGCGAGCCGGCCCTCGGCGAGCACGCCGAACGCGAGCGCCTGCAGCGCGTCGCCCGCCAGGAGCGCCATCGCCTCGCCGAACGCGACGTGACACGACGGCTTGCCGCGGCGCAGCGAGTCGTCGTCCATGCAAGGAAGGTCGTCGTGGATGAGCGAATACGCGTGGACGAGTTCCACCGCGGCCGCGGCGGCGTCGACGGTATCGGGGGCGGCGTCGACGAGTTCCCCGGCGGCGTACGCCAGGAGCGGCCGCATGCGCTTGCCGCCGTCCAGTACCGCATAGCGCATCGCCCGGCACAACGCGGTCGGGACCTGGTCCGCGCCGGGCAAGAGGCGCACGAGCACGTCCTCGATCCGCCGCTGCCGCTCGCCGCACCAGACGGCCCAGTCGAGATCAGGATTCATCGTTTCCCGGCGCCTCGGCGGTCGGCACCTCGAATGCCTTGAGCAATCCGCTTTCGAAGACCTGCACCTGCTGTTCCGCGTCCTTCAGCGTCGACTGGCAATAACGGAGCAGTTCCGCGCCGCGCTTGTAGGCCACGAGCGATTCGGCAAGCGGCAGCTGCCCGCCCTCCATCGCGGTCACGATGGTCTCGAGCTCCGAGAGTGCGGCCTCGAAGCTTGCGGGAACGACGCGCTCAGTGGCCATGGCAACGAAATGATGTCGACGCGCCCGGAACAGTCGCAGGAATCGACGCGCGGGCGGCGCGGTGAGCAAATTAACGGATGGAAGCCATCGCAGTCAAACCGCGAGCGCCGGCGATCCGCGGCATGGACAGCGAAGTTTTCCGGCGATGATTTGACCCGTCCTCTACGCTGCCCATTTATACTAGCATTTTTTGACGACGCGGCCTTACGCGATCCTTTCGCGCGGCCGACTTAGCAAAGCGGTCCGGGGCGGCCGATAACGCCGTAATCGTCCCGGGTTGTTGGGTTGGGTTGGTTTGATCGATTCACGCGAAGAAAGAGACAAGGCCGATGTCCCGTATTGCGTCCGTCGCGCAGCTGCAACGTGCAGCGTCGCAGCTCCCCGTCTCCTGGTATTGCGATCCGGCGATCCATGTCGCCGAACAGCGCCTGCTGTTCCCGCGCGCGCCTTCCTACGTCGGGCACGAGCTGATGGTGCCGAACGTCGGCGACTATTGCGCGCTCGAGTCGCGCGACAATGCGCAGGCGCTGGTCCGCAACGCCGACGGCATCGAGCTCGTCTCGAACATCTGCCGCCACCGGCAGGCCGTCATGCTGAAGGGTCGCGGCAACGGCTCGCACATCGTGTGCCCGATCCACCGCTGGACGTACGACCTCAAGGGGGAGCTCCTCGGCGCGCCGCACTTCGCCGACAACCCGTGCCTCCACCTCGGCCGCTCGCCGCTCACGAACTGGAACGGCCTCCTGTTCGACGGCAAGCGCGACGTCCATCGCGACCTCGCGGCGCTCCGCGTGCACGCCTTCGATTTCTCGAGCCATGTTCTCGACCGGATCGAGATTCACGAGTGCAACTACAACTGGAAGACCTTCGTCGAGGTGTACCTCGAGGACTACCACGTGGAGCCGTTCCACCCGGGTCTCGGGCAGTTCGTCCGGTGCGACGACCTCAAGTGGGAATTCGGCGATTGGTACTCGGTGCAGACGGTCGGCGTGAAGAACCGGCTCGCCCGGCCCGGGTCGGCGGCCTATGCGCGCTGGCACAAGGCCGTCGTCGACTACTATCGCGGCGAGACTCCGCAGCACGGCGCGATCTGGATGGTCTACTACCCGAATGTCATGCTCGAGTGGTATCCGCACGTGCTGATCGTCAGCACGCTGATTCCGCGCGGCGTGGACCGGACGACCAACGTCGTCGAGTTCTACTACCCCGAAGACATCGCGCTGTTCGAGCGCGAATTCGTCGAGGCGGAGCAGGCGGCCTACATGGAGACCGCGCGCGAGGACGACGAGATCGCCGAGCGCATGGACGCCGGCCGCACCGCGCTCTTCCGCCAGGGCAGGAGCGAGGAAGGTCCGTACCAGTCGCCGCTCGAGGACGGCATGCAGCATTTTCACGAATTCCTGCGGCGCGAGCTCGAGGCGCATCTCACGCCACGCTGACCCAGGTCCCGTGCGCACCCTGTCCATGAGCGCGAGCCGGCCCCTGCCCATGTTCACCACCCTCATCGGCACGTCGGAGCTCGCGGCGCGGATCGGCGATCCGTCGCTCGTCGTCGTCGACGTGAGGCACGACCTATCGCAACCCGACGACTGGGGCATGACGCAATTCCGCCTCGGGCACCTTCCGGGCGCACGGTTCGTGCACCTCGACCGCGATCTCTCCGCGGCCCACGACAGGCCGCAACGGCCGCCATCCGCTGCCCGGCGCCGATGCCTGCGCCCGGTCCTTCGGCCGCCTCGGCATCGATGCCGCGAGCCAGGTCGTCGCGTACGACCAGGGCGCCGGCATGTACGCGGCACGTCTCTGGTGGATGCTGCGCTCGCTGGGGCACGAAGCCGTCGCCGTGCTCGACGGCGGATTTGCCGCATGGACGCGCGAGGGCCGGCCGGTCGCGACCGACACGCCGGCACCTTCGCCTTCGACATTCGACGCCCGCGCATTCACGTCGATCGTCGACGCGCCGTTCGTGGCGGCAAGCCTCACGCCGCGCAGCTCGTTCCTGGTCGACGCCCGGGCCCGCGAGCGCTACCGCGGCGACGTCGAACCACTCGATCCCGTCGCCGGGCACATTCCCGGCGCGATCAATCGGCCGTATCTCGCGAACCTCGACCCCGAGGGCCGGTTCAAATCGGCCGCACTTCTCGCGGCGGAGTTCGACGCGATCCTTGCCGGCCGCGCCGCGGCCGATGCGGTGCACTACTGCGGTTCGGGGGTCACCGCGTGCCACAACCTGCTCGCGATGGCGCACGCGGGGCGCCCCGGCGCCAAGCTCTATCCGGGATCGTGGAGCGAGTGGTGCTCCGATCGCGAGCGGCCGGTGGCACGTGGCGACCTGTAGTCCCCTTCGACTTGAATGAGGATCGCGTGATGGCCTCCAATGCCCGACTGCAGGACCGCGTGGCCATCGTGACGGGCGCCGCCCGCGGCATCGGCCTCGCCTGCGCGCAGCGCTTCGCCGCCGAAGGCGCGGCGCTCGTGCTCGCCGATCGCGACGAGGCCGCCGGCGCCGCCGCGGCGGCATCGATACCGGGCGCCGAATTCGTGGGCGGCGACGTCTCGCGCAAGGCCGACGTCGAGGCCATCGTCGCGCGGGCGCACGAGCGGCATGGCCGCGTCGACGTGCTCGTCAACAATGCGGGCATCACGCACGCCTGCGACTTCCTCGATCTCGCCGAGGAGGACTTCGACCGCGTGCTCGCCGTGAACCTGAAATCGATGTTCCTGTGCGGGCAGGCGGTGGCGCGAGCGATGGTGAAAGCAGGGCGTCCGCGGCGCGATCGTCAACATGTCGTCGGCGAACGCCGTCGTCGCGATACCCAACCAGGTGCCCTACGTCGTGTCCAAGGGCGGCATCAACCAGCTGACGAAAGTGATGGCCGTGGCGCTCGCGCCGCACGGCATTCGCGTGAACGCGATCGGACCCGGCACGATTCTCACGGAAATGGCGAAGGCCGCGGTGCTCACCGACGACGCCGCACGGAGGAAGATCCTGTCGCGCACGCCGCTCGGCCGTTGCGGGGAGCCCGCAGAGGTCGCCGCCGTCGCCGCCTTCCTCGCGAGCGACGACGCGTCCTACCTCACCGGTCAGACGATCTATCCGGACGGCGGCCGGCTCGCGCTCAATTACACGATGCCGGTCGCCTGAGATTGCAACAGTGTGGTTCCGTCGCGGCCGCGACGGAACCGAGGCGGGCTACAATGGGTCCGATCGATGTCGGAGGTCGGCCATGCTGAAACCCCTGGTTCGAGGCGCGCTGCCGGCGCTGCTGGCCGGCGCGTGCGCGTTGCCCTTTGCGCATGCGGACATCTACACGTGGACCGATGAATCCGGCAGCGTCAACGTCAGCAACCTGGCGCCGCCCGACGGCGCGCGCGTGACGAGCGTCCTGCGCGAGAACAAGGCGGCAGTCGCGGCACGCGAGGCCGCGCGCGAGACGGCCCTCGAAGCCTTGCGCGAGGCGGAAGTGCGGGCGCTCGCGGAGCGGGTGCGCCAACTCCAGACCGAAGTCGAGATCGCGCGGCGTCCGGCGCCGCCGCAAATCGAGTATCGGCCCATCCCCACGCCGGTGTACGTTCCGTACCCCATCGAGGTGGCGGCGCCGCCGCAGTACGGCGTCTCCGCGCCGATGGTGAACGGCGGATGCAGCTTCGGGTGGCCGGATTGCGGGCTCGGGTGGTACCCCGGAATCTATCCGGCAACTGTCGTGTTACCGCGCCTACCGCACTTTCGCCGCGACCGCCCCGATCATGGCCGCGACCGTCCCGATCATGGCCGCGAACTTCCCCGCCGCGACCCTCCCGGACGGGGCCTCATTGCGCCGTGGCTGCCCATCGTGGCGCCCGATAACCCTCGCAGGCGTTGAAACGCGGCGGCGCTAGGACTCGTGGCCGCCACCGAGCGGCCAGGCGCCAAGGTCGCGATACCCAGGCCCGCCCGGTACCTGTTCAGATGCGTTCAGCACGATCCGGCTGACTGTCCAGGCGATCGGCGCGCCCGGCACCAGGTCGCAACGCCTGCGGCATCGTCGCGCCAGCGTCACGTGCGGCGCGAACGCACGCTGCTCGATCCGGAATCCGCAAGCGACAAGCGCATCGGCCAGGGATTGCGCCATCCGTGTGAGTTCGGCCGGCACCGCGGCCGCACCGACCCACGCAATTCCTGTTCGCCGAAATGTCCCGATCCGGTCCAAGGTCAGCGTGAACGGTGCCGCCGCCGCCGCGGCCGAGAGGCCGATCGCGCGCAGCGTCCCGACGGAGTTCGCCGCGACGTCCCCCACGAAGGCCAACGTCAGATGCAGATTTTCCGATGGAGGTGCACGCCCGTTCGTCTGCTCCGCCACGATTCGCGCGAGCGCCGCGAGAGAATCGCGCGCAGCTGCATCCGGCCACACCGCGAAGAAAACGCGCAGCGTGTCGCGCGCTGGTCCACGCAGAGGGGCGGGAGACTCCGCCGCGGGCTTAGGATGAGGCATGCGCCCGCCGCGGAGTCTCCCGCCCCTCTGCTAGCAGCATCGTGCTTCTGCCAGCGAAAGCACCTATCGCAGAGGCATGCACCTGCCCAAGCCCGAGTGCGTGAGTGCAATGGCGGTGTCGCGGGCGCATGCCTCATCCTAAGCCCGCGACACCGCCATTGCACTCCCGCGCGACACCAAAAGACAAAGCCGCGCCACCCTCGCGGATGACGCGGCTTCGCGGTGGATCGCCGTCGCGCTAGGCGTTGGCGGCTTTCTTCTCCGTGGCGGGCTTCTTCTGGTCGAAGAACTGCTCGTCCTCGGTCGAGTGGGAGAGCGCCGTCGTCGACGATTGGCTCCCCTGCACGGTCGTGGTCACGGCGTCGAAGTAGCCGGTGCCGACTTCGCGCTGGTGCCGGACTGCGGTGAATCCCTTCTCCGCCGCCGCGAACTCGGCCTCCTGCAGTTCGACGAACGCGCTCATGTTGCTGTTCGCGTAGCCGTGCGCGAGATTGAACATCGAATAGTTGAGGCTGTGGAACCCCGCGAGCGTGATGAACTGGAAGCGGTAGCCCATCGCGCCCAGCTCGCGCTGGAAGCGCGCGATCGTACCGTCGTCGAGGTTCTTCTTCCAGTTGAATGACGGCGAGCAGTTGTACGCCAGCATCTTGCCGGGATACTTCGCCTGGATCGCCTCGGCGAAGCGCTTCGCGAAGTCCAGGTCCGGCTTGCCGGTCTCGCACCAGATCAGGTCCGCGTACGCGGCGTACGCGAGCCCGCGCGACACCGACTGGTCGAATCCGGCGCGCGTCTTGTAGAACCCCTCGACGGTGCGCTCGCCGGTGCAGAACGGCTTGTCGTTGTCGTCGACATCCGACGTGAGGAGATCGGCGGCCTCGGCGTCGGTGCGGGCCAGCACGATCGTCGGCACGCCCATGCAGTCGGCGGCGAGCCGCGCCGCGATCAGCTTCTCGACCGCCTCGCGCGTCGGCACGAGCACCTTGCCGCCCATGTGGCCGCACTTCTTCACCGACGCCAGCTGGTCCTCGAAGTGGACGCCGGCGGCGCCCGCTTCGATCATCGACTTTCATCAGCTCGAACGCGTTCAGCACGCCGCCGAATCCGGCCTCGGCATCGGCAACGACGGGCGCGAAGAAATCGATGTCGCCCTTGCCCTCCATGTGCTGGATCTGGTCGGCGCGCATGAACGCATTGTTGATCCGGCGCACGACCATCGGCACGGAGTTGGCCGGGTAGAGCGATTGATCGGGATACATCTCGCCCGCGATGTTCGCGTCGGCGGCAACCTGCCAGCCCGAAAGATAGACGGCCTTGAGGCCGGCCTTGACCTGCTGCAGCGCCTGGTTGCCCGTCAGCGCGCCGAGCGTGTTCACGAACGGTTCGTCGTGCATCAGCTTCCACAGCTTTTCGGCGCCGCGACGCGCAAGCGTGTGCTCGATGTGGACGGAGCCCCGCAAGCGCACGACGTCTTCCGCCGTATAGCCGCGCTTGATGCCTTTCCAGCGCGGATTTTCCGCCCAGTCCTTCTTGAGCCTTGCCGCTTCCAGATCGTAGTTCATCGACAACTCCCATCAATGTGCGTTGTGGCCAATCCGGAAGGCACGTTGCCGGCCGTCCGGAACTTTGGTCAGCGGAATCGTCGCGCGCGACCCTGCGCGGGCATCGATTCCACAGCGTGAAACGAGAGGCGAGCCCAGTCGCCGGGCGTTTCACTGCACGGACCGGCGAGGATCGCTCGGCCGGTCGGGCGGGCATGGATGGGGTTGTGGCACCAGGCCCTACATGCAAACGGGACCGAGTTCGATCGCCGCTTGCTCGTGACGTGGCGCCAAATTACCAGTGTCGCTGCCGTCTGACAAGCAGTTTATCGCATTGCAATATACAAATTGTTTCTTAAAATCAATTGCTTAAAAAACACTTCCGACAGGTGGAATCATGTGGTCATGTTTGGTCAAGTAACGTGTTGCGTCGCGGGACAAACGGCCTACCTGGGATCGTAGCCAGCCGTCAGGACAACTTCTCAAACCAATGAATACATTAATGATTTCTCGGCATTGACCTCGAAAGCGCGAGGAAATCGGTCGGTCCCGTCGTTCGGAAATCATTTCCATTTTGTCGTTGCAAGCATGTCGCTGCGCGAAGCGCGAAGTCACCGCACGGCACCCGGCCGGACGCCGTCATGCAAGGTCGTATCGATCGCCCCGCTCCGGCACTTCGACGGAGGTCCAGCGCAGCCGGTTGCGCACGAGCTCGGCAAAGCCCACCGCCGTCGCCCGCTCGCCGTGGACGACGAATGCGCGCTGCGGCGGCGGCTGAAACGCCGACAGCCAGGCGATGAGCGCCGCCTGGTCGCCGTGCGCGGACAACCCTCCGATCGTGTGGACCGACGCGCGTACCGGCACGTCGTCGCGAAACAGGCGCACATGTTTCGCGCCATCGACGATTTCCCGGCCCATCGTTCCGGCGGCCTGAAACCCCGTGAACACGATCGCGCATTCCTCGCGCGACAGGTTGTGCCGCAGGTGATGCCGGATTCGCCCGCCTTCG
The DNA here is from genome assembly GCA_963724685.1 of uncultured beta proteobacterium. Classification (GTDB taxonomy): domain Bacteria; phylum Pseudomonadota; class Gammaproteobacteria; order Burkholderiales; family Casimicrobiaceae; genus CAIWHR01. The sequence continues at coordinate 420,348 of CAVRVQ010000003.1, read as the reverse complement.
CACATGCCGGAGGCCGCGACGATGACCGCGCCGCGGGTCACGGCAGTTGATCGCCATCGACTCCTGCGGCGTTTCGGTGAACCGTATGCGTACCCGCTCCTTGTTCCGCGCGAGCCAGCCGGCGAGATCCCGGCTGTCGCGATCCAGGATCGTCGCGTACTTCGCGGTGATCTCGGTCGCGCGGGTGGCGAGCGGCGAATCGACGAAGATGGTCAGCGCCGGCGCCCGGTCCTGGCGCACGAGGTCCGCCAGAACGTACAGCACTTCCTGCGTCCGTCCGACGGCGAACGCGGGGACGACCACGTTGCCGCGCGGAAGCGTGCCGGCGAGCACCTGCGCGAGCTCGTCGTAAGTCGTCGCGAGCGACTTGTGCAGGCGATTGCCATACGTCGATTCGACGATGACCGCGTCGGCCTCGGTGATCGGTGTCGGATCGTGCATCACCGGCCGGCCCGGCTGGCCGAGATCGCCGGAGAACACGACCTTGCGCGTGACGCCGTCGACGTCCGCCCACAGTTCCACGATCGACGAGCCGAGAATGTGCCCCGCGTCGCGGAAGCGGAAGCGCAGCGACGCCGCGGGCTCGAACATCCGGTCGTAAGGCACCCCCTGCAGCAGCGCCAGGCTCGCTTCCGCGTCCGCGATCGAATACAACGGCAGATCGTCCCGCGCCTCGAGTCTCGACGGACCGCCCGGCCCGGGGTGCGTCGGCCGACGGGTCGCCCGCTTCCCGGCGCCTGCCTTCGCGCGAACTCCATCTCCTGGATGTGCGCGCTGTCCGGCAGCATTACGCCCAGGAGATCGATCGTCGCCGGCGTCGCGTAGACGGGACCCCTGAACCGCGTGCCGCAAGGAGCGGCAAGCAGGCCCGAATGATCGATGTGCGCATGCGTGACGATCACGAAGTCGAGCGCGCGGACGTCGAAATCGAGCGCCGCCGCGTTCCTCGCGTCGGCGTCGCGACCGCCCTGGAACATGCCGCAGTCGACGAGGCATCGCGCGCGCCCCGTGTCGACGCGATAGCAGGATCCGGTGACCTCGCCGGCCGCACCGAGGAAGGTGATTTGCATCGCCCGAGTCGGGTCGCCGCATGCCGCGGGACCCGACGCCGAACTCTAGCAGTTTCGCGTCGCGCCCGGTCGTGCGCCGGCGTGAACGGCTCCCTTGACACCGGCACCGGACGGTGCAAACGTCCGGCATTGCCGCAGTTCACGAGAAGGAGAGCAACGTGCGTTCCGTTCCCCTCATCGTCGCCTGCCTGATGATCCTGCCGCCCGCCGCACCTGTCGCGGGGCAAGGGAGCGCCCCCAACGTCGCCCGGAGTCTCGCCGCCACCTGCGCCAACTGCCACGGCACCAACGGCGTCTCCGCCGGCGAAGTCGTCTCCCTCGCGGGCCGGCCGAAGGACGAGATCGTCCGGAAGATGCAGGACTTCAAGGCCGGCAGGGTGCCCGGGAACGATCATGCCGCAGCTCGCGAAGGGCTACACGGACGAGCAGATCGATCTCGTCGCCGCGTGGTTCGCGGCGCAACGGGCGAATTGAGGAGACGGACATGCGCATGCAGCGAAGGAAGTTCCTGCAAGGCCATCGGTGCGGCATCGACGATCGCGGCCATTCCCGGGCTGCGCGACGATCGGCGGCGCGAGCAGCAAGGTCGTGGTCGTCGGCGGCGGCTACGGCGGCGCGACCGCGGCCAAGTACATCCGCCTGTGGGGCGAAGGGCGGATCGACGTGACCGTCGTCGAGCCCAACGCCGAGTTCATCTCGTGCCCGCTGTCGAACCTCGTGCTCGGCGGCAGCAGGACGCTCGCCGATGTCACGACGAGCTACGATCGCCTGGCGCAGCGCCACGGCGTGAAGATCGTCCGGGACACGGCGAGCGGCGATCGACGTCGAGCGGCGCCGCGTGAAACTCGCCGGCGGCGCGGAATTGCCCTACGACCGGCTCATCCTCTCGCCGGGCGTGGACTTCATGTGGGACAAGGTTCCCGCGCTCGACAATGCCGCCGCGCAGGAGACGATCCTGCATGCCTGGAAAGCGGGACCGCAAACCGTCGCGCTGCGCCGTCAGCTGGAGGCGATGCCGGACGGCGGCGTCTACGCGTTGTCGATCCCCGTCGCGCCGTACCGCTGCCCGCCCGGTCCGTACGAGCGCGCCTGCCAGGTCGCGTGGTACTTCAAGCGGGCCAAGCCGAAGTCGAAGGTGCTGATCCTCGACGGCAACGGCGACGTCACGTCGAAGGGTGCGCTCTTCAAGAAGGCCTGGGCCGAGGAGTACAAGGGCATCGTCGAGTACCGGCCGAACCACGTGCTGACCGACGTCGACGTGGCCGCGCGGACCGCGAAATTCGACGTGCAGGACAACGTCCGGGCGGACGTGCTCAACGTCATTCCGCCGCAGCGCGCGAGCGCGATCGCGCGATCGGCCGGCGTAGTCACCGCGAACGATCGCTGGTGCGACGTCGACTTCCTGACCTTCGAGTCGGTGAAGGTGAAGAACGTCCACGTCCTCGGCGACTCGATCCAGATCGCGACCGGCATGCCCAAGTCGGGCCACATGGCGAACCAGCATGCCAAGGTGTGCGCGGCGGCGGTGGTCGCCCTGCTCTCGGGACAGGCGCCGAATCCGGCGCCCGTGCTCAACAACACGTGCTACAGCTTCATCACCGACAAGGACGTCGTGCACGTGTGCTCGGTTCACCAGTACGACGCGGAGAAGAAGACGGTGCTGCCGGTGCCCGGCTCGGGCGGCCTGTCGACGGCCATGAACGAGCTCGAGGGCCGTTACGCCTGGAGCTGGGCGAAGAACATCTGGGCCGACGCGCTCGGCTAAGCAATCGTATCGTTGAGGGCGCAGCAAGAGAGGACAGGAGTCGTTGGCCTGCGGTTTGGGCCGGCGGGCGCAGGGGTGGCTAAGGCCGACGGCCCTCACCGCGCCCGGGCACGCCGGGCGCCCCGACATCCTTCTTCCTAGAACCTATCGCCATGACCCAACGCGGATATCTGCGTCACCCGACCCTTCGCCAGGACACGATTGTCTTCGTCTGCGACGACGATCTCTGGAGCGTGAGCGCCGCCGGCGGCACCGCGCGCCGCTTGACTGCGGGCCTCGGCGAGCCCGCGACCCCGGCACTGTCGCCGGATGGAAAGTGGATCGCCTTCGTAGGACGCGATGAACAGCATCCCGAGGTGTATCTGATGGCCGCGGAAGGCGGACCTGCGCGCCGCATGACTTGGCTCGGTCCGGACGTAATCGTTCGCGGATGGACGCCCGCAGGTCACGTGCTCTTCGTATCGACTTATGGGCAGCCGTTCTTCCGCAATTACCGTGCGTTTACGCTCGGCGTGGACGGCGGCATGCCCGAAATGCTGCCGTACGGCCAGGTCAATCATCTCGCCTACGGACCCAGCAAGGCCAAGGTGATCGGTCGCAACACGGCCGATCCGGCACGCTGGAAGCGTTATCGCGGCGGCACTGCGGGTTACCTCTGGATCGACGCGGCGGGGGATGGGAACTTCCGCCGCATGTCCGAGCTAACCGGCAACATCACGAGCCCAATGTACGTCGGAGAGCGCATCTTCTATCTATCCGATGCCGAAGGTGTGGGCAATATCTACTCGTGCCGTCCGGACTGTTCCGACCGGCGGCGCCACACCGATCACGACGTCTACTACGCGCGGAACGCGCAAACCGACGGCCGGCGCATCGTATACCAGTGCGGTGCGGACATCTGGCTGTTCGATCCTTCGAGCAATCGCAGCGTTCAGGTCGCCATCGAAACGCCTGCGCATCGCACGCAGGCCGCGCGCAAGTTCGTTCCGGCCGCCGACTACATGACGGGGTGCGAAGTTCATCCCGCAGGGCACAGCGTCACCGTCGACGTGCGCGGTCGTCTTTTCAGCTTCGCGCTCTGGGAAGGCGCCGTTCGCCAGCACGGCGCGCCCGACGGCGTCCGCTATCGACATGGACAGTGGCTTGGCGATGGCGCCACGATCGTCGCGATCAGCGACGAATCGGGCGAAGAACGCCTGGAGGTCTTCAACGAGGGCGCACGCAGCGCGTACGACTGGGACCTCGGCCGCGTGCACGCGATGCGCGCCGCGCCGAGCGCCAAGCGCGTCGCTATCGCCAATCACCGGAACGAATTGCTGATTGCCGATCTCGACTCCAATTCCATTTCGGCCGCAGACCGCAGCAGCACGGGCCGGGTAGAGGATCTCGCCTGGTCCGCGGACGGCGCGTGGCTCGCCTACTCGTTCTCGACGAGCTCTAGACACCGAGCGATCAAGCTGCTCGACGTCGCGGCGAAAACCAGCACGTTGGTCACGCGGCCGGAGTTCCGGGACTACTCGCCCTCGTTCGATCCGGACGGAAAGTATCTGTACTTCCTGTCCGCGCGCACCTTCGACCCCGTCTACGACGAGGTGCAGTTCGAGCTGAGCTTTCCGCGCGCGGCGCGTCCCTATCTCATCGCCCTGCAGGCCGATCAGCATCCGCCGTTCGACGCGCCACCCAAGGGCCTGAAGCCCGAGGACTGGGCCGAGAAGAAGGAAAAGCAGGAGAAGGCGCGGCAACGCAGGATCGACCTCGCCGGAATCGAACGGCGCGTCGCCGCGTTTCCCGTCGTCGAAGGCCGGTTCGGCAAGGTTGCGGGTGCCGCCGGCGGCAAGGTGCTGTGGACGGTCCTTCCGATCGTCGGCGCGCACGGTCGAGGGGGCCACAAGGACTTGCAGGGACGGCTCGAGCTCTTCGAGTTCGCTACGCTGCGGACCGAAGTATTGCAGGACAAGGCCGACGACTTCGTCGTCGCGGCCGATGGCGCGACGGTGCTCTTGCGCGAGGGGAAGCGCCTGCGCGCAATTCCCGCCGAGAAGAAGGTCGAAAAGAACGGCGAGCCGCAATCCGCCGCGCCGTCGCGCGAGAGTGGCTGGATTGATATCGATCGGATTCGCCTCTCCGTCGAACCGACGCGCGAATGGCAACAGATGCTGCGCGAAGTCTGGCGGCTGCAGCGCGACCAGTTCTGGGTTCCGGACATGTCCGGAATCGACTGGGAAGCGATCTACAAGACCTACGAGCCTTTGCTCGTGCGGGTGGCGACCCGTGGCGAGTTGTCCGATCTGATCTGGGAGATGCAGGGCGAGCTCGGCACTTCGCACGCGTACGAAATGGGCGGCGATCATCGCCGCACGCCATCGATCGCGCTCGGCCACCTGGCCGCCGAGCTCGCTCTCGGCGCCGACGGCAGGAGCTACGAGATCAGGCGGATCGTCGAGGGAGATCCGTGGGATGCCGACGCCGACTCGCCGCTCAACGCCATCGGGGTTCAGGCGAACGTCGGAGAGCGCATCGTGGCGGTCAATGGCCAGCCCGTCTCGCGCACCCAGCCTCCGCAGGCGCTGCTCGTCCACCAGGCCGGAATGAAGGCGGAACTGGTGCTCGCATCGGTAGCGGATCGATCGGACAGCGCGCCGACGCGTTCGGTGTTGATCAAGACGCTAGCCGACGAAGTGCCCGCGCGCTACCGCGAATGGGTCGAGCGCAACCGGCGCTGGGTGCATGAGAGTTCGAAGGATCGGGTCGGCTATCTGCACCTGCCGGACATGATGTCGGCGGGCTTCGCCGAATTCCATCGCTACTTCACCGCCGAGTGCGATCGCGACGCGCTGATCGTCGACGTCCGCTACAACCGCGGCGGGCACGTCTCGGAGCTGCTGCTCGAGAAGGTCGCGCGGAAGCGGATCGGCTACGACCTGCAGCGATGGGGCGAGCCCGTGTCCTACCCGGCCGAGTCGCCGGCCGGGCCGGTCGTCGCCCTGACCAACGAGCATTCCGGCTCCGATGGCGACATCTTTTCGCACTGCTTCAAGCTGATGGGCATCGGCAAGCTCGTCGGCACGCGCACCTGGGGAGGCGTCATCGGCATCTGGCCGCGGCACAAGCTCGCGGACGGGACCGAAACGACGCAGCCCGAGTTCTCGTTCTGGTTCAACGACGTCGGCTGGAACGTCGAAAACTACGGAACCGATCCGGACATCGAAGTCGACAATGCACCGCAGGACGCGACGGCACAGCGCGATCGGCAGCTCGAAACGGCGCTAGCGACAGCGCTCAAGGCCATCGAAACGGCGGAGGGACCGGCGCCGCGCTTCGGTCCGCGCCCCAAGCTTGCGCGCAAACCGCTCCCGCCCCGCTCACTTCCCGAGTAGCGTCTCCTAGGGATAGTAAATCCAACCGACAGTCAGCTTTCAGGAACGACGGGCGGCTCAGGGTCGAGAACGACCTCAAAAGAAAGCGGCGCCAGCGGCGCCGCTTTCCCGGAGACAATGCGTAGAAGGCAGCGGACGGCCTACCTTCAGGCGACCGGCTCGGGCTCTTTCGATTCCTCGAACACGAGCCGGACCTTGTCGTCGTCGTCGACGTCGATCGTCACCGCGCCGCCGCCCGTGAGCCGGCCGAAGAGGAGCTCGTCGGCGAGCGCCTTCCTGATCGTGTCCTGGATCAAGCCGCGCCATCGGCCGCGCGCCCATCTGCGGGTCGAAGCCCTTCTTGGCGAGGTATGCCTTCAGTTTCAGCGTGAACGTCGGCTCGACTTTTTTCTCGTGCAGCTGGTTCTCGAGCTCGAGCAGGAACTTGTCGACGACCTTCAGGATGACGTCGTGGTCGAGCTGCGCGAACGAGATCGTCGCGTCCAGACGGTTGCGGAACTCCGGCGTGAACAGCCGCTTGATCTCGGCCATCTCGTCGCCGCTCTCCTTGGCGTTCGTGAAGCCGATCGTGCCGCGCGCGAGCTCGGCGGCGCCGGCGTTGGTCGTCATGATGATAGTGACGTTGCGGAAGTCGGCCTTCCGGCCGTTGTTGTCCGTGAGCGTGCCGTGGTCCATCACCTGCAGCAGGATGTTGTAGATGTCCGGGTGCGCCTTTTCGATCTCGTCCATCAGCAGCACGCTGTACGGATGCTTGGTGATGGCTTCGGTGAGCTGGCCGCCCTGGTCGAAGCCGATGTAGCCCGGCGGCGCTCCGATCATCCGCGACACCGCGTGCCGTTCCATGTACTCGGACATGTCGAAGCGGATCAGCTCGATGCCGAGGCAGTAGGCGAGCTGGCGCGCGACTTCGGTCTTGCCCACACCCGTGGGACCGCTGAACAGGAAATTGCCTATCGGCTTCTGCGGATTGCCGAGACCCGAGCGCGCCATGCGGATGGCCGTCACCAGCGCGTCGATCGCCTTGTCCTGGCCGAAGACGACGTTCTTGAGGTCGCGATCGAGCGTCTTCAGCGCGTTGCGGTCGTCGGAGGTGACGTTGCGCGCAGGAATGCGGGCGATCTTCGCCACGATTTCCTCGATCTCGGTCTTGCTGATCACCTTCTTCTGTTTCGATCGGGGAAGAATCTTCTGCGCGGCTCCGGCCTCGTCGATGACGTCGATGGCCTTGTCCGGCAGGTGGCGGTCGTTGATGAATCGCGCGGAAAGCTCGGCCGCCGTCGTGAGCGCCGCCGGCGCGTACTTGACGCCGTGGTGCTGCTCGAAGCGCGACTTCAGGCCCTTGAGGATCTCGATGGTCTCGGCGATCGAAGGCTCCGGCACGTCGACCTTCTGGAACCGCCGCGACAGCGCGTGATCCTTCTCGAAGATCTGCCGGAACTCGCCATACGTGGTCGCGCCGATGCACTTCATCGCGCCGGTGGACAGCGCAGGCTTCAGCAGATTCGACGCGTCGAGCGTGCCGCCGGACGCCGCGCCCGCACCGATGATGGTGTGGATCTCGTCGATGAACAGGATCGATTTCGGGTTTTCCGCGAGCTGCTTCAGCACGGCCTTCAGGCGCTGCTCGAAGTCACCGCGGTATTTCGTCCCGGCAAGGAGCGCGCCCATGTCGAGCGAATAGACCTGGTAGTCGCGCAGCAGCTCGGGGACTTCACCTTCGTTGATCCGGCGCGCGAGCCCTTCGGCGATCGCCGTCTTGCCCACGCCGGCCTCGCCGACCAGCAGCGGATTGTTCTTGCGGCGCCGGCACAGCACCTGGATGACGCGCTCGAGCTCGTGCGCGCGGCCGATCAGCGGATCGGTCTTGCCCTGCTTCGCCATCGTGTTGAGGTTGATCGTGTAGGCGTCGAGCGCGCCCTGGGCCTCGCTCGCGCTCTCCCCTTCTTCCTTGGCTTCGGCCTTTTCGTGCTTCTGCTGCGGATTCTTGGTGATGCCGTGCGAGATGTAGTTGACGACGTCGAGGCGGGTCACGCCGCGCTGGTTCAGGAAATAGACGGCGTGCGATTCCTTCTCGCCGAAGATCGCGACGAGGACGTTGGCGCCGGTGACTTCCTTCTTGCCCGAGGACTGCACGTGCAGGATCGCGCGCTGGATCACGCGCTGGAAGCCCTGCGTGGGCTGCGTGTCCGCGTCGGAGTGCGGCGAGAGCCGCGGCGTGTGCTCGCTGATGAAGTCGGCGAGGACCCCGCGCAGCTCGTCCAGTTCCACTCCGCAGGATTTCAGGACCTCCGCGGCCGACGGATTGTCCAGCATCGCGAGCAGCAGGTGCTCGACGGTGATGAACTCATGCTGCTTCTGCCGAGCCTCGACAAAAGCCATGTGGAGGGATACTTCCAGTTCCTGCGCGATCATCTCGATTGCCTCTTTCGCCCGCATTGGCCACACCGCGGATTGCGGCGCCGGCGTGCCTCGTTCAAGTCTCCTCCATCGTGCATTGCAGCGGATGCTGATGCCGCCGTGCGAGGTCGATCACCTGGTCGACCTTCGTCGTGGCGACTTCGCGCACGTACGTCCCGCATACCCCCATCCCCTCGCGATGCACCTGCAGCATCACCTGCGTGGCCCTTTCCCGGCTCATCGCGAAAACAGTCTGCAACACGACAACGACAAAGTCCATCGGTGTGTAATCGTCGTTGAGCAGCAACACCTTGTACAGCGGCGGCGGCTTGATCCGGGTTTTCTCAGCCTCGAGAAGGCTGCCGTCCTGCTGCTGGTTGGCCATTGTCCCCTATTTGCGGGCAAGCGTTAGATGGGTCTATGTTTGATGATTGCAACAGAATATTCAAGGGGAAGCCGAAAATGCGCGGCGCTGGCTTGACGAGCCCGTGGAAGCTGCGCGTAATGGTCGATAGACCTGTGGCCGCGTGGGGTTTTCGGCGGCGCGCGGACGTGGCGGCACCCCGCCGAAGGTCCTTTGGAACCCGTCGTTTCAGGGTGGGGTCGGGCGGCCGAGCATCGGCCGCGGGACCCCGCCGAGCGGTTCGCCGGGGCATGCCGCCCGACGTGTAGGCCACACCGCCGACGTCCACACGGGAAAAGTCGACCGCCAGCGCCCGCTGCGTACAGCCCGGACTGGCCCGCCTACATCCGTTCAATCATGGCCTTGCCGAAGCCGGAGCAGGACACCTGAGTCGCTCCCGGCATGAGGCGCGCGAAGTCGTAGGTCACAACTTTGTCGGCGATCGCGCGCTCGAGGCTCGCGGTGATCCGGGCGGCTGCTTCCTTCCAGCCCATGTGCACCAGCATCATCTCGGCCGACAGGATTTCCGAGCCGGGGTTCACGTAATCCTTGCCGGCGTATTTCGGCGCCGTGCCGTGCGTCGCCTCGAACATCGCCACGGTATCCGACAGGTTCGCGCCCGGCGCGATGCCGATGCCGCCCACCTGCGCCGCCAACGCGTCGGAGATGTAGTCGCCGTTGAGGTTGAGCGTCGAGATGACGTCGTATTCGTCGGGACGCAGCAGGATCTGCTGCAGGAACGCATCGGCGATCACGTCCTTGACCACGATGTCGCGGCCGGTCTTCGGGTTCTTGAACTTGCACCAGGGTCCGCCGTCGATCGGTTGCGCGCCGAACTCCCGCTGCGCGATCGCGTAGCTCCAGTCGCGGAAGCCGCCCTCGGTGAACTTCATGATGTTGCCCTTGTGCACGATCGTCACCGACTTCCGATCGTTGTCGATCGCATACTGGATCGCCTTGCGGGTCAGCCGTTCGGTGCCCTCGCGCGACACGGGCTTCACACCGATGCCGGACGTGCCGGGAAAGCGGATCTTCTTGACGCCCATCTCGTTGATCATGAAATCGATGAGCTTCTTCGCACCCGCCGACTCGGCCTCCCACTCGATGCCGGCGTAGATGTCCTCGGAATTCTCGCGGAAGATGATCATGTCGATCTTCTGCGGCTCCTTGACCGGGCTCGGCACGCCGGCGAAGTACTTCACCGGGCGCAGGCAGACGTAGAGGTCGAGCTGCTGCCGCAGCGCGACGTTGAGCGAGCGGATGCCGCCGCCCACCGGCGTGGTCAGCGGTCCCTTGATCGACACGACGTAGTCCTTGACGATCGCGAGCGTCTCGTCGGGCAGCCAGACGTCGGGACCGTAGACCTTGGTCGATTTCTCGCCGGCGTAGATCTCCATCCAATGGATCTTGCGCTTGCCGCCGTAGGCCTTGGCGACCGCGGCGTCGACGACCTGGATCATCACCGGCGTAATATCGAGACCGGTGCCGTCGCCTTCGATGTACGGGATGATCGGGTTGTCGGGAACGTTGAGGCTAGAATCCTTGTTGACCGTGATCTTCCGGCCGTCGGCCGGGATCTTGACATGCTGATACATGGGTTCTCCTGAAAGGGACGACGCGCGAAGGGCCTCCGGCCCGCCGGCGGCGCGGACTCGAATGCGCCTCGAGGCTATGCAGCAAACCCTTAATTATCCTGGATTTCGGTGAATCCCGCCACGGCACGGCGGCACTCGAAAGCGGTCGGATTGCGCATGCTATGATCGCGCGCCGTCCGTCTCGCCTCCCTCCTCGCGGTTGCCGCCGTCCGTCCCGACGGCGGTCGAGCCGCGCTGCCCCGTTGCCTCGCGCCACCCTCATCGTGCGATGATCCGCCGCCTGCTCGCCCGCCTGCTGCCCCGACGGAACCGTAACGGAAAGCCCAGGATCTACGGACCCGGCGACCACCCGATCCGCCGCCATCAGCTCTCGCGCGGCGCGATCGACGTCACGCGGCGCCTGCACGAGGCCGGGTTCAAGGCCTTCGTCGTCGGCGGCGCCGTGCGCGATCTCCTGCTCGGCATCAAGCCCAAGGATTTCGACATCGCCACCGACGCGCTGCCCGAAGAGGTGAAGCCGCTCTTCCGCCGCGCCTTCATCATCGGACGCCGTTTCCGGCTCGTGCACGTCCAGGCCGGGGCCGAAACCATCGAAGTCTCGACGTTTCGCGCCGCGCAAACGGGCGACGACGCGACCGACGAGCACGGCCGTCTCCTGTCGGACAACGTGTACGGCTCGCAGATCGAGGACGCCGCGCGGCGCGACTTCACGATCAACGCGCTGTACTTCGATCCAGCCAAGGAGGAGGTGTGGGACTACGTCGGCGGCGTGGCCGACATCCGCGCGCGCCAGCTGAAAGTGATCGGCGCGCCCGTGACCCGCCTGCGCGAGGATCCGGTGCGGATGCTGCGGGCCGTGCGGCTGGCCGCCAAGCTCAACGTCGCGATCCATCCGAAGACGGCGGCGCCGATCCCGAAGCTCGCGCCGTTGATCCAGAACGTGCCCGCGGCGCGGCTCTTCGACGAAATGCAGAAGCTCCTGCTCTCGGGCCACGCGGTCGAGACGCTGCGAAGCCTGCGCGCCCACGGCCTCTCGCACGGCCTCCTGCCGCTGATCGACGTGATCCTGGAGCAGCCGCTCGGCCAACGCTTCATCGAGCTCGCGCTCGCCGACACCGATCGTCGCGTGCGCGAGGATCGGGGCGCCTCGCCGGGGTTCCTGTTTGCGACACTCCTCTGGCACGAGGTCCTTGCCACGTGGAAGGCGGCGCGCGCCGGCGGCGGAAAATCCATTCCCGCGCTGTTCGAGGCGATGGACACCGTGCTTGCCCAGCAGGCGAAGAAAATCGCGATCCCGCGCCGGTTCGAGGCGACCATCAAGGAAATCTGGTCGCTGCAACCGCGCTTCGAGCAACGCGCCGGCCAGCGTCCCCACCGGCTGCTCCAGCACCCGCGCTTTCGCGCCGGGCTGGGACTTTCTGGATCTTCGCTGCAGAAGCGGCGAGCTCGAAGGTGAGCTCGAGGACCTCGCGGCGTGGTGGGATCGATTCGCGAATGCGGGGACCGACGAGCGCGAGGCGATGTTGAAGCCCGAGGAAGGTCCGAAACGCAAGAGCCGGGGGCGAGGACGGGGCGCGCAAGCGCCGCGAGCGACGGTGACGTCGCGTCGCCCGCCGCCGATCCTTCGCCCGAGTCGACATGAGCGCGCCGGGCCGCCCCAAGCGCGAGACTGCGGTCCGTCTCGGAGGGAAGGCGCGCAGCGCCAAGGGTGCACCAATGACCACCGCCTTCGTCGGCCTCGGCAGCAACCTCTCCCACCCGCGCAGGCAGCTCGCGCGCGCGGTGCGCGCCATCAGCCGGCTTCCGCGCATGAGCGTGATCGCCGTCTCGCCGGCGTATGCCACCGCGCCGATCGGCTGCGAGACGCCACAGCCCGACTACGTGAACGCCGTCGTCGAGGTCAGAACGACGCTCGGCCCGCGGGCGTTGCTGCACGCGCTGCATTCGATCGAACGCCGCGCGCGAAGGCGGCGCGACCTCGAGGTGCGGCGCAACGCCGCGCGCACGCTCGATCTCGATCTCCTGCTCTACGGGCGCCGCCGCGTGCACGTGCCGGGACTCACGGTGCCGCACCCGCGGATGCACCAGCGGGCGTTCGTGCTGCGTCCGCTCGTCGACATCGCCGCGGTGGCGACGATTCCCGGACGCGGGCTCGCGCGGGGTTTCCTGCGTGGCGTGCGTGACCAGCGCATCGCGCGCACCCGGTCGCATTTTTCCCGCTAGCGCGCCCGGCACGGGACTCGCGATGGATCTCGAGCGTTGCCGTTACGTCGTCGTCGAGGGCCCCATCGGCGCCGGCAAGACGAGCCTCGCCCGCGTGCTCGCGCGCCACGTCGACGGCGAAGAGCTGTTCGAGCGTCCGGAGGACAATCCGTTTCTCGAGCGCTTCTACGGCGACATGGCGCGCTTCGCCCTCGCGACCCAGCTCACGTTCCTGTTCCAGCGCGCCGACCAGTTGTCGGGCGTCGGCCAGTTCGACATGTTCCGCCGCCTCACGATCGGCGATTTCCTGCTCGACAAGGATCCGCTGTTTGCGCGGCTCAACCTGTCCGACGCCGAGTACCGGCTCTACGAGAAGGTCTACTCGCACTTGAAGCCGCAAACGCCCACGCCCGATCTCGTCGTCTACCTGCAGGCGCCCGTCGACACGCTCATCGAGCGCGTGCATCGGCGCGGCGTGGACTTCGAGCGGAAGATATCGGCGCAATACCTGACGCGCCTCGCCGACGCCTACAGCCGATACTTCTACTCGTTCGATACCGCCCCGCTCCTGATCGTGAACAGCGAGCGGCTCAACTTCGTCGACAACCAGGAGCACGTGGAGCTGCTCCTGGCGCGCATCGGCTCGATGCGCGGACGCCGCGAATTCTTCAACCTCGCCTCCTGATGCAGGACCCGAGACCTTCGCGGAAAAACGCATGGAAATCGTCCACACCTCCGCGGAACTCTCGGAACGCCTTGCGTCCTTCAAGCGCGTCGCCTTCGTCCCCACGATGGGCAACCTGCACGACGGTCACCTGTCGCTGTGCAGGATCGCGCGGCAGCACGGCGACGTCGTCGTGACGAGCATCTTCGTCAACCGGCTGCAGTTCGGGCCGAACGAGGACTTCGACCGCTACCCGCGAACGCTCGATGCCGACCGGGTCGGACTCGAGCGCGAGGGCGTCGACGTGCTGTTCGCGCCGATGGAGCAGGAGATGTACCCGACGCCGCAGGTCTACCGGGTGCAGCCGCCGCCGCTCGCGGAAGAGCTCGAAGGGGCGTCGCGCCCGGGATTCTTCCACGGCGTGTGCACGGTCGTCCTCAAGCTCTTTCATCTCGTGCAGCCCGATGTCGCCGTCTTCGGCAAGAAGGATCGCCAGCAGCTCAAGATCGTCCGCGGCATGGTCCAGCAGTTCAACATGCGGATCCAGATCGTGCCCGCCGAAACGATACGCGCCGCGGACGGACTCGCGCTGTCCTCGCGCAACAATTACCTGTCGCCGGCCGAACGCGCCGAGGCGCCCAACCTGTACCGGGTGCTGCGCGACATCGCCGACGCGATCGCCGGCGGCCGCACGGATTACGCCAATCTCGAGGCAGCCGGCCGGATGGAGCTCGCGAACCGCGGCTGGAAGGTCGACTACGTCGCGATCCGCCACGGCCTCGCGCTGCGCATCCCGCATCCGGAAGGCTACGATCATCCGAACCTGCTCATCGTCCTTGCCGCGGCAACGCTCGGCAACACCCGTCTGATCGACAATGTTGACGTGATAAGAAAGGACGGCGAAGACTAGGCATCGCTTCGCCGCCGTGCGGCGCGAACTGCAGTAGCTTCTTCGCTCCGCCCGCTCGCGCCGTCGGCGTGGTGCGCAGCGCCAGCCCGTTGCCGAGCACGGCCAGCACCACGCCGGCCGCGGCGATCGGCGTCCACCGATAGCCTTCGAGCAGCGTCGACAGCAAGAGCGCGATCACCGGCGTCGCAACGGCGACGTAGGACGACGGTCCCGCGCCGACGCGCTTCAGCAGCGCGAAGTACGTGACGAATGCCACGACGCTGCCGCACACGGCGAGGTAGGCGAGGGACAGCACGTAGCTCGGCCTCGCGTCGAAGGTCCAGGGCGCGCCGCTGACGAGCGCCACCGCCGCGGCGAACAGCGTGCCGTAGACCATGGTCCACGCGGTGCCGGGGATCGTCGGTATCCCGGCATCGTGGTTGCGCACGACGATGAGGTTGCCCAACGCGCAGGCGAGCGCCGCGGCCAGCACGAGCGCGACGCCGTACGTCATGCTTCCCCCGCGTCCGGCCGCACGGAGCTCCGGCAGGAACATGAGCGCGACGCCGGTCACGCCGAGGGCGGCGGCAGCGAGCAGCCGTGGCCGGATCGGAACGCCGAACGCGACCCGCATCCCGATCGGCGTCATGAACACGATCGTCGAGTACACGACCGCCACGAGGCCCGACACCACGATGCGCTCGGCCCAGTAGATGAGGTTGTAGTTGACGCAGATCATCAGCAGGCCGAGCCCCGCGAGGAACCCGTGATCGCGCAGCGAAAAGGCGAGCGAGCGACCTGTCGCGAGGCAGCCCAGCACGAGCAGCAGCGACGCCGCGGCGAAACGGTAGATGACCGACACTTCCGGCGCCACGGTGCCGAGCTGCCAGGTAATCGCGTGCCAGGTCGAGCCCCAGATCAGCGCCGGCACGAGGAACAACGCGGTATTGCCCATCTACACCGCGCGCAGCGCGTCGACGATCTTCATTCTCGCCGCGCGCGTCGCCGGGAGGAAGCCCCCGACGAAGCCCATGCCCAGCGCGAACGCGAGCGATGCGACGACGATGCCGGGCGTAAGCGTGAACGTGAACGCGAGCTCGGCAAACGTCTGGAAATTCGTCGTCGAGATCGCGAGCGCCTGCATGAACGACGCGGCGATGAGCCCGACCACGCCTCCGATCGCGCCCAGCAGGAGCGCCTCGACGAGGAACGCGGCCAGGATCGCCGAACGCGAAAAGCCCAGTGCGCGCAGCGTGCCGATTTCGGCCGTGCGCGAGGCCACGCTCGCATACATCGTGATCATGGCGCCGATCACGGCGCCGATCGAAAAGATCACGGAGATCGTCGTGCCGAGGTAGCTGATGAACTTGGACAGCATTTCCGACTGGTCGGCGTAGAAGCGCGTCTCGCGCTTGGCCTCGAGCGTCAGCCGGGGATCGGTTTCGATCTCCTGCTTCACGGCGTCGAAGCGGCCGGTGTCGGCGAGCCTGAAGACGAGCGCCGAGAAGGCGAGGCGGCGAAACGCCTGGAGCATCTGTTCCGCGTCGCCCCAGATCTCCGAATCGAAGCCCGTGCGGCCCGCGTCGAAGACGCCGACGACCGTCCAGTCGCGCGAGGCGAAGCGCAGCGTTTCACCCACACCCGCGCCCTGGAACCGCGAGGCGATCGAGTGCCCGGTGATGACCTCCGCCGTCCCCGGCCGGAACATCCGCCCTTCGACGAGCTTCACCTGCGGCCGCAACTCGAGTCCGATGGGCGTGACGCCGCGGATGACGACGTTCGACGGCTTGTTCGAATCGCGCTTCGGCAGATTGATGAGGACGACCGGCTCCTTCGAGACGAGCTTTTGCCCGTCCCGGCCGACCGCGATGTCGGCCAGGCTTTCGACGATGCCCGCCTGCACGCGGTCGACGCCGCTCTGCACCTCGGTCTGCGCGGCGCGGCGAATGACCACCACGTTGTCGTCCTGCCCGGTCGACACCAGCGTCTGCTCGAGTCCCGCCGCGAGCATCAGGACCGTCGCGAACACGTAAACGACGAGCGCCATCCCGCCCGCCGTGAGCGCTGTCGTGAGTCTCCGCGCGGCGAGGTTGCGCGCGATGTAGCTGAACGGGATCGTCATCGCGGGTCCGCCGCGCTCACGCCACGTTCTCTTGGGTCGCACACCAGGCGAGAGGCCCGGCGGGCTTAGCCACCCCATGCGCCCGCCGGGCCTCTCGCCTGGTGTGCGACGACCATGGCTCATGAGCGCCCTCCATCGACCGCACGCGGCGCGGACACGGCGGGCGTGCTGGCGGGCGCATGGGGTGGCTAAGCCCGCCGGCACGCCCTTCGTGTCCACGATTGACGCCTGTGTCGCTCATCCTACCGCCCGCAGGCCGTCGGCGATCCGCACCGAAGCCATCCGCCACGCGGGAATCGCGGCGGCGACGATGCCGACGGCGAGCGCGGCGCCCGCCTGCAACAGCATGGTCGCCTCGCTCACGAAGAAGATCGGGAACAACGTGCCCATCCGCTCGGCAAAGGCTCCGGCCAGCGGAACCGTGAGCGCGATGGCGAGGAGTCCGCCCGCGAGCGCGATGGCGATCGATTCGGCCAGGATGAGCCGGGCGACGAAGCCGCTGGAGAATCCCAGCGCCTTCAGGGTCGCGTATTCGGAGCCGCGCTCCCTTGCCGTCATCGCCATCGTGTTCGCCATCACCGCCATGATGATCACTATGACGACGAACGACACGGCCTCTATGGCGAGCAGGATGGCCTCGGTCATGGCGACGAATGACAGCTGGAACGCCTTTTCGGTTTCGGTGAGCGTCTCGGCGAGCGAGTTCCGGAACATGGCGTCGATCGCCGCCGAGACCGTGGCGGCCTCGGCGGGGTCGCGTAGCTGGACGATGAACACTCCCGTCTGGTCGCCGCGACGCGGGTAGAGCTTCTTGATCGTCTCGTTCAGCAACTCCCAGTGGAAATACATCGTCGACCGGTCGACCCCCTGGTCGGCGCCGTCGTAGATACCGCGCAGCGTGAAATTCCAGGTGCCGGTGTAGATCGTGCCCCGCAGCGGGATGACATCGCCGATCTGCCAGCCGAATTGCTCGGCGAGCTTCCTGCCCACGATGGCGCCCTTGCGGTCGGTGACGAACGCCTTGCGCTCCGCCGGCGACAGAATGAACTCGGGATACATGTCGAGATAGGTCGTCGGGTCGATCGCGAACTGCGCGAAGAAATTGCGCTCCGAGATGTAGACGCCGCCGAACCAGTTGGCCCATGACACCGACTGCACACCCGGCACTTGCCGGATCTTCTGCGCGTAGGTGAGCGGCAGCGCGAACACGAGTGACACCGAGCTGCGCGTGATGAGCCGCGCGCTGGAACTTGCGTTGGCGCCGGCGTACCATGCGTCGACGATCGTGCGCAGCAAGCCGAACGCCGTGATCGCGACGACGATGCCGACCACCGTCAGTGCGGTCCGCAGCTTGTGCCGGAACGCGTTCTTGGCGACGAGTCGGGATAAGAGCATGATCGACCGGGGGCGGAGATGCCGCGATCCGCGGGGGCACGATAGTCTAAACTACGATCTGTGCACGGTCCGCACGGCCGCTTCGCGGCGACCCGTGGCGAATCGCGCCGGCCATCGATTCGACTCCATGACCTTGCCCTTCTCCGCTCGCCCGAATGCCGAGTCGTCCGGCGCCGCCTCGACCGCGCGGCGCGCCATCGGTGTCGCATGTTTCCTGGCAGCGCTTGCCCCGCTTCCGGTGTCCGCCGTGGGCCTCGGCGCCGATCACGCAGCAATCCGCGCTCGGCCAGTCGCTGCGCGTGGTCGTGCCGGTCACGCTGGGTCCGGGCGAAGAGATCCCGTCCGAATGCTTCAGGATTGCGGCGGCGGAACAGCGACGCCGACGGCATTCCGCAACTCCTGTTCGGCCGGATCAACGTGGAGCGTTCGCCGTCCGGCACCGCGCTCGTCATCACCAATGCGCGCCCGGTGAACGACCCGATCGTGCGGCTCACGGTACAGGCGGGTTGCGAAGCCGCGATGCGCCGCGAATATCACGTTGTTCATGGATCCGCCGGCGATCGAGGCCCCCGTCGTGGCCGCGGAAGCCGCGCCGCGCGAGGCCGTCGTCGCGCCGCCGCCGGCGCCGGTCGCACGCGAATCCAGGCGCCCGGCGCGGCCCGCGGCGCGCGCCTCCACGCGCGCGGCATCGGCCGTCGGCGAGCGGCGACGGCGCCGGGGCCGGCGCGCAAACCGGCGCCCGCCGAAGGGGCGCGCAGTGGCGAAGGCCGCGCCGAAACGCCCGCCGGCCGTGGCTGCCGAGAGCCGCGGCTTTCGTTGTCGAGTGGCGCGCCCGGCACGGTGACCGGTCGCGGCGCCACCGCGGCGGACCGCGAAAGGGCGCAGCAGGAACAGGCGGCCGCGATCGAAGCCGAGACGCAGGTCCTGCAGCAGCGCATCGTGGAGCTCACGGCGCTCGTCGAACGCATGCAACAGGAAGTGCGTGCGCAGGAGATCGCGGAGCAGGAGGCGGCCGCGGCCGCCGCGAAGGCGGCATCGCAGGGGCCTGCGGCGGGCGCGCCGGCCGAACCGGCGAAGGCCGCATCCGCCGATGCGGCGAAGGCGCCGCCACCGGCGCCCGCCGCCGATTGGTGGGACGACAATGCGGCGCTGATCGCCGCCATCGTCCTCGTGCCGCTGCTGATCGCGGCCGCCCTCCTCTGGAAGCGTCGGCGGGGCGCTGCGGACGAGGACCAATGGCGCACCGGCCGGTCGCCGGCGACACCCGCAGCGGAACGCGGCGCCGGAGCCGCCCGTCTCGGTATTGCGCAACCCGACCGCCGGACTCGCGACTCGCCATGTCGGAATCGGCGTCGACGCGTCACCGGAAAGGAATCCGACCGGGAGTCCGCCGGCCGACGACCGCGGTCGATGCGTTCGCCGTCTCGGAGCTGTCGCACGTGACCGAAGAGGCGCGCGTCTTCATGGCGCTCGGCCACCACGATCGCGCCATCGAGGTGTTGCAGGAGCACATCCGGCGGTTTCCGCGGTCGATGCCGGCCGCATGGCTCATGCTGCTGGACCTTTATCACGCGACGCGGAAACCGGCCGGAATTCCGCCGGCTCGCCGAGGACTTTCACGTGCACTTCAACGTGCAGCACGCCGTTGTGGGAAGCCTTCGCCGCGGAGGAACCCGGGACCGGCGGGCTCGATGGCTTTCCGCACGTCGAGAAGCAGGTCGTCGAGCTTTGGCGCAAGCCGGGATGCCGCGCCTATCTGGAGCGCCTGCTCTACGACAACCGCGAAGGTCGGCGGAACGGATTTCCGCTGCGCGACCTACGGCGACATCCTGATGCTGCTGCAGGTCCTCGACGCGCCGGAGGACATCGACATCGACATGGATCTCGCCGGCGTCGGCAGGCTCGACCCCGCTCCGGCCGCGACGTCGACGCCCGGCGTTCGGCCGGCCGCGACTGCTGCGCGACGCGCGCGCGAAGGCCGATGCCGCCCGACCCTGCGGCATCGCGGCCCGTGCAACAGCCGATCCGATTCGATATCGACCCCCCGGACCCCGGGAGAAGCCGAAGTCGTAGCTGTTCCCGGCGCCGCCGCTGGACGACGCCGGCAAACCGGTCACGGCACCAGGACGCCCTTTTCCAGCTGGATCACGCGGTGCGCCATCAACGGCGGCCTTCGGGTCGTGCGTCACCATCACGATCGTCTTGCCGGCCTCCTGGTTCAGCCGCTCGAGCAGCTGCAGGATCTCCGCGGCCGGTCGTTCGATCGAGATCGCCGGTGGGTTCGTCGGCCACGATCAGCGTCGGGTCGCCGATCAGCGCCCGCGCGATCGCGACGCGCTGCTGCTGTCCGCCGGAAAGCTCGTTCGGATAGTGCTCCATCCGGTCCGCGAGTCCCACCAGCGCCAGCGCCGTTTCGACGCGTTCGCGGCGATCCCGGCGTGACAGCGACGTCAGCAGGAGCGGCAACTCGACGTTGTCGAAGGCCGAGAGCACCGGCATCAGGTTGTAGAACTGAAAGACGAAGCCCACGTTGATCGCGCGCCACGTGGCGAGATCCGCTTCCGAGAGCGGCACGATGTCCACGCCGCCGACCAGGATCCGGCCCGAGGTCGGCTTGTCG
This sequence comes from uncultured beta proteobacterium, assembly GCA_963724685.1. Lineage (GTDB taxonomy): Bacteria > Pseudomonadota > Gammaproteobacteria > Burkholderiales > Casimicrobiaceae > CAIWHR01. The sequence continues at coordinate 399,849 of CAVRVQ010000003.1, read as the reverse complement.
ATGCCGGCCACCAGATTGAGCAACGTCGACTTGCCGGAGCCGGAGGGTCCCATCAGCGCGACGAAGTCGCCGGCCGCGATGTCGAGGTTGATGCCGACCAACACCGGTATCAATTGGCCACCCCGGACGTAGTGCTTCGTCAGGTCGCGGATCGCGACCAGTGGCTCCGGCGCGGCCGGGGCGGCAGCGGAATCGCTCATCGGCACACCCTTGGCGCTGCGCTCATTCGCGCCTTGGGACGGCAAGGCGGCGCTCATCGGCGGCGCATGGCGCGGCGTCTCGCGCTACTTCGGCGCGAGCTTGACGGCCTGGCCCGCCGCCAGGTTCGGCGGCGGTTTCAGCACCGCCTTCTCGCCAGTCGCAACCGCCCCGGTGATCGCGACGAGATCGCCGACGGTGATGCCGCGCACGACCGGCACCATGGCCGCCTTGCCGTCGCGCAGCACGAACAGCGCCGTCGCCGCGCCGCGCGCGGCGAGCGCGTCCGCCTGCACGGCGAGGAGCGGCTTCTGCTGCTCGGCGGTCACTTCCTGCGAGAGGAACGAGACCTTTGCGCTCATGTCCGGCAGGATGCGGGGATCGATCGCGTCGAACTGCACCTTGGTCATCACGGTCGCCTTCGCACGATCCACGGCGGGCACCATGCGGCTGATGCGTCCGCGAAAGCGTGCGTCGGGCAGCGCATCGAGCGTTATCTCGCAGGGCTGCCCGACCCTGATCCTCCCCAGGCTCGATTCGGAAACGTCGGCCTCGACTTCGAGCGTGCTCATGTCGGCCATGCTGACGACGGCGCCCTTGGAATCGACCGCCGACGAAAAAGGCGTCACCATGTCGCCGACGTTGGCCGCCTTCGACACGATCACGCCGTCGAAGGGCGCGCGAATCAGCGTGTAATCGACGGCCACCTGCGCATTGCGCGCGTTGGCCTCGGCCACCGCAATTGCCGCCTGCGCGCTGGCGACCCCGGCAACGGCGCGATCGGCGCGCATCTTCACGGAATCGACCGAGGCCTGCGACACGAATCCCTTCGCGATCAGATCGGCATTGCGTTTCAACTGCGTCGTGGCGTCCCACTCTTCGGCCCGCGCCTGATCGAGGGCCGCGCGCGCGGCCAGGACGCTCGCCGCGGCGCTTTGCGCCTGCGCAACGACGTCGCGATTGTCGAGGCGGGCAATGACTTCGCCCGCCTTGACCTGCGAGCCTTCGGCGACGCCCAGCCACTCGAGGCGCCCCGTCGCCTTCGACGCGATCGCCGCCTTCCGTTGCGCGACCACATAGCCGGTGGCGTTCAGCACCACGTATTGCTGCGAGGGGTACACGGTCACGATCGCGGTCGTCGCCACCGTCAGGGGATGCGGCTGCGACGCGTACCACGCCGCTGCGCCCAGGCCCACGAGGGCGATCGCACCGATCCAGAGCCATCGACGGCGGCGTGCCGAGCGGACCGGCGCGAGGCCGCGGTCGATGCGAAGCTTGGCGATATCCGTCGGCGCGCCGGTCGTCATGCCTGGCCGCCTTCGAGGGGAATCGGCTCTGGCGGAGGACGCTCGCCGCGGCGAGTCGCGAGCCATGCCCGGATCGAGATGACGACGAGGCCGGCGCCGATGCACCCGATGCCGACCCATTCGCTCCTCGACAGGCGCTCGCCGAAGACCGCCATCGACGACAGGAGCGCGATGACCGGAATGGCCAGCATGTTGAGCGATGCCGTGCCCGCGGTGAGGAAGCGCAGCACGCCGATCCAAAGGACGAACCCGAATCCCGACGCGAGCGCGCCGGTCCACAGCAACAGGCCGACGTAGGTGGCGCTCCACTGCGTGTCCGGCAGCGGCAGCACGAGCGGCAGCAGGCACAGCGGCAGGATCCCGATGAGCATCTGCCACGCGATGAAATTGAGCATGTCGAAGCCGCGCGTGCGCTGGAAATGCTTCATCGCGATCGTCCCGCATGCCCAGCCGAATCCCGAAAGGACGGCCCACGCCTTGGGCCTGAGCTCGCCCTCCCAGTGCCATGGCTCGACGACCAGCGTGAGCCCGGCGAGCGCGAGGGCGAGCGCGACCCACTGCATGCCGCGAACGCGCTCGCCCAGCACGGGCCACGCGAGGAGGACCGTCCAGAACGGCATCGTGAACACGAGGACCGCCGCACGCCCCGCGCCGCCGTCGGCGACCGCCATCGTCGTGGAGCCCATGTTGACCGTCGTCTGGAAGAAGCCGGTGACCGCGACCGCGACCCACGACTCCGGCAACAGCCGGCGGCGACTTACGAGCAGTACCGCGAACAGCGCGGCAATCGCGGCCCACGTGCGCTCGACGTTGTAGACGATAGGGTGGGCGCTCGTGAGCGCCAGCTTCATCGCGACCCAGTTGGTGCCCCAGAGGATGGTGAGCACCGCGAGCGCGACATAGGCGCCGCGCGGCGACCGCACGGAGACATACCGGGCGATCATCCTCGCCCCCCTGGCTCGGCGGCGGTCATTCGTCGAGAAACGCTTCCATCGCCGCCGCCACCGCCGCCGGCTGATCGTGATGCAACATGTGGCCCGCATCCGGGATCGTCACCAGTTTCCCGTGCGGGATGTGCGCGAAGCGGCGCCGAATCGCGGCGAACGTGTCCGTCCCGCCCTCGCCTTCCGGATGATCGTCGAGCCACTTCGGTATGTTCGAGTCTTCGGCGGCGACCCACAGCGTCGGGGCGGCGATGTTGCGCCAGATCGCATACGTCTCCTCGATCCGGTACACGGTCGGAAACGGAAGCTTGTGCCGCGGGTCGGAAGCGAGGCGCACCCGCCCGTTGGGAAGTGTCTCCGCCCAATGCGCGGCGAGAAAGCGCGCCTTGTCGCGCGGCAGCCGCGGATTGCTCTTCTGCAGGCGGTCGGCGACCCAGTCGAAGCTCGCGTAGGTCGCGAAATCCCTGTGCTCCGCCAGCGCATCGAGCCATTTCGCGATCTTCCCCGGCGCCACGGCCGATTCCTCCGCGCGCAAGCCGAATCCGTCGAGCGAGATCACGCGGCGCACCCGCGCCGGGCGCACTCCGGCGTAGTGCAGCACGACATTGCCACCGAGACTGTGCCCGGCGATGTCGACCGTTTCGCCGGGCGCCAGAGCCTGCACCAGCGCCTCGAGATCCGCGACGTAGTCCGCGAACCAGTATCCCTGCGGCTGCCATGCGGTCTTCCCGTATCCGCGCAGATCCGGCGCGATGACGTACCAGGCTCGAGTGAAGGCGTCGACGAGAAACTGGAACGACGCCGCGACGTCCATCCAGCCGTGCAGCAGAAAGAGCTTGGGCGCGGCCGGATCGCCCCACGTCAGCACGTGCGAATCGAGGCCGCGCAGTGCGATCCGATGCGAGCGGAAAGGGGTCATGCGCGGTCCGGCGGGGTCATCGCGCGCGCCCGGCCGTCGGCGCGAGGCGTCTCACTTCTTCCGGCACAACGCGAGGCCGTCGGTCCAGCCGGTGCGGTAGTTGCCGTCGGCGCCGAAGCGCACGGCATCCTTGCGTTCCGGGCCGGTCGCGCTCGCGCAACCATCCGCATAGCCCTGGCGATATGGAAGCGGAAATCCGGAGAGGTTCACTGCAGCGGGCGGCGGCTCGACATTGGCCGGCAGCGGCGGCGCCGTAGGTCGCGCCGCGGGAGACGGGGTCTCCTGCGCACCGGGACCCGACGCCAGCTGTGCGCAGCCGGCCAAGGCAGCTGCGGCGAGCGCGGCCAGCAGCGGGACGAGCTTCGACGCGGGACGCGCACCTTCCACTGCAACCGCGGACAATCGACGCATCGAAGTTTGCGAACGCCGGATGATGATCGGAGTAAAATTCTAGCACCCTTCCGAATGCGTTCATGGCCGCGCCCCGTTTCGTCCACCTGCGCCTGCACAGCGAGTTCTCGATCGTCGATGGCACGGTGCGTGTCGACGACGGCATCGCCGCCGCCGTCGCCGACGGCATGCCGGCGCTCGCGGTCACCGATCTCGCCAACGCGTTCGGGCTCGTCAAGTTCTACCGCGCCGCCCGCGCGCAAGGCGTCAAGCCCATCGTCGGCTGCGACGTCTGGCTGACGCACGATGCCGAGCGCGATCAACCGTACCGCGCGCTCTTGCTCGCGCAGTCGCGCAGCGGATACCTGCGGCTCGCCGAATGGCTGACCCGCGCCTATCGCACCAACCAGCATCGCGGTCGCGCTGAGCTCGCGCGCGACTGGCTGCGGGACGGAACCGACGGGCTGATTGCACTTTCCGGCGCGCGCGAAGGCGAGGTCGGCAGCTCGCTCCTGCAAGGCAATGCGCACGGCGCGGCGAAGGCCGCGCGCGCGTGGGCGGCCCTGTTTCCGGGCCGGTACTACCTCGAAGTGCAGCGCGCGGGCCGCGTCGACGACGACGCGCTCGTCGACGCCACGGTGCGGCTCGCAGGCGAGCTCGCGCTGCCCGTCGTCGCGACGCACCCCGTCCAGTTCCTGCGCCGCGAGGATTTTCGCGCGCACGAGGCGCGAGTCTGCATTGCCGGCGGCTTCGTCCTGGCCGACCCGCGTCGGCCGAGGACGTTCACGCCCGAGCAGTATTTCAAGACGCAAGCCGAGATGGCGGCGGCCTTCGCCGACCTCCCCGAGGCGCTTGCCAATTCCGTCCTCGTCGCCCAGCGGTGCAACGTGACGATTCCCCTGGGCAAGAATTTTCTGCCGGACTTTCCCACGCCGCCGTCCGTCAGCCTGGACGACCACCTGCACAACGAGGCTGCGGCCGGGCTCGAACGGCGGCTCGCGGCGCTGTATCCGGACCCCGCGACGCGCGATGCGAAGCGTCCCGAATACGTCGCGCGCCTCGACTTCGAAGCCACGACCATCGTGCAGATGGGCTTCGCGGGCTACTTCCTGATCGTCGCCGATTTCATCAACTGGGCGAAGAACAACGGCGTGCCCGTGGGTCCCGGACGCGGCTCCGGGGCCGGCTCGCTCGTCGCCTACGCGCTCGGTATCACCGACATCGACCCCATGCGCTACGGCCTCGTCTTCGAGCGCTTGCTCAATCCCGAGCGCGTATCGATGCCGGATCTCGACATCGACTTTTGCCAGAGCGGCCGCGACCGCGTGATCGATTACGTCAAGCAGAAGTATGGCGCCGACTCCGTGTCGCAGATCGCGACGTTCGGCACGATGGCGGCGAAGGCGGCGGTCCGCGACGTCGGCCGCGTGCTCGACCTGCCTTACCTCTTCTGCGACGGCATCGCCAAGCTCATCCCGTTTCAGCCCGGCAAGCAGGTCACGCTGCGCGAAGCGCGGGCCTTGGAGCCGCTCCTCGCCGAACGCGAGCAGAAGGAGGAGGAGGTGCGCGAGCTCCTGGCGCTCGCCGAGGCGCTCGAGGGGCTCACGCGCAACGTCGGCATGCACGCCGGCGGCGTGCTGATCGCGCCTGGAAAGCTCACCGACTTCTGTCCGCTCTACACGCAGCCCGGCTCCGATGCAATCGTTTCCCAGTTCGACATGAACGACGTCGCGGCGATCGGGCTCGTCAAGTTCGACTTCCTCGGCCTCACCACACTCACGATCCTCGACTGGACACTGCGCTACGTGAAGCGCCTCGACCCCGCGAGCGACCTCAAGCTCGAGACGATCCCGCTCGACGACAAGGCGACCTACGACGTCTTCAAGGCGGCCAACACGGCGGCAGTGTTCCAGTTCGAGTCGCGCGGCATGCGCGACCTCGTCACGAACGCGCCGCCAACGCGCTTCGAGGACATCATCGCGGAAGTGGCTCTGTACCGTCCGGGGCCGATGGAGCTCATCCCCACGTACACGGCGCGACGGACGGGGCGCGAGCGGTTCGAGTATGTCGATCCGCGGCTCGAACCGATCCTCGGGCCGACGTACGGCGTGATGGTCTATCAGGAGCAGGTGATGCAGATCGCGCAGGTGATCGGCGGCTACACGCTGGGCAGCGCCGATTTCCTGCGCCGGGCGATGGGCAAGAAGGACAAGGAAGAGATGGCGACGCATCGCGACACGTTCGTCGCGGGCGCGCAGAAGAACGGCCTTTCCCGGGCGAAGGCGACCACGCTGTTCGACCTCATGGAGAAGTTCGCGGGCTACGGCTTCAACAAGTCCCATTCGGCCGCCTACGCGCTCATCGCCTACCAGACGGCCTACCTCAAGGCGCACCATCCGGCGGCGTTCATGGCGGCCAACCTGTCGCTCGTGATGGACGACACCGACAAGGTGCGCGGACTGTACGACGACGCCGTCGCGAACGGCCTCGCGATCCTGCCGCCGGACATCAACGCGTCCAACTATCGCTTCGAGCCCATCGATCGCGCGCAGATCCGCTATGGGCTCGGCGGCATCAAGGGCACCGGCCAGCAAGCGGTCGACGCGATCGTCGCGGCGCGCGAGGCGGGCGGAGCGTTCCGCGACCTCTTCGATTTCTGCCGGCGTGTCGACAAGCGCCACGTCAATCGCCGCGCGGTCGAGGCGCTGGTGCGCAGCGGCGCGTTCGACGCCGTGGATCCGCGCCGGGCGATGCTCTTCGCTTCGGTGGGCGTCGCGCTCACCGAAGCGGAAAAGGCCGAGCGATCGGCGGCGCAGGTGTCGCTGTTCGGCGATTCCCGCGAGAACGCGGGCCATGCGCTCGTGGCGGCGCGCGAATGGACCGAGGACGAGCGCCTCGTGCACGAGAAGGCCGCGCTCGGCTTCTACCTGTCGGGACACCCCTATGCTGCGTTCGCCCAGGAGCTCTCGGCGCTGATCCGGCAGCCGTTGGCGGAGCTGCAACCCCGGAAGGAGGCGGCGCTCATTGCCGGAATCGTGACGGCGGTTCGAGTCCAGGCCTCCCGCCGCGGCAAGATGGCGATCGTGAGCCTCGACGATGGCGGGGCGTCGGTGGAGGTCGTCGTTTACAACGAGATCTACGATGCGGCGCGCAACGCGCTGCGCGAAGACCAGCTCGTCATCTTCGAGGCGAAGATCATGCCGAGGAGCGGCGACGATGGCCAGGCGCAGGGCCTGCGCATCGTGGCGGATGCCGTGCACGACTTGGCCGCCGTCCGCAAGCGTTATGCAAGAGGCCTGCGCCTCGCCTGCAACGGAGGCGCCGACGCAGCGCGGCTGGCCGAAATGCTGGCGCCGTTCAAGAACGGCAGCTGCCCGATCGTCGTCGAATACAGGAACCACGGCGTCGGCGGAGAGCTCGAGCTCCCCGACGCCTGGCGCGTCAACCTCGAAGATCCGCTGCTGGTCCGCCTCAAGGACTGGCTGGCGCCGGAAAACGTCAAGGTGGTCTATTAGGGAGCCCGGACGCGCAACCGGATGGTGGCCGCGCGGCGGACTCCTGCGTCACCGCGATTTTCTGCTGCTGTGGAGTGCACAAGGCGTCTCCGCCGTCGGCTCGCGGATCACGCGCACGGCGCTGCCGATCGCAGCCATCGTCACCGTGGGCGCCGGCGCCTTCGATCTCGGCTTGCTCACCGTCGCGCTGACGCTGCCCGGTGCGATCCTCGCCTGGTTCGGCGGCGGAATCGTCGACCGCCACCGGCGCCGGCCTCTGATGATCGGCGCCGACATCGTGCGCGCGGTCGCGTTGCTGTCCATCCCCGTCGCGGCCCTTGCGGGACGCATCACCTTGCCCCTGCTGTACGCCGTCGCCATCGTCACCGGCATCGCGACGGTGCTGTATCACCTCGCGGACCACGTGTTCATCACCGACCTCGTCTCCCGCAAGCGCCTCCTGGATGCCAATGGCAAGCGCGAGGCCGTCGACGCCGTCGCGGAGATCACCGGTCCGGCCCTCGGCGGCGCGCTGGTGGCGTGGTTGACCGCGCCGCTGGCGATCGCGGTCGATGCCGCCACGTTCGTCGTGTCGGCGCTGCTGCTCGGGAAGATCGGGAAGCGCGAGACGATTGCCCCGCCCGCCGCCACGACGTCATTCGTCGACGACGTCCGCACGGGCATTCGTGTCGTCTGGCGCAACGCCACCATCCGTGCGCTCTTTCTCGCGACCGCGACCCTTACCTTCTGCATGAGCTTCATGGCGTCGCTCTACACGCTGTTCGCGCTGTCCGATCTCGGGTTGAGCCCCGCGCAGCTCGGCGTGACGATCGGCTGCGGCGGCATCGGCGGACTCGCCGGCGCCGCGCTCGCCTTGCCGACTGCGGTGCGCTGGGGCGCGCGGCGAACGCTGATCGGCGCCCTGCTCGCCGGAGGGGTAGTCCAGGTGTTGATCCCGCTCGCACCGGCGGTGCCGTCCGTCGCGATGACGTTTCTGGTCGTTACCCAGGTCATCGGTGACGGTGCGCTCACCGTCTACCTCATCAATGAACTGACGCTGCGGCAGCGGCTGTTGCCGCCGGAGGCGCTCGGTCGCGCCGCGGCGACGTGGCAGGTCGCCACCGGCCTCCTGACGCCCGCCGGCGCGCTCGCGGGTGCGGCACTCGCCGAGACCATCGGCATGCGGCCGACGCTGTGGATGCTGGCCATCGGCATCGCGCTCGCCGCCGCGTGGCTCGTGGTCGCGCGCCGCGCTATCCCGGGCATCGAGCGGGCGGCCTAGAATCCAAACGTTCGACGGGATTCACATCAACGGGCCGACACGGCCCGCCGCAACTCGGTCTTCAGCACCTTGCCGGTGTTGTTGTTCGGCAGCCGGGCGAGAAACACGTAGGCGCGGGGCCGCTTGAAGCGCGCGATGCGCTCGAGGCACCAGGCGTCGAATTCGCGCTCCAGCATGCGCGCCCGTTCGCCGTCCGGCACGCCGGCATCGCGGACGACGACGCAGGCGACGACCTCCTCGCCCCAGTCGTCATGCGGGCGACCGATGACCGCGATCTCGAGGACCGCCGGATGCTGCAGCAGGGCTTCCTCCACTTCGCGCGGATAGATGTTGGACCCACCGCTGATGATCAGGTCCTTCGATCGGTCCTTGAGGGTCAGGAAGCCGTCGGGATCGACACTGCCGACGTCACCGGTATGGAGCCATCCATTGGCAAGGGCGCTCCGCGTGGCTTCGGGATTCCTCCAGTAGCCCCGCATCACCGTCGGCCCCCGGACGAGGATCTCGCCGATTTCCCCGGTCGGCATTTCCCGGTCGTCGCCGTCGGCGATGCGCAGCTCGATGCCGAGCTGCGCCGTGCCGACCGACCCGAGGCGCGCATCGTCGCCGCGCCGGACTGCCTCCGCGATGGCAACGCGATTCATCGCGGTGATCGTCATCGGCGACTCGCCTTGCCCGTAGATCTGCGCGAGGCGGGGTCCGAGTGTCGCGAACGCCGCCCTGACATCGGCCACGTACATCGGCCCCCCGCCGTAGACGATGCACTTCAGCCGATCGAGCCGGGCGCTGCCGATCGCGGGCGCGTTGAGGAGCCGCTTCACGATGGTAGGAGGCGCGAAGAAGCCGGTTCGGTCCCACGCGTTCAGCAGCGCGCAGATCTCGTCCGCCTCGAAGCCGCCCGATTCCGGCACGACGTTGACGGCGCCTCCCGCCACATGCGGCAGCAGGTAGAGACCCGAGCCATGCGACAGCGGCGCCGGATGCAACAGCGCGTCGCCGGGGGCGATCGCCTCGACGCTCGCGACGAAGGCATCGCTCATCGCGCGCAGATTGCCGTGCGTGATCTCCACTCCCTTGGGTCGTCCGGTGGTGCCGCTCGTGTAGAAGAGCCAGGCCGGATCGTCCCCGGCGCAAGGTACGACCTCCGCCGGAGGGGACCCGCAGACCACGCGTTCGTAATCCTTGCCGCCAAGCTCGACGACACGCACGAGATCGGCAAGACCGTCGCGCAGCGGATCGACTTCGGCCCGCCAATGTCGATCGACGAAGATCCAGCGCGCCCCGGAATCGCCGAGCACGTACGCGAGCTCCCTCGCGTGCAGCTTCGCGTTGACCGGGACAGCGACGAGGCCCGCCCACCAGCAAGCGAAGAGCGTTTCGACGTAGGCAGGCACGTTGCGCGAGACGAGCCCGACGCGCGCGCCCGGCTGCAAGCCGCCGGCCTTGAGCGCGCCCGCAAGCTGCGCGACCCGCGTCACCAGCACGGCGTAGTCGCAGATCACCGCCCCGCCCAGCGCGAGCGCGGGCAGCGACGGCCAGAGGCGCGCGGCGCGCGCGAGCATGGACGCGACGTTGTGGTCGGCAGACGGCGAATTTCGTTGCATCACGACCATGGCCAAAGTCTAGCAGCCCGCGGCGTCGCCGTTCGTTCCCGTGCCGACGCCACGCGATCCGGCCGCGTTGGCGGCATCGGCTAGAATCGACAGCCGACCCGACCACGGAGCCCCCATGCCGATCGCCCGCCCGCTTCCTGCCGTCATGCGCTACATCGCAGCGCGCGAGCCCGGTCCGCCCGACGTGCTCGCGCTCGCCGAAGGCCCGCTCCCGATCCCCAAGCCCGGCGAGGTGTTGATCGAGGTGAGTCACGCCGGGGTCAACCGGCCGGATTGCGCGCAGCGCGCGGGAACCTATCCGCCGCCGCCGGATGCGTCGCCCGTCATCGGCCTCGAAGTCGCCGGTACCGTCGTCGCGTGTGGCGCCGGCGTCGCCACCTGGCAAACCGGCGACGTCGTGTGCGCACTGACGCCGGGCGGCGGCTATGCCGAGTACTGCACGACACCCGCCGGCTTCTGCCTGCCGCTTCCCGCGGGCCTGACGGCACTGGAGGCCGCGAGCCTGCCCGAGAACTGCTTCACGGTGTGGAACAACCTCGTCGATCGCGGCCGCCTCGCGCGCGGCGAGAAAGTGCTCATCCACGGCGGGTCGAGCGGCATCGGCCTCACCGCGATCCAGCTCGCGAAACAGTTCGGTGCGACAGTGTTCACGACCGCGGGCAGCGACGCCAAGGTCGCCTATTGCCGGTCGCTGGGCGCGGACCATGCGATCAACTACCGGACGCAGGATTTCGTCGCCGAGATCGCGCGGATCACCGGCAAGGCGGGCGTGGACATCATCCTCGACATGGTCGGCGGCGACTACATCGAGCGGAACCTGAAGTGCCTCGCGCTGGAAGGCCGGCTCGTGATGATCGCCTTTCTCCACGGTGGCCGTGTCGAGGTCGATTGGCGGCACATCATGATGAAGCGCCTGACCGTCACCGGTTCGACGCTGCGCGCGAGCCCCGTCGAGCGCAAGTTCGCGTTGGCGCAATCGCTGCGCGAGAAGGTCTGGCCGCTGCTCGAAAGCGGCAAGGTGAGGCCCGTGGTCCATCGCGTCTTCCCGCTGGCCGAAGCGGCCGCGGCTCACGCGCTGATGGAATCCTCGCAGCACGTCGGCAAGATCATGCTGGCGGTGCGGTAGGCGCCAGGGCCGCGGGCGGGGCAAGCCGGCGGGCGCCTGAGTCATGCAGCCCGAAGGCTTGCCCCGCCCGTGACCCTGTACGTCCCTAGTACGTCGCGCGCCCGCCCGACGCGTCGAACACCGCGCCCGTCGAGAACGAACAGTCCTCGCTCGCGAGCCACGCGACCAGCGCGGCGATCTCCTCGACGGCGCCGAAGCGTCCCATCGGGATCTTCGACAGCATGAAATCGATGTGCTGCTGGGTCATCTGGTCGAAGATCGCGGTGCGCACCGCGGCCGGCGTCACGCAGTTGACGCGAATCCCGGTCCTCGCCAGTTCCTTGCCGAGGGACTTGGTGAGGCCGATCACCGCGGCCTTCGACGTGCTGTACGCCGACGCATTGGGATTGCCTTCCTTGCCGGCGACCGACGCGATGTTGACGATCCGGCCGTAATCGTTCTTGAGCATCGCGGGCACGACCGCGCGATTGCAGTAGAAAAGGCCGTTGAGGTTGACGTCCATCACCTGCCGCCACGCGTCGAGCGGGTACTCCCACGTCGGCGTGTTGGGGCCTGTGATGCCGGCCGAGCACACGAGCACGTCGATGCGCCCGAGCACCTCCGCCGTGGCCCCGGCCGCGCGCGCCACCGCGTCGGCATCGGCGACATCGAGCGCGTGCGTCACGGTGCCGCCGGCGAGTGCCGTCTTGGCGGTCGCGAGCGCCGCCGGGTCCCGGTCCCACAGCGCGATCGTGGCGCCGCTCGCCGCGAGCCGTTGCGCCACCGCGAGGCCGATGCCCGCGGCGCCGCCGGTGATCACGGCCGTCCTGCCGCGAAAATCGAGGTCGTTCATTCGGACTATTTTATGATCAGCACGAGGTTGATGAACAGGAGCAGCACGCCGATCACGGCGACCACCGAGACGACCGCCGTGAGCGCGTTCTTCGTCTCGCCCTGGAAGACGGCAAACTCGTCGGCAAGCTCGGCCACCTGGTCGCTGTTCGCGAGGGATTCCGCGATCGCGCGATCCTCTTCGAATGCGGGGGTCTCCGGCGCATCGGGGACGCTGATCGGCAGGATGACGGAAAAATTCGTCACCTGCAATGTGCGGTAGCGCTTGTTGTCCCAGAACTTGGTCCGCACGCCGGCGCGCATCACATAGCCCATGCCGCGCGTCTCGCGCGCCGAAACGCGGTCGCCGGCATGCACGAAGAATTTGGACGGCAGCCGGCCCGAGATCGCGACTTTCAGCAGCGCTTCGAACTTCGCCGCGGACATCGAGATGTTGATCTGGAAATTAGCGGGGTTCCGCTCGTCGCCTTCGCCCGCGGCGGGAACGAAGACGATCGATCCGACCACCTTGTTCTCGTTGCGGCCGCGTTCCTCCTTGCGCTCGCGTATGCGCAGGAAGCCCGTCGTAGATTCGAGTCTGCCGCCGACGGCCAGCGCGACCGTCTCGCCCTTGGCGACCACCACGCGCATGACGAGGACGCTCTCACGCCCCTGCTCGATGACGAGCCGTGCCTTGGTCGGCTTGAAGGCGACGAGCGGCATGGCTAGCCCGCGGTTCCGCGATCACGGAGTCGCGCGCGCGCAACCGCACCCGCCCGAGCCCCGCGGCGGAATCCTCCATGAAGGGACCACGTCGTTCCCACTTGTCTCGCCACTTCGCCGAGCACCGGACTTCGGTGCGCGCCCCCCGGCGCATTAACGGGTGCCGGCAGTAGGAATTGAACCCACGACCAACGGTTTACAAAACCGCTGCTCTACCAACTGAGCTATGCCGGCGCAAGATCTGATTTTACTCGCCGGAACGCCATCAAAGCGCCATCACAGCGAAAATCCGACGACGCAACGTCGCTCCTGGCTGCCGGATTCGGCGTGCGAGAAAGGAGCCGGCGCGCGGTCGCCGGCGAGCGCGACAAGGCGTGGGCTACATCGCGGCGCAGTACCTCAGGCGTTCGCGGGAAGCTTCGCTCTTGCTGCGCACGAGATCGTCCGCGCCGCGAAACATGCGTCGTGGTCAACTCGTACACCACAACTTTCGCGGGGGGCGCCAAGCGGCGCGGCAGGCTACTTGATGACTTGCAGGTGGGAGGGGCGCGCCTTCGCCTTGCCGCGGCGCTTGCCACCGGACTGCCGCAAGTCGCGCTCCAGCGCGGCGCCAATGTCGGTTTCGGGCGGCGCGGTGGCGGACGCGAGCGAGGCCACCGGATCCCGCGCGATCGTGAACGCGAACCCGTAACCCGTCTCCTTGGCGAAGACGCCGGCCACCGCGGACATCGGCACCGAGACTTCCTGCGAGGCGCCGGAGAAGCGCGCGGAGAAGCGCACGCCGTGGTTGTCGATCGTGAGGTGGCGCGTCGCCGACGGACTGACGTTCAACACGATCTCGCCGTTCTTGACGTAGGCCGCAGGCACGCGCGTGTCGGCGTTCACCTTGACGTTGAGATAAGGCGTGAGGCCGTTGTCCGAGCACCACTCACAGATGGCGCGGACGAGGTACGGCTTGGCAGACTGCTCGGACATGTCGATCAGGATACTACGCGCCGCCAGGCTCCGGTCAAGGACCGGTCCCGGAGCCGGAGCGTCACTTCCGCATGCCGCGCTCGGCGGAGGTCATCGCCTCGGAGAACGCCGGGCGAGCGAACAGACGTTCGGCGTACTTGAGGAGCGGCATCGCCTGCTTCGGCATCTGGATGCCGTAATAGTCGAGCCGCCACAGGAGCGGCGTGATCGCGACGTCCAGCATCGAATACTCGTCGCCCAGCATGTGCTTGTGCTTGGCGAACACCGGTGCGATCTGCATCAGGCTGTCGCGCACGTGGCCGCGCGCCTTTTCCAGCTGCTTCTGGTTGTTGCCCTCCAGCGCGTCGATATGGCAGAAGAGCTCCTTTTCGAAGCGATGCAGGAACAGCCGGGCGCGGGCGCGCATCACGGGGTCGGCCGGCATCAGCTGCGGATGCGGAAAGCGCTCGTCGATGTATTCGTTGATGATGTTCGACTCGTGCAGGACGAGGTCGCGTTCGACCAGCACGGGAACCTGGTTGTACGGATTCATCACGGCGAGGTCCTCGGGCTTGTGGTCGAGGTCGACGTCGATGATCTGGAAATCCATGCCCTTCTCGTGCAGCACGATGCGGCAGCGCTGGCTGAAGGGATCGGTGGTCCCGGAATAGAGCGTCATCATGGGTAGGTTCTCCTCGCGCGGGACACGAGCACCGCGCGGCTTGGGGACATCGGGGCCGGAAGACAACGGGGACATGCGAAGCAACCCGAATTGAGCGCGGCGGCCGGGCCGCGCGGACGGCGCTGCCGTTAGTGAACGTCCTTCCAGTACTCGCGCTTCATCCAGTACGCAAAGACAAACAGCACGCCGAGATAGAGGAGGACGATGAGGCCGATCCGCGTGCGCTGGTTCCGCGAAGGCTCGCCCATGTAATCGAGGAAATTGACGAGGTCGGCGACCACGTGCTGGTACTCGACCGGGCCGAGCGTGCCGGGCGCCTCCTGCACGAGCGTTTTCACGACGAAGGTGTGGTCCTTGCCGGGCGCGAGCACCACGATGCCGACGGCCGCGAGCTTCGCCGCCTGCGCCTTCTCGTGGTCCTTGAATTCCGCGGTCGCCAGCCGGTAGGTGCCGGAGAGCTCCGCGAGCACGTGCGGCATCGCCACGTTCGGAAACACGATGTTGTTCCAGCCGGACGGGGCGTCGTCGTCCTTGTAGAAGCCGAGAAAGTAATTGTAGAGCCATGTCGCGCCGCGCACCCGCGCTTCGACGGTGAGGTCCGGCGGCGTGACGCCGAACCAGGCCTTCGCGTCGGCCGGCCGCATCGCGACAGTCATCGTATCGCCGATCTTGTCGGTCGCGAACATAAGATTGTCGCGGATCTGCGCCTCCGTGAGTCCCAGGTCCGTCAGCCGGTTGTAGCGCATGTACTTCGCCGTGTGGCAGTTGAGACAGTAGTTGACGAACGTCCGCGCGCCGCGCTGTTGCGAGGCGAGGTCGAGGCGGTCGATCGGCGCCGGCTCGAGCCGGATGTCGGCGCCGCCAGCGGCGAATGCGGCGGCGGATGCCGCGCAGACGAGCGCGGCGAGCAGAACCTTCAATGCACGCGTCAGCATCATCCGGTCACCCTTTGCGGCACCGGTTTCGTCTTGTCGCGAGCGGTGTACCAGGGCATCAGCAGGAAGAACAGGAAGTAGGTGACGGTGAGCACCCGCGCGACGACCGTCGCGCGATCGGCGGCGCCGAGGAACGGCCAGCCTTCCGGAAACTGTCCCCAGACCGTCACGGGCACGACGCCGAGATAGCCCAGGACGAGAAAGCTCACGACGAAGACCGCGAGCCACGCCTTGTAGGCGGGGCCGCGGTAGCGGATCGACTTGACGGCGCCGCGATCGAGCCAGGGCAGCGCGAAGAAGATCATCACCGCGACGCCCATCACGATCACGCCCCAGAACTGGCTGCCGAGGAACGAGGGCACCGCGCGCAGCATCGCGTAGTACGGCGTGAAGTACCACACGGGCGCGATGTGCTCGGGCGTCTTCAGCGGATCCGCGGGAATGAAGTTGTTTGCCTCGAGGAAGTAGCCGCCCATGTCCGGCACGAAGAACACGATCCCGGAGAACACGGCGAGGAAGACGACGACGCCGACGAGATCCTTCACCGTGTAGTACGGATGCGAGTAGATGCCATCGAGGTAGAGGCCCGTGGCCGGATCCTGCGGCTGCTGCTTGATCTCGACGCCGTCCGGATTGTTCGACCCGGTCTCGTGCAACGCGGTCAGATGGGCCGCCACCAGCCCCAGCAGCACCAGGGGAACGGCCACCACGTGGAACGCGAAGAAACGGTTCAGCGTGATGTCGGAGATCGTGTAGTCGCCGCGGATCCACACGCCGAGATCCTCGCCGATGACCGGCACGGTCGAGAACAGGTTGACGATCACCTGCGCGCCCCAGTACGACATCTGGCCCCATGGCAGGAGATAGCCGAAGAAGGCTTCCGCCATCAGGCAGAGATAGATGAGGCAGCCGAAGATCCACGTGAGCTCGCGCGGCTTCCGGTAGCTGCCGTACATGAGCCCGCGGAACATGTGGAGGTACACGACGACGAAGAACATCGACGCGCCCGTCGAATGCATGTAGCGGATCAGCCAGCCCCACGACACGTCGCGCATGATGTACTCGACCGACTCGAACGCCTTGGCCGCGTCGGGCTTGTAGCTCATCGTGAGGAAGATGCCGGTGACGATCTGGAGCACCAGCACGAACGCCGCCAGCGAGCCGAAGTAGTACCAGAAGTTGAAATTCTTCGGCGCGACGTACTTGCCCCACTGCGATTCCCACAGCGCGGTCAGCGGGAAGCGCTCGTCGATCCAGGTCAGGAGCTTTTGCATGGCCGAGATTCCCTTACGCCGACTTGCCGCCGTCGCCGATGATGATCCTGGCGGGGGTCACGTACCGGTGCGGCGGCACCGGCAGATTGGTGGGCGCCGGCACGCCGGAATAGACGCGGCCCGCGAGGTCGAACTTGCTCTGGTGACACGGGCAGAAGAAGCCGCCGAGCCAATCGGGGCCGAGGTCCGCGGGCGCGATGTCGGGACGGTACGTGGGCGAGCAGCCGAGGTGCGTGCAGATGCCGATCATCACGAGCACGCTGTCCTTGATCGAGCGGTGCTCGTTCTTGCAGTCGGTGGGCTGCTGCGACGCGTCGGATTTCGGATCCGCGAGCCGCGGATCGAGCTTCGGCAGCGACGCCAGCATCGGCGGCGTCCGGTTGATGATCCAGACGACCTTGCCGCGCCATTCGACGTCGATCTTCTGGCCCGGCTCCAGCTTGCCGATGTCGACCTCGACCGGCGCCCCGGCCGCCTTCGCGCGCTCGCTAGGGAAGAACGACATCACGAACGGCGTGGCGACGGCTACCGCGCCGACGCCGCCGACAACGCCCGTCGCGCCGATCAGGAAGCGGCGCTTCCCCTGGTTCACGTTACCTTCCGCCATGACAAACCCATCCCCCGTCGTTGCCTGCAGGCCGCTTGGCCCGTTGGCGCCGGCTCGAAACCAGCACCGAATGGCAAACCCGTCGATTATAGAGGAATTGCCGTGCCCGCCGGAAGGCCGACACCCATGCACGTGCGGAATGCCGCTCGGAATCAACGGGTTGAGACGCGTCGATCCGCATTGCCGCCAGCCGAGGTCGACCCGCGGACGCGTCCCGATCCGGTCTGGACGAACGGCTTTCGCGGCGCAGCATCTGTCTATAATTGGCCTGTTTCCCACGTTCGAGGTTCTCTTGCTGCGTCGTATCTGGCTCGTCTTCGCACAGGCCTGCACGCTGTGTCTTGCCGCGCTCTTCGTCGTCACGACGCTGCGGCCGGATCTCCTCGCGCGCTTCACCGCGGAGCCCGGCCGCGTCGTGCTGCTGCAGGAAACCTCGACGCCGATGGTCACGCCGGCCGTCGCGAGCCTTTCCGATGCCGCGAAGAAAGCGATGCCCGCGGTCGTGGGCATCTACACGAGCAAGGAACTGCGCCAGCGCGGGCCGCTCGCCGACGATCCGTTGTTGCGCCGGTATTTCCCCGATCTCGCCGAGCGGCTGCCGCGGCAACGCGCGACGAGCCTGGGCTCGGGCGTGATCGTGTCGCCCGAAGGCTACGTGCTGACCAACAATCACGTCATCGACGGCGCCGACGACATCCAGCTCGTGCTCGCCGACGGCCGCCGCGTGAGCGCGCGCGTGCGGGGAACGGACCCCGAATCGGACCTGGCCGTGCTGAAAGCCGACGGCGAGAATTTTCCCGCCGTCACCTTTGGCGCGCTCGACCGCGTGCAGGTCGGGGATTTCGTGCTCGCGATCGGCAACCCGTTCGGCTTCGGCAACACCGTGACGCTCGGCATCGTCAGCGCGCTCGGCCGCAATCATCTCGGCATCAACCGTTTCGAGGACTTCATCCAGACCGACGCCGCGATCAACCCGGGCAACTCCGGCGGCGCCCTCGTGGACACGGCCGGCAACCTGATCGGAATCAACAGCACGATATTCTCGCAATCGGGCGGCTCGCTCGGCATCGGTTTCGCGATTCCCGTTTCGCTCGCGCGCACGGTCCTGGAGCAGATCATCAGGGATGGCGCCGTGACGCGCGGCTGGCTCGGGCTCGAGCCGCAGGACGTCAACCCTGAGGTGGCCCGGGCGCTCGCGCTCGACAACGTGGCAGGTGTGCTGATCCGCGGCATCGTGAAGAACGGGCCGGCCGAACGCGCCGGAATCCTGGTGCGCGACGTCGTGCTCGAAATCGACGGCAAGCCGACCCGCGACACGCCGGCCCTGCTCGCGCGGATCGCGGAGCTGCCCCCGGGAAGCGTCGTCGCGGTGAAGGTGTGGCGCGAGCGCAAGCTGCAGAATGTGGACGTCACCGTCGGCCGCCGGCCCGCGGCGCAGTAACCCGCTCGATCCCTGCCCCGACTCGCGCGCTACCCGCGCACGGGGCCCCTGCTTCCAGGCTCGCGCGGCGGCCTCCTTGTGATCGATGTGCGATGGGAAGGGCCGCATGTCGGCCTCAAGCGTCGACTCGCCCCGGTCGCATCCCCATGCGCTACCCGCGCACGGGGCCCCTGCTTCCAGGCTCGCGCCGCTACCTCGACGCGCCGGATTCCGTCGCGGCGTCGTCGACGACCGGCGGCACGAAAAAGCGCGCCATCAGCAGCCCGAACTCGTACAGGAGCCACAACGGCAGCGCGAGCAACAGCTGCGAGACGACGTCCGGCGGCGTGAATATCGCGCCCATGACGAACGCGCCGACGATCACGTAGGGACGAATCGCGCGGAGCTTCTCGAGCGTGACCATGCGCATCCGCACGAGCACGATCACGACCACCGGCACTTCGAACGTGAGCCCGAACGCGATGAACATCGTCAGCACGAACGACAGATACTTGTCGATGTCGGTCATCATCGTGACGCCTTCGGGCGTATAGGCGGCGAAGAAGCCGAAGGCGATCGGGAACACGACGAAGTAGGCGAACGCCATCCCGACCAGGAAGAACACGAAGCTCGACACGATCACCGGCAGCGCGAGCCGCTTTTCGTGCTGGTAGAGGCCCGGCGCGACGAACGCCCACACCTGCCAGAGCACATACGGCAGCGCCAGCAGGAACGCCGACATCAGCGTGACTTTGAGCGGCACCAGGAAAGTGCCGGTGACATCCGTGGCGATCATCGACGCGCCTTTGGGCAGCACTCGCAGGAGCGGAGCCGCGAGCGCGGCGTAGATCTCCTTGGCCCAGGGAAAGAGGCAAAGCAGCACGACGACGACCGCGACGATCGCGCGCACGAGCCGCGTGCGCAGCTCGATCAGGTGCGACAGGAAGGTTTCCTGCGGGCCGTCCGGTGCCGCAGTCGGGTCGCTCATCGGCGCAGGCGCTCGTCAGCCACGTTCGAAGCCGGGCAGAGACCCCTGTTGCGGTGCGTCCCGCGGCGCGGGTTGCGCGGCAGGCGCCGCCGGTGCCGTCTGCAGGTCGCCGGGGCTTCCTCCGGCGACCGGAGCGTCATTTGCGACCGACGCCGCGACCGCGGCGTCGTTGGCGGCGAGCGCCGTACTGCCTCCGGCGGCCGCGTTGAGGCTCGCCTCGACGGCGCGGACGTTCGCCTCCACTTCCTGGGCCGACGCGGACAGCGACGACTCGAAGTCGGTTGCCGCGGACTTCACCTCCGCCTGCATCTTCTTCAACTCGTCGAGCGCCAGCTCGCGGTTGATGTCCGACTTGACGTCGGCGACGTAACGCTGGAGCCGGCCGAACAGATGGCCGAGCGTGCGCGCGGTCTTGGGCAGCTTTTCCGGGCCAAGCACGATCAGCGCGACCACCGCGATGACCATGATTTCACTGATGCCGATGTCGAACATTGCGCTCTTGAGCGGGACGTCGGCGTAAGACGATAGGCGCCGGAACGCGCCCGGCGTTCAGCCCTGTTGCGCCCGCTCCTTCTTGACCTCGCCCTCGATGGTCGAGCCGCCGATCTTCGCCGCGGGCGCGTCGGCCTCCTTTGCCGACGCGGCTGCATCCTCCGCGCCCTTGACGCCTTCCTTGAACCCTTTCACCGCGCCGCCCAGATCCTGGCCGATGTTGCGCAGCTTCTTCGTGCCGAAGATCAGCAGCACCACCACCAGTACGATCAGCCAGTGCCAGATGCTCATGGATCCCATGCGATTCTCCTTCGGTGCGTGTTCAGTCGGGGCTCCGCGCCACCATGACCCCGAGCGGTTTCGACCCGCCGATCACGTGCACGTGGAGGTGCATGACATCCTGCCGCCCGATGCGGCCGGTATTCACGATCGTGCGATACCCTTCGGGCGACCCCTGCTCCCGTGCGAGGCGACCCGTCATCGCCATGATCCGCCCCAGCACCGGGGCATCCTCCGCCTCGGCCTCGGCGAGGGAGGCGATGTGCCGTTTCGGAATCAGCATGAAATGTACCGCCGCCAGCGGATTGATGTCGTGGAAGGCGAGGATCTCGTCGTCCTCGTACACCTTTCGCGACGGGATCTCGCCCCGCACGATCTTGCAGAAAATGCAGTCCTGCACCGTTCCTTCTCCGTGTGGCGGCAGCCGCCGTACGTCGAACCGTCCGCGTTCCAGCGGTCAGGCTGGCCTCGAGGCATCCTTCCGCGAGGCCTTCTCGACGATCCCCGAGGTACCCTCGCGCCGCGCAAGCTCGGCGCGCACGTCGTCGGGACCGAGCCCGTGCCGTTCGAGCAGCACGAGGCAGTGGAACCACAGATCCGCGACCTCGGCGGCGATCCGCAGTTTATCACCGTCCTTCGCCGCCATGACCGTCTCGGTCGCCTCCTCGCCGATCTTCTTCAGGACGGCGTCGTCGCCCTTGGCGAAGAGCGCCGCGACATACGACGTCGCCGGGTCCGCGGAGCGGCGCGATGCGATCGCCGCCGCCAGGCGGTCGAGTACGTCGACCCGCGCATCGTCCGGGTCAGCCATGGCCATAGATCGTCCGCGGGTCCTTGACCACCGATTCGACCTCCACCCAGCGGTCGTGCTCGAGGCGCTGGTAGAAGCACCGCTCGCGTCCCGTGTGACACGCGATGCCGCCGACTTGTTCCACCATGAGCAGGATCGCGTCGCTGTCGCAGTCGAGGCGTACCTCCCGTACCTTCTGCACATGGCCGGAAGCTTCACCTTTGCGCCACAGCCGGCGGCGCGAGCGTGACCAGTAGTGCGCCTCGCCCGTCTCGGCGGTGCGTGCAAGCGCCTCGCGGTTCATCCAGGCGAGGGTCAGCACCTTGCCGGATGCGGCGTCCTGCGCGACGGCCGCGACGAGGCCGTCGTCCGCCCATTTCACTTGTTCCAGCCAATCCATAGGGAAGAGCGCGTGCTCCACGCAGGTTGCCAAGGGGCAACAGGTCGAGTGTTCGGCCGTTCGGCGAGAGTGTCAAGGGCGGCCCCTGCTCCCCGGCTCGCGCCGCTGCGTCCCGGCTCACGTGCGCACTTCGATTCCTGCCGCGGCCAGCGCGCGTTTCGCTTCGCCGATCGTGAACTCGCCGTAATGGAAGATCGACGCGGCCAGCACCGCGTCGGCGCCTCCCGTGACGATGCCGTCGACCAGGTCGGAGAGCGATCCGACGCCGCCGGAGGCGATCACCGGAACGTCGACGGCATCCGCCACCGCGCGGGTGAGCGCGAGGTCGAAGCCCGAGCGTGCACCGTCGCGATCCATGCTGGTCAGCAGGATTTCTCCCGCGCCGCGCGCGGCAACCTCGCGCGCCCAGGCCACGGCATCGAGCTCCGTAGGCGTGCGGCCGCCGTGGGTGTAGACGCGCCACGACCCGGGTGCGGATTGCTTCGCGTCGATCGCGGCGACGACGCACTGAGCGCCGAAACGCCCGGCCGTTGCGTCGAACAGTGCCGGGTTGCGCACGCCCGCCGTGTTGATGCTGACCTTGTCGGCGCCGGCGTTGAGGAGCGCGCGGACGTCGTCGATCGAGTTGACGCCGCCGCCCACGGTCAGTGGAATGAACACGACGTCGGCGACCGCCTCGATCATGTCGTAGAGGAGACCCCGCGTCTCGACGCTCGCGCGAATGTCGAGGAAGGCGAGCTCGTCGGCACCCTCGGCGTCGTACCGACGGGCAACCTCGACGGGATCGCCGGCATCCCGCAGGTTGACGAAGTTCACGCCCTTGACCACGCGACCCGCGGCGACGTCGAGGCACGGAATGATGCGTTTGGCAAGTCCCATGAACGAATCTTGCAAGGGCAGGGCGCGGCGGGCGGTGGCGGGCTTCATGACCCAGGCGCCCGCCACCGCCCGCCGCGCCCTGCCCTTACGCGCCGCCCTTGGCCGCCTTCATTGCGGCCTTGAAATCGAGCTTGCCTTCGTAGAGCGCGCGCCCGGCGATGGCGCCGATGATGCCCTCCTTCTCGTAGGGAAGGAGGTGCAGGATGTCCTGGATCGAGGCGATTCCGCCCGACGCCATGACGGGAATCCGGAGCTCGCGCGCGAGCTTGACGGTGGCCTCGACGTTGACGCCGGTCAGCATGCCGTCGCGGCCGATGTCCGTGTAGATGATCGCCTCGACGCCGTAATCCTCGAATTTCTTCGCGAGGTCGACGACATCGTGACCGGTCATCTTCGACCACCCGTCGGTCGCGACCTTGCCGTCGCGGGCGTCGAGGCCGACGATGATGTGGCCGGGAAATGCGTAGCAGGCATCGTGCAGGAATCCCGGATTCTTGACCGCGGCGGTGCCGATGATGACGTAGGTGATGCCGTCGTCGAGATAGCGCTCGATGGCGTCGAGGTCGCGTATCCCGCCGCCCAGCTGCAGCGGAATCTCCTCGCCGATCACGCTCACGATCTCGCGGATGGCGTGCTCGTTCTTGGGCACGCCCGCGACCGCGCCGTTGAGATCGACGATGTGCAGGCGCTCGGCCCCGAGCTCGAGCCAGTGCTGCGCCATGGCCGCCGGGTCCTCCGAGAACACCGTGGCCGAATGCATCTCGCCCTGCTTCAGGCGAACGCAATGACCGTCCTTGACGTCGATCGCGGGAATGATCTGCATGGCGGCGGTAGACGGCTGAAGACGGCGGCGGGGTGGGAGAGCCGGCGGGGGCGCCGGCAAACGACAGGTCGGCTAACTGCGGGGTTCCCAGGCGACGAAATTGGCGAGCAGCTGCAATCCTGCGCGGTGGCTCTTTTCCGGATGGAACTGCGTCGCGAAGATATTAGCCCCTGCAATGGCGCAAGTAAACGGCGACGGATATGCGGTCGTTCCTGCCGTCAACGCGGAATCCGCCGGCACCGGATGGAAGCTGTGGGCGAAATAGAACCGCGATCCCTCCGCTATGCCTGCCCAGAGCGGATGCGCACGCGTCTGGTGGACGGGGCTCCATCCCATGTGCGGCACCTTGAGCCGCTCGCCGGACGGCAGCGCCATCCACGCCGGCTCGAACCGGACGACGTCGCCCGCGAGCACGCCCAGACCCGCTGTCGGGCCCTCTTCGCTCCGGTCGAACAACATCTGCAAGCCGAGGCAGATGCCGAGAAACGGCCGCGTTCGGGCCACCTCGACCACGACCTCGCGCAAGCCGCTCTCGTGGAGCGATCGCATGCAGTCGGGCATTGCGCTCTGGCCCGGAAGCACGACCCTTGCTGCGCCGCGAATCACGGCGGGATCGGCGCTCACGACGATCCTGCGCTCCGGCGCAACATGCACCAGCGCCTTCGCCACCGAGCGAAGATTGCCCATTCCATAGTCGACGACGGCGATGTCGATCATCCGCGTTCGGCTGTCGGCCGGGTGACTACAGCGTCCCTTTCGTCGACGGGACGGCACCCGCACCGCGGGGGTCGCGGGTCACGGCCATCCGCAGCGCGCGGGCGAAGGCCTTGAACACGGTCTCCGCCTGATGGTGGGCGTTCTGTCCGCGCAGGTTGTCGACGTGCAGCGTGACCAGCGCGTGGTTGACGAAGCCCTGGAAGAACTCGTGCGTGAGATCGACGTCGAAGGCGCCGATCATCGCGCGGGCGAAGGGCACATGGAATTCGAGCCCCGGACGCCCGGACAGATCGATGACGACCCGGGACAGCGCCTCGTCGAGCGGCACGTAGGCATGGCCGTACCGGACGAGCCCGCGCTTGTCGCCCAGCGCCCTCGCCACCGCCTGGCCCAGCGTGATGCCGATGTCCTCGACCGTGTGATGCGCGTCGATGTGGAGGTCGCCCTCCGCCCGCACGACGAGGTCGATCATGCCGTGCCGCGCGAGCTGGTCCAGCATGTGATCGAGAAACGGAACGCCGGTCGCGAGTTCGGCGCGGCCCTCGCCGTCGAGGTTGACCTCGACCGCGATCCGGGTCTCGTTCGTGTTCCGTTCGACCTTGGCGCTGCGGGGTTTCGGCATCGGTGGGCCTATCGTATCGTTTTCAGCGCCGCGATCACGGCGTCGTTTTCGGCCGGCGCGCCCACGGTGACCCGGAGGCAATGCTCGAGCGACGGGTGCCAGCCATGCAGGTTCTTCACCAGGATTCCCGCGTTGCGCAGGTGATCGAACCAGCGCGGGGCGTTCGGCACGCGCGCCAGCACGAAGTTGGTGTGCGTCGGAAAATTCACGACACCGTCCAGCCTGGCGAATGCGGCCGCAACGCGCGCGCGCTCCGACGTGATCCGCGCCGCTTGATCCGCGAGCAGCTCCCGCTCGGCCAGGAGCACCGGCGCGACCGCCTGCGTCAGCGCGTTGAGATTGTACGGCTGGCGAACCTTGTTCAGTTCCGTGATCCATTCGGGCGCCGCGACGGCATAGCCCAGCCGTATCCCCGCCATCCCGATCTTCGAGACGGTCCGCAGGACGAGGAGGTTCGGAAACTCCGCGAGGCGCTGCAGGAAGGTCGCGCCCGCGTAGGCGTGATACGCCTCGTCGACGACGACCATCCCCGGCGCGGCCCGCAGGACGGCCTCGATGCCTGCCGTGTCGAACAGATTGCCCGTCGGGTTGTTGGGATAGGCGAGAAAGACGAGTACCGGCTGTTCCCGCTCGATCGCCTCGATCATGGCATCGGTGTCGAGGGCGAAGTTCGCCGCGAGCGGCACACCGACGAAGCGCGCGCCGGCGTAGAGTGCATTCATCCGGTACATCACGAACGACGGCTCGGGCGCGACGATCGTGGTGCCCGGTGTGGCCACCGCAACGGTGACGATCTGGATGAGTTCGTCGGATCCGTTGCCGAGGATGAGGCCGAGTGATTCAGGGATGCCGAACGCCCGGCGCAGCGCCGACTTGACGGCCACGGCCCCGCCGTCGGGATAGCGGTTGACCGGCACCAACGCGACGGCGGCGGCGACCTTCGCGGCGACCTCCGACGGCAACCGGTACGGAACCTCCATGGCGTCGAGCTTGATCATGCCATCGGCCTGCGCAACCGCGTACGCGGTCAACGCCCGGATCTCGGGGCGCACGACCGCCGCGACGATGTCGGCTGGCGAGCGCACGGTCATCGGACCACCTTCGCGCTCCGCGCTCCGGTATTCGCGCTTGGGACGGCCCGGCGCGCTCATGCGGGTCCGGCCCGGTAGAGCGCGCTTCGCGCATGCGCCGGGAGCCCCTCGCCTTCCGCCAGCGTCGCCGCCACCGGGCCCAGCGCGCGCGCGCCCGCGACCGAGATGTCGAGCAAGCTCGAGCGCTTCTGGAAATCGTAGACGCCGAGCGGCGACGAAAATCGCGCGGTGCGCCCTGTCGGGAGCACGTGGTTCGGCCCGGCGCAGTAGTCCCCCAGCGCCTCCGACGCGTGGTGCCCCATGAAGATCGCACCGGCGTGGCGGATTCCGACCAGGAGGCGCGAGGGATCGGCGACGGCGAGCTCCAGGTGCTCCGGCGCGACGCGGTTCGCGACTGCGCACGCTTCGTTGAGGTCGCGCACCTTGATGAGCGCGCCGCGGTTGGCGAGCGACGCAGCGATGATCGCCCGGCGCGGCATTTCCGCGATCTGCCGCGCCGCGCTCGCCGCCACCGCGTCGATGAGGGCGGCGTCCGGCGTGACCAGGATCGCCTGGGCGAGCTCGTCGTGCTCGGCCTGCGCGAAGAGATCCATCGCGACCCAGTCGGCGTTGGCGGTCTCGTCCGCGATGACGAGGATCTCGGACGCGCCGGCGATCATGTCGATGCCGACGGCGCCGAAAACGCGACGCTTCGCCGCGGCGACATAGGCATTGCCGGGTCCGCAGATCTTGTCGACCGGAGGAATCGTGGCCGTGCCGTAGGCGAGCGCCGCGATCGCCTGCGCGCCGCCGATCGCGAAAGCTCGCGTGACCCCGGCGAGATGCGCGGCGGCGAGCACCAGCGGATTGCGCGCGCCCCCCGGCGTGGGCACGACCATGACGATCTCGGTCACTCCTGCCACCTGCGCCGGAATGACCGTCATCAGCACCGACGACGGATAGGCCGCCCGACCGCCCGGCACGTAGACGCCGACGCGGTCGAGCGGAGTGATGCGCTGGCCGAACTCGCTGCCGTCCGCGTCGCGATAGGACCACGACACCTGTATCTGCCGCTCGTGAAACTCGCGGATGCGCGCGGCGGCGCTGCGCAGGGCCCCGCGCATCGCCTCGGGAATGGCCGAGAACGCCTCGCGCATCTCGTCGGCGCCAATCTCGAGCGCCGCGACCGAGGCCGCTGCGACAGCGTCGAACCGGACGGTGTACTCGAGCAGGGCGGCGTCGCCGCGGCTGCGCACGTCAGCGATGATCCGCGCGACCGTTGCATCGATCGTCGCATCCTGCGCGGTCTCGAAAGCCGTGAGGGAGGCGAGCTCGCGCCCGAAGCCCGCGGCCGACGAATCGAGACGCCGCACGATGAGCGGCGACGCATTCATGGTCGTGCCCCCGCGCTTGCGGCGGTTGCCGCTGCACTGCGCGCGACAGCCCGCAGTTGCGCGATCCTGGACGGCCGGGTGGCGCTTGGATGCTCCCCCCGAGCGGCGCTGCGCGCCGCCCCCCCCAGGGGGCGAGTGCCTTGGGGCGGCCCGGCGGCGCTTGTATGCTCCCCCCGAGCGGCGCTGCGCGCCGCCCCCCCCAGGGGGCGAGTGCCTTGGGGCGGCCCGGCGGCGCTCATGGCGCGGCGCTCCGCCTCGCCGCGACCGCCTTCGCCATCGCGTCGAGCAGCGGCTGCACCGCGTCCCGCTTCAACTTGAGCGAGGCCGGATTGACGATGAGCCGCGCGCTGATCGGCAGGATGTCCTCCACGACGACGAGATCGTTGGCGAGGAGCGTGCGTCCGGAGCTCACGAGGTCGACTATCGCGTCGGCGAGACCCGACAATGGTGCCAGCTCCATCGAGCCGTAGAGCTTGATAAGATCGACGTGCATGCCTTTCGCCGCGAAGTGCTCGCGGGCCGTCTTCACGTATTTGGTCGCCACCCGGATGCGCGCGCCCCGCTGCACCGTGCCCGCCCAGTCGAAGCCGCGCTTCGTCGCGACCACCATCCGGCAGCGCGCGATCTCGAGGTCGAGCGGCTGGTAGAGCCCTTCGCTTCCCTGCTCCTGCAGCACGTCCTTGCCCGCGACGCCGATGTCGGCGGCGCCATGGGCCACGTACGTCGGCACGTCGGACGCGCGCACGATGACGACCGACACCTCCGGACGGTTGGTGCCGAAGATCAGCTTGCGCGAGGACTCGGGATCTTCGGCGGGAACGATTCCCGCCGCGCGGAGGAGCGGCAGCGTCTCGTCATAGATGCGCCCCTTGGAGAGCGCGAGAGTCAGCGTCGGCACGGTCGGCAGCGTTTGAACCTGCGGCTCATTCTACCGGACGCGACGAGCCTCACTCCTCACCCGTCATTGCCGTGCGGTGCGCACGTGCGCCGGGGGCCTGCCGCGCTCCGAGCTGCGATAAGGGTTGATGTCGATGCCCCCCCGCCGCGTGAAGCGGGCGTACACGGTCAGCGCCTGCGGCCGGCAGCGCCGCCACACGTCGGCGAAGATGCGCTCGACGCAGTGCTCGTGAAAACCGGGATGCCGGCGGAAGGACACGAGGTAGCGCAAGAGGCCCGCGCGATCGATGCGCGTGCCGCGATAGTCGACCTGCACGCAGGCGTAATCGGGTTGTCCCGTCACCGGGCACACGGAGCGGAAGAGTCGCGTGTACAGCGCTTCGCTGCGCACCCGACCCGCGGCCGTCAGCGCGTCCGGTGTGGGTTCGTAGCGCTCGACCGCGATCGGCAGCGCATCGATGCAGATGCCCGACAGATCCGCCTGCGGCAGCGAGCCATCCCCGTGGGGGGGCGTCAGCGTCACGTCGATGGCCGCGCCGACGGCGCCGCCGAGATCGCGCTCAAGCGTCCCGGCCACGTCCGACCGGGAGGCGAAGCGGGTGAGGTTGAGCCCGGCGAGATAGAGCTTGACCGACTTCGACTCGGGGAGGCGCGGCGAATCGGCTGGAACGGCGAACGTCGCGATCGCCACCTGGGGCTTGCCCGCGGCGTCGAGCCAGCTCACCTCGTAGGCGGTCCACAGGTCGACGCCGCCGAACGGCGGCGGCCCGCCGAACCCGAGCAACGCGCGTTGCGGCGCCCGCTCGATCGCAAAGAGCAAGCCCGGATCGTGCCGTTCCGGGTACTTCGCGGCACGGCCCAGCGGCGAGTCGGCAAGTTCGGTCATGGGCGTGCCTCCGCGGGTGGCGGCCGACATCACAATGCAACGGGCCAAGATCGACGTTGCGGAGGCCGCAGCAATTCGCGCTTGAGACGGCCCGGCGCGCTCATGCCACGCGGCGGATCTGCGCCCCCAGGAGCGAGAGCTTTTCCTCGATCCGCTCGTAACCCCGGTCGAGGTGGTAGATGCGGTCGATGGTCGTCGCGCCTTCCGCCACCAGCCCGGCGATGACGAGGCACGCGGAAGCGCGGAGGTCGGTCGCCATCACGTCCGCGCCCGTGAGCTTCGCCACGCCGCGGACGATCGCGGTATTGCCCTCGACCTCGATCTCGGCACCGAGGCGGACGAGTTCCTGCACGTGCATCATCCGGTTCTCGAATATCGTCTCGGTGACGACCGACGTGCCAGCGGCACGCGTCGCCACTGCCATCATCTGCGCCTGCATGTCGGTCGGGAAGCCGGGAAACGGCGCCGTCCGCAGGTTGAACGGAGCAAGGGGCCCGCGGCGTACGACGCGGATCGCGTCGTCCGTCACGGAGATGTCCGCTCCCGCCTCGGCGAGCTTGCCGAGGACGGCGTCGAGCGTTGCCGCCTGCGTTCCGGCGACGACGGCGTCGCCGCCCGCCGCGGCGATCGCCGCGACGTACGTTCCGGTCTCGATCCGGTCCGGCATCACCGCGTGGGTGGCGCCGTGCAGCCGGTCCACGCCTTCGATGACGATGCGATCGGTGCCCGCCCCCGTGATCCGGGCGCCCATGGCGACGAGGCAGCGCGCGAGATCGACCACTTCCGGTTCCCGCGCCGCATTCTCGAGCGTGGTCGTCCCTTCGGCGAGCGTTGCCGCCATCAGCAGGTTCTCGGTGCCAGTCACGGTGACGACGTCGAACACGAAGCGCGTGCCGGCGAGCCGCCGCGCCCGCGCGCTGATGTAGCCGTGCTCGAGGTCGATCTCGGCGCCCATCGCCACCAGTCCCTTGACATGCTGGTCGACGGGCCGAAGGCCGATCGCGCAGCCGCCAGGCAGCGACACGCGCGCCTCGCCGCACCTGGCGACGAGCGGCCCCAGCGCGAGGATCGACGCGCGCATGGTCTTCACGAGCTCGTAGGGCGCGAGCGGCCAGTCGATCGTGCCGGCGTCGAGCACGACGGTGCCCGGCGTGCTCGAATCCTGGAGGACGCCCATTTGCGCGAGCAGCGCCTGCATCGTCCGCACGTCTTTCAGCCGCGGCACGTTCGTGAGCACGAGCGGCTCGCGCGCGAGCAATGCCGCGCAGAGGATCGGCAGGGCCGCGTTCTTGGCACCGGAGACGCGCACCTCGCCTTCCAGCGGCCGGCCGCCTTCGATCAGCAGCTTGTCCATCAGCGCCCGCCCGGCCGA
Organism: uncultured beta proteobacterium; assembly: GCA_963724685.1. Lineage (GTDB taxonomy): Bacteria > Pseudomonadota > Gammaproteobacteria > Burkholderiales > Casimicrobiaceae > CAIWHR01. The sequence continues at coordinate 369,562 of CAVRVQ010000003.1, read as the reverse complement.
CCGAAGGGCGCTGACCGCCCCCCAGGGGGGCGGCGAACACCGGGCCGAGGGCCGCAGGACAGCCGAAGGCGGGTCCCGCGAAGCGGGATGCGGCGAAGCCGCACACAGTGAGCGTGGGGGTCGTTCATCTCATCCGCCCTGTGCCGATACCCACTGCGCGGGGGTAAGGGTGGTCATCGACAACGCGTGAATTTCCTCGCGCATCCGATCGCCGAGCGCGCCGTAGACGAGCTGGTGCTGGCGGACCTTGGAGAGCCCTTCGAACGCCGCGCTGACGATGACGGCCTCCCAGTGGTGGCCGTCGCCACTGACCTCGACGTGCACGCACGGGAGCCCGGCGGCAATGGAGGTCCTGATGGATTCCGGTGTGGCCATGGAGGTTCCTCGGTGGAGGGACGGAGGGATGGCGGGACGAGGGTTCGAATCTGTCCGGCAGCCGTGCGGCGCGCGGGTTGCCCTTCGCTCAGGCGCGGAGCTTCCAGCCGCGGCGCAGCAGCCAGAGCGTGACCAGCGACAGGAAGAGCGCGCACGCCGCCACGATGGCAAGGCTCAATGCCGGCGGCACGTCGGACAGCCCGAAGAACCCGTAGCGAAACCCGTCAATCATATAGAAGAACGGATTCGCGTGCGACAGCGCCTGCCAGAAGGGCGGCAGCGACTGGATCGAGTAGAACACGCCGGACAGGAAGGTGAGCGGTGTGATCAGGAAGTTCTGGAACGCGGCGAGCTGGTCGAACTTTTCGGCCCAGAGGCCGCCGATAAGCCCGAGCGTGCCGAGGATCGCGCTGCCGAGGAGCGCGAAGGCGAGCGCCCAGAACGGATGCGGCAGCGCGAGGAGCGCAGGCACGAAGAACAGCGTGACGACGAACACGCCGAGGCCGACGACGATGCCGCGGATCATCGCGCCCAGCACGTACGCGGCGAAGAAGTCGGCCGGCGAGAGCGGTGGCAGCAGGATGAAGATCAGGTTGCCGGTGATCTTCGACTGGATCATCGACGACGAGCTGTTGGCGAACGCGTTCTGCAGCACCGACATCATCACGAGCCCCGGCACCAGAAACGCGGTGTAACTGACCTCCCCGCCGAACACCGAAACGCGCGACTCCAGCACGTGCGAGAAGATGAGCAGATACAGGAGCGAGGTGATCACGGGGGCCAGGATCGTCTGGAAGGCGACCTTCCAGAACCGCAGCAGCTCCTTGTAGAGCAGCGTGAGCCAGCCCGCGCCGGCAACGCGGATCACGACGGCGTCCTCGCACCGCGCGGGCGCCCCGCGCCCATGATCCGCAGGAAGACCTGCTCGAGGTCGGTCTCCTGCAGCGCCAGCTCATCGATGCGGATGCCCTCCACGCGCAAGGCGGCGAGCAGGGCTTCGAGCTCGGCGTACCGGTCGAGGCCGAGCATGAAGATCTGTCCGTCGCGGCTCGTCACCCGCGGCTGCCACGTCGCGGGCACGCGTTCGACCACGAGGCGCACCGTGAGTCCGGTCACGCCGGCCAGCAGGTTCTTCGTGGTGTCGAGGGCGACGACCCGTCCGGCCTTCAGCATCGCGATGCGTCCGCACAGCGCCTCGGCCTCCTCGAGATAGTGCGTCGTCAGGATGATCGTGTGGCCGTCGCGGTTGAGCTTGCGGATGAACGCCCACAGGCTCTGCCGCAACTCGACGTCGACGCCGGCGGTCGGCTCGTCCAGCACGATGACCGGAGGCTTGTGCACGAGCGCCTGGCCCACCAGCACCCGGCGCTTCATGCCGCCCGAGAGCGAACGCATGTTCGCGTGGGACTTCGACGTGAGATCGAGATGGTGGAGGATCTCGTCGATCCATGCACCGTTGTTCCGGATGCCGAAATAGCCGGACTGGATCTCGAGCGTTTCGCGCACGGAGAAGAACGGATCGAACACGAGTTCCTGCGGCACGACACCCAGCGCTCGGCGCGAATTCCGGTAGTCGGCGACCACGTCATGGCCCTGCACCCGCGCCGTGCCGCTGTCCGCCCGTGTCAGCCCCGCGAGGATCGAGATCAGTGTCGTCTTGCCTGCGCCGTTCGGTCCGAGCAACCCGAAGAACTCACCCTCCTCGACGGCAAGGCTCACGCCGGCCAACGCCTGCACCTGACCGAAGCGACGGGCGACGTTGTCGATTTCGACGGCGAGGGACACGATCGGGGATCGAAGGGCGGACGAGACCGCAGCGTCCGGGGCGGCGGGAGCTGCGCGCGGCGGCGCGGAGGCCGGACTACGCGCCGAGAATCCACTCGACGCCGTACACCTGCATCAGCGCGGCGACGGCGGCGGGGACGTGGACAAACCGCAACGGCTTGCCCGCCTCGGTCGCGCGCCGGTCGAGGGCGACCAGCACCGCAACGGCGGACGAATCGATTCCGGTGAGCCCGTCGAGGTCGACCACGCGCTCGGCCGGCAATGCCAGTTCCTCGGCCGCGGCGAGCACCGAGCCGGCGTTGGCGAAGGTCAGCGTGCCCGTATAGATCCAGCGCGCGCCCTCGTGGTCCGGCGCGAATCCGCACTCGATTTCCACGCCCGCACTCATTGGACGGCCCCCACGCTTGCGGCCTCATGGGCCAATTCGGCCGCTGCCGAGGGGGCAGTATCCGCGCCTTGGGGCAGCCCGGCGGCGCTCATTTCGCGGCCACACCCCGGTTGCGGTCGGCGAGCGTCTTGATGAGGCCGTCCACACCGCCGGCCTTGATCTGATCGTTGAACTCGTCGCGATAGTTGGTGACGAGCGAGACGCCGCCGACGATGACGTCGTAGCACTTCCAGCCGTCGGCCTTCTTCTCCATGCTGTAGTCGATCTGGACGGGCGCGCCCGACGCCCGCTGCACCAGCGTGCGCACGGTGACGTCGGTGTCGCCGGCGTTCATCCGCAGCGGCTTGTAGTCGATGGTCTCGTTCCTGTAGTTGTTGAGCGCGCTCGAATACGTGCGCACGAGCAGCGCCCGGAATTCGTCGGTCACGCGCTTCTGCTGCTCCGGCGCGGCACTGCGCCAGTTCCTGCCCATGGCGAGCGAGGTCATCCGCGTGAAGTCGAAATTCGGCAGCAGTTTCGCCTCGAGGATTTCCCGGATCCGCGCCTCGTTGCCAGCCTGGATCGAAGGATCGGACTTGATCGTGTTGATAACGTCGGTCGCCACGCGCTTGACGATGGCATCCGGCGCCTCCTGCGCGAAAGCGGGCGCGCCGGCGCATGCCGCCGCCAGCAAGACAACGCGGGCCACGCGGAGCGGCGCGGCCAGATCGAATGCGCACATCTAGGGCTCCTCGGGTTCGGGCGGGGGCTTGCCGTCGTAGAGCAGATACCGGCGCCGCTGCAGATAGGCGTTGCGGATGAAGAGGTAACGATCGAGCGCGGCGGTGTCGATCACGGCGCTCGTTTCCAGCGCCTGCGCGCGCAGGTCGACGGCGCCCACGCCATACAGGCTGTTGCGCAAGGCCACGTTCGGGATGTAGCCGACCGGGCCGCCGACGGCGATGCGCACGAGGGTGCCGCTGCCGTCGCGCACGGTCGTCGGCCCGAACAGCGGCACGAATAGGTACGGACCCTGCGGGAGACCCCAGACGCCGAACGTCTGGCCGAAATCCTCGTTGCCGCGCTCGACGCCGATCATCGACGCCAGGTCGAAGATTCCGCCGAGCCCGAACCCGGTATTCAGCACCACGCGGCCGAGATCGTCGCCGAATTTGTCGAGCTTGCCCTGCAGCAGGCCGTTGACCGCCGAGACCAGGTCGTCGATGTTGTTGAAGACGTTCGACACGCCCGTGCGGATCAGCTGCGGAACGACGTCGATGTAGGCCTGCGCTACCGGTTTCACCACGGCCGTGTCGACGGCGTCGTGCACCTGATACATCGCGCGGTTCATGGGCTCCAGCGGATCGTTGCGGGAAGGGGCCGTCGCGCAGCCCGCGACGAACGCCGTCAGCAGGACGACGCCCGCGCATGACCGCGGCGTCCGCCGCCGCTCGTTGCCGCGATTCACTTCGCGCCTCCCGTCGCGGCCTTGTCGAATAGAAACTGGGAGATCAGCTTCTCGAGGACGATCCCCGACTGCGTCTTCATCACTTTGCCGCCGTCCGCCAGCATTTTCGTGTCGCCACCGGGGTCGAGCCCGATGTAAACGTCGCCGAGGAGGCCGGAGGTCAGGATCGAGGCGATGGTGTCCGTCGTGAACTGGTATCCCTGGTCGATCCTGAGCGTGACCACCGCCTGGTAGGTCGTCGGATCGAGCCGGATGCTCTCCACGCGGCCGACGACGACACCGCCTGCCTTCACCGAAGCCCGCAGCTTCAAGCCCCCGATGTTGTCGAAACTCGCCTCGAGCCGGTAGCCGGGTGCTGCGCCGAAATCGATCAGATTGCCCACCTTGAGGGCGAGAAAGAGGATCGCGCCGATGCCGATTGCGACGAAGGCGCCGACCCAGAGATCCAGTGCTGCGCGGTTGAGGTTCACGGCGTCTCGGATCCTTATGCAGTCACACCACGGAACATGAACACGGTGAGGACGAAGTCGAGGCCGAGGATCGCAAGCGAGCTTTCGACGACGGTGCGCGTCGTCGCCGTCGACACGCCTTCGGCGGTCGGCTTCGCGTCGTAGCCCTCGAACACGGCGATGAGGCTCACCGCCACACCGAAAACGATGCTCTTGATCACGCCGTTGACAATGTCGAAACGAAAATCCACCCCTGCCTGCATGTTGCCCCAGAACGCGCCGGCGTCGATGCCGATCAGCTTGACGCCGACGAGATACGCGCCGAAGACGCCGAGCGTGGAGAACAACGCGGCCAGCAGGGGCATCGAGATGATACCGCCCCAGAATCGCGGCGCGACCACCCGCGCCAGCGGGTCGACGGCCATCATTTCCATGGCGGAGAGCTGTTCCGTCGCCTTCATGAGGCCGATTTCCGCGGTGATCGCGCTGCCGGCGCGGCTCGCGAACAACAGGCCGGCGACCACGGGACCGAGCTCGCGGACGAGGGACAGCGCGACCAGCACGCCGAGCGACTCGGCGGCGCCGTACCGCTGCAGCACGTCGTAGCCCTGCAGCGCCAGCACCATCCCGACGAAGAGCCCGGAGACGAGGATGATGACGAGCGAGAGCACCCCGGAAAAGTAGATCTCGCGCATCGTCAGGGGAAACCGGCTGAAGGCGGCCGGCGTTTCCAGGATGACCGCAACGCCGAAGCGCGAGGCATAACCCAGCCAGGAGACGATGGTGATCGTTCGGCCGCCCACCTGGCGCAACACGTGGACGAGCCCGGCGGCGACGATGTTAAGCACGGACCAGGAGTTCGGCGCGGTAGGGCGCCGCGGGATAGTGGAACGGCACCGGACCGTCGGGCGCCCCATCGACGAACTGGCGGACGAAGGCGTCGTCCGACGCGCGGACTTCGGCGGGCGTGCCCTGCGCGATGATCCTTCCCTCGGAGACGAAATAGAGGTAATCGACGATCTTCAGCGATTCGTAGATGTCGTGCGTGACGACGAGCGAGGTGATCCCCAACGCATCGCTCAGCCGGCGGATCAGCTGTCCGACGACGCCGAGCGAAATCGGATCGAGCCCCGCGAACGGCTCGTCGTACATCACGAGCATCGGGTCGAGCGCGATCGCGCGCGCCAGCGCCACCCGCCGCGCCATCCCGCCGGACAGCTCGGAGGGCATCAGGCGCGAGGCGCCGCGCAGGCCGACCGCGTGGAGCTTCATCAATACGAGGTCGCGGATCAGCTCCTCCGGGAGGTCGGTATGCTCGCGCAACGCGAACGCGATGTTCTCGTAGACCGACATATCGGTGAAAAGTGCGCCGAACTGAAAGAGCATCCCGACTTTCCGGCGCATCCGGTACAACGCTTCACGGTCGAGATCGGGAACCGATTGGCCGCCCACCAGCACGCGGCCGGCCTTCGGCTGCAGCTGCCCGCCGATGAGCCGCAGGATCGTGGTCTTGCCGCAGCCCGAGCCGCCCATGATCGCCACCACGCCGCCGCGCGGAACGGACATCGAAATGCCGGTCAGCACGGGCCGCCGATCGTAGGCGAACGTCACGTCGGCAAGCTCGACGGCGTACTCGGGGTGCGCGGGGGCCGGGTCAGGCGGTGGCGCGGGGTGGGCGGACATCGGCTCGATATTCAAGGGAGCGGCATTGTAGCCCGGCACGATGTGCCCCACAACGCTCGGCGGGCGGCCATCAACCCTTGAGGAGGCGCTGTTCCGCCAGAGCGAGATTCTCGGGCCGCCCGAGCAACACGACGACGTCGCCCGGCTCGAAAACCCAGTCCGGACCCGGCCGCTGGGAGCGGGCGCCCTTGCGCCGCACGCCCGTCACCTCGACCAATCCCTCGAACCGGAACGACGACAGCGCCCTGCCGCGCGCGTGAGCGCGGTCCGGCAGATGCACCGAATGGAGTCGCGGCTGCAGGTTGTCGGCCGCGTCGGCGACGTCGGACGCGCCGTGAAAGAACCCGCGGAAGAGGCTGTAGCGCTCGTCGCGGATTGCGCGAATGCGCGACAGCACCCGGTTCAGCGGCACGCCCAGCAGCAGCAGCGAATGCGTGGCGAGCATCAGACTGCCTTCCAGCACCTCGGGCACGACCTCGGCGGCGCCCGCGTCGAGCAGCCGGTCGAGCTCGCCGTCGTCGAGCGTGCGCACGACCACGGGCAACTCCGGGCGTGACGCATGCACATGGTGCAGGATCTTGAGCGCGGCCGGCGTGTTGGCGAACGTGATCACGACGGCGCGCGCCTTCGCGAGACCCGCGGCGACGAGCGCCTCCTTGCGAGCGGCATCCCCGTACACGACGGACGAGCCGTCCCCGGCCGCCTCACGCACGCGTTCCGGGTCCGCGTCGAGCGCGATGAACGGAATTTCCTCCGCGTCGAGCAATCGCGCCAGGTTCTGGCCGCTCCGGCCGAACCCGCAGATGATCACGTGGTGCTGACGCGCCATCGTGGTCGCCGCGATCCGCGTGATCTGCGCCGCGCGGGCGAGCCAGTCGTTCGCGGTGACGCGGCGCACGAGCGGCTCGGCGAAGTGGATGAGCAGCGGCGCCGACAACATCGACAGCACCATCGCCGCCAGCACGACCTGCGTGATCGGCTCCGGCACGATGTGCTGGTCGACCGCGAGCGCCAGCATCACGAGGGCGAATTCGCCCGCCTGTGCGAGGTAGAAGCCGTTGCGCAGCGAAGTGCCGATCGAGGCCTTGAAGATGCGGGACAGCGCGACGATCAGCGCCAGCTTCGCGGTGACGGGCCCGACGAGCAGCAGCAGCACCCACAGGATGTTCTGGGCGACGACTGCGAGATCGAGCGCCATCCCCACGGTGACGAAGAAGAGTCCCAGCAGCACGTCGCGGAACGGCTTGATGTCCTCCTCGACCTGATAGCGGTACTCGGTCTCTGCGATCAGCATGCCCGCGAGGAACGCGCCCAGCGCGAGCGACAGGCCCGCGAGCTCCGTGAGCGCCGAGAGCCCCAGCGTGATCAGCAGCAGGTTCAGCATGAAGAGCTCGGAACTGCGCCGCCGCGCGACCATGTGGAACCACGCCCGCATCGGCCTTTGGCCGGCGTAGAGGATCAGCACCAGCGCGGCCGCCGCCTTGAGGCCCGCCAGCGCGAGATCGACGGCGAGATCGCTGCCGCCTTTGCCGAGCGAAGGCATGATGATCAGGAACGCCACGACCGCGAGATCCTGGAACAGCAGGATGCCCATCACGTCGCGGCCGTGCGGCGTGGCGAGCTCCATGCGCTCGGCGAGCATCTTGGAGACGATCGCCGTCGAGCTCATCGCGAGCGCGCCGCCGAGCGCGAAACCCGCCTGCCAGCCGTAGCCGACGAAATGCAGCGCGAGCATCGCGCCGATCGTCGTGATCGTCACCTGGGCGAGGCCCAGCCCGAATACCGCCCGCCGCATGGCCTTCAGTTGCGGCAGACTGAACTCGAGACCGATCGAGAACATCAGGAAGACGATGCCGAACTCGGCGAGGTCGCGGACATCCGCATTGTCCGGCACCCAGGCGAGCGCGTGCGGCCCGACGACCATGCCGACCAGCAGGTAGCCCAGGATCGGCGGGAGCCGGACGAGCCGGCAGATGACGACCACCACGACGGCGGCGCCGAGCAGGACGAGGATCAGTTGGAGCGTCTGCGGCATCGGGCAGGTGCGGCGGTGGCCGTTGCGTTCGGCTCTGGCGGAGGACGAACGAATGTAGCACGGCCGCGCTCGGTTATACTCTTCGCATGAGCGTCACCGCCCCTGTCGCTCCCTCCAGGGCCACCGGCCTCGAGGTCGATCCGGCGCACGTGCTCTCGCTCGCGCGGGACGTGCTCGCGACCGAAGCCGAAGCGATCGTCGGGCTCGCCGCGAGGCTTGGCGCCGATTTCGTCGCCGCCATCGAACTCATCCTGCATTGCAACGGCCGGGTGGTCGTGTCCGGCATCGGCAAATCCGGTCACATCGCGCGGAAGCTCGCGGCTACGCTGGCGTCGACCGGCACGCCGGCATTCTTCGTGCACGCCGCGGAAGCCTCGCACGGCGACCTCGGCATGATCACGCCGGCGGATGTCGTGGTGATGCTTTCGAATTCCGGCGAGACCGACGAGCTCGTGCTGCTGACCCCGCACATCAAGCGGCAGGGCGCGCGGATCGTCGCGCTGACCGGCAACGAGCAATCGTCGCTCGCGCTGGCGGCCGACGTGCACATCGATGCCGCGGTCGATGCCGAGGCCTGCCCGCTGGGGCTCGCCCCGACCGCCAGCACCACCGCGATGCTCGCGCTGGGCGACGCGATCGCGATCGCGCTCCTCGACGCGCGCGGCTTCTCGGTCGAGGACTTTGCCCGCTCGCATCCGGGCGGTCCCATCGGACGTCGCCTCATCACCCGCGTCCGCGACATCATGGTGAGCGGCGACGCGCTCCCCCTCGTCGGCATCGGGGCGATGCTTTCCGAGGCGATCGTCGTGATGAGCGGCAAGGGCATGGGCATGACGGCCGTCGCCGATGCCGACGGCCGGGTCGCGGGCATCTTCACCGACGGCGATCTGCGCCGCTGCCTCGACAAGAGGCGCGACATCGGCGGCCTCGGTGTGCGCGAGGTCATGACGCGCTCGCCGCGAACCATCGGTCCCGACCGGCTCGCAATCGATTGCGTGGAGTTGATGGAAGCGGCGCCCAAGGTGACGGTGCTCCTGGTCGTCGACGACGAGCACCGATTGATCGGCGCCCTGCACCTGCACGACCTGTTCCGCGCGCGGGTGGTGTGATGAGCGGCGCAGGGCCGTCCCAAGACGCGAATCGTGCCCCCTCGGGGGGCAGCGCAGCGGCGGCAGCCGCAAGCGTGGGGGTGGTGTGATGAGCGATATGGCGGCGGCGCGCGGAATTCGTCTGCTGACCTGCGACGTCGACGGCGTGCTGACGGACGGGCGCATCTACGTCGACGACACCGGCCGCGAAACCAAGGCGTTCAACGCGCTCGACGGCGTCGGCTTGAAGTTGCTGATGCGCACGGGGATCACGATCGCGTGGATCACGGGAAGCAACGCCGCGGTGGTGCGGCATCGGGCGCGCGCGCTGGGGATCGATCGCGTCATCCAGGGGGCGGAGGACAAACTGACGCCGTGGGAAGCCCTGCGCGGCGAGCTCGACCTGCCGCCCGCGGTGTGCGCCCATATCGGCGACGACCTCCCCGACGTGCCCGTGTTCGCCCGCTGCGGCTTCGCGGTGACGGTGCCGCATGCGCCGGCGTCGGTCCGCGCCCATGCGCATTTCGTCACGGCGCGCGAAGGCGGCATGGGCGCGGTGCGCGAATTGTGCGAGTTGATCCTCGCGGCGCAAGGCTCGTCTGCTCCCGGATGACGCCGCGTCGCCCGCGCATCGATCGGCTCGTGGCGTGGTCGCCGGTGCTCCTCCTGGGCGCCCTCGCGGCACTCACGTATTGGCTCGACGCGCAGGTGCAGCCCTCCGGACGGCGCGACGACGGATCGTCGCGGCACGACCCCGATCTTTTCATCGAGCGTTTCAGCGCGGTCAGCTTCGATGTCGACGGCCGGTTGCGGCAGATGCTCGCGGCGACCCGCGCCGAGCATTTCCCGGACGACGGAAGCGTGGAGCTCGCCGCCCCGTCGCTGGCGCTCACCGAACCCGGCAAGCCCCGTGTTTCGGTCACGGCCGAGAGCGGCACGGTCTCCGGCGATAGGGAAGTCATCACGCTGCGCGGCCGTGTCCGCGCGACCCGCGACGCGATGCCGGCCACGGCGCGCGACAAGCATCCTCTCGGCGAGGCGACCTTCGCCACCGACCTCTTGCGGGTGATCCCGAAGGAGGGCCGGGCCGAAACCGACGTGCTCGTGACGATCGAGGAGGCCCGTGGAATAATCCAAGGCGTCGGGATGGTACTCGACAACAACGCGCGCACGGTCAAGCTCAAGTCGGCCGTGCGCGGGACGCTGCAACCCAACCTGGTGCCGAAGTGACCTCCGCGCTCCGACCGACCTTTGCGCCGCGCCGTGCCGCCGGATGGAGCATGGCCGCGCTCGTCGTGCTCGCGGTGACGCTCGCCTTCCCGGCGCCGGCGGGCGCCGACAAGTCCGACCGCGAGAAGCCGATCAATTTTGCGGGTGATGCCGGTGACGCCAACCTCCAGGCGCGCGGCGGCGCGCTCACGGGCAACGTGATCATCACCCAAGGCACGTTGTCGATCCGCGCCGATCGGATCGTGTTCAAGCAGAACACCGACAACTCGCTTTCGGCCACCGCCTTCGGCAACCCGGTCGCGATTCGCCAGAAACGCGACGGCGTGGACGAGTACTACGAAGGCTACGCGCAGCGCATCGAGTACGACGGCGCGAAGGAACTGGTCGAGCTCTTCGATCGTGCCCTCCTGAAGCGCGGCCAGGACGAGATCCGCAGCAACTATGTCTCCTACAACACCGGAACCGAAGTCTTCAAGGCCGAGGGCCGGGAGGGCTCGGTCCCCGACCCGGCCGGGCCCGGCACGCGGGTGCGCGGGATGTTCCAGCCTCGCTCCGAATCGACGGCGCCGGCCAAGGGCAACGACGGCGCGAAGGCCGCGACCCCCGCGGCCACCGTGCCGCCGGTCAGGCTGCAGCCGGCGGGCGAGCTCTCGCCCCCTGCCCCCAAGTGAGTGCCGAAGCCGCGGCCGTGGAGCCGCGCCCGGCGAGCCAGCTATCGGTCGCGCGGCTCGAGAAGCGCTACAAGGCGCGCACGGTCGTCCACGACGTCTCGCTGCACGTGGCGAGCGGCGAAGTCGTCGGTCTCCTCGGCCCGAACGGCGCCGGCAAGACGACTTGCTTCTACATGATCGTCGGGCTGGTGGCGGCCGACGGCGGCCGGATCGAGCTCGACGGGCGCAACCTGTCGCGGTTGCCGATCCACACGCGCGCCCGGCTCGGCCTCTCGTACCTCCCCCAGGAGGCATCGATCTTCCGCAAGCTGACCGTCGCCGAGAACGTCCGCGCCATCCTCGAGCTGCAGGATCTCGATTCGGACGCGCTCGCCAACCGCCTCGACGCGCTGCTCGACGACCTGTCCATCTCGCACCTCGCCAACGCCCGCGCGTTGTCGCTTTCGGGGGGCGAGCGCCGCCGGGTCGAGATCGCGCGCGCGCTCGCGACCCGGCCGCGCTTCATCCTGCTGGACGAGCCCTTCGCGGGCGTCGACCCGATCGCCGTCCTCGACATCCAGAAGATCATCGGGTTCCTGAAGCAACGCGGAATCGGGGTGCTCATCACGGACCACAACGTGCGCGAGACGCTCGGCATCTGCGACCGTGCCTACATCATCAACGAGGGCCGGGTTCTCGCTTCGGGCGCTCCCGACGAGATTGTTTATAATGAAGCCGTAAGGAAGGTCTATCTCGGAGAGCACTTCCGGCTCTGAAGCAATGCGCATTCCGTAACAGATGAAGCAAACCCTCCAGCTCAAGCTCAGCCAGCACCTCACCCTCACCCCTCAGCTGCAGCAGTCGATCCGGCTGCTGCAGCTGTCCACGGTTGAGTTGAATGCCGAGGTCGAGCGGATGCTGCAGGAGAATCCGCTGCTCGAGAAAGCCGAGGGCGACGACGAGCCGCCGCCGACCGCCTCGCAGCTCGCGAGCGCCGCGGCGTCGTCGACCGAAGAGATGCCGGCGCACGACGACGACCGGGCCGGCGGCAAGGAAGCCGGCGACGTGGCGCTCGAGCGCCCGGAGACCGTCGAGCGTACCGATTTCGAGGATTACTCCGGCGGCGATTCGGACTGGGGCGGCTCGGCTTCGTCGGACGACGACGACGACGGCTTCTATCCGCAGCAGGTGGCGACGAGCTCGCTGCGCGATCACCTGCTCTCGCAGCTCGCCGTGCTCAACCTGCCGCTGCGCGACCGGCGGCTGGTCGGCGCGCTGATCGACGCGCTGGACGAGGACGGCTACCTGCACATCTCGCTCGAGGAAGTGGCAGAGATGTTCCCGGAGGAGCTCGAGATCGATCCGGACGAGCTCTCCATCGCCCTTTGCTATCTGCAGAGCTTCGAGCCGGCGGGCATCGGTGCCCGCGATGCCGCCGAATGCCTGGCGCTGCAATTGAAGGCGCTGCCGGAGTCCACCCCCTTCCGCGCCGAGGCGCTCACGGTGGTCACCGAGCACCTGGCGCTCCTCGCGGCGCGTGACTTTGCCAAGTTGAAGCGCATCCTGCACACCGACGATGCCGGCGTGCGCTCGATGCGCGCGCTGGTGACGAGCCTGAATCCGCGCCCCGGTGCGTCGTTCGCGAAATCGGAGGCGAATTTCGTCATTCCGGACGTCGTCGTCAAGAAGGTGCGGGGCAAATGGATGGCGGCGCTGAACGAATCCGCCATGCCCAAGCTTCGTTTGAATCGCATCTACGCCGACATTCTCACCCGCAACCGCGACTCCTCGAATCAGCAGCTCTCCGCCCAATTGCAGGAGGCGAAATGGCTGATACGCAATGTCCAGCAGCGCTTCGAGACCATCCTGCGCGTGGCGCAGGCCATCGTCGAGCGCCAGCGCCGCTTCTTCGAGCACGGGGACGTCGCGATGCGGCCGATGGTCCTGCGCGAGATCGCGACGATGCTGAACCTGCACGAGTCGACGATCTCGCGCGTCACGACGCAGAAGTACATGCTCACGACGCGCGGCACCTACGAGCTCAAGTACTTCTTCGGCAGTCACGTCGCGACCGACTCGGGCGGCGCGGCCTCGGCCACCGCGATCCGCGCGCTCATCAAGCAGCTGGTCGCCGCGGAAAATGCGAAGACGCCGCTCACCGACAGCCGGATCGCTGAACTCCTGGGCGAGCAGGGAATCATCGTGGCCCGGCGTACCGTGGCCAAATACCGGGAGGCCCTGCAGATTCCTCCCGTCAACCTGCGCAAGGCGCCCTGACGCCTGCGGCGCGCATTGAGGAGAACCCGATGAACTTCAGCCTTACCGGCCATCATCTGGACATCACGCCCGCGATTCGCGACTACGTCATGGCGAAGCTCGATCGGGTGACGCGCCATTTCGACGACGTGATCGACGTCAATGTCGTGATGTCGGTGGACAAGCTCCGGCACAAGGTCGAAGTCAACCTGCATGCACGCGGCAAGGACATTCACGTCGAGGCGATCGAGCCCGACATGTACGCCGCGATCGACGCCCTGGCGGACAAGCTCGACCGCCAGGTGATCAAGCACAAGGAAAAGCGCGAGCTCCACCGACACGACGGCGCCGCGATCAAGCGCGAGGTGGCCGCGGAGCCGGCTGCCGGGGCGACGGCGGGCGTCGGTCGCGCTTCCGGCCCCGCGCCGGATTGAGACGGCGCCGGGCATGAGCCAGATCGCGTCCCTGTTGCCGGCCGGGAATATCCTGCTCGACCTCGACGCGGGCTCGAAAGCACGCCTGTTCGACGCAGTCGGTGCCCTGTTCGAAGCGAACCTGGGGCTGTCCAAGAAGGTCGTCGTCGACAGCCTGCTCGCGCGCGAGAAGCTGGGTTCGACCGGCCTGGGCCAGGGCATCGCCATTCCCCATGGCCGCATCCGCGGGCTTGGCGAGGCGCAGGGCGCCTTCGTGCGCCTCAAATCGCCCATTCCGTTCGACGCCCCGGACGGCAAGCCGGTGGCCCAGGTGTTCGTGCTCCTGGTGCCGGAGCATGCGACCGAACAGCATCTGCAACTCCTCTCCGAGCTCGCGCAGATGTTTTCCGAAGCGCCTTTCCGCGAAGGCCTCGGCCGCCCCGCCGACGCCGCCGGATTGCGCTCGGTGTTCGAGCGGTGGGAGTCCGCGGCGTGAGCGCCGCCGGGCCGTCCCAAGGCGCGAATTGCTGAGCGCCGCGCGATCATGATGGCGGGCGATACCGGCATGATGCGACAGGTCAGCGTCGAACGGATCTTCGCCGACAATCAGGCCCGGCTGGGCCTGCACTGGGTGGCCGGACGCCAGGGGGGCAACCGCGTGCTGACGGGCGAGGCGGCGCTCAAACCGACCATCGGCCAGGTCGGCCACATGAATTTCATCCATCCTTTCCGGATACAGATCCTGGGGGCGGCGGAGCTCGCCTATCTCAACGGGTTGCCCGAAAGCGAACTCGTCGCGGCGATCGAGCGGCTGTTCACGCTGGAGTTGGTCGCGATCGTCGTCGCCAACGGCGAAGCCGTGCCGCACCACCTCGCGGCCAGGTGCGACACGAACCACATTGCACTCTTCACGTCGGTGCAGCCGTCGCCGCACCTGGTGGAAGTCTTCCGGCTCTTCCTGTCGCGCGTGCTCGCCGAGTCGACGACGCTCCACGGTGTGTTCCTCGACGTGCTCGAAATGGGCGTGCTCGTCACCGGCGCCTCGGCGATAGGCAAGAGCGAGCTGGCCCTCGAGCTCATCTCGCGCGGCAACGGGCTCATCGCCGACGACATCGTCGAGCTCTACCGCATCTCGCCCGACACCCTCGAGGGCCGGTGTCCCGCCGTGCTCCGGGATTTTCTCGAAGTGCGCGGCATCGGCATCCTCAACATCCGGACCATTTTCGGCGAGACGGCGGTGCGGCCGCGCAAGCTCCTGAAGTTCATGGTCCACCTCGAGGACCACAGCCACGAGGCGTTTTCGGAACTGGACCGCCTGCAGGTCAACGCCACCTTCCAGGAAATACTGGGCGTGCCCGTGCGCAAGGTGACGATTCCCGTGGCCGCGGGCCGCAACCTCGCGGTGCTGGTCGAAGCCGCGGTCCGCAACTTCGTACTGAACCAGCGCGGCATCGACAGCACGAAGGAGTTCATCGAGCGCCAGACGCAGCTCATGGAGGACGGGGGCTGACGGCCGCAGGCGTCGGTGCGATGCAATGGACCTACTGCTGATCGGCGGGGTTTCCGGCTCCGGCAAGAGTGTCGCGCTCGGCGCGCTCGAAGACTCCGGCTACTACGCGGTCAACAACCTGCCGCTGCAACTCGTCGAGGCGACCGCCCTGTATCTGGCGCGCGCCGGCCGCGACCGCCTCGCTATCGCCCTCGACGTGAAGACCGCACCAGGTCTCTCCGGGCTCGCGGAGACGATCGCGCGCTTGCGCAATCTGGCCTGGGACGTGCGCTTCCTCTATCTGGACGCGAAGACCGAAACGCTCGTCAAGCGTTTTTCGGAGACGCGCCGGCGCCATCCGTTCTCGAGCGATGCGCGCACGCTGACCGAGGCGATCGATTTCGAGCGGCACCTCCTCTCCGAAGTGCGGCCGCTGGGCTTCGCGTTCGACACGAGCGACCTCTCGTCCGCCGCGCTGCGGGCGTGGATCAAGGATTTCGTCAGCGTCGACGCGGGAAGGCTCACGCTGCAACTGGAGTCGTTCGGCTTCAAGCACGGCGTGCCGCTCGACGCCGATCTCGTCTTCGATGTCCGCTGCCTCGCCAACCCGCACTACGAACCCAAGCTGCAGCCTCTCACGGGCCGCGACCTCCCGGTCGTCGCCTTCCTCGAGAACGAGCCCGCCGTGGAGCGGATGTACGGCGACATCGAGCGTTTCGTCGCGACCTGGCTGCCCGAGTATGCCCGCGACAACCGCAACTACCTGACCGTCGCGATCGGCTGCACCGGCGGCCGGCACCGCTCGGTGTACCTGGTCGAGCGTCTCGCCAAGGCCTTCGCGGCGCACAATCAGGTTCTGATCCGGCATCGGGAACTCGGCTGAAGCACGGCGGGGCCGGCCCGATGAATTCAATCCTGCGCCTTCCGCTTTTCCCGTTGCACACCGTGCTGTTCCCGGGCGGGCGCCTTCCGCTGCGGATCTTCGAACAGCGGTACATCGAGATGACCAAGACCTGTGTGCGGGACGATGTGCCCTTCGGCGTCTGCCGGATCACCCGCGGCGACGAAGTCAGCCCGCGCGGCGCAACCGCGCCGGAGTTCGCGGCGGTCGGCACACTCGCCCGCATCGAGAACTGGGACATGCCGCAGCAGGGGATCCTGCACGTGAGTGCCGCAGGCGGCATCCGGTTCGAAGTGCGTTCGCACACGATCCTGGAGGATGGGCTCGTCGTCGCGGAGGCCTCGTCGCTCGCGGCCGAACCCCGGGTCCCCGTGGGCGCGCAGTTCGAACCGCTCGCACGGCTGCTGGAACTGATGGCGGCCCGCGTCGCCCCCCGGCACCTTCCGGCCGAGAGATCGTACGACGACGCGTCGTGGGTCGGCTACCGCCTCGCCGAATTGCTGCCGCTGCCGGCGTCGATCAAACAGAGCATGCTCGAGATCAACGACGCCGAGGTGCGCCTTTCGGTCCTGCAGGCCTTCCTGAAGCAGCAGGGCCTGCTGTAGGACTCTTCCGGGCGGCTACAATTCCGGATTCAGCGCGCAACGAAAGGCACCGACCATGGCTGGGCACAGCAAATGGGCGAACATCAAGCACAAGAAAGCGGCGACCGACGCCAAGCGCGGCAAGATCTTCACGCGCCTCATCCGCGAAATCACCGTGGCCGCGAGGATGGGCGGCAGCGACCCCTCGATGAACCCGCGCCTTCGCCTCGCGATCGACAAGGCGACGGACCAGAACATGCCGAAGGACACGATCGAGCGCGCCGCGAAGCGCGGCTCGGGCGAGCTTGAAGGGGTCGCCTACGAGGAGATCCGGTACGAGGGGTATGGAATCAACGGTGCCGCAATGATCGTCGATTGCATGACCGACAATCGGACGCGGACGGTCGCCGAGATCCGGCACGCCTTCACCAAGCACGGAGGCAATCTCGGCACCGACGGTTCGGTCGCGTTCCTCTTCAAGCATTGCGGGCAGCTCGTGTTCGCGCCCGGAACCGACGAGAACGCGCTGATGGAAGCGGCGCTCGACGCCGGCGCCGACGACGTGATCGCGAGCGAGGACGGCAGCATCGAGGTCATCACCGGGCCCTACGCGTTCGCGGCGGCGAAGGACGCGCTGGTCAAGGCAGGGTTCAAGCCGGAGTTCGCCGAGCTCACGATGAAGGCGTCCACGGAAGCCCTGCTCCAGGGCGACGACGCGGTGCGGATGCAAAAGCTGGTCGATGCGCTCGAGGCGCTCGACGACGTGCAGGAAATCCATACCAATGCGGTCTTCGACGAGTAGCAACGAGGCGGTCGCGCCGCGTGGCTGGGCCCGTTCACACCATGACCACAAGTGCGTTGTATGGCCGCAATGGCCATGAGCGAGGCGCAAGACGCAGGCGGGTCGGGAACCCGGCGAGGCTTATAGTGTGAACAGGCCCAGCGAGCCCGCCGCGCGCCGGATTCTCGGCATCGATCCCGGCTTGCGGACGACGGGTTTCGGCGTCATCACCGTGACCGCCGGCCGGCTCGCGTACGTGACCTGCGGCTGCATCAGGAGCGGCGAGGGCGAGTTGCCCGCGCGCCTCGCCGTGATCCTCGCCGATCTCACGGCGGTGATCGCGTTGCATCGGCCGTCCGAGGTCGTCGTCGAGAAGGTGTTCGTCAACGTCAATCCGCAGTCGACGCTGCTGCTGGGACAGGCGCGCGGCGCCGCGATCTGCGCCGCGGTACTGGCCGAGCTGCCGGTGGTCGAATACACCGCGCTGCAGGTGAAGCAGGCGGTCGTGGGCCATGGCAAGGCCGCGAAGGAGCAGGTCGCGGAGATGGTGCGCCGGCTGCTCGACCTCCCCGGCGCCCCGTCTCCCGACGCCGCCGACGCACTGGCCTGCGCCATCGCGCACGCCCACGGCGGGCAGGGCTTCGCCGGGCTCGCCAAGACGGGCCTTCGCGTGCGCCGCGGACGGCTCGTCTGAGATGAGCGGCCCCCGCGCTCGCTTGCGCCGTCCGGCCGCGGTGATCTTCGACATGGACGGACTGATGCTCGACACCGAACGGCTCGCCGCACGCGCATGGGGCGAGGCCGCTGCGACGCTCGACGTTGACTTCGACGTGGCGCTCGCGCACGGGATGATCGGTCGCAATTTTGCCGACTGCGCCGCCATGATCCGTGCGCGCTACGCCGTCCCGTATCCGGTCGACGCGCTCCTCGCTCGCTGGCACGCGGCCTACGACGCCATCGTCCTGCGCGAGGGCCTCGCGCTGAAGCCCGGCGTCCACGAATTGCTCGACTGGCTCGAGGGCTGCGCGATTCCCCGCGCCGTCGCGACCTCGACCCGCCGTGACCGCGCCCGCGCGAAGCTCGCGCAGACAGCGCTCTTGCCCCGCTTCCAGGAGCTCGTCGGCGGCGACGAGGTCGCGTTCGGAAAGCCGGCGCCGGACATCTACGTCGAGGCCGCGCGGCGGCTCGGCACGAGCACGGCCATGTGCGTTGCGCTCGAGGACTCCGAGCCCGGCGTGCGAGCCGCGCTCGCTGCCGGCATGATGCCGATCATGGTGCCGGACCTCATCCCGCCGTCCGCGGACGTGGTCGCGCTCGATATCGTCGTGCTGCCCACGCTGCACGATGTGCTCGCGCATCTCGTTGCCCTGCCGGCCTGAGCCTTCCGCCGGGCCGCCCCAAGGAAGGCGACGTCCCTCTTGGAGGGACCGCGCGTAGCGCGAGGGAGCAGATCGGCCTTCCGCCGGGCCGCCCCAAGGAAGGCGACGCCCCTCCTGGAGGGACCGCGCGCATTGCGATTCCCGTTGCAACGCCCCGTGCGATAATCGCCCGAACGGATTGCACCCCCCATGATCGGCCGTCTCACCGGAATCCTCGTCGAGAAGAACCCGCCGCAGCTTCTGCTCGACGTGCAAGGTGTCGCGTACGAGGTCGACGTCCCGATGAGCACGTTCTACAACCTCCCTCCGAGCGGCGAGCGCATCGTGCTCTTCACCCATCTCGTCGTCCGCGAGGATGCGCACCTCCTCTTCGGCTTCGGCACCGAACACGAGCGGCGCGCGTTCCGGCAACTGGTGAAGATCAGCGGCGTCGGCGCACGGACGGCGCTGTCGGTGCTCTCCGGACTCTCCGTCACCGAGCTCGCGCAGGCAGTGACGATGCAGGATGCCGGCAGGCTCACGAAGATTCCCGGCATCGGCAAGAAAACCGCCGAGCGGCTACTGCTCGAATTGAAGGACAAGCTCGGCGTCGATGTCACTACCGCCGTGGGCGTGCATCGCGCGCCGCCGGCGTCCTCCGACGTCCTCAACGCCCTGCTCGCGCTGGGCTACAGCGACAAGGAAGCGGTCGCGACGGTCAAGAAGCTGCCGGACGGCGTCGGCGTGGGCGACGGCATCCGCCAGGCGCTGAAGCTGCTCGCGAAGGTCTAGCAGCGAACCGTGGCGATCGAGAACGACGAACTCAACCGCCTCGTCACGGCCAAGGTCGCTGGCGTGCAGGAGGAGGTGGTCGAACGCGCCCTGCGCCCGCGCCTGCTCGACGAATATGTCGGGCAGGAAAAGATTCGCGGCCAGCTGTCGATCTTCATCGAGGCCGCGCGGAAGCGCAAGGAATCGCTCGACCACGTGCTGCTGTTCGGGCCGCCCGGCCTCGGCAAGACCACGCTGTCGCACATCATCGCCCACGAGCTCGGCGTCAACCTGCGCCAGACGTCCGGGCCGGTGCTCGAACGCGCCGGCGACCTCGCGGCGCTCCTCACGAACCTCGAGCCGCACGACGTGCTGTTCATCGACGAGATCCACCGGCTCTCGCCGGTGGTCGAAGAGATCCTGTACCCCGCGCTCGAGGATTTCCAGATCGACATCATGATCGGCGAGGGGCCGGCCGCGCGCAGCGTCAAGCTCGATCTGCCGCCGTTCACGCTGGTCGGCGCGACGACGCGTGCCGGCATGCTCACGAATCCGCTGCGCGACCGCTTCGGCATCGTCGCCCGCCTCGAGTTCTACTCGCCGGCGGAGTTGACGCGGATTGTCACGCGCTCGGCCGGGCTCCTCAAGATAGAGATCGATCCGCACGGTGCGTTGGAGATTGCGCGGCGCTCGCGCGGCACGCCGCGCATCGTCAACCGGCTGTTGCGGCGCGTGCGCGACTTCGCCGAAGTCCGCGCCGACGGCGCCATCACCCGCGCGGTGGCCGACGACGCGCTCGCGATGCTCGACGTCGACGGGTCGGGACTCGATGTGATGGACCGCAAGCTCCTGCGCACGGTGCTCGACAAGTTCGGGGGCGGTCCAGTCGGCGTCGAAAACCTGGCGGCGGCGATCGGCGAGGAACGCGACACGATCGAGGACGTGCTGGAGCCGTTCCTCATCCAGCAGGGGTTCCTGCAGCGCACGTCTCGCGGCCGGATGGCCACCGCGCTGTCGTACCGGCACTTCGGGCTCACGCCGCCGGTCCAGGGAGGCGGCGGCGCCGACCTCTTTCCGGACGGGGGCGCCGCTTGAGCGCCGCCGGGCCGTCCCTAGGCGCGAATAGCACCCCCTCGGGGGGCAGCGCAGCGGCGAACGCCGCAAGCGTGGGGGTACATCCGTGAGCGCCGCCGGGCCGTCCCTAGGCGCGAACAGCACCCCCTCGGGGGGCAGCGCAGCGGCGAACGCCGCAAGCGTGGGGGTCACCGTGAGCCGTCCCTAGGCGCGAACAGCACCCCCTCGGGGGCGCGCAGCGGCGAACGCCGCAAGCGTGGGACATCCGTGAGCGCCGCCGGGCCGCCCCAGGGGGCGAATGGCGCCCCCTCGGGAAGCAAGACCTTTCGCTTCCCCATTCGCGTTTACTACGAGGACACCGACGCCGCCGGCGTCGTCTATTACGCCAACTATTTGAAGTTCATGGAGCGTGCGCGCACCGAATGGCTGGCAGCACAGGGCTTCGAGCTCGCGGCCTTCGAGGCGGCGTTTGGCGTCGTGTTCGTCGTCCATCGGGCGGAGATCGAGTATCGGCTGCCGGCGCGACTGGGCGAGCGCCTCACCGCCACGCTGACGTTGATCGAACTCGGCCGCGCGCGCATGGTCGCACTGCAGCAGGTTCTGCGCGGCGCAAGCCTGCTGACTGCCGCCCGCGTCACCCTCGCCTGCGTCGACCGCGCGACGTTTCGCCCCGCACGAATCCCGGCGGCGCTCCACCGCCGGCTGGAGGAGCCCGCTTGAACGTCAACACCGACCTTTCCTTCCTCACGCTCATCGCGCAGGCGTCGCTCGTCGTCCAGGCGGTGCTGCTGCTGCTCGCCGCCTTGTCGCTGTGGTCCTGGTGGCAGATCTTCCTCAAGCTGTTCCAGTTGAAGCGCACCGCAACGGACACGGACGCCTTCGAGAACGAATTCTGGAAAGGCGGCGACTTGAACGATCTCTACCAGGGCTCCAGCATATCGCGCACGGGCAGCGGGCTCGAGCACATCTTCACGGCGGGCTTCCGTGAGTACGCGAAGCACAGGAAGCAGGGCAGCACCGCGGCGGTGACGATGGACAGCGCGCGCCGGGCGATGCGCGCCACGTTCCAACGCGAGGTCGACGCACTCGACGCGCACCTCGCGGGACTCGCCACCGTCGGCTCGGTTTCCCCGTACATCGGCCTCTTCGGCACGGTGTGGGGAATCATGAATGCCTTCCGCGGCCTCGCCAATGTGAGTCAGGCCACCCTTGCCCATGTCGCACCCGGCATCGCCGAGGCGCTGATCGCCACCGCGATCGGCCTCTTCGCCGCGATCCCGGCGGTCGTCGCGTACAACCGCTACACGCATGACGTCGACCGGCTCGCCGTCCGCTACGAGACCTTCATCGAGGAGTTCTCGAACATCCTCCAGCGCCAGGGATGAGATGAGAATCGCTCGCGCCCATTGCATCTGCCAAGGCGGAACCTGACATGCGCCGCACGCGAAAGACGATCAACCAGATCAACGTCGTCCCGTACATCGACGTGATGCTGGTGCTGCTCGTGATCTTCATGGTCACGGCGCCGCTCATCAGCCCCGGCTCGATCGATCTCCCGTCGGTCGGCATGAAGTTGAGCGCCCCGACGACGCCGATGGAAGTGACGTTGAACGCCGACGGGAGTTTGACGTTCGTCGACAACGAGGCGAAGACGACACCGGTCAGGGTCACGCGCGAACAGCTCGTCGCGCGCGTGAAGACTAAGCAGGCCCGTCTTCCCGATCAACCCGTCGTCATCGGGGCGTCCGGCAAGGCGCGCTATGAGGAAGTGCTCAAAGTGCTCGAGCTCCTCCAGACGAGCGGCGTCAACAAGGTCGGACTGCTGGCGCGGCCCACCGGCGGCTGAGATGGACGGCCCCCACGCTCACTGTGTGCGGCTTCGCCGCATCCCGCTCCGCGGGACCAGCCCTGGGCCGCCCTGCGGCCCTAGGCCTGGTGTTCGCTGCCCACCGAGGGATGCGCCGTGCGCCGCAGTTGCGTCCAAGCGGCTGCGCGCGCACTGATTCCCGCATGGCAAGCGATCGCCCCCGGCGCCCCGCGCGCATGTCGGGCCAATGGCCGGCGCTCGCACTCGCGATCGCCGTTCATGTCGCCTTCATCGGCGTGCTCGTATTCTCGCTGCGCTGGCAGAACAGAAAGCCCGAGCCGGTGACCGTCGAGCTCTATGGCCCGCCGCAGAAGGCGGCGCTCGCCGAGCCGGCGGCGGACCCCGCGCCAGCGCCGCCGCCGAAGACGGAACCGATCCCGGAACCCAAGCCTCAGCCCAGACCCGAGCCCGCACCCGAACCCAAATCGGCGCCGCCGCCGAAACCGGTGCCACCGCCTCCTAAGGTCGTGCCCAAGCCCGAACCCAAGGTCGAGAGGCCCGATCCGCGCGCGGCCGAGATCGCGCAGAAAGCGCGCAAGGAAGAGGACGAGCGCAGGAAGCGCGAGCAGGCCGCGCAGGAAAAGAAAGACCGCGAGAAGAAGGAAGCCACGCAGAAGGAAGCGGAAAGGAAGAAACGCGAAGGGGAACAACGCGTGGCCGAGGCGCGCGAGCGGCAAGCGCGGGAAGCCGAGGCGTTACGGGCGCAGGCGGACCGCGAGCAGGCGGCCCGGGCCGCCCAGCAGAAGATGGACGCGGAGGCGGCGGCGCGTGCGCGCGCCGAGGCCGATTACGTCCGCCGCATCCAGAGCAAGGTCAAGGGCAACGTCGTGCTGCCGCCGGACATTCCCGGCAATCCCGAAGCGATCTTCGACGTGGTGCAGCTTCCGACCGGCGAAATCATCGACGCCGTACTGCGCAAATCGAGCGGATTGCGCGCCTATGACGACGCGGTACAACGGGCGATCGTCAAGTCCTCCCCGCTGCCGCGCCCTGACCGGCCCGAGCTGTTCCAGCGGACGCTGACGTTGAAGTTTCGCCCGCAGGATTAGCGCGACGGCGCGCCCCGCGCGGCGACGGATCAGTAGTCCGTCGGCTTCTTGTCGATGATCTGGAACGCCGCCCAGCTCCAGTCGGCGCGCTGCTCCACCAGGTGGCGAAGCGCAATGGTGTACACCGAGTGCTCGGTGGTCAGGATGAGATTGCGCCCGTCCGCGTACTCGGACGTGGGCACGATCAGCGTCTTGACCGTGAGCGGCTTCTCGGGACGCGACGGCGGCGGAAGATACAACGCGTCGAAGCGCGATCCCATCATCGACACGTCCACGCCGTTCACCACCACGCCGAGGTCTTCCTTGGCCGCGCGGCGGGCATGCACCGTGATCGGCACGACCCGGTCGGCGATGATCGAAATCCCCGCCTCGACCTCGTCGTTCGAAACCTTGTTGAGGCGACGCACCGCGCCCACCACCCATTCGACGGCGTCGGTCTGCCGAATCGCGACGAGCGCCCCCAGGACAAGGCTTTGCCCGATGCCCCCCGAGGCCGATATGCGCAATCCGGCGACGCTGCGGTCCTTGACCTGCCACGCCTGGTCGCCGACCGGGGCGATGGAGGCCGCCAGCGAATCGTGCTCGTCCGGAACATGGCGCCGGACTCGCGGCTTGTCGGCGACGGCGAATACTTCGATCTGCTCGTTGCCGGCATCGGCGTCGTTGGCGGGCTCGACGCGGGGCGTCAACTCGACGCAGATGCGAGCGAGCCCCACACGCACCTTGGCCGCGACCGTGACGGGCGTGCGCGCCGAACGCCGAAGATCGCCGTGGAGGTTCGGCGCCACGACCGGGCGCACCTTTTCCAGGATCCCGATCCGTTGCTGGTTGACCGCGGCCGCGGCGCCGGGCTCCCCGATGTCCGCCTGGCGCAGCGAGTGCATCGCCCGCTCGAGCTGGTCCGCGAGCGGCGTCGTGTCGAGAAAGTGGAGCGTCGGGCCGGCTTCGTTGCCCGTGCGCCGCACCAGGCCGCGCTTGCTGGCAAGATCGACATAGAAACCCTCGGAGGAGCGCGGCACCGTTTCGAACTCGAGCTTCCGGCCCCAGGCCCGCATCTGGGCGCTCGCCCAGTCGACTTCAGACGGCGACAGGCTGCCCATGTTGAGTTGCTGGATCAGGAGCGCGTAGATGTACTCCTGTTCCGTGCTCCACTGCATCGCCCCCGGTCCGGCGCTCGGGAGTGACACTGCGACGCGGGCGACGCCGAGTTCGACGGCACGGGCATAGAGCTGGTGCAGATTGGTCCACTTCGCGGGAATCCACCGTTCGTGCCTGAATGCGCGCAGCTTGGCATCCGTCCCGTGATAGTGGAGCAGACGCGCGAAAACCTGCGGGATCGCAGCCTTCCAGCGCGGATTCGACTGCTCGGCCAGCGCCCGCTCCAACGAGGTTTGGTAGGCGTAGACAAAGCCCTGGCTCATCTCCTGTGCCGCCTGCCATCCGCGGTCGGCGACGCGCGCGGAGCGGTCGATGTTCTCGACATACTGCTTCACGAGCTGGCGGCGATCCGCGCCCATCGCCGTATCGAGGAACTGGATTGCCGCGACCCGATTGAGGTCGGTCGGCCGGCTCGACTGGCGCATGCCGTCGAAGATCCGCATCACGTGGTGCTGCCGGGCGATGACGTCCTGGGTCGGCAAGTGACGCAGCCATGCGGAGATCGCGCGCGCGGAGACCAGCGGGTCGTTGTCGTCCTTGGCTTGCGGAGTGAGGAATCCAAACATGGTCGGCGGCAAGCCTATTCGGTGGCCCGGGCGCCCGGCGCGACGGGAGCGGAGGTTCTGGCGCAAATCGTCCTGCGCCGCCACGCGGGATCGCGACTGCCAAGACGTTGCAGGCAATTCATATATAGCTCAGTTCGAACGGCCGGGCAAAAATCTCCCGGCCTAGGCTACAATTCGACGCCCGCGCCTGTTGCGCGCAGGGTGCAGGCCGCGGCCGCGTGGCGGAACCACTCCTTCCCGCGGTTGCCTCGAAATGTCTCATCACAGGTTCGCCATGCCATTTCAACAAGAGTTTCCCCGAAGTTGGGCCTGGTCCGGTCCCGCCGCATTTCGGCGCGTGCTGCAGGCCGCGATGTTGGTCGCCGCATGCAATTCCGCCACCGCGCAGACCCCGCCGACGCCTGCGGACAAGGCTTCACCCCTGTCGTCGACTACAACGAGCAAATTCGGTGCCAAAGTGAATGAACTTCAGATCGTCGACGAGAAAGCAGGGACAGGAGCCGAGGCGGTCAGCGGCAAAGCCGTCATTGTGCACTACACCGGTTGGCTCTATGACCCGGCCACGGCCGACGGCCACGGTGCGAAATTCGACAGCTCGCTCGACCGGAAAGTCCCCTTCGGCTTCTTTCTCGGCGCCGGCAAGGTCATCAAGGGCTGGGACGAGGGAATTCTGGGCATGAGGGTCGGCGGCAAGCGCACCCTCGTGATTCCGCCCGGCAAGGCCTATGGGGAACGGGGTGCGGGCGGCATCATCCCGCCCAACGCGACGCTGCTCTTCGACGTCGAGCTGATCGAAGTCAAGGGCTGAGCGCGAAGCCGCGTCCCGGGGACGGTAGCGGCGCAGGGTCAGGTGCGCGGAGGACGTCGCCGCGCGCGATCACCAGTAAGTCTCGACCGTGACGTGCCCCGGTTCCCGCCGCCGGTGCCGGCGCATGCCGCGGGCGGCGAGCGCGAGCTGCGTGTCGTCGATCATCGCCGGATTACCGCACAGCATCGCATGCGAATTTTCCGCGGCGAGCGGGAGTCCCGCGCGGGACTCGAGGCGGCCGTCGCGGATCGCATCGGGAATCCGCCCGCCCAGGGCGCCGGGGTGGGTTTCGCGGCTCACGAACGGAACGTGCGTGAACGCGCCCGGATGGTCGGCCGCGATGCGTCCGATCACGTCGCGGTAGGCGAGTTCGTGCGCATGCCGGACAGCGTGCACCAGCACGATCCGGCCGAATTTCGCCCACGGGTCGGGCGTGCGCAGGATCGACAGGAACGGACCGAGGCCGGTGCCGGTGGCGAGGCACCAGAGCACGTCGGCGTCGGGCACCTCGCCGATGCAGAAGAAGCCGTTGGCGTTCTTGAGCAGCCAGATGGATTCGCCCGGCGCGAGCGCGGCCAGCCGCGGCGACAACGGGCCCTCCGGTACCGTTACGAAGTAGAACTCGTGGGGGGCGGTCCCCGGCACATTCACGAACGAATACGGCCGACCGAGCATTTCTTCGTTGAATCCCGGCGGCGCCGGCAGCGCGAGGCGGCCGAATTGCCCCGCGACAAAGGTGACTTCGGGGGCCGCGACCTGCAGCGAATGCAGCCGATCGGTCCACCGCACGTTGCCGGTGACCATTCCCTGCACCCATTTACTCATGCCGACCATGGAGCGCGGGTAAAATCAGCATTATGCCTGTTCGATCGACCATTCCCGCGGCAACGGAGCGGGGCCGCGGCTTGCGCGTCTACCTGCGGCCCCCACTGCCATCGGACGCGACCCGCTTTCTCGCCGCCGTGAAGGCGAGCCGCCGGTTGCACGGCGCATGGGTGCAACCGCCTTCCACCCCCGCGCGCTATGCGGCGTTCGCGCGCCGGTACGGCACCCATGCCGCGCTCGACGCGTCCTCCGCCACGCACCTTGGCTTCTTCGTGTGCCGATGCTCGGACGACGCGATCGTCGGTGTGTTCAACATCGGGGAAATCGTCCGCGGCCTGTTCAAGAGCGCCTACCTCGGCTACTACGCCTTCGCGCCGCACGCGGGCGCGGGCTACATGGCCGAAGGCCTCGAGCTCGTGCTGCGAGTCGCGTTCCGGCGCCTGAAGCTGCATCGTGTCGAAGCGAACGTGCAGCCTGCCAACACGAGGTCCCTTGCGTTCGTCCGTCGCGCGGGCTTCGTCCGCGAGGGGTTTTCCCGGCGCTACGTGCGAATCGCCGGGCGCTGGCGCGATCACGTGCGCATGGCCCTGCTGGTCGAGGATTGGCGCACGAGGGCCAGACGATGAGACCGGGCGGCCCGGTGGGCCTCGTCGCGCTCGCTCTTGCGGGCTGCGCGACGCCGAACGCCGCCGACGCGCCGAAGATCGTGCAGGGCTACCTGCTGCCCTCCTTCCAGATCCACGAGGAATGCCTCGCCCTCAAGCCCGGCGAGCGCGTCGAGTACCGGTTCGAGAGCACCGAGCCGGTCGATTTCAACATTCACTACCACGAGGGCAAGGCGGTCGTGATGCCGCTGGTGCGCGAAAAGGCGCGCGAGGATGCCGGGATGTATTCGGTGCGGATCGCGCAGGATTACTGCCTCATGTGGGAAGCGGGGGCCGCCGGGGCCGTGCTCGACTACCGGGTTCGCGTCAGGCCGCCCGAATCGTGACTGCGCGCCGTCGGTGCGCGGGGCCGCTCAGAAGTCGGTATGGGTGTACGTGCGGCCATTCTCGATGGGTCCGAGCACGAGCTTCTCGACAATTCGCGCGGCCACGTCCGCGGGATCCTTCAGGAGCCCGTTGTCCTTGAAGCCGCGAAACAGGCCGACGCTCGGAAACTCGGCCGGATCGCGGCTCCTCATGTAGGCCTGCATTCCGGTTTCGAAAATGCCCGGCCGCAGCGAGATGCAGCGAAAGCGCGGGGCGCTGCATTCGGTCGCGATCCCCCGCGTGAGCATCTCGAGCGCCGCTTTCGACATGCCGTAGACCAGCGTGCCGACAATCGCGGTCTGCGCCGCACCCGACGAGATGTTGATGATCCTCCGCTCGACCGTGTCGTCGGGAAAACTACGGAAGAAGAGGTCCGCCATGACCACCGGCGCCGCGGCGTTGGTGGCGAGCGCCGACGCGATGGCGCTGGCGTCGAGGTGCCCGACGCGCCCGGTCGGCGTGGCGACGGCCGCGTTGTTCACCAGCGTCACGGACTCAGGCTTGCCCTCTGCGATGCGCCGCAGCGGCGGTGTGATGGCGGCCGCGAGGAGCGCCGGCTGGGCGAGATCGCAGGCGGCGAGGTGGAACCGCTTGCCCGCAAGCCGCGGGCTCGCCGTGCGTCCGACCCCCAGCACCGTGAACCCGCGCGCGAGCATCGCGGCCGCGAGCGCCTCCCCCAAACCACGCGAGACTCCCGTGACGATCGCTGCGTGCATGCCTGCCCCTTAGGTGAACTGCGCCAAAGCCCCCGTCTGCCCCGCCACGAAAATACCCGAACAGGGCGGAGCTTGCACGGTCAACGTGCGCCGAACGACAGCACGACCCACACGACGACGACGATCGCGACCACCAGCAGCGCGATCTTCCAGGCACTCTTCGGATACTCGCCGCGGATCGTGCCGGTGACGCCGTTCATCGCGCATTGGAACGCGCGGGCGCCGTACGTGTAGGAGAGCAGCCACACCGGCGCGAGGATGTGCTTGAACGTCTGGCCCGAATAGTCCGCGTGGACGGCGAGGTTGCGGAACGTGTCGCCCGGGACCTGCTGCGCGCAGAGCCCCTGCAGCTTCGAGTCCATGGCGGCGCGTGCGTGCGCCGCGGCAGCCGCGAGGTCGATCTGGTAGCGCTCGACGATCCACCCCGCGACGAATCCCGCCTCGTAGGGTTTGAGCTCGGCCGTCGGAAACGGCTCGATCCCGCGCAGGAGCTGAGGATGGATGCCCACGGACGCACAGACGAGGTCGTCGTCGAAGAAATGTTGCACGCGACCGGCGGCGGGCTCCCAGCGCACGTGCCGCACCTGCCGCGTCTCGACGCGCCCGTTCTGCTCGTGGGTTTCCGTCGTGTAGTAATAGTGGCCGGCCTCGGCCGTCCATTGGGCATCCACCCGCGCGTCGAACGTCCAGTACGGCAGGTAGACGCCGCGGACCGTGTCGGTCAGCGCCTTCTTCGCGAGCGCCGAAGGCGCGAGCCACAGCCGGCCGTACCACGCACGAATGCGATCGCGCGCTTCGGGTTCGCTCACCTTGAACGGCAACACGCTTTCCGGGCGCAGCGCGGGCCTGGCTTCGGTGTACGGCACGAGCTGCGCCGAGCCGCAGAACTCGCAATTCTGGGCCTGGCGGGACGGGTCGAGCACAGAGATGGCATTGCAGCTCCGGCACTTGACTTCGCGCTTGGCCGCCTGCCATCCGGTAGCGCCGGCCGCCGTCTCGCGCAACGCGCCAATGAGATCGTGCTCGACGATTGCGCCCAACGGTTGCGCCCTGGCGGCGGACTCGGTTCCGCAAAAGGGACACACGAGCCTCTGCTTCGCGGGGTTCCACGTCGCCTCGCCGCCGCACGCGGGACAGGCGAACTTCGACAGCGCGACGCTCTCGGCCAACTCCGCCCCTCCCGGGTCAGAGAATCACGTAACCGATCACGCGCCGCGCGTAATCGCCGGCTTCGTCCGCCGCGCTCATCGGCACACCCTCAGGTCTTCAGGAAGACATCGATCGCGGCGCGCGTCACGCGCCACTGCGTGCCGATCTTCTTGCCCTTGAGATCGCCCGAATCGAGGCTCGCGACGACGTCGGCCTCGGCGACGCCCAGCACCTTTGCGACCTGCGCCGGCGTCAGGAGCTCCGGGGCGCCGGCGGGCGGCGACGCCGGCGCGGCAACGCCCGGCGTGGACTGCGCCATCAGCCCGCCGGTCTGGTTCATCATCTGTTGCGCCATGGCCATGCCGACGGCCATCTCGGCCGCCATTCCGCCCGCACCGCCGCCGCCCTTTTCCAGTCCCTGCGCCATCTGGAACTTGACGTAGTCGTTCAGGTTGCCGACGGCCGCCATGCTCGATCGCTTGTCGATCGCCTGCTCGACCTCCGGGGGAACCGACACGTTTTCCACGATGAACGTGGTCATCTCGAGGCCGTATTTCGCGCCGATCGCCGGATTGATGAGCGGCAAGAGCGCCTCGCCCAGCTCCGCATAGCGCGACGCGACGTCGAGCGCCGGGATCTTCGCGCCAGCAAGCGCGTCCGAGAACATGCTGACGATACGCGAACGCATCGCGTCCGCGAATTCGTCGAGGCGGAAATGGTTGTCGGTGCCGGCGACTTCCTTCAGGAATTTCTTCGGATCGACGACGCGGAAGTCGTAGGTGCCGTAGGCGCGCAGCCGCACGACGCCGAAATCCGCGTCGCGCATCATCACCGGGTTCGCCGTGCCCCACTTGTTGCCGGCGAATACCCGCGTGATGACGTAATAGACGTCGGCCTTGAACGGGCTCTCGAGCGCGTACTTCCAGCTCTTGAGGTTGGTGAGGATGGGAATGTTGTCGGTGGTGAGCGTGTGCTTCCCCGGGCCGAAGGTGTCGCCGAATTCGCCGAGATAGACGAACTGAGCCACCTGCGACTCGCGCACCACGAGCTGCGCGCCGTTCTTGATTTCCTTGTCCTCGTCGGGGAACCGGAACGACAGCGTGTCGCGCGAATCGTCCGTCCATTCGATGATGTCGATGAACTGTTTCTTGATGAAGTCGATGATCGCCATCGCGTGTCAATGCTCCTAACGTGAGTCCTGCCTTCGGAATCGGGCCGTTCGCACCGGCGGATTCGGCGCGAACGTTGCCCGGCTACTTCTTGGCCGCAGCCAGCCTCGCGGCCTCGACTTCGCCCTGACTGATCTCGGCCTCGAGGCGTTGCGCCGGCAGCGCCCCGGCGATCACGGACCCGTCGGCGAAGACGAGCGTCGGCGTGGCGGAGACTTTCATCTTCTGGCCGAGCTCGCCCGTGGCGGCGAGCGGATTGTCGCAGTCGCCGTTGTTGGCCGGCAGCACGCCGGAAGCGAAGAACGTGTCCCAGGCCTGCACCTTGTCCGGCGCGCACCAGATCATCCGGGACTTTCTCGCGGCATCCGGATGGAGCTGGTCGATCGGATAGAGGAAAGTGTAGATCGTCACGTTGTCGATGTTCTTCAGCTCGTTCTCGAGCCGCACGCAGAACGGGCAGTCGGCATCGGAGAAGATCGCGAGCTTGCGCGCGCCGCTGCCCTTGACCTTCTTGATCGCGAGGTGGAGCGGCAGGCTGTCGAAGCTGACGCGGGAGAGCTCGCGCATCTTGGCGTCCGTCAGGTTCTTCCGGGTAGCGGCGTCGTAGACGTTGCCCACGAGCACGTAGGTCACCTTGGCATCCGTGTAGACGAGCTGGTCGTCGAACAGGGCTTCATAGAGTCCGAAGTAGGGGCTCTTGGTGACGCTCGTGACCGTCGCGCCCTGGAATTTCTGCTCGAGGAGCTTCTTGACCTGCGCGGCCTCGCCGGTAACGGGTTTCGCGCGCGCCGGCGCGGCGGCCTGCGCCGAGAGCGCGCACAGCGCGGCGAGCGCGACGACGATCGTCGACGCGCGAACGAAGGGGGCGGCAAGGAATGACATCGGGACTCCAGTAAGTGGATTCGCTAGCGTAGCGCGGAATGCGCGAGAAATCGCCTGGCCGGAGGCAACCCGCCGACGGCGGCCAGGCCGAGATTGCGCGCCCGGCGAATCCAGGGCGACGTCGCCCCGAACAGGCGCGCGAGCGCATCGGTGACGGTTTGCATCGCGAGCACGGGCGCGGCGCGCCGGCGCGCGAAGCGTTCGAGCAGCAACGGCGCCCCGGGATCGGTCAGCGGCCCGCGGCCGCGCAGGACGGCGGCGAGCGTCTCGGCGTCACCGAAGCCGAGGTTGGCACCCTGCCCGGCGAGCGGGTGGATGCCATGCGCGGCGTCGCCGACCAGGGCCACGCGATGGCCGACCATCGCCGGCAGTTTCTGCAACTGAAGCGGGAAACCGGCGCACGGCGTGATCGTTTCGAGCGCGCCGAGCGTTTGTCGGCCGCAGCTCGCGACGCGGGCCGCGAGCACGTCCGCCGGCAGCGCGAGAAGCTCGTGCGCCAGGGGGTCGGGCGCGGACCAGACCATCGACAACCGGCGCCCCGGCAACGGCAGCCAGGCAAGGATGCCGCCGTCGTCGAGAAACCATTGCCGGGCGCGCCCCAGATGCGGCTCTTCACAATTGAAATTGGCGACCACGGCCGTTTGCCCATACGATTTCGTCACGGTCGCGATACCGGCCGCTTCGCGGACGCGGGAACGCGGGCCGTCGGCCCCGACAACGAGGCGGGCGGTGAGCGTCGCCCCGTCCGCGCAATGCAGCGTGCCCGCATCGGGGCTCCACGTCAGCGCATCCACCGCGCAGGAAGCGTGAATCGCGACTCCCGCCGCGCGCGCCGCGCGCACGAGCCCCGAGCGCAGCGTGCGCTCCTCGACGATCCACGCGAGCGCGCGTTCGCCGAGCTCGTACGCCGAGAAATGAAGAAGTGCGCCCGCGTCGCCTTCCACTCGCATCGCCTCGACGGGCGCGATGCGATCGGCCGGCAGCGCCTGCCACGCGCCCAGCGACCGCAGGAATGCGACGCTGCCCGGGCTGATCGCATACACGCGCGCGTCCCAGTCATCGCCAGCGCCAGGCAATGGCGGTGTGGCGACATCGGAACGGTCGACGAGAGCGACAGTGAGGCCGGCATGGACGAGCGCCGGGGCGAGCGCGAGCCCCACGAGCCCCGCTCCAGCGACGACGACGTCGTAGTCGGCGACCCTCACTGGTGCACCCTTGGCGCTTCGCGCCTTCCCTCCGAGGGACGCCTGTGCGAGCAGGGTGAAGCCCAGGCCCGAAGGGCGCGTCTGCGCGCGCGGGTGGCGGCCGACTGCGAAACGCATCGGTCTGGCACGGCACTGCGGAGGCCGCAACAATTCGCGCCTTGGGATGGCCCGGCGGCGCTCATGAATCGCGCTCCAGAGTTTCGATCACGTGATGCTGGTTCGTGTAGATGCAAAGGTCGCCGGCGATCGTCAGGCTCTGTTTGACGATGTCGGCGGCGGATAGTGCCGAGTGCTCCAGCAGCGCCCGCGCCGCGGCCTGCGCGTAGGGCCCCCCCGAACCGATCGCGACGATGCCGTGTTCGGGCTCGAGCACGTCGCCGGTGCCGGTGATGATGAGCGACGCGCCGCGGTCAGCGACGGCCAGCATCGCCTCGAGTCTCCTCAGGACGCGATCCGATCGCCAGTCCTTCGCGAGCTCGACGGCGGCGCGCGCGAGCTGCCCCTGGTGCTTCTCCAGCTTCGCTTCGAAGCGCTCGAACAGCGTGAAGGCGTCGGCTGTCGCTCCGGCGAAGCCCGCGAGCACGCGATCGTTGTAGAGCCGGCGAACTTTGCGCGCAGTGGCCTTGACCACGACGTTGCCGAGCGTCACCTGGCCGTCGCCGCCCAGGCTCACGGCGCCGTCGCGCCGAACCGAGAGAATCGTGGTGCCGTGAAAGGTTTCCATGTCAGGACGACGCCGTGGCCACGCCGGCCCAGGCGCCGATCGAGGCCGCTATCAGGCCTTCTTGACGAAGTGATTCGGCGAAACGCCGATCAGCAGGAGCAGCGCCCGGAGGATCGGCGACGCGCCGACGATCCGCACGGCCTTTCGCTGCGATTCGATCCGGTTGATGAGATTGAGGAACGCGCCTGCGCAAACGAAATCGATCCGCTCGACGCCGCTCATGTCGACGGCGACCACGTCGCGGGAATGGATCGTATCCGCGAGCCGTCCGAGGTTGGGTGCGAGCGAGCCGGTCATCGCGCCGGTCCACCTGAGCGTCTCCGCATCGTCGGCCGCGGCCGGCTCCGGCGGCTCGGCAGTCGCTGCGGGAGCGACGACCGAGAGCGACGGCTCCCACGACGGCGGCGACAACTCGAAGGCCATCGCGAACTCGATGGCGCGATCCTCGAACGCCGCCCGATCGTTGGTCCATTGCAGGAGCTCGAGGGCCAGGTGCCAGGCGCCCTCGCCCGCCGCACGGCCGTTCTTCAGCGCGTTCGCGAGCGCGGCATCGAGTTTCGGCCCATGGAGGAGCTGCAGCCCGATCCCCGCCCGCCGCGCCTCCGCGAGGGCATTGGCGAGGAGACGGGCGCCGGTGTCGTCGAAGTCGATGACCGACATGAGGTCGATGCGCGCCCCGTGCGTCTGCCGGGCAGCGGCGCGCCGGATGCCCTCGATCTGCGTTGCCGCGGCCGCGGTCACCTTGCCGGTCACGGCAATGGAACCGCCGACCACGCGCGGTGAAGCCGCCGCCGGCGCATCGCCGTCCTCCCACGCCGGTGCCGAGCGCTCGAACTGCATGACGTACTGCAAGGCGAGCTTGTCGAAGGCCGCGCGGTCACCCTGGCGCTGGAGCAGGTCGAACAGCGCGAGCCAGGCGAGAACCGACAGCTTGGTGTCGATGTCGTTCTCGATGCCTTCTTCGAGCTGGCGCCGGGCATCCGCGGCCTGCCCGTTGGCGAAGCGCAGCGCCGCGTTCTCGAGCACTGCGCACAATCCGGGATTCGCCTGCGCGACCTCGAACGACGCCTGCGCCGGCGCCCATTGGGCGAGGCTCGCTCCGGTGACAGTCATGTCGCTGCCGGCCGGCTCGATGTGCCGGCGCGCGCCCTTTGGGCCCGCCTGCGCCGCAAGTTCGCGCGCGGACGGCACGCGGGGCCGGACCTCGGACTTCGGCGGTTCGGGCTTTTTCTTGGCCGGCGGTTTCGAAAAGAAAGACATCGCTCAATCGGGACGTGGTCTCGCGTGGACGCGCAATGCTTGCCAACGGCGCTCCGGACCCGGCAAGCCGCAGGGTGCGTTCGCCGGTGCCGTTGCCAACCGCTGATTATGTTCCCGTCATAGCCTTCCGACAAGCGGGAACGCGATGGTGCGAGGGGCAATGCTGCGGCGGCATGCGCGTTGCCGCCGTCGGCCGCAGTTCGCCGCGCGGGTCAACGCGGTTCGGGTGGCCCATTCGATTCGCAGTTGCTAGAATGGCCCGCCGCGACATTTCAGCGCGGCAAAACGAGGAGGATGACGATGAAGAACCCGCTCGATTCGATCTGGGGCACGATCATCTCCGGTCTGGTTCTGACGGCGGTCCTGTATCTCGTCGTCAAGAATCTCCTGATGTAGCGGAGGAGACGGTCATGGAACTCGTACCTGTCATTGCGCGATGGCTCCACTTTCTGGCCGGCGTCATGTGGATCGGCTTGCTCTATTATTTCAATTTCGTGCAGGTGCCGGCCCTCAAGGCGGCGGCCGCGGACGGGACGGCGGGCGGCATCACCAAGCACGTGGCCCCGCGGGCACTGCTGTATTTCCGCTGGTCCGCGGTCGTGACGTGGCTCGCCGGCGCGGCGCTCCTCGGGGCCAACTTCGGCAGCGCCTTCATGCTGGCCAAGGGCTATGCGGGGATCGGCATCGGCGCGTGGCTCGGCACGATCATGCTGGTCAACGTCTGGGTGCTGATCTGGCCCAATCAGCAGAAAATTCTCGGGATGAAACCCGCGACCGACGAGGAGAAGAACAAGGCCCGCCGCGTCGCGCTGCTCGCCTCGCGCACCAACATGGCGCTGTCGATCCCGATGCTGTTCTTCATGGCGGGCGGACTCACGCACAAGGCGGCCTTCGGCCTGTAAGAGGAGGCGGCACGGTCGGCGCCCGTTACACGCGGCTGCAGTTGGGTCGCCCCAGGGTCGGTCGGGTTTCAGTCCCCGTAGAGCTTCTGGACCCGCTCGCGGCGCTCCTGCGCCTCGAGCGAAAGCGTCGCGGTCGGACGCGCGAGCAGGCGCGGAATGCCGATGGGCTCGCCCGTCTCCTCGCAGTAGCCGTAGTTCCCCTCGTCGATCAGCTTGATCGACTTCTCGACCTTCTTCAGGAGCTTCCGCTCGCGGTCGCGGGTGCGCAGCTCGAGCGTGTACTCCTCCTCGAGCGTGGCACGGTCGGACGGGTCCGTCGTGGTCTCGTTCTCGCGCAGATGCTCGCCGGTGTCGTCCGCGTTCTGTAGCAGCTGGTCGCGCAGCTCGGTAAGGCGCCGCCGGAAAAACGCGAGCTGCGCATCGTTCATGTAATCCTTGTCCGGCGCCTTGAGGAGGTCCGGTTCCGTGAGAACCTTCACCTTCTTGGTCGCCGTCGCGGTTGCGGTTGCTTGCTTCGCTGCCATGCTGATCCCTGACCTCTCCTGAAGAGCCGCTCTCAATTTCCAATCGCGGCCCGCGTGGCCGACGGGCGCGCCGGAAACTCGTGCGACTAACGCCAGATTTGCCGACCGCACTAAATCGAACATTATAGCGCGCTCGTAACGCACGGGGCCAGCAGCGTTTGCCGCCCCGCCGTGCACTACAGTCTCGCCGGTACCCTCGAACGTATAATCGAGGAAAAACAAGGACTTTTCATGCCCAATTCCGCCTCGGACGCAACGCTGCTGACGCTTGACCGCCCCGACGACTGGCATCTGCATCTGCGGGATGGACCAAGCATGGCCGGAGTGTTGGCCGCCACGGCCGCCGTCTTCGGGAGAG
Source organism: uncultured beta proteobacterium (assembly GCA_963724685.1). GTDB lineage: Bacteria > Pseudomonadota > Gammaproteobacteria > Burkholderiales > Casimicrobiaceae > CAIWHR01. Next base: position 332,612 of record CAVRVQ010000003.1, on the reverse strand, counting down.
CAATCGTCATGCCAAACCTTCGTCCGCCCGTTACGACGACGGAGCTGGCGCGTGGCTATCGCGAGCGCATCGAGCGCGCGCTGCCCGCGGGCTCCCCGTTCACGCCGTTGATGACCCTCTATCTCACGGATAACACGAGCCCGGCGGAGATCGCCGCGGCAAAGCGGTCGGGCTTCGTCCATGCCGTCAAGTACTACCCCGCGGGAGCGACCACCCATTCGGACGCCGGAGTCACGTCCCTGCAGCGCGTCTACCCCGCGCTGGAGGCGATGGAGGCGCAGGGAATCGTGCTTTCGGTGCATGGCGAAGTCACGGACGCCGACGTCGACATCTACGACCGCGAACGCGTCTTCGTCGAGCACGCGCTCGCCGCGATCGTGCGCGATTTCCCCGCTCTCAAGGTCGTGCTGGAGCACATCACCACGGCCGAGGCCGCCGCGTTCGTCGCCGACGAAGGGCCGGGCATCGCCGCGACCATCACGCCCCAGCATCTCGTGTATTCGAGGAATGCGCTACTCGCCGGCGGCGTCCGTCCGCATCTCTACTGCCTGCCCATTCTGAAGCGCGAACGGCACCGGCAGGCGCTCGTCGCGGCGGCGACCGGTGGCAACCCGAAATTCTTTCTCGGCACGGATTCGGCGCCGCACGCGGCACATGCCAAGGAGAATGCCTGCGGCTGCGCGGGATGCTACTCGGCACCCGTGGCCCTCCCCTTGTACGCCGAAGCATTCGAAGCTGCCGGAGCCCTCGATCGGCTCGAGGGATTCGCGAGCCATTTCGGCGCCGATTTCTACGGACTGCCGCGCCACGGCGACAAAGTGACGCTCGCGCGCGAGCCGTGGACCGTACCGGCCGAGTATCCGTTCGGCGAACACGTCGTGGTGCCCCTGCGTGCGGGCGAGACGATGTCGTGGCGCGTGCGCGCCGCGACGGGCTGACCGTTCGAGACCACGTCGGGAACTCGAGGGGTCCGGTGCTATCCTAGGAGTCCGAAGCCAGCCAGACCGTCGCCGCCCGGGCAACCGGGGGGAGGAAAGTCCGGGCTCCGCAGAGCGGGATGCCGGGTAACGCCCGGCCGCAATAAGTCGCCGCTAACGCGGATGACCAAGGCGAGGAACAGGGCCACAGAGACGAGTCGCCGCGGGTCCGGGTTTGCCTAGACCGGCGGCGGGTGAAACGCGGCAACCTCCATCCGGAGCAACACCAAGTAGGCGGACGCGCATTTGGCAACACAGGCTGCTCGTCTAGTCCGCGGGTAGGTGGCACGAGCGTACCGGCAACGGTGCGCCTAGAGGAATGACGGCCATAGCGCGCAAGCGCCGTAACAGAACCCGGCTTATCGGCTGACTTCGGATTTTTCTCACCCGCCAATCGTTCGATTGTGCGTTGTGGCGCGCGTTGTGGCGTGCGGAGTGCGCAATTGTTCGCTTGTCGCGCGGAGTGGCGCAATTGTTCGCGTGTCGCGCGGAGTGGCGGATTGGCTCGGGCTTCATACCCCAGGCGCCCTACGCCAACCCGCCACTCCGCCGCCACCGGTCGTGCCGGCTGCCGGCAAGCATCCGCGTCACCGCCGCACGCGGGACGGAGTGCGAGGTCGTGCGACCGTGGCCAAGGGCTTCCGGGCGCATGGGTCATTAAGCCCGGAAGCCCTTGGCCACGGTCGCACGACCCCACGATCCAAACTAGCGCCGACGGCGCCGATCCTTCAGGATTTCGCGCGCCGCGTTGTGGCCGGGAGCGCCGGTGACACCGCCGCCCGGATGCGTTCCGGCCCCGCACATGTAGAGCCCTCGAACCGGGGAGCGGTAGTTGCCGTGGCCCAGCACCGGTCGCGCCGAGAACAACTGGTCGAGCACGAGCGCGCCGTGGAAGATGTCGCCACCGGTAAGGCCGAATTCACGCTCCAGATCGAGTGGCGACAGCGCGCGGCGACCGAGGACGCTCGCCCTGAAGTTCGGCGCGACGCGATCGACCGTTTCGATCATCAGGTCCGCGACTTCGTCGCGTGCATCGTCCCATGTCTGCCCCGGCCGGACTTGCGCGAGATCCGGGTGCACGTGCTGGCAGAACAGACTCGCGACGTGCATGCCGGGCGGCGCGAGGCTGTCGTCGACGACCGAGGGCAGCAGCATCTCGACGATCGGCGCGGCCGACCAGCCATGGGTCCTCGCATCGAAGTAGGCGCGCTCCATGTAGGCAAGCGACGGGGCGATGACGATGCCGCTGCCGTGGTGCGGTTGCGCCTGCGCTCCCCGCAGCACCGCGAAATCCGGCAACTCGGAGAGCGCGACGTTCATCCGGAACGTTCCCGATCCGCACCGATACCCCTCGATGCGCGCCAGAAAGTCGGAAGGCAGGTGCTCGGGGGCGACCAGCCGCCGGAACAGAAGCTTCGGATTGACGTTCGCGACCACGCGGCGCGCGCGGACGATCTCGCCGTCCACGAGCTCGACCCCCGTCGCCTTTCCCGCATCGACGATCACGCGCGCGACGGTGGCTTCCGTGCGCAACGTGACGCCGCGCGCGGCGCATTCGGCCGCCATCGCCTGCGTGATCGCTCCCATCCCGCCCCGCGCATGCCCCCACTGGCCCCGCTGCCCGTTCACTTCGCCGAAGACGTGATGCAGCAGGACGTAGGCGGAGCCCGGCGTGTAGGGGCTCGCGTAATTGCCGACCACGGCATCGAAGCCGAAGGCCGCCTTGATCGGACCGGATTCGAACCAGCGGTCGAGCACGTCGCCCGCGCTTTTCGTGAACAGGTCGAGCACGTCGCGCTGGCCCTCGAGATCGAGCGCGCGGAACCGCTTCGCCACCTTCCACGCGTCGAGCATCGCGCCAATCCCGCGGCCGAGGGCCGGTGGCGTCGCGAGCACGAGCTCGCGCAACACGCCCGCAACGCGATCGAGCATCGCGTAATAGTCCGGCAGCCGCTGCGCGTCGCGCGACGAATGCTTGGCCACTTCGGCCTGCGTGGCCGCGAGCCCGCCACCCACCTTGAGATAGCCGCCATCGGGCAGCGGCAGGAAATTCGCGAGCGGCCGGGCGATGATCGAGAGTCCGTGTTCCGCGAGCCGCAGATCGCGGATAACCTTGGGGTTGAGCAGGCTGACGGTGTAGCTCGCCGTCGAGTTGCGGAAGCCCGGATGAAATTCCTCGGTGACCGCGGCGCCGCCCAGGATGGCGCGGCGCTCGAGCACGCACACCGAAAGCCCCGCTCCCGCGAGGTAGGCCGCGCAGGTCAGCCCGTTGTGCCCGCCGCCGATGATGACGGCGTCGAAGCGCGCGGAGCCGTGGCGCGACGGAAGTGGCACGATGCGACGGATCAGTCGTCGTTGAGTCCGGCGGCCAGGATCGAGAATCCGCTGTCGACGTACGTGATCTCGCCGGTGATGCCGCTCGCGAGGTCTGACAGCAGGAATGCGGCGACGTTGCCGACTTCGTCGGCGGTGACGTTGCGGCGCAGCGGCGCGTTTTTCTCCACGAAGTGCTGGATCTTCGAAAAGCCGCCGATGCCGGCGGCCGCGAGCGTCTTGATCGGTCCCGCCGATATGCCGTTGACGCGGATGCCCTCCGGACCGAGGCAGGTCGCGAGATAGCGCACGTTCGCCTCGAGGCTCGCCTTGGCGAGGCCCATCACGTTGTAGTTCGGCAGCGCCCGCATCGCACCCAGGTAGGTGAGCGTCACCAGCGCCCCGTGGCGCCCCTGCATCAGGGGCCGCGCACCCTTGGCGAGGGCCGCGAGGCTGTAGGAGCTGACATCGTGCGCGGTGGCGAAAGCCGTGCGCGACATGCCCTCGAGGAAATCGCCCGCGAGCGCCTCGCGCGGGGCGAACGCGATGGCGTGCAACAGGCCGTCGAGAGCGCCCCATTCGGCGCCGAGCGCCGCGAACAGCGCGGCCACGTCGTCGTCCTTGGTGACGTCGCAGCGAAGGAGCGGCGACGTCCCGAACTCCGCGGCGATCCGGGCCACGCGCTCCTTGAGCTCGTCGTTGACATAGGTGAAGGCGAGCGCGGCGCCTTCGCGATGGCACGCCTTCGCCACACCGTAGGCAATCGAGCGATTCGAAAGAATGCCCGTGATCAGGATCTTCTTGCCGGCGAGAAAGCCCATCGTGACTCCGAACGTGGCCCGTGTCCGGGCATGGGAAAGAATGGCGGTCAGAAGAACGTCGGTATGACGCCGATCACGCCGCACGCGACCCGATCATTGGCGGCGCCGGGAGTGGTCTCGAGCGAGCCGAACTGACTTGCGTGCAGAACGATCGACTTGCCCTCGATCCCCGTGGGTCCGCTCAAGGCGAGTCCCGGGATTCGCGTCGACAGCGTCGCCGTGCCCTGTTGGTAGATGACGGCGGGAACGACCACCGGCGCCGTGGCGCCCGGTGGCACGAACGGCGGTCCCGCCGAGAATCCGTTCGGCGACGTGCAGACAGGCGTCGTATGGATGACGATCCGGTAGGGTCCCGCGGAAAAGCCGCCGACGTCGGCCACCAGCACGAGTCCGCCGTCGTAGGGTTTGAACGTGATCAGGCCGTGACCGACGCCGCCGGCGATCGGCTGCAGCCGCGCCCCGACCGCTGCAGACGCCTTGCTGCCGCGCGGGCCGGGGTCGTCACCCGACGCGCAGGCCGCGAGCGCGGCGACGAATCCGGCCGCGAGCACCGGGCGCGCAGCGCCGCGAAGTTTCGATTTCAGTAGCCGCATTATCGTCCGTCGTGACCGCGAGCATCATAAGCGATGCCCGTCGTGCTGGCCAGTTCGCGCCATGCAACACGCGCGCGTCGCGGTAGAATGCCGCAGCCTCCGCGTCGCGGCGGCGGACGCATTTTCGCCGGCAGGCAGCCGATGTCGCACATGACCCCCTCCGAAATCGTGAGCGAGCTCGACAAGCACATCGTCGGGCAGGACGCGGCCAAGCGCGCGGTGGCGATCGCACTGCGCAACCGCTGGCGGCGCCAGCAGGTGCCGGAGCCGCTGCGCCAGGAGATCACGCCGAAGAACATCCTGATGATCGGCCCGACCGGCGTCGGCAAGACCGAGATCGCGCGCCGCCTCGCGCGCCTCGCCGAGGCGCCCTTCATCAAGGTCGAGGCGACCAAGTTCACCGAGGTGGGCTACGTCGGGCGCGACGTCGACACCATCATCCGTGACCTGGTCGAGGCGGCGCTGAAGCAAACGCGCGAGGCGGAAGCACGCAAGGTGCAGGATCGCGCGGCGGACGCCGCCGAAGAGCGTCTCCTCGACGTGCTGCTGCCCCCGGCGCGCGAAGTGAACCTCCACGACATGCAGCCTACGGATTCCACCACGCGGCAGAAATTCCGCAAGATGCTGCGCGAGGGGAAGCTCGACGACAAGGAGGTCGATGTCGAAGTTTCGCTGCTCTCGGCGCAGATGGAGATCATGGCCCCGCCGGGCATGGAGGATCTCACGAGCCAGCTGCAGGGGATGTTCCAGCAATTGGGCGGCGCGCGGCGGAAGCTGAAGCGGATGCCGGTCCCCGACGCCCTGAAGGCATTGACCGACGAGGAAGCCGCGAAGCTCATCAACGACGACGAAATGAAAGCGCGGGCGCTCGCATCGGTCGAGCAGAACGGCATCGTGTTCCTGGACGAGATCGACAAGATCGCGAGCCGGCAGGAAACGCACGGCGCCGATGTCTCGCGCCAAGGCGTGCAGCGCGATCTGCTGCCGCTCGTCGAAGGCACCACGGTGTCGACGAAGCACGGGATGGTCCGCACCGATCACATCCTGTTCATCGCGTCGGGCGCCTTCCATTTTTCGAAGCCGTCCGACCTCATCCCGGAGTTGCAGGGACGCTTCCCGATCCGGGTCGAGCTGACTTCGCTCTCGGTCAACGATTTCGAGCAGATTCTCACGGCGACCGACGCCTGCCTCGTCCGCCAGTACCAGTCGCTGCTCGCGACGGAGAACGTGCATCTCGACTTCAAGCCGGAAGGCATCCGGCGGCTGGCCGAGATCGCCTTCGCCGTCAACGAGCGGCAGGAGAACATCGGCGCGCGACGCCTGCACACCGTAATGGAGCGCCTGCTCGACGACCTTTCGTTCCACGCGACCCGGCACACCGGCGAATCGTTCGTGATCGACGCCGCCTACGTCGACGCAAGGCTCAAGGACATCGCCGGCGACGAGAACCTCGCGCGATACATCCTCTGATGCTCGAGCGCGTCCTTGGCATCATCCTGCCGGTGTTCTCGATCATCGCGCTGGGCTGGCTGTATGGCCGGCGCGTGAAGCCGGACATGGGCTGGGTCAACCGGATCAGCATGAACGTGCTGGCGCCGGCGCTGATCTTTTCCGCGCTCGCGAGCAAGGAATTCAACGTCTACGAAAACGGGCGCCTCATCCTGGGCAGCATCGGCATCGTGCTGGGTTCGGGCCTCCTCGCGTGGCCGGTCGCCCGCTGGCTCCGCGTGGACCACCGGACGTTCGTGCCGCCGATGATGTTCAACAATTGCGGCAACATGGGCCTGCCGCTCGCGGCACTCGCCTTCGGGCCGTCGGGCTTCTCGGCGATGGTGGCCGTGTTCACGATCTCGAACCTGCTGCATTTCACCGTGGGCGCCTGGATGATCGACCATCACGCGCGCTTCGGCCGCCTATTGAAGAACCCGATGGTATGGTCGACGATCGTTGGCTTCGCCTTCGCGCTCACACATCCGCCGCTTCCGGAATGGGCGGCGAGCACCTTCAAGATCGTGGGCGACGCACTGATCCCGATGATGCTGCTCTCGCTCGGCGTGAGGCTCATGGACGTGCGCTGGAGCGACTGGCGCATCGGCGTCGTCGGCGGCCTCGTCTGCCCGCTCACCGGCATCGGAATGGCGGCGCTGCTGAGCCCCGTCCTCGGGCTCGACGACGCGCAGTGGGGCCTGCTCATCCTGTTCGGCTGCCTGCCGCCCGCGGTGCTCAACTTCATGGTCGCGGAGCAATTCCGGCAGGAGCCCGGCAAGGTCGCGTCCATCGTGCTGATCGGCAACATGATGTCGATCGTGTTCGTGCCGCTCGGGCTCGCGCTGGCGCTCAAATGACCGTCCGCCGGAGGAGCGCGCCATGAATCTGCACCGCCTGCTGCTGGCACGCGCCGCCGCCGGCCGCCCGCTCCGGGTCGGTCTCATCGGCGCCGGCAAATTCGGCGCCATGTACCTTGCGCAGGCCAAGCATACGGCCGGCATTCATGTCGTCGGCATCGCCGACCTCGCGCCCGATCGCGCTCGCGCCGCGCTCGAGCGCACCGGCTGGGCGCCACCGCGCTTCGCCGCCCGCTCGTTCGCCGAAGCCGCGAAGACCGGAGCCACCTACGTCACCGACGATGCACCATCGCTCATCGCGGCGCCCGGGATCGAGATCGTCATCGAGGCGACCGGCAATCCGGCGGCGGGCATCCGCCACGCGCTCGCGTCGTTCGCGCACGGCAAGCACGTGGTGATGGTCAACGTCGAGGCCGACGCGCTCGCGGGGCCGCTCCTCGCGCGTCGCGCGCGTGCCGCGGGCGTGGTGTACTCGCTCGCCTACGGCGACCAGCCCGCGCTGATCTGCGAGATGGTCGACTGGTGCCGCGCCGCCGGATTCGCCGTCGTCGCCGCCGGCAAGGGAACCAAGTATCTGCCCGAGTACCACGCGTCGACACCCGACACGGTGTGGCCGTACTACGGCTTTTCGCCCGAACGCGTGGCCGCCGGCGATTTCAACGCGCGCATGTTCAACTCGTTCCTCGACGGCACCAAGAGCGCGATCGAAATGGCGGCGGTCGCCAACGCGACGGGATTGACCCCCGCACCGGACGGACTCGCCTTTCCGCCCTGCGGCGTCGACGATCTGCCGCGCATCCTGCGGCCGGCGGACGAAGGCGGGCGACTGCACCACGCCGGGCAGGTGGAAGTCGATCTCCTGCCTCGAGCGCGACGGCCGCCCGGTGTTTCGCGATTTGCGCTGGGGCGTCTACGTGACGTTCCGCGCGGGCGCGGCCGACGGCGAGGACTACGTGCGCCGCTGCTTCGGCGAGTACGGCTTCTCGACCGACCCGTCGGGCCGCTACTCGGCGATGTACAAGCCGTACCACGCGATCGGGCTCGAGCTCGGCATCAGCGTCGCCTCCGTGGGCTTGCGCGGCGAGCCCACCGGAGCGCCCGAGGCGTGGCACGGCGACGTCGTCGCGACCGCGAAGCGCGATCTCGCGGCCGGCGAGACGCTCGACGGCGAAGGCGGCTACACGGTGTACGGCAAGCTCGCTCCCGGCGTCGGACTCGCTGGCGCTGCGCGGCCTGCCGCTCGGCCTCGCGCACGGCGTCAAGCTCGTGCGTCGCGATCGCCGCGCACGCGACGGTGCGCTGGGACGACGTCGACGATCGACGCGGCCGACGATGCCGTCCGCTTTCGGCGGGAGATGGAGACGGAATTCGGCGATACGCGTTCGCGCCGATAGCGTGCGCCCGCCGCATTGCGGAAACGCCCGCGGGGCTAGTCGACCGTCGCCCCGGATTCCCGCGCGACCTTCGACCAGCGGACGGCCTCGGCTTCGACAAAGGCGGCGAATTCGTCCGGGCTCCTGCTGGTCACCACCCACACGCCGCTCGTCGGCGAGGCGCTCCACGGTTTCCGGTGCACCGAGGGCGGCGACGAGCGCCGCATGGAGCTTGTCGACGATCGGGCGCGGCGTGCCCGCCGGCACGAAGATGCCCTGCCAGGAGCCGCTCACCATCTCGGGAAATCCCGGCTCGGTCATCGTCGGCACCTGCGGCAACGCATCGATCCTCCTGCGCGGTCGAGATGCCGAGCGCCTTCAGCTTGCCCGCCTTGAGGAGACTGATCGCCGACGCGAGCGTCACGAACATGACGTGGGTTTCTCCGCCGAGCATGCCGGTCACCGCGGGTCCGGCCCCGCCCTTGTAGGGAATGTGCACGACATCGATGCCGGCGATCCTGCGGAACTGCTCCATCTCGAGCCGGCTCAACGCGCCCGAGCCCGTCGAGGCGAAGTTGAGCACGCCCGGCTGCGCCTTCGCGAGCGCGATGAGCTCCGCCACGGTGTTCGGCGGCGACGGCGGGATTCGCGATGAGAATGCTCGGCACGTCGGCGACCTGCGTGACCGCGATGAAGTCCTTCACCGGATTGACGGACATGTTGCGGAAGATCGCCGGATTGATGGCCATCGTGCCGATGTTGCCGAGAAAGATCGTGTAGCCGTCGGGCGGCGCGTTGGCGGCGGCCTCCATGCCGATGTTGCCCGACGCGCCGGCTCGATTCTCGACGACGATCTGCTGGCCGAGCGCCTCGCCGAGCTTCGACCGCCAGCACCCGCGCCACGACATCCGACGCGCCGCCGGGCGCGAACGGGACGATCATCCGGATCGGCCGTGCTGGGATAGCGCGGCCTGCGCCAATGCGGACGCCGGCGACAGCGCGACGGCGAGCGCAAGCGAGCGCCGCGCGCAGCAGGCGGTTCATCGCGATTCCGCGTCGCGTTTCATGCGATGGCCTCCGAAGATCCGCGTGCGCCATGGCGACTGGCGCGCGCTCGCGGTCGTCCGCGTACGCTCCGATGTTACGATAACTCGTCGGCACCGTGCGATCGAGATCGCGCCGCCGGCAAATCGCACGCTTCCGCCAACGATGTCGAACGACGCGATTTCGTAGTACACAACAACCTCACCGCTCCCTCCGAGCTCCGCGATGAAGCTCCTGCACGCATTCCGGCCCGATCCCGTCGGCGGCTTTCGCGCGTTCCCGGACGACGCGATCGAGCAGTCGATTCCGGAGCGCTTCGCCGAGCAGGTGCGCGCGCACGGCGACCGTGCTCGCTCTGCGCTGGCCGGGCGGCAGTCACACGTACTCGTCGCTCGATGCGGCGGCGAACCGTCTGGCGCGCGCGCTGCTGGCGCGCAGCGGCGATACCGCGCTGCCGGTCGCCTTGCTGTTCGCGCACGGCGGCGAGGCGCTGGTGGCGATCCTCGCGGTGCTGAAGGCCGGCAAAGTTCTACGTCGTCCTGGATCCGGGCTATCCCGCCGATCGCCTGCGCTACATGCTCGCGGATTCCGGCGCGACGATCGATGGTGTGCGACGCCGCGCCATCGCGAGCAGGCGCGCGAGCTGTGCGGCGAATCGATCGCGCTGATCCCGTTCGACGCGTCGCGCAGGAAGCGCGCGCCGGCGTGCGCTCCCGTCGCGCCGTCCGGGTCCCGACAGCCTGGCGATGATTCTCTACACGTCGGGCTCGACCGGCAGGCCGAAAGGAGTCATGCACACGCATCGCAACGTCCTGGTCGACGTGCGCAACCTCACCAACGGCTGGCGCGTCACGGAACGCGACCGCTGGCTCCTGTACGCGTCGCTCTGAGCTTCGCCAATTCCGTGCGGACCATCTACACCTCGCTGCTCAACGGCGCGGCGCTATTTCCGTTCGATGTCAAGCAGCGACGGATTCGCGGAGCTCGCGCGATGGCTCGTGGACAACGAGATCACCATCATCCGCGGCGTCCCGACGTTCTTTCGCAATTTCATGAGGACGCGTGGCCGACGACCAGAGGTTTCCGGCCGTGCGCATTCTGTCGCTGGGCGGCGAGTCCATGCTGCGCGCGGATCTCGGCTACTTCAACCGGCACTTCGCGCCGCAATGCGTGCTGTCGCACGCGTTCGGCCCCACCGAGTGCCTGACCGTCTGCTGGGCGCTCATCCCGCACGGGACGGCGCCCGCCGAGGGGAAGCTGCCGATCGGCCGCTCGCTCCCCGGCAAGGACGTGCTCGTTGCTCGACGAATCGGGGCGCGAAGTCGACGACGGGAGAAGTCGGCGAGATCGCCGTGCGGAGCCGCTACCTGTCGCCCGGCTATTGGCGCGATCCCGAGCGAACGCGGGCCTCGTTCCTGCCGGATCCGCGCGGCGGCGACGCGCGCATCTACCTGACCGGCGACCTCGGCGCGCGCGCTGCCGGACGGCAACCTGATCCATGTCGGGCGCAAGGACTTCCAGGTCAAGATCCGCGGCTTTCGCATCGACGTCTGCGAAATCGAGAACGTCCTGCGCGCGGTTCCGGGCATCCGCGACGCCGTCGTCGTCCCGCGGGAAACGGTTCCGGGCGAACCGCGTCTGATCGCCTACTTCGTCGCAGCGGCGGATGCGCCGGTAGCGCCTGGCGTGCTGCGCGCCGCCCTCGCGCGAGCGCTGCCGGACTACATGATGCCCTCCGTGTTCGTCGCCATCGACGCGATTCCGCTCACGCCGAACGGAAAGACCGACCGCCTGCGCCTGCCGCTGCCGGCGCGGGATCGCCGGGAGCAGCGACGTCGCGCGCAAGGCGCCGGGCTCCGCCATCGAATCCGCGCTCGCGGCTGATGTGGTCCGAGGTCCTGGGCCTCGACGACATCGGCGTCGACGACCGGTTCCTCGAGCTTGGCGGCGATTCGCTGCAGGCGGCGCGAATCGCCGCCCGCGTGGCGGCATCGTTCAAGCTCGCCATTCCCGTCGGCGCGCTGCTCGAGGCGGGCACGGTGGCGCAGATGGCGAACGTGGTCGCCGCGGCCATCGATGCCGGCGGGGCGTCGCCGCCGGAACGCTCCGAGCGGATCCCGCGGCGAGCACCCGCGCGCTGAGCGCGAGATCGTCGACAATCCCCGGCCCGGCACCGGGGCCGCGACGGCGTGCGCCGAGGCGCCCTGCGCCGGGCAGCCGGGCACGGCGATTTACTTGCGCGCCGGCCCGCGATATGCTGCCCCGCGCGTTCCAAGGCGGGACCGGATTTCCGGCTCTTGCGCGTCGGCCTCGAAGGGGCCTTCCCGGGGCAGAACACCCTCCGGACGAGAACGCAGGGTCAGCATCGCGCCAACATTGGCGGACGAATCAGATCGGCGCGCCGCGTGCGGCAGAGCCGGCTCCGACAGCAGCAACCTTCTAGGAGAGAGACTCATGAAACGACGCGAATTTGTGCAGGCTGTTGCTGCGTCCGCCGCGCTGTCTGCAACGGGCGTGGCACGCGCGCAGAACGTGGTGTGGAAGGCTTCGGACGTGCATCCCCTCGGCTACCCCACGGTCGAGGCGATCAGCGGATGGGCAAGAAGCTGGAGAAGGAGACCAACGGCCGCATCACCATCCAGATGTACCCGCTGATGCAATTGGGCGGCGAGAAGGAGATGATCGAACAGGCGCAGGTCGGCGCGTTGCAGATCGCGCGCATCTCGGTGGGCGCCATGGGTCCGGTGGTGGACGACGTCAACGTCTTCAACCTGCCGTTCATCTTCCGCGACGAAGCGCACATGCGCAAAGTGATCGACGGTCCGATCGGCCAGGATCTGCTCGAGCGCATCAACAGTTCGCCGACGACACGGCTGATCGTCCTCGGCTGGATGGACGCCGGCACCCGCAATGTCTACTCGAACAAGCCGGTGACCAAGCCTGAGGATCTCAAGGGCCAGAAGATCCGGATGATGGGCAACCCGCTGTTCGTCGAGACCATGAACGCGATGGGCGGCAACGGCGTCGCGATGGGCTTCAACGAACTCTACGGCGCACTGCAGACGGGGGTCGTCGACGGCGCCGAGAACAACCCGCCGACACTGCTCGCCCAGAACCACTACACGGTGAGCAAGGTGTACAGCCTCACGGGCCACCTGATCATCCCCGAGATCTTCGTGTTCTCGAAACGCACATGGGACGGGCTGTCGAAGGCCGATCAGGACCTGCTGAAGAAGGTCTCGCGCGAGGCGCAGTTCGAGGAACGCGCCCTGTGGGATGCCTACGTCGGCGAGGCTGAAACCAAGCTCAAGGCCGCCGGCGTCAAGTTCGTCGAGGCCGACAAGGTCGCGTTCTACAAGGCGACACAGCCGGTTCGCGACAAGTACGGTGCCAAGTACGCGGCGATACTGAAGCGAATCGAAGATACGAAGTAACAGGCACGGCATGGGCACGCGGGAGCCGAAGCCCCCGCGTGCCACTGCTGCGCCCGCCTTTCCGGAGTGCTCCCATGACCGTGAAGCAGCGTTACGCGCAGGCCATGGAATGGCTCTACATCGTCTGCGTTGTCGTGTCCGGTGTCGCGCTGGTGGCGATCACGCTGATCATCCCGCTCGGCGTGTTCATGCGCTACGCGATGAACAGCCCGCTGTCCTGGCCGGAACCGGCCTCGGTCATCATGATGGTCATGTTCTCGTTTCTCGGCGGCGCGGCCGTCTACCGCGCGAACGTGCACATCGCGGTCGAAGCGTTGCTCAACGCCGTGCAGCCCGGCGTGCGCCGCGTCATGCTCTGGGGCGTGGACGTGTGCATGGGGGCCACCGCGCTGTTCATGCTGGGCTACGGCATCCAGCTGTGCCTCGTCACGCAGGTACTCGACGATGGCGGAATTCCCGGGGCTGTCGCAGGCCGTGGTCTACATGCCGATCCCCGTCGCCGGCCTCCTCACGCTGCTGTTCCTCATCGAGCGTGTCTGGGTCGGTGATCCGCCGAAGACGTCGATCATGTACCGCGAACAGGCGGCCGAGCTGGAGTAGCCATGGACGTACTCGTGCTGCTCGGCTCGTTCGCGCTCCTGTGCGCGCTCGGCGTGCCCGTCGCCTACGCACTCGGTCTCGGCGCGCTCGTCGCCGCGATGTGGGTCGACATCCCGCTCGAAGCGGTGATGCTCAAGATCTCCGACGGGACCGACGACTTCGCGCTCCTCGCCATCCCGTTCTTCGTGCTGGCCGGCGGGATCATGGCGGAAGGCGGGATGGCGGTGCGCCTGATCAACCTGGCCAAGGTGTTCGTCGGCTTCATCCGTGGCGGACTCGCGCTGGTCAACATCCTCGCCAGCACGCTGTTCGGCTGCATTTCAGGCTCGTCGGTCGCCGACACCGCGTCCATCGGCTCGGTGATGATCCCGCAGATGATCAAGGCCGGCTATCCGCGCGTCTTCGCCACCAACGTTACGATCTGCGGCTCGGTGCAGGCGCTGCTGGTCCCTCCTTCGCACAACGCCGTGATCTACTCCCTCGCGGCCGGCGGCAGCGTCTCGGTGGCGCACCTCTTCCTCGCCGGCATCTTCCCCGGACTCCTCTTCGGGCTGTGCCTGATCGGGCTGGTGCTGTGGACCGCCCAGAAGCGCGGCTTCCCCAAGGGCGAGCCGGTCGCGATGAAAGACGTGCCACGGATCGTCATTGACGCGCTGTGGGGTCTGGTCACGGTCTTCATCATCATGGGCGGCATCCTGTCCGGCGTGTTCACGCCGACGGAGTCCGCGGCCGTGGCCTGCGTCTATGCGTTCCTGGTGACGTTCCTCGTCTACCGCGACTACAAGTGGAGCGAGCTGCCGATTCTTGTCCACCGCGTCGTGAAGACCGTCGCCATGGTGATGATGCTGATCGGCTTCTCCGTCGCCTTCGGCTACATGATGGCGATCATGCAGATTCCGGCCAAGGTGACCGCGTTCTTCCTCACGATCTCGGACAACAAGTACGTCTTCCTGCTGCTGGTCAACATCCTGCTGCTCCTGCTCGGCACGTTCATGGACCTGGCGCCCATGCTGCTGATCTGCACGCCGATCTTCATGCCGGTGATCGCCAAGTTCGGCATCGACCCGGTGCATTTCGGCATGATCATGATCCTGAACCTCGGCATCGGACTCATCACGCCGCCCGTGGGGCCGACGCTGTTCGTCGGCTGCGCGATCGGCAAGGTGACGATGGAACAGGTGTCGAAGGAGCTATGGCCGTTCTACGGCGCGATGTGCCTCGCGCTGCTGCTTGTCACCTACATTCCGGCGATTTCGCTCTGGCTGCCCGGGCTCACGAAGTGAGTGGCGCCGGCGCCGTCCGCAGGGCGACCCACGTTCCCTTGGACTGTGACGACACGCACGCTTCGATGAACGCCATCGTGTGCGCGCCCTCCTCGATGCGCGGATAAGGGAAATCGGGAACGGGCTCGCCCAGCGCGCGGGCCATCCGCTCCTGCGCGACTTCGGCGTAGATGTTGCCGAAGGCCTCGCACAGTCCTTCGGGATGGCCGCGCGGCGAGCGCCCCAGGGCGACGATCTCGGGCGGCAGGAAGGTGTCGCCGCGCCCGATCGTGCGCACGGGCTCGCCCTGCAGCGCGAGCCTGAGATAGCCGGGCTCGCGATGCCACCATTCGAGCATGCCCTTTTCGCCGTAGACGCGAAGCCGGATGTCGTTCTCGCCGCCGGCCGCCGCCTGCGTGACGGTGAACGTGCCCCGCGCGCCGCCTTCGAATTCGACGAGTGCCGCGACGTAGTCGACCACCTTGCGGCCGGGCACCAGCGTGCCGACGTCGGCCGCGACCCCCGCCACCGACAAGCCTGACACGAACGTCGCCAGGTGCTGCGCATGGCAGCCGATCGCGCTCATCACGAGCGCGTGGCCGCTCCGCGCGGGATCGAGCAGCCAGCGCAGGCGGTTGTTCTGCGGCCCGTCCTCGAGGCGGGTGGCAAGGCCGCTCTGGATGTACTCGACCTGAACCAGGCGCACCGCCCCGATCGTGCCGTCGCGCACGAGCTGCCGCGCGTGGCGCGTCATCGGGTAGGCGGAGTAGGCGTGCGCGATCGCGAAGATCCGGCCCTGCTTGCGGGTCCGGAGGACGAGGTCGCAGGCCTCGTCGAAATCGTGCGTGACGGGCTTGTCGCCGACGACGTCGAAGCCGGCGTCGAGCGCCGCCGCAGCGTACGGGTAATGCGTGTCGTTCGGCGTCATGATGGCCACCGCGTCGATGCGATCGGGACGCTCCTTCTCCTTCGCCAGCATCTCGGTGACGTCGCCGTAGCTCCGCGCGGGGTCGAGCCCCACCGCGACTCCCGCCGCGCGCGCCCGCGCCGGATCGCTCGACACGACACCGGCCGTCACGCGAAACCAGCCGTCCATTTCCGCGGCGGTTCGATGCATGCGGCCGATCCAGGCGCCCGGCCCGCCGCCGATGATCGCCAGCCGCAACGAGCGGCCGAATCTCTCCCGCAATCCCGTCATGTCTTCCCCCGTCGCACCGCCCAAAAGTCGCCATGTTACCCCGGCGCCGGCAACGCCCCTCGGGACATTGCGTGAACAGGTCCTAGTCGAGCGTGCTCTTGAACGAGCGCAAGCCGATCAGCATCACCACCGTCATGAACACGACGATCGGCCAGGTCTCGGGCAGCACGTCGGCGACCGCGTTGCCCTTGAGCAGCACGCCGCGGACGATGCGCAGGAAATGCGTCAGCGGCAGCACTTCGCCGATCATCTGCGCCCATCGCGGCATGCCGCGGAACGGAAACATGAACCCCGACAGCAGGATCGACGGCAGGAAGAAGAACATCGTCATCTGCATCGCCTGCAGCTGATTGCTCGCCAGCGACGAAAACGTGAGGCCGAGGGTGAGGTTGGCCGCGATGAACAGCAGCACGCCGAGGTACAGCACACCGAGATTGCCCTGCATCGGCACGCTGAAGATGAGGCGCGCCAGGAGCAGCACCAGCGTCACCTGGACGAGGCCGATCATCACGTACGGAACGATCTTGCCCGTCATCACTTCGAGTGCCGTCGCCGGCGTGGACAGCAGGTTCTCCATCGTCCCCCGCTCCGTCTCGCGGGTGATCGCAAGGCCGGTCATCAGCACCATCGTCATGGTCAGGATGACGCCCATGAGGCCGGGCACGATGTTGTACGCCGTGATCGCCTCGGGGTTGTAGCGCGCGTGCACCACCACATCGAAGGCGCCCGGCGTCCCCGCGAGGTGGGCGAGCGGACCCTTAAGCTCCTGCGTCAGCGCCGATTGCGCCAGCGGGCGCAGCGCGGCGACCGCGTTGCTGGTCGCCGTGGGATCGGTGGCATCCGCCTCGACCAGCACCGCCGGGCGCTCGCCGCGCACGAGCGCGCGCGCGAAACCGGCCGGGATGGTGACCACGAACTGCACCTCGCCCGTTGCGAGCGCGCGATCGGCCGCCGCCTCGTCCCTCGCTTCGCCGACGAACTCGAAATAGCGGCTGTTGGCGAGCGCGCTCACGATGCTGCGCGAGAATTCAGTGCGGTCGGCGTCCAGCAGCATCGTCGGCATGTTCTTCGGATCCGAATTGATCGCGAAGCCGAAGAGGACGAGCTGGATGATCGGAATGCCGATGATCATGCCGAACGTCAGCCGGTCGCGCTTCAACTGGATGAATTCCTTGCCGACGATGCCGAGCCAGCGCGAGAGCGAGAAGAAATCGTTCATGCCGAGACGCGCACGGCGGGCGGCGACGCCGCCGCGCCGTCCTGCATCAGGTGGATGAACACGTCCTCCAGGCCGGGCTCGATCCGACACCATGTCCAGCCCGAATCGGCCCTGAACGGCGCGAGCGCGGCATCGAGCGCCGCGGCGTCGTTGCCCGTGATGTGCAGCGCCGCGCCGAATGCCGCCACCTGATCCACCGCCGGCAGCGCCCGCAGGCGCGTCGCGAGCGCGGGCAGGCCCGGGCCCTCGACGGTCCACGCGAAGAGCGACTGGCTCGCGATGACTTCCCGGGCCGTGCCCTGCACCATGAGGCGTCCGCTCAGAATGTAACCGAGCTTGTGGCAGCGCTCGGCCTCGTCCATGTAGTGAGTGCTGACGAGCACGGTGATGCCACGCGCGGCGAGCTCGTGGAGCTGGTCCCAGAAATCGCGCCTCGCCTTGGGATCGACCCCGGCGGTCGGCTCGTCCAGCAGCAGGAGCTGCGGTTCGTGCAACAAGCAGGCCGCGAGCGCAAGACGTTGCTTCCAGCCGCCGGACAATTCGCCGGCGAGCTGGTTCGCGCGATCGGCGAGGCCGAGCGCGACGAGCGCATCCTCGACCCGCGCCCGACGCCGGTCGATCGCGTACATTCTTCCCACGAACCGCAGATTCTCGCGAATCGTCAGATCTTCCCAGAGCGAGAAGCGCTGGGTCATGTACCCCACGTGCCGCTTGATGGCCTTGGACTCGCGCCGGATGTCGTAGCCGAGGCAGGTCCCCTCGCCGCTGTCGGGCGTCAAGAGCCCGCAGAGCATCCGGATCGACGTCGTCTTGCCGCTGCCGTTGGGGCCGAGAAAGCCGAAGATCTCGCCGCGGCGCACCGACAGCGCGAGATCCTTGACGGCATGATGACGGCCGAAGCTCTTGTTGAGGCCGCGCACGTCGATGACGACTGCATCGGCCATAGGCGCGACCGCAATCACGGTGTCGGCAACGTCACGTCGACCGGCTGGCCCGGATGCAGCTTGGACGCATCCGCGGGAACGGGCTTCGCTTCGACGAGATAGACGAGCTTCGACCGGTTCTCCTTGGAATAGAGAACCGGCGGCGTGAACTCCGCACGATCGGCGATGAACACGATCGGCGCGGGGAGCAACGTGGCGCAGCCGTCGCAGCGCAGGTTCACGTTCTGCCCCCGCTGCAGCCGGCCGAGCACGGTTTCCGAGACGTAGAAGCGCACCTTGACGTTACCCGGTGGCAGCAGGCTCGCGACGGGAGCCCCGGCCGGTACCCAGTCGCCGACGACGAAGTACGTGTCGTGCACGAGGCCCGCCACCGGCGCCGCCACCACGCGCTGCGCCAGGCGCCATTCGCTTTGCGCGAGCACCTCGCGTGCAGCCCGGGCGTCGGCCTCGGCCGCGCGGATCTCGTCGGCGCGGGCGGGCATCCGGGTGGTGGCCACGACGGCTTCGAGCTCCTTCACGCGCGCATCGTCGCGCTTGAACTGCGCCTTGGCGTCGTCGATGGCCGCCCCGCTCACGAAGCCGCTGGCGAAGAGCTGCTCCTGTCGTTTCACATTGGCCGCCGCCAGGTCGCGCATGGCGCGCGCCTGCTGTAGCTGTTCGGACGCGGTGGCAACTTCCGGCGGCCGCTTCCCGCTGCGCAGATTGGCCACTCGTGCCTCCGCCGCGCGCAGGCGCTCTTCGGCTTCGCGCCGCGCCGCCGCTTCGTTCTCCCGTTCGAGTGAGAACAGGGGCGCGGTGGCGGCCACAGCATCGCCGCGCTTGACCGCAAGCTGCAATAGCGTGCCGGCGAACGGCGCCGCGACGCGCACATACTCGCCTTCGACGTAACCCTGCAGCGGCCGCGCCGGTTCCGGCGCGCAGCCGGCGACGAGCAGGACGGCGGCTATCGCCGCGACAGCCGCGCGCAAGGCGTCAATACTTGATGCTGCAGCCGTACGGCGTGGTGCTCGCGACGGTGACGGGCTTCCCCGACATCGTCTCGGTCAATGCGGCTCGGACGTAGTTGTTGGCGGTCTTCGCGTCGGCCGGGTTGGCCGACCGCTTGTCGTCGATCGCCCCGGCGTACACGACCTTGCCTCCCCGGTCGACGACGAACATGTGCGGCGTGGTCCTCGCGCTGTAGGCGCGCCCCGTGGCGCTGGTCGAATCGAGCAGCGTCGCCGCCGGGGCGGCGTCCTGGCCCTCCATCCACGACTTCATCTCGCGGGGCGTCTTGTATTCGGAATGCGCCGCGTTGGTCGAGTTGATCGTGAGCCACACGACGTCGCGGGCACCCCATTCCTTCTGCAGCGCCTGCATGTTGCCGCTGGAATAGTGCTTGCGTACGAACGGACATTCCGGGTTGGTCCATTCGAGCACGACGAACTTGCCCTTGTAGTCGGCGAGCTGCACCACCTTGCCGGCGGTGTCGGTGATCGTGAATCCGGGTGCGGGGGCGCCGGACACCACGGCGGCTGCGACTCCGGCGGCCAGCAGCAAGGCCGCGCCAACGGCGAACGAGATCCGGCGAAAACGCATAGTGACCTCCATCAGTTCGAAACAACCCCGGCGGCGGCTACCGAACCGTTACAGCGTAGCCAACGCTTCCTGCATGGTGCTCCTGCGCAGCACCTCCGGCAACAGTAGCGGCTCCTTGCCGGGGCGGTAGAGGACATAGACGGGCACGCCGCTGCGCCCGAAGGCGGCTAGCGCCCTCGTGATCGCGGGGTCGCGCCGCGTCCAATCTGCGCGCACCAGCGCGACACGCTTCGCCGCGAATTGCGCGCGGACGTCGTCCGCGTTCAACACGAGCCGCTTGTTCACCTGGCAGGTCACGCACCACGCCGCGGTGAAGTCGACAAAAACCGGACGGCCGGACGCCGTCAACGCCGACACCACCGCCGGGGTGAAGGTCATCCACTCACGGTCCGCGCCCGTCGTGCCTGCGCCCGCATCCGCTGCCTTCGCGGCCACCGCAGACTCGGTCGCGAACAGTGGCCAGGCGATCGTCGCGGCTGCGGCCAGGACGACGAGCCCGGCGATGCCCCATGGCCGCGCGCCGCCCGTGCGCACGATCCGCCATGCCCACAGCGCGAAGCCCAACCCGAGCAGCACGATCATGAGCCGCAGGAGGGCGTCGTTGTCGCGCTGCGCGCCCAACACCCACGCGAGCCAGATGACCGTTGCGTACAGTGGAAACGCCAGCATTTGCTTGAAGCGCTCGAGCCATGGTCCGGGACGCGGGAGCCGGCGCCGCCATCCCGGAAACCAGGCGAAGAGGACATAGGGCAACGCCATGCCGATACCGAGCGCCACGAAGATGGCGAACATCGACACGGCGGGGGCGCTCATGGCGAAGCCGAGCGCCGCGCCCATGAACGGCGCCGTGCACGGCGATGCCACCACGACAGCGAGGACGCCCGAGCCGAAGGCGTCGAGCGTGCGATTCTTCGCCGTCCAATTCGTGACGCCGGACGGCGCCAGCTGGCCGAATTCGAACACTCCGGACAGGTTCAATGCCAGCACGAAGAAGAGGATTGCCAGCATGCTCACCACCGCCGGGGATTGGAGCTGAAATCCCCACCCTAGCTGCTCGCCGGCCGCGCGCAAGGCGGCGAGCACTGCGCCCAACGCGACGAACGTCAACACGACGCCGGTCGCGAACGCGATGGCCTCGCGCCGCAGCGTGGGTCGCGTGTCGTGGTGCGTCGCGAAGCCGAGGATCTTCAGCGTCAGCACGGGGAAGACGCAGGGCATGAGGTTCAGGATCACGCCGCCGACGAACGCGGACAGGACGGCGAGCGCCAGTGCGAGGCTCCCTCCGCCGCCGCTTACGGACTGGGCGAGGTTGAGCGCCGGCGCAGGCGCCGCTGGCGCCTTCGGCCCGGCCGTGACATTGCCGGCCACCTCGACGTCGATCGTCGCCGCGTGCGCGGCGCCGAAACCCCCGGCCGCCGTCACCACGCCGGCGATGCGCTCGAACGGACCCGACAGCGTCGGCGCGACCGGCAACGCAAGCACGTAGGCATCGCCGTCGCGCGCCAAGGGCTGCGGTCCCGACGGGTCGATCCGGTCCGCCGCGAACGGGAAGAAGCGAATCGCGCCCGGATCGCCCGCGCCGGGCGGCGGCACGAATCTCACGTTGATCGTCGATCCGGCACCGGTCGCGGTGGCGCTCCAGGCCCCGAGTGGCGCGGGCAACGCCGCGCTCGCCGCGGCGAGCGGCGCACCCCAGCGGAGATCGGGTAGCGCCGAATCCGCCACCGGCAGCGCGAGCGTCAGGTCCGCGCCCTCCGGAATGCACACCTCCTTGCACACGAGCCAATCGGCGCGCGCCGCGAGCACCGTGGTGCCGCCGATCGCGAGACTGCGCTGCGGCCGGATTTCGACGAGGTGCAGCGCAACGCCTTCGTAGCCGTAGTTGACGAGCGGCCCGACCGGCAGCATCCGCGGCGCCGGCCATTGGATCGGACCGGCCTCGATCCCGGCCGGCAGCGCCCACGCGAGGGTGGTCGGCAAGCCCGAATCGCCGGGATTCTGCCAATACGTATGCCAGCCCTTCTCCAGCACGAGCCGCAGTGCGACCGTGATCGGCTGGCCGGGGACGAGCGCGGTTTTCGCCGCGACGAGCTCGGCCTCGACATGCGCGGTCTTCACGGAGCCCGCGTGTGCGCCCGGAGCGAGCGCGGCCACGACCGCAATGACGAGCATGCGGACAGCGCGGGCCAAGCTCGGGCGGACAGGCGGCATCGGCGAAACAGGCAGGACGGTAGCCAATTGGGTGGAGCGCGGGGGGAAAGGTTCCCCCTCACCCTATAATTCTACCCGTACCCATGGAAGCCTTTCTGGTCTCGACGGGGGTGGTGGCGCTCGGCGAGATCGGCGACAAGACCCAATTGCTCGCGCTGGTGCTCGCCGCGCGCTTCCGGAAGCCGCTGCCGATCATCAGTGGCATCCTGGTCGCGACACTCGCCAACCACGCGCTCGCCGGCATCATGGGCAACATGGTGCGCGCGGTCGTGCCGACCGAGGTGTTGACCTGGCTCGTCGCGCTGTCCTTCTTCGCCGTCGCGATCTGGGCACTGCGACCGGACAAGCTCGACGACGTCGGAGCCGATCCCCGCGACCCGGTGGGGCGTCTTCGGCGTGACCACCGCCGCCTTCTTCGCGGCCGAGATGGGCGACAAGACGCAGGTCGCGACCGTCGTGCTGGCGGCGCGCTTCCCGTCGCTCCTCGCCGTCGTGCTCGGCACGACGCTCGGGATGTTGATCGCCAACATCCCGGTCGTGCTGATCGGCAAGTCCGCGGCGACCCGGATTCCGTTCAAGGCCGTGCGCGTTGCCGCGGCACTGCTGTTCGTGGCGCTGGGACTCTACGCCCTGTTGGCGCCTGCGACGTATTCGCCGGGTGGATGATTGCGCGCCGGTATAATCGACAGCTTGCAAAATGCCGCCGCGGCCGCCGACGCCGGTGCTGCCAAGCGCCCAGTCCCGTGAAGCCCATGAAACCGTTCAATCCCGCCGAGACCGAAGCCGCCGTCCAGCGCCAGTGGCGGGAGGGCGACGTCTACCGCGCGGTGGAGGCCCCGGACCGGAAGAAGTTCTACTGCGTGTCGATGCTGCCGTACCCATCTGGCATCCTGCACATGGGGCACGTGCGCAACTACACGATCGGCGACATGATGTACCGGTACCTGCGGATGCAGGGGTACAACGTGCTGACGCCGATGGGGTGGGATTCGTTCGGGCTCCCAGCCGAGAACGCGGCGATGAAGAGCGGTGTCCCGCCGGCGAAGTGGACGCACGACAACATCGCGAAGATGAAGCGGCAGATGCAGGCGGTCGGTCTTGCCATCGACTGGTCGCGCGAGCTTTCGACCTGCGATCCCGCCTACTACAAGTGGAACCAGTGGTTCTTCCTCAAGATGCTCGAGAAGGGCATCGCGTACAAGAAGACCGGCGTCGTCAACTGGGACCCGGTCGACCAGACGGTGCTCGCGAACGAGCAGGTCATCGACGGCAAGGGCTGGCGCTCGGGCGCGCCGGTCGAGAAGCGCGAGATCCCGATGTACTACCTGCGGATCACCGATTACGCCGACGAGCTGCTCGACAATCTCGACCGGATGACCGGCTGGCCCGAGCGCGTGCGGGTGATGCAGGCGAACTGGATCGGCAAGAGCCACGGCGTGCGGTTCGCCTTTCCCCACGGCATCCGCGGCACAGAAGGTGAGATGCGTGGCAAGCTCATCGGCGAGGGCAGGATGTACGTCTTCACGACGCGCGCCGACACGATCATGGGCGTCACCTTCTGCGCGGTCGCGGCCGAGCATCCGCTCGCCGCGCACGCGGCGCAGTCGAACCCGGCGCTCGCCGCGTTCGTCGACGAGTGCCGGCGCGGCGGCGTGTCCGAAGTCGACCTCGCGACGACGGAGAAGAAGGGGATGCCGACGGGGCTGTTCGTCACGCATCCGCTGACCGGTGAAGAAGTCGAGGTCTGGATCGGCAACTACGTGCTGATGGCCTACGGCGACGGCGCGGTGATGGGCGTGCCCGCGCACGACGAGCGCGACTTCGCGTTCGCGAAGAAGTACGGGCTGCCGATCCCGCAGGTGGTCGCGATCGACGGCGGGACGTTCTCGATCGACGCGTGGCAGCCGTGGTACGAGGACAAGTCGCGCGGGCATTGTGTGAACTCTGGCAAGTACGACGGCCTCGCGTACGAAGCGGCGGTCGACGCGATAGCGGCTGATCTCGCGGCCAAGGGGCTGGGCGAGAAGAAGATCACGTACCGGTTGCGCGACTGGGGTGTCTCCCGCCAGCGCTACTGGGGCACGCCGATCCCGATCGTCCACTGCGCCGTGTGCGGCGACGTGCCGGTGCCCGAGGCAGATCTGCCCGTCGTGCTGCCGGAGGACTGCGTACCCAGCGGCGCCGGGAATCCGCTCGCGAAGCGCGCGGATTTCGTCAACACGCCCTGCCCGAAATGCGCCGGGCCCGCGCAGCGCGAGACCGACACGCTGGACACGTTCGTCGACTCGTCGTGGTACTACATGCGCTACGCCTCCCCGGATGCGCCGACGATGGTCGATGCCCGCAACGACTACTGGAATCCGATGGACCAGTACATCGGCGGCATCGAGCACGCGATCCTGCACCTGCTCTACGCCCGCTTCTGGACCAAGGCGATGCGCGACATGGGGCTCGTCGAGTTCGACGAGCCGTTCACGCGGCTGATGACGCAGGGGATGCTGCTCAACCACATCTTCTTCCGCCGCAACGCGAAGGGCGGCATCGACTATTCCGCGCCGGCGGACGTCGACGTCTCGCACGACGCCGAGGGCCGCGTCACCGGCGCGCGCCTCAAGTCCGACGGGCAACCGGTCGAATATGGCGGCGTGGGCACGATGTCGAAGTCGAAGTTGAACGGCGTCGATCCGCAGGACCTGATCGCCCGGTTCGGCGCCGACACCGCGCGCCTGTTCGTGATGTTCGCCGGCTCGCCGCAGGACAGCGCGCTATGGTCGGATGCCGGGGTCGAAGGCGCGCACCGCTTTCTGCGCCGATTGTGGGCGTTCGCGCAGGCGCGCGTGGAGACCGTGAAGTCGGCGCCTGACCGGATCGTTGGGAGCGATGCAGTGGCCGCGGTGAAGGTCGGCCGTCGCGAGTTGCACTTGACGCTGAAGCAGGCGACCTACGACTACGAGCGCGTCCAGTACAACACGGTCGTCTCCGCGGGGATGAAGATGCTGAACGCGCTCGAGGCGATGCCGGCCGACGCCCCCGGCGCGAACGCGTTTCTGCGCGAGGGCCTGTCGATCCTGCTGCGTGTGCTCTACCCGGTCGCGCCGCACATCGGCTGCGCGCTGTGGGGCGATCTCGGCTTCGAGGATGAACTCGGCTCGCTGCTCGACGCGCCTTGGCCGCAGGTGGACCCGGCCGCGCTGGCACAGGACGAGATCGAGCTCGTGCTGCAGATCAACGGCAAGCTGCGCGGGAAACTTCGCGTGCCTTCGGACGCAGACAACGCGGCGATCGAGGCCGCGGCGCGCGCGAGTCCCGAGGTCGCGAAATACACCGCCGGCGCTCCGATCAAGCGCGTTATCGTCGTGCCAGGAAAGCTCGTCAATGTCGTGGTCTGAGCGCTGCCGGCGCTGGCGTCGCTTCGTGATCGCGGCCGCGCTCGCCGGCGCGCTCGCGGGTTGCGGCTTTCACTTGCGCGGCGATGTCACCTACGCGTTCTCGACGCTCTACGTCAACGCGCCGCCCAACACGCCGTTCGCCGCCGACTTGAAGCGCGCGCTGGCCGGCGGCAGCACGACGCTCGTGGACTCCGCCGCCGCGGCGCAGGCGATACTCGACCTCTCCACCATCACCGACGACAAGCAGGTGCTGTCGCTGTCGGGTGGCGGCCGCGCGCGCGAGTACCTGTTGACGAAGCGCCTGACGTTTTCGCTGCACGACGTCGCCGGCCGCGACTGGCTGCCGGCCGCCGAAGTCGTCGTCCGCCGCTCGTACACGTTCAACGAGTCCGAAGTCCTGGCGCGCGAGGCGGAGGAAGCGAAGCTCTTGAAGGAAATGCAGTCCGACGCCGTGCAGCAGGTCGTGCGCCGCTTGCAGGCGGCAAGGAAACCCGCGTAGGACCGCGCTGCGCGGGCCCCTCGCCTCCGGCCCGAGCGGGCCGTTTCTCGACTTCCTGGATTCATGGAACTGCGCCTCAATCAGCTCGCCGCGAATCTCGACCGCGCCCTGGCGCCGGTCTACGTCATCCATGGCGACGAGCCGCTGCAGGCGATCGAGGCCGGCGACGCCATCCGCGCGGCCGCGCGGCGCGCGGGCTTCGACGAGCGCGAGATGCTGGTCGTCGAGTCGGGCTTCAAGTGGGACGCCTTGCTCGCCGCGAGCGCGAACCTGGGGCTCTTCGGCGCGCGCAAGCTCGTCGATCTCGCCATCCCGTCGGGGAAGCCGGGCGTCGAAGGCGCCAAGGCGCTCGAAGTGTCCGCCGCCCGGGCCGGTTCCGACCAGATTCTGCTCGTCACCCTCCCGAAGATCGACCGCGCGGCGCAGGCCTCGGCGTGGTTCACCGCGCTCGCGGATGCGGGCGTCGCCATCGCGGTCTATCCCCTGGAGCGCGACGCGTTGCCGGCGTGGATCGCGGCACGGCTGGCGCGCCAGCGACAGCGTGCCGCGCCGGAGACGCTCGCCTTTCTCGCCGACCGTTGCGAGGGCAACCTGCTCGCGGCACAGCAGGAGATCGAAAAGCTGGGCCTGCTGCTGCCCGAAGGCGAGCTGGGGACTGCGGCCGTCGAGCGTGCGGTCACCGACGTCGCCCGCTACGACGTCTTTCAGCTGTCCGAAGCGTGGCTCGCGCCTGACGCCGCACGCGCGCTCCGCATCATCGCAGCACTCGAAGCCGAAGGCGAAGGCATCCAGCTCCTGCTGTGGCAGCTTGGCGAGGACGTCCATGCGCTCGCGTCGGTGCAGGAAGCGACCGCCGCAGGCGCTCCGGTCGCCGTGGCCGTGCGCAATGCGCGTGTCTGGGGAAAGCGCCAGGCCGCGATGGAGCGCGCCGCGAAGCGCGTGCCGCCTGGGCTCATCGGTCCGCTGCTGGCAGCACTGGCGCGGCTCGATGCGCTGGCGAAGGGCATCGGCCGCGGTAACGTCTGGGACGAGCTGCGCGCCGCGGCGCTGACGCTCGCCGGCAGTCCCGCGCTGCCGCTCCCCGCGCCTGACAGAAGGTAAGAATCTGCCCGTCAACAAATCGCGTGATGCGTTCAACCAGATAGCGACTGGATCCGCGAAGGCTCCAAGGTGTCCTGCTCGGAATCGCTACTGGCGGACATTGTCCGTTCGGATTGAGATTTCGCAGGAGCGACGAGTCGCCACGTCCTACCTACGGCAATCAGACCCTTGCCAAACCAGAGCTGCCATCCGTTCGCTCACAATGAACGGGCGCTCTCGACCTATTCTGTTGAAAAACTCGAATGATGGGTGTTGACAAGCGACGGACGAAAACGTCGACCTCGTAGAACGGCCCAGGATCGACGATCGTCACTCGGGTGATGGTCAGAAGACCCCGAAAAACATCGCGGCACACGATGTCGAGGAGTTTTTCAACAGAATAGACCCAAACCCGCCATTCAGGTTTCTCGAAAGCCGTCACTCGCGGCCTTACTCGATCACCTTGTCGGCACTTACCAGGAGCGCCTGTGGGATGGTGAGGCCCAGCGCCTTGGCCGTCTTGCGATTGATGACAAGTTCAAACTTCGTGGGTTGCTCTACGGGAAGGTCGGCTGGTTTGGCTCCCTTGAGGATCTTGTCCACATAGGTTGCGGCGCGCCGGAATTGCTCCCCTTGATTCACTCCATAGCTCATCAATCCGCCTGCCTCTGCGTAAGAGGCCCGCTCAGATATGGACGGCAGCCGGTTCTTCAGCGCCAATTCCGTGATCTGCCGCGTCTGGTTGATGTAAAACCCGTCACGCGCCACGATGACCGCACCGGCTTTCCCCTGGGTCATTGCGGAAAAGGCATTTTCGATCTCCGGCGGGGTCCGTGCTTCCAGGGGCAGTATCTTGGCGCTGGTTTTCAGCGCGGCAGACTGGATGCTCTTGAGAACCAAGGGATGCGACTGGTTGCCAGGATTCAACAGAACAGCCACACGGGAGAGTTTCGGCGCCACGCTGAGCAGCATTTCAAGATGCTTGCCACCGATATCGCCACCAAGACTGGAAAGCCCGGTAATGTTGCCGCCGGGCCGCGCCAGGGTTTTCACCAAGCCGTTGCCAACAGGGTCCAAGGTGTTTGCCATGACGATAGGGATCGTGCTGGTCGCTTTCTGCAAGGCGCTGGTGGTGACCGTTCCTGCGCTAACGATAACGTCTACGCTGAGATTTACCAGTTCGGTCGCCAATCCGGGAACGAGCTCGAATTTCCCGTCTGCGAAGCGCAATTGCAGAGTGAGATTCTTCCCTTCGACATAACCGAGTTCCTGTAGCCCCTGCTTGAAGGCAGCGACAACGGTCTGAGCACTCAACTGGTCTTGAGTTCCCAGGATTCCCACCACGACCGACTTTTTGACTTGCTGCGCGCGAATCCGAAACGGCGCTGCGAGCACACTTGCGCCAAGCGCAGCGATTAGTTTGCGGCGGTTGTTCATTCATCCCCCAATTGGGCGGGCATTATGCTCGCTTACGCCAAGGACGGCAGACTAGCTAGCTCTTACCAGGGAAACATCTATCTGAGTGTCCGAAAATGGCCGTTCAGCGACCGTCGACTTTGAACGCGAGCACTTTGATCATCGACGGTCGCAGATCGACCCGCAGCGGAAATAGCGATCCGCGGAAAGCGGTCTTGCGCGGCCCCTGATAGCAGCCGTTGCTCGCGTTGCCCGCTAGCGCTTCCCGGTCGTGGCGCGCGAAAGGATTGCGGCGAGCGACGCGCCGTCCCGCGTCCGGATGCGGCTCTTGAGTTCGATGGCGGCGGCCGTTTCCTTCGCTATCTTCTCTCCTGCATCGCCCAGCAACCGCTTCTGGTCGGCGATCAACGCCGTTGCGCGCGCCGATTCGTTGAAGCCCGACGCTGCGCCGGAGAGTAGGTGCCGCCGGCCCTGCTCGGAAGTCCTGCGCGAAAGCGCGTCGAAATTGTCGAGCACGAACGCATAGGTCATCGCGCCGTGCGTGTAGTTGCCGGCGACCATGCCGGGCAGCCACGACACCATCTGGGTCGGCACCGTGTCGCCGAGTGTCAACGCGAGGAACTGCCGGGCGAGTGCCGCGTCCTCCACATGGGCCAGCGCCGAGGCGTACAACCAGCCGTCCTCGACGCGGATTGCCGTCGTCATCCGCTTGACCAGCTCGGCAAAGACTTCCGCATCGGCCCGGCGTCCGACATTCGCCATCACTCCCGGCCGGATCGACGGGTCGATCGCCGCCCCGCCGTTGCGCTCGGCCTTGAACAGCTCCATCGACTTGCGCAACGTCGTTTCGTCGCCGAACATTCCCAGCGCCTCGATCAATTCGTTGCGCAAGCTCAGCGCGACGGCGGTGTCGGACGGGGAGACGCTCCAGCCCAGCTGGCCCAGCATCGGCCCCAGCTTGCTTCGTGCATAGCCGTGCAGGGAATCCTGCGCCGGCGTGCGTACATCGCGCCGTTGAGGTTCGACAGCGCATAGTCGGCCTGCAGGAAGAGGACCAGCGTGGCCGGATCGCTTGCCGAACGCAGCCGGCTCAGGAGAGCGAAATATTCGGCGAGCGGAATTCGCCCGGCCTGACCCAGCGCGAAAGTATCGGTCAGCAGCGCGAGGCGCGCGGAGGGCGAGAGCTCCGGAAACGCGCGTGTCAAACGGCGCAGGTGTTCGGGCGGATACTGGACACGGAAAAAGCCGGCCGACGAGTCGACGAACAACGGCGCCGGCGTGCACGGCCCGGTCACGAATTTTGCGCTGCGGCCGGTCAACAGGAATCGCATGGGCGCCGCGGTGCCGGTCGAAATCGCGAATCGGCACCTGCCACAGGGTCGTCGTGTCGACCGCGTCGTCGACGCTGAAGCGTTGCTGCTCGAGTTCGAGCGTCTGCTTGCCGTTGTCGCAGGTGACGCGCGCCTGCAGCAACGGGTAGCCCTTCTGGTCGGTCCAGCTCCGCGCGACGGCTGCGACATCCGTTCCGGACGCCTGCGACAGGTAGTGCCAGAGATCGCCGGCCGTGGCGTTGGACAGCTTTTGTCCTTCGAAGTACGCGGCGAGTCCGCGCCGGAACGCGTCGGGTCCCATGTACGTCTCGATCATCGCCAGCACCGCGCCGCCCTTGGTGTAGGTAACGCCGTCGAACACGTCGAACACCGCGGTTTCGTAGACAGGCCCGGACCGTATCGCGCGTGTCGCCGGACCGGCGTCGCCGCGCATCACCCGTTGGCGCGTGAGCACGCGATTGAGCGGGATCTGCCAGTCCGGGTTGAACTGCGCCGTGGCCTTGCTCGCCATCCACGTCGCGAACGCTTCGTTCAGCCAGATCTCGTCCCAGGACGCCGCCGTCACCAGGTTGCCGAACCACTGATGCGCGACTTCGTGTGCGATCACCTCGAAGACACTCTGCTTGGTCTCGATCGAGCTTTTTGCGGGATCGTAGAGCAGGGCGGGCTCGCTGTAGGAGATGAGGCCCCAGTCCTCCATCGCGCCGTTGCGGACACCGGGGACGGCGATCTGGTCGAGCTTGGGCAGCGCGTAGGGGACGCCGAAGTACTCGCGGTAGAACGGCAGCACTTTCTTGGTGACGTCCATCGCGTAGCGCGCGTCCGCCTTCTTGCCCTTTGCCGTCAGGATGCGCAGCGGAATGTCGTCCACGCTGTCTTCGAGTGCGTCGAACTGCCCGACCGAGACCGCCACGAGATAAGTCGGCATCGGTGGCGTCGGCGCAAATTGCCAGCGCGTCGCCGCTCCCTGCGCGTCGCGCGACTTGACCGGCATGTTGGAGACGACTTCGTAAGCCGACGGCGCGGTGACCGTAATCGCGAAGCTCGCGCGAAACGACGGCTCGTCGAATCCTGGAAAGACCGAGCGCGCGGCGATTGGCTCCAACTGTGTCGCGAGCATCCGCGTGGCCTTGCCCTCGGCCGTGTAGACCACGCCGAAGAGCCCCTCCCCGACCGTATGTACAGCGCCGGTGTACGCGATTCGCAATGTGTACTCGCCAGGGTCGATCGTCCGGCCGTCCGCGATGCGCCACTGGCGTTTCGTCTTGTCGTCGGTCGTCGTCATCGGCCGCGCACCGCCGGGCCACGTCAGCGCAATATCTCCCGCGGTCAATTCGAAGGCGTTGAGCACGATGGCCTCGACGGGACGCCGCACCTTCAGCGTGATGTCGACGATGCCGGTAAACGTCTCTTTGGCCGGATCGAGGTCCAGCGCCAGCCGGTACTCCGACGGGACCACGTCCTTCCCCAACTGGCCGGGTGTCGCGTCGAACGTGAAGCGCGGCTGCGCCAGTGCCTGCGCCGCGAGGAAGGTCGCGGCAACCATCAGGAAGATCCTCGAGCGAAAGCTCATTTGCATGAATGCCTCGCGTTGCGTGCCACAACAAGCGGTGTCGGTCGGCGGTAATGCGTCACAGCGTCGCATTTCTCCGCCGCACATGCGGCGATGCGAAGGCATGACTTGACCGACGTTCCTCTGCTATGGAAATCGGCAAAGGTGCCGGCATATTAGTTCTTCAGTTCAGGACTTCGCCTTGAGTCCCGGGGTCACTTTCCTGAAGAACTCGTAGATGCCGGTCTCGCCCATTTTCCTCGCATCGGCAAGCTCACCCTCGCGGGTTACGTAGAGGACCTGGTTCTTCGGTGAGAGGACGGCCACCGCAGGGATCCCGTTCTCGAGCGGCACACCATAGGACTGCGCAATATCGACATTGCGGTCGAACCGACCAACGTCGACCTTGACCACCTTGAAGTCTTTGGCGACGAGCGGGGCGCTGGCGCCCTGCTTGATGGCCATGTCGAGAGTCTTGCAGTCCGCGCACCAGTTGGCGCCGAAGATGACGAGCACCGGTACACCCGTAGTTGCCGCCTGGGCGAGCGCCAACTTGATTTCCGCCTTTGCGTCCGCGGTTTCGTTGTACATCGGGTCGGCTGCCTGACAGGTCAGCGCAAACATGAGGCTGATGACTGTTAGCAGGTGTCTCATTGTCTTATCCAGTTGAAAGCAGAACGATAGTCAGCCGGCGAACGCACGTTATAGGTAGCCGAACCCCACGAGGTGCCTGCGCAGGCAGCGTATCACGGGTTGACACAAGCGGTCCGACGGGGAGATCGGGCGGGCGGCGCGAAGGCAATATCCGCCGCGCGCGGGGTGATTTTAGGGCGAGAACGCTGATGTAGCGTTGGCGCGACCGACCGCTACGGGAAGTTTCCGAGGCGACCGCGGATGGCCGGAGTTGGCCTATTCTGTTGAAAAACTCGAATGATGGGTGTTGACAAGCGACGGACGAAAACGTCGACCTCGTAGAACGGCCCAGGATCGACGATCGTCACTCGGGTGATGGTCAGAAGACCCCGAAAAACATCGCGGCACACGACGTCGAGGAGTTTTTCAACAGAATAGGCCGATCGCGGCCGGTTTCGGAAGCTTTCCGAACGGCGGCTCTTCGTATTTGGACTGCGAACGCGGGCGAATGCATCGCTGCAGGCCAACGCGACTCCCTGCGCACTTCTACCCTCCAGTTCGGATCAACGTTGACGATGGGCGTTGGGTCAAGCCTCAGTTTCTGCATTCAAGGCGCCGGGCTCGCCACGATCGATGCGCGTCAGTGTGGCGTCGAGACACAGGTCGCCTGCCGCTCCTGCAGCGTGCAGGAGATCTGCGGCACGCCGCGCGCGTCGTGCGCGACCATGCGCCAGCGCGCCCCGTCCCGCTCCATCGTCATGAAGCCATAGCGGTTGCTCGCGACGATGCCCGCGATCGCCGTGCCCGGCGCGGGCACCACACCGGCCGGCAGTCGCAGCGGCAACGGGGTGTCGATCCAGTCGCCGCCGTTGCCGGAAATGAACTGCGCCGGCTGCGGCGTCGAGAAGCTGACGACCTCGAACAGGTGGATGTGGCCGGACATCAGCGCCTTGACGTTCGGCGGGAACAGCTCGGCCGGATGCAAGCGCGCGAGCACCGATTGCAGCGCGCCGTTGCCCGGAAACGGCGCGTCCGGTTTCGCGGGGTTGGGCGCGAACGCGAGCACCGGGTGATGATTCAGGAAGAACGCACTCGGCCGGCGCGCGGCGAGCGCGAAGGCCCGCTCGTACTGCGCGCGATACTTGACGTGCAGCGCGTCGTCCGGGGGTAGCGGCAGCACGCCCACCAGGACGAGTCGAACACGATCAACTGCGTGTCGGCGTTCGCGCCCGTGCCCAGCGGCACCGCGTACGGTTCGCTGTGGTCGCCGATCGCGTCGTCGGCGAGCGGCGTTGCAATCCTGGCGCGGCGCGGGCGGACGGGGATCGAGGAATCGCCACCAGCCCTGGCCCGCGCGATTGCACGATTCGTGATTGCCGCGCACGACGACCCACGGCGCCGCAAGGAAGAGCTTCTCCGCCGGCGCGAAGACATCGGCCTCCCACGCGTCCCAGCCGTAGCCCCACGGGCTGCCGGCGCATTGCGCGTTGCCGGCGGGGCACTCGTTCTCGCGATAGTGGTAGTCGCCCACGTGAACGACGAGATCGGGCGCGGTGGCGGCCGCAGCGCCCGCGACGGCGGCGAACGGCCACTGCGCGGATTCGTTGCAGGCCTGGAACACGTCGTCCGCCGTCTTGATCCGGCAGCCCGTGTCGCCGATGACGACGATCCGCTGCGCATTTGCCTTCGGCAGCGGGAGCGCGCGACCGAGCACCGCCGCGCGCGTCACGCCCGCGGGGATGGCCTTCTCGCAAACCAGCACCGGAAACGCGGAAGGCCTGGACAGCGCCGGTTCGCTGCGGGTCGGCCGCAGAGGGATCGTCGCCGGCCGCGCGCGCACGTCCATCGGACCACTGACGCCATCGAGCTCGATCGCCGGGCACGTGGCCCCGGGCGTGATCACGCGCGCGACGGCGCGGCCCTCCTCGCCCAGCACGACGAACGAGTAGGATCGTCCTTCGCCGCGCATCCGAGAGGCGGGGCGAGGCGCACCCAGTGCACGAGCGCCGCGAGCAGCAAACCGAGCCGCGTATCGCATCACCGCCAATCGCCCCACGCGGATTGCACGACGGCGAGCGCCGCCGCCACCGCCGTGTCCGCGCGCAGCACCCGCGGCCCGAGCCTGAGCGCATGGAAGCCCTGCGCCCGCGCCGAGCGCGCTTTCGCGCTCGTCGAAACCGCCCTCGGGGCCGATCATCACGGCGAGCGGCGGGGCCTGCGGCGCGATCGCTGCGAGCGGCCGATCCGCGTCCGGCAGGAACACGATGCCGCTGCCGTGCCACGCCGGCAGCCATTCGGCGACGGCGCGCGGCGCGGCGATCGGCCGGAATGCGATTGCGGCCCGATTGCTCGGCCGCCGCGATCGCGATCTGCCGCCAGTGGAGAAGGCGCTTTTCGCCGCGGCTCGCCTCCTCCCATCGGCGCGCTTCGCGCGGTGACGAGCGGCTGGATCGCGGTCACGCCAAGCTCGGTCGCCTTGCGGATCGCGCTGTCCATCGCGTCGCCGGCGACGATGCCTTGCGCGAGCGTCAGCGCGAGCGGCGACTCGCGCTCGACCGGCAGGAAACGCTCGATCCGCACCGAGGCGCCGCGCTTGTCGGCGCGGGCGAGCGTCGCCGCATACTCGCCGCCGGTGCCGTCGAACAGCGTCAGCGCGTCGCCGACGGCAAGGCGCAGGACGCGCATCGCATGGTGCGCCGCGGCGGGGTCGAGGTCGACCGCATGCGCCCACGAGGTCGGGTGCGAGCGCGTTCGTGCACATGAATCGCGGCGCCGGCATGCGACTATCCACTGGCCGGCGATGAAATCGAAGCCGCAATCGTCGTTCTCGGCACGAAAGCCGATTCGCGCATAGATTGCATTCGACGTCGGATTCGCAACGTCGGTCGTCAGGAACAACCTCTGTTTCCCGCGCGCGAGCAATTCGCGCGCGAGCGCCGCGACCAGCGCCGTCGCGTAGCCGCGTCCTCGGCACTCCGGCAGCGTGTAGACGGGGGCGATCCGGGCAAAGTCCGGGGCGGCGTCGTTGTAACCGGCATACGCGACCGACCCGCCGTCGTCCCAGATCCGGAAATCGCCGCGCGCGATGCGCGGCGGCATGACGTTCGGCGAGACGCCCGGGCGGATCGGGGATGCCCACTTCCGCGATGAACGCGATCTGCCGCTCGATCAGCCAATCCGCATCGGCGACGGTCGCCGTTCTCGGCGCGCCGGACGTCGGCGGGAACGTCGTTGACGGCGACGAGTGTGTGCTGGCGCAGCCGCACGCGCAGCCGGCAGCCGCGCCCGGTCAGCTCCTGCCATCGCCGGGCGAACGCCTCGCATCCCGCCGCCGCACCGACCACGCCCTGGAGCCCCGGCCAATCGCCCGCGAGGTCGGCGGCGATCGCCGCGCCGGCGGCAGGATCGCTCGCCCCGATCAGCACCGGACCCTGCGTCGCGCACCATTGCCGCGCCGAACCCGCCCGCGCCGCCACAGGTCGCGAGGTACACGCGCTCGCCCGGCCGCGGCGGCGTGCGCTTCATCGCATGCGCCCCGCCGGTGAAGAAGCTGGCGGACGCTTCGCCGCGCGCGGTCATCGGCGCGACGGCGTCGAGAAAGTCATCGAGATCGGTATGACGCGTGACTTGCATGGTTGCTTCGCGGAAGGAGGCCGGAGTATGTTATACGACCGCGCCGCCATTCCCGGCACGACGCCCGATCCGTTCATTCCCGCAACGAGGACGACATGGTCGGCCTACCACCCCCACGGAGGCGCTCGGCTCCCCCGCCCCGCCGTTCGACCTTCCCGGCACCGACGACCGGCGCCACACGCTGGCGTCGGTGCGCGGCGCCAACGGCACCGTCGTGATGTTCATCTGCAACCACTGTCCCTACGTGAAGGCGGTGGCCGACAAGATCGTCCGTGACATGACCGAATTGCGCCGTCATGGCGTCGGCAGCGTCGCGATCATGAGCAACGACCCGGTCGGCTATCCCGAGGACTCTTTCGACGACATGAAGACGTTCGCCGGAAGCACGCGTTCACGTTTCCCTACGTGCATCGACGAGACGCAGGAGATCGGACGGGCGTACGGCGCCGTCTGCACGCCCGATTTCTTCGGCTTCGACCGCGACCTCAAGCTCGTCTACCGCGGCCGTCTCGACGCGTCGGGACGTTCGGACGACCGGACGGCGGCGCGCGAGCTGTTCACCGCGATGCGCGACGTCGCGCGGACGGGCAGGACGTCCGGCGTCCAGCAGCCTTCGGTCGGCTGCTCGATCAAGTGGCGGCAGGATTAGGTCGCTTCATTGGCGAACTCCGTCCCGTTCGCTCACACCGCGGCCTCCGCACGGTCTTCGTGAGCGGTAGCACCGCGTCGTCGGCCGCGCTCGATCGCTCGGCACGCGCCCTCCGGGCCTTGGCTCACTCACTCGACGAGCGCGCGATAGGCGTGCCACGTCGCGTGTCCGATCACGGGCACCGTGACGACGAGCCCGGCGAAGAAGAGCGAGAACCCCACCGCGGTGAGCGCCACGATCAGCACTCCCCAGACCAGCATCGCCGGCACGTTCGCGCCGAACGCGCGCAGGCTCGTCAGCACCGCGACGACGCCGTCGGTATCGCGGTCGAGCATCATCGGCACCGAGACGACGCTGATCGCGAGCACGAGCAGCGCGAAGACGCCGCCGACGCAGACGTAGGCGAGCAGGAATTCGAAGTTGTCCGGCGACATGATCTGGCCGACGAAACCCGCGACGGACGGCATCTCACCGGTGTAGAACAGCGCGAACACGATGAGCGACGCGCGGGCCCAGACGAGCAGGATGACGCCCAGCACCACCGCGAAGATGCCGATCGCGCCGGCGCTTCCGCGCCACGCGTCGAGCGTGGGCGCGAGTCACGGCGGCAGGCCGCGCTCGCGGCGGCGGGACAGATCGTAGAGCCCGACCGCGAGGAACGGCCCGACCAGGAAGAAGCCGGTGACGAGCGCCGCGACGTATTCGTAGGCATGGCGAAACGTCACGACAGATGAGCCAGCCCATCGCGGCGAAACACGCGCCGTAGAACGCGCTCGGCAGCGGGTGCGCGCGAAAATCGCGCCAGCCGGCGGCGAGCCATGCGAACGGCGCGGCCGCGGTAACGTGGCGCACGCCGGGACACGGCGACGAAGGAGTGTCCGCCTCGGGTGCCATCGTCCTACAGGCTGATGCAGAGCTAGAGGAACGCGCGCAGCGCGTCGAGCACGGTGTCCGGCTGCTCGGCCATCATCGCGTGTCCGCAGTCCGGGATCGTGACGACCTTCGCATCCGGCAGCGCGGCGATCAGGCCCTGCGCGTTCTTCGGCGGCGCCATGATGTCGCGCGCGCCGACGATCACGAGCGCCGGGCAGCGCACCCTGGCCGCGCATTCCTGCCCGCGCCGTAGCGATCGCACGCGCGAGATCCGCATAAAGCACGCCCGGTCTCGCGCGCTCGAGAAGACGCAAGCGCATTGCCGGTGAGCCAGACGCCGGGCACCTGGTTGCCGCCGAGTTGCTTCCCCGGCGCTGTAGGACCAGCCGGTGATGAGCTCGCAGGCGAGGTGATCGTTGCGTTTCGCGGCGTCCTGCAGCGCCTCGGAAACGGGCATCGGCGCCGCGGGGCCGATCAGCACGAGCTTGGCCACCCGCTCCGGACCTCGCGCCGCGCATTCCAATGCCGCCAGCGATCCGAGCGAATGGCCGACGAGCGACGCGCGACCGATTCCCGCTGCATCGAGCAAGGCGGGTATCCAGTCCGCCAGCGTCTCGACGGACGCGCAGCGCGGCGCCGCCGGACTTGCCGTGGCCGGGAAGATCGACGGCGAGGACATTCCAGCCGTGGTACGCGAAATAGCGCGATTGCAGCGCCCAGACGCTGTGCTCGTTCCCCGCGCCGTGGACGAAAACGCACCGTCGGCAGCGTGCGTCGATCGGTCGCGAGCCCGTGTAGGCGTACACATCGTTGCCGGCTACCCGCAACTCGCATCAGGCTCTTCGCCTGCGGCGTGCAAGGCCCGCGAAAGATCCTCGATCAGGTCGTCGGCGTGCTCGAGGCCGACCGAAAGCCGAATCGTCCCCTCGGTGATGCCCGCCTTGACGAGATCCGCGGCCGCCATCCGGAAATGCGTCGTCGACGCCGGATGGATCACGAGCGACTTCGCGTCGCCGACGTTGGCGAGGTGCGAAAAGAGCTTCAGCGTCTCGATGAACCGCCGGCCCTGCGCGCGCGTACCCTTGAGATTGAAGCTGAACACCGCGCCGCAGCCCCTCGGCAGGAGCCCGGCCGCGAGCGCGTGGTCCGGGTGCCCGGCGAGCTCCGGATAGCCGACCGATTCGACCAGCGGGTGCGCCGCGAGGAAAGCGACGATCCGCCGCGCATTGTCGACGTGGCGCGCCATCCGCAGCGGCAGCGTCTCCATCCCCTGCAGAATCTGGAAGGCGGTGAACGGCGACATGCACGCGCCGAAGTCGCGGATGCCCTCGCGCCGCGCACGCAGCAGGAAGCCCGCGGTCGTGGACTCCTCGGCGAACACCATGTCGTGAAAGCCGGCGTACGGCTCGGTCAGCGTCGGGAACTTTCCGCGCGCCTCTTCGGACCGTCCCAGTCGAATTGTCCCGAATCGACGAGGAGGCCGCCGATCACGACGCCGTGGCCGGACAGGAACTTCGTCGCCGAATGGAAGACGAGATCGGCGCCGTGCGCGAACGGCTGCAACAGGTACGGCGTCGTGAACGTCGCATCGGCCAGCAGCGGCAGCCCGTGGTCGTGCGCGAGCGCCGCCACGCGCGGGATGTCGAGCACGTCGAGGCCCGGATTGCCGAGCGTTTCGCCGAACAGGAGCCGTGTCGTCCGGACGGATGGCGGCGCGCCACGCGTCGAGGTCGCGCGGGTCGACGAACGTCGT
The DNA here is from genome assembly GCA_963724685.1 of uncultured beta proteobacterium. GTDB lineage: Bacteria > Pseudomonadota > Gammaproteobacteria > Burkholderiales > Casimicrobiaceae > CAIWHR01. The sequence goes on along the minus strand of CAVRVQ010000003.1, from coordinate 293,892 downwards.
CTCGACGCCGAAGCGCGGCAGCGTGTAATGGAGCAGGTTGTGCGAGCCGCCGTAGAGCGCGCGCGAGGCGACGATGTGACTGCCCGCGCCCATGAGGCTCACGATCGCGAGGTGCAGCGCCGCCTGGCCGCTCGCGGTCGCGATGGCGCCGACACCGCCTTCGAGCGCGGCGATGCGTTCCTCGAGCACCGCGCAGGTCGGATTGGAGATTCGCGAATAGACGTGCCCCGCCCGCTCCATGTTGAAGAGCGCCGCGCCGTGGTCGCTGTCGGGCAGGACGAACGACGCCGAAGCGTAGATCGGCGTCGCGCGCGCGCCGGTCGCGGGATCGGGCCGCGCGCCGGCGTGCAGCGACAGCGTGTCGAAATGCGTGGTCTTGGGCTTGGTCATCGGCGGCGACGCCGCGGACAGCGCGGCGGCGGAACGTCGCGCTATGGTAGCGCAACCCCGGGCAGCGCGGCGGGCGACCGCCCAAGATCTGCCGGAGGGACTAGAATGCGCGTTCCGCAACCGGAGGAGAGCCACCATGCAACGCAAGGCATCCGCCCGCTGGCAGGGCACGACGCAGGAAGGCAGCGGCACGCGTTTCGGTGCAAAGCGGGACGCTCAAGGACGTTCCGTACTCGTTCAAGGCGCGCTTCGGCGACGGCAAGGGAACGAATCCCGAGGAGCTCGTCGCCGCCGCCCATGCCGGCTGCTTCACGATGGCGCTGTCCTTCACGCTCAACAACGCGGGCTTCACCGCGACCGCCATCGAAACCGAGGCGCGCCTCACGATGGACCCGGTCGACGGCAAGCCGACGATCACGGCCATCCATCTTCTCGTCCGCGCGCAGGTGCCCGACATCAACGCCGCGCAGTTCGCGGAGATCGCCTCGAGCGCCAAGGTCAACTGCGTGGTGTCGCGCGCGCTCTCCCCGGGCATCACGGTCACGATGGACGCGTCGCTGTCGTCCTGACCGGGCTACGGAACACGTGGCGGCCGCCGTCCCGCCGGCCAAAGGTCGGGGCGCGACGTTCAACCCGGCGAATCGCTTCCGGAGCGAAGCGCGGGAGGCGGTCGACGACGGCTGGGCCAACGCCGGCGCCCGACGACGCCGACGGTGGACGATCGCCCCGGCGCCGCTCAAGACCGTCGTGCGGATCACAGCCCGCGCGGACGATCATCAGCCGCAACGATTCGCCCGACATTCCGTTCACGCAGTCGATCAATCCCTACCAGGGTTGCGAGCACGGCTGCATCTACTGCTACGCGCGGCCGACGCACGCCTATCTCGACCTGTCGCCGGGCCTCGATTTCGAGACGAAGCTCTTCGCCAAGCCCAATGCCGCCGCCCTGCTCCGCGCGGAGCTCGCGCAAGCCCGGCTACCGGTGCGAGCCGATCGCGCTCGGCGCCAACACCGACCCGTACCAGCCGATCGAGCGGGAATGGAAGATCACCCGCTCGCGTGATCGAGGTCATGGCGGACTGCGACCATCCGCTGACGATCACGACCAAGGGCGCGCTGATCGAGCGCGACCTCGACCTGCTGGCGCCCATGGCGGCCAAGCGGGCTCGTCCGCGTGTTCATCTCGATCGCGATGCTCGACCGCGAGCTCGCGCGCAAGCTCGATCCCGCGCGCCGCGGCGCCCGCGCCGGCGCCTCGCGATCGTCAAGGCGTTGAGCGACGCCGGCATTCCGGTGGGCGTCAACGTCGCGCCGATCATTCCGCAGCTCACCGACCACGAGCTCGAGGCGATCCTCGAAGCGGCCGCGGCGGCGGGTGCGCGGCACGCGGCGTGGACGATGCTGCGGCTCCCGCTCGAGGTGGCGCCGCTCTTTCGCGACTGGCTCGACGTCCATTATCCGCTGCGCGCGGCGCACGTGATGAGCATCGTCCGGCAGATCCGCGGCGGCAAGGACAACGAGTCGCAGTTCAGGGTGCGCATGGGCGGGCGGGGCGAGTTCGCCGATCTCGTCCGCAAGCGCTTTGCGCTGGCCTGCAAGCGCCTCGGCCTCAACACCGACCGCGACGCGCCGCTCGACACGTCGCGCTTCCGGCCGCCGGGCGAGGCGGCGCAGCTCGATCTCTTCTAGGGAACCTTGGACCAGTTGTGCGGCGGCTCCGGCGCCGCGGCTTGCCCGGCGCGGGACTGTGGTGCAACATTCCACCGCCCGGCCCGGCAGAGGCCAGCGAACGCAGCACTCTCGGGAGGAGTCATGAACAGCATCAACCATGTCGCGGTCTGGGTCGCCGGCGTCGTCCAGTTCCTGCTGGGCGCCGGCTGGTACACGCTGCTGGGGTCGGCGTGGATGGTGGGCATCGGCAAGACGCAAGCGCAGCTCATGGCGGAACACGGCAACTCGCCGATGCCCTACATCATTTCGCTCGTCGCCGCGCTCGTCGTCGCGTACACGATCGCCTGGCTGCTGCCGAAGCTCGGCCGACAGACGGCCGCGGGGGGCATCAGGACGGGCGCCGTGCTGGCGCTCGCGCTGATCGGCACGACGCTCGCGCAGAACTACGGATTCGAGGCGCGATCGCCGTCGCTGTGGCTGATCAATGCGGGATACATGGTGGTCGGCATGGCGATCATGGGCGCCATCGTGGGCCACTGGAAGAAGCGGACGTGACCACGCGGAGAACCCGATGTCCGACCTGACGCAGCGCCTTGCCCAATGCTACACGGGTGCCGTGCACGACGTGCTGCGGATGATGGGACACCACAGCATCGTGCTGCCGCCCGGGATCAAGGCCATCGCGCCCGGCACGAGGCTCGCCGGTCCGGTGTGGACGGTGTCGGGGCACATCGACCGCTCGAAGTCGCGGCACGAGACGCTGCTCGGCTGGTGCACGCTCCTCGCCAAGGCGCCGGCCGGCCACGTCGTCGTCTGCCAGCCCAACAATCACGAGGTTGCGCTGATGGGCGAGCTTTCGGCGCAGACGCTCGCGGCGCGCGGCGTGCTGGGCTATGTCGTCGACGGCGGCTCGCGCGACACCGATCTCGTGCTCGCCCAGGGCTTCCCGGTCTTCTGCTCGTTCCTGACGCCCTCCGACATCGTCGAGCGGTGGATCCCGGATCGCTACGGCGAACCGGTCACGATAGGCGCGGTCACCATCGCCACCGGCGACTATCTGCTGGCGGATCGCGACGGCGTCGTGATCGTGCCGCGCGCGCTCGCCGCCGAAGTCGTCGCGAAGACCGAGGAAGTCGTCGCGACCGAAAGCGAAATGCGCCGCGCGCTCGTCGGCGGCATGGATCCCGTCGAGGCGTACAACCGGTATGGCAAGTTCTGACCAGCCGGGCGCGCGCGCCGTGATGCGGCTGTCGCCGGCGGACAACGTCGCCGTCGCGCTGCGGCCGCTGAAGTCGGGCGAAACCGTCATGCTCGACGGTGTCGCGATCACGATCGGCCGCAACATCGCGGTCGGCCACAAGTTCGCCGCGAAGGCGATCGAAAAAGGCGAGATCATCCTGAAGTACAGCTGCCCGATCGGCACCGCGACCTACCGGATCGCGCCGGGCGAATACGTGCACACGCACAACGTCGAGAGCAACTACCTCCCGACGTACACGTTGCCGCGATGAGCGCGCCGGGCCGCCCCAAGCGCGAATCAGCCCCGAAGCGCGCAGCGCGGAGGGCATTCCCGTGAGCGCCTGATGCTCTCGGGCTACCTCCGGGCGGACGGCCGCAAGGGCGTGCGCAATCTCGTCGTCGTCGCCTACCTCGTCGAATGCGCGCACCACGTCGCGCGCGAGATCGCCGCGCCGTTTCGCGAACGGGGCGTGCACTTGATCGGCTTCCCCGGCTGCTACCCCAACCCGTACTCGCTCGGGATGATGGAGAAGCTGTGCACGCATCCCAATGTCGGTGCCGCGCTCCTCGTCTCGCTCGGTTGCGAGGGCTTCGACAAGCGGCGGCTCGCACGCACGATCGAGGCCTCCGGCCGACCGGTGCTGATCCTGGGCATCCAGGACACCGGCGGCACCAGGAAGACGCTTGCCGCCGGCCGCGATTGGGTCGAACGGACGCTGCCCGAGCTCGCCCGCCAGGAAGTCGTGCCGATGGGCATCGACGAGCTCACGGTCGGCACGATCTGCGGCGGCTCCGATGCGACGTCCGGGCTCACCGCGAATCCCGCGATGGGTGTCGCGTTCGATCTCCTCGTCGCCGAGGGTGCAACGACGATCTTCGAGGAAACCGGCGAGTTGATCGGCATGGAGCACCTGATGGCGGCGCGCGCCGCCAATCCGGCGCTGGGCGACGAGCTGAAGCGCTGTGTGGCGAAGGCGGCGACCTACTACGCCACGCTCGGCTACGCGAGCTTCGCACCCGGCAATGCCGACGGCGGCCTCACGACCATCGAGGAGAAATCGCTCGGAGCGTACGCGAAGTCCGGCCAGTCGACGATCGACGGCATCGTCAAACCGGGCATCGCACCGCCACGGAAGGGCCTCTACCTGCTCGATGTCGTCCCCGACGGCGAGGTGCGCTTCGGCTTTCCCAACATCAACGACAACGCCGAGATCGCCGAGCTCATCGCCTGCGGCTCGCAGGTGATTCTCTTCTCGACCGGCCGCGGCTCGGTCGTCGGTTCGGCGATTGCGCCGGTGATCAAGGTCTGCGCCAATCCGGACACCTACAAGCGGATGGAAGACGACATGGATGTCGATGCCGGCCGCATCCTCGAGGGCCGGGCCACGCTGTCGGAAGTCGGCCGCGAGATCTACGAACTGGTGCAGCGCGTCGGCAACGGCGAGCCCACCAAGTCCGAAGGGCTCGGCCACCAGGAGTTCATCCTGACCTACAAGTCCTTCGAGCCGCTCGGACCCGCCTGCCTGCCGGTTTGATGGTTTGATGGTTTGGTGGCTTGACGGTGTGGCGCGAAGGCATAGCCCTTCGTGCTTCATACCCCAGGCGCACGCAGGGCTATGCCTTCGCGTCACACCTGGCATAGTGCCAAGCCCGAGGTTCTGCTCCAGAAGGCCGCCGACGTCGCATCGCAGGGCCATGAGCGGGGCAAGCCGGCGGGCGCCTGAATCATGAAGCCCGAAGGCTTGCCCCGCTCATGGCCCTGCAAGCGGGCACTGCCCACGCACTGCGCCGCGCGCTATAGTTGCCGGCTGCAGGGTCCCTCGGAGGAACGCGATGGCGAAGCTCAACATCAACGGCAGGATCCGCGACGTCGCGGTGGAGGCCGACACTCCGCTGCTCTGGGTCATTCGCGAGCAGGTGGGCCTGACCGGAACGAAGTACGGCTGCGGCGTCGCCGAATGCGGCGCGTGCTCGGTGCACATCAACGGCGAGGTGCAGCGCTCCTGTGCCATCCCCGTCGGCACGGTGAAAGCCACCGACCGGATCGTCACGATCGAGGGCCTCTCGCCGACGAGCGCCCATCCCGTGCAGCAGGCCTGGGCGGCGCTCGACGTCCCGCAATGCGGCTATTGCCAATCGGGGCAGATCATGGCCGCCGTGGCGCTGCTCCGGAAGAAGCCCAACCCGACGGACAAGGACATCGACGAGTCGATGACCAACATCTGCCGGTGCGGCACCTACCAGCGCATCCGTGCGGCGGTGCACCTGGCGGCCGGCATGCGCGTCGCCAATGACGGCGCGAACGCCCCGCAAGCCGACTCCAAAGGGGGCCGCTCATGAAAAGGACGACCGGCTCCGGGACGGCGAACCTGTCGCGCCGCCGGTTCATCGTCGGCACCGCCACCGTCGCCGGCGGCGGGCTCGCGCTCGGCCTGCCGCTGCCATTCGCGCTCGATGCGAGTGCGCTGCGGGCCGAAGCCGCCACGATGGCCGCGGGCGGTCCCGAGGTGACGGCCTGGGTCGTCATCAAGCCCGACGAGCGCTGCGTGATCCGGATCGCGCGCTCCGAGATGGGTCAAGGCACGATGACGGGGCTCGCGCAGCTCGTCGTCGAAGAGCTCGAATGCGACTGGAAGAAGGTGTCCACCGAGTTTCCGACGCCGGGCGAGAGCCTCGCGCGAAAACGCGTCTGGGGCGAGATGGGCACGGGAGGAAGTCGCGGCATTCGCACGTCGCAAGACTATGTCCGTCGCGGCGGCGCCGCGGCACGAATGATGCTGCTGCAGGCGGCGGCCGAGCAGTGGAACGTCCCGGTGGCCGAACTCACGGTCGCGAATGGCGTCATCACGCATGCCCCTTCGCGCCGTACCACGAGCTACGGCAAGGTCGCGGCGGCCGCGGCCAGGCTTCCGGCTCCGGATCCGGCGAGCATCAAGCTCAAGGATCCGAAGGACTGGAAGATCGCCGGCAAACCGATGAAGCGGCTCGATACCGCCGAGAAGCTCGATGGCCGCCTTGTCTACGCGATCGACGTCAGGTTGCCGGCGATGCGCTGCGCGGCCATCAGGGATTGCCCGGTGTTCGGCGGCAAGCTCGTGAGCTTCGACGAAGCGAGGATTGCCGGCCGTCCCGGATCGCCGCGCGCGGTCAGGGTGAACGACACGACCGTGGCGGTGGTGGCCGATACCTGGTGGCGGGCCAAGACGGCGCTCGACGCGCTGCCGATCGTCTGGGACGAAGGCCCGGGAGCGTCGCAATCGAGCGCGACGATCGCCGCGCACCTCCAGGAGGGTCTGACGGCACCCGTCGCCTACGCCATGAGGCAGGAAGGCGACGCGCTGAAGGCCATCGCCGGCGCCGCCAGGAAAGTCGAGGCGGTGTACTCGACGCCGTTCCTCGCCCACGCGACGATGGAGCCGATGAATTGCACCGCTCGGATCACTCCGGAGCGGGCAGAAGTGTGGGTCGCCACCCAGAACGGCGAAGCTTCGCTCGCCGCGCTCTCCGAGGCATCGGGACTGCCGCTCGACAAGTGCGAGGTCTACAAGCACCTACTGGGCGGCGGCTTCGGCCGCCGCGGCGGTGCACAGGATTACGTGCGCCAGGCCGTGGCCATCGCGAAGCAGTTTCCCGGTATCCCGATCAAGATGATCTGGAGCCGCGAAGAGGACATGGCGCACGATTTCTACCGCCCCGATTTCGCAGTGCCGGGCCGCGGCCGGTCTCGACGAAAACGGGAAGCTCGTCGGACTGCATGTGCGCGTGTCGGGCCAGTCGATCAACGCGTTCCTGAACCAGGCGGCGGCAAGGGACGGCCGCGACGATCGCCAGCTCCAGGGCTACTACGAGAAGCCCGGCGACGCGCAGCTGGGCTACACCGTGCCGAACCTCCTCATCGAATACGCGATGCGCAACACGCACGTGCCGGTGGGCCCGTGGCGAGGCGTCAACACGAACCAGAACGGCCTGTACATGGAGTGCTTCATCGACGAAGTGGCGCGCGCCGCCGGCGCCGATCCGGTGGAGTTCCGCCGCGCGCTCATGCAGAAGCATCCGAAGCATCTGGGTGTGCTGGACGCGGTCGCGGCCAAGGCCGACTGGGGCAAGCCGCTTCCCGCCGGCGTCCATCGCGGCGTCGCACAGTTCATGGGATACGGCAGCTACTCCGCGGCGGTGGCCGAAGTTTCGGTGAACGAGGGCAAGCTCAAGGTCCACCGGATGGTGCTGGGGGTGAATTGCGGCCACGCGGTCAATCCCGATCAGATCGCGGCGCAGGTCGAAGGGTCGGTCGCCTATGGCCTCAGCGCGACGTTCTTCGGCGAATGCACGGTCGAGCACGGGCGCATCGCGGAAACCAATTTCCACACCTACGAGATCCTGCGCCTGCGCGACATGCCGAAGGTGGAAACCGTAGTCGCGCCGACCTTCGACTTCTGGGGCGGCGTGGGCGAGCCGACCATCTGTGTCGTGGCGCCCGCGGTGCTCAACGCCATCGCCGCCGCGACGGGCAAGCCGGTGCGAAGCCTGCCGCTCAAGAACCTGCAGATGGTGTGATGGCATCGGCGTCCACGGTCCCGGCGGCACTGGCGCTGGCAATGTCGGTCGGCGCCGCAAGCGCCGCGGATGTGCTGTTGGCCGTGGTCGAGGATGGCGTCCCGCAGCCGCTGGCGGCGGCGGGCGATGCCGGGCGAGGACTGCGGCTCCTCGTCGCGCGCGAGCCGGCGAATTGCGTGCTGTGCCATGCGATCCCCGATGCTGCGGTCCGCTTCTCGGGCGACGTCGGCCCGTCGCTCGCGGGGGTCGGCGCACGATTGACCGTTGCCCAGCTGCGCCTGAGGGTTGCCGACAATCTGCGCCTCCACCCGGCGACGATCATGCCGAGCTATTACAAGGTCGATGGCCTCGCCAACGTCGCCCCTGCCCATCGCGGCAAGCCGATCTTGAGCGCCGCCGAAATCGAGGACGTCGTCGCGTACCTCGCGACACTGCGATGAGCCACTGCGACTTGCGCGTTTCCCGCCTGCGCCGCCGGTTGTTGGCAACCGGTGCCACGCTGGCGCTCGTCCCTTGGCTGCCGGTGCGCGCCGCGGTCGGCGAGCTGCCGGACATTCCGGCGCTCACGAGCTTCCTCGCGGGACGCAAGCCGCGTGCGGATCGCGTACGGCTCGCGCTGCCGCAGCTCGCCGACAACGGCCTCGCGGTCTCGATGCAGGTCGCGGTCGACGGTCCGTTCGCGCCCGGTCCGCGCGTGATCGCGATCCATCTTTTCTCCGAGGCCAACCCGGTGCCGGAGATGGCGGTGTTCGAATTCCCCGCGCCCGTCGACCGCGTCGAAGTCGATTCCCGCGTCCGCCTCGCCACGTCGCAGCACGTCGTCGCGGTGGCGACGATGAGCGACGGCGCGCTCCTTGCCGCGGCCGCCGAGGTCATCGTGACCCTCGCCGGTTGCCTGGACGGCACCTGATGGCCGACGCCCGCATCAACGTGCCGGGCGCGGTTGCGCGCGGCAAGCCCTTCGAGGTCCGGATCATCATCCGGCATCCGATGGAGACGGGCTACCGGACGGACGAGTCCGGCAGGTCGATTCCGCGCAACGTCATCCAGGCGCTCGTGTGCCGCTACAACGGTGACGTCGTGTTCAGGGCGCGCTTGAGCTCGGGCATCGCCGCCAATCCCTATCTGCGCTTCTTCGTCACCGCCGGGGAGTCCGGATCGCTGACCTTCGAATGGACTGACGACAGCGGCGCGCGCGGCAGCGACAGCGCGACGGTGACCGTCGCTTGATGTTGCGCGCGTTGGCCGGCGCGGTCGCGATGTGCGCGGCGCTCGCTTTCGCGCAGCAGCGGGCGCTGCCGCTGCCGGACCTGCGTTCCGGTGTCGAATTCGTGGGCGCCGACGCGCGCGCGATGCAGGCGGACGACGCCGCGAATCCCGCCATGCTGTGGGTCGAAAGCGGCGAGAAACTGTGGCACGCGCGCGCCGGGTCCGCCGGGCCGAGCTGCGCATCGTGCCATGGCGAGGCGCGCACATCGATGCGCGGTGTCGCGGCGCGGTACCCGCGATACGACTCGGCCGCGGGGGCCGTGCTGGACCTCGAAGCGCGCATCGGCGATTGCCGGGTGCGCCGGCAGCAGGCGAGCCCGTGGGCGCGGGAGTCGGACGAGCTGCTTGCACTCACCACGTTCGTCGCCTTCCAGTCGCGCGGCCTCCCGCTCGCGGTTTCCATCGACGGCCCGGCACAGGCCGCGTTCGAGCGCGGCCGCGCCTTCTACGAGGCGCGACGCGGGCAGATGAATCTCGCCTGCGCGCAGTGCCACGACCGCAACTGGGGCAAGCGGCTCCTGGGCGAGACGATCAGCCAGGGCCACGGCAACGCGTTTCCTGCCTATCGCCTCGAATGGCAGGGGATGGGATCGCTGCAGCGGCGCATCCGCGCGTGCCTCTTCGGCATTCGTGCCGAAGTGCCGGCCCCCGGCGCGCCGGAGCTCACCGATCTCGAATTGTTCCTGGCGTGGCGCGCGCTGGGCCTGCCGCTCGAGACGCCCGGCGTGCGGAGGTAGGCGCCGGCCCCATACCGGACACGGTCCGTCATCCGCCGCGGAACAGCGCGTCGAGATCGGCGCCCGATGCCGCGCCGGCGAAGCCGTCGAACCTGCCTTCCGTGGCGATGCGCTTCGCGGCGCGCATGAATCCGCCCCACGCGCTTCGCGCGAGCGCGCCGCCGACGCTCACGCGGCGCACGCCGAGCGCGGCGATCTCGGAGAGCGTGAGCTCAATCGCCGCACCGACGAGAAGGTTGACCGGCTTTGGCGCGACGGCCGCGACCACCGCCGCAATCTCTTCGCGCGTGCGTATTCCCGGCGCATAGAGGCAGTCGGCGCCGGCGTCGGCATAGGCCTTGAGCCGCGCGATCGTCTCGGGGAGATCGGGACGGCCGACGAGGAAACACTCGGCGCGCCCGACGAGCAGCGTGTCCCCTCCGGCGGCGTCGATGGCGCGGCGCGCCGCGCCGATTCTCGCGACGGCGACGCGAAGATCGTGGAGCGGCCTCGCGGGATCGCCGGTCGAGTCCTCGATGGAGAGTCCCGCCACGCCGGTTTCGACGGCGAGCCGTACGCTCTCGGCGACGCCTGCCGCATCGGCGGCGAAGCCACCCTCGAAGTCGGCGTTCACCGGCAGGTCGGTGGCGGCGACCATGTCCACGAGATGCGCGAGCGCGGCGTCGCGCGTGATGCCGTTGTCCGGCCGGGCGCGCGACCACGCGAAGCCGGAGCTGGTCGTCGCGAGCGCCTTGAAGCCCAGGGTTTGCAGATAGCGCGCGCTGCCCGGGTCCCAGGGATTGGGAATGACGAAGCACCCGGATGCGTGCAATTCGCGAAAGATGCGCCGCCGGTCGGCGATCGAAGGATGTTCGTCGGGCATGGGATCCGCTCCTGTCACTTGCGCCTGCCGGGTTCGATGTCCAGATATTTCCAGTAGCTCGAGAACACGCCGGGACGAAACCCCTTCACCCACGGCTGGACGTAGCTGCTCTCGAGCCTGAAATACACGGGCAGCTGCGGCATGTAGGTGCGGGCAATCCCGTACATCGTGCGCGCGGCGGCGACCTGCTCCTCGTCGGTCGCGCTCTTCAGGAACGCCTCGGCGGCGCGATCGTAGTCGGCATTGGCGAACTGCGCGACGTTGACCCGCTGCGGCTCCTTGCCGTACAGCTGCGAATGCTCGTTGTAGCCCGAGGGCGACCCGCCGAAGCCGCCCGAGTACATCTGGAACTTGCCCTTTTCCAGGTCCTTGATGATGTCCTGGAACGGCGCGACGTTGAAGTCCGCCCGCAAGCCGATCGCTTCCATGTTCTTCTTCCACAGCGTCTGCACTTCGCGCATGACGCCGCCCGTGCGCAGCGACAGCACAAGCGTCAGGCGCGAGCCGTCGGGGGCACGGCGAAAGCCGTCGGCGTCGCGCTTGTCATAGCCGAAACGATCGAGGAGCGCCCGGGCCGTGGCGGGGTCGTACGGCGACTTCACCGGCAGCTCCGGATCGTGCCCGCCCACGCCCGGCGGGATCATCTGGTTCGCCGGCATCGCCTGGTCGGCGAGCACGATCTTGATCAGGGTGTCCGCATCCCAGCCGAGGGCGATGGCGCGCCGCAGGGCGATCCGCTCGTTGCCCATCCCGCCGATCACCGGATCCTTCATGTTGAAATAGAGCGAGAACAGGAACGGCTCCACGTGGACGACGCGTGTGATGCCGCGGGCGGCGTACTCGGGCTTCAGCTTGCCGTTCGCGAGAAGGCGCGTGGCGATCTCGCCGCGAAGCTGGACGAAGTCGAGCCCGCCCTGCTCGAACAGCAGCAGGCGCGTGATGTCCTCGTCGATGATGTTGACCTCGACCCGCTCCGCGAAGGGAACCCGCTTGCCCTTCATCGCGCGCACCAGCTCGACGTCCTCCTTGCGGTCGCTCTCCGGGAAATAGGCCTCGCGATAACCCGGGTTGGCCTCGAGGATCAGGCGGGAGCCGCGCTTCCATTCCTTGAGCCGGAACGCGCCGGTGCCGACGGCGCGCGTGCGCAAGTCGGGCCCGGCCGCCTCCACGACCTCACGCGGGACGGCACCGACGAAGCTCAGCAAGTCGCGGACGTTCGGATAATTGGGCTCGCTCATCCGGATCTGCAGCGTGTAACGGTCGAGCGCCCGCAGCCCGTCGATCGGCGCGTCGAAATCGAGCTTGCCTGACTTCTTGGCGGCTTCCACCACCGGCCGCGCACCCAAAATGAGGTCGGTGAGGATCGGCTGGCCGGCGCGACGCCCGTTCGGATCCAGCCAACGCCGGAACGAATAGAGATAGTCCTCCGCGACGAGCTCGCGCGGCTTGCCCTTGAACGCCGGATCGTCGGTGAAGAGAATGCCCCGCTTCAGCCGTATGGTCCACACCCGCCCGCCGCCGGTCACTTCCGGCAGCCCGGCGGCGGTCAGCGGCGTCAACTTCGGTGTGGGCGACAGATAGTCCCATTCGTACAGCGGCTCGAAGATCGCCATGATCACCTGGAACGAAGGATCGTCGGCGTATTGCTGCGGATCGAGCGTGTCGATGTCGAACTGCGCGATGCGCAGCACCTTGGCCGGATCGGCGGCGCTCGCGGCGAACGCGATGGCGCACGCGACCGCGGCGAGCAGAGCGCGGCCTGAAAGCTTCCGCGGTCCGTCAGGCCGGCGACGACGCGGTGAAAGGTTCATCGTGTCAGCTCGTCATTCCGTTGTCGAGGAATCGAATCCCAAGCCCGCTTGGACAAGCGTGTTCTCGCATAGTATCGTCCATCCGTCATGACCCCGATACGAGACACGTCCGCCCCACTTTACCGCCAGGCGCTGCGGGAATTGAGAGGGTTCCTGAGGGGGATGAAGAAAGATGTCCATCCGAAGGACTTCAACCCGGACAAAGTCGCTCGCACGGATGTGCGGATCGGTCACGTCGGCCAGGAAACGGTCGATCGGTTCGTCGTTCATTTTCGTTCCACGGGCTGCCTGTGGGACCAGCGGGCGGGTGGCTGCACGATGTGCGGCTTCTGGAACGAGACCGCCCAGTTCGGGCGACCCATCGCACATCAGAACTTCGTCAACCAGTTTGTCGACGTGCTGCAAACGCATGACCTTCGGAAGTATCCCGTATTGAGCCTGTACAACGCCGGCTCCTTCCTGGTGGAGCAGGAAATTCCGTTTTCCGCCGTGGAAGCGATAACCCGTCTCATCGCCAGGGAATTGCCCGATCTGAAGCGAGTGATCATCGAAGGCAAGGTGGAAGATGCGAACAGAGAAAAGCTACGCGCGCTCAAGAGGATTCTGGGCGACCGGACGCAACTCGCGCTGGCGGTCGGCTTCGAATCGCAGGACGACACGGTCCGCGGGCTGTGCATCAACAAGGCATGCACGAAAAAGCAGTTCGAGAACTGCATCGAACTCACCCGCTCGGAAGGATTGCACTCGATCGTCTACCTCATCCTGAAACCGCCGTTCCTCACGGAACGAGAGGCCATCGACGAAGCCGTGGCCAGCACCAGGTATGTGTGCCGGGTGGGGGCGAGCGAAGTCAACTATGAAACGATGACCGTCGAAAGCGATACCTTCGTCAACCTGTTGTACAGCCATGGACAGTACAAGCTTCCCTGGTTGTGGTCGGTGGGCGAAATCCTGAAGCAGGTGCGTCCGATCGCGACCCCTTTCCTCACCCCATTCCGGTACATCGCCGATTCGATCGACACGCCCAAGAATTGTCCGCTCTGTACGAGCACGATGATCGAGAGCATCTATCAGAAATATTGTGGCGACTTTGGGGTTTCTCATTTCGAGAACGCGACCTGCAATTGCAAGGCGGACTGGCAAAGAGAACTGCAGCGCGAGGATCTGCGCTCGCTTCCGGAGCGGGTCCTGAGCTCTCTGGCCCTCTTGCGTGATCACCGGACGGCGCTCAGCCGGTAGGTTCGACCCAATGGGCCCGTGCCGCCGCACAGGGCGTTCGGCGCGGCGTGAAACTTCCCCGATCCTCCCCCGGAACGCGGCGGCATGAAATGAAAAATGAAACGACCCGAAATGTGAGGCTGATGTATGAAACGCATCCCTACCCCAGCCCGACGGCCGGTGACGGATTGATCAAAGACGTTGCGAATATGGCTGCTTTCCTCCTTCCTTCGCAATTCCTGGCGGGGAAAACGATACTTGATGCCGGATGCGGAACTGCGCACCGACTCCTGGGCTTCGCCAAGGCCTTTCCGAAATGCGATTTCCTGGGAATCGACATGACCGCCGCATCATTGGATGTCGCTCGAGAATTGGCCGCGAGGCATGCAATAGGGAACGTGCGTTTCCTGCGGGCCGACCTATTGGAATTGGATCTCGCGACTGAATTCGATCTGATCGTTTCGACCGGCGTCATACATTGTCTGGAAGATCCGGAGCGGGGCCTTGCGAATCTATGCCGACATCTGGCCCCGGATGGACACGTCATTCTGTGGCACTACCATCCCTATGGGGAATTCGACCGGCTCTTGGACAGAGAGCTAGTCCTGACCTTTTGGGACAGGGATGAAATGCCTTTCAGCGAGGGGATAGACATCATGCAATCCCTCGGTATTTCATTGTCTCCCGAACGATACTCCGGCGCCCATGCGGCAAAGGACAATCGGTTCATGGATCACACGTCGATAGACGTCGATGGGTATCTGCATCCCATTGTGCATACCTATCGCTTCAGTCAGGCGTTGGACATGCTCGACCGATGCGGGATGGCTTGGGCGGCCATTCACAGCGTCAGCTTGGGCAAGGACAGCAAATTGATCGACCTGGCCCAGGTAAGTGCAAGCTCGATCCGCATGTTCTGCCTGAAAAATGACGACTTGTTCAAGTCGCCCTCCATCGAAGAGCGCTATCGTCAGCTAAGCAACAGAGAGAAGCTAAAGGTGATCGAATTGATCACCAAGCCGAATGGCTACACGCTCGTCTCCGGAAGAAAGGACACCTACAATCTGTTCGACAGGAGAATTCAAGGCGGCCGCGTGCCGTTTTGAGGGAGCGCGCGCTCGAGCACGCGCACGACGTGGATCGGCTCGCGCTGTCCGGCGCCGCGCGTGAGATCGGCGATCTGGTGCCGGCAGCTCGTGCCGTCCGCGACGATCAGCGTGTCCGCCGCCGCCGCGCGCACGGCCGGCAGGAGCGACAGCTCGGCCATCCGCACCGACACGTCGTAGTGCGCGGCGTCGTAGCCGAAGCTTCCCGCCATCCCGCAGCAGCTCGACTCGACCAACTCGACCGCGAGGGCCGGGTACGAGGCCGAGCACCGTCTGCGTCGCCGCCACCGCGTCGAAGGCCTTCTGGTGGCAGTGCGCGTGCAGCAGCGCGCGCTGCTGCGGGAGCGGAGCGAGCGAGAGCGCGAGGCGCCCGGCGTTGCGCTCGCGCGCGAGGAACTCCTCGACGAGGAAGGCGCTTTCCGCGAGGCGCTGCGCGGACTCGCCGAGGCCCATCACCAGGAACTCGTCGCGCAGCGACAGGAGGCACGACGGCTCGAGGCCGACGATGGCGGCGCCGCGCTCCACGTGCGGCGAGAGCGCCGCGACCATGCGCCGCGCTTCGGCCTTCGCCTCGTCGACGAGGCCCGCGGCGAGATAGGTCCGCCCGCAGCACAGCGGTCGCGCCGGGTCGGAGTCGGCGACGTCCGCCCGCGCGACGTGGACGCGATAGCCGGCCGCGCGCAGCACGTTGAGGGCCGCGGCCGCGTTCTCCGGCTCGAAGTAATTGGTGAACGTGTCGACGAAGAGCACGACGTCGGCGTCGACCGCCGATCCGTCGCGGCGGCGAAACGGCGCCGCGCAGGAACGTGTCGCGCCGCCACGCGGGCAGCGAGCGCCGCGCCGAGAAGCCGAGCCAGGCTTCGCGAGAGCTTCGCCGCGCCGGGAACCGCGTCGCGCAGATTCGCGAGCCACGGCAACCGCGAGGCCCACGGCGCCCAGCGCGGCAGGTGCGCGACCAGGCGCTCGCGCAACGGCAGGCCGTGCACGCGTTGCCGCTGGTAGAGCGCCTCGATCTTCATCTTCGCCATGTCGACGCCGGTCGGGCATTCGCGCCGGCAGCCCTTGCAGCTCACGCAGAGGTCGAGCGCTTCGCGCACCGCCTCGGAGGCGAGCCCTTCGCTCCCGAACTTTCCGGACAGCGCGAGGCGCAGCGTGTTGGCGCGGCCGCGCGTGACGTGCGCCTCGTCGCGCGTCGCGCGGTAGCTCGGGCACATCGTCCCCGCGTCGAACTTGCGGCAGTGCCCGTTGTTGTTGCACATCTCGACGGCCTTCGCGAAACCCTGGGCGGGGTCGCCGCCGGTTCCGGCCGCCGTCAGCGCGCCGCTGCCGGCGTCGTTCTGCACGTTCCAGGCGGACCAGTCGAGCGCCGTCGGTCATCGGCTGGATGCGATAGCCGGGCGGAAACCGGAACAGCGACGCATCGTCCATCTTCGTCCCGCGGACGATCTTGCCCGGATTCATGAGGCCCGCGGGATCGAAGAGGTCCTTGATCTCCTCGAAGGCGCGGGAAAGGCGCGGACCGAACTGCCAGCCCACCCATTCGGTGCGCACGAGGCCGTCGCCGTGCTCGCCCGAGAACGCGCCCTTGTACTCGCGCACCATCGCGCTCGCCTCCTCGGCGATCGCGCGCATCTTCGCCGCGCCGTCGCGGCGCAGGTCGAGGATCGGCCGCACGTGCAGCGTGCCGACCGACGCGTGCGCGTACCACGTGCCGCGCGTGCCGTGCCGCGCGAACACCTGCGTCAGCCGGTCGACGTAATCGGCCAGATGCTCGAGCGGCACCGCGCAATCCTCGATGAACGACACCGGCTTGCCGTCGCCCTTCAGGCTCATCATGATGTTGAGCCCGGCCTTGCGCACCTCCCACAGCGCCTTCTGCGCGCCGGCGTCGGTCATCTCGACCACGCTGCCGGGCAAGCCGAGATCGCCCATCAGCGCGACGAGATCCCGCAGGCGGCGGACCGGCTCGTCGCGCGTCTCGCCGATGAACTCGACGAGCAGGATCGCGTCGGGCTCGCCGATCAGCGCGCGGTCGATGACCGCGCGGAACGCGGGATTGCCCCGCGCGAGGTCGATCATCGTCCGGTCGACGAGCTCGACCGCCGACGGGCCGAGGCCGACGAGATGCCGCGCGCTCTCCATCGCCTTGTACAGCGTCGGAAAGTTGACGACGCCGAGCGCCCGGTGCACGGGCAACGGTGCGAGCTGCAGCGTGAGCTCGCGCGTCCACGCGAGCGTGCCCTCGCTGCCCACGAGGAGATGCGCGTAGTTGACGCTGCCGTCGGCCGTGTACGGCCGCTCGCTCTGCGGGCAGCAGACGTCGAGGTTGTAGCCGCCGACGCGCCGCAGCACCTTCGGCACGTTGCGCTCGATCTCGCCGTGCTCGCGCTCGCCGATCGCGCGCAGCCGGTCGCAGGAGTTCCCGGACCCGCGCCGGCGCCGCCGCCATTTCGCGCTCGGCGCCGAAGCGCGCCTCGGTGCCGTCGGACAGGATCGCGTCGATCGCGAGCACGTTGTGCACCATGTTGCCGTAGGCGATCGAGCGCGAGCCGCACGAGTTGTTGCCGGCCATGCCGCCCAGCGTCGCCTGCGCCGACGTGCTGACGTCGACCGGAAACCACAGCGCCGTGCGGCTTGAGCCAGGCGTTGAGCTGATCGAGCACGACGCCGGGCTCGACGGCGACGGTCATCGCGTCGCGGTCGAAGCCGCCGATCCGGGTGAGGTGCTTGCTGTGGTCGATCACGAGCGCGGCGCCGACCGTCTGCCCGCACTGCGAGCTGCCGGCACCGCGCGCGAGCACCGGCACGCGCGGCATCGAGGCAGATCGCGATCGCCGCGCGCACGTCGTCGATCGTCTTCGGGACGAGAACGCCGACCGGCTCGACCTGATAGATCGACGCGTCGGTGGCGTACCGTCCGCGCGACCCGGCATCGAACAGCACGTCGCCTTCGACGGCGCGGGAAAGGCGCGCGGCGATTGTCATGGCGCGATTGTAGAGGATGCGGCGGGCGGGCCGCGGGCCGCGCTTGCTCGTGCACGCCAAAGATGCGTAGCATGGGGCCTCCGTCGCCGGCGGCCGCCGCCGATTCCGGCCGCCGGCCTCAGGTACCATCGCGAGGTGCCATCGCCATGAATCCGCTCGTCCGACCGCCGTCCGGCCGCCACTTCCTGCAGATTCCGGGACCGACCAACGTGCCCGATCGCGTGCTGCGGGCGATCGATGCCCCGACGATCGACCATCGCGGTCCCGAGTTCGCGGAGCTCGGCAAGAAGGTGTTCGCCGGCATGAAGAAGGTGTTCAAGACCGACGGCGCGGTGGTCATCTATCCGGCGTCGGGGACGGGCGCGTGGGAGGCGGCCCTCGTCAACACGCTGTCGCCCGGCGATCGCGTGCTGATGGCCGAGACCGGCCATTTCGCGGCGCTGTGGAACAAGCTCGCCCTGCGCCTCGGCCTCGCCGTCGAGTTCCTGCCGGGCGACTGGCGCCACGGCGTTTCGGCCGACGCCATCGAGGCGCGGCTCGCGCGCGGATCCGCAGCACGCGATCAAGGCGGTGTGCGTCGTGCACAACGAGACGTCGACCGGCGTCACGAGCCGGATCGAGGACGTGCGCGGCGCCATCGATCGCGCCCGCGCATCCGGCGCTCTACATGGTCGACACGATCTCGTCGCTGGCGTCGATCGACTACCGGCACGACGAATGGCGCGTCGACGTCACCGTCGCCGGTTCGCAGAAGGGCCTGATGCTGCCGCCGGGACTGTCGTTCAATGCGATCAGCGCGAAGGCGCTCGCGGCGTCGAAGACGGCGAAGCTGCCGCGCTCGTACTGGGACTGGAGCGAGATGCTCGCGATCAATCCGAGCGGCTTCTTCCCGTACACGCCGGCGACCAACCTGCTCTACGGACTCGCCGCGGCGCTCGACATGCTGTTCGCCGAGGGACTCGAGCGGGTGTTCGCGCGCCACGACCGGCTGGCCGAGGCGACGCGCCGGGCCGTCGAAGCGTGGGGGCTCGAAATCCTGTGCGCCGATCCCGCGCTCTACAGCTCGACGCTTGACCGGCGTCCTGATGCCGGACGGCCACAACGCCGACGCCTTCCGCAAGGTCGTGCTCGACCGATTCGACATGTCGCTCGGCCAGGGACTCGGCAAGGTCGCCGGCAAGGTCTTTCGCATCGGCCACCTCGGCCATTTCAACGACCTGATGCTTTGCGGCACGCTCGCCGGCGTCGAGATGGGGCTCGCCCTGGCGGGTGTCCCGCACCGCAAGGGCGGCGTCCAGGCGGCGCTGGATTATCTTGCGGCCGGCGAGGACGCGCGACGCGCCCAGCGCGCGGGCCGGCGCCGGCTCGCGCGGAAAGCCAGGTCTGACCGCGCTGATCGCGCGGCGTACAATCGCCCTGTCCCGCAGAGCCGCGATTGCCGACGGGTGCGGACGAATCTTCGAGGAGACCGAGCATGCCGTTTCTTTCTGCCC
The DNA here is from genome assembly GCA_963724685.1 of uncultured beta proteobacterium. Taxonomy (GTDB): domain Bacteria; phylum Pseudomonadota; class Gammaproteobacteria; order Burkholderiales; family Casimicrobiaceae; genus CAIWHR01. The sequence goes on along the minus strand of CAVRVQ010000003.1, from coordinate 274,557 downwards.
ATCCATCACGTTCTGGCCGCAGCTTCCGGCGTGCATTCGCCGCCATCGCGCTCGGTGCCCTTGCCGTCGGGCGTCATGTCGCCCGCGAGCGCGCAGCTCGAGATCAAGCTCGGCCATGTCGGCGAGCCGGGCTCGCTGTTCCAGGTCTCGGCCGACGAATTCGCGAAGCGCGCGAATGCGAAGCTTGCCGGCAAGGCCAAGGTCGTCACGTTCGGATCGAGCCAGTTGGGCAGCGACAAGGAGATGATCCAGAAGCTGAAGCTCGGCACCCTCGACATGGCGTTGCCCTCGACCGTGATGAGCTCCGAGGTCGATCTCTTCGGCGTGTTCGAGATGCCGTACCTCGTCAAGGACCGCGCGCACATGGGCCGCATCGAGAAGGAGCTGTTCTGGCCGAAGCTCGCCCCCGAGGCGGACAAGAAGGGCCTTCTCGTGCTGGCCGTCTGGGAGAACGGCTACCGGCAGATCACCAACAGCAAGCGTCCGATCAAGGTGCCCGCCGATCTCAAGGGCATCAAGCTGCGCGTGCCGGAAGGCAAGTGGCGGGTCAAGATGTTCCAGGCGTACGGTTCCAACCCGAGCCCGATGAAGTTCTCGGAGCTCTTCACCGCGCTGCAGACCGGTGTCATGGACGGTCAGGAGAACCCGTATCACGCAGATCTACTCGGCGAAGCTGCAGGAGGTGCAGAAGTTCCTGTCGCTCTCCAATCACGTCTATACGCCGGCGTACCTGATCGTCGGCAAGAGCCACTGGAATTCGCTGCCTCCCGACGTGCGCAAGGTGCTCGAGGACACGGCGAAGGAGACGCAGGCGTTCGTCTACGACTATGCGAGCAAGGACGACACGGCATTGCTCGCCAAGCTGAAGCAGGCCGGCATGCAGGTCAACGATGTCGACCAGGAGGCGTTCGTGGCGGCGAGCAAGCCCATCTACGAGGAATTCAGCAAAGAGGTCCCGGGCGCGAAGGAAGTGATCGACCGCGCCGGCGCGCTCCGTCAGTGATCGGCGCCGGGCCAGCGGGACGGACGGACGCCGGCGCATGAGCGCCGGAAGGCGCGCAGCGCCAACACTGCACCCATGAGCGGGTTGGTCCGGTTCCGCGCCGCCTATGGCCGCGCGCTCGAGTGGCTGGTCATCGTCGCTGGTGGTCGCCCTTGCCGCTGAAGTGACGCTCGGCGTGGCGTTCCGCGGGTTGGGCCGCGCGCTCGCGTGGTACGACGAGGTCGCCTCGGTGCTCCTCGCCTGGCTCACGTTCTACGGCTCGGCGCTCGCATCGGTGAAGCGTGCCCACATCGGGTGCCCCGAGGTCGTCGACGCCATGCCATGGGGGGCGCGGCGCGCGTTCAACATCGCGGCCGAGATCGTCGTGATCGCCTTCTTCGCGCTCCTCGGCGCGGTTGGCGCCTGGATCCTGCCGGTGCTGCACACCGACGCGCTGGTGAGCCTGCCGTGGATACCGATCAGCGTCGTGCAGTCGGTCATCCCGATCTCGGCGGTGCTGATCATCGTGGCCGAGTGCACGCATCTCGCCGACCTCATCGCGGCGAAGGGCGCCCGCCGACTCCGGCCGGCGGCGCAACCGCGGAGCAGCTGCAGTGACCACGATGCTGCTCCTGTTCGGCTGCGTGCTGGCGCTCGTGCTCGTCAACGTGCCGATCGCGGTGTCGCTGGGCGTGGTCGCCCTCGTCGCGATGGTCACGAGTCACGGCACCGGCATCCTGCCGAACCTCGCGCTCGTCACGTACAGCGGCGCGACCAATTTCCCGCTGCTGGCGATCCCGCTCTTCATCCTCGCGGGCGCGATCATGAACGCGTCGGGGATCTCGCGCCGGCTGATCGCCTTCGCGTCGGCGCTGTTCGGCTGGATCAGGGGCGGCCTCGCGCATGTCTCCATCGGCTCGTCGATGTTCTTCGCGGAGATCTCCGGCTCGGCGGTGGCCGACGTCGCCGCACTGGGATCGATCCTGATCCCGGCGATGAAGTCGAAGGGCTATCCGGCGCCGTTCGCCGCCGCGGTGATGTCGTCGGCGGCCACGCTCGCCGTGATCATCCCGCCGTCGATCCCGATGATCCTGTACGCGGTCATGGCCGAGACGTCGGTCGTCCAGCTCTTCGTCGCGGGCATCGTTCCGGGCGTGCTCGGCGGGTTCTCCCTGATGGCGACCGCGTACTGGCTCGCGCGCCGCTACAACCTGCCGCGCGAGGAGGCGTTCTCGCTCGCTCGCGTGTTCCGTACCGCGCGCGAGGCGCTGTGGGCGTTCCTGCTGCCGGTCATCATCCTCGGCGGAATCTTCGGCGGCGTGGTCACCGCGACCGAAGGTGCGGCGCTGGCAGTCGTCGCGGCGCTCGCCGTCGGGCTCTGTCATCTATCGCGAGCTCGACCTCGCGCACCTGCGGCAGGCGGTGATCGAGGGCGGCGTGCAGACGGCGATCGTGATGCTGCTCGTCGCGACCTCCGCCTTGCTCGGCACGTACCTGACCGAGGTGCAGGCGCCGCAGCAGCTCGCGAAGGCGGTCGGCACGTTCACGCAGAACAAGTGGGCGGTGCTGGCGCTCCTCAACCTGCTGTTCCTGCTGCTCGGGATGTTCCTGCACTCGGCGGCCGCGATCATTCTCGTCGTGCCGGTGGTGATGCCGCTGGTCAAGGCGGTCGGCATCGACCCCGTCCACTTCGGCCTCATCGTCACGATCAACCTCGGGATCGGACAGCAGACGCCGCCGGTCGCGAGCGTGCTGATGGTCGCGAGCTCGATCGCCAAGGCCTCGATCTGGGAGGTGACGCGGGTGAACGTCTGGTTCATCGGCACGCTGGTCGCGGTCCTGCTGCTCGTGACCTACGTGCCGGTGACGGGGATGGGCCTCGTCAACCTCTTCTATCGCTGACGTGGAGGCGCCGATGACCGACCTGATCGCAGTGTCGCGCGACGGGACCGATCGCGACGGTCGTGCTGAACCGCCCGGAAAAGCTCAACGCGCTGACGAAGGCGATGTGGCAGGCGCTGGGCGACGGCCATCGAGGCGCTTTCCGCCGACGACGGCCTGCGGTGCGTGATCCTGCGCGGCGCCGGCGAGCGAGCCGTTCTCGCCCGGCAACGACATCGCGGAGTTCGCGACGGAGCGCGCCAACAAGGCGCAGGCGATCGACTACGGGCGCGTCATGCACGCCACGGCGAGGATCGCTCGCCGCCTGCCGGCATCCGCTCGTCGCGCAGATCCACGGCATCTGCGTGGGCGGCGGTCTCGAGATCGCCGCGCTGTGCGATCTTCGGATCTGCGGCGAATCGAGCCGCTTCGGCGCGCCGATCAAGAATCTCGGCCTCGTCATGGCCTATCCGGAAATGGCGCCGCTCGTGCGCCTCGCCGGCCCCGACGTCGCGCTCGAGATCCTGCTCGAAGGACGGATCTTCGGCGCCGCCGAGGCGAAGGAGAAGCGCCTCGTCACGCGTGTCGTTCCCGACGCCGACGTGGCGGCCGAAGCGCTCGCCACCGCGCAGCGCATCGCCGACGGCGCGCCGCTCGTCGCGCGCTGGCACAAGCGGTTCGCGCGGCGGCTCGCCGAAGGGCGGCCGATCACCGCGGCGGAGCACGACGAGTGCTTCGACTGTTTCGACACCGAGGACTTCCGCATCGGCTATGCGGCGTTTCTGGCCAAGCGGAAGCCGGAGTTCATCGGCCGGTGAGCCGGCGTCGATTTCCACGGCAGCCGACAACGATGAAGGCAGGCATGTTGGCGAGCAGGAACGACCCGGCGTCGCCCCGCATCCGGGGCCGCTCGCCGGCATGCGCGTCCTCGAGCTCGCGCAGATCATGGCCGGACCCACCTGCGGGTTGATGCTGGCCGACATGGGCGCCGACGTGATCAAGGTCGAGAAGCTTCCCGGCGGCGACGACGCGCGCGGCTACCGCGAGCCGCGCGTCAACGGCGTCTCGGCGCCCTTCATGATGCTGAACCGCAACAAGCGCGGCATCGCGGTCGACCTCAAGCAACCGCAAGGGCGCGAGATCCTGCTGCGCCTCGTGCGCGACGCCGACGTCCTGACGGAAAACTACCGTCGCGGCACGCTGGAGAAGCTCGGCCTGGGCTACGACGTGCTGGCCAAGGTGAATCCCGGACTCATCTACTGCGCGGTTTCGGGCTACGGCCGCGACGGTCCGCTTGCGCGACCAAGGCGGCTTCGACCTGATCGCGCAGGGTTTCGCCGGATTGATGTCGATCACGGGCGAACCGGGCGGGCCGCCCGCGAAGAGCGGCAATCCGGTCGCCGACATCAACGCCGGGCTGCTCGCGGTTTCGGGCATCACGGCGGCCTACGTGCACAAGCTCAAGACGGGTCGCGGCCAGATCGTCGACACGTCGCTCCTGGAAGCGGCGGTGCAGCAGACCTACTGGCACGCGGCCATCCATTTCGCGACGGGCGCGCCGCTCGGTCCGAGCGGATCCGCCCACCCGCTGACCGCGCCCTACCAGGCGTTCCGGGCGAGCGACGGCTGGATCAACATCGGCGGTGCGAACCAGCCGAACTGGGAGCGCATCGCCGACGTGCTTGGGCATCCCGAGTGGCGCGCCGATGCGCGCTTCGCGACGAACTCGGCCCGGTTGGAGAACCTCCCCACGCTCGTGGCGCTGATGAACGGCGTGCTCGGGACGCGAACCAAGGCCGAATGGATCGACCGCTTCGACGCCGCCGGCGTGCCGGTGGGTCCGGTGCACACGATCGGCGAGGCGCTCTCCCATCCGCAGACGCTCGCGCGCGGCATGGTGGTCGATCTCGTCCATGGCGAAGCCGGTCCGACCAAGGCCCTCGGCTGCCCGATCCACTTTTCCGAAACACCGACGGCGATCACGCGTCCCGCGCCGATGCTGGGGGAGCATACGCGCGAGGTATTGCGCGACCACGGCTACGCGGACGCAGACATCGATGCGCTCGTCGCCGCCGGAGTGATTGATGCCGCAGGCCACGGCTCGATGGCGAGATAGGCGCACGGCGGCTCGCTCGCTTGCGAATGGGTCCTTGTAGTGAGCAAACGCTAGAAGGCGATGTACGGTCCGGATCCTGCCGGCGTCGAGACTCCTTCGAAGGCAGTGTACACACGCCGTCCATAGAAGAATGTAATTCCCCAATCGAAGCTGGTCGAGTCATTGTTGGGCGCTGCGATATCGTTAAACGCCATGAAACTCGGATTGGCGGAAAACAGCATATCGGCATTTCCGACATTGAAAGTCACAGCGCGAGAGCTGCCGCTCGGCCCCCGCACGCTCGCGGAGAGCGTCTGCAACGACGTCGGACAGTAGAATCCGGCGCCACTGCCGTTGCAGATCGGAAATTCCCGGGCGCCAAAATACATGGCTCCCGAGCCGCTGTCGAAGAAGCTATTGGGGTAGGACCGGCCGCCGTACACGGTCACCACGTTTCCTGTCCGCGGCTCAACGAGGATTACCGCCGCATTGCCGAGTGCGTTGTTCGACTGCGTCCCGATCCCGAAGATCAGCGATCCGTTTACAGCGACTACCCCCGCGGGCGAGATCGCCGGCAGGTCGATGATCACGCCGTTGTTGTCGCCCGCGAACATCGCCGCAGGATTCGCCACTTGCTTGTCCACCGCCATCGTCGCAGGCTGACATGTACTGCTGGTTGGGCACCGGTAGTACAGGCCGGCATCGGCGCTCAACACGCAGACGGTTCCGCAGTCCTGAAGGAAGTAACCCACGCCGAGAACCCCGTTTGCCCCGAATTCGGCGACTGTGTTCTCCGGCGGCCCGGTGCTGGAGCAGTCTGCGGGAATGGTTGAATACGCCGACTCCCCGATGACCTGAATCGGAACCGAATTCGCACTCTTGCCTGCAATCCTGATGTCAGCAATCCTGACCGGACCCCAGGTGAAGCCGTCGATGAATTGCATGCATTCGACGATCGGGCTGCCTGCACCATCCGTCTGGGCAGGCAGCGGCAGTGCAACCGAATCGAGCGTGGACGCGAAGACCCGAAGCCCGCTGGAACCCGTGTCGACCAGGACGCGGTCGATCGTCTGGCATTTGGCGCTGTTGCCAGGCACGCAGATCGTCACCGACGTCAACAGGAGATTGACAATATTGTCGACGGGGCCGGCACTGACGACGACGGCCTGCGTGTTCAGCACCGGCGGCACGGGCGTGCCGCCGTCGCCACCGCCTCCGCAGCCGGCAAGTGTGACGACAACCGCGAACAGCGCGACAACGGACGGGTTACGCCATGCGATCGAGCTCATTGCAGTGCGTCCGCATCGACGTACTGCGGCACGAGGTCCGGCACGTAGGCGCGGCCCGAGAATGCACGGAGGTGCCCCACCGACAGCACCACGAGGGACGGATCGCGTATTTCCACCGGCGCGCGCTTCACGCGTTTGGCGATCGTGGCTGCCGTGTAGCGATCAAAGTACGGACCAAGGACCTGTCTAAGATCGGGCATCACGGGGCCTTGCCACGCGACGGCGAAGACCTTGCCGGCGGGCGAAACGAATTGCCGTACTGACGTGCCGCTCGACTGCACGATTTCGTGTATCGCAAACCGCTGCGCTTGCTGGACCAAGACCGCCCCTTTGAGACGGACGCGGTCCGTCTGGACCGACACCTCGTCGCCACCGAGCGTGGCGAGCGCGGCGCTGGGAACCATGAATAGTGCCGCGACAGCGGCAATCCATGCGGGCGATGGTTGATCGTTCATCATGCGGAGGAACATTATCGCTCGAATCGCCTACGGGAGTCGACAATGTGCGACGCTCGGTAGCGCGGCCGAGCCGCACGGGGTCGTGGCCGCGACTCCGTTTCAGGTCGAATGCGATTGCGCGATGTGGTAGGTTTTGACATGGCGCCCTTTGGAGGGCAAGCGGCAGGCATGATGGACAAGCACACAAAGGGCGGGATCGGCGAGTGGATCGTGAGTGCGACGCTGGCCGGCAGCGACGAGATCGAAATCGTCGCCGGCGTGGGCAAGCGGTTGAACGCCGCAGGCGTCTCGATTGTGCGCGTCTCGGTCGCCACCGACCTGCTCGACCCGACGTTCGACGGCCGTGGCGTGCGCTGGCTGCGCGATGAAGGCGGTCTGGAGGAGACGTTCGTCCGCGACGACGAGGGCACCATTGTCAGCGAGGACTTCCCCCAAAGCCCGTTCGGCTTCCTGCTTCGCAGCGGTCAGCCCACGCTGCGCCGACACCTCGACGCCACGTATCGCCGGGGCGAGTTTCAGATGCTCGACAAGTTTCAGGATCAGGGCGCCAGCGACTACCTGGCATTCTCCGTGCGCGTCGGCGAACCCATTCGCCTGGGCGTCGGCGAGGGAATCACCGGCTCGTGGACGACGGATGCGAAGGGTGGCTTCGCCGACGCCGAAGTCGAATTGCTCGCCGGGATCATGCCGCCGCTTACGCTCGCTTTCATGCTCCGCACGAACCATCGCGATACGCGCACACTGCTGACGACGTATCTCGGGAGCGACGCTGCAGAACGCGTGCTCGCGGGCAATATCGTGCGCGGCCGGGCCGAGCCGATCCGGGCAGTCGTCTGGTTCAGCGACCTCGTGAGCTTCACGAGGATCTCGGACACCACGAGCCCGGACAAGGTGCTTGCCTTTCTGAACGACTACGCCCAGGTGCAGGTCGAGGAGATCGAAGCGCATGGCGGAAACGTGCTGAAATTCATCGGCGACGGCATCCTCGCGATCTTCCCCAACGCCGACACCACGCTCGCCTGCAGGGGCGCGCTGGATGCGGCGGTGGCCTTGCGCTGCCGTCTCGCCGCGCTGAACGAGCGGCGCGCGGCTGCCGGGTTGCCCGTGACCGACACGCAAGTGGCGCTGCATGTTGGCGAGCTCCTCTACGGGAATCTGGGCAGCCCGCGGCGACTCGACTTCACCGTCCTCGGATCGGCCGTCAACGAGGCGGCGCGGATCGAGGCGCTATGCCGCTCGCTCGACCAGCCCGTCATTGTTTCCTGGGCGTTCGCCGAAGCGGCGGGCGAAGCGCGCCGGCAGCTCGTGAGCCTCGGCCGCTATGCGATGAAAGGCGTCGCGCAACCGCAGGAGCTGTTCACGCTGGATCGCGGTTAGGTGCGATTGGGGACATGGGCGCGGGCGGGAAGAAGCCGAGCGCAGGGTTCGAGCAAGCTCGAAACCCGGACCGGGCCGACGCGCAACGAACCATCCGCCACCACAGACGAGGCGAACGCATCACTGACAAGGAAACCGCGATGGACATCGTCCAGTTCATGAACCGCTACAAGGTCGCGTGGGAAACCAGCGACGAGCACAAGCTCGTAGCCTTGTTCGCTCCGGACGGCACGTATCACAACACGCCGTTCGCCGAGCAGCGCGGGCACGCCGCGATCGCCGCTTATTGGCAGCGCACCAAGCTGCAAAGCGACATCGAAGTCGACTACGAGATCCTCGCGCAGAACCCGCGCGGCGGGATCGCGCGCTGGCACGTGACCTACCAGGTGACCTCCGAGGAGCTCTTCCGCATCTGGGCGGCCTCGACGGGGACCAATGCGCTCAGCCGCAAGCCGGGCGATCCGCTGCCGCGCCTCGCGCTCGACGGAGTCGCGGTGGTCGAACTGAACGATGCCGGCCTCTGCGACCATTTCCGGCTCTGGTGGCACAGCGTCGTCGTGACGCCGTAGATGCGAAGCCGCCGACGCGGCTCCGTCGGTCTCACTTCGTGCGTGCCAGGCCCCGCGGGACGTCGCCGCCCTCGGCGCCCGTCACCGAGGGCGCCGGGAAGCGATAGTGGAGCGTATTGAGATAGCGCGCGACTTCGACGACGTCGTCGTCGCTCCACGCGAGGCCGGCATTGCGCGCCCATCGGCGCACCTGGCCGTCGAGACTTGCCCAGTCCGCGGCAAGCTTCTTCTCGCGCCAGTGGATCTGCTGCGTGTGGCAGGCGATGCAATGCGTCGAGTACAGGAGCTCGCCACGCGACACCTGCGGCGTGCCCTGCGCCCATGCCGTCGGAATGACGGCGGCGAAGACGCAGGCGACGAGCATTCGTGCTGCGGGTCGAATCATGATCGTGCCTCTCTGCGGGAAGTGCCCGCGCGCCAACCAAATTCCAACCCCGTGCGCCGGCCTGTTGCCATCCTAGCGTCCCGATCCCCCACGGCACATTGATCCTGGTCGTCATTCCGTCACCCCGGCATAATCGGCGTTCCGCGCACAGGAGGAAAACCATGCCCCGCAACCCGCGCACGGCCCTGATCGCGCTGGCATTCACACTCGTCCCGCTCACTCCCTCCGCCGCCGAGGAGACCCCGGCATCGCCGGCGCCCAAGCCGCCGCCGGGCTGCACGGCGCCGGAGCATCGGCAGTTCGATTTCTGGCTGGGCGAATGGACGGTCCGCGGCCCGGCCGGCAAGGTCGTCGGCGAGAATCGCCTGACGAGCCTGCACAAGGGATGCGTGCTCTTCGAGAACTGGACCGGTGCGGGCGGCTTCACCGGGTCGAGCCTCAACGTCTACGACGCCGAGCGGAAGAAATGGCACCAGACGTGGGTCGACGTCGGCGGCGGCTTGCTGCAGCTCGACGGCGAGTTCAGCGACGGGAAGATGGTGCTCGTCGGCAAGTCGGCGCCGGATGCGCAGGGCGTCGTCACCCTGCAGCGAATCACGTGGACGCCGCTGCCCGATGGGCGCGTGCGCCAGCACTGGGAGACGTCGGCCGACGGGGGCAAGACGTGGACCAGCGCCTTCGACGGATACTACACGAAGGTGAAGTGACGGCCCGCCGGCTGGCGTCGGTCAGGCCGCCAGCCGCTGTCCCGACGGCCGATCGAACATGTGCACGTTGGCCGGATCGACGGCGAGATGGACCTTCTCGTCCGGATTCACATGCGGCCGGCCATGCGTGCGCAGGATCACCTGCGAGCCCCCGACGTCGATCAGCAGCTCGGTCTCCGCTCCCGTCGGCTCGACGACGATGATCTCGCCCGGCACGCCGTTGCCGGCCGCGGCGAGCGTCAGGTGCTCAGGGCGGATGCCGTAGGAAACCGCCTGGCCGTCCGCGCCGGGACCGGCCACGAGCGGCCAGCGCGCGCCGCCTTCGACCTCGACGTAGCCCGTGCCGCCCGTGCGCCGCACCGTGCCCTCCACCACGTTCATCGCCGGCGAGCCGATGAACTGGGCGACGAACAGGTTGCCGGGCCGGTCGTAGAGATCGAGCGGCGTGCCGATCTGCTCGATGCGCCCGTCGTGCATGACGACGATGCGATCCGCCATGGTCATCGCCTCCACCTGGTCGTGCGTGACGTAGACCGTGGTGGTCTTGAGCCGCTGGTGCAGCGCCTTGATCTCGGCGCGCATCGCGACGCGGAGCTTCGCGTCGAGGTTGGACAGCGGCTCATCGAACAGGAACACCTTGGGGTCGCGCACGATGGCGCGGCCCATCGCCACCCGCTGCCGCTGGCCGCCGGACAGCTCGCGGGGAAAGCGGTGGAGATAGGGATCGAGATTGAGGATCTTGGACGCCTTCGACACGCGCTCGGCGATCATCTTCGGATCCGCCTTGCGGAGCTTCAGGCTGAACGCCATGTTGTCGGCGACCGTCATGTGCGGGTAGAGCGCATAGCTCTGGAACACCATCGCGATGTCGCGGTCCTTCGACTCGACGTCGTTGACTTCCTTGCCGTCGATCGCGATCGTGCCGCCCGTGATCTCCTCGAGGCCGGCCAGCATGCGCAGCAGCGTCGACTTGCCGCAGCCCGACGGCCCGACCAGCACCATGAACTCGCCGTCGGCGATGTCGAAGCCGATGCCGTGGATCACCTTGGTGCTGCCGAAGGATTTTTCGATGCGACTGAAGGATACCGATGCCATGCGTCCCTCTCGATTCTCAGCTCTTCACCGCGCCGGCGGTGAGCCCGCCAACCATGTAGCGCTTGAACGTGTAGTAGATCGCCGCCGGCGGCAGCGCGTAGATGAGGCCGGTGGTCATCAGCAGCTCCCACGGCGAATCGTCCGCGGAAAGGAAGTTGCCCAGCGCAACGCCGAGCGTGATCTCCTTGTCGTTGGAGAGCAGCAGGAACGCATAGAGGTACTCGTTCCACGCGAGCAGCAGCGCGTAGGTGCCCACCGCGACCAGCGACGGCGTCATCAGCGGCAGGTAGACGAGGCGGAACAGCTGCAGCGGTGACGCGCCGTCGATCTTGGCGGCCTCGTCGAGCTCCCACGGCAGCTTGTCGGATGCCTGCTTCAGCACCCAGATCGAGTACGGCGCGGCGATCGTCGTCATCGCCAGGATCAGCGACCACTGGCTATTGAGCAGGCCGTAGACGCCCATCGTCTTGTACATCGGCACCGCGAGAAAAGCGGCCGGAATGAAATAGGTGAGCAGCGCGAGGTTCATCGCCAGTCGCCCGCCCCGCACCTTGAGCCGGCTGATCGCGAACGCGGCCCCGGTGGCGATCACCAGCGTCAGCACGCCGGTGGCCACCGCGATGATCAGCGAATTCCACATCTGCAGCCAGAAATGCTCGAGGTAGTGATGCTGCGCGGAAAACACGATGCGGAAGTTCTGCAGCGTCGGGTGGTCCGGCCACAGCTGGCCGCCCAGCGCGGATTCCTTGGGCGAGATGGCGAAGAGGAATAGATGGTAGATCGGCAGCATGGTCCAGATCAGCACCGGAATGCCGACCAGCAGGAGCTTCGCCTCGGCGGATGCTTTCCGCCACGTCATCGGGCCTCCCGCCGGGCCGTCCCAAGGGAGGCCGCTGCCCCCCTGGGGGGGAGGCGAACGAAGTGAGCTTCGGGGGGGATCACTTCGACAGGCGCTTCATCATGAAATACATGAGCGGCACCACGGCCGGCAGCGCGACGACGATCGCCGCCATCGCCAGGTCGACCAGGTCGAGCCGCAGATATCGGATGCCGAGTGTGGCCAGCACGTTCGTCAGGTCTGCCGGGCCGCCGCCAGTCAGCAGGTAGACGCTGTTGAAGTCGCCGAGCGTCCAGATCATCGACAGGATCAGGCACGTGAGATAGAGCGTGCGCATCGATGGCCATGTGATGAAACGGAATTTTTGCCACCGCGTGGCGCCGTCCACCGAGGCCGCCTCGTAGTGCTCGGCGGGAATGGCGAGACGGCCCGCGATCAGGATCAGCGTCCAGAACGGCAGCGACTTCCAGATGTGGACCACCATCGCGAGCGTGAGCGCAAGCACCGGTTCATTGAGCCAGTTGGGCCCGTCGAGGCCGGTGTGCCGGAAGATCAGCGAATTGATGATCCCCCACTCGGGATTGAGCATGAAGCGAAACGAGAGGATGGTCGGGATCGACGGCACCGCCCACGGCAGGATGAACAGCAGCGACAGCCACTTGATCCACGTCCGCGCCTGCACGAAGAAACCGGAGAGGAACAGCGCGATCAGCATCTTGACGTTGATCGCGACCACCAGGAACACGACGGTATTGAGCGCCGACCGGAAGAAGATCGGGTCCTCGAACAAATGGACGTAGCTGGCCGGATGGCGGGCGAGCCAGAGCCCGTAGCCGACGGGAAACAGCGCGAAGACCAGGAACAGCAGGATGTAAGGCGTGAGGAGGATCAGGCCCCACTTCTGCCAAGGGGACCATGCCTTCTTCGCCGCCGGGCCGGCCGGCAGCCGCTGCGTGTCGGGGAGCGCGATCGTGGACAACTGGGCGGTACTCCTGGAGTGCGGACTCCTCGCCCCTGCCCTCTCCCCGCGGGCGGGGAGAGGGAGGAAGGCAATCTCAGCCGGCGACCTGCTTGATGCGGGCGATCATCTCGTCGGTGGCCTTTTCCGGCGTCCAGCCGTCGTTGACCACGCGGCTCACCGCCTTGGCCCACACGTTCTCGTTGTTGAGGACGGTGAACTTGTAGTTCTTGGTGAACTCGAACGGCGTCGTGCCGGCGTTGAACTGCGCCTGCACGGCCTTGCGGTGCGCATCCGCCTGCCAGAATTTGCTCTGCGTGCCGGTCTTGGTCACCGGATACCAGCGGCCGAGCGAGCCTTCGACGTAGGGCGTGAGGTTCTCGTCCTGCATCATGAACGCCACGAACTCCTTCGACCGCTTCTTGTTCTTCGAGCCTTCGAAGATCACGCCCACCTTGACCGCAGCACGATAGATCATCGGCGAGCCGTCCGGCTTCCTCGGGAATCCGGCTGTCGCGATGTTCTCGTCGTAGTTCTTCTTCGCCGTCGCCCGCTGCTCGGCCGTCAGGTTCGCATTGTTGGCGTCATCGAGCCACTTGGCGGCGATCGAGATCGTCGCGTTGTGCGTCAGCAGGATCGTGTTGTTGTGGAACGACACGTTGTTGTCCGGATCCTTCCAGCTCGTCGACGACGGCGGCGTGCAGCCCCGGGTGCGGATGCTCGAATAATCCCTCACGGACGCGACCAGCGCGGCCTTGACTTTCGGATCGTCGACCAGCAGCTTGCCGTTGTCGTCGACCAGCTTCACGTTGTGCGCGTCGGCGAAGGTGAGGAACGAGTAGAACGCATCGCTCGAATCCACGCCCATCGGATGGCCGACGGCATAGGTACGCTTCCCGGTCTTGGTGCGGTGAGCGGGCTGCACCTTGTCGCACCAGAAGTCCCAATACGCCTTCCACGTGGTCGGGATGTCGGACTCCTTGTACCCGGCGTCCGCCAGCATGTTCTTCCAGTACTGGATGTGCATCGTCTGCTGCTTCAGCGGAAAAGCGTAGTACGCCTTCTTCTTGGTCTTGTCGTTGTAGAGGAAGGTCGTCTCCGCGCTGCCCTTCAGGAACTTGTCCTTGATCGGCCCGATGATCTCGGTGATGTCCTCGAGCTTTCCTTCGTAGGCCCACTTGCTCGCCACCTGGAAGTCGTAGACGTCGGCGTAGGCGACGTCGGGCGGCGTTCCGGCATCGAGGGCCGCGACCGTCTTCGGAATCATCTCCTGCGGGGCGTACTGCGAGAGCTCGATCTTGACGCCGGTCTTGGCTTCGTACTTCTTGATCGCCTCGTACAGCGCGTCGTCCTCGGACTTGTAGAAGCCCTTGGCCCACCACACTGTGAGCTTCTCCTGGGCGAGCGCCGGAGCGGCGGCGCCGAACACACCGGCCGCGACCACCGCGGCGGCAATTCTTGTGAACAGGTTCATGCGACTCCTCCGTTGATGAAGTGCTGCGTTGCGCGGCCCTGGTGCCTCCGCCCTCTCCTGCGCAGCCCGCTGGCAGCCTACGGGCGGCGGGTTATGGTGTCAACCGGGGTCCTACATCACCGCCCCCACGTACCAGGGCACGAATTCGCTCTGGCCGTAACCGTGCCGCTCGCTCTTGCTCTTCGCCCCGGAGGCCGTGTCGAGCATCAGGCGGAAGAGCTGCTCGCCGATCTCGTCGACGCTCGCGTTGCCGTCGGCGATCTCGCCGCAGTTGAGGTCGATGTCCTCTTCCTGTTTCGTCCACAACGCGGTGTTGGTCGACAGCTTCAGCGACGGCGACGGCGCGCAACCGTAGGCCGACCCGCGGCCCGTCGTGAAGACGATCATGTTCGCGCCGCCGGCCACCTGTCCGGTCGCGGACACCGGGTCATAACCCGGCGTGTCCATGTAGACGAATCCTTTGCTGGTCACCGGCTCCGCGTACTCGTAGACGGCGACGAGGTTCGTCGTGCCGCCCTTGGCGACCGCGCCCAGCGACTTCTCGAGTATCGTCGTCAGGCCGCCCGCCTTGTTGCCGGGCGACGGATTGTTGTTCATCTCGCCCTTCTCGCGCTCGGTGTAGTCTTCCCACCACTTGATCCGCTCGATCAGCTTTTCGCCGACCGCGCGCGACACCGCGCGGCGCGTCAGCAGATGCTCGGCGCCGTAGATCTCGGGAGTCTCGGAGAGAATCGCCGTGCCGCCGTGGCGAACCAGCAGGTCGACCGCGGCGCCGAGCGCGGGATTGGCCGTGATGCCGGAATAGCCGTCGGAGCCGCCGCACTGGAGGCCGACGGTGATGTGCGACGCCGGCACCGGCTGCCGCGTGACGACGTTGGCGTGGGGCAGCATTTCGCGCACGATGCCGACGCCATGCGCGATCGTCCTGGCGGTGCCGCCGGTGTCCTGGATGCTGAACGTGCGCAGCAGCGGACCCTCCTGCAGATTTTCCGCGCCGAAGAGCGAGCTGATCTGGTTCGCCTCGCACCCCAGGCCGACGACCAGCACGCCGGCGAAATTCGCATGCCGCGCGTAGCCCCCGAGCGTGCGCCGCAGGAGCTTCATGCCGTCGCCGTGCGTGTCCATCCCGCAGCCCGAGCCGTGGGTCAGCGCGACGACGCCGTCGACGCCGGGAAACGCGGCAAGGGCATCGCCTCGGAACGCATCGGCGATGCCGCGCACGACGGTCGCCGAGCAATTGACCGTGGACAGGAGGCCGATGTAGTTGCGCGTGGCCACACGCCCGTCCGCGCGCACGATGCCCATGAACGTCGCCGGCGGGTCGACATAGCGCGTGGGCTTCGCGTCGGCGCCGAACGCGTAGTCGCGATCGAACGCGCCCATGGCCAGGTTGTTGAGATGGACGTGCTCGCCGGCGCCGATGTCCCGCGACGCGAAGCCGATGATCTGGTTGTACCGCTTGACCGGCTCGCCGGCGCCGATGGCACGGGTGGCGACCTTGTGCCCCGGCGGAATGAGCCCCGCGATGGTGACGTTCTCGTCCGTGAGCAGCGTGCCGCCCACGAGCTGCGTGCGCGCAATCACCACGTCGTCGTTGGGATGCAGGCGTATGGTCAGCGAGGTGCGGGTAAGCATTTAGTTTTCTCCTCGTTCATGCAGGCAGACTGCAACGCGCGACGGCGCGGCGATCGATCGCGGGAAAATCCCAGTCGATGCCGAGTCCGGGCGCCGAAGGGGCCAGCGCATGGCCGTCGGCGATCGCGAGCCGCGACGTCGTGATGTCGTCGAGCTGCGGGATGTATTCGACCCAGGCGGCGTTGGGCACCGCCGCCGTCAGCGACACGTGCAGCTCCATCAGGAAGTGCGGGCACACGACGACATTGAACGTCTCCGCGAGGTGGGCCACCTTGAGCCATGGCGTGATGCCGCCGATCCGGGCGCAGTCGACCTGGACTATCGAGCACGCGCGCCGTGCGAGGTACTCCCGGAAATGCGCCGGGTGATAGATCGACTCCCCCACGGCAATCGGGATCGCCGTGTGCGCGGCGAGCTCGATGTGGCCGGCGAGATCCTCGGCCGGCAGGGGCTCCTCGAGCCACGCGAGCCCGAACGGCTCGAACGCGCGTGCCCGGCGGATGGCTTCGGACACGCTGAAGCACTGGTTCGCGTCGACCATGATCTCGAACGCATCGCCCACCGCTTCGCGCACGGCCGCGAGCCGTGCGACGTCCTCCGCGAGATTCGGCTTGCCGACCTTGAGCTTGGCGCCCCGGAAGCCCTGCGACTTGGCGTCGCGCGTCTGCGTGACCAGAGCCTCGACCGAAAGGTGGAGCCACCCGCCTTCGGTCGTGTAGACGGGAACCCTGGGTTGCGCACCGCCGGCGGCCTTCCACAAGGGCAGCGCCGAGCGCTTGCAGCGCAGGTCCCAGAGCGCCGTGTCGATGGCGGCCAACGAAAGGCTCGTGATCGCGCCGACGGCGGTCGCGTGCGTATGGAAGAACAGATCCTTCCAGATCGCCTCGATGCAATCGGGATCGCGGCCGATCAGTTTCGGCGCCAGGTGATCGCGCAGAAGCGCGACGACCGACGAGCCACCGGTGCCGATCGTGTACGTGTACCCGACACCGGTCGCGCCGTCGTCGCAGCGGATCCGCACGATCGGTGTCTCCTGCGTGACGAAGGCCTGGATGGCGTCGGTGCGCACGACTTTCGGCGCGAGGTCGACCTGCAGAATCTCCACGGAGCGGATGGCGGGCACGGAAAGGCTCGTTCACTTCGGATAAAGGATGCCGGGCAGCCAGAGCACGAGCTCTGGAATATAGGTGATGAGCGCGAGGGTCACGAGCAGCGGCCACAGCCACGGCAGCACGGCCTTGACCGTGGCCTCGAACGATATCTTCGCCACCTTCTGCAGCACGAACAGCACCATGCCGACCGGCGGCGTCAGCAGGCCGATCATGAGATTCAGGATCATCACCAGCCCGAAGTGGATCGGATCGATGCCGAGCTTGGCGATGATCGGCATGAACACGGGGACGAGGATGGTGATGGCCGCGATGGTCTCCATGAAGCAGCCGACGAACAGCAGGAAGATGTTCGCCAGCAGCAGGAACACCAGCGGATTGTCGGAGATCGACAGCACCCACTGCGCGATCGCCTCGGTGATCTGCGTCGTCGTGAGCACCCAGGCGAAGATCGACGCCGACGCGACGATGAACAGCACGATCGCCGTCGTCTCGATCGTTTCCATCGAGATCTTGATCAGCATCCGCCAGTTGAGCGTCCGGTACCAGATGAAGCCGAGGAACAGAGCCCACGCCACCGCCGCCACCGCCGCCTCGGTCGGCGTGAACAGCCCCGTCGCCATGCCGCCGATCAGGATCACCGGCGTCAGCAGCGCCATGTAGGCTTCGAACTTGAAGATCTTGTCGGCCGCCATCGTCGCCACCAGCAGGCCGCCGAAGCGCAGCCACCCGGGCAGGCCCTCGCGCGACCAGAGGTAGTACAGGGCCACGGCGGTGACCACCACGAACGCGAGCTCGAAGAACGCGCCGCCCATCCGCGGCCACGAGAACGCGATGTCCCTGCCGTATTTCCGGACGTGGGCGTAATAGGCCACCATGACCATCATGAACAGCGCCATCACCGCGCCGGGTACGAAGCCCGCGGCGAACAGCTTGCCGATCGAGACGTTCGCCTGGACGCCGTAGATCACCATCGGCAGCGACGGCGGGATGATCGGCCCCAACGTGGCCGACGCCGCGGTGATGCCCAGCGCGAACTCCGTGGGGTAGCCGTGGTCCTTCATGGCCTTGATCTCGATCGTGCCGAGGCCGCCGGCGTCGGCGATCGCCGTGCCGGACATGCCCGCGAAGATCACGCTGCCGATCACGTTGACGTGGCCGAGCCCGCCCTTGAGCCAGCCGACCAGCGCGAGGGCGAAGTTGTAGATCCGGTTTGTGATCCCCGCCGAGTTCATCAGCGCGCCCGCGAGGATGAAGAACGGCACCGCGAGCAGCGGGAAGCTGTCCACGCCGCCCACCATCCGGTGGACCACGGTGAGCGGCGGGATCGTCCCGGAGATCCAGATGTAGAGCAACGATCCCAGGCACATGGCGATGGCGATCGGCAAACCGGTCGCCATGAGGGCGACGAAACCGCCTAGCAGGATGCTGTTCATCGTCGTCCCGGCCTCAGGTCTCGGCTTCGCCGGGACGCTCGAGCACCGACCAGCCCTGCCGCCAGTGCCGCACCGTCACCTGCACCGCGCGAAACGTCATCATCGCGAAGCCGAACGTGACGAAACCATAGATGTAGCTCATCGGGAAGTCGACGACGGTCATCTTGAGGTTCTGCATCCTCGGCACGAGCAGCACCGAAAGAAACGTCGCGTATGCGAGAAAGCCCAGACGGATGACGTCGACGCCCGTCGACATCGCCCTGCCGACACCCGCCGGGAGCCATCGATAGAGGAACTCGACGTGGATGTGCGTGTTGCGGCGCACGGCCATCGACGCTCCGACAAACGTGACGATGATGAGCAGATAGCGCGCGATCTCCTCGGTCCAAGCGGCCGAGCTCTCGAGAACGTAGCGCGTGAAGAACTGATAGAAGATGTCGGCGGCCAGCAACCAGAAGATGCCCAGCACGAGCCAGTCCTCCCAGCAGTAGCCCGACAGGTCGATCGGCTCGTCGACCGCGTGGAAGTGCCCCTCGGCGTCGATGACGGGGCCGTCGGCAGGCACGGTCTCTCTGGCGTCGGTCATGCTTCCTCCGTTCGCTGGCCCACGTCCCGTCAGGACGCTCGCGCGGCAACGGGCCCAAGGGCTCGCCGCCGCGCCAGCCACGTTCGCGACTACTTGGTCGCGACGATGCGGTCGTAGTCCTTCTTGTCGAAGCCGAGCGACTCCAGCGTGGCGTTCTTCAGCACTGCGTCGGCGAAGTCCTTGCGGTCGACGGTGACGATGTTGATTCCCTTCTTCTTGAAATCGTCCACGAGCTCGGCTTCGCGCCTCTTGATGTCGGCCGTCGCCTTCGCCGCCGCCTCGCGGGTAACGTCCGTGAACATCTGCTTTTCGGCATCGGTCAGCTTGTTCCACACGTGCGGGGCGATCTGCGTGGTGAGGCCGTCCACGATGTGTCCCGTCAACATGATGTTCTTCTGCACTTCGTAGAACTTCTTGGCTTCGATCGTCGTCAGCGGGTTCTCCTGCGCCTCGACGGTGCCGTTCTGAAGCGCGAGGTACACCTCGGCGAACGCGATCGGCGTCGGATTGGCGCCGCAGGACTTAGGCGTGGCCATGTAGACCGGCACGTCGGGCACCCGGATCTTGAGGCCCTTCATGCCGGCGCAGTTGGTGAACGGCCGGTTGGAGGTCGTGTGGCGCGCGCCGTAATACGTGTAGGCGGTGATCTGGATGCCGGTCTTCTCGCGGTACCCGTCCACCATCTCCTTGAACACCGGGCTCTTGGAGTAAGCGATCAGATGGTCGGCGTCGCGGAAGATGAACGGGTAGTACGCGATCCCCAGGCGCGGATAGCTGCGGGCGGCGAACGACGGGCCGCTGATGATCATGTCGACCGTGCCGAGCTGCATCCCCTGGTTGATGTCGGTCTCCTTGCCGAGCGAGCTCGCCGGGAAGACCTGGATGTCGAACTTGCCGTTGCTGCGCTTCTTGATCTCCTCGGCCGCCCACACCGACTGGATGTGATACGGCTCGCTCGTTTCGTACACGTGCGCCCACTTCAACTTCTGCTGCGCGGCGGCGGGACCGGCAACCACGACGGCCGCGACCGCGGCCGCGAGCAGGACTGCCTTCGAAAACAAACGCATGATTCCTCCTTCTGTCGTTGATGTTGCGGGTCGCTGCCCGCGATCAATTCCGGGTGATCCCGGCGTCACGCCGCGATCACCTGAACTTTCGTGCTCTGCGACTTGTCCTTGGCGAGGGCGAAGGCCTTGACGGCGTCCTGCAGCGGAAACTGGCCCGACAGGAGCGGGCGCACGTCGACCTTGCGCGACGAAAGGTAATCGACCGCCCAGTCGAACTCGATGCCCCAGCGGAACGCGCCCTTCAGGTCGAGCTCCTTCGCCATCAGCTCGTTGACCACGAACGGCAGCGGCTCGTGCGGCAGCGTGCCCACCTGCACGATCGTGCCGCCGCGTTTCGCGGCCGCCACACAGCTCTTGAGCGCCGCGAAGCTGCCCGAGACCTCGTAGCAGACGTCGAATTGCGGCGTGGCGAGCGCATCGGCCTCGCGGTCGGCGCGCAGCGTCCGGTCGGCGCCCACCTCGCGCGCCTGCGCGAGCGGCCGATCGAGGATGTCCGACACGGTCACGGATTTCGCGCCGGCGAGGCGGGCCGCGATCACCGTCAGGCAGCCGATGGTGCCGGCCCCCGTGATCAGCACGGATTTGCCGAGGAGATCGGTACCGCGCTTGACGGCGTGCAGCGCCACGGCCAGCGGCTCGGCGAACGCGAGCTCCCCCAGCGTCACGTCGCCCGCGACGGGATAGCATTGCCGCTCGCCCATGACGAAGAACTCGCTGAACATGCCCTGCACGTGCGGATAGAGGCTGGCGCTGCCGAGGAAACGCATCTTCCGGCACAGTTGCTCGCGACCCTCGCGGCAATAGTCGCACTGGCCGCAGGCATGCGACGGGCTGACCGCCACCTTGTCGCCCACCTTGACCCGCGTGACCCCGGGGCCGACGGTGGCGACGGTGGCGGACGCCTCGTGCCCCGGGATCAGCGGCTCGCGCACGACGAAGCTGCCGTTCCTGCCGTCGAAGTAATAGTGGATGTCGGAACCGCAGATGCCGCCGGCGCCCAGGCGCAGCAGCACCTGGCCGGGACCGACTTCGGGTGTGTCGACCGCTTCGATCCGGAGATCATCCTTGGCGTGAATACGGCAAGCCAGCATGGCGTTCGCTCCTCGTTCGGCGACTACGGCGCGCGGCGGGGTGCCGCCCTCGCGTTCGCATCGCGGTTCAGTGCAATGTGTTCCAGCCCTTGTTGAAGCGCTTGTAGGCCCTGTTGAGATGGCGCTGCATCGCCGCGCGCGCGGCGAGCACATCGTGGTCGGCAATCGCCTTCAGCACCGCCCGATGCTCCGCCATCGCCGCCGTCCACAATCCCGGCGTGTCGTAATGGTGCTCCAGCCGTTTGTAGAGGGGGCCCATGCGTTCCTCCCACAGCATCTTCACCACCGCGACCAGCGCGCCGTTGCCGGTCGCCTCGGCGACCCGGAGATGGAACAGCCGGTCGCCCGCCAGCGGCTGCTTCTGGTGCTCGAACTCGCGGTGCATCTGATTCAGCGCCTCCTCGATGGCCGCGACCTGCGTCTTTTTCGCGGACTTCGCCGCGAGCGCCGCGCATTCGCTTTCGATCGTGTAGCGGGCACGCATCAATTCGAACGGTCCGGCCAGCGCATGCACTTCGCCGGCGCCATCGTCGCCGGCGACTGCCTCGACCCCTTCGGCCGCCAGGCCCGGCCCCAGTACGTAAATTCCGGACCCGATGCGCACCTCCACCAGGCCCTCGACTTCCAGCGCGATCAGCGCTTCGCGCACGGAAGGG
The DNA here is from genome assembly GCA_963724685.1 of uncultured beta proteobacterium. Lineage (GTDB taxonomy): Bacteria > Pseudomonadota > Gammaproteobacteria > Burkholderiales > Casimicrobiaceae > CAIWHR01. The sequence continues at coordinate 252,869 of CAVRVQ010000003.1, read as the reverse complement.
CGCGACACGCCCAGCTGCTTCGCGAGATCGCGCTCCGGCGGCAGCCGGGCCCCCGCCACGAACTCGCCGGCGCGGATCAACTCCCGGATCTGGTCCGCGATCTGCCGGTACAGCCGGCGCGGTTCGATGCTCTGGAATGGCATGGGGCGGAGGACGTCGGCCGCGCCCCACTTCGGGGCCCGGGCAGCAAGGCTAAACCCGCGTCGGTAACTGGTCAAGTGGTAATACCAATTCCGGAGAGCCCGGCGTACAATCGCTCGCTCCGGTCCGACGCCGGAGCACTCTTTCATCGGCACGCAGAGGGAATGGCAACATGAGCGGACGACTTCTCGGCAAGACAGCGCTGATCACGGCCGCCGGACAGGGCATCGGCCACGCCACGGCCATCGCGATGGCCCGCGAAGGCGCGCAGGTGATCGCGACCGACGTGAAGCCGCAATTGCTGGAGAAGTTCGCTGGTGTCGCCAACGTGACGACCCGCGTCCTCGACGTGCTGGACGACGCGGCGATCGCCCGGACGGCCGAGGAAGTGCCGGCGCTCGACATCCTGTTCAACTGCGCGGGCTACGTCCACAACGGGACGATCCTCGACTGCGCGCCGAAGGACTGGGATTTCAGCTTCAACCTCAATGCACGCGCGATGTACATGACGATCCGCTGCACGCTGCCGAAGATGCTCGCGAAGTATGATTCCACCGGCCGCGGCGCCAGCATCGTCAACATGGCTTCGATCGCCTCGAGTGTGAAAGGATTGCCCAATCGCTTCGTCTACGGCACCTCCAAGGCCGCCGTCATCGGACTCACCAAGGCCGTTGCCGCCGACTTCGTGACCCGCGGCATTCGCTGCAACGCGATCGGTCCCGGCACGGTCGACACGCCGTCGCTTTCCGAGCGCATCAACGCGTACGACGATCCAGCCGAGGCGCGCAAGATGTTCATTTCGCGGCAACCGATGGGCCGGCTCGCCAAGGCCGAGGAGATCGCGCCCCTCGTCGTGTTCCTCGCGTCCGACGAAGCCGCGTTCGTCACGGGCAACATGTATTCCTGCGATGGCGGCATGACCATCTGAGGCTCTCCTCGGCTTCCAGCAGCCCCAGTTCCCGCAGCATTCGCCAAACAAACTCGAGAGGTGCAAACATGAAACTCGTACGCTACGGTCCCGCCGGCAAGGAAAAACCCGGCCTCGTCGACGCCGACGGCAAGCTCCGCGACCTGTCGCGGAAGGTGAAGGACATCGACGCGGCGGCGCTCGCCCCGGCGAAGCTCAAGGAGCTCGCGAAGCTCGACCCGAAGAAGCTGCCGCTCGTCAAGGGCAGGCCCCGGCTCGGCGCCTGTGTGGCGACGCCGTCGAAATTCGTCGCCATCGGCCTCAACTTCACCGATCACGCGAAGGAGACCGGCTCTCCGATCCCCGAGAACCCGGTCGTGTTTTTCAAGACGCCGACGTGCATCGTCGGGCCCAACGACAACGTGATGGTGCCGAAGGACTCGACGCAGCTCGACTGGGAAGTCGAACTCGTCATCGTGATCGGAAGCACGGCGCGCTACGTGGCCGAGAAGGACGCGATGCGGTACGTCGCCGGCTACTGCGTCGGCAACGACGTGTCCGAGCGCGACTTCCAGCTGAAGAAGGGCGCGAGCCAGTGGAGCAAGGGCAAGGGCTGCGACACGTTCGGACCGCTCGGCCCGTGGCTCGTCACGAAGGACGAGATCAAGGATCCGCAGAACCTCGGGATGTGGCTGGACGTCAACGGCGAGCGGCGGCAGACCGGCAACACGAAAACGATGATCTTCGGCGTCGCGGCGGTCGTCGCCGACGTTTCGAAATACATGACGCTCCTGCCCGGCGACGTGATCACCACCGGCACCCCGCCCGGAGTGGCGCTCGGCATGAAGCCTCCGGTGTGGCTCAAGGCCGGCGATGTGATGACGCTCGGCATCGACGGCCTCGGGACGCAGAAGCAGAAGGTCGTGCCGTTCAAGGGTCGCTAGCGCGGGCCGGAAACGAGCAGCGCACGCTTGGTGCGCTGACGAAGCGCGAGGGCTCGCGGCGGGCGCATGCCTCATCCCACGCCGCCGCGAGCCCTCGCGCTTCTGCGAAGCCGAGCTAGTTCTTGAGCTTGAGCGTCACGCCTCCCGGGCCAAGCGTCAGCCGGGCGCCCTTCTGTGTCCCATGCAGGCGAAGGACGACACCCTTCTCGTTCTTCATGATCGTGTCGTTCTCACCCTTGACGATGGCAGCCCCGATCTCGCCTGTCACGTACTTGCCGCTGAAATCGGCGACATTCTTCAGGTTGAAGACTTCGCCCGTAGTCGTGACGTCGGAAACGCCGAGGTCGACGACGGACAGACCGTCGACCGAGAATGCGTACGGCTTGCCGCCAAACGTCAACGTGCCATCGCCCCAAGTCACGCCGATGCCGACGGCCACGGACTTGCTGGTCAGCTTGACCGTTCCGGACGGCGCCGGTTCGGCTGCCATCACCATCGAAGACACGGCGAGGCAACCCAGCGCGAGCAGCCATTTCGATTTCCATTTCCTGTCCATTGCATTTCTCCGGAATGTTGAAGAAAGACGCCACGAAGGCGAAATTGTAGCCGATGTACGTGCCATACAGGCATCTGCCCGAGCGGCGCAGCCTCGGTCGGCCCGGCGGATACTGTCCGCCGGTGGATCGAACTCCCCCAATTACGGCGCGATGTACGCCGTCTTCACCGTCGTGAAGAACTCCGCGGCGTAGCGTCCCTGCTCGCGCGGACCGTAGCTCGAGCCCTTGCGGCCGCCGAACGGCACGTGGTAGTCGACGCCTGCCGTCGGCAGGTTCACCATCACCATTCCCGCCTGCGCGTGCCGCTTGAAGTGCGACGCGTGCTTGAGCGACGTCGTGACGATGCCGGAACACAGGCCGAACTCCGTGTCGTTGGCGACGGCTAGCGCCTCGTCGTAGTCCTTCGCGCGAATCACGCAGGCGACCGGCCCGAAAATCTCCTCGCGCGCGATGCGCATCCGGTTGTCGGCGCCGGTGAACAATGCCGGCGACAGGTAATAGCCGTCGGTGTCGCGCTGCAAGCGCTCGCCGCCCACTGCGAGCTTCGCCCCCTCGCCTTTGCCGATCTCGAGATATCGCAGGTCCTGCTCGAGCTGGCTGTCGTCGACGACGGGACCGATGTCCGTGCCGGCGGCAAGCGCATCGCCGACCTTGAGCGCCTGGAGCTTGTCGGTCATGGCCGCGACGAAGCGATCGTGGATGCCGGCCGTGACGATGAGGCGCGACGACGCCGTGCAGCGCTGGCCCGTCGAGTAGTACGCCCCCTGGATCGCGGCATTGACGGCCGTCGGCAGGTCGGCGTCGTCGAGCACCACCAGCGGGTTCTTGCCGCCCATTTCGAGTTGGATCTTGGCCATCCGCGCGGCCGCCTTCGCCGCGATGCCGCGACCCGTGCCGACCGAGCCCGTGAAGCTGATCGCCGCGACATCGGGATCGCTCACCAGCACCTCACCGACGACCGAGCCGCGTCCCATCACCAGGTTGAACACGCCGGCCGGTATGCCCGCCTTCGCCAGGATCTCCGTCAGCGCCCACGCGCATCCCGGCACGAGATCGGCGGGCTTGAACACCACCGTGTTGCCGTAGGCGAGCGCGGGGGCGATCTTCCATGCCGGAATCGCGATCGGAAAATTCCACGGCGTGACGAGGCCGACCACGCCGACCGGCTCGCGCGTCACCTCGACGTCGATGCCCGGCCGCACCGACGGCAGCTTGTCGCCCGTGAGGCGCAACACCTCGCCCGCGAAGAACTTGAAGATGTGCCCCGCCCGTGCGGCCTCGCCCACGCCTTCCGGCAACGTCTTGCCCTCCTCGCGCGACAAGAGGCGGCCGAGCTCGTCCTTGCGCGCCAGGATCTCGGTGCCGACGCGGTCGAGCAGGTTCGATCGCTCCTGGATCGAGCCCACGGCCCACGCCGGAGCCGCCGCTTTCGCCGCGGCGATCGCCGGTGCGCGTCTGCGCTGCGTCGGCCTGCGCGTATTCGCCGATCACGTCGCCGACGTTCGAAGGATTGCGGTTGGCCTTGGCCGACGCGCCGCCGACCCATTCGCCGGCGACGTAATTGCGGTGGACGTCCTGCATCGTAGGGTTCCGTTCGTGAAGGTTGCGACCGCGCGTCAGAGGAGTCCGCGCCGCGCGAGATTGCCCATGAGCGCGCCGGCGCCGAAAGTCCACGGCCGGATCTTGTCGGAGTGGTTGACCCGGTTGACGAGCGCACCCAGCTTCGGCGTTGCGATCGTGACGATGTCGCCGACCGCGTGCGTGAAGCCCTGCCCCGGGCCGAAGCGGTCCTTCGTCGGCGCGAACATCGTGCCGAGGTAGAGCACCAGCCCGTCCGGATACTGATGGTTGGGACCGATCGCATGGGTGACGAGATCGAGCGGATCGCGGCTGATCATCGCCATCGAGCTGGCGCCTTCGAGCGTGAACCCCTCGGGACCGTCGACCCGCATTGCGAGCTCGCAGCGGCGCACGTCGTCGATGCCGAAGCCATCGTCGAACAGGCGGATGAAGGGCCCGATCGCGCAGGAGGCGTTGTTGTCCTTCGCCTTGCCGAGCAGGAGCGCGCTGCGCCCTTCGAAGTCGCGCAAGTTGACATCGTTGCCGAGCGTGGCGCCGACCGTCCGGCCCCGGCTGTTCACCGCCAGCACGATTTCGGGCTCGGGATTGTTCCACTCCGATTTCGGATGGATGCCGATTTCCGCACCGATCCCCACGGCCGACATCGGCGGCGCCTTCGTGAAGATCTCGGCATCGGGTCCGATGCCCACTTCGAGGTATTGCGACCAGGCGCCTTGCGCGACCAGAGCGTCCTTGACGCGTGCCGCTTCCTTCGATCCCGGGCGCACGTTCGCGAGATCGTCGCCGATCAGCGCCACGAGCGACGCCCGCACCGCGTCGGCCTTCCCCGGATCGCCCCGCGCCTGTTCCTCGATGACGCGCTCCAGCATGCTCGACACGAACGTGACGCCGCTCGCCTTGATCGCCTGCAGGTCGCAGGGCGCAAGGAAGCTGGGGAGGCGAGGGTCGGGGTCGTCCGCCGCCGAGTTGGCGAGAATTTCCGCGGTCGATCCGATCCGCTGGGTTGCCGACGCACCGCGGACCCCCGCGACAGGGTCGTCCTGCTCGAGCAGGGCGCTCGTCGTCGCGGCGACGCGCGACAGGTCGATGACGGCATCCTTGGTGACGCGCACGAGTGCGGGGCCGGCTGCCGCCGGCAACCACACGCGCCCGATCAGGAGCGCGCGGTCGGCCTCGGCGGGGAGGCACGCCGCGACGGTCAGGCGGGCGTGCAGCGATTCCATCGTCGTGCGGGGCCGGGCAGCATGACCGTCGATTATAGGCTCGCGGTCGGCATTGCGGCGGGATGCGTCGCCGGTGCCGGCGTTTTCCTGCATACTTTCGACCCCATGCCCGACAACACGCGACAGCGGAGCGACGTTCTCTTCCCCGAGGTCGACCCCTACGCGACGGGCAGGATCAAAGTCGACGCGCGGCACACGCTGTATTGGGAAACCTGCGGCAACCACGAAGGGGTGCCGATCGTGTTCCTGCACGGCGGACCGGGCGGGGGCTGCCTGCCGCACCACCGCCGCTACTTCGATCCGCAATTCTGGCGCATCGTGCTGTTCGACCAGCGCGGCGCGGGGCGCTCGGCGCCGTCCGCGGAGCTCGTCGACAACACGACGCCGCATCTCGTCGCCGACCTCGAGCGGTTGCGCCGGCATCTCGGGATCGACCGGTGGCTTCTCTTCGGCGGCTCGTGGGGCTCGACGCTGGCGCTCGCCTACGCCGAAGCGCACCCCGAGCGCTGCCTCGGACTGGTGTTGCGCGGGATCTTCCTCGCCCGGCCGTCCGAGCTCGACTGGTTCATGCATGGCATGCGCTACGTGTTTCCCGAGGCGTGGCGGGCCTTCTCCGAGTTCCTGCCGCCGGCCGAGCGCGGCGACCTCCTCGGCAACTACTACCGGCGCCTCACGCATGGCGATCCTGCCGTGCATTTGCCCGCCGCGCAGGCGTGGGACCGCTACGAGGGCGCGTGCTCGAAGCTCCTGCCGCCCGCCGACCCGCTCCCGAGGTGCGACAGCGACGACTCGGCGCTCGCCATCGCGCGCATCGAAGCCCACTATTTTGTCCATCGAGGTTTCCTCGCGCCCGACGAACTCGTCGCGAACATCGGGCGCATCCGGCATCTCCCCTGCACGATCGTCCAGGGGCGTTACGACATCATCTGCCCGCCGGTGACTGCGGACGCGCTCGCCCGCGCGTGGCCGGAGGCCGAGTACGTCGTCGTGCCAGATGCGGGACATTCGGTGCGCGAGCCCGGGATCACGCAGGAGCTCGTCGCGGCGGTCAAGCGCATGCAGCAGAGGGTGGCGCGCGCCCACTCGAAAACGGGATCCACCGGCAGCCCCTAGCGGGTTCCCTTGGCCTCGTCCGCGTCGCGGGCGCGAAACGCGCGCACAGCAGGAACAAGAGCAATCCGCCGTCGATTCGCGCCATCGCGATATCCTCAGGTGAATGTCAAGCCGCTGACGAGGCGGTACAACACGGCGGCGGCGAGAGGGGCGGCGCACGGGCCGTCGGTATAATTCGCCTACCGCGCACCCTCCATGAGAGAAACACCCGCCCCGATCGTTTATTCCCCACCCGGCCAGTCGCCGACCACCGGGCCGGACACGATCGCCAGCATCGGCCGAAGCGCCGCGTGGCTCGATCGCAGCCTGCGCGCCGTGTGGCATCCGTGCACGCAGATGAAACAGCACGAGACGCTGCCGCTCGTGGCCATCGCGCGGGGCGACGGCGCATGGCTCTACGACTTCGACGGTCGTCGCTATCTCGACGCGGTGAGTTCGTGGTGGGTCAACCTGTTCGGCCACGCGAATCCGCGCATCGGCGCCGCGATCGCCGCGCAGCTCGGCGAGCTCGAGCACGTGATGCTCGCCGGCTTCACGCATCGGCCGGTGGTCGAGCTCTCGGAACGACTCGCGGCGCTGGCGCCGGGAGGCCTCGGCCACGCGTTCTACGGCTCCGACGGCGCAGCGGCGACCGAGATCGCGCTGAAGATGGCATTCCACTACTGGAACAATGGCGGTCGGCCGGAGAAGAGCACCTATCTCTCGGCTTGCGGGTGCCTATCACGGAGAGACGCTGGGCGCGCTGGCGGTGACCGATGTCGCGCTCTTCCGCGACGTCTATGCGCCGCTCCTCAAACGCAACATGACGGTGCCGTCGCCCGATGCGCGGCTCGCCGCGCCGGGCGAATCCCCGCGCGACGTCGCCGTGCACGCCGCAGCAGCGCTCGAGGCGCACCTCGCCCGCCATCACGCGACGATCGCCGCCTTCATCGTCGAGCCGCTGGTGCAGGGCGCGACCGGAATGGCGATGCACGATCCACACTACCTCGCGCGGGCACGCGAGCTGTGCACGCGCCACGACGTGCTCCTGATCGCGGACGAGATCATGACCGGCTTCGGCCGGACCGGAACGATGTTCGCCTGCGAACAGGCGGGAATCGTTCCCGACCTGATCTGCCTGTCGAAGGGCATCACCGGCGGCTATCTGCCGCTGTCCTGCGTGCTGTCGAGCGACGCGATCTTCGCCGCCTTCTACGCCGACGACACGAGCCGCGCGTTCCTGCACTCGCACTCCTACACGGGCAACGCGCTCGCCTGCCGGGCGGCGCTCGCCGTGCTCGACATCTTTCGCGCCGACGACGTGCTGGAGCGCAATCGCGCGAAGGCCCTGCGCTGGACGGCCCTCGCCGGCGCGCTTGCCGCGCACCCGAAGGTTCGCGCTTTCCGGCATCGCGGCATGATCTGGGCCTTCGAAGTCGACACGGAGCGCGCCGATTTCGCGCGCTGGTGTTTCGCGCAAGGTGTCGCGCGCGAGCTCCTGCTGCGGCCGCTCGGCCGGACCGTCTATTTCATGCCGCCCTACATCCTGACCGACGACGAGTTCGCGCTCCTCGTCGCGCGGACGACGGAAATTGTGGATGCGGCCTAGGCCGGATCGCGCCGCCTGCGCGCTCGCGTTGGCTCTCGCGCTTGCCGCCGCTACGCTGCCTGCCACGGCCGCGCTGCCCCGTGACGTCGGCCGGGCCTTCCTCGACGCGGGCGTGCCGCTCACTGCCGTCGGCGTCGTCGTCCAGGACGTCACCGAAGGCCGCCCGCTCTTCTCGCAGCGGCCGGACCGCGCGTATAACCCGGCGTCGGTCATGAAGCTCGTCACGACGTTTGCCGCGCTGGAGCTCCTCGGCCCGGATTTTCAATGGCAGACCACTGCCTATCTCGACGGGCCGCTCGACGCCGGCGTGCTGCGCGGCAATCTCGTACTGAAGGGCGGCGGCGACCCCAAGATCACGCTCGAGCGGTGGCAGGCGTTCATGGCGATGCTGCGCGACAAGGGGCTCGCGAATGTGCGAGGGCGACCTCGTCCTCGACCGGAGCTACTTCGCGCCCCTCGCACACGATGCGGGCGCGTTCGACGGCGAGCCGCTGAAACCGTACAACGTCGGTCCGGACGCGCTGCTCGTCAACTTCAAGTCCGTGAAGTTCGCGCTTCGCTCCCGGTACCGACGCCGACGCGGCGGTCGAAACGGTCGAGCCGTCGCTGGGCGCCGTGGCGCTCGGCGCGCCGCCGAAGCTCGCGACGGGGCCCTGCGGCGACTGGCGGGCGATGATCGGCGCCTCATTCGTCGATCGGGGCACGCGCGCGGAGGCGGCCTTCGCCGGCCGCTACCCCGCGTCCTGCGGCGAGCGCGACTGGTGGGTGTCGCTGCTCGACCACCCGACGTACGTGCACGGGATGTTCGACACCTACTTTCGCGCGGCGGGCGGGCGCTTCGAAGGACGCTGGAAGGAGGGCGTCGCGCCGGCCGGGCGCCACACCGTTCGCCACGCTCGATTCGCCGCCGCTGTGGGACGTCGTCCGCGACATCAACAAGCTGTCGAACAACGTCATGGCGCGGCAGCTCTTCCTGACCCTCGCCACCGCCCGCGCTCCACCGCCTGCGACCGTGGCGCGCGCGACGGAAGCGGTGCAGAGCTGGCTCGCCCGACGAAACCTCAAGATGCCCGAGCTCGTGCTCGACAACGGTTCCGGGCTGTCGCGCCGCGAGCGGATCAGCGCCGGCAGCCTCGCGCGGCTGCTGATCGCGGCCGACGGGAGCCGCGTGCGCGACGAGTTCGCGAGCTCGCTCTCGGTCGCGGCGATGGACGGCACGCTGCAGCGGCGGTTCCTGGACGGCACCGTCGCCGGGCAGGCGCTGCTGAAGACGGGAACGCTCGACGGCGTCCGCGCGATGGCGGGCTACGTGATCGACAACGACGGCCGCCGCTTCGCCGTGGTCGCGATCGTCAACCACGCGAACGCGCTACGCGCGCAGGGCGCGCTCGACTACCTGGTGCAATGGGTCTACCGCAACGGCGCCGCGTGGCCGCCGCGGCGCCGATGACGCGGCGCGCGGCGCGGGCGTTACAGACCCGGGATCGGCTTGCTCTCCTTGAACAGCAGATAGCCGCGGATCACCCGGTAGATCACCCAGATCGACGCGACCGCCCAGATGAGGAGCGCGATCGGGATGCCGATGAGGATGATGCCGAGCACCAGCAGCACGAGGGCGCCCACCACACCCCAGAGGAACGAGAACCAGAACGTCCGGATGAGCCACGTGAGATGCGAGGCGACCCACGTACCCTGCGCGTCGTCACGCTTCACGTAGGCGACGATCAGGCCCGCGATGCCGATGAGACCCATCAGCGGCGCCGCCGCGGGAAACCCGGACGATGCGAGCGCGATGACGGCCGCGGTGCCGAACAGGGCGTAAGCGAGCAACCCTGCGGAAATCGGCGGGCTGCCGGCGGTGCCGGCATTGGGGGCGGGAAAGTCGGCCATGGCGTCAACCCTCGCAAGTCGCGACCCACTTGGCCGCAGGCAGGAATATGCGGCTGCGTCCGCCCAAAATCAATACGGGCCGCCGCTCGACGCGAGCCGAAGCTCAATACCGCCGGCCGTCCTTGTGCGCGGCAGCGAAGCCGTTCTCGTCCTCGACCCAAAGGAGATCGTCGTCCGGGTAGAACGCGTTGTCGCCCTCGACCCGGTTGCCGATTTCGAGATACGTCGCCGCCGCGGCGCTCCGGTTGATGAAGTGGTGCGCGTCCTTCTTCCCGGCCGGATACCCCGCGCACATTCCGGGCGTCAGCGTCTGCTCGCCGTCGTTCGTGACGAGAACCACTTCGCCCGTCAGCACATAGACGAACTCGTCTTCGAGCGTATGCCAGTGCCGGAGGGCCGATTGGCCGCCCGGGCCGAGCGTGACGAGGTTCACGCCGAAGCGCGTGAGTCCGCAGGCCTCGCCCAACCTGCGCTTCGCGCGATCGCCCATGCGCGAGCGGAAGGGCTCCGGATAGATCGAGCCGCGCTTCTCGGGGACAGCGGCCGGGTCGACGGCCGGGAGCTTCGCCATGGCGTTCCTTAGGATTCGATGGAGGGGACGAAATTATGCACGATCGAAGCTTATAATCGGGATCGCGTCCCCGGTGCTTCCCGCACCGGGCGCGCGCGTTCGAATAGGAGTTCACCATGACCGAGAATGCCGAAGACGGCCGCGAACGGCTCGTCGACGATGTGGCCGCCGTGCTGGCCGAAGCGGAAGAGATGCTGAAGCGCGCGTCCGTGGAAACCGGCGACAAGGCGCGCGACCTGCGCTCGCAGGTCGAGACCCAGCTTTTGCGCGCCAAGCTCAAGCTGCAGGAGATCGAAGGCGAGGCGGTCGATCGCGCCAAGGCCGCGGCTCGCGCCACCGACGATTACGTGCATGATCACCCGTGGCAGGCGATCGGCATCGCGGCCGTGGCCGGGTTCGCCATCGGCCTGCTGATGAACCGACGCTAGCGCGCGGCAGTGAGCGACGACACGCCTCCGCGCGTTCGGCGCGGCTTGAGGAGCGCGGCAGCGCACCTCGGCGCGGCGCTCCTCGGATTGGGACGGACGCGGCTCGAGCTCGCCGCGCTCGAGTTCGAGGAAGCGCGTGCGCGCACGGCGCACAATCTCGCCCTCGCCGGGATCGCGGCAGCGTGCTTTGCCTTTGCCATCCTGGCCGCGTCGCTGCTGGTGGTTGTGCTGTTCTGGGACACGTATCGAGTCGCGGTGCTTTGCGGAGTGACGATCCTCTACGCGCTGCTCGGCCTGCTGGCGCTCTGGCGGCTGTCGGTTCGCAGAAAGACCGATGCGCCGGCCTTCGCGGCGACGCTGGCCGAGCTCGAACGCGACCGCGCGTGGCTCGCGACCCGGTTCGGGGACGGCAAATGAGCTGGGTGGTGACGCCGTTCGGGCCGAGCGCAAGGCGCTGCTTGCCACGCGCGCCGAGCTCGACCGCCAACGGGTCGCGCTCGCGGCGCACGAGATCAGATCGATCGTCACGCCTGCGACCGTCGCCGATCGCCTCGCGCGCTCGCGTCCGCTGGCTGCCACGCTGATCACGCTGATGGGACCGCTCGCCGGCACCCATCGCCTCGCCCGCTGGCTGAGGTATGCCTCGTTCGCGCTCGTCGCCCTCCGCCTCGCGCGGGACTGGCGCGACCGGCCGCGCTAGGAACTAGAGACCGAGTTCGCCCCACAGCGCGTCGACGCGCGCCTTCACCGCCGGATCCATCGCGATCGTGCGGCCCCACGCCCGGGCCGTCTCGCCCGTCCACTTGTTCGTCGCGTCGATGCCCATCTTGCTGCCGAGCCCCGCCACCGGCGAGGCGAAATCGAGGTAGTCGATCGGCGTGTGCTCGACGATGAGCGTGTCGCGCGCGGGATCGACCCGCGTGGTGAGCGCCCAGATCACTTCCTTCCAGTCGCGGATGTTCACGTCGTCGTCGGTCACGACGATCATCTTCGTGTACATGAACTGGCGCAGGAAGCTCCACACGCCGAACATGACGCGCTTGGCGTGGCCCGGATACTGCTTCTTCAGCGCGACGACGGCGAGACGGTACGAGCAGCCTTCGGGCGGCAGATAGAAGTCCGCAATCTCCGGAAACTGCTTCTGCAGGAGCGGCACGAACACCTCGTTCAGCGCCACGCCCAGCACCGCGGGCTCGTCGGGCGGCTTGCCGGTATAGGTCGAGTGGTAGATCGGATCGCGGCGCATCGTGATGCGCTCGAGGGTCAACACCGGAAAGCGCTCGACATCGTTGTAGTAGCCGGTGTGATCGCCGAACGGACCTTCCGCGGCGGTCTCGTAGCCGGTCGGATCGCCCGCATCGGGACGGATGAAGCCTTCGAGCACCATTTCGGCCGTGGCCGGAACCTGGAGTGCGTGGGTGAGGCAGCGTGTGATCTCGGTGCGCGAGCCGCGCAGCAGTCCCGCGAACTGGTATTCGGACAGCGAGTCGGGGACGGGTGTCACCGCGCCCAGGATCGTCGCCGGATCGGCGCCCAGCGCGACGGCTACCGGAAACGGCTCACCCCGCGATTGCAGCGCGTGATCGCGAAAGTCGAGCGCGCCGCCGCGGTGGGCGAGCCAGCGCAGGATCACCTTGTTTCGCGCGCGCCCATCGCAGCACCTGCTGCCGGTAGATGCCGAGATTCTGCCGCGTCTTGTGCGGCCCGCGCGTCACCGTAAGCCCCCAGGTGATGAGCGGTCCGGCGTCGCCGGGCCAGCATGTCTGCACGGGCAATCGCGCGAGGTCGACCTCGGCGCCTTCCCAGACGATCTCCTGGCACGGCGCCGATTTGCGTTCCTTCGGCGCCATCTGCATCACCTGCATGAACAGGGGTCGCGTGTTCTGCCACGCATCCTTGAGGCCCTTCGGCGGCTCGGGCTCCTTGAGGAACGCGAGCAGCTTGCCGACTTCGCGCAAGGCGGCCACTGACTCCTCGCCCATGCCGAGGGCGACCCGCGTCGGCGTGCCGAACAGATTGCCGAGCACCGGTATTCGGGGGCGCCCGCCCGCTCCGTCGAACCCTGTTGGTCGCTCGAACAGCAGCGCGGGGCCTCCGGCCTTCAGCACGCGATCGCAGATCTCGGTCATCTCGAGCCGCGGATCGACGCCGGCGACGATGCGCTTCAACTCGCCGCGGCGCTCGAGTTGCGCGAGGAAGTCGCGGAGGTCGGAAAATTTCATCGCGGTACGATACCCTAAAATGCGGAATGTCCACGCCGAGCACCCGGTCCGACCCCCCTTTCATCCGCGCGCGCCGCGTGATCTTCGGCATCGCGCTCGCGAGCTTCCTGCTGTCGTTCTTCCATCGCACGGCGCCGGCCGCGATCGCCGGCGAGCTCGCGCGCGCGTTCGCCATCAACAGCGCGGTGCTGGGCACGCTCGCCGCCACGTATTTCTACGTGTACATGGTGCTGCAGGTGCCGGTCGGCGTGCTGGCGGACACGATGGGGCCGCGACGGCTGCTGTCGGCAGGTTCGCTGGTCGCGGGGCTCGGCTCCATCGCGTTCGCGCTCGCGCCGACCTGGGAGATCGCCGCCGTCGGACGCACGCTCGTCGGCGTCGGCGTGTCGGTCGCGTTCATCGCGATCCTCAAGGTGAGCGCGGTGTGGTTTCCCGCGGGCCGGTTCGCGACGCTGAACGGCGTCACCATGTTCGCCGGCAATCTCGGCGCGGTGATCGCCGGTGCGCCACTCGCGTGGCTCGTCACGCAAACGTCGTGGCGCGTCGTGTTCCTGGGTCTCGCGGCGCTTTCGATCGCGCTCGGCGTCGCCTCGTGGCTCAAGGTGCGCGACCGGCCCGAGGATCTGGGATTTGCGCCCGGTGCACGCGCTGCCGGCCGACCGCGCGGACCGAAATGCACTGGGCGCAGGCGCTGACGTCCGTGCTGTCGAATCCGGCCACGTGGCCCGGATTCTTCGTCAACGTCGGCATCGCCGGCAGCTATCTCGCGTTCGCCGGCCTCTGGGCGATTCCCTACCTCGAACAGACGTACGCGCATGTCGCGCGTCACGGCCGCCGCAGCACACGAGCCTGCTGCTGCTCGGCGTCGCGTTCGGTTCGCGTGCTGGTCGGGACGGTGTCCGACCGATTACGCAACCGCCGCGGCGTCTTGCGCGTCTACGCGGTCCTGTACGCGGCGTCCTGGCTGCCGTGGCTCCTGCACGTGCAGTGGCCGCTGCGCGGCGACCCTCGCGTGGTTCGGGCTGATGGGGCTCCTGATTCCCGGATTCACGCTGACGTGGGCCGTCGCCAAGGAAGTCAACCGGCCCGAGCATTCGGGCATCGCGACGTCGATCGTCAACGTCGGCATCTTTCTCGGCACGGGCATCCTGCAGCCGCTCGTGGGGGCGATTCTCGACCGCGGGCGCGCCGCGGGCGATTCCGCCGCCGCATGGGACATGGGCATCGCCGTGCTGGCAGGCAGCGCCGCGTTCGGCGCGGTGATGACGTTCTTCGTGCGCGAAAGGTAGCGTCAGAACAGCCCGACCACCTTGCCGTCGGCGTCGATGTCGATCCTCGCCGCCGACGGCTCCTTCGGCAGCCCGGGCATCGTCATCACGTCGCCGCAGATCATCACGATGAACTCCGCGCCGGCCGCGAGCCGCACTTCGCGGACGTTGACGACGTGGCCGGACGGCGCGCCGCGCAGCGCGGATCGGTCGAGAACGAATACTGGGTCTTCGCGACGCACACCGGATAGTGGCCGTAGCCGTCCGCCTGCAGCTTCTTGATCTGCGCGCGCACCTTGCTGTCGGCGGCCACTTCGGAGGCGCCGTAGATCTTCGTCGCCACCTTGGTCATCTTGTCCCACAGCGTGTCGGCGTCCTCGTAGACGAAGCGGAAGTTGCCGGGCACGCGCCCGATCACGTCGACCACCGTGCGCGCGAGCTCCTCGGACCCCTTGCTGCCGTCGGCCCAGTGCCGGGCGACGACCACCGGCGCGTCGTGATGCGCCGACCTTCTGCCGCAGGAGCGCGATCTCGGCGTCGGTGTCCGACGTGAAGTGGTTGATGGAGACCACGCAGGGCAGGCCGTAGTGGTTGCGGATGTTGTTGACGTGCCGCTCCAGGTTGGCGACACCCTTCTCCAGCGCAGGCAGGTTCTCCTTCGTGAGCTCCTTCAACTCGGCGCCGCCGTGATACTTGAGCGCGCGGATCGTCGCGACCAGCACGACCAGGCTCGGCCGCAGGCCGGACTTGCGGCACTTGATGTCGATGAACTTTTCCGCGCCGAGGTCCGCGCCGAAGCCGGCCTCGGTGACGACGTAGTCGGCGAGCTTCAGCGCCGTCTTGGTCGCGATCACCGAGTTGCAGCCGTGCGCGATGTTGGCGAAGGGGCCGCCGTGGATGAACGCCGGATTGTTCTCGAGCGTCTGCACGAGATTGGGCGCGAGCGCGTCCTTCAGCAGCACCGTCATGGCGCCGTGGGCGTCGAGGTCGCGCGCGAGCACGGGTTTCTGGTCGCGCGTGTAGCCGACGACGATCTTGCCGAGCCGCGCCTTGAGATCGTCGAGCGACTGGGAGAGGCAGAAGATCGCCATCACTTCGGAGGCGACGACGATGTCGAAGCCGTCCTGCCGCGGAAAGCCGTTGCCGGGACCGCCCAGCGCCACGGTGATGTCGCGCAGCGCGCGGTCGTTCATGTCCATCACGCGCTTCCACGTGATGCGCCGCACGTCGATGCCGAGCGCGTTGCCGTGGTGGATGTGATTGTCGAGCAGCGCGGCGAGCAGGTTGTTGGCGACGCCGATCGCGTGGAAGTCGCCGGTGAAGTGCAGGTTGATGTCTTCCATCGGCACCACCTGCGCGTAGCCGCCGCCCGCGGCGCCGCCCTTCATCCCGAAGACCGGGCCGAGCGAAGGCTCGCGCAGGCACACCGCCGCCTTCTTGCCGATGCGGTTCAAGCCGTCGCCCAGGCCGACGGTGGTCGTGGTCTTGCCTTCGCCCGCCGGCGTGGGACTGATCGCCGACACCAGGATGAGCTTGCCGTCGGGGCGCCCTTCGAGCCCTTTGATCCAGTCGAGCGAGATCTTCGCCTTGGTCCGGCCGTAGGGCACGAGCGCGTCGGGGGCGATCGCGAGTCGCGAGGCCACCTCCGCAATCGGTAGCAGTTTCGCGCGCTGGGCGATCTCGATGTCGGTCAACATGGGAATTCTCCGGGTAGGGCAGTGATGAAAGGATCGGTGACGGCGAGCCGCCCGCGCGTGTTTCAGATGACGGGATTGGCTGCGCCGTCCATGGGAACAATGGCGCCCGTGACGTAGCTCGCGTGCGCGGACGCGAGAAACAGCGCGACCTGCGCCACTTCCTCCGGCGTGCCGAGGCGGCCGAGCGGGATCTTCGCCTGCATCTGCTGCAGGAGCACGTCCTCGGCGAGGCCCGTCATCTTCGCCTCGACGGCGAGGCCCTTCCTGCACGCGACCGGTGAGCGTGGCCCCGGGATTGATGCCGTTGATCCGCACGCCTTTCGGCGCGAACGCGGCGGCGAGGCCCGCGGTCGCCAGCATCAGCGCAGCGTTGGCGGCGCCTCCCGGCAGGTGCACCGGGCTCGGCGTCCTTGCCGCCCGAGCCGATGATGTTGACGATGGCGCCCCGACCGCGACCGGCCATGCGCGGCAGCGCGGCGGCGATCGGGTGGATATAGCTGAAGTACTTCGCGTCCATCGCGGCATGCCAGGCGGCGGCATCGAGATCGGCCGGCGCGTAACGGCGTGCCGCGCCCGCCGAATTGACGAGGACCTCGATCGGCCCGAGGTCGCGTTCGACGGCATCGATCACGCGGGCGGCTTCCTCCGCCCGGACGAGGTCGGCGACGTACTTGCGCGGAGCGTGCGCCGCGGCCTGGATTCGCGCGAGCGCGGCGTCGAGATTGGCGTCGCTGCGCGACACCAGCGCGACCTTCGCGCCTTCGCGCACGAACGCTTCGGCGCACGCGAACCCGATGCCCTTGCTCGCGCCGGTGACGACGACGACCTTGCCCACGAAACCGAGATCCATGGCGTTCGCTATTTCGGCCGGAAGCGGTTTTCGAGGCCCGCCATCACGGCGGGCCAGCCGGCGCGTTGATCGTCCTGGTCACCACGATGTCGGGCGCGAGCGATTGCGCGGCGACGCCGTGGCCGCGACGAGCGCGCACAGGAGCACCGCCGCCGCGCGCGCGATTGCGACCATCGACCCTGCCATGGCGTTTCCCCGTCGCCCGGATTTCCCGGCAAAGCGCGCATCCTATCAAATCGCTCGCGCTTCCTGCCCGCGCCGGCAGCGCCTCGCCGGCGATGACCCGGAATTCGGTGCACCTCGCGCCGCTACCGCGTGCCGATCTGCGCGCGCAGAAACTGCTTCAGCTTCGCGTACGCGTCGTCCCGCGCCGCGGGATTGGGCGCGATCGTGACGCCGCCGCCCGGATTGACGCCGTTCGGCACGTCGAGCCGCATCCGTCCCTGCGCGGGCGGCCCGTCGAAGCCGTGGTAGGTGTCGGGATACACGGTGATCGTCACCGGCTCGCCCGCGGCGATCAGGCGGTCGGCGAGATCGATGCAAGGCTGCGGCGCGGTCCAGTCGTCGGCGCCGCCGACGAAGAGCGTGAGCGGCGCCGCCGCGCGCATAGCCTATCCGCGGTGCGCAGCGAGTCGATGCATCCCGGGTAGAACGCGACCCCGGCGCGAAAATACGGCGGCGATCCGGCGCCGCTCCTTCCACCGGGCGACCGCGGGGATGCTTCGCGTTCTCCGTCGCCAGCACGGTGCTTCCGCCGTGCGACCAGCCGAGCATCGCGATGCGATCGGGCGCCACGTCCCCGCGCGACTGCAGATAGCAGAAGCGCGCCTTGCGCATCGCGCAGCCGATGCACCTGGGTGATGGTTCGCTGCCGGTTCTCGATCGTGCAGATCTCCTCCTGCCCGCGCGGGCGGAAGCTGTCGGGGAACAGCACGACATAGCCTTCCGCGGCCAGCAGCTCCGCCATCGCCTGGTGCCGCAGCGACAGCGCGTCGCGCCGCGACGCGAGCGTGCTGTACATGCCGCCGCAGCCGTGCAAGGCGACGACCGCGGGATGGCGGGCGCCCGGCGCGCCCTGGGCCGGAACAGGAGCCCCGTGAGGCGCACCGGCGCGCCGGTCGCCGGATCGCGATCGAGCGAATCGAACGACACCCGTTCGGGCCCGGCACCCGCCGCGGGTCGCGCATCGCGCACGAACCGATCCGCCATCGCAGTCAGCGCAACGCCCGCGAGCCTTCGCCACCGCGCCGGCGTCATGGCGCACTGCGCCTCGCTGTCGCGCAGGAAGGCGCCGATCGCCTGCCATGCCGCGAGCTTTTCCGCGAAGGGCCGCGTATACGCCGGCGACGACGACGGCAACGCGAGCGTCGCATATCCCGCATCGCGCCACGCGGGAAGCGCCCGTGCCGCGGTCTGCCCGTTGAAGCAGACGAGCGCGAGCGCCGGCGCCGCGCGGCGCACGCGCGCGGCTGTCGGCGGGCTCCGCGTCGCGGATCGCGCCGTCGAGACTGCCCTGCCGCCGGCACGCGACGATCGCGTCCCAGAGCCCGATGCCGCTCGCGCGCAACGCGGCGAGCCGCCGGCGATAAGGCAACGCGGCAAGCGGCACGCCGGTCACCGCCGCGAGCGAGCGGCCAGAAATGATTGCGCGGATGCGCGTAGTACTGGCCGGCGGCGAGCGATGCCTCGCCCGGAAAGCTGCCGAGAACGAGCACGCGCACGTCGCGGGAGAGCACCGGCGGCAATCCGCGCAGCGTGGTATCGGCGCGCCCGTTCACAGCGAGCGCGGCCACGCCCTGAGGCGCACGGCATAGTCGAGCGCCACGCCGGCAAACACGGCCAATCCGAGCCAGTGATTGTGCAGGAACGCCCTGAAGCAGGAAGCGCGTTCGCGCCGCCGAATCAGCGTCCAATGGAACACCGCGCAGCCGAGCGCCACCGCAAGGCCGGCGTAATAGAGCGGCCCCAGGGCAAGCCGCATCCCGATCGCCACCATGCCGCCGAGGTAGATCGCGTAGCAGAGCATCACGGCGACGACGTCGAATCGTCCGAAGGCGATCGCCGACGTGCGCAGGCCGAGGCGAAGGTCGTCGTCGCGATCGACCATCGCGTACTCGGTGTCGTAGGCGACGACCCAGAAGAGATTGAGCACGAGCAGCCACCACGCGATCGGCGGCACCGCGTCGTAGACCGCGGCGTACGCCATCGGAATGCCGAACGAGAACGCGATGCCGAGGAACGCCTGCGGCAGCACGAAGAAGCGCTTGAAGAACGGATAGACGAACGGCGATGGCCACCGCCGGAAACGACAGCAGCGATGGTCGTCCGGTTGGTCGCGAGCACGAGGAGGAAGGCGCAGAGCGCCAGCACCGCGGCGACCGACGAGCGCCTCCCACGGCTCGATCTCGCCGGCGGCGAGCGGACGGCCGGCGGTGCGCTCGACGTAACCGTCGAAACGGCGGTCGGCCCAATCGTTGACGGCGCAGCCCGCCGAGCGCATGAGGATCGTGCCCAGGGTGAAGATCAGCACGAGCGAGGCCGTCGGCGTCCCGTGCGCCGCGAGCCACAGCGCCGACAGCGTCGGCCAGAGCAGGAGCGTGATGCCGATCGGCTTGTCGAGCCGGATGAGCCGCTCGTAGGCGTCGATGCGCGCCGCGATCGCAGCCGACGTGACGCCGCGGTCATAGCACACCCTCGGCGCTTCGCGCCGTCCCTCCGCGAGGGACCCGTTCGCGCTTGGGGCGGCCCGGCGCGCTCACAGCGGCAGCGCGAGCTGCTTCTTCAAGTCGCGCGGGGCGATCTCGGTCAGGAGGTGCTGCGGCGTCGGATACAGGAGGCGCACGCGCAACTCGCGCTTCATCCGCGTGTTGACGAGGCGCCGCGACTCGCTCATGAACGACAGCAGCAGCGGCGCGATCCGGCGCTCCGCCTCCTCCCACGACACGCGCGGCGGGCGCGCGAGCTGGAAGGCGTCGGCGACCGCGTCGAACCAGCCGCCCATCTTCATTTCGGCGTCGTCGCTCACGTTGTACGCGCGATTGGGCTTCGCGCGGAACAGCGCCGCGACGATCGCGCGCGCGAGATCGTCGGCATGGACATGATTGGTGTAGACGTCGTCGTCCGGCGAAAGCGCCGGCGTGCCCTGGCGAATGCGATCGAGCGGCAGCCGGGTCTCGGCGTAGATGCCGGGCACGCGCAGGATCGACAGCGCCACGCCGTAGCGCCTCGCCCAGTCGCGCAGCCGTTCCTCGGCCGCGACCCGGCGCCGCGAGCGCGGCGTGCCGGCGCGGCGCGGCCGGGTCTCGGCCACGCGCGCTCCGGCGCAGTCGCCGTAGACGCCCGACGTCGAAATGTAGACGAACCGCTGTGGTATGCTTCGCGCCCGCGCCAGCGCCGCGATCAATTTCCGCGTGCGGGAATCGTCGCGGCCGTCGGAGGGCGGCGGCGCGAAGTGCAGGACCGCGAACGGCGCCGCGCGCAGCCGGTCGAGCGTGGCGAGGCGGTCGAGATCGCCGATGATGGGAACGATGCCGTGCGCGCGCAGCTTGGCGACATCCTCGACGCGGCGCGTGAGCCCGTAGAGGCGCACTTTGGGATGGAGCAGGCGGGCCGTGCGTAGCGCCACGTCGCCGCAGCCGATCAACAGTACCCGGATCACCTTGTACCACCCGCGTTCTTCGCGCCCGCGCACGGCGCGGGAACTCTCGAATCGGTCTCGACACCATGCCGCACCAGATTACCATAAACCCCAGCGGCCACTCCTTCGCGTGCGCGGACGGCGACACCGTGCTCGCGGCGGCGATGGCCGCCGATCTGATCCTGCCCTACGGCTGCCGCAACGGCGCGTGCGGAACGTGCAAGGGAAAGATCCTCGAAGGGCAGGTCGACTACGGTCCGCACCAGGCGTCGACGCTCACCGCCGACGAGAAGCGCGCGGGCCTCGCGCTCTTCTGCTGCGCGCAGCCGTTGACCGACCTCGTGCTCGAGGTCAAGGAAGTGCGCAAGAGCGGCGACATCCGGATCCGGAAGCTCCCCTGCCGCGTCGAGTCGATCGACAAGCCGGCGCCCGACGTCGCCATCGTGAAGATCAAGCTGCCCGCGAACGAGCGCCTGCAGTTTCTCGCCGGCCAGTACATCGACCTCCTGCTGAAGGACGGCCGCCGCCGCAGCTTTTCGCTCGCCACGGCGCCGCACGACGACGCGCTGCTCGAGCTGCACGTGCGGCACGTGCCCGGCGGTCACTTCACGCAGCAGCTCTTCAACGAGTACAAGGGACGCGAGATCCTGCGCTTCGAAGGGCCGCTCGGCACGTTCTTCCTGCGCGAGGAATCGGACAAGCCGATCATCTTCGTGGCCGGCGGCACCGGATTCGCGCCGATCAAAGGGATCATCGAGCACGCGCTCCATCGGGAGATCGACGTCGACGCGGCCGATGGTGCTCTACTGGGGAGCGCGCGCGAAGCGCGACCTCTATCTGCCCGATCTCCCCGGCACCTGGCAGCAGAGAAGTCGCAACTTCACGTACATTCCGGTGCTGTCCGATCCGCTGCCGGAGGACGACTGGCACGGCCGCGGCGGTCTCGTGCACCAGGCGGTGCTCGACGACTTCGCCGACCTCTCGGGCTACCAGGTCTACGTCTGCGGCGCTCCGGCGATGGTCGACGCCGCGCGCAAGAGCTTCATCGACCGGCGCGGGCTGCCGGCCGAGGATTTCTTCGCCGACAGCTTCACGTATGCGGTGCAGCCGGGCGGCACGGCAGGGTACGCGGCCTAGCCCGGCTCGAGCTCCGCCAGCGCGAGCTTCAGCGCCGTCGGCGAGCTGCGCGTTGGCCTCGGACGTGCGGTCGAGGCGCGCGAAGAGCTCGCCGAGCGCCACGCGCGTGCGCCAGGTGTCTTCGACCGCAAGGCTCGCCTCGAAATACGTCTGCGCCTTGCCCCACAGCTGCGCGCGCTCGCACAGCACGCCCAATGCGTACAGGAGCGTCGCGTCGTCGCGATGCTGCGCGAGCCAGCGCTCGGCCTGCTCCAGTTGCGGCGCGCCGTCCGCCGGCCGGCACTCGCGCGTACAGCGCGACCAGGTCCGAATTCCATTCGCGCTCGAGGCTCTTCGCCAGGAGATCGGCGGCCTCGCGATCGCCGCCCAGCGCGATGAAGCTGCGCGCCGCCGCGCGCGCGATCTTCGGCATCCGCTGCTCGGCATCGGTCAGCTTCGACCAGTAGGCGCGCAGGCCCTCGCCGTCGAGCACGCGGGCCGCGAGCTCCTGCGCGTGCGCGGCCGCGCGGACGAATTCGCCTTCCGTCGCGCCGTAGGCCTTGCGCTTGACGAGCTGGTCGACGAGCGGCGGGATCTCGCGCATAGCGGCCCGCAGCCTGCAGCGCGCGCAATTCGAGGCGCAGCGCGGCGGTGTGCGAGCCCGCCTCCTTCCGCAGCGTGCCGAGGATGCCGAGCGCCTCGAGCGGCTGGCCCTGCTCCAGCTTCATCTCGGCTTCGAGCATCAATCGCGGCACCGCGAGGCTCGGCACCGCGGCATCGGCGCGCGCGAGCAGCGCCTCGGCGGCGGCGAACTCCCGGGTGGCGATGGCCGCGCGGGCACCGAGCAGCGCGGACAGGCCCGACGACTGCGGGATCGCCAGCGCTTCCTCCGCGAATTGCCGCGCGCGGCCGAACCGGCCCTCGAGCAGCGCGACGACCGCCGCGTCCTGCCTTGCCGCGGCGCGCGATCCTGCTGCTGCCGTTGCCGGTATTTGCGCACTTCCTCGGGCAGTCCGAGCGTGCGCCGGACGATCCGCAGCGCGATGTAACCGGCGACGAAGCTGCCGAGCACGACGACGATGAGCAGATTGAGCGAGAGCTCGACGCGGTACGGCGGCGCGACGAACAGCGCGTAGCCGGTCGTGAGGCGTGCCGCGAGCGCGACGGCGACCGCCGCGCCGGCCAGGAGCAGGAACCAGAAGAGGACGCGCATCGGCTAGGAGGTGCCTAGCGCGCCGCGGCGCCGCCGCGGGTCCCCGTCCCGGCGCGCGGTCCTGCGAGAGCCGCAGCACGCGCAGCGCTTCGAGGCTGCGGGAAAGATCGGGGGTTTCCCCCGGCATCGGCGACGCCGCGAGCTGCCGCACGGTCGCCTGCAGCGCCTGCACGGGTTTCGCGCGCGTGTCGAAGTACTGCTTGAGCCACGCGTCGACGGCCGCGAGATCGGCCTCGAAACTCGCGTCGTTCCGCGCGAGCAAGGCGATCCGCGCGGTGAGGAGGCGAAGCTTCAGGTTCTCGCGCAGGAAGTACTGCTGCTGCGCGGGCACGAGCGGCGCCGCCGGTCGGTCCGCGATCTCGATCCGGACGAGCTGCTTCACATCGCCCCACATTTCCCGCAGGAAACGGCGCCACGGCGATTCGTCGACCGGCGCCGCCTTGTCCGGCGCGCGGCGGCGGCACCCGCTCGTCCATCGCGAGCGGCAGCGTGTCGACGGCGGCGAGTCGCCTGGTCGAGCTTCAGGCTCATGCCGACGATGTCGACGTACGGCACGGCTTTCAGGCGATCCATGTCGCGCGACAGCGCGCGGCGCAGCGGCACGAACTGCGGGCGGTCGAGACGCTGCAGCTTGGTGTCGGCGAGCTGAAGCGCCGTGAGCGCCGACGGGACGTTGCCCGCGAGCTGCAATTGCTGGCTCGCGACCAGGAGCACCTGCTCGATTTCGGAGATCGCGATCTCGTCGCGCGACGGCGCGAGATCGCGGTAGAGCGCCTCCAGCGCCGCCTGCTCGGCCTGCGACTCCGCGAGCCGCGCTTCGAGGAGCGTGACCTTCGCCTGGGCATCGCGCAGGTCCGTCGCGAGCTGCGTCTGCGCGCGCGCCGCGGCCTGCGTCGACGATTCGATGGCGGCACAGGCGTTGCGCCACCTCGACCCGCAGCGCCTGCTGCGTGCGCTTGCCGTCCTGCCAGAACAACGCGGCGGCAGCGACGCCCAGGACGCCGACGCCGACCAGCATCCACAGCGAGACCTGGCCGCTTCGGGCGCGGTTCGTCGGAGACGACGCGCTCGGACGGCGGTTCCCCGAGTGGTTGCGGTGGCCGCGGGGGCGTCCCGTTCCTGACCCGCGGGGGCCGATGGGCGGTCGTTGGGATCGGACATGAGCGGCGAGAGGTGAATTCACGTTCGATTCTAACAGGCGGTGCGCGTGGCGCGACGCCGCGGGTTTGCGCGATAATGCGCCGTGCGCTCCGGCCCCCTCGCGGGTCGTGCGCCCTTCGTTCGCCCGCGCCTGCCGATCCGCTCGCAACCGACCACCACCGTGTCGATCCTCGCCGTACTCGTCGCCCTCGCCATCGCGCTGCTGATCGGTTACGCGGCGGGCCGCCGGCATCGCCAGCGTCACGCGGACCGCAAGGAATGCCGCCGCGAGGCACCCAGCGCCATAGTCGCGGCACCTCCTCCCGTGGTCGTCCGCGCCGGTCTCCGCGCCCGGCGCCCGACCGCGCCCGCGGAGCCGGCGGACGGCGCGATCGCCGAGCGGGCGCGGATCATCCGGAGCTTCGAGGCCGAGACCGCGAGGCTGCGGCGCCTCGTCGTCACCCGCGACGCGACGCTCGTCAACCTCGCGGACCTGGCCGAGGATCGCCGGAGACTCTTCGCCGAGCTCGCGGCCTCGCGCGGCGAGACCGCGCGCTACCGGCAGCTCGTGGTCGATCTCGAGAACAACGCGCCGCCGCCGTTCTTCGGCGCCGGCGCGCCGGACGACCTCAAGCTCATCGTCGGCGTCGGCCCCGTGCTGGAGCGGATGCTGCAGCAGCTCGGCATCACCACCTACCGCCAGATCGCGCGCTGGAGCGAACGCGACATCGACGAATTCGACGCGAAGCTGCCTGAGTTTCCGGGACGCATCCGCCGCGATGCGCTGGGTCACGCAGGCGCGCGCGCTCCATGCCAGCAAGTACGGCGCACCGCCGTCGGCGAGAGACCGGTGACGGCCGAGACCCGCGCCGGCGCGAGCGTGCCTCGCGTTGGCGCAGAGCCGAGACTTCGACCCGCGTCACCGCGGGCGCGCTCATCCCCGATTGCGATCATTACCCTGGTCTGGGGCTGCAACTGGCCCGTGCTGAAGATGGGCGTCGCCGAGCTCGCGCCGCTTACGTTCCGCGCGCTGACGCTGCCCTTCGCGGCGATCGGCCTCCTCGCCATCGGCTGGATCGCCGGCGAATCGATCCGCATTCCGCGCGACGATGTGGGGCAAGGTCTGCCTGCTCGCGCTCTTCAACATCACCGGCTGGAACGGCCTCCTGCTCTTCGGCGTCCAGCAATTGCCGGCGGGACGCAGCGTGATCCTGGCGTTCACGATGCCGGTGTGGAGCGTGCTGCTTTCGCTCGCGCTGCTGCACGAGCCGCTGTCGCGGCGCAAGATCGTCGGCCTGGCGCTCGGCATGCTCGGCATGGGATTGCTGCTGTTCGACGACATCCGCAATCTCGAGCGCGCGCCCGTCGCGGCGTTGCTGATCCTCGGCGCATCGATCTCGTGGGCGATGGGCATCGTCCTCGTGCGGAAGTGGAAGCTGCCGCTGTCGCAGACGGTCGTGTCCGGCTGGATGATGCTGCTCGGATGGGTGCCGCTCGCGATCATGGCGCCGCTGTTCTCGCCGGTGCTGCCGCACGACCTGTCGGGCGCGGCGTGGTTCGCGGTCCTCTACAACATCTTCCTGGCCGGCACGCTCGCGCACTGGGCGTTCTTCACGCTGGCGCGCACGCTGCCGGTCGCGGTGTCGTCGATGTCCTCGCTGCCGGTGCCGATCGTCGGCGTGTTCGCCGGGATGCTGCTGCTGGGCGAGCGCCCGGGGCCGCCCGAGTGGGCGGCGCTGGCGCTGGTCGTGGCGGCCATGATCGCCGTGCTGCGAACGCCCAAGCCGGCGCCGCGCTCCGCCGCCTGCCCGAGAGCTAGGACCCGCCTTTCACGGTCACCGATCAGGTCGGCGTAGCGCTGCTGCGTAACCTGATCGCGTTGACTCCTGAACAGACAGTGCGGCGCACGCATCGGGCCCGACTTTTGCTTTTCGTCATCGACACTGCCGCGCACGAGGATGCGCGGGGCTCCGCGCATGGAGATCGAAAAGATGACAAACGAACAAGCACCCCTTCTCCCGGCTCGCGCCGTGGGCCATGGCGTTCGCCCTGCTGCTGGCGACCGACGTCGCTGGCGCAGGCGCCGCGGCCGGGCCCCGGATCACCGTCGCCGTCCGGCGACGACATGCGCCTGTGGTCGTTCGGCGACTGCGACCGACGATTCCCGTACGTCGAAACCGACGAGCACAAGGAATGCGTCCGCGTCGTGGGGTCGCGCGGAAGCACGGGACGCGCGGGCGCTTCACGTCTGCGAGGTCAGTCACGCCACGGATCATGTGGAAATCGAACGTTGCAAGGCCACCTATCAGACCAACAAGGAGAAGGCGGCGCGCGAAGGCGTTGCCGTCAAGGAGCCGGCAGCGCAGCAGGACGTTCCGTCGCCCGAGGTGATGCGCCGGGTCAAGGCGATCACGTCGGCGGCGCGTCGAGGAGAGCTCGGGCCGGCGCCGCCGGCGGCGCCCACCACGGTCACGCCGAAGCCGCGCGCTCCCCCGCGGTCGAGCGTTCAGACCGAATCCTCGTCGGTGTCGACGGTAGGCGTGGTGCTGCTGGTCGATCGCCCTCGTCGGCCTCGGAGCGGGCGTGCGTGCGCCGGAAGCAAGCGCAGTCGGCGTAGCGCCACGACGGGTCTGCGATATACTCGATCCAGTAGACGACGCGCGCCATCGGCGCGCGGAGTCCACGGCTGGGCCGGCGGTCGATTACTGCGGTCGCGGCGCCTACCGCACCGCACCCGTTGACCCCTCTCCTCCCTTCCCGGATTTCTTCGTCGTGGGCGCGCCGCGCTGCGGCACGACGTCGTTCTGCCGGTATCTCGCGCGGAACCCGCAGATCTGCTTCTCGCAGCCGAAGGAACCGCACTACTTCACGCAGCTCACGCACGATCCGTCCGAGGGTGAGCTGGCGCGGGACTATCTCGATCGCTGCTTCGGCCACCACGCCGCCAGCCCATCGCGCCGTGGGCGAGGGCTCCGTGTCGTACCTCTATCTGCCGGAGGCCATCCAGCGGATCCGGCGCTGCAATCCGGACGCGCGGTTCATCGCGCTCGTGCGCAATCCGCTCACGATGCTGCCGTCGTATCACCTCCGGATGCGGTTCCTGCTGCAGGAGGACGAGCCGGACTTCGCACCAGGCCTGGGCGCTCGAGCCTGCCCGCGCGCGCGGGGAGCGGGTGCCGAAGCACTGCCTCGACGCGCGGCTCCTGCTCTACAGCAAGGTGGGCGAGCTCGGTGCGCAGATCGAGCGGCTCTTCGCCATCGCCGGGCCCGAGCGCTCGCATGTCATCGTGTTCGACGACCTCAAGGCCGATCCGCTCGGCGTGTACCGGCGCGCGCTCGAATTCCTGCACGTCGACTACGACGGCCAGACTCGCTTCGAGCCCCGATACGAAAGCCGCATGTACCGGTACCGGTGGCTGCAGCGCATGCTGTTCGTGCCCGCCACGCGCGGCGGCAAGATGATGGCAGACGCTGCAGCAGCGTACGCGGAAGTACAATCCGGACGGCTCGAAACGCCCGGGCCTCATGAAGCGGGTGACGCGCTGGAACAAGGTCGCGGCGTCGCCGACCCCGCTCTCGCCGGAGATGAAGGACGTCGTGCGCGCGGCCTTGCGGCCGGACGTGGCGCTCCTGTCGCGGCTGCTCGGCCGCGACTTGAACCACTGGCTCGCCCCGTGACCGAAGCGCCTCGCCGGGCGCCGCGAATCGCCGGCCCCGCGCCCGACCGGTCTGCCGACCGGCCTGCTAAAATGTCCGGTTGCCGGTGGAGAATGCCGATGTCGAAGTCCCGTTGACGCGAAGCGGACGGAGCCATCCGTCAGGCTGTTCCAGAACGATCTTCTGGAAGCGCTGACGCACGTGCATCCGATCGTCCCGCTCCTGTTCTGGGGGCCGATCGCCGCGCTCCTGCTGTGGCGCAGCTCTCGCCGTCCACGATCTGCCGGCGGCGGGAATGTTCGCGATCGCAGCCGCTCGGCCTGCTCGTGTGGACGCTGACCGAATACTGCCTGCATCGCTTCGTGTTCCACTACCCGGCGCAAAGCCGCGCCGGCAAGTACCTCGTGTTCCTCTTCCACGGCGTGCATCACGCGACGCCGCGCGACAAGACGCGCCTCGTCATGCCCCCCGCGGGCGGCATCATCCTGATGATCGTGCTCTACCAGATCTTCCGGCTCGCCGTGCCGGCGCCGTGGATCGAGCCGTTCCTGGCGTTCTTCATCATCGGCTACCTCGCCTACGACTACATCCACTACGCGACGCATCATTTTCCGATGCGATCGAAGCTGCTGCACTTCCTCAAGGTCTATCACCTGCAGCACCACTACGGCGCGAAAGGGCTTGCGCTACGGCGTCAGCTCGCCATTGTGGGACCGGGTGTTCGGCACCTATCCCGCCGACCTGCGCGCCCGTGACGGCTGACATCGCGCAGCACGATCGCCGCGCGCCCTTCGCAGGGTCGCGGTCGCGGTGTTGCTGGTCGGGTTCGCGCTCGTCGCGCGGGCCGCCGCGCCGGAGCCTCGCCGGCAGCGACGACATCCGCGGCCTGTGGGTCGACCATCGCGAACAGCGACAAGCGCAAGGTGGCCGTCTGGATCGAGGATTGCGACGGCCTCCTCTGCGGCCGCATCTACTGGCTGAAAAAACCCCTGTCGGGCGGAGCGCCGAAGCGCGACCAGCACAATCCCGATGCGGCGCTGCGCGACCGTCCGCTGTGCGGCCTCACGATCCTGACGCGGATTCCGGAAGGCGAAGGAATCGAGCTGGACCGCCGGGCACATCTACAATCCCAACGACGGCCGGATCCTTCAGCAGCACCATCAACCTGCAGCAGGACGGATCGCTCAAGATCCGCGGCTTTGTCGGCGTGGCGCTCTTCGGCAAGACCGTGGAATGGGTGCGTCCGCCGGAGCCGCTGCCGCGCTGCAGCTGAGGTACCGGGAGCGCGAATCGCTAGGGCCGTTCCCAGTCCGCGAGTGCGAACGGGCCTAGTCGCGCGGGACGCTCGCCGCGAGAGAGCTCGCCGCCGGCCGCGGGCGCGACACCTCCGCCAGCGAGCGTGGCCGCGCCGTCGACCATCCGGTAGACGCGATCCGCGACGTCGACCAGCGGCGACTGATGCGATATCGCGATGATGGTGAGCTCGCCGCGCAGGCTCTCGAGCGTGCGGCAGATGGCCGCCTCCGTTTCCGGGTCGAGCGCGCTGGTGGCTTCGTCGAGGATCAGCACCCGCGGCTTGTGCGCGAGCGCGCGCGCGAGCACCACGCGCTGGCGCTGGCCGCCGGACAGCTTGCCGCCGCGCTCGCCGACGACCGTGTCCGGGCCCTCCGGCAGGGCCGCCACGACATCCCACAGGCCCGCCGCGCGCAGCGCGGCTTCGGCATCGGCCGCGGTCAACTCCGGATCGCCCAGCGTCACGTTGTTGCGCACCGTGTCGTGGAGCAGGATCGTCTCCTGCGGCACGTAGCCGATCATGCGGCGCCACGCGCGCCAGTCGACGCGCTGCAAGCGGCAGATCGTCGATCCAGACTTCACCTTCCTGCGGGCCGCAGGAGCGCCGTGACGAGGTCGATCACCGTGGTCTTGCCGGCGCCCGACGGGCCGACGATCGCCGTGATTCCGCCCGCGGGGATCGTGAGCGTCGCGTTGCGCAGGATCCACGCGTCCCGATAACGGAAGCCCACGTTCTCGAAGCGGATCGCATGCTGCAGCACGGGGACGGCGCCCTGCGGCGGATTCTCGTTCTCGCTCTTGGCGCCCTCGATCGCCGCCTGCATCGACCAGTACGCGCTCTCGCTCGTGACCATCCGCTGGTACTCGCGCTGCATGCGGCTCATGTAGAGGAGGACGCGCACGAGCAGGAAGGCGAGCAGCATCACCGACGCGAGCGACATGCCGAACTGCACGAGCGCCACGTAGAGGCCCGACGCGATCAGGATGGCGAGCATCGGCTCCTGCAGCGCGCGCAGCGCCTCCTTGCTGAAGACGTCCTTCTGCAGCGCGCGGTTCAACTGCTTCGTGTCGCCCTCGAGGAGCGTGTTGGCGAGATTCTCGCGGGCCATCGCCTTCAGCGGCTTCACCGACTGCAGGTTGTCGGAGAGCCGCGCGAGGAGCGAGCGCAGGAGCCTCGTCTGCTTCGCGCCCGCGCGGCGGGACACGTGCACGAGGCGGTTCAGCAGAAAGACGAACACGGCGCCCGCGGTCAGCGCGATCAACGTCGCCTGCCACGACACGAGCAGCGCGACGATGGAATACACGGTCGCCTGGATGCCGAGCGCGATGACCGTCGCGCCGTAGAGGTACGATTCGGCGCCGCGCGTCGCTTCGGTCGCGAGGCTGTTGGCGAGCGCGCCGACCGGTTGCCGCAGGTAGTATTCCCAGCGCGCCGCCAGGAGCGAGCGGATGAAGTTGAGGCGCAGATCGGTCGCCACGCGGGCCACCGTGTAGCCGACCTGCCGGTTCGCGGCCAGCACCAGCACGCTCTTCAGCATCATGCCGACGACGACGATCGACAGCAGCACGCCGACGGTCGGCGTGAGGCCGACGAGCGGCGAGCGCCCGCGTCACCATGCCGCCGATGCCCGTCGACTCCGCCCGCGCCCGCGTCGGCGACGCGCGAGGTCAGGAGCGGCAGCAGCGTCGTGAGGCCGAGCCCTTCGAACAGGCTCGCGAGCACCATGGCGCCCAGCACCAGGGCGCTCTGCGCGGGGTAGGCGCGGCTGAAGGCAACGAAGAGCTTCATCAGGACGCGCGAGCGTACGCGTCCGCGGTTCAGGTGCCGGTGCCGAGCTCCGCGGCGACGATTCCCGCCTCCGCTCGCAGCGCGGCGAACGCGGCGCAGATGGCGTCGATCTGTTCCCCGGTGTGCGCGGCACTGACGCTGCAGCGGATCAGCGAAACGCCGTTGGGCGTTGCCGGAGGAAGCATGAGATTGACGTAGACGCCATGCTGCAGCAGCCGTTTCCAGAATCGGAGCGCCTCGATGCGGTCGGGGAGGACCACCGCGATCACGGGACTGGGAGCGGCCCCCAGCGTGTAACCCATGCCGGCCAATCCGGCATGCAGGCGCTCGTAATTCGCGCGCAAGGCGCGGCGCGCAGCTCGCGGCCGGCCGCGAGCTTCACGAGCGCCGCCCGCGTCGAGGCGATCGTCGCGGGCGACGGCGACGCCGTGAAGATGTACGGCCGGCTCGAGTACCGGACGAGGTCGAGCACGGGAAGGTCGCTCACGCAGAAGCCGCCGGCGCCGCCCAGGCTCTTGCTGAACGTGCCGACGATGAAGTCCGCGTCCGCGAGCACGCCCTCCTCCTCGACGAGTCCGCGCCCGCGCTCACCCAGCACTCCCAGCGAGTGCGCCTCGTCCACCAGCAGGTAACCGCCGTGCTCGCGCTTGACGTCGACGATCTCCCTGCAGCGGCGCGCGATCGCCCAGCATGCTGTAGATGCCTTCGACGACGATCAGCGTGTCCGCCGCGCGCGCCCCCAGCCGGCGCATGCGCTTCGCGAGGTCGTCCGCGTTGTTGTGGCGAAACCGGATGACTTCCGCACCGGCGAGGCGGCAACCGTCGTAGATGCTGGCGTGGCAATCCGCGTCGAGCAGCACGACGTCCCCGCGACCCGTGAGTCCCGCCAGCATGCCGAGGTTCGCCTGGTATCCCGTGGAGAACACGATCGCATCGCGCATGCCATAGAAGGCCGCGAGCTCCGCTTCGAGCTTCCGGTGGTTCGCGTAGCTGCCGTTCGCCATGCGCGAGCCGGTCGTGCCAGTGCCCTCGGTGGCAAGGGCCGCCTGCGCCGCCGCGACGCAGTCGGGATCGAAGGTGAGGCCGAGGTAGTTGTTGGTGCCGGCGAGAACGGTGCGCCGGCCGTGGATGATGCCTTCGGTCGGCGAGAGGATCTTTTCGATCTCGACCCCGAACGGATCGATGCCGAGCGCCCCGAGCTCGCGCCGCGCAGCGGCCAGGCCCTGGAATTTGTCGAAGAGTCCCATCACCGTCGCGCACGAGATTCTCGATCTGCAACGCGAGATCCCTGACCGTCTTCACGTCCGGCAGGATGTTCACCGGGATCGATATGTCGAACTTGTCCTCGATCTCGAGCAGCAGGTTCATGACCTGCAGCGAATCGAGCGCGAGGTCGCCCAGCAGATCCGTGTCCTCGCCGATCTCGATGCGGCCCTGCGACACGCGCGACAAGCTCGGCGCAAAGCTCCGCGACGATCTGTGGGTAATCCAATGTGGCATTTCCGGTCATGGCGTTCAGTGGCTTCCTGCGTGGCCGTACGCGCGGGCGAGCCCCTGTTCCAGCCCGACGGCCGCGCGCCAGCCCGTGGCTTCGGCGAAGTCGTGACTATCGCACAACCAGTCCGGATGCGAAATTTCGCGCAGCTTGCCGGGCGTGAGCATCGGGGTCGTATCCGCCGAGCGTCGCCGGCCGCGAGATTGGCGTACGCCGCGACGCGAAGGAGCGGCATCGGCAAGCGAATGCGGCGCACCGGGGCATCCCTTGCGCAGCACGCGCTCGGCGATCGTCAGCACGGTGTCCCAATCGTAACCGCCCGGGATGTCCGTCATCGAGCTCGAACGTCCTGCCGTCGCCGGTGTCGGCGGCGAGCCAGCGCAGCACCGCCGTCGCGAGATCGTCGACGTAGAGCAGCGAGAAGCGCCCGGCGCCGCCGGCAGGCAACGGGCGCCACCCCGCGCGCGATCCAGCGAAACAGCGGGCGCAACTCGCGCTCGCCGGGTCCGTAGACCGCGGGCGGTCGCAGCACCGTCCAGCGCAAGTTCGCGGCGGCCGCCTCGACCGCGCCTTCGCCGCGCCGCTTGCTGGCGGCGTAATGCGACAGCGCCGGCATGCGCGCCGCCAGCGACGACATCGAGCAGGAAGCGCGGACTGCGGGCATGGCTCGCCGCGGCTCGGGCGAGGCTGCCCGCGCCCTCCGCGTTGATCCGGTCGAACCCGGACACGCCGGCGCCGCGAACCGCGCCGGCACAATGGATCGACCGCATCGGCGCCGGTCACGAGCGCCCGCAACGAATCGGCGTCGCCGAGATCCCCGGCGATCCATTCGACACCCGGCAATGGCGTTGGCGTGCGGCCGGCCCGCGTGCGATAGAGGCCCGCACCCGCCATCCGGCGTCCGTCAGATGCGCGAAGCACGGCCCCGCCGATGAATCCGGTGCCGCCCGTGAGCGCGACGAGCGACGGGTCGCTCGAGCGACGGACGCGGGGATCGGGTGGATGGGCCAAGTCGCGGCCCACGGCCGCGCGCAACGGAAACGGCGGCTACGGACCCACCGTCGCCGGCAGGCTCGCCTGCTCGCCGTACGACGGCTTGTCGCCGTCGGCTCGCGCGGCTTTGTGTTCCTGCGCACGCCGCTGCAGGTAGTCCTCGCGCGCCGCGGCGCGCGACAGCTTGCCCGACGACGTGCGCGGCAGCGTGTGCCGCGGCACGAGCTCGATCAGGCACGAGATGCCGAGCTCCTCGCTGATTTCCCGGTGCAGCCGCTGGGTCAACGAGCGGCTCTCCGCCGCGTCGTTGATGTTGCACTGGACGACCACCACGGCGACCTCTTCGTCGTCCGGACCGAGCACGAAGAACGCCGACGCGTCCATGGAGCGCAATTCCGGCTGGCGCTCCGCGATGTGCTCGATGTCCTGCGGCCAGATGTTGCGGCCGTTGATGATGATCATGTCCTTGTGCCGGCCGGTGACGACGATGCTGCCCTCGACGAGATAGCCGATGTCGCCGGTGTCGAGCCAGCCGTCCGGCGAGAGCGCCTGGCGCGTCTGCTCCGGCTGCGCGAAATAGCCCGACATGACGCTCGGGCCGCGCACCTTGATGCGGCCGACGTGGAGGTCCGGCAGCGGTTTGCCCTGGTCGTCGCGGATGGCCACCTCGTGCCCCGGCAACGGCGCGCCGCAGCGGACGAAGCCGTTGACGCGGCCGGTATCCTTGTCCGCCGGGAATCACGCGGAGATGCTCGGCCAGGTGATCGGCGTCGATCCAGTCGACGACCACGCCCGTCGCGCAGCGGCGCAGAAGCTGATGGCGAGCGAGCTCTCCGCCATGCCGTAGCACGGCACGAACGCGCGGGGATCGAATCCCGCCGGCGCCAGGAGCTTCGCGAAACGATCCGGCAGCTCCGCCCGGATGGGCTCGGCGCCGATGCCCGCGATCCGCCAGGCGCTCAGGTCGTAGCCGGCGACGTCCTCGGGACGGATCCGCCGCGCGCACAGCTCGTAGCCGAACGGCGGGCTGAACGAGATGGTGGCCCGCGTGTTGGTCATCAATTCCAGCCAGCGCCGCGGACGCATCGCGAAATCGCGGGTGTCGAGATAGTCGATCGAGCGCTGCGTGGCCATCGGCGCCAGCATGCAGCCGACGAGTCCCATGTCGTGATAGAACGGCAGCCACGAAACGCAGCGGTCGTCGGGCTTGATGTCGAGGCCGTGATTGACCACGCCGGCGAGGTTGCGACAGCACCGCGTGCTGCGTGATCACCACGCCGCGCGGAAAGCTGGTGCTGCCCGGACGTGTATTGCAGATAGGCGGTTTCCGTGGGGCCGCTCGGCCGCAATTCGACGTCCTGCTGCGGGCAGCTCGTCGAAGGCGGCCGGCGTTCCCGATGAAGGCGAGGTCCATGCCCTCGCCCGCCTCGCGCAGGAAGCGCAGGAACTGGCTCGAGGCCATCGCCGACCGCGGCCCCGCAGCCTTCGAGCAGGCCGCGCAAGCGGCCGACGTAGGCCTCGTGGCCGCCGAGATTGACCGATGCGGGCAGTGCCACGGGCACGAGCCCCGCGTACTGGCAGGCGAAGAAGAAGCGCAGGAAGTCCGGATTGGTCTCGGCCACCACGGCGACCCGCGCGCCGCGCGGGCAGCGAGAGCGACAGCAGGCGCCGGGCGAGCGTGCGCGCCTCGGCGCGGAGCGCCCGGTAAGGGAGCACCGTCGCGAGCTTGCCGCTGCCGGCATAGAAGTTCGCGCCCGTGTCACCCAGGGCGGCATAGTCCAGCGCGTCCGCCAGGCTCGCGAAATCCGCACGCCGCAGCGCCAAAGAGTTCACGGTCGGTGTGGCCGGCGCAACCGATCCGAATTCAGGCGTTCGCTTCAGTTTGATTCCCCTCGAAGGCACCGCTTTATGTGCCCGGATCCGGTCCTGGGCCTCGATGCGCTCGGCTCAAAGAACGACCTCAGATTCCAGCGCGGGGGCGTCCCACATAATTGAACAGTTTTCTCGGGACTGTTATGGATGGCCTGCCCGTCAAACCATAAGTTTAGCAGGTTGCGGACCAAAGTAGACCGTAACTGCAACCCGCGCGTCAAGAAGACGGTGCGTTTCGGTGCGTATTGTAGCGATAACGTTGTTATCCGGCAACCGGCTGCGGGCTTCGGCCCCGCCATCCCATCGCCGCGAGCCCGCAACCGGTAGTAGGATGCCGCCATTTCGCCCGGCTCTCCCTTGATTCACGTCAACGCTTCCGCGGGCGCCCCGGGCGCGCCACCCTGTAGGATAATGTCGCCCCAGCGACGGCAAGCCTGCGGTTCCGACCGCTGGCACCGGCGTCGACGAGTGTCCTTCGAACCCCTGGTGGCCAATCCGGGCCGCGAATCGGCCGCGTGCCGCATTCGATGGCTCCCATGTCCACCTCCTCATCGCCGGCACCGCTCAGGATCGTCCGCGTCGAAGGCCGCCGCGCGCTCGACGCGCTTCATCGACGTGCCATTCAGGATCTTCGAATCGGATCCGGCCTGGATCCGGCCGCTGGCCATCGAGCGGCGCCTCCACCTTTCGCCGCGGACCAATCCGTTCTTCCAGCACGCCCGATGGCAGGCGTGGGTCGCCTGGCGGGGACAGCGAGCCGGTCGGCCGGATCAGCGCCCAGATCGACGACGCTGCACCTCGAACGCTATGCCGACGCCACGGGATTCTTCGGGATGCTGGACGCCGAGGACCGCGAAGACACTTTCGCCGCGCTCTTCGGCACCGCGGAACAATGGCTCCGCGAGCGAGGGATGCGCCGCGTGCGCGGGCCCTTCAGCCTGTCGATCAACGAGGAAACGGGCCTCCTCGTCGACGGCTTCGACACGCCTCCGGTGTTCATGATGGGACACGCCCGGCCGTACTACGCGCCACGGGTCGAGGCGCAGGGCTATCGGAAGGCGGTCGATACGCTCGCCTACATGATCCGGTCGGATTTCGAACCGACGCCCATCATGGCGCGGCTCGTCGCGGCCGCGGCGAAACGCGTGCGCGTGCGACAGCTCGACCGGAAGCGCTTCGACGACGAGATCGCGCTGTTGCGGGACATCTTCAACGACGCCTGGGCGCAGAACTGGGGCTTCGTGCCGTTCACCGCCGCCGAGTTCCGCGAGCTCGGCAACAACCTGCGCTTTCTCGTCGATCCGGGGTTGATCCGGATCGCGGAGGTCGACGGCGAACCTGCCGCGTTCATGGTCGTCATCCCCAACATCAACGAGGCGATCCGCGGGCTCGACGGCCGGCTCTTTCCGCTTGGGCTGGGCGAAGCTCCTGTGGCGGCTCAAGGTGCGCCACCCCGCCACCGCCCGCGTGCCGCTGATGGGGGTCCGGCGCAAATTCCAGCGCACGCGCCTGGGGCCGGCGCTCGCGTTCCTCGTGATCGCCGCCGCGCAGCCGCGGACCCGGCAACTCGGCGTCAAGGACGTCGAGCTCTCGTGGATCCTCGAGGACAACGCCGGCATGCGGAGCATCATCGAATCGATCGGCGGGCGCGCCTACAAGCGCTATCGCGTCTACGAACGGAGCTCGATGCCCCTGTAACCCGGAATGGAACGCCATCGTGCTCGCGGCCGATCGCGGCCCGCCACGACCCGGTCGCGGTCGCGGCGGGGGTCGCCGCCAAGTGCCTGACGCCCATTGGCGGGAGCCCGATGGTCGTTCGCGTCGTGCGCGCGCTGGAACAAAGCGGGTGCGTGGCCGGCATCCTGCTCTGCGGCCCGGCCGAGAGAGACGCTCGAAGGATCGCCGGAGCTCCGCGGCCTGGTGACGAACGGCAGTGTGCGCTGGATGCGCACCTGAGGCGACGCCTTCAGCCAGCGCCGCCGCGGCGCTCGCCACCCTTCCCGACGATGTCCCGGTGCTGCTCACCACCGGCGACCACGCGCTGCTGCGGCCGGAGATGGTGCGTCATTTTCTCGCGACGGCGAGTGCGCAGCGGCGCCGACGTCGCCGTCGCGCTGGCGCCGCACGGCCTCGTCCGGGACGCGTATCCCGCGAATCGCGGCGCACCGTGCTCAAGTTCAGCGACGGCCACTACTGCGGCTGCAATCTCTTCGCCTTCCTCACGCCGCGCGGCCGCGGGATGGCGCGGCTGTGGCAACAGGTGGAGAACGACCGCAAGAAACCGATCCGGGTCATCGGGTTCGTCGGCTGGATCGCGATGGCGCGCTACGCGCTCGGCATCCTGAGCCTCGCGGCCGCCGTGCGCCGGATATCGAAGAAGACCGGGATCGCACGCCGCGATCGTCACCATGCCGTTTGCCGAGGCCGCGATCGACGTCGACAGCGCGGCGGACCTCGATCTGGTGCGCGCGATCGTCGCGCGGACGTCCTGAGCGCGGCCTGCCCGCGCCGTCAGCGGGAAACCGATGACGGCTCGGTCGCCGCGAGCCACGCGGAACCGGGTGTCGCCGCCCGCTCGAGGTCGGCCGGACTGTCCACTTCGGTCCACCCGTTCGCCGGAATCCGCTGCGTGTAGACCACGCCGGTCCGGGCCAGGGCGTCGATCAGCGACAGGTACCACTGCGACAGCGCCTCGGGCGTGCGCAGCGCCCGGTCGATCGCGTCGCGGAAGAGTCGCGGCCCGTCGCCCCGGAACGTCATCATGCCGATCGATTCCGCGTCGACCTCGGCCAGCGGCAGCTTCTTCCCCACCTGCAGCAGCCGGTCGCCGTCGCGGATCACTTTCATGTCGTCGTCGTCGTAGCGCTCCTTCGAGCTCACCGCCAGCGTGATCGGATGCTCCGGCGCCGCGAGGAGCCGCTCGAGCACCGCGGCCTCGAACAGCGTGTCGCCGTTCAGCAGCAGGAACTCCTTCTCCATTTCGGCGCGCGCCACCCAGCAGCTCACGAGGTTGTCGGTGAGCGCGAAGAACGGGTTGTACAGCGTGCGGATGCGGCGCGGGCCGTAGCGCTCGGCGAGACCGGTCTCGACCGACTCGGCGCCGAAGCCGACCACCACCGTGACGTCGTCGATGCCGCAATGCGCGAGCGCGTCGATCTGCCATCCGATCAACGGCCGCCCCTGGACCGGAAGCATGCATTTCGGCGCGCGTTCGGTCAGCGGCAGCAATCGCTTGCCCTGGCCCGCGCTCAGGATAATCGCTTTCAATCCAGATCCCATTCCTCGTTCGGCCAGCCGGCGCGACGACCGCCGGCTCGGCCATCGGCCGAAATCACCCGCGGCGGGCGAAACTCGCCCAAAAAAGCCCGATAGTGTCGCCTACTGCGGCGCGGAACTCAAATGCGGGATTGTCCCGCGGCGACTCTCGGCGAGCCCCCCGGGGAGACCGCCGGGGTGGGAACCTCGAGGGAGATATCCACTCTAGACCCTATAATGCCGGACCCCCGCCGCTCGTTGGCCGTGGCGTCGGCCCACCGGTCGAACAACGCAGACAATCCCTCATTCCCGACGATGAGTCCCGAGCCCACGAACGTCGACGTCGACGCCACGCCACCCGACGGCGGCGCCGCCGGCGACGGGCTGGTGGGTGGCGGTCGCGGTGCTCGCCCTGGCGGCGATCGGGGCTGCCTCTGGTATTCCCGTTCCCCTCCGGCCGCGGACAACGCGAAGGCGCCGCGCGCGTCGACCGAGCGGGGCGCGCGCGCGCGAGGCCGCGCCGCGTCCGACACCGGTCGTCGCCGTTCCCGTGCGCCAGGGCACGCTCGACATCTACCTGTTCGCGCTCGGCACCGTCACCCCCGTGAACGCCGTCGTGGTCAGGAGCCGCGTCGACGGGCAGCTCATGAAGGTGGCGTTCCAGGAAGGCCAGATGGTGAAGGCCGGCGATCTCCTCGCGCAGATCGATCCGCGGCCCTTCGAGGTGCAGCTGACGCTCGCCACCGGGCAACGGGCCCGCGACCTGGCGCTCCTCGAGAACGCGAAGGTCGACGTCGCGCGCTATCGCACGCTGCTCGAGCAGGATTCGATTTCCCGCCAGCAGGTCGATACCCAGGAGTCGCTGGTGCGCCAGTACGAGGCCGCGGTGCAGGCCGACCAGGGCAGCATCGACAGCGCGAAGCTGCAGCTCACGTACACGCGCGTGGTCGCCCCGATCGGCGGCCGCGTCGGCTTGCGCCAGGTGGATCCCGGCAACATCGTGCGCGCGAGCGACGCCAACGGCATCGTCGTGATCACGCAGCTCTCACCCATCGGGGTGGTGTTCCCGATCCCCGAGGACGCGCTGCCGCGCGTGATGAAGCGACTGAAAGCCGGCGATCGCATCCCGGTCGATGCGTTCGACCGCGCGCAGAAGGAAAAGCTCGGCAGCGGCCGGCTGCTGACCGCGGACAACCAGATCGACACCGCGACGGGCACGATCAAGCTCAAGGCCGAATTCCGCAACGCGGACGGCACGCTCTTCGCCAACCAGTTCGTCAACGTGCGCATGCCGGTCGAGACGCGACCCAATGCGACGCTCGCTGCCCACCGCCGCCATCCAGCGTGGCGCCGCCGGAACGTTCGTCTACGTCGTGAAGGACGACCAGACCGTCGCCGTCACGCCGGTGGTCGTCGGATCCACGCAGGGTGAAACCACCGCGATCGACAGCGGCGTCGTCCCCGGCGCGCTGGTGGTCGTCGACGGCGCGGACCGGCTTCGCGAGGGCGCGAAGGTCGAGGTCGTCACCCGCGACGCACCCGCTGCGGCGTCGCCCGATGCGGCGAAGCGCGGACCGCGCTCCGGCAAGGAGGGCGGCGAGCGGCCGGGCGGTCGCGCCCGTGCCAAGAATGGCGCCTAGGAAGCGCGCCGGGTCGCCGGCGACTTGCCGCGTCCACCGTCGATCGCCTGCCGCCGCCGCGAGCGCCGCGAGTCTCGCTCCCCGCGATGAATCCGTCGCGCCTGTTCATCCTCCGGCCGGTGGCGACCTCGCTGCTGATGGTCGCCATCCTGCTGGTCGGCATCGTCGCGTATCGCGTGCTGCCGCTGTCCGCGCTGCCCAAGTTCGACTATCCGACGATCCAGGTGGTGACGCTCTACCCCGGCGCGAGCCCGAGCGTGATCACGTCGTCGATCACCGCGCCGCTCGAGCGCCAGTTCGGGCAGATGCCCGGCTTGAACCAGATGTCCTCGGCGAGCTCGGGCGGCGCGTCGGTGATCACGCTGCAATTCAGCCTCGAGCTGCCGCTCGACGTGGCGGAGCAGGAAGTGCAGGCCGCGATCAACGCCGCGGGCACCTTCCTGCCGGCGCGACCTGCCGCAGCCGCCGATCTACAACAAGGTCAACCCGGCGGACACGCCGATCGTGACGCTGGCGCTGTCGTCGCGCACGCTGCCGTTGCCGGAGATCCAGTACCTCGCCGACACGCGGCTCGCGACCAAGATCTCCCAGCTGCCCGGCGTCGGGCTCGTCAGCATCAGCGGCGGGCAGCGTCCGGCCGTGCGCATCCAGGCCAATCCGAAGGCGCTCGCCGCCTACAACCTCTCGCTCGACGATCTGCGCACCGCGATCGCCAACGCCAACTCGAATCAGGCGAAGGGCAGCTTCGACGGCCCGACGCGCGCGTCGACCATCGACGCCAACGATCAGCTGAAGTCGGCCGCCGAATTCAAGACCATGATCGTCGCCTATCGCAACGGCGCGCCGGTGCGCCTGACCGACGTGGCCGACGTCGTCGACGGGGCCGAGAACACGCGCCTCGCGGCCTGGGCCAACGAGTCGGCGGCGGTGATCGTCAACATCCAGCGCCAGCCCGGCGCCAACGTCATCGAAGTGGTCGACCGCATCAAGCGCCTGCTGCCGCAGCTCTCGGCGTCGCTGCCGGCCGCGGTCGACGTCGTGATGCTGACCGATCGCACCGTGACCATCCGCGCGTCGGTGCGCGACGTGCAGTTCGAGCTCATGCTCGCCGTGGCGCTCGTGGTGATGATCATCTTCCTGTTCCTGCGCAACGTGGCGGCGACCGTCATCCCGAGCGTGGCGGTGCCGCTGTCGCTCGTCGGCACGTTCGCGGTCATGTACCTCGCCGGGCTTCTCGATCAACAACCTCACGCTGATGGCGCTCACGATCGCCACGGGCTTCGTCGTGGACGACGCCATCGTGATGATCGAGAACATCACGCGCTACATCGAGAAGGGCGAATCGCCGCTCGCCGCGGCGCTCAAGGGCGCGGAGCAGATCGGCTTCACCATCATCTCGCTGACGCTGTCCCTCATCGCCGTGCTGATCCCGCTCCTGTTCATGGGCGACGTCGTCGGGCGGCTCTTCCGCGAGTTCGCGATCACGCTCGCGGTGGCCATTCTGCTGTCGGCCGTGGTCTCGCTGACGCTGACGCCGATGATGTGCGCCCGGCTCCTGCGCCACGTGCCTCCCGCGGAGCAGGGCCGCTTCTTCCGGAAGAGCGGCGAATGGTTCGACCGGGTGATCGCGCGCTACGCGCACATGCTGACGTGGGTGCTCGACCGCCAGGGCGCGACGCTGATCGTCGCGATCGCCACGCTGGTGCTCACCATCGTGCTGTACATCGCGATTCCCAAGGGCTTCTTTCCCGTCCAGGACACCGGCGCGATCCAGGGCATCTCGGAGGCGTCGCCGACCATTTCCTTCGCCGCGATGGCCGACCGCCAGCAGGCGCTGGCGAAGGTGATCCTGCAGGACCCGGCGGTGGAAAGCCTCTCGTCGTTCATCGGCGTCGACGGCAACAATCCGACGCTGAACAGCGGCCGCTTCCTCATCAATCTGAAGCCGCTCGCGCAAAGGAGCGGCAGCGCGCCGACGTCATCCGGCGATTGCAGGAGTCGCTCGCCGGCGTCGAAGGGCATCGTCCTCTACATGCAGCCGGTGCAGGACCTCACCATCGAGGACAAGGTGAGCCGCACGCAGTACCAGTTCTCGGTCGAGGACGCGAATGCCGACGAGCTCGCCGTCTGGGTGCCGAAGCTCGTCGAGCGCTTGCGCGAGGACCGGCGCCTCGTGGACGTCGCGAGCGACCAGCAGGAAGGCGGGCTGCAGGCGTTCGTCAACATCGATCGCGCGGCGGCGAGCCGCTTCGGCGTGACGCCGGCGATGATCGACAACGCGCTCTACAACGCCTTCGGCCAGCGCCTCGTCTCGACGATCTTCACGCAGACCAACCAGTACCGCGTGGTGCTCGAGGTGGCGCCCGAATTCCGCAACGGCATCGCCGCGCTCGACAACATCTACGTCAACGCGCCGAACGCAACCGCGGCCGCGGCGGCCGCCGCGGCGCGGTCGCCGGCGGAGCGATCGCCATCGCAGCCGGCGAGCTCGACGCAGCAGATCCCCCTGTCGGCGCTCGCCACGATCACCGAGCGCAACGCGCCGCTGGTCGTGAGCCGCATCGGCCAGTTTCCGGCGGCCACGATCTCGTTCAACCTCGCGCGCGGCGCCTCGCTCGGCGACGCCGTGAAGGCCATCGACGCCGCGCAGCGCGACATCGGGCTGCCGGTGAGCGCGCAGGTGAAGCTCCAGGGCGCGGCGCTCGCCTTTCGCGCGTCGCTCGCGAACCAGCTGTGGCTGATCCTGGCCGCGATCGTCACGGTGTACATCGTCCTCGGCGTGCTCTACGAAAGCTACATCCACCCCATCACCATCCTGTCGACGCTGCCTTCGGCCGGCGTGGGCGCGCTGCTCGCGCTGCAGCTCTCGGGCAACGATCTCAGCGTGATCGCGATCATCGGCATCATCCTGCTGATCGGCATCGTGAAGAAGAACGCCATCATGATGATCGACTTCGCGATCGACGCCGAGCGCGAGCAGAAGATGGCGCCGCGCGACGCGATCTTCCAGGCCTGCCTGCTGCGCTTCCGCCCGATCATGATGACCACGATGGCGGCGCTCCTGGGCGCGCTGCCGCTGATGATCGGCTGGGGCGTGGGCTCGGAGCTGCGCCATCCGCTCGGCATCACGATGGTCGGCGGCCTGATCGTGAGCCAGGCGCTGACGCTCTTCACCACGCCGGTCATCTATCTCGCGTTCGACCGGCTCGAGCGCCGGATGGAAGCGCGGCGCCAACGTCGGGCGGCGCGCGCCGAGGCGTCGGGCGGGGGCCTCGGATGAGGTCGGCGGCATGAACATTTCGACGCCCTTCATCGATCGTCCGGTTGCGACCACGCTGCTGACCATCGGCTTCGCGCTGGCGGGCGCGGTCGCCTTTCGCCTGCTGCCGGTGTCGCCGCTGCCGCGCGTCGACCTGCCGACCATCTCGGTCTCGGCGTCGCTGCCGGGTGCGAGTCCCGAGACGATGGCGGCGACGGTCGCCATGCCGCTCGAGCGCTCGCTGGGCCTCATCGCCGGCGTCACGGAAATGACGTCGACGAGCGCGCTCGGCTCGACGCGCATCGTGCTGCAGTTCGATCTCGACCGCGACATCAACGGCGCGGCGCGCGACGTGCAGGCGGCGATCAACGCTGCGACGGAGCTCGCTGCCGACCGGCCTCAACGGCAATCCCGTCGTACCGCAAGGTGAATCCGGCCGACGCGCCGATCATGATCCTCGCGCTGACGTCGGAGACGATGACGCAGGGGCAGATGTACGACGCCGCGTCGACCATCATCGCGCAGAAGCTCTCCCAGATCGACGGCGTGGGCCAGGTCCAGGTCGGCGGCAGCTCGCTGCCCGCCGTGCGCGTCGAGATCAATCCGCAGGCGCTCTACAAGTACGGCATCGGCTTCGAGGACGTGCGCACCGCGATCGCGAGCGCCAATGCCAATCGGCCCAAGGGCGTGGTGGAGGACGACACGCGCTACTGGCAGATCGACGCCAACGACCAGGCGAAGACCGCCGCCGACTACCTGCCGCTGATCGTGGCCTACCGCAACGGCGCCCCGGTCGTGATCACCGACGTGGCCGAGGTCGTCGACTCGGTGCAGGACCTCCGCAACGCGGGCTCGTCCAACGGCAGGCCGTCGGTGCTCGTGATCATCAGCCGGCAGCCCAACGCCAACATCATCGAGACCGTCGATCGCGTCACCGAGCTCCTGC
Source organism: uncultured beta proteobacterium (assembly GCA_963724685.1). GTDB lineage: Bacteria > Pseudomonadota > Gammaproteobacteria > Burkholderiales > Casimicrobiaceae > CAIWHR01. The sequence goes on along the minus strand of CAVRVQ010000003.1, from coordinate 208,584 downwards.
CCACGCTGCGCGCGTCGATTCCGAGCGCGATCGATCTCCGCGTGATGATGGAGCGCACCACCACCATTCGCGCTTCGCTGCGCGATGCCGGGCGCACGCTCGCGTTCTCGGTGGCGCTGGTCGTGCTGGTGGTGTTCCTCTTCCTGCGCAACGGCCGCGCGGCGCTCATTCCGAGCGTGGCGGTGCCCGTTTCGCTCACCGTCACGTTCGGCGTCATGTACCTCTTCGGCTACAGCCTCGACAACCTGTCGCTGATGGCGCTCACCATCGCCACCGGCTTCGTCGTCGACGACGCGATCGTGGTCCTCGAGAACGTGTCGCGGCACATCGAGGCGGGCATGTCGCCGCAGGAGGCGGCGCGCGTGGGCGCCGGCGAGGTCGGCTTCACGGTGCTCGCGATGACGCTCTCGCTCGTCGCGGTCTTCATCCCTCTGCTGCTGATGGGCGGCTTCGTCGGCCGGTTCTTCCGCGAATTCGCGGTGACGCTGTCGGCGGCGATCCTGGTCTCGCTCGTCGTGTCGCTCACGACGACGCCGATGATGTGCGCGCGGCTCCTCTGCCGCCGGCCGGGAGCGGCGCGAGAGCCGGTTCCACGCCGCTGGACCGAGCGGGCGTTCGCGGCGGTGCTCCGGGGCTACGGGCGCACGCTCGCCTGGGCGCTCGATCACGGTCCGCTCACGGTGCTGATCCTCGGCCGCGACCGTCGCGCTCAACGTCTACCTCTACGTGATCGTGCCGAAGGGCTTCTTCCCGCAGCAGGACACGGGCCAGCTCATCGGGCCGCATCCAGGCCGACCAGAGCATCTCCTTCCAGGCGATGCGGCAGAAGCTCGCCGACTTCATCGCGATCGTGCGCGCGGACCCGGGGTGGCGAACGTCGTCGGCTTCACCGGCGGCGCGCAGCGGAACACCGGATCGATGTTCGTCACGCTGAAGCCGCTGGCCGAGCGCGACGACAGCGCCGACCGGATCGTCGCGCGGCTGCGGCGGGAGCTCGCGCGCGAGCCCGGCGCGAATCTCTTCCTCACGCCGGTGCAGGACATCCGCGTCGGCGGCCGGCAGAGCAACGCTTCGTACCAGTACACGATCCAGGCCGACGACCTCGCCGACCTCGCGACCTGGGAGCCGCGCATCCGCCAGGCGCTCTCGCGAGCTGCCCGAGCTCGTCGACGTCAACACCGACCAGCAGAACAAGGGGCTGTCGACCTCGCGTGGTGATCGATCGCGACGCCGCGGCGCGTCTCGGCGTGACGCCGACGGCAGATCGACGCGACGCTGAACGACGCCTTCGCCCAGCGGCAGGTGTCGACGATCTACTCGCCGCGCAACCAGTATCACGTCGTGATGGAGGCCGCGCCCGAGTACTGGCAGTCGCCCGACGCCCTGAACCAGATGCACGTCAGCGCCCAGGGCGGCGCGCAGGTGCCGCTGTCGATGTTCGCGCGTTACGAGGCGACCGAGACCTCGCTCGCCGTCAATCACCAGTCGCAGTTCGTCGCGTCGACCATCTCGTTCAACCTGCCGGAAGACGTGTCGCTGTCGCAGGCGACCCGCGCGATCGAGGACGCCCTCGACGCGGATCGGCGTGCCGACCACCGTGCGCGGCAGCTTCCAGGGCTCCGCGCGCGCCTTCCGGGCGGTGCTCGCAACGCAGCCCATCCTCATTCTCACCGCGCTCCTGACGCTGTACATCGTCCTCGGCGTGCTCTACGAGAGCTGGGTCCATCCGCTCACCATCCTGTCGACGCTGCCGTCGGCGGGCGTTGGCGCGCTCGTGGCGCTGATGCTGTTCCGAACGGAGTTTTCCGTCATCGCGCTGATCGGCGTGATCATGCTGATCGGCATCGTGCAGAAGAACGCGATCATGATGATCGACTTCGCGCTCGCGGCGGAGCGCAGCCGCAGCGTTCCCGTCGCGCGACGCCATCTTCGAGGCCTGCCTCCTGCGTTTCCGGCCGATCCTGATGACGACGCTCGCGGCGCTGCTCGCCGCGATTCCGCTCGCGCTCGGCCGGGGCGACGGCGCGGAGCTGCGCCAGCCGCTCGGCATCGCGATCGGCGGCGGCCTGATCCTGAGCCAGCTCCTCACGCTCTACACGACACCGATCGTGTATCTTTACCTCGACCGCTTCAGCCTGTGGGTGAGGAGCCTGCAAGCGCCGGAGGCGTCTCCGGCGCCGGACTTCCGCTTCGCGCGGCGGAAACCTCGAAATGACCGCCGTCCGCACCGCGCCATCCGCCTGCTGATCGCCGCCGCCGCGATCTGCGGCACCGTCTCGTGCACGGTCGGGCCCGACTACGTGCGCCCCGCCGCGAACGTGCCGCCCGCGTACAAGGAAGCGAAGGACGCGCCGGCCGCGGCTCGGCCGCCGTCCTGCCGCGCGGCCGCTGGTGGGAGATCTACGGCGACGCCGAGCTCAACGCCCTCGAAGCGCAGGTCGCGCTCAACAACCAGACGGTCATCGCCGCCGAGGCGCGCGTGCGGCAGGCACAGGCCCTCGTCGACGTCGCCCGCGCGCCTTCGTTCATCACGGCCAACGTCGGCGTCACCAACGAGAAGGTGGGGGTCAGCGCCGGCTGGGAGCTCGACCTCTGGGGCCGCATCCGGCGCAGCGTCGAGGCGAGCTCGGCCACCGCCGAAGCCAGCGCCGACGACCTCGCGGCCGCCACCCTCTCGATCCAGGCGCAGGTCGCGCAGAATTACTTCCTGCTGCGCGTGCAGGACGCGCTGATCCAGCTCCTGCAGGACAGCGTGGCGCGATACGAGCGGTCGCTGCAGCTCACGCGCAACCAGTACGCCGTCGGCGTCGCCTCGCGCGGCGACGTCGTGCAGGCGGAGGCGCAGCTCATGTCGACCAGGGCGCAGGCGCTCGACACCGCCGTCGACCGGGCGCAGCTCGAGCACGCCATCGCGATCCTGATCGGCAAGGCACCGGCCGATTTCAGCATCGCCCCGACGGCCGCGGACATGCGCATCCCGGCGGTGCCGCTCTCGCTGCCTTCGGAGTTGCTCGTGCGGCGACCCGACATTGCCTCGGCGGAGCGCAGGATGGCCGCGGCCAACGCGCAGATCGGCGTGGCGCAGGCCGCGTTCTATCCGTCGGCGCGGCTCTTCGCCGGCGACGGCATCGACATCAGCTTCGCGGGCGGCATCGCCCTTGCGCAGTTCCTGCTCGACGGCGGGCTGCGCGAGGCGCAAAAGGCGCAGGCCTCGGCCGCCTACGACGAGACCATCGCCAACTACCGGCAGACCGTGCTCTCGGCGCTGCGCGACGTGGAGGACAATCTCGCCGCGCTGCGGATCCTCGAGGCGGAAGCCGTCGTGCAGGGCGCGGCCGTGAAGGCGGCGCGCGAATCGGTGACGATCACCAACAACCAGTATCGCGCGGGCATCGTGACGTACCTGTCCGTGGTCGTCGTGCAGGCCGCGGCGCTCGTCAACGAACGCGCCGATCTCGCCATCCTCGGCCGGCGTCTGGTCGCGAGCGTGAATCTCGTCAAGGCGCTGGGCGGCGGCTGGGAGCCGGCACCGCCGCCGACCCCGGCGCCGACCGCCTGGCCCATCGCCAAGTAGCGCCGATACCGCGGCGCCCGCGGCTCAGGCGGGTGCGCTCGCCAGCGCGAGGCGCAGCCGCCGCTCCGTCGTCGGGAACGAAGCGCCCGCGATCGAGCGAAAACGCGCGCACCGAAACGGCGAGGCGCCAGCCCGTCTCCACGCGCCGTATCCGGTAGAGGTGATACGCCGCATAGCGATCGACCTTCTTGCCGATCGCCGAAGCCGAAGGCACGCCGATCGCGAGGTTGCGCCCGTGCGCCCCGTCGAGATACGTCGCCGCGGAAAAGTGAGCGTGTCCGTGCAGCACCAGTTCCGCGCCGCGTCGCGCGAGCACCTCGCGCAGCGCCGCACCGTCCTGCAGCGACTTGCGCCAGCGCACCGTGTGCCGCCCCGGCGGATGGTGCAGCAGCACGACGCGAAACCGCCCCTCGTTGCCGGTTCGCTCCAGCATGCGGTCGAGTGCTTCGAGCTGGCGTTCGCCCAGGCGGCCGGTGGCGAGGAACGGCGCCGTGGGCCGCGCCGTCGACAGTCCGATCAGCGCGACGTGACGCCGGACGCGCAGGCTGGGAAACGTGTCGACGCCTTCCGCGCCGCTCACCGCGTCGTCGCCGCGCATGTACGCCGACCATTGCGCGAACGTGTCCCGCCACGCCTCGCGGACGTAGGCGTCGTGATTGCCGGGAACGACGGTGATGCCGGAGGGCGGCCCCAGTCGACCGAGCCAGGCCGCCGCCTGCCGGAACTCCTGCGGCAAGCCGATGTGCGTGAGATCGCCGGTCACGGCGATGTGGTCGAGGTGCTCGCCGGCGAGATCGGTGCGCGAGCGCGTCGAGCACGTCGGTCCGATGCTCGTGGCGACGCCGATAGCGCCAGGAGAGGTAGCCGAGGATCCGCTTGTCGAGCAGGGCGCGCGCGCGAACGCCGTCGAGCGACGAAAGATGCAGATCGGACAGATGCGCCAGCACGAAATCGCCGTCCGCCGGCTGTCTCCGCGCGGTCGTTCGTGTCGATCGTGAGCTCTACGGTAGCCATTCGGTTAGTATATGATGCGGCGCTGCGAACCGTGCGTCAACCGCCGCGCCGGACTCGCCTCGCGTCGCCAGGCGCGAGCAGCAGGTCCGACCTGCTTCCCGGTCCCTGCGAACCACCGAAGGCCCCCAGATCGACGTCGACGACAACATGGTGGCAGTGGTGTTGGGGGACAGCCCGGTGCGCCTGTGGGGCCTCACTCCGGCCGAACGCATCGAACGCCAGCTGCGGGCCGAAGGCATCCGCGTGTGGCGGGAGAGCCTCGGCACGCTTGCCGCCGACACTGCCGCTGCCTCGTGCTGCGCGGCGACTTTCTCTACGACGCCCGCGCGATCCGCGGCCTCGCCAAGACCCGGCAGTCGACGCTGGAAGTGGACGTCGACGGGCGAACCGTTCCGGTGGCCGCGCACGTGCGCGCGGATCAGGTCGAAGCGGTCGCCCGATGGCTGGCGGAAGGATCGAGGCCGCGATGCAGCGACGGACATCGCCAGTCGTGACGCTCGACCAGATCGCGCAAGGGTACGAAGCGGGACTCAAGAAGCTCGATCGTCCCTTTGTCCTTCCGGTCACGGCCGAGCGCTCGCGCGGCGCTCGAGCGCCTGACGTTCTCCGGCGCGTACAAGGGCGTCACCGATCTCGTCACCAAGTGGCTGTGGCCGGTTCCGGCGCAGTGGGTCACGGGATGGTGCGTGCGCATGGGAATGACGCCCAACCAGGTGACGGCGGCGAGCCTCGTGCTGGTCGTCGTCGCCGGCGTGCTCTTCGCGCGCGGCGAATTCGGCTGGGGACTCGTCGCGGGCTGGATCATGACCTTTCTCGACACCGTCGACGGCAAGCTCGCGCGCGTGACCATCACGTCGACCAAGCTCGGCAACGTGTTCGACCATGGCATCGATCTCATCCATCCGCCGTTCTGGTACCTGGCGTGGGGCATGGGTCTCGCGCTCTCGCCGCCGGCGATCGCCGGCATCCCGCTGTCGTTCCTCTACTGGGTGATCTCTCGCGGGCTACGTCGGCGGGCGTCTGTGCGAGGGCGCGTTCCAGCTCTTCATCGCCCGCTTCTCGATCTTCACCTGGCGTCCGTTCGACTCGTGGTTCCGGCTGATCGCGGCGCGGCGCAATCCGAACATGATCGCGCTCACGGTGAGCCTCGCGCTCGGCCGCCCGGACCTGGGCCTCTTGGCGGTCGCGTTGTGGACGGCGTTGTCGACGGCGCTCCTGCTCCTGCGGCTCCTCCTGGCCGCGCTCGCCAAACGCGAGCGCAAGGCGATCCGGTCGTGGCTCTCCGAGATCGGCGAGACCGTGGACGAGCGGGCCCTGGCGGTGCGCGTGTTCGCCCACGCCGCGCCCGCCGCAAGGCGTGACGGGACGCGGCGCCATGCCGCCGGTAGCTCCGCCGGCGTCCGCGTCCGCGACGCGCCTCGCGGGACTCTCGCTCGGCGTCCTGCGCAATCCGCGGAGCGGCGCGAACCTGCGCGCCGCGGCGGCGATGCAGCGCGTGCTGGCGGCCCATCCGGCGATACCCTGCCGCGACGTGCAGGACCCGCCTTCCGTCGCGCAGGCGTTGCGCGAGATGGCCGAGCGCGGCGTCGACATCATCGCGATCAGCGGCGGCGACGGCACCGTCCACGCCGTCCTCGACACCGTCTTCGGAGCGAGTCCCGTTTCCGCGCCTGCCCTTGCTCGCCGTACTGCGCGGCGGCACCGCCAACATGACGGCGCGCGACGTCGGCATGCGCGGTCGCCAGGATCGCGCGCTGGCCTCGCTGATCGAACGCGTCGGGCGCGGCGGCGACGGGCTGGTCGTGACCGAGCGCGCCGTCATGCGCATCGACCGCGGCGGCGGGCTGGCGCCGATCCACGGCATGTTCTTCGGCGCGGCGGCGATCGCGCAGGGCATCGACTACTGCAAGCGCAACGTGCACACGCTGGGCCTGCGCGGAGAGATCGGACCCGGCGGTCACCATGGCGCGCTTCGTCATCGCGATGGCGCGCGGCGAGCGCGAGATCGTGGCGCCGGTCCCGATCACGGTGGCGGTCGACGGCGACGCGCCCACGGCCTTCGACTGCGAGATCGTGTACGTCTCCACGCTGGAAGAGCTGGTGCTGGGGCTGCGTCCCTATTGGGGCGAAGGAAGCCGGGCCGCTCCACTACGCCAGCGTGCGCGCCGCACCGAAGCATTGGATCAGGGCGTTGCCGGGCCTCCTGCGCGGCCGTCCCAATCGTTTCGTCACGCCGGCGAACGGCTACGAAAGTCGCAACGCCCATCGGCTCGCCATCAGACTCGACAGTCCGTTCTTCGTCGACGGCGAGATCTTTTCCCCGACGCCCGGCGTGCCGCTGACGTTCGAATCCGGCGGCACCGCGAGGTTCGTCACGCTGCGATGAATTCGCCGCTCGCAGACGCGATCGGGTCCCATCTCGCGCGCCCGCGCCGGGCTCCGTCGTCGCGCTCGGCGAGCGCCTGCGCCGGCAATTCGGAACGCATGCGCTCGCCATACTCTTCTACGGCTCCTGCCGCCGCGCGCACGACGACACGGACGGGCATCGTCGATCTCTACGTGCTGGTCGACGACTATCGCGCGCGCGTACGGACGCGCCCTGCCGGCGCTCCTCAACCGGATGCTCGCGCCGAACGTCTACTACCTCGAAACGCCCTTCGCCGGACGGACCGCGCGCGCGAAGTACGCGGTGGTGTCGCTCGCGGCGTTCGAGCGCGGCACCTCGCGCTGGTTTCACTCCTACCTGTGGGGCCGGTTCGCGCAGCCTTGCGGCCTGCTCTACGCGGCCGACGCCGCGGTGCGCGCGCGCGTGGTCGGGGCGCTGGGTGCGGCCGTCGCCACGTTCGCGACGCGGACGCTGCCGCGGCTGCCGAGCGACGTTCGACGCCGAGACCCTGTGGACGCGGGGCCTGCTCCTGAGCTATGCGGCGGAGCTCCGCGCGGAGCGGCCGGAACGGATCCGCGCGCGCTACTCCGAAGCGGCGATCGAATTCGACGCGCTGACGCGTGCCGTCGCCTTGCGCCTCGGCTGGCAACGCGATGCGTCCGGTCGCTATCGCAACGCCAGCACCCGGACGCGATCGCATCGCGAAGCGCCTGCGGCTGGGCCGTGCGCAGGGTGCAGGGCAAGGCGCTGAGCGTCGCGCGCCTCCTGAAAGCCTCGTTCACGTTCGACGGCGGCTTGCCGTACCTCGTGTGGAAGATCGAGCGCCATTCCGGCGTGAAGGTCGAGATCACCCCGTTCATGCGCCGGTTCCCGCGATGGGGAGCGATCGGCGCGATGTGGCGGACGTGGCGACGCGGCGGATTTCGGTAGAGGAGAAGGCCATGAACACCACGATTGCGAAATTCGGCTATCCGGCATCGCTGCTGCGCGAATACGCGAGCTGGGTCGTGCTGCTGCGTCCCGTGCAGCCCACGCTCGGCAGCCTCGTGCTCGCCTGCAAGGAAGACGCGAACTCGCTCGGCGCGGTGTCGGCGGCGGCGTACTCGGAGCTGTCGGTCGCGACGGCGGAGCTCGAACGAGCATTGCGCTCGGCGTTCGATTACCAGAAGATCAACTACCTCGCGCTGATGATGGTGGACCCGCACGTCCACTTCCACGTGATGCCCCAGGTACTCGGAAGCGCGGCGATTCGAGGGTGTCGCCTGCCGCGACGCCGCGTGGCCGAAACCGCCGGATCTCGCGAGCGCGCTTCCGCTGTCGCCGGCGCAGATGACTGCGCTGCACGCGACGCTTCGCGCCGCGTGGCCGTGACGGCGCGGCCGCTACGCGAGCTCGGGAATCAGCGTCGGCAACGGCTTCCCGGCGAACCACGCGTCGAGGTTCGCCTTGCAGAGGTCGCCCATCGCCTGCCGCGTCTCGCGCGTCGCGCTGCCGACGTGCGGCAGCAGCACGACGTTGTCCAGCGCGAAGAGCGGCTCGGGGATGTTGGGCTCGTCGGCGAACACGTCGAGCCCCGCGCCCTTGATCGTTCCCGCCGAGAGCGCGGCCACGAGCGCCGGCTCGTCGATGATCGAGCCCCGCGCGATGTTGACGATCGTGCCCTTCTTGCCGAGCGCCGCGAGCACGTTCGCATCGACGATGTTCTTCGTCGCCGCGCCGCCGGGACAGGCCACGACCAGAAAATCCGACTCCGCCGCGAGCTGCTTCAGGTCCGGCACGAAACGATAGCCGACGTCCTGCGGCTTCCTGCCCGTGTAGGCCACCTTCATTCCCATCGCCGAGACGCGCTCCGCGATGGCCTTGCCGATGCGGCCGAGACCGAGGATGCCGACCGTCCGGCCGCCGAGCTTCGTGGTGAGCTCCGGCCCGCGCTTCTTCCATTCGCCCGCCATCGCGAAACGGTTCAGGCGCACGAAGCCGCGGCCGGTCATCATGACGAGCGCGACGGCGACATCGGCGACGTCGTCGGTCAGCACGTCCGGCGTGTTCGTCACCTTGAGGCCGCGCTTCCTGCAATAGTCGACCGGCACGCCGTCGTAGCCGACGCCGAAGACCGAAATGATCTCGAGCGCCGGCAACGAATCGAGCAGCGAGGTCGGCGTCACCGTGCCGCCGCCCTGGACGAGGCCGCGGATCGCCCGCGCCCTGCGCGGCAAGCAGCGCCGGCTTGTCGGCCGCCTGCGTGTAATCGTGGCAGCGATAGTCGGCCTTGAGCGGGTCGTAGAGGAAAGGCGGCAGCGGTGCGGTGACGATGATGTCGGTCGGCATGGGATCAGTTCTTCGCTTGGGGGTTGCGCGGCGGCCCATTCTAGCAACCCCGCGACGAGGCCGGCGTCCGAGCCGGCGGTTTCGACGACGGAGAGTCCCAGTGCGCGCGCACGCTCGGCGATGCGGGCATGCGGGACGAACGTCGGACAGCGGCGCCACGCGGCTCGCATCGCGGCGTCGCACAGCGCCCAGAGGTTGTCGAGGCCTTCGCTCGACGTGATCGTGACCGCGTGGATCCGTCCTTCGCGGAACGCCTCGTGGAGTCCCGTCGCGCCGCTTGCGGGCCGCGCGCGGCGATAGCAGTCGACGTACTCGACGTGCGCTCCGCGCGCCGACAGCGTGGCGCCCAGTTGCTCGCGCCCGCCGTCGCCGCGAAAGATCACGATCGCGCTTGCCGCGCGACGGCGGCGAGTTCCGGCAGCGCGAGCATTCCCTCGCTGTCGAAGGTCGTCGCGGGAATGCGGGCGCCGGCAGATGCCGACGGCGGCGAGCGCCTCCGCGGTTCCGGGGCCGGGCGCCAGCGCCACCAGCGTCTCGCGGCCATCGCGCCGGATCGGGCGCGCCGTATTCCACCGCATTGGCGGAGACGAAAATCGCGTAGTCGTAGTTCGGGAGCGCGGCGTGCGACGCGCGCGAGCGGCGCCGGATCGGCGGGCGGCAGTATCACGATCGCCGGAAAGATCACCGGAGTACCTCCCAGCGCGGCGATCCTGCGCGCGATGCCGCCCGCCTGTCGTGCGGGCCGGGTGACGAGAATGCCGCGACCGGCGAGCGGCCCGACCGGTACCGCCGGCGGCGTCAGCGCGTGGACCATCGAAGTGAATCTATTGCGCCGCCACGAGCCGCGCGGCGCCGCGCGCGAGAAACTCGGCCGCGAGCGCGCGTCCGAGGGCGTCGGCCGCCGCCGCATCGTCGCAGCGCGCGCGACGCTCGCCGCGCAGGATTTCGCCGCCGTCGCGGCTCGCGAGCAACCCGCGCAGCCAGAGCTCGTCGTGAACGAACACCGCGTGGGCGGCGAGCGGCGTGTGACAGCTCCCCGACAGCGCCCGCGCGAAGGCGCGCTCCGCGGTCGTGGCGAGCGTCGTGTCGCGGTCGGCGAGCGGCGCGAGCGCCGCCAGGACGTCGGTGCGATCGGCGCGGCATTCGACGGCCAGCGCGCCCTGCCCTGCCGCGGGCAGGCTTTCCTCCAGGTCGAGATACGAGGCGATCCGAGCGGACGAGGCCCAGACGCTTCAGCCCCGCGGCGGCGAGGATGATCCCTTCGTACTGCCCCTCGTCGAGTTTCCGGAGACGCGTGTTGACGTTGCCGCGCAGCGGCAGGATCGAGAGCAGCGGATCGCGCTCGCGCAGTTGCGCCTCGCGGCGCAGGCTCGACGTGCCGACCCGCGCGCCGCCCGGCAGGCCCGCGAGGTCGAGAAAGCGATTCGAGACGAACGCATCGCGCGGATCCTCCCTCGCGGTGATCGCCGCCAGCGCGAAGCCGTCGGGCATGTCCATCGGCACGTCCTTCAGCGAATGCACCGCGAGATCGGCGCGGCCGTCGGCCATCGCCACTTCGAGCTCCTTGATGAAAAGGCCCTTGCCGCCGATGTCGGCGAGCGGCCGATCCTGCACCCGATCCCCCTTGGTGGTCATCCCGAGCAGGCCGACTTCGCACGCCGGATACGTCGCGGCGAGCCGCGCCCGGATGTGCTCGGCCTGCCACAGCGCGAGCGCCGACTGGCGCGTGGCGATCGTGAGCCGGCGCGGCGCATCGGTGTGCGCGGAGCGCTCCGGCGCTCACCTGGCCTCATGCCTCACTTGGCCTCATTTGGCATTCTGGTCGAACTGCATGAACCCGAAGAGATTGCCCTCGGTGTCCTTGCCGTAGGCGAGCCAACCCACCGTCGGGACCGGCATCTTCGGCAGCGCGATCGTGCCGCCGATCTCCGTGACCCGCTTCGCGGTCGCGTCGCAGCTCGCGACGTCGACGGTGCACGCGAACGCGTTGACGGGCTGCATGCCGGCGGGGGCCGGTCCCTTGCGCGGCAACAGGCCGCCGTCGATGCCGGGCGTGCCTTTCTCACCGGTCTTGATGAGCCAGTAGGGCTGGGTTTCCCACTGGTTGAATTCCCAGCCGAACAATTCGCGATAGAACTTGATCGCGCGCTCGGGATTTTCGGCCTGGATTTCGAAGTGGACAGGACGCGGCATCGCGGTCTCCTGGTTGACGCGGCGCCGCGGGTGCGCGACGCCGGACCGTTATCATAACGCCACCGATTCCCTTCGGAGGTTCCCCACCATGCGCATCGTGATCACCGGCGGCGCCGGATTCCTCGGCGTTCGCCTCGCCCGCGCCATCCTGTCGCGAAACACCCTGACCGACGCCCGCGGCGCGGCGCGGCCCGTCCGCGAAATCGTGCTGCTCGACGTCGTCCCGCCGCCGGACCTCGGCGATTCGCGCGTTCGCGGCGTGACCGGCGATCTCGCCGATCCGGCGGTCATCGAGCGCGCGGTCACCGCGGATACCGACACGGTCTTCCATCTCGCCGCCGTCGTCAGCGGCCAGGCCGAGGCCGATTTCGACATCGGCATGCGCGTCAACCTCGATGCGACGCGGCTTCTGCTCGAGCGCTGCCGGCGGCTCGCCGCGCCGCCGAAATTCGTGTTCTCGAGCTCGCTTGCGGTATTCGGCGGCCCGCTGCCCGATCCCGTTCCCGACGATGCGCCGCTCACGCCGCAGGCGTCCTACGGCACGCAGAAGGCGATCGGCGAGATGCTGGTCTACGACATGACGCGCAAGGGCTTCATCGACGGCCGCAGCCTGCGCCTGCCGACCGTCACGGTGCGTCCCGGCAAGCCGAACAAGGCCGCGTCGTCGTTCGCGAGCGGCATCATCCGCGAGCCGCTCTCGGGCGTGGATGCGATCTGTCCCGTGGCGCGCGGCACGCGGATGTGGGTGACCTCGCCGCGCGCCGTCATCACGAACATCATCAAAGGGCACGAAGCGCCGGCCTCGGCGTTCGCGCACACGCGCTCCGTCAACGTGCCGGGGATCCTCGTTCCCGTCGAGGCGATGGTCGCCGCGCTGCGCCGCGTGGCGGGCGACGCCGTGGCGGAGCGCGTGAAGTGGCAATTCGATCCGGCGATCGACAAGATCGTCGCGACGTGGGCGGCCAATTTCGCGCCGAAGCTCGGCCCCGCGCTCGGCATGGTGGGCGACACGGATTTCGAAAGCATCGTCCGCGCGTACATCGCCGACGACATGCCGAAGAGGTAGCGGATCCGCTACGGAAGGGCGGCGACCGGCTCCACCGCCGCCAGCGCCTCGAGGAAGAGCTCGGGGCCGGCGTCCTTCAATTTCGCCGCATCCGACAGGATCTGCCGGAAGCGCCGTCCGCCGGTGCGGCCGTGGTAGAGCCCGAGCACGTGCCGCGCGATCGCGCGCAGCGGCACGCCGCGCGCGAGCTGCGAGCGCGCGTAAGGCACGAGCGCCTGCAGCACCTCGGCGCGCGAGCGCGCCGGCGTTTCGTCGCCGAAGAGGCGCGCGCCCGCCTGCGCCAGGAAATAGGGATCGTGATAGGCGACGCGGCCCAGCATCACGCCGTCCACGTGCGGCAGCTCGCGCTCGATGGCGTCCCAGTCGGCGAGCCCGCCGTTCAGCACGAACGTCAGCGCCGGAAAATCGCGCTTCAGCTGGCGCACGACCTCGTAGCGCAACGGCGGCACCTCGCGATTCTCCTTGGGCGAAAGCCCCTTCAGCACCGCATTGCGCGCATGGACGATGAAGACGTCGCAGCCGGCGGCGGCGACGGTGCCGACGAAATCGCGGACGAACGAGTAGGCGTCGTCCTGGTCGAGCCCGATGCGGTGCTTGACGGTCACCGGCAACGAAACCGCGTCGCGCATCGCCTTGACGCAATCGGCGACGATCGCCGGTTCGGCCATCAGGCACGCGCCGAAGCTGCCGGTCTGCACGCGCTCGGACGGGCAGCCGCAATTGAGGTTGATCTCGTCGTAGCCCCAGCGCTCGCCCAGCTTCGCGCCGGCGGCGAGCTGGCGCGGATCGCTGCCGCCGAGCTGCAGCGCGAGCGGATGCTCGGCGGGGTCGAAGTCGAGGTGATGCGGGACGTCGCCGTGGGCGAGCGCCCCGCTCGTGATCATCTCGGTGTAGAGGCGCGCGCGCGGCGCGATGAGGCGCAGGAAGAACCGGCAATGCCGGTCGGTCCAGTCCATCATCGGCGCGACGCACAATCGATGCGTCAAATCGCTCATTGCTCTATTATGACGTCCCGCAATGGCGCGATGGCCGCCACGATCGTCCCCTCCGCCGGTGGCCATCCGCCGAAGGCAACGGAGCGGCCATGCCCAACCCTTGCACCATCGTCAGTATTCGCGAAGTCGGTCTGCGCGACGGGCTGCAGAACCTGGCGAAGACGATGCCGACGGCGCAGAAGCTCGAATGGCTGCGCGGCAGCTACGACGCCGGGTTGCGCGAGATCGAGGTCGGCTCGTTCGTCCCGCCGAAGCTCCTGCCGCAGCTCGCCGACACCGCGGAACTCGTCGCGTTCGCGAAGTCGCTGCCGGGACTGACGGTGTCGGTGCTGGTTCCGAATCTCAAGGGCGCCGAGCGTGCGATCGACGCCGGCGCGGACCTGATGCTGCTTCCGCTGTCGGCGAGCCACGCGCACAGCCTCGCGAACCTGCGCAAGTCGCCCGACGATGTGGTCGACGAGATCGCGCGCATCCGCGACCTGCGCGACGCCCGCGGCTCGGGCTGCGTGATCGAGGTCGGCATCAGCACCGCGTTCGGCTGCACGATCCAGGGCCGCGTCGAACCGGACGAAGTGTTGCGCCTGCTCGACCGCGCGCTCGCTGTGGGCGCGGAGCGGGTGGGACTCGCCGATACCGTGGGTACGCCGATCCGCTGCAGGTGGGGACGCTGTTCGCGCAGGCGTTCGCCGTCGCGGGCGAGCGTGTGGCCTGCGGTCATTTTCACGACACGCGGGGCCTGGGTCTCGCCAACGTGTTCGCGGCATGGCAGCAGGGAGTCGCGCGCTTCGACGCGTGCCTGGGCGGCCTCGGCGGTTGTCCCCATGCACCGGGCGCCAGCGGGAATGTCGCGACGGAGGATGTCGCCTATCTCTTCGCCAGCATGGGCATCGCGACGAAGCTCGATTTCGATCGCCTGATCGCGCTCCGCGCGCGTCTTGCGCAATGGCTCGAGGGCGAGACGCTGTACGGAACGCTGTGGCAGGCGGGATTGCCGGCGACGATGATGTCGCGGGGCCGGATAGAGGCTCCGACGATCGACCGGATCCAGACTGCCATGCCGACGTCGCCCCCGAGCCGTGCCCCAACCCTTGTCCGGTCTGCGCGTCGTCGAGTTCACGCACATGGTCATGGGTCCGACCTGCGGACTGATTCTCGGGGACATGGGCGCCGAAGTCATCAAGGTCGAGCCGATCGACGGCGAGGGCACGCGGCGGCTGCTCGGTGCCGGCGCCGGTTTCTTTCCGATGTTCAACCGCAACAAGAAGAGCATCGCCGCCGACCTGCATCATCCCGAAGGCGCGGCGATCGCGCGGCGGATCGCGGCGAGCGCCGACGTCGTCATCGAGAACTTCAAGCCCGGCACCATGACCAAGTACGGGCTCGACTACGCGTCGCTTTCGCAGCGCGAGCCCTCGCCTCGATCTATGTGAGCAACAAGGGGTTCCTGCCCGGGCCGTACGATCACCGCACGGCGCTCGACGAGGTCGTGCAGATGATGGGCGGTCTCGCGTACATGACCGGACGGCCCGGCGATCCCTTGCGCGCCGGCACCAGCGTCAACGACATCATGGGCGGCATGTTCGCCGCGATCGCGACGCTCGGCGCGCTGATCCAGCGCGGCGTCACCGGCCGTGGAATGGAAGTGCAATCGGCGCTGTTCGAGAACAATGTGTTCCTGATGGGTCAGCACATGCTGCAATACGCGGTCACCGGCCGGCATCCGGCGCCGATGCCCGCCCGCGACAATCCGTGGGCGATCTACGATGTCTTCACCGTCGCCGATGGCGAGCAGATATTTCTCGCGGCCGTCAGCGATGCCCAGTGGCTGACGTTCTGCGACGTCCTCGGACTGCCGGATCTGAAGGCCGACCCGGACTACGCGACGAACAACCAGCGCGTCGTGCTGCGCCCGCAACTCCTCGCGGTGTTGCGCGGGCGCCTCGCGCCCGAAGGGCCGGCGAGCTCGCCGAGACCATGGAGCGTGCGGGGTTGCCGTTCGCGCCGATCAGGAAGCCGGAAGACCTCTACGACGACCCGCACCTCATCGCCACCGGCGGACTCGCCGACGTGCGCCTGCCCGATGGCGACAAGGCGGGCGAGACCGTCAAGACGACGCTGCTTCCGTTCACGATGGCGGGCTCGCGCCTCGGCGTGCGGCTCGATCCGCCGACGGCTCGGCGAGCACACTCGCGCATTGCTGTCCGGGCTTGGGGTTGTCCCCCGACGACATCGACGCACTCTACCGGCAACGCGCGGTGGCCTGAAGAAAATGATGACAACGACTGGAGGAACATGATGTCCCGCACTTCCTTTGCATTCGCCCGGCACGCGTTCATTGCCGCGGTCGTGACGGGCGTGACCGCCCTGTCCGCACCCTCGCTGGCCCAAGTCAGCGACAAAGCCGTCCGCATGGTTCTGCCGAATGCGACCGGCTCCGGCGTCGATACGATCACCCGCACGGCGCAGGCGGCGCTCGCCAAGGCGCTCGGAAGGCCGGTCGTGGTCGAAAACCAGCCGGGCGCCGGCGGCATCGTCGGCCTCCAGACGCTCACTCGCGCGGCGCCCGATGGCACGACGCTGAGCGTGGTGTCGAACAACGTCGTGATCTTTCCGAGCGTCTACAAGACGTTGCCTTTCGAGCTGCCTGCCGACATCACGCCGATCGCCATCGTCGGCTTCACCCCGATCGTCCTCGTGGTCAATCCCAAGGTCGCGGCCACGAACAGCAAGGAGTTGATCGCGCTGCTCAAGTCCCAGCCGGGCAAGATCAACTACGGTTCGAGCGGCAACGGCACGATCCTGCACCTCGCATGCGAGGTGTTTCTGGACGAAGCCGGCGTCAAGGCGACGCACGTGCCGTACAAGGGGGTCGGTCCGATGCTGACCGACCTGCTCGGCGGTCAGGTGGACTTCGCCACCGCCGCATTGCCGAGCGTCCAGCAGCACTTGCAGGCCGGCACGTTGCGGGCGATCGGCATGGGTACGGCGAAGCGCGTGCCGGCGGCACCGGACATCCCGACGTTCGTCGAGCAAGGACTGCCCGGCTATGTCATCGAAGCGTGGTTCGCGGTGATCGGTCCGAAAGGCATGAGCGCGGCGGACGTCAAGCGCACGCATGATGCCGTCGTTGCCGCGTTTGCCGACCCGGCCGTGAAGGAGGCGATGGCGAAGCAAGGCAACGTGATCAACGTCTCCTCCAGCGACTTCGCGAGGGACTTCTTCCGGACCGAACTCGCCAAGTACGCGACCATCGTGAAGAAGGCGGGCATCGAGCCGCAGTGACAACGGTCCGCCTTGCCGAAAGCGGCTGCGCGCCACCGCCTCGTGCGGCTTTCGCGGCCCGGTTCAGATCGTCTTCGCGCGCGCTTCCCAGAAGGGTGCGCGCAACTCCCGCTTCAGCGTCTTGCCCGCGGTATTGCGCGGAAACTCGGTCAGCACGAGCACGCGGTCGACGCGCTGGTATTTCGCCGCCACGCGCGCGTTGATCCAGTCGCGGAGCTCGACGCCGTCGGCACTGGCCGTCTCGTGCAGCACGACGGCGGCGACCGGCGTCTCGCCCCACTTCTCGTGCGGAATGCCGAAGACCGCCACCTCGCGGATCGCCGGATGGCGCGCCGCGATCTCCTCGATGTCCTTCGGATAGACCTTGACGCCGCCGCTGTCGATCATGTCCTTCTTGCGGTCGACGAGATAGAGGAAGCCGTCGTCGTCGACGTAGCCGAGATCGCCGGTGATAGAGCCAGCCGTCGCGCAACGCCCGCTTCGTCTCCTCCGGCCGGTTGTAGTAGCCGGGCATCGTGATCGGCCCGCGGCCGACGATCTCGCCGATCGCGCCGGCCGGCAGGTCGCGCCCGTCGTCGTCGACGATCCGCATCGAATAGAACGGCGGCGGCACGCCGACGCTGCCGGACTTGCGCAGGCGTCGTCGCGGTCGAGCACGGTGACGAAGCCCTCGGTCAGCCCGTAGAGCTCGTAGAAGCGTCGCGGCAGCAGCGCATTCAGCCGGTCCTTGTGTTCCTGATGCAGCGGCGCGCCCAGCGAGAGGATCATCTCGAGCGACGCGAGCCGTGCCGGGTCGAAGCCCTTTGCGTTCAGGATCGCGATGATCTGCGACGGCACGAGCATCGTGTGGGTGACGCGCTCGCGCTCGATGGTGGCGATGACCGCCTCCGCGTCGAAGACGCGCTCGATCACGTACGTCGCTCCCAGCGTGAACGCCGGCAGCATCGTCGTCATCGCGCCGTTGAACACGATCGAGCCCGAATGCAGCACGACGGATTCGGGGCCCATGCGCCACGTGCCCATCCTCGCCGCGTACATCGCGCGGATGAAGTGCGTGTGCTGGATGCCTTTCGGCATCCCCGTGGTGCCGGACGTGTACATGAGCGTCCACAGATCCCCGGGCTCGACGGCCACCCCGGGATCGGCTTCGCTTGCCCCGGCGAGCAACGGACCGAGCGCCAGGTAGCCGGCGCGCTCGTCGTCGGGCGTGGCGTCGTGCAGCACCCAGATCGTCGCCGTACCCGGGGCCGACGGGCCGCGCACCTCGTCCAGCATCGCCCGCTGGTCGCTCGACCCGATGACGACGGCAGGCGTGGCGTCGGCGACGAGCGACGCGAGCCCCGCCGCATTCAGCAGCGGCGACAGCGGCACCACGACGGCGCCGAGTTTCGCGCACGCCCAATAGGCGGCGAGCAGCACGAGCGAGTTGGGAAGCACCGTCGCGACGCGATCGCCCCTGGCCACACCGAGGGACGCGAGCGCGTTCGCGCAGCGATTGAGATAGGCGTCGAACTCGCGCCACGTGAGCCGGATCTCGTGCTCCTCCCGGCCGCGCGGCGCGATGACGACGGCCGTGTGGTGCGGCCGGTAGCGCGCGTGCCGCGCGGGCAGCGAACCCATGACGAGGCTCGCGGTGGCGATGGGCGTTTCCATGGACGACTCCGTTTCGTTGCGCGTCGTTCCTTACAACCGGTGCCGGCGATCGACGACACCGAAACCGGGCCAGGCGATCGTGTCCGACTTCGCGAGCGCCAGCACTTTGAACAACTCTCCCATCTCGGAGGGTGCGAGCAGCTTCTGCACCGCCGCCGCCGCACGGATGTACGCGGGCGATTCCGGGGCGCCGGTCGCGGCAAGCAGGTCGAGAATGCCGCACCCGATCAGGAACGGCGCCTGCGCGGTGAAGCCCGCCACGGCGAGTCCCGCCCGCTCGCCGGCCTCGGCCATCGCCGTGAAATCGACATGGGCGGTGATGTCGGTCAACCCCGGCCACGCGAAAGGATCGTCGTGCGCGCGATGGCGGTAATGACACATCAACGTCCCCTCGACCCGCTGCGGATGGTAATACTCGGCGGCGGGAAAGCCGTAGTCGATCCACAGCGCGGCGCCGCCCGTCATCCGCCGGCCGATATCCTCGACGAGCGCTTCGGCGGCCGGATTGATCTCGCTCGCGTAATCGCCCTGCGCGGGAAGCGCGCCGCCGCCAGCGCGGCGAGGCGCGGCTCGGCCGGCCGTTCGGCCCAGGCGAAGGCGCCTCGCGCGTCGTCCCAGCCGACGCCGCGTTCGAGCCACGTGTCGCCGCGGCGGGTGACGACGGTCGCGGGCACGGCGTCCAGCACTTCGTTCGCGATCAGCGCGCCGTCGATCGACGCCGGCAGCGCGTCGATCCACGCGACACGCGCTCGAGATGCGCCGGCGCGTCGCGGGCCAGCGTTTCGCGCTGCCGGCGGGCGAGATCCGGACTCGGCTCGAGGATCGCGTAGCGCGACGGCAGCGCATCGCGCGCCTCGAGCGCCGCCAGGAGATCGGCGGCGAGCCGGCCGCTGCCGCCGCCCAGCTCGACGATCTCGCGGCGCTGCGTCACCGCGAGGATGGCCGCGACCTGCGTCGGCGAGCGCCGCGCGCGAACAACGGCGTCATCTCGGGCGCCGTGACGAAATCGCCGGCGGCTCCGAGCTTCGTCGCTCCGGCCGCGTAGTAGCCGAGGCCCGGCGCGTAGAGTGCCAGGTCCATGTAGCGCGAGAACGGGAGGTAGCCCGCGTTGGAGGCGATGGCGGCGCGAATGTGCGCCGTGACCCGCTCGCTGTGGGCGCGGGCGGCGGCGCCGGGTTCGGGAAGTTCGGTCACGCAGGCGGCAGGAGCGGCGACGCCGGCGATGCCGTCCGGGTGCGGCACGGGGATCGATGTGCTAGATTGAGGTCAAGTCTAACGTGGATTCCGGGGGCGCGGCGTGCAGGGCAAGATCGTGCTGATCACCGGAGGCGGCAAGCGCGTCGGCGCGGCGATCTGCCGCCGGCTGCATGCGGCCGGTGCCAGCATCATGCTCCACTATCGAACGTCCGCAGGCGAAGCGCGGCTGCTGCAGTCCGAGCTGAACGGCGTTCGCGCCGATTCCGTGGCGCTGATCCAGGCGGATCTCCTCGACCTCCACAAGCTGCCGGCGATGGTCGAGCAGACGGTGCAAACGTTCGGCCGGCTCGATGCCATCGTCAACAACGCGTCGTCGTTCTACCCGACGCCGATCGGCGCGATCACGCCCGAGGCATGGGACGACCTGATCGGCACCAATCTGCGCGCGCCGCTGTTCCTCGCGCAGGCGGCGGCGCCGGCGCTGAAGAAGGCGCAGGGCGCGATCGTGAACATCGCCGACATCCACGCCGAACGCCCGCTCAAGAATTTCGTCGCCTATTCGATCGCGAAGGCCGGCCTCATCGGCATGACGCGCTCGCTCGCCCGCGAACTTGCCCCCGAGGTGCGCGTGAACGCGGTCGCCCCGGGCCCGTCCTCTGGCCCGACGACGCGTCGTTCGACGAGCTGTCGCGGCAGCGGATCATCTCCCACACGCCGCTGAAGCGCGAGGGCGACCCCGACGACATCGCGAAGGCCGTGCACTTCCTGCTCGCCGACGCGAGCTACGTCACGGGCGAGACGATCAACGTCGACGGCGGCCGGCACGTCGCCGTCTAGCGGCGGAATCGAAGGCAACGCGGCTTCTTCGCGAGATGATCGATGGAAGCGGGGCTGACGCGGGACCATCGGCGACTTGCGGCGATCGTCTCGCTCGACGTGGCCGGGTATTCGCGCCTCATGGGCCAGGACGACAGCGGCACGCTGGCGGCGCTGAAAACCCACCGGCGGGAGTTGATCGACCCCAAGATCGCCGAACATAACGGGCGCATCGTCAAGACGACCGGCGACGGCCTGCTGCTGGAATTCCCGAGCGTCGTCGACGCCGTGCGCTGCGCTGTCGACGTGCAGCGCGGCATGGCCGAGCGCAACCAGGGCACTGCCCTCGATCGGCGACTCGACTTTCGCATCGGCATCAATGTCGGCGACATCATCATCGATGGCGACGACATCTTCGGCGATGGCGTCAATGTCGCCGCGCGCCTGGAAGCGCTGGCCGAACCCGGCGGGATCTGCGTCAGCCGGGTCGTCCGCGATCAGGTGCTGGACAAGCTGAGCTTCACCTTCGAGGATCTCGGGGCTCAGGAAGTCAAGAACATCGCCCGGCCGGTCGAGGTCTACCGCGTGGATCTCGGGAGACGCGGCGCCGCAAGCGCGGGGCCCGGGTCGCAAACGCTGGCCGCGTCTGCCGCGCGAATGCCGCGATGGCGATGGTCCGCCGCCGCCGTTCTCGCGCTCGGGTCTTGCGGGGATCGGCGTCTGGGCGTTGCCGCGGTTCTTCCACCCCGGCGCCGGCGCCTTCACCTCCCGCGGGGTCGTTTGCGGTATTGCCGTTCACTGCGCCCACGTCCAGCGCTGCGGACGGACAATTGGCGGACGCTGTTACCGCCGACCTCACGTCGACGCTGCAAAGAGGCATGCAGTGGGCGCCCGTGGTCTCGCCCAGCCTTGCGTTCACTTACAAAGGGAAGCCGGTCGATGCGCGCGCGCTCGGACGCGAGCTCAACATCCGCTACCTGGTCGAGGGCGAGGTTCGCGCCGTCGGCGACCAGGTCGTGGTCAGGGCCCGGCTCACGGATACGAGCAATGCGACCGAGGTGTGGAGCGGCGACGTCGGTCTCGAGCAGGCGCGGATAGCGAAGGACCGAAGCGAGCTCATCGCGCGGCTGGCGGTCCAGGTGAACAGATGCGCTGATCGGACGCCGAGCATCGTCGCGTTCTTGCGCAGCCGCTCGCGCATGCGAGCGCATCGGATCTCGCGTTGCGTGCCGACGCAGTGCAGCAGATCGAGCAACCCGGAATCGCTGGCCGCGCTGACCGAAGCCCGCAAGCTATACGACCAGGCGCTGCGACTCGACCCAAACTCTGCAGTGAGCGTTGATGGGCCGGGCGTTGGCCGTTGCGGGCCAGGCTCGATCTCGATCCGCACGCGGATCGTGACCGCCTTGTCCGCGAATACGAAGAGATGTCGGTCGCGCGTGGTCGCCGTCGCCGGGCGCGAAGCTCGCGCCTGGAACATCCGCGCCGATGCGCTGCAGCGCGCCTGGCGCTGGGACGCGGCGCTCGAAGCCAATGCGAGAGCCCAGCGCATCGATCCGACCCGCGCCGGATCGATCGGCCAGCGCGCTGACATCATGAATCGCCATGGGACGGCCCGATGAGGCGCTGGCGCTGGTCGACCAGGGGCTTTCGTTGCAGTCCCCCGACGCCCAGGTCTCGTCGCTATCTCATCGGTTCCCGCTGCCGCGCGTCGCATGGCGCTCGGGCGCTACGAGGACGCGATCGCGGCCTGCGAGAAAGAAGCCTCGCTTGCCGACTCGTGGATCACCTCACGCCTATCTCGCCGCGGCCTATGCCCACCTCGGCAACGAAGCGAAAGCCCAGACGGAAAAGGCCAAGCTGCTGACACAGCGGCCCGGTTTCTCGATCGCCGACTTACAAGGCGTTGCGAATTTCGGACGTGCCGGCCTATCTGCAGCAGACCGAAACCCACCTCTTTGCCGGCCTGCGCAAGGCCGGCATCAAGGAGAATTAGTCGTCTCGCGGTGCGCGCGCCGGGATGCGCGCCGCGACCGCGCGTCGCCAGCCGTTCGAGATAGGGATCGACGATGCCGTGCGCGACCAGCGCGACGCGCGTGCGCTCGAGGTAGTCGAGCGACGAGCCGAACGCGCCGCAGGCATTGCCGAGCACGTCGACTTCCTTCGCGAGCGACAGCCGTCCCGCGTATTGCGGATGGTCGCGCCGGACGACGAACGTCAGCGCGACGATCTCGCGCCCGCCCGCGTCGACCTTCACCCAGCGCGGATGATACGAGCCCACGGCCATTTCGCGGCGCCACAGGAGGTGCAGCTCGTCGATCGCGAGCATCGCCGGCAGCCGCATCGCGACACCGCGGCAGGCGCCGCCGCGGTCGAGGCCCAGCACGAGACCCGGGCACTCCCGCGTGCCGCGCGAGGCGAGCGACCACAGGCAGAAGCGCCGATGCAGGCCATTCAGCATCGCCGGCCGCATTTCGGCGACCGGGAACAGCGGATTCCACAGCAGCGAACCGTACGCGAACACCCACCAGCCCGCGCCCTTCGGTTTCGCCGCCAGCGTCGCGGTCAGCGATTCGGAGAGCTGCACGATCGGAATACGCGAGCTTCGGATCGACCGCCGCGGCGTAGAGATCGCGCATCCGGTTCTCTTCCAGGTCGCGGCGCGACAGCGTGTCCGGATGATGCGGCCAGCGGGTCATTGGCGGCCACGCGCTCATTCGAGCGCCTCCGGATCGCGCGCTGCTTTCGCGAGCGCGACATTGGCCGCCCGCCGCTTCGCCGCCGTCGTCTTGCCGTGCGCGCCGCCCTTGCTGCATGAGCGGCGAGCGCGCGACCGGGATTGCGCACCTTCGGCAGCGCGCGGCGGATGGCGGTGTTTCTTCGCGCGCTTCATCCGAGCGCAAACCGTGTCATCCGAGACGAGACCCCGGAACGGCAGCCTCGCTTCGCACCACGCCGCGACCGCGAGCAGGCGGTCGTCCGTGCCGGCGGGCGCGGCGAGCTGCATCCCCAGCGGCAAGCCGTTGCCGACGAGAGGCCGATCGGAAGGGTCAGCGCCGGAAAGCCCGTCAGCGACCACAGCGTGCAGCAGGACGGATCGCCGGTGGATCCGAGGCCCTCCGGCGCCGGGCCGGGGGCCGGCGGCGCGATGATCGCGTCGAAATTCGCGAGCCAGTCGGTGAAGAACGCGATCGCCGCGACGCGCCTGCGCCAGCGCGGCCTCGTAATCGCTGCGCGCGATGTCGCGGCCCGCGTCGAGCGCCGCGTTGAGCTCGGGCGACAACCGCGTCCGTTCGCGGTCCTGCAGCGCCGCGAGATGCGTCGCCGCCTCGAAGAGCATGATCGTGCGGTGCACGAGGTGCGCTTCCCGCCACGGCGCCGGCAGGCCGACCGCGACGACCTCCGCGCCGTGCTTGCGCAGCGTCGTCGCGGCCGCGTCGAGCGTGTCGTCGGCGTCGCAATCGACCTCCTTCGTCCACGGAAAGCCGTCGAGATAGGCGAATCGCGGCGGCTTCGCCATCGCTCCGGGCACCGGCGCGATGCGCGGCGCGTCGGCGAGCGCGCTCGCGAGCCGCGCGGCATCGGCGACCGAGCGGGTGAACGTGCCGAGCTGGTCGAGCGTTTCGCTGAAGAGGTGCGCGCCGGTGAACGGTATCGCGTCCTTCGTCGGCTTGAACCCGACGACGCCGCAGAACGCGGCCGGCCGGATCACCGAGCCGTTGGTCTGCGTGCCGATCGCGCCGGCGACGTGACCCGCCGCCACCGCCGCCGCCGGACCCGCCGACGAGCCGCCCGGCGTGTGCCGCGGATTCCACGGATTCCTCGTCTTCGACGGATCGAGAAACGCGAACGCCGTCGTCACCGCCTTGCCGAACACGTAGCCGCCCGGCGCGCTTCAGCCGCGCGACGCATTCGGCGTCCCGTTCCGGCCGGTGACCCGCGTAAATCGGCGAGCCCATCTGCGTCGGCTGGTCCGCCGTCGCGATGATGTCCTTCACGCCGATGCCGATGCCGTGCAGGGGCCCACGGTCGCGCGGGGATCGCGGCGTCGCAGGCGATCGGCTTCGGCGCGAACGTGTCCGGGATCGAGATGCGCCCACGCCTCGATGGCGGCGTCGGTGGCGGCGACCCGCGCGAGCTGCGCTTCGGCGAGCGCGCGCGCCGTCAGCGTGCCCGTCGGCGATCGCATCGGCGGCCGCCGTCAGCGACATCGCGTGCCAACGCGGATTCGCTCATCGGCTCTCCGCGGCGTCGGGTCGGCGAGGAAGAGCTGCTGCAGGTCGTTCAGGAAGCGTCGTCCCAGCGCCGTGGGCCGCAGCACCGCCGGATCGCGCTCGATGAGTCCGCGCGCCTCGGCGGCCTCGAGCCCCTGCCGCACCAGCGCCAGCGGATAGCCCGTGCGCTCGGCGAACAGCGACGCCGGAACGCCGTCGGTCAGCCGCAGCGCATTCAGCATGAACTCGAATCCGACGTCCTTCCGCGTCACGGGGTGTCCTCCTGCAGCGGCGCACCCGCGGCGACCTGCTCCAGGTACTGCCTCGGCTGCTTGTAGCGGACCTGGCGGACGATGCGATCGGCGAACGACAGCTTCGAATGCGCGCCGGCGCCGATGCCGAGGTAGTCGCCGAACTGCCAGTAGTTGAGATTGTGCCGGCATTCGCGGCCGGGACGCGCGAACGCGGACGTTTCGTAGTGCCGGTAGCCGGCCGCGTCGAGCGTCGCGTGGACCGCGTCCTCGATGTCGGCCGCCGTCTCGTCGTCGGGCAGCGGCGGCGGATACCGGTGGAAGAGCGTGTTGGGCTCGAGCGTCAGGTGATAGAACGACAGGTGCGGCGGCGCGAACGCGAGCGCGGCCGCGACGTCCGCCTCCGCCTCGGCCACCGTCTGGCGCGGCAACGCGTACATCAGGTCGAAATTGACGTTGCCGAAGATCGCGAGCGCCGCCTCGGCCGCGCGCCGCGCCTCGTCGGCGTCGTGCACGCGGCCGATCGCCGACAGGTGCCTGGGATCGAAGCTCTGGACGCCGAGCGAAAGCCGGTTGACTCCGGCCGCGCGGAATCCGGCGAACTTGTCGCGCTCGAACGTTCCGGGATTCGCTTCCAGCGTGATCTCGGCATCCGGCGCGAGCGGCACGCGCGCGCGAATGCCGGCGAGCAGCCGGTCGATGGCCGCGGCCGAGAAGAGGCTCGGCGTCCCGCCGCCGATGAACACCGAAACGACCCGGCGGCCCCAGATCGACGGCAACGCGAACTCGAGATCGGCGAGGAGCGCGTCGACGTAGGCGGCTTCCGGCGCGTCGCCCTTCGCCTCGTGCGAATTGAAGTCGCAGTACGGACACTTCCTGAGGCACCACGGGATATGCACGTAGAGCGCGAGCGGCGGCAGCGCGGCGAACCGCGGACCCGACAGCGTCGCGGCGTCGACGACGACGCGAC
Organism: uncultured beta proteobacterium; assembly: GCA_963724685.1. Lineage (GTDB taxonomy): Bacteria > Pseudomonadota > Gammaproteobacteria > Burkholderiales > Casimicrobiaceae > CAIWHR01. The sequence continues at coordinate 182,645 of CAVRVQ010000003.1, read as the reverse complement.
CTGCGCGACGTCTGCCTCAGCGGATCCCATCGCCCGCTTCCTGCGCAGGCGCGCGATCAGCGCGCGGATCGCCTTGCCGCGATGCGAGAGCTCGTTCTTGCGTTCGAGCGGAAGCTCGGCGGCGGTGAGCCCGGTCGACGCATCGAGGAAGTGCGGGTCGTAGCCGAAGCCGCCGCGTGCCGCGCGGCGCGTCGACGATCGTCCCGTGCCACGCGCCCTCGGCGACGATCGGCTCGGGATCGGCGTCGTGCCGCAGCAGCGTCAGCACGCAGGCGTAATGCGCGCGGCGGTCGGCGACTCCGGCGAGCGCCGCGATCAGCTTCGCGTTGTTGCGGGCGTCGGACCTGGGCTCCCCCGCGTAGCGCGCGCTCTGCACACCGGGCGCGCCGTCGAGCGCACGCACGCAGATGCCGGAATCGTCGGCGAGCGCCGGCAGCTTCGCGAGCGCGCTCGCGTGCCGCGCCTTGGCGAGCGCATTCTCGACGAACGTGCCGTGCGGCTCCTCCGCTTCGGGAATGCCGAGCGCCGATTGCGCGATCACCTCGATCCCGAGCGGGGCGAGCAGGCGATGGAATTCGCGCAGCTTGCCGGCATTGCTGGACGCGAGGACGAGACGAGGAAAGAGCAGGACCGGGCCCGCCGTCGCGCTCGCGCACGTCAGGCACCGAGCGCCGCCTTCTGCGCCTCGATGAGCTCGCGGATTCCGCGTTCGGCGAGCCCGATCAGCGCCTCCATCTCCGCGCGCGTGAACGGCGCGCCCTCCGCGGTGCCCTGCACTTCGACGAAGCGCGCCGCCGGCCGTCATCACGACATTCATGTCCGTGTCGCACGCCGAATCCTCGGCATAGTCGAGATCGAGCACCGGCGTGCCGTCGACCACGCCCACGGAGACCGCCGCGACGAATTCGCGCAGCGGATTGCCGGCGACGAGCCCGCGCTCGCGGCACCACGCGATCGCATCGGCGACGGCGACGCACGCGCCCGTGATCGACGCGCAGCGCGTGCCGCCGTCGGCCTGCAGCACGTCGCAATCGATCTTGATCGTGCGCTCGCCCAGCGCCGAGAGATCGGCGACCGAGCGCAGGCTCCGGCCGACCAGGCGCTGGATTTCCTGCGTGCGCCCCGACTGCTTGCCGTCGGCGGCCTCGCGCCGGCCGCGCGTGTTCGTCGCGCGCGGCAGCATGCCGTACTCGGCGGTGAGCCAGCCCCGGCCCTTGCCCTTGAGAAACGGCGGCACGCCCTCCTCGACGCTGGCGGTGCACAGCACCTTCGTGTCGCCGGCCTCGATCAGCACCGAGCCTTCGGCGTGCTTCGTGTAGCGGCGGGTGATGCGGAGCGGGCGCAACTCGTCGGCGCGCCGGCCCGAAGCGCGAGCGGTCATCGCAGGCTTTCGATGGGACAAGGCGCGGATTATAGAGCCGCGCGCGCTGCGGCACGTCAGATCGCGTGGCGCAGGCGCCACCAGGCGGCGGTCGCGGCCAGTCCGCGGTCGAGCGTGAACGACGGCGGCCCGATGCGCCGGACGAGCGGCGACGCATCGACTTCGAGCGACGACACCGTCCGCCGCAGCAACGCGCCGCGGCCCGTCGCCCGGGCGGCGAGCGCGAGGAGCGGCGCCGGGACATCGAGTCACGCGCGGGTCGACCCCGAGCGCCGAGGCGATGCGGCGCGCGAGCTCGGCCGTCGAGACCGCTTCGCCATCCGCGGCGAGCCACGCGCCGCCGACGCTGCCGGGAACGTCGAGCAGCGCCGCGACGGCATGCACGAGATTGCCGACGTAGAGCAGATCGCGCCGGTTGTGGATCCCGCCGAACGGCAGTCGCGCGCCGCGCGCGACGGCATCGAGCAGCGTCAGGAAATTGCCCTTGACGCGCGGTCCGTAGACGAGCGGAAGCCGCAGCACGATCGCGTCGAGCGAAGTTCCCTCGGCGACGGCCGCGAGGCGCCGCTCGGCGTCGGCCTTGCTGCGGGCGTAGGCATCCTGCGGGAGCAGCGGATCGTCGGCCCGGAACGGGCGGCCCGGCACCGTCGCCTCGCCGTGGACCTTGATCGTGCTCGCGAGGACGAATCGTCGCACGCCCGCGCGCACCGCCGCCGCCGCGATGCGCTCGGTCGCGACGACATTGGCGGCGTGGTAGAGCGCCGCGGGATCGCGGCGCAGTTTCGTTCAGCACGTGCGCGCGTCCGGCGAGATGCACGACCGCCGACGCGCCGGCGAGGATCGCGTCGAGCGTCGCGTCGGTCGCCGTCGCGAGATCCTCGACCGACTGCAACGTGCGATTCGGCGTCGCCGCTCCGTCGCGGGCCGCCTGCCGACCGCGACGAACGGGCGACCGGTCGCGACGAAGTGCGCGACGAGCGCGCGTCCCGACGAAGCCGTCGGCACCGGTGACGACGACCGGGCCCGCGGACGTGTCCTTCATGGCCATGGCGCGAGCCTCAAACGAACCGCCAGCCATGCTTGCCGTAGAAGCGCAGCGCGCTCCGCACGAACCAGCCGCACGTGCTTCCAGCCCTTGCGCGCGGCGCCGCCGCCGTGATGCACCGCGCGAAACGCCGGCAGGTAGGCCGTCGCCCCGAGCTTGCTCAGGCGCACGCTCCAGTCGTAGTCCTCGAAGTAGAGGAAGAACTTCGGGTCGAAGCCGCCGGTCGCGTCGATCGCCTTTCTGCGCACCAGCATGCAGCAACCCGACATCACCGGCATGCCGCGCACGGGCGTTTCGCTGGCCGGATCGATGACGTCGCGCAGGTCGTAGCGGTCGAGACGCCGCGCGAAAAGACGGCGCACGAGGCGGGGCGCGAATCCGCGCAGGAAGAGATCGAGCACCGCGGGATAGCGCTTGCACAGGAAATCGTGGCTGCCGTCCGGACGCGTCACCGCCGGCGCCGCCGCGACCACGTCCGGATTCGCGTCGAGCCAGCGGATCGCGTTGGCGAGCGCGTCGGCCGCGAGCTCGACGTCGGGATTCAGCACCAGCTGATAGTCGCCGCCGGTGCCGTTCAGCATCAGGTTGTGCGCGACGCCGTAGCCGACGTTCGCGTGGCCGTGCAGGAAGTGGAGCTGCACGCCGGAATCCGCGAAGTACTTCGCTGCCCAGCCGCATCACGATCGTCCGCGCATCCGCGCATCCTCGCTGTTGTCGATCAGGGCGAGCGCCGACCGCGTCGACGACGCGATCCTCGCGCGCGGCGCCGATCGCCAGCGCCAGGTGGGCAAGGCAGCGCTCGAGCAACGCGGCATCGGTCCGATACGTGACGATGCTGACGGTCAGCGACGATGGGAGCACGGGGCGGCGGGATTCATGACGGCGTTGGCGGCGACGGGCAACGATCCCGCCGCGCGTTCGCCACGTAGAATGGCGGAAAATCGACACCGCGTCGACCGTGCCTCCACGGTCCCGCCTCCCTTCCACGGAATCCCGACCATGGCCGAACCGCGCATCGCCGCCGACTCCCTCGTCACCTTCGCCGCCGCGCTCGTCGAGCGAGCCGGCGTGCGCGCCGACATCGCGCGGGATGTCGCCGACGTGCTCGTCACCGGCGATCTTCTCGGGCACACGACGCACGGCCTCGCCCTGCTCGCGCCGTATCTCGCGGAAATCGAAAGCGGGTCGATGGCGAAGTCGGGCGAACCGACGATCCTGAACACGCGCCCCGCGGCGCAAACGTGGGACGGCGGGCGGCTGCCCGGGCCGTGGCTCACGCTGCGCGCGCTCGACGCCGCGGCCACGATGGCGGCCACGCACGGCACCGGCACCGTCGTCATCCGCCGCTCGCATCACATCGCGTGCCTCGCGGTGTACCTCCTGCGCGCGACCGAGCGCGGCCTGGTCGCGATCGTGCAGAGCTCCGATCCGCGGCTCGCGGCGGTCGTGCCGCACGGCGGCCTCACCCCGATCGTCACGCCCAATCCGATCGCCGCCGGCTTGCCGACCTCCGGCGATCCGATCCTGATCGACATCTCGAGCTCGATCACGAGCATGGGCTTCGCGAACCAGGAGATGAAGGCCGGCAGGAAGCTGCCGGGCGCCTGGGTGATCGACCACGAGGGCAACGCCACCGACGATCCGGGCGCGCTGTACGCGGAGCCCCCGGGCGCGCTGCTGCCGCTGGGCGGCCTCGACGCCGGCTACAAGGGATTCGGCCTCGCGCTCCTCATCGAAGCGCTGACGGCCGGCCTCTCCGGTCACGGTCGCGCGGATCCGCGCGAGGGCTGGGGCGGCACGGTGTTCGTGCAGGTGCTCGACCCCGAGGCGTTCGGCGGGATCGAGGCCTTCAAGCGGCAGATGGACCACATGGTCGGCGCCGCGCACGCGTCGAAGCCCCGTCCCGGGACCGCCCGCGTGCGCCTGCCGGGCGAAGCGGGAATGGCGCGCCTGCGCGAGCATCGCGCGCAAGGCGTCGCGCTCTATCCCACGATCATGCCGGCGCTCGTGCCCTGGGCGGAAAAGCTCGGCGTCGCCGTGCCGGAGCCGTCCTGATTCGAACGCCTTGAGCCAGATCATGGTCGCGCGCGGGCGCGCCGATGCATCCTTGACACCGCGCCATGGACATCCATCCCGAACCAGCATCTTCCTGCCTCCGGGCAAGCCGCGATTCGCGCGGCGGACGCGCGCCATCGCGCGCCATCGCGACCGCGAGCTCGCGACGATCCGCGCTGATGATCCGCATGTACTGCGCCGATCATCACGCCGGCCCATCGCCGTGCGCCGACTGCGCGGCGCTCGCCGGCTACGCGGCGCGGCGCATCGAGCGCTGCGTGTTCGGCGCCGCCAAGCCGACCTGCGCGAACTGCAAGGTCCACTGCTACGCGCGCCGAGATGCGCGAGCGCGTGAAGACCGTGATGCGTTACGCCGGGCCGCGCATGCTGCTGCGCCATCCGGTGCTGGCGATCGCGCACATGATCGACGGGCGCAGGCCTGCGCCCGAGCTCCCGGTCAAGACCCAGGCACGAACGTTGCGTTGAGCAGCGGGAGGCAGCGGGCACTGGCGGCTCGCTGCGGCTCGCAAAGCGCTGTTTTGCAACGACGATTCCGCTGCGCCGACGTTGCGCCGCGCGTTGCCGGCCGCGCGACATCCTGTTGCCGCCGCACCAAGGCGACGCACGCTGCCTCGGAATGAGGCAAAGCCGCGGAGGAATCGATGCTCACACTCGACGAATGCATCGGGATGTCCGGCCTGAGCGAGGGCGAGGTCGCGGTCATCGCCCAGTGCCGGCGCGTCCCGCTGATCGTGGCCGCGGAGGTCGGCCACACGCTCCTCAAGACGCCGAAAGGCAGGTTCATCCTGCGCGGATACATCAGCGACCTCCTCGCGGAGGCGAAGCTCGCGGGTCGGCGCGACAAGGTAAAGCATCTCGACCGCGTGCTCACGCAGTTCAATGCGAGATATCCGACGCCGCGCGTGCTGCGGATGTGAGGGTGCCTTGGAGGATTTCCGGTAGGGCCCCTCAGGGCGCTGCTTGACCCCTTCGGGCCAACGCTGTAGCGTCGATCCGTCCGTCGCGGATTTCCCTCGAAGGGGCCAGCATGCCGCGCAACAGTGTCGACAACAGGGTCCGCGAGCTGGAAGCACGTCTGGCAGAGGCCGAAGACCGGCAAGCGGCCACTGGCGAGATCCTGCGGGTGATCAGCCAATCGCCGACCACCATACAACCGGTGTTCGATACGATCGCGACGGCCGCGCTGAAGGTGTGCCATGCCGACTCAGCCAACGTGTTCACGATAGACGGCGAGCTTGTCCATCTTGCGGCACGCGTGTCGTCGAATCCGGAAGGTGACGAAGCCGTGCGCCGCGCCTATCCGCGGCGACTCGACCCCAACATTGCGATCGGTCGGGCGATGGTTACTCGCGGCGTTGCCTCGATACCGGACGTGCTGGAGGACCGTGATTACGGCATGCGAGAAACGGCAATTTCCTTAGGCTTTCGGAGCATTCTGGCCGTCCCCCTCTTGCGCGATGGGGAACCCATCGGCGCCATCAGTGCCAGCCGGCCTGAACCGGGACCATTTCCCGACAAACAGGTCGAACTACTCCAGACCTTCGCCAAACAGGCCGTGATCGCGATCGAGAACATGCGCCTCTTCAGCGAGACCAAGGAGGCGCTCGAGCAACAAACCGCGACAAGCGAGATACTGCGCGTGATCAGCCTGTCGCCGACGGACGCGCAGCCGGTATTCGATACGATCGCGGCGGCGGCGCAGAAGCTGTGCCACGCCAGCTTGGCGAATATCTTCACGTTCGACGGCGACTTGATTCATCTGGCGGCAGTTTCAAACGTGAGCGTGAATCCGGAGCATGCAGCGGCCGTACGGCAGGTTTTTCCGAGGCCGCCCGACAGCGGCACTGCCGCCGGCCGGGCCATCCTGGCACGGAACATCGTCGCGATCCCGGACGTGATCGAGGATCGTGACTACGCGATCGGGGCTCAGACGCGCCTCGGCGGCATCCGCAGTCTCTTGGCTGTTCCACTGATACGGAGCGGCAGTCCGATCGGCGCCATCACCGTCGCCCGGCCCGACGCCGGGCGATTCCCCGACAAGCAAATCGCCCTGCTTCAGACCTTCGCCGAACAGGCTGTCATCGCGATCGAGAACGCGCGCCTGTTCAACGAGACCAAGGAGGCCCTCGAGCGGCAGACGGCAACAGGCGAGGTCCTGCGGGTGATCAGCGGATCACCCACGGACGTCCAGCCCGTGTTCGATGTCATCGCGCAGAGCGCGGCCCGGCTTTGCGATGCTGAGTTCTGTCATGTCTTTCGGTTCGATGGTGCGCTCCTCCATCTCGGCGCGATCCATGGACTGTCGCCCGAAGGGGCCGTGGCCATCCGCCGTGCTTATCCCATGGCGCCTGGCCGGGGAAGCGCCGCGGCTCGCTCAATTGTGAGCGGCGCCGTCGAGCACATTCCGGACGTCCATGCCGATCCGGACTACGCGCATGGCGCATTCGCGAAGATCATGACCTTCCGCAGCATCGTGGCGGTCCCGATGCTACGGGATGGCGTTCCCATTGGGTCGATCGCCGTTGCCCGACCCCAGACCGGCTTCTTTCCCGAGCGGCAGATCCAACTGCTCCAGAGCTTCGCTGACCAAGCAGTAATCGCGATCGAGAACGCGCGCCTGTTCAACGAAACCAAGGAAGCGCTCGAGCGGCAGACCGCGACGAGCGAGGTCCTGCGGGTGATCAGCCGTTCGCCGACGGATGTGCAGCCCGTGTTCGATACGATCGCCATGGCGGCGCAGAAGCTCTGCCGCGCCAGTTTGGCGAACGTTTTTACGTTCGACGGCGAATTGATCCACCTGGCGGCCGTGGAAAACGTGAACAGGGATCCGCGGTATTTCGAGGCCATTCACAAGGTATTTCCGAGGGTGCCAGGCCGCGATACGGCCGCCGGTCGCGCGGTCCTGGCACGAAGCGTTGTCATGATCCCGGACGTGGAAGCGGATCGCGAATACGGAATTGGGCCCACGACGCTAGGCGGAGGATTTCGCAGCCTCCTATCCGTTCCGCTGATGCGCGATGAGAATGCCGTCGGTGCAATCACGGTCGCGCGGACCGAGTCCGGGGCGTTTCCCGATACGCAGGTCGCGCTGCTCAAGACCTTCGCCGACCAGGCGGTGATCGCGATCGAGAACGTAAGGCTGTTCAACGAAACCAAGGAGGCGCTCGAGCGGCAGACGGCGACCAGCGAGGTCCTTCAGGTGATCAGCAGCTCGCCGACGGACGTGCAGCCGGTGTTCGACACCATCGCCGAGCGAGCGGCGCGCCTTTGTGACGCCAGGTACGGCCTGGTATTCACTTTCGACGGCGAGCGGATTCACCTGGGGAGCGCTTTCGGGATGAATCGGGAAGGCGTCGACGCCTTGCGCCGGCAATGCCCGTTGCACCCCACGAGCCACACGGTTGTCGGGCGGACCGTCAGCGGGGGTGCCGTGGTGCACATACCCGATGTGCTCGCCGACTCGAAATACGGGCTGAGGGAAACTGCCGAGTTGGCCGCCTTTCGCGGCTGCCTGGGCGTACCCATGGCGCGCGAGGGCCAGATCATCGGTGCGATCACGGTCACGCGCGCCGACGTGGGACACTTCACCGACAAGCAGGTGGAATTGCTGCAGACCTTCGCCAGTCAGGCGGTGATCGCGGTCGAGAACGTACGCCTGTTCAAGGTGCTGGATGCGCGTACCGAGGCGCTCACTCGCTCGGTGGGACAGCTCACGGCGCTCGGCGAGGTGGGGCAGGCGGTCAGTTCGACGCTGGACCTGGAGATCGTGCTCAAGACGGTCGTCTCCCGGGCGGTGCAGATCACGGGGCTCGACGGCGGGTCGATCTACGAATATGACGAGCGTGCCGAGGAGTTCCGGCTGCAGGCGGCGGAGAACATGCCGCAGGACATCGCCGAAAGCATCCGCAAGGCTCCCACCCGCAAAGGGGATGGCGCGCTAGGACGCACCGCCATCACGCTCGAGCCCACCCAGGTCCCCGATACGCTCGATGACAGCTACCAAAGCGTGCGCAAGGAGCTCCTCATCCGTGCCGGATATCGTGCGCTCCTCGCCGTCCCGCTGCTGTGCGAAGGCCGCCTGCTCGGTGGATTGCTGGTCAACCGTCAAACGCCGGGGACCTTCGCGCCGGAGATCGTCGAACTGCTCAAGACCTTCGGTACTCAATCGGCGCTCGCGATCCAGAATGCGCGGTTGTTCCGGGAGATCGCCGAGAAAGGCCGGCAGCTCGAAGCAGCGAGCCGGCACAAGTCGGACTTCCTCGCCAGCATGAGCCACGAACTGCGGACGCCGCTCAACGCGATCCTCGGCTTCAACGAGATGATTCTCGGCGAGATCTACGGCGAGGTACCGGCCGGCATGAAGGAGCCGCTCGAGGACATCCAGACGAGCGGGAAACATCTCCTGCGCCTCATCAACAACGTGCTCGACCTTGCCAAGATCGAAGCAGGGCGCATGGAACTTTCGCTCGCCGACTACTCGGTGCAAGACACGGTGGAGAGCGTGCGCGCAACGCTTCGTCCGTTGGCAGCGGACAAGGGCCTCGATTTCGTCGCCACCGTTCCCGCCGAAATCCCGCTTGCCTACGGCGATTCCGGGCGCATCACGCAGTGCCTCATGAACCTCGCCGGCAATTCGCTCAAGTTCACCAAGGCTGGAAAGGTGGAGATAGCCGTCGAGTCGAATGGCGATCTGCTCGTGTACAAGGTGGCGGACACCGGGATCGGCATTCCGCCGGACAAGCTCGATTCGGTATTCCTGGAGTTCAAGCAAACCGACGCGACGATTGCCAGCGAATACGGCGGCACCGGCCTGGGCCTGTCCATAAGCAGGAAGTTCGTCGAAATGCACGGCGGACGAATCTGGGTCGAGAGCGAGCTCGGCAAAGGCTCGACCTTCTTGTTCGAGATTCCCCTGCGCGTGGGCGCCGGAGCCCAGACATGAGTGCCAAGACCATCCTCTACGTCGAGGACAACGAGATGAACCGCAAGATCGTGCGCGACCTCCTCAAGCGCACGACCTACCACCTGATCGAGGCGCATGACGGAGAGGCCGGCGTCGCAGCGGCGCTGGAAAATCGGCCCGACCTGATCCTCATGGACATTCAGCTACCGAAGATCTCCGGCATGGAAGCTACGCGCCGACTGCGCGCTGAAACCGCAATCGCGAATACGCCGATCATCGCGATCACCTCGTTCGCGCTCACCGGCGACGAACAGAAGGCGAAGGATGCAGGGGCGACCGCGTATCTCGCGAAACCCTACAGCCCCTTTGACCTGCTGAAACTGATCCGCCAGTTGCTGCCCGAAGGTTAAGCCTCTGACGGTGTTCGCCCCGTCCCGCCCGGTCGCTATTCGGCGGCCCGACTTCCGGCGACCACGCGCGGAATTCCGGCGAGATCGCGCGCCATGACGATGTCCGCGAAACCGGCCGTGGCGAACATCGCCTGCACCGCGTCCGCCTGATCGTAACCATGCTCGACGACGAGCGTGCCGCCGGGCGCGAGCCGTTCGCTCGCGCCGGCAACGATGCGCCTGATCGCGCCGAGGCCGTCGCCGCCCGGCGTCAGCGCACGCCGGGGCTCGAAGCGCACGTCGCCTTCCTGCAGATGGGAATCCCGCGCGTCGATGTACGGCGGGTTGCTCGCGATCAGGTCGAACCCATCGCCCGCGGTCGCCGGCGCGAGGCCGTCGTACCAGTCCGCCATCGCGAATTCGACGTTGGCAAGACCCAACCGTCGCGCATTGTCGCGCGCCACATCGAGCGCGTCGGCCGAAACATCGGTGGCGAGGATCCTCGCCCGCGGCCGCTCGTGTGCAATGGCGAGCGCGATCGCGCCGGAGCCGGTTCCGAGATCCAGCACGCGCGAGTCCCGATCCATCGGCAATCGCGCAAGCGCGAGCTCGACGAGCGTCTCGGTCTCCGGGCGCGGGATCAGCACCGCGGGCGAGACCACGAGCGGCAGGCCCCAGAATTCGCGCGTCCCCGTGAGATAGGCGACGGGCTCGCCGTCGCGCCGACGGCGCGCGAGCGCCAGGAACGCGTCCAGTCGCTCGCGCGCGAGCGCGTCGCCTCCATGCGCCACGAGCCACGCACGATCCTTGCCGATCACGTGCGCCAGCAGCACCTGTGCATCGAGCGGAACGAGCCCCGATTGCGCGAGGGCGCCGGAAATCGTTGCCGTCAAACCGGCGTCCGTTCGGCGGCGAAGAGCCGCAATCGCCGGTCGTAGTAGTGGCCCCAGCCGATGTCCGCGAGGCCCGCCTTCATCAGCACGTGCTGCGACGCCTTGTTGCCGCGATGCGTGACGCCGATGATCCGATGGAGACCGAGGTCGTCGAACCCATAGTCGACCATCGCCTTCGCACCTTCGGTGGCGAAGCCGTGGCCCCAGGCGCCGGGAAGAAGCCAGTAGCCGACCTCGATGTCCGGCGACTTTCCCGCGTACTTGAGCGAGAACCAGCCGACGAACGCGCCGGTATCGCGGCGCGACGTGTGCCAGATGTCCAAGATCGGGGTAGAGGGCCGGATAGCCGAGGATGCGCGCGAGCACCCGCGCGACGCCGTCACGCGACAACGGCTTGCCGTTCCCGATATAGCGCATCACCCGCGGGTCGCGGCCGAGACGCCAGAGATCGTCGAAATCCTCGGCGACGAACTCGCGCAAATCGAGGCGCAGCGTCTCGAGCCACGGCGCCGGCCGTGCTCTGTCTCTGCTCGCGGCAGTCATGCGTCCCCCAACGCCGCGAGCAGCTCGGCCTGGTGCTCCTGCGCCAGCGCCGTCGTGAGCTCGTCGAGGTCGCCGTCCATGATCGCGTCGATCTTGTGCAAGGTGAGGTTGATCCGGTGGTCCGTGACGCGTCCCTGCGGGAAATTGTACGTGCGGATCCGCTCGCTGCGATCGCCGCTGCCGATCAGCGACTTGCGCATCGAGGCCTCCTTCTGCTGCCGCTCGCGCATCTGGCGGTCGAGGAGCCGCGACGCGAGCACCGCCATCGCCTGCGCGCGATTGCGGTGCTGCGACCGGTCGTCCTGGCATTCGACGACGAGCCCGGTGGCGAGATGCGTGATCCGCACCGCCGAATCGGTCTTGTTGATGTGCTGCCCGCCCGCCCCCGACGCGCGGAAGGTGTCGATGCGGATGTCGGTGGGATTGATGTCGATGTCGGCCGCGGGATCGGCTTCCGGCATCACCGCGACGGTGCAGGCGGACGTGTGGATGCGGCCCTGCGCTTCCGTCTCCGGCACGCGCTGCACGCGGTGGCCGCCGGACTCGAACTTGAGCTTCGAGTACGCGCCGCGCCCGATGATCCGCAGGATGACCTCCTTGTAGCCGCCGAGCTCGGCCGGCGATTCGGAGGCGATCTCGACCTTCCAGCCCGCCCGTTCCGCGTAGCGCGTGTACATGCGGCAGAGGCTGCCGGCGAAGAGCGCCGATTCGTCGCCGCCCGTTCCGGCGCGGATTTCCAGGAAGACGTTGCGCTCGTCGTTCGGGTCCTGCGGCAGCAGCATCCGCTGCAGGTCCGCGGCGAGAGCAGCCATCCTTGCCGTCGCCGCCGCGTGCTCCTCGTCGGCAAAGGCCTTCATCTGCGGATCGCGCGCCATCTCGTTGGCCGCCGCGACGTCGCCCTCCGCGTGGGTGTACTCGCGGAAGCGGGCGACCACGGGCTCGATGTCGGCGCGCTCGCGGGTGAGCGCCCGGTAGCGGTCCATGTCGCGCACGACGTCCTCGGACGACAGGGTCGCGTCGAGCTCGGCCAGACGATGGGTGAGCGATTCGAGCTTGTTGCGCAGCGAGGACTTCAATGACCGTCGTCGGGGATCTGGTAGATCTTCTCGAACATCGCCACCAGCTCCGCCCGCTCGGCGTCGCCCGCCTGGTTCAGCGCCTGCGTCGGCGCGTGCAGGAACTTGTTGGTGAGGCCGCGCGCGAGGAGCTCGAGCGCCTGCTCGGGCGAGGTGCCGCTCGCGAGCAGCTTCCGCACGCGCTCGAGCTCGGCGGCGCGCAGCTCGTCATGGTGCCCGTGCAGCGCGGTGATCGTCGGCACCACGGTGCGCCCTTCGAGCCAGCGCAGGAAATGGCCGGCCTGCGTCGCGATCATCGCCTCGGCCTCCGCCACGGCCTCCTGCCGGATCTGCAGGTTGCCCTTGACGATCTCCGCGAGGTCGTCGACGCTGTAGAGAAACACGTCGTCGAGCTGCGCGGCCTCGGGCTCGACGTCGCGCGGCACCGCGAGATCGACGATGAAGATCGGCGCGTGGCGGCGCGCCTTCACCACGCGCTCGAGCAATCCCTTGCCGAGGATCGGCAGCGTGCTCGCGGTGCAGGTGACGACGATGTCGAACTCGTGCAGGCGCTCGGGCATCTCGTTCAGCGTGATGGCCTCGGCGCCGAATCGCGCGGCGAGCTCGCGGCCGCGCTCCAGCGTGCGATTGGCGATCGTGATCGACTTCGGATTCGCGCGCGGCGAAGTGCGTCGCCGTCAGGTCGATCATGTCGCCCGCACCGATCAGGAGCAGCCGCTGGTTCGGACAGCGCCGGAAAGATGCGCTCGGCGAGCTTCACCGCCGCGGCCGCCATCGAGATCGACGCGCTGCCGATGTCCGTCTGCGTCCGCACGTCCTTCGCCACGGCGAACGTGCGCTGGAACAGGCGATTCAGCACGAGCCCGAGGCTGCCGGCGGATTCCGCGTGCCGCACCGCCTGCTTCATCTGGCCCAGGATCTGCGGCTCGCCCAGCACCATCGAGTCGAGTCCGCTCGCGACCCGGAACGCGTGCGTGACGGCCTGCTCGCGCGGCAGCGTGTAGAGATACGGCGCCAGCGAATCCGCGGGCACCCGGTGGAAGTCCTCGAGCCAGCGCATCACCGGCTGCGGCTCCACCGTGTGCACGTAGACCTCGGTCCGGTTGCAGGTCGACAGGATCGCGGCTTCCTTGACCTTCGGCCGCGCGAGGAGGTCGCGCAGCGCGTGGCCGAGCGCGTCCGGCGAGAAGGCGATCTTCTCCCGCACGTCCAGGGGTGCGGTCTGGTGATTGAGGCCGAGGGTATAGAGGGACATTGCGATCGCCGCCTGTAGCCGCGCATTTTAGCCTACGCCCGGCAGGGCGATCGAGCAAGGCATTGATTTGGATCACGTCGCGGTAGAATCGGCCGGAAGTCCCGCCCCCGATGCCGATAGACCCCTTCCTGCCTTGTACGCGGCCGCACTGTGGTTGCTTCTCGCCCAGGCGGCCGGCGCGGCGGAGATCAGGAACGTCCTGGTCCTCTACTCCAACAACCGCCTGGTCCCCGGCAACGTCGCCGTCGATCGTGGCCTGCGGTCCGGGATCGCGAACTCGCCGGATCGACCCGTGCAGCTCTTCTCGGAGTTTCTCGACCGGCCCGACTTCGGCGGCCCGGCGTACGAAGCGACGATGACGACGTTCCTGCGCGAGAAGTACGCCGCGCGGCCGCCGCATGCGATCGTCGTCGTCTCCGACAGCGCGCTCGAGTTCCTGCTGCGCCATCGCGACGCGCTGTTTCCCGGGGTCCCGATCGTGCACGTGAACGTCGCGAGATCGTACCTGCAGCACCGTCGCGCCGCTGCCGCCCAATATCGTCGGCGTGCCGATGGAGTACGACTTCTCCGGCACCATCGAGCAGGCGTTGCGCTGGCACCCGGCCGCGCGCACGCTGCTCGTGGTGACGGGGTCGTCCGAACGGGACCGTGGCTGGGAGGCGCGGCTGCGCCGCGAAGTCCCGCAGGTCGCCGGCGGCTGTCCGCGTCGAGTTCCTCGCCGGACTTCCGACCGCAAAGGTGCAGGAGCGCCTCGGCGCGCTCGGAGCGGACACCGTGGTGTTCACGCCGGGCTACTTCGAGGACGGCGACGGTCGCCTCTTCAACCCGCGCGACGCCGCCGCGCTCATCGCCGCCGCCGCCACCGCTCCTGTCTACGGGCCCTTCGACACCTTCATCGGCACCGGCGTCGTCGGCGGCCGCATGCCCAGATTCGAGGACATGGGACAGCAGGCCGGCCAGTCGATCAACGCGCTCTTTGCCGGTGCGGCGCCCGCGTCGCTGCGCCTCCCGCCGATCACGCCGACGGCGCTGCGGGTCGACTGGCGGCAGATCCGCCGCTGGGGCATCGACGAGCAGGGACATCCCCGCCGACACGGTCGTTCAGTTCAGGGAGCCGACGTTCTGGGAGGCCTACCGGAACGTCGCGATCACCGCCACCGCGGTCATGCTGATCCAGGCCGCGCTGATCGTCGCGCTCCTGGTCGAACGCCGCCGCCGGCGCACCGCCGAGACGGCGATCCAGAAGCAGCGCACCGAGCTCGCGCACGCGTCGCGGCTCGCCGTGGCGGGCGAGCTGACGGCCTCGATCGCCCACGAGATCAACCAGCCGCTCGGCGCCGTGCAGACCAGCGCCGACGCCGCCGACCTGATCCTGCAGGCCGGCGGCGACCGCCGCGACGATCTCCTGCGCATCGTCACCCGCATCCGGCGCGACAACCTGCGCGCCAGCGACGTCATACGCCGGCTGCGGGCGCTGCTCGCGAAGCACGAGCCGGAGCGCCAGCCCTTCGATCTCAACGCCGCGCTGAGCGACGTCGACGCGCTGTTGCGGGCCGAGGCCCGTCGCCGGCACGCGAATCTCGAGCTTCGCCTCGCTCCGCGCCGATGCGTATCGCCGGCGACCCGACGCAGATCCAGCAGGTGCTGATCAACCTCGTGCTGAACGCGCTCGACGCCGTGGCGGCCGTGCCCGAGGACCGGCGCACCGTCGTCCTGTCGATCGCGGCGCATCGCCGACGGCATCTCCATCACGGTGCGCGATCGCGGCCCGGGCATCGCGCCCGAGCACTTGCCCAAGCTCTTCGATTCGTTCTTCAGCACCAAGCAGCGCGGCATGGGCCTCGGGCTGTCGATCGCGCGCACGATCGTCGAGGCGCACGGCGGGCGCATCTGCGCCGACAACGCTCCGGACGGGAGGCGCCGTGTTCCGCGTCGAATTGCCCGCGGAGCAACGGCGAAGGCGTGCCCGATGCGTCCGGACCGGCATGAGCGAGATCGAGCGCGGCCGCCCTGATCCACGTGGTCGACGACGACGAGTCGCTGCGCGCGGCGCTGCTCGATCTCCTCGACGCCGCCGGGTTCGAAGCGCGCGGCTACGCGTCGACCGGCGAATTCCTGCTGCACCCGCTCCCCGACCGTCCCGGCTGCGTGCTGCTCGACGTGCGCCTGCCGGGTCCGTCCGGCCTCGACCTGCAGGCGGCGTTGCAGCGCCAGGGCGTGGCGCTGCCGGTCATCTTCCTCACGGGTCACGCGGACGTGCCCACCAGCGTGCGCGCGATGAAGGCCGGCGCCGTCGATTTCCTGGAGAAGCCGGTCGGCCGCGACACGCTGCTCGATGCGCTCGGCCGCGCGCTCGCGCGCGACGCGTCGCAGCGCAAGGCGCGCGACGACGAGGAACGGCACCGCAACGCGCCTCGCCGTGCTGACGCCGCGCGAGCGCGAGGTCTTCGACCGCATCGTCTCCGGCAAGCTCAACAAGGAGATCGCCGCCGACCTCGGGATCAGCCTGCGCACGGTGAAGGCCTATCGCGCCCAGCTGATGGAGAAGCTCGGCGTCGATACGGCGGCGGCCCTCGGCCGGCTCGCGGGCGAACCGCCCGATCCCTCCGGCCTAGCGTTGTCCATCCCTCGCGGGGCGCGCGGTCGCCCCCTGACCTTTGGTGCAGCGACGTTGCACCAAGGGCCAATTTTCCAGCGTGCACGCCCGTGTGACGATTCGCCGCCAATAAGCCCGGTTCGTCGGTCAATCAGTCAGCCGGTCGGTACGGCTACGCGGAGATCCGAGATGGCGATGGGCGACAGCAGGAGGGTACTCGTGGTCGAGGACGACGACGGCATGCGCGAGGCGATCGACAGCCTGCTCGAGGCGGCGGGCTTTGCGACCGCCTCCTATTCGTCGGCCGAGGCCCTGCTGGCCGAGGGCGCGATCGAAGGCGCGACCTGCGTCATCAGCGACCTCATGCTGCCCGCGATGTCCGGTCTCGAGCTGATGGCCGCATTGCGCACGCGCGGTGCGCGCGCGCCGGTCATCCTGATCACCGCGCACGACACGCCGGCGTGCGCGACGACGTTGCGCGCAGCGGGGCCGTCGCGTATCTTGCGAAGCCTTTTGCCGGCAGCGCGTTGCTGGCGGCCATCGAACGGATCGCCGGTCCGGCGGTGTCATCGTGAAGTCACAACCGAGGAGCAGAGCATGAACAAGCGCGTGGGTCTGTTGGTGGTGGTAGCGGCATTGGTCGGCGCGGGCACCGTGGCCGGCCAGGGCATGATCATGGACATGGTGGCGAACAAGGTGGTCACGAAATACCAGAACGCGACCTGCGAGCAGCTGTGGCAGCAGAAGAGCGAGCCCAAGTCGCAGGAGGAGCAACGGGCCGTGCAGTTCCTGAAGAACGATCCGCAGGCCCGCACGACCTTCATCAACAAGATCGCGGGGCCGGTCGTGAACAAGATGTTCGAATGCGGAATGGTTCCCTTGATGATCGCAATCGGAAAATTCGGACGCGCGCTGCTGGTGGTCGCGGGCGTGGCGTTCGCCGCCGGGGTCGATGCGCAGCAGGCAGCCCCTGCGCCGAAGGCCGCCACATCCGCCAAGCCCGCGGCGAAACCCGCGGCCAAGGCGGCGGTCAAGCCTGCGCCGCCGGAGCTCGAGCCGAAGGCGATCGACCTCCTGAAGGCGATGAGCGCGAAGCTGGCGGGGGCCAAGGCGATGTCGTTCACCGCGATCGTCACCTACGAGAGCCCGAGCCGCCTCGGCCCGCCGCTCGCCTACACGACGACCTCGGACGTCGTCATGCAGCGGCCCGACAAGCTCCGCGTCATCACGCCAGGTGACGGCCCGGCATCGGAGTTCTACTACGACGGCAAGGCGATGATGGCCTACGCGCCGGCGGAGAATCTGGTCGCCGTGGCGCCGGCGCCGCCGACGATCGACGGCGCATTGAAGGCGGCGTTCGACAGCGCGGCGATCTACTTCCCGTTCTCCGACGTCGTCGTGTCTGATCCGTACCAGGGCATCGCCAACGGCCTCAAGGTCGCGTTCTACATCGGCCAGTCGAAGGTGCTGGGCGGAATCACGACCGACATGGTGGCGTTCGTCAACGACAACGTGCTCGTGCAGGTCTGGATCGGCGCCGACGACAAGCTGCCGCGCATGCTGCGCGCCATCTACCGCGACGATCCGCAGCATCTGCGCCACCAGATGGAGCTCACGAACTGGAAGCTCGAGCCCGCGGTGGCCGCCGATGCGTTCGCCTCCGCGAAGGCCGCCGCCGCCACGAAGATCGCGTTCGCGGCGCCGAGCCGACCCGCGCCGGGATTGAAGCCTCCGGCGAAAGCCAAGCCCGCCGCCAAGGCGCAACCCGCAGCGAAACCGTAAGGAGACCGGATCATGAAGACGATCATCGTTGGGATGACGGGAGTGGTGGCAGCGATGCTGGCGGCGGGTCCCGCGGGGGCCTGGTCGCACGCGAACAGCATGGGCGGCAGCACGTCGCATTCGTACGGCTCGACGAGCCACACGAATGCCTACGGCGGCAGCACGCAGCACGCGTACGGCGAAGGCACCGAGCACACGAACGCGTACGGCGGCAGCACGGCGCACGGCTGGGACGGCGGCACCACGCACACGAACGTCGCCGGCGGCACGACGACGGGCGCGTACGGAGCGGGCGCGGTGCACACCACCGCCACCGGCTACAGCACGTATCACCCGCCCTACCCGGCGACCGGCGCCTACGCGCCCTACCATCCGCCGGTGGCCGTCCCCTACTACGCGTCGGGGTGCTACAACTGCGGCGGCGCGGCGGCGGCCGGCGCCGTCGTCGGCATGGCGACCGGGCGCCGCGATCGCTTCGGCCAACACGGCCGCGGCCACGTCGAATGCGTACGCCGCCGGCGTTGCCACGGGCAGCGCCGGCACCGCGGCGGCGTACTCGTCGGGTTACGCGGCGGGCGCCACCACCGCCGCACGGCCGTCGCCGCGGCACCGGCGCGCCGCCGGTCGCAGGCACGACGACGACCGTCACGACGACCACGACCACTTACGCGATGGGCATGAACTATGCCGCGGTGCCGGCAGGTTCGTTCCCAGTCAACAAGAACGGCACCACGTATTACCTCAACGGCAACACCTGGTTCCAGCCGGCCTTCGGGGCCAACGGCGTCTACTACCGCGTGGTGGCCGCGCCATGAGCGCGCAGGGACGCCAGCGTGAATACCGGCCGGAAGCGCGACGGTACCAGTGAGCCGGCGCGCATCAGCACAAACCTTCCAGCCATCAACGGAGCCTCGAGGATGAAGCCGAATTCGAGAACCTTGGGTGTCGTCGCCACGCTGCGGCGATTGCTGCTCGCGGCCACGCTGGCGATCGCGCCCGCGTCTGCGCAGCAAATCCACGGCGTGCCGGGCTCGCCCGGACGCCACGATGACCCTCGACGGCAAGGTCCTGCCGCCGCAGCCCCAGAAATTCGGCGGCGTCATCAAGGACTACGCCCAGGATTCGAAGCCGTTCTGGCCGACGCGCGTGGTGCCGCCGAAAGGCGCGCCGAACGTGCTCCTCATCATGACGGACGACCAGGGTTTCGGCGTGTCGGGCACCTTCGGCGGCGTCATTCCCACGCCCGCCATGGACCGCATCGCCAAGGCGGGATTGCGCTACACGCATTTCCACTCGACGGCGCTATGCTCGCCGACGCGCGCGGCGCTCATCACCGGCCGCAATCATCATTCGGTCGGATTCGGCGTCATCGGCGAGCTGTCGACCGGCTACCCGGGCTACGACTCGGTCATCGGCACCGAGAACGCCACGGTGGGCACGATCCTGCGCGACAACGGCTTCTCCACGTCGTGGTTCGGCAAGAACCACAACACGCCGGGCTTTCAATACAGCTCGGCCGGGCCCTTCGACCAATGGCCGGTCGGCATGGGCTTCGAATACTTCTACGGGTTCATGGGCGGCGAGACCGACCAGTGGACGCCCTACCTCTTCCGCAACACGAGCCCGGTCTTCCCGTGGATCGGCAAGCCCGGCTACAACCTCACCACCGACCTCGCGGATGAGGCCATCAAGTACATGAGCGGCCTCAACGCGTCCGCGCCCGACAAGCCGTTCTTCGTCTACTACGTGCCCGGCGGCACGCACACGCCGCACCAGCCGACGAAGGAGTGGATCGACAAGTTCAAGGGCAAGTTCGACATGGGCTGGGAGAAGATGCGCGACCAGATCTTCGCCAACCAGAAGCGGCTCGGCATCGTTCCGGCGAACACGCGGCTCACCCCGTGGCCGGACGACCTGCCGAAGTGGGACTCGCTGTCCCTGGTGCAGAGGAAGCTGCTGGCGCGCCAGGCCGAGGTGTTCGCCGCCTACGCCGCGTACACCGACCACGAGATCGGTCGCGTCATCCAGGCGGTCGAGGACATGGGCAAGCTCGACAACACGCTCGATCATCTACATCAGCGGCGACAACGGCACCAGCGCCGAGGGCACGCTGCACGGCACGCCGAATCAGTTGACCGCCTACAACGGGATCATGGACCTCCCCGAGGTCGAGCAGATGCTCTATTACGAATCCTGGGGCTCGGACAAGACCTACCCGGGCATGGCGGTGCAGTGGGCGTGGGCGTTCGACACGCCGTTCAAGTGGACGAAGCAGGTGGCATCGCACTTCGGCGGCACGCGGCAGGGCATGGTCGTCGCGTGGCCCGAGCG
The DNA here is from genome assembly GCA_963724685.1 of uncultured beta proteobacterium. Classification (GTDB taxonomy): domain Bacteria; phylum Pseudomonadota; class Gammaproteobacteria; order Burkholderiales; family Casimicrobiaceae; genus CAIWHR01. The sequence continues at coordinate 162,375 of CAVRVQ010000003.1, read as the reverse complement.
CATCAAGGATGCCGGCGGCATCCGCCACCAGTTCCACCACATGATCGACATCGTGCCGACGATTCTCGAAGCCGCCGGCATCAAGGCGCCGGACACGGTCAACGGCATCGCGCAGCGACCCATCGAAGGCGTCAGCATGGCCTACACGTTCGACAAGGCCAACGCCAGCGCAAAGTCGAAGCGCGTCACGCAGTATTTCGAGATGGTCGGCAACCGCGCGATCTACCACGACGGCTGGATCGCCTCGACGACGCCGCCCGCGCCGCCGTGGCTCCTGGGCACGGGCAAGATGCCCGCGATGAACGACTACAAGTGGGAGCTCTACAACCTCGCCGAGGACTTCTCGCAGTTCAACGACCTCGCCGCGAGCAATCCCGCCAAGCTGAAGGAGATGCAGGCGCTGTTCCTGACGGAGGCGGCGAAGTACAACGTGTTCCCGCTCGACAACTCCGGCTTCGTGCGGCTGCTCACGCCGCGGCCGAGCGCCGTCGCCGGGCGCACGGTGTTCACCTACTCCGGCGAGAATGCCGGCATTCCGGTCGGCAATGCGCCGAGCGTCCTCAACAAGGACTACACGATCACCGCCGAGATCGTCGTTCCGAAGGGCGGCGCCGAGGGCATGATCGCGACCCTCGGCGGGCGCTTCGGCGGCTACGGCCTCTACCTGCTCAAGGGCAAGCCGGTGTTCGTGTACAACCTCCTCAACCTCAAACGGTACCGTTGGGAAGGCGGCGTCGGCGGCGCCGACTGGCTGGGCGGCGCGCTCAAGCCCGGCAAGCACACGATCGCCTTCGACTTCAAGTACGACGGACCGGGTCCGGGCAAGGGCGGCACCGGCGTGCTCTCGGTCGACGGCAAGCAGCTGGCCACGCAGAAGATCCCGCACTCGATTCCGCTCCTCATGTCCATCGACGAGACGTTCGACATCGGGATCGACACGCGCACGCCGGTGGACGACAGCTACAAGCTGCCGTTCCGCTTCACCGGCAAGATCGCGAAGCTGACGATCGCGCTCGGGCGCGACCAGATCACGACGGCCGAGCACAAGTCGATGCAGGAAGCGCTCGCGAGGGCGCGCGACTGAGTTGAGGCGGGTACCGCTTTGAGAAAAGTCCTCGTCTTCGCCGCGCTCGTCGAAATCGGCACCGGCCTCGTCCTGATGCTCGACCCGGCGATCGTCGTCGCCCTGCTGATGGGCGCCGACGTCGCGGCGTCGGAATCGTGGTTGGCCGCTGCTTCGGCATCGCGCTGCTCGCGCTGGGGTTGGCGTGCTGGCCGGGCTCGGGGCGCCGCCGAAAACGGTTCGCCGGCAGTTCGCGCGATGCTGCTCTACAACGCGCTGATCGCTCTCTACCTCGCCTTTCTGGGCACGGTCGCGAACATGGCCGGCGTGCTGTTGTGGCCAGGCGCTGCCCTGCACGGCGGCGTGGCGCTGCTGCTGGCCCTGACCTGGCGTGACGGGCGACGGAGCACGGTGATCGGCCCGTGATCGCGACGATCGATCGTGCAACCGACGGGACATCGAGCAAGCTCGGCTCGATCATGCTGGGCTGCGTGCTGGCGCTGTGGTCGATCGGCGCCGCCCTGGCGCAGGGCGCGGCGCCTGCCGCGCCCGTGGCCTCACCGTCTGCGGCACAGGTCACGCTCGAGGTGCTGAAAGGCGCCTGGGTTCGGCCCGACGGCGGGTACACGATCGCGATCAAGAGCGTCGGCCCCGACGGTCGGCTCGATGCGATGTACTTCAATCCCAATCAGCTTCCGTTTGCGAAGGCCCAGGCCACGCGCGAGGGCCAGACGCTGCGCCTCGTGTTCGAATTGCAGGCCGGCGGCTATGCGGGATCGACCTACGAGCTCACCTACGATGCCGCGAGCGACCGGCTCAAGGGCATCTACTACCAGGCCGTCGCGAAGCAGAAGTTCGAAGTCCATTTCGCGCGCAAAGCGCGACCTTGAACGGCGGTCGTCACGTTGGCCGACGCCGTCCGGCGCGTCGGCCGCACCAGTTCTCGGCTACGCCTTGATGAACTCCTGCCGACCGCCCAGCCACCGCTCGAGGTGGGACGCCGCCGCGGCCGGCTCGCGGTCGAGCAGGTCCTGCGCCGCGTCGCGCGCCTTCTCGATCAGCGCGACGTCCTTCTCGAGATCGGCGAAACGCAGGAGCGGCACTCCCGACTGCTTCGCCCCGAGAAACTCACCCGGGCCGCGGATGATCAGGTCCTGGCGCGCGATCTCGAAGCCATCGGTGTTCTCGAACACGACCTTGAGCCGCGCCTTCGCGGTGTCGGTGAGCGGCTCCTCGAACAGCAGGTAGCACGTGCTCTCGGCCGCACCGCGGCCCACACGGCCGCGCAACTGATGGAGCTGCGCCAGGCCGAAGCGCTCGGCATGCTCGATCGCCATCAGCGATGCGTTCGGCACGTCCACGCCGACCTCGATCACCGTGGTCGCGATCAGCACATGGATGCGCCCGGCGACGAACTCGGCCATCACCGCGGCCTTGGCATCGGGTTTCATCCGGCCGTGCAGCAGCCCGACGGCGAACTCGGGCAGCGCGGCCGTGAGCTCGGCGTGCAGCGCGACCGCCGTCTGCAGCTCGAGCTTCTCGGACTCCTCGATCAGCGGACACACCCAGTAGGCCTGCCGGCCCTCGGCGCAGGCGCGGCGCACGCGCTCGATCACCTCGCCACGCCGCTGGTTGTTCACGAGCCGCGTCGCGACCGGCGTGCGGCCCGGCGGCATCTCGTCGATCGCCGACACGTCGAGATCGGCGTAGAACGTCATCGCGAGCGTGCGCGGGATCGGCGTGGCGCTCATCATCAGCTGGTGCGATTCGCCCATCGCCTTGCCGCGCAGCGCCAGCCGCTGCGCGACTCCGAAGCGGTGCTGCTCGTCGACGATCGCGAGACCCAGCCGCGGCAGCACGACCTCGTCCTCGAACAACGCGTGCGTGCCGATCGCGAGCATCGCCTCGCCGCTCGCGATGGCGGCGAGCGCCTTCTTGCGCGCCTTGGCCGGAAGCCCTCCGGTAAGCCACGCGATCTCCACCGGCAAGCCGGAGAGCCAGACAGAGAGCTTCCGGTAATGCTGCTCGGCCAGAATCTCGGTCGGCGCCATGAACGCGACCTGCCGGCCCGATTCGATGGCCTGCAGCGCGGCCAGCGCCGCGATGATCGTCTTGCCGCTGCCGACGTCGCCCTGCAGCAGCCGCTGCATCGGCGTCGTTCGCTTGAGGTCGTAGCTGATCTCACGCCAGACGCGCTCCTGCCCCCGCGTGAGCTTGAACGGCACGCGCGCGAGCAGCGCGCCGTGAGCGCGCCCGTGCCGGTCAATACGGGCGCGCGTCGCGCCGCCCGCGCTTTCCGGTGCGCCTTGAGCGACAGTTGCTGGGCGACGAGCTCGTCGAATTTGAGGCGCGTCCAGGCCGGATGCGTGCGCAAGTCGAGCGCCTGCTGCGTCAGCCGCGACAGTCGCGGCGGCGGCGCATGGAGGAACCCCACTGCATCGGAGAACTTCCACAGGTGCTCGCGCGCGACGACCCAATCGGGCAGCGATTCGGAGGTAAGGGCCGGATCGGACGCGAGCGCCCGCGCGATCACCTTGCGCAGCGTCTCCTGTCCGAGGCCCGCGGTCGTCGGGTAGACGGGCGTCAGCCGGTCCGGCAGCGGCGCGCCGGGCTCGACCACCTTGAACTGAGGATGCACGATCTCGTGCCCGAAGTGGCCGTCGCGCACCTCGCCGAACGCCCGCACCCGCCGGCCCGGGGCGAGCGCCTTCTGCTGGTTCGGATAGAAGTGGAAGAAGCGGAGCACGAGCTGTGCCCGCGAACCGCGATGCGCGTCTTCGTCTTCCAGCAGGCAAACGAGCTGGCGTCGCGGCCGATACTGGACGTCGGTGTTGACGACCGTTCCCTCGGCCTGCTGCTCCGCGCCGGCCTGCAATTCGGCGAGCGGCACGAGGCGCGTGTGATCCTCGTAGCGCAGCGGCAGGTGCAGGACGAGATCCTGGTCGCGGACGAGGCCGAGCCGCACGAGCTGATCGTGTAGGCCGCGCGACGGCGGCCGTTCGGCCGGTGGCTTCGAGGACTTGGGCACGGAGCGGATCGGGGAGCAACCGGCCCGATTATCGTTGGTTTCGGGCTGGCATGTTCCCCCAGTACGGCGCTGCGCGCCGCCCCCCAGGGGGCGAGTGCCTTGGGGCGGCCCTGCGGCACTCATTCGCCGCGTTTCGCCTTCATCCTCACCTTGCTGGCGCGACCGCGCTCCTTCCACAGTGCGACCTGCCGCTGCCGGTCGAGTGCCGTCATCGTGTCGCGCCGCGCTTCGCGCAGCAGCTTGTGGAAGTTGCGCAAGCGATCGGGGTCGATGCCCTCGCGCACCGCGCATCCGGGCTCGTCGAGATGCCGGCAGTCGCGAAACCGGCAGCGCTCGGCCAAGCGACAGGATGTCGGTGTAGCTGCCGATGAGCGCGGTTTCGTCGCCGTCAGGCCGCAGCGTGCGCAGGCCCGGCGTGTCGATCACGCAGGCACCAGCCTCCAGGCGATGCAACGAGCGCGACGTCGTCGTGTGCTTGCCGCGACCGTCGTTGACGCGCACCGCGCCGGTGTCCTGGACGTGGGCGCCGAGCAGCGTGTTGGTCAGCGTCGATTTGCCGGCACCGGACGACCCCAGCAGGACCAGCGTCTGCCCTCGGCCGAGGTAGTGGGCAAGCGCGTGTGCTGCGGATTCGTGCGTCGCGTTCACCGCCACCACCTCCACGTCGGCAGCAACGCGTCCGCGCAAAGTGTCGAGGCGGGCATCCAGTGCCTCAGCGCGTCGACGCCGCCACGTCCCGCTTGGTGAGCACCACGACCGGCACGATCGCGTCACCGTGGACCAGGGCGAGAAAGCGCTCCAGCCGGCGCGGGTTGAAGTCGTCGTCGAGTCCCATGACCAGCAGCGCGACATCGACGTTGCTGACCACAGGATGACGGCGCCCGTCACCGTCGCGGCGGACGATGTGCGACGACGGCGGGACCCGCTGCGTCACCCAGCGTTCGCGGTGGGGATCGACAGCGGCCAACACCCAGTCGCCCACGGCGAGCGCCGTGCCATCCTCCGCCAGCATTCGGGCGAGTCGCGGCAGAGGGCGCGCGCGGCACGGCGCCCGCCCGTCGTCGAGCTCCAGGGTTTCCCGGTGGACTTCGGTGACGCGCATCAGGTGCGTGGCGTCCGGTTCAGTTGCGGCAAGACTTACAGCACGGCTGGCCAGCGCGGGAGTCAGTCCCAGCGAGGACAGCATTTCGAAGTCGAAATCGAGCGTCATGGATGAAAAGCCTTCGTTTCTCGCGACGCAGCACCGGCAAAGGCACGTGCGCCAAAGCGCTCCGCGCAAACACGCGAAGCAACCAGGGATGGAAACGTCGGCGGCGCGCCGTGAGGCGGCGCGCGAACCCGTGACAACGAGAATCGACTCGTTACGCCAGAGCGGGCGCTACGAGCGGAATACCGTCAGGCGCGTGAGCCTGCCGGATTCATGCGGAGGGCGGCCGCCGACAGGGGGACTGGGACAATGTTCGCCATGGAAATCCTCCTGTCGTGGTGCCTCGAAGGGGCGTTGAGAAGCGAGCGTTGAAACGGGCGCGATTCTGCCACGGCGATCTTCCGCCCGTCAACGGCACCCGCTCGGAAGTCCCGCAAATATGCGCGGAGCAGCAAGTTGCAAACCCGACGGTTGACCCACATCACCGAACCCTCAATACTCGGGCTCAACCCATGAGATTTGCTCCGCCCGCGCTCGCGCTTGCGCTCCTGCTGTCGACGGGTGGCGTGGCCGCGCGCACTTTTGTCGACGATGCGGGCCGCAAGGTCGAACTGCCGGACAAGGTCGAGCGCGTCTATGCCGCCGGGCCGCCGGCGTCGGTGCTGGTGTTCGCGCTCGCACCCGACAAGCTGATCGGGTGGACACGGGCGTTCCGGCCCAATGAAGCCGAATGGATCCCGAAGAAGTACGCGGACCTGCCCGAGCTCGGGCGCCTCACCGGGCGCGGCAACACGGCCAACGTCGAGGTGATATTGAAGGCCAGGCCCGACCTCATCGTCGACGTGGGCTCGACCAACGCGACTTTCGCGTCGCTCGCCGACCGTGTGCAGCAGCAGACCGGCATCCCGTACATCCTCCTCGATGGGCGCCTCGACACGACTGTGCAGCAGCTCGAGAAGCTCGGCCTCGTGCTTGGCGCGGAGGCACGCAGCCGCGAGCTCTCCGACTACGCGGCGAAACTCCTCGACGGGTTGAAGTCGAAGATCGCCTTGGTGCCGACGGACAAGCGCCCCGACGTCTACTACGCTCGCGGACCACAAGGACTGACGACGGGGCTCCGTGGCTCGATCAATGTCGAGATGATCGAATTTCTCGGCGCGAAGAACGTCGCTGGCCGTGAAACCGGGGGGCTCGCGACGGTCGGACTCGAACAAGTGATCCTGTGGGACCCGCAGGTGATCGTCACCAACGACCCCAATTTCTACGCCGACGTTTGGAAGAGCCCGGTGTGGTCGAGCAGCCTCAGCGCCGTGCGCAAGAAGCGCGTCTATCTCTCGCCCCACCTGCCCTTCGGCTGGTTCGACTTTCCGCCGGGCGCCAATCGCCTCATCGGCCTGGTATGGCTCTCGCAGGTCCTCTACCCGGAACTCTTCAAGCCCGACTTGAGACGCGAGGTTGCCACCTTCTATCGCCTTTTCTATCACCGCGAGCCGCCGCCGCCCCAGATCGAGGCGCTCCTCGCGGAACCGGGTGTCGCGCCGCGATGATCATTTCGCGGTCGCGCTTTCCGGCCGCACTCTGCGCGCTCGGGATGGCGCTGGCCGCGCTGGTGGCGCTCGCGATTTCCGTTGGCAGCTTCCCGGTGCCGATTGCCAAAGTCATCGCCGTGCTCTGGGCGGCGCTCACGGGCGGTGACGCGGAAGTCGCCGACAATATGCGGGCCGTGGTGCTGCAGGTACGCGCGCCGCGCGTGGTCGCGGCGCTCGCAGTGGGTGCCGCGCTCGCTTCCGCCGGTGCCGCCTACCAGAATCTGTTTCGCAATCCGCTGGTGTCGCCCGATATCCTCGGCGTATCGGCCGGCTGCGCGCTGGGGGCGGTCATCGGCATCCTGTTGTCGCTGCCCTTCCTGCTGATCCAAGCGTTCGCCTTCGGCGGCGGGATCGCCGCCGTGGGACTGGTGCTCGCGGTCGGCGCGTGGGTGCGCGGCGGCGATCGCGTGCTGACGCTCGTGCTCACCGGTGTCGTCGTGGGCTCGCTCTTTGGCGCCGGCGTCGCCTTCGTGAAAGTGCTGGCCGACCCTTACAACCAGTTGCCGGCGATCGTCTTCTGGCTCCTCGGCAGTTTCTCGGGCGTGCTGCCGAAGGATCTCGCGGTGGCGTTGCCGCTGGTCGCGATCGGCCTCGTGCCGCTCGCGCTCCTGCGCTGGCGCATCAACCTGCTGGCGCTCCCCGATGACGAGGCGCGCGCTCTCGGCGTCAATGTCGGCAAGCTGCGCATCGCGGTGATCGCGGCAGCGACGCTGATGACGGCCGCCGCCGTTGCCGTCGCGGGTGTGATTGGCTGGGTAGGGCTCGTCATCCCGCACGCCGCGCGGCTGCTGGTGGGCGCCGAGTTCGCGCGCGTGCTGCCGGTGTCGGCGCTGCTCGGCGCGGGGTTCATGCTGCTCGTCGATACCGCATGCCGTTCCGTCGGTCGCACCGAGCTTCCTCCCGGCGTGCTCACCGCGCTCATCGGAACACCGGTATTCATCTGGCTCTTGGCCCTCACCTTTCGCCGCCGCCCATGAGGGCGCCCATGACCCTCGCCGCGCACGAATTGGCCTTCGGTTACCCCGGCCGCGTCATCGGTGCCGGTCTCGATCTCGCGCTCGGCGAGGGTGAAGTCCTCGCCGTGCTGGGTCCGAACGGCAGCGGCAAGTCGACGCTGTTCCGCACCCTGCTGGGGCTGCTCGAGGCGCACGGTGGCCGCATCGTCGTCGGCGGCCGGCCGCTCGCGAGCCTCGGCCGCGCGGAAATTGCCCGCACCATCGCCTACGTCCCGCAGGCCTCGGGCAGCTATTTCGATTTCAGCGTGCTGGAGATGGTGACGATGGGGCGCACCGCGCATCTGTCCTCGTTCGCGCAGCCTGGTCAGCGCGATCGCGTTCTGGCGGCCCGGGCGCTGGAGCGGCTTGGCATCATGGCGCTCGCGGAGCGTTCCATTGCAGAGGTGAGCGGCGGCGAGCGGCAACTCGCGCTGATCGCCCGCGCGTTGGTCACCGAAGCGAAGTCGATCGTCCTGGACGAGCCCACGGCCAATCTCGATTTCGGCAATCAGGCGCGCGTGCTGGCCGAGATCGGGCGGCTGCGCGATGACGGGATCGCGGTGCTGCTCTGCACGCACGACCCCGACCACGCGCTGGAGGTCGCCGACCGCGCGCTGCTGCTGCGCGATGGCAAGGTGCTGGCGCAGGGACCAGCCGCCACCGTGCTGACCGGCGAAAACCTCAGCGCGCTCTATGGCCTGCCGGTGGGCGTGACGCGCGTCGAAGGCAGCGGTTTCAGGGCATTTGCAAAGTGGCCTGCATCGGCAACGCGTTCATGACGCGCGTTCCGCCTCCGGTGGGTTTCATCGAGGCGAGACTTAGGGAACCCCTGAACAAGTCCTCCGCAGTTGCAGGATCAGCGTTGCTGGGCCACAGGCGGCACAAGCCTGCGAGCTTCATAACTCAGGCGCCCGCCGGCATGTGCCGCCCGTGGCCCTACCATGCGACGTTTGTGGCGCCCGGAGCAGAACCGCGGAATTGACAGGATCCAGGGCAGCCGAAGGGCAGTGGCCGCGGGCGCCTGGGGTATGAAGCCCGTGGGCACTGCCCTTGGGCTGCCCTGTGTTGCAGGGTATGAAGCCCGAAGGACTGTGCCCTAGCGCCACACTGATCCGCATCGGAGCGATCCGTTGCGCCGGCGGGGAGTTGTTCAGAGGTTCCTTAGGGCGCTCCAACCGGAGTGAAGCCGTGGCGCGCGAACGCTTCCTGCGCCGGGATCGAGACGATGAACAGTGCGAACCGCTGCGCCGTCGGACGCGCACCGTCGAGCACCGTCAGGCCATAGCTCGCGCCGACGGCCAGCGATTCCGGAATGGCGAGCATCCGTGCGCCCGGGACCTCGCGGACAGCCTGCATCGCGTTCGTGCAGTAGGTGAGGAAGATGTCCGCCCTGCGCTCCGCGACCAGCACGGCGTAGTTCGACCGGTCGGGGGGCGGCGGCGGGGATTCCGGCCCGCCGGTAAGCTTCAGCGCCTTGCGATCGAGCGCCGCGTAGGCTCCGGACCGCAACTTTTCCGCCTTCTCGAAGAGCTGCCACGTGTAATCGCCCGAAGGATCGGCGCGCGGGGTCGATGTGCCGAGCTTCACGCTCGGATCCAGCATTCGCTCCAGCAGCGTTTCCGGCGTCACGTCGATGCCGGGCGCGACGAGCGCGCAGAGGCGATTGCGCGCGAAGACGACCGGCGGCGACGCGCGGCCCGCACGCGCGAGCGCCGCCGCATTGCCGAGATCGGCTGACGCGAACACCTCGGCGGCTTCGCCCTTTTCGATGCGCTCGCGCAGCAGGCCCGATGCGCCGAACGTGCCGCTCACCGGCCCGCCGCCGGCCGTCGCGAACGCCTGCGCCAGTTCGGTCATCACCGCGCGCAGGCTGCCGGCGGCGTACAGCCGCACGCCGCCGTCCTGTGCCGCGACCGAAGCGCTCGTCATGACGACCAAGGCGAACACCGCGGCGCGCAGCCTCATACGTCCGGCTGCCCCGCGTTCGGAAAGAACAGCTGCTCGCCGCCGATCTTGTAGTCGGCGATCGCCTTCTGGCCCGCGGGCGAGACCACCCAGTCGACGAACGTCTGGCCGAGATCCTTCTTCACGGTCGGATGCTTGGCCGGATTGACGAGCATCACGCCGTACTGGTTGAACAGACGCTTGTCGCCCTCGACCAGGATCGCGAGATCGCCGCGGTTCTTGAAGTCGAGCCAGGTGCCGCGGTCGGCCAGCACGTACGCGTTCATCGACGACGCCGTGTTGAGCGCCGGCCCCATGCCCTGCCCGGTGTCGCGATACCACGGACCCTTCGCCTTCTCGAGGTCGACGCCCGACGCCTTCCACAGATCGAGCTCGGCCATGTGCGTGCCGCTCTTGTCGCCGCGCGACACGAACGGCGCCTGCGTCGACTGGACCTTCTTCAGCGCCTCGGTGATGTCCTTGCCGCCGCCGACCTTCGCGGGATCGCTCTTCGGCCCGATCAGCACGAAGTCGTTGTACATCACCGGGAACCGCTTGACGCCATGGCCCTCGGCGAGGAACTTCTCCTCGGCCGCCTTCGCGTGAACGAAGACGACGTCCGCATCGCCGCGGCGCGCGAGGTCGAGCGCCTGGCCGGTGCCGAGCGCGACGACGCGCACCTTGATGCCCGTTTCCTTCTCGAAGACCGGCAGCAGGAATCCGAACAACCCCGATTGCTCGGTCGAGGTCGTCGAGGCGACGACGATGAATTTTTCCTGCGCCTGCGCAGCGCCACCGGCAAGCGCGAGCAACAGGGCGAGAAACAAGCGACGGGCGACTACCATGGCAATTCTCCTTCCAGGAAATGGGCGGCCTCGGCGGAGGCCGGGTGCTTGAGAAACTGATCCGCCGGCGCGCGCTCCGACCAGCCGGCCCTTGTGCAGAAACAGGATCTCGTCGGCAAGACGGCGCGCCTGCCCGAGGTTGTGCGTAACCATGACGATCTTCGTGCCGGCCGCGTGCAGCGCGAGGATGATGTTCTCGATCTCGTGCGTGGCGCCCGGATCGAGACTCGCCGTCGGCTCGTCGAGGAAAAGGATCTCGGGACGAATCGCCCACACCCGGGCGAGGGCGAGGCGCTGCTGCTCGCCTCCCGACAGCACGCGCGCGGCCCGCTGCGCCGCGCCTTCGAGACCGACCTTGGTCAGCGCCTCGAAAGCGACGTCCTCGCGCGCTCGCGACGGGACGCCGGCGAGCTTCAGCGCATACGTCACGTTGCCGAGCACCGTTCGCCGCAGCAGCATCGGGCGCTGGAACACCATCGCCTGGCGTCGCGGTCCGCCCGGCACCTCCGGCGCATTCCACGCGACCGATCCCGCGGTGGGCAGGAGCAGCCCATGGCACAGCCGCAGGAGCACGCTCTTGCCGGCGCCGTTCGGCCCGAGCATCACGGTGCGCGACCCGTGCTCGATCGTCGTCGACACGCCGTCGATGATGCGGCGCCCTCCGGCGTCGAACACGACGCCGCCGAGGCGCAGTGGCAGCAGCGAAAGCGGTGCGCGCATGTCCGTCGCGATCGTCATCCGTACCGCTGCTGCGCCGTTTCCTTGACGACGTAGGCGCCCGCGTTGACCGCGAGCACGATGCACAGCAGGATGAAGCCGAGCGCCAACGCGAGCGGCAGATCGCCCTTGCTCGTTTCCAGCGCGATCGTCGTCGTCATCACGCGCGTCACGCCGTCGATGTTGCCGCCGACGATCATCACGGCGCCGACTTCGGACGCCGCGCGGCCGAAGCCGGCGAGCACGATCGTCACCAGGGAAAAGCGCAGGTCCCACAGCAGCGTGCCGGCGGCGCCGAGCCTCGTTTCGCCGAGCGAGCGGAGCTGCTCGCGATATTCCTGCCAGGCGTCGGCGACGATCTGACGGGAGAGCGCCGCGAGCGTCGGCGTGATGAGGATCGTCTGTGCGATCACCATGGCCTCGGGCGTGAAGAGTATGCCCCATGACCCGAGCGGACCGGCCCGCGACAGCAGCAGGTAGACGACGAGTCCGACCACCACCGACGGCAAGCCCATCAGTGCGTTCAGGATCACGATAAGCGCGCGCTTGCCTCGGAAATTCGTTCACCGCGATCGCCGCGCCGAGCGGGAGGCCGATGAGGCTGCCGAAGACGACCGCGGCGAGACTGATCTCGCAGACTGAGCAGCACGATCCCGAAGAGCTTCGGATCGGCCGTCGCGACGAGCTCGAACGCCTGGGCGGCGGCGTCGACCACCGTGTTCATGGTGTGCGGGGAATGAGGATGCGGGACATTTTCATATGCACAACTCGTGCAATAATGGCCGGACATTCGATTGCTCGATGATTCGATCATATCCGAGCGAATCGCGTCATCCAAATATGTCAAACTCTGCATAATGAGAGTGATTCCGACGCTGGAATGGCGACTGGATGGCGAGCAGGACGACGCGATCGACCCGCGCCTTCTGCCGCTGCTCGAGGCCATCGCCGCCACTGCATCGCTCGCCGCGGCAGTCGTCGTCTGCGGCATTTCGTATCGCGCCGCGTGGGGACTGCTGCGCGACTACGAGCGGATCCTCGGCGCGCCGCTCGTGCACCTCGAGCGCGGTCGCGGCGCGAGCCTCTCCGAACCGGGCGCTCGCTGGCTGCAGGCGCAGACCGCCGCGCGCGACCGGCTCGCGCGGATACTGCCCGGCCTCGCGCTCGACCTCGGCCCCGCGACCGCGCGCGGACGCACCGCCCCGCCGCTGCGCCTGATCGTCGCCGCGAGTCACGACCTCGCGCTGGCGGCGCTGTCCGAGATGCTGCCCGGGTCGGCCGGCATCGCGTTCGACCTGTCGGTGATGGGAAGTCTCGTCGCACTGCGCGAATTCGACGAAGGCCGCGCCGAGATCGCCGGCTTCCACGTGCCGATCGGCGTGCACGCGAGCTTGGGACCGCACGCCGTTCCTGCGCTCGCTGCAGGCGCGTCGCGACAGGCTCGTTCGCTTCGTGGATCGCGAACAGGGACTGATCCTCGCGCGCGGCAATCCGGCGCAGGTCCGCCATCTGCGCGACGTCGCCGACCGGAGACTGCGCTTCGTCAATCGCCAGCGCGGCTCGGGAACGCGGCTCCTGATCGACCGGATGATCGCCGACGAGCGCATCGACGTCTCGACCCTCGAAGGCTTCGGCAACGAAGAATTCACGCATCCGGCCGTGGCGGCGACCGTCGCCTCCGGCGGCGCGGATGCCGGATTCGGGCTGCGCGCCGCGGCCGCCGAATACGGACTCGCGTTCGTCCCCCTGGTGCGCGAGCGCTACTATCTCGCGCTGCGCGCGAAGGACGCGGACCGAAGCCTGCCTTCGTCCGCCTGATCGATGCGCTGAAGAGCGCGGTCTTTGCGCGGCGCGTGCGTCGCCTGCCGGGTACCACCCGGCGGGGCGGGCGCCCTCACCGGCGTCGAGGTGCTGGCGCCGGCGGACCAAGCCTCGCGCACGCTGAGGCACCGAAGCGCGGCGCTTCGGCGCACGACGTTCCGGCACGACGTCGCGCTACGTCGCGAGCACCAGAATTCCCTCGACCTCGAGCTTCGCCGCCTTCGGCAGCGCCGCCACCTGATAAGTCGCGCGCGCCGGATAGGGCGAGGTGAAATACGTCGCCATGATCTCGTTCACCTTGCCGAAGTCGGCGAGGTCCGCCATCAGGATCGTCAGCTTCACGATGTCGTCGAGCTCGCCGCCGGCGGCCTGGGCGACCGCGCGCAGATTCCGGAACACCTGGTGCGCCTGCGCCTCGATGCCGTCGACGAGATTGCCCGATGGCGGGATCGAGGCCGAGCTGCCCGGAAAGATAGACGGTGTTGCCGGCGCGAACGCCCTGCGAGTACGGCCCGAGGGCGGCCGGCGCGTGCTTCGAATGGATGGCTGCTTTCGGCATGGGGCTTTCTCCCTCGTCAAGTGGGGCGGCCGGCGCGCCGCCAATTTACGCTCCCGACCCGATTCGGCTATACTTTCCGGTCACGGGGACGTAGCTCAGCTGGGAGAGCGCCGCGTTCGCAATGCGGAGGTCGGGAGTTCGATCCTCCTCGTCTCCACCAGATGCACTCAGGGGCTTGCGCGGGCGGGCCCCTGTTCATTTCGGGCTACGATCCACGCCTCCGTGTTCGCACCGCACCCGCTACCGGGGCCGTACGATGTCCGCGCGACTATCTCGGGATCACGCGCGCGCCGTCGCCGTTGCCTTCGACGTATACCGGCTGGCCGGGGCGCAGGCCGGGATTCGTAGGCTGTGTCACCATGACGAGCACGCCGCTCTTCAGGCGCACGATGATCTGCTGCCCCGGTTCCGGCTGGTCGTACTTCTTCTGGATGTTGTTGCCGGTCACCGCGCCGCCCAGCGTGCCCAGGACCATCGCGACGTCGCGCCCCGTGCCGCCGCCGATCAGGCTGCCGATGCCGAGACCCGCCCAGTCCGCCGACGACCGCGCCGACGCCGCGATGATGGTTGGTCGGCATCTGGACTTCCGTGATCTGCTCGATGACGCCCGTGCGGATTTCCTGCTCTCCGGTTTGCGCCGCCGCGGGAGTCCCGACCGTCAAGCCAAGCGCCAGCACGGCCGCCGACACGAACGAAAGCATGCGTCTTTCCACCGCGATCTCCTCGTTGCCATTGAACTGACGCCGGACGGACGATGACCCGCCGACGGTTCGACATTGTCGCATCATCGCAGCATCCGGCGCGATGCGCGCGGCCGCGCCGCGCTCCTGCCGGGCTCGCCGCCGCGCTCGCGCTGTCGATCGTCGCGTTCGCCGCACCCGCCGCCGCCGAGGAAGACTGGGCGGCCGTCGTCGGCGGCGGTGCGGACGCCGCGCTGGCGAAGCGGCTCGAGGCGGACGTGCGGACGCTTCCGGGCACCGACACGAAGTTTCTCGTCGGCGGATTCGTGCAGCTCGACGGACTCGCGACGCGCAACAAGCAGACCGGCGCGGAGCAGGCGACGTTTCTCGTGACCTCCACGCCGTTCGGACCCGCGGATTCCGACCGGCGGCTCTCGGTGCGCCAGTCGCAGGTCAACTGGCTCTCCTACACGCCGACCGCGCTCGGCACGATCGCGTTGCGCGCCCAGGCCAACCTGTTCTCCCTCGATCTCGACGGCAGCACGACGCTGTCGCTGCAGCAACTCTACGTGCAGCTCGGCGACACGTTCGTCGCCGGCAAGACCTACTCGACGTTCATGGACCCCGACGTGATGCCGACGACGCTCGACTACAACGGGCCGAGCGGCGAGACGTGGGCGCAGCAGTGGAACGTCCGGGCCGCGATTCCGCTCGGCGGCGGATGGACGATCGCGGGCGGCATCGAGGATGCGCAGGCGGAAGGCAGCGCGGGCACCGCGCGGCTCGACGTGCGCACGCGCGCGCGCCGCCCGGATCTCGCCGCGAACCTGCGCTTCGACTTCGAGCGCGGCCACGTGCAGGTGGCGGCGCTCTCGCGGCGGGTGTCGGTGACCGCGGCGAGCGCGACGGCGGGGCCGCAAACGGTCGAGCGCACCGTCGACGGCAGCGGCATCTCGATCTCCGGTTCGCTCGCGACGTTCGGCGACGATTCGCTCGTCGGGCAGTACACGACGGGCAAGGGCATCGGGCGCTACTTCGCCGATGCCGTGAGCGCGACCGGTTTGTCGCTCGGCGCGGACGGCCGGCCGGAACTCGTCCGCAGCTCCGGCGCGCTGCTCTATTACCAGCGCCGATGGTCGGCGGACTGGATGAGCGTCGCCGGCGTCAGCACCCAGTGGGCGAGCAATGGCGGGGCGCGCGCGCCGGACGAGCTTCACCGCGTGGTCTACGCCTCGGCGAACCTGATCCACCGGCTGCTGCCCACGCTCCTCGTCGGCGCCGAGACGCTCTGGGGGCGCGCCACGCGCGTCGACGGCGTCACCGCGACGAACGCGCGGCTGCAGCTGTCGCTCCGCTATCTCGTCCAGTAGGTCCGCGCCGCTCCGCCGTCAGAAGCGGACGCCGTAATTGAGGATCGCGCGCAGGTCGGTCTGCGTCTGCAGCGAGCCGTCCTGGTGGAGCCACGAATAGCGGAACGTCGCGACGAGGCCCTCGAGCACGGTTCCCTTCGCGAACGCGTAGTCGGCGCGAACGTCGGTCTCGTTGTGGTCCGGCAGCGGCGCGCCGGTGGTGGAGTTGATGCGATCCTTGCCGGAGGCGTAGATCGCGGTCGCCGTGAGCCCGGGCGCGCCGAGCGTCGCGAAATCCACGGTGCCGCGGATGGCCCAGGCCTTTTCGCCGGCCGTGTTGAACACGATCTGCTGCAGGTTGAGGTACGACGGGTGGTCGCCGTACGGACTCTGCGTCGTGAATCCCGTGCCCGTCTGGACGTAGTAGACCTGCCCGGCCACGGGCCCGTAGGACAGCGCGGCCGTGAGGCCGTAGCCCCACGTCGAGTACTTGCCGATCTGGTCGTCGCCGACCGACTTCTGCGGGTAGTACTGCGCGCCGAGCGTGAGCCGCGTCTTGTCGTCGATGGCGATCGGATACCGGCCCTCGATGTAGAACGTGTTGAAGACGTCGGTCGAGTACACCTCGTCGACCTTCACGTAGCCCGTTCCGGCGAACGCGTAGGTCGCACCCGCATAGATCACGCCCTTGCCATCGCCTGTCCCGCCCGCCACTTTCGATGCCCAGATGAAGTCTTCCGAGGCGCGTGTCTTCATCTTCGTCATGTAGCCGCCGGTGTACGACAGCGCTCCCGACGCGCCGGTCAGCGTGTACGCCTCGAAGGTGTTGGGAAGCTCGCGCGTGTCCTGCGCGTTGATGAACGGCCGGTCGATGAGCTGCCGGTAGCCGGCGATCGTCTGTCCCGCGACGCGGACGGCACCCCAGGCCTCGCCCAGGACGTAGATCGAAGACTGGTCCGACTGCAGGAGCAGCGTGCCACCCTTGCCCGAGGGACCGTAGAGCTTCTGCGACACATAACCGACGACGCCGAACTGGAAGAGATCGCCGAACCATGGGCTGCGCAGGCCCGCGAAGCCGCCGAGCGCCCAGGCCTCCTGCTCGCCTCCGGTCAGCGTGTCGGTGTTCTTGTAGAACGTGCGCAGCCGGATCACCGGCTCGAAATCGTAGGGCAGCTTGAAGGCATCCTGGGCCGGGTTGCCGGGAAAGATGCCCTGCCCCGTGAAGCCCTGCTGCCCGAGGCTCGCGCCGGCGACGACCGCGAGGGCCGCGAACGACGAGACCGCGCCGCAGGCGGTGGCTGACGGAATCGAATGCCCGTTCCCCGTCGTCCGAACCGCACGTGCCGCTCTCGACCGCCGACTTCCCTGAATTCCGTTGCATGTCGACCTCCCCCAAGAGCGTTGGCGATGGCTGCGGCGCCTATTGTGCACGATCGGGCGACTCCGTGGCCTATGGGATAATCGCCGCCGCCAGCGCGGTGCCGGCCGCGTGGCGTACCGCTCGTCTTCCGGCCCGCCATCCGTCGGAGTCTCGCCATGCCAGCAGGAAAGTTCGCGCGTTCGGCGCTCGTGTGTGCCGGCCTCGCGCTTTTCGCCGCCGGGGCCGCATTCGCCGCCGACGCGCCGCGGGCGCCGTCGGTCAACGTCAAGCCGGAAGCGCGCATTCCCGGCAAGTTCATCTGGTTCGATTGCGTGACCGACGATGCCGTACGGGTCGAAGGCATTCTACGGCGTGGTGTTCGGCTGGGATTTCCATTCGATCGGATCGGGCGCCGGCCGCTACACGCTGATCGAGAACCGCGGCCGCAACATCGGCGGGCTGCATTTCCGTCCCCGCGGCCAGGGCTCGGCGCAGGGCAGCCGGTGGATCTCGCTGATGTCGGTGGCCGACCCCGCGGCAGGCCGTGCGCTACGTCGAAAGCCACGGCGGCAAGGTCGTCGTCGCGCCGACGGCGTTCGAAGGCCGCGGCACCCATGCGCTGTTCCGCGACGACGACGGTGCCCTCTTCGGCGTGCTCAAGTCCGACACCGGCGATCCGCCCGACGGTCCCGTCGTGGCGGGCGAGTTCCTCTGGCTCGATCTGTTCACGCGCGATCCGAAGAAGGCGGCGGAGTTCTATCGCGGCCTCGCCGGATACGACGTCATCGTCAGGGAGTCCACGCCGCGAGGCTTCGCGCGTCGTCGCTCAAGACCGGCGGCGTCACGCGGGCGGTCGTCATTCCGCTGCCCAAGGAGGTCGCGGCGCCCGGATGGCTGCCGTTCGTTCAGGTGGACGACGTCGCGGCGACGGTGGGCAGGGCGACGGCGAACGGCGGCAAGGTCCTGTTCGCGCCCCGGCCCGACTACTTCGGCGGCCATGTCGCCGTCATCGCCGACCCGCAGGGGGGCGTGCTCGGCATCGTGAACCAGACCGAGGCCCTGAAGAAAGGAGCCGCGAAATGAATCCGCACCGGCAGTCCCGACTCTCGCTGCGCACGGCGATTCGCGCGGCGCTCCTCGTCGCGGTCGCGCTCGCGACCGGTTGCGCGAGCCATCGCGACGACTACGGCGGCAGCAACGACATCGGCTTTTCCCCGATGTACGGCGCGTACGACGGCGCGTACGACGGCAGCTGGAACTGGAGCCCCGTCTACTATCCGGCGGGAGTGGTCATCGACATCGGCCCCGACTACTGATCCGGCTGAACGCAGACGCCTTCGAACTCTCCCCCACAGGAGAACCTCATGTCGAAGAGCATGCTTTCGTTCGTCGCCGCGACGTTGCTCGCGCTCGTGTCGGCCGGCTGCGCCGCTCCCGCGCCGAGCTACGACCCGCCGGAAATCCGCCAGGGCGTGATCGAGCAGATCACGCCGGTGAACCTGCCCAGCAATCACCATCAGGGCCTGGGCGCGGTGCTGGGCGGCGCCGCCGGCCTGGGCCTCGGCAGCCTCATCGGCGCCGGCACGGGCCGCGACGTCGCCATGGTGGCCGGCGCGATCGGCGGTGCCCTCGTCGGCAACGAGGTCCAGAAGAACAACGCGCAGCCGGTGCCGGGCCAGCAGATCATCGTGCGCACGAGGAGCGGCGTCCTGGTCGCGGTGACGCAGCCGATCGGTCCCTATCTGCAGGTGGGCCAGCGCGTCTACCTGCAGGGCAGCGGCGAAAACACCCGCGTGATCCCGCAGTAAGCGCAGCGAGCGCTTCATCCTCGGGGGAGGCGATTCAAGCCGGAGCGCCGGCGCAGGGACCGTCCGCCGTCAATGGCTAGCGGGAGTCGTCCGTCGCTGGCTTGGGCGGCTCGACGATCGCCGCCCTGGCCGCCGCGCCGGCGACGGCCTTCACCGTCTCCCCGCCCAGCTCGGCCTGCGCCTGCGGCACGTTGACGGTCACTTCCTTGTGCGCGAACTTGATCCCCGCGGCGCGGAACGCGCTGATGATCTTGTCGTAGGCCACGCGGCGGACCATGAACGACGTGTTGCCCGGCTTGGCCGTGAACTTGGCGCGCACGACGATCGCGCTGTCCTCGGTCGACATCACGCCCTGCGACTTGAGCGGCTGCAGCATGTCGGTGGCGTAGTCGGGGTCGGCCGCGAGCTCCTCGCCGATCTTCTTCAGGATCTTCTTCACCTGCTGGATGTTCGTGTCGTACGTGAGGCGGAACTCCATCACGTGGACGATCCAGTCGCGGCTCGTGTTGCGCAGCCGCTTGATCTCGCCGTAGGGCAGGATGTTGAGCGCGCCGCGGTGGTGCCGCAGGAACACCGAGCGCACGTTGATCTTCTCGACCACGCCCTTGTCGCTGCCGACCTCGATGTACTCGCCCAGCCGGAATGCGTCGTCCATCAGGAAGAACGCGCCCGAGACGATGTCGCGCACGAGCGTCTGCGAGCCGAAGCCGATCGCCACGCCGACCACGCTGGCGCCGGCGAGCAGCGGCAGGATGTCGACGCCGAGCGCAGCGAGGAAGGACATCGTGGCCATCACGACGATCGTGATCAGGATGAGCATGCGCAAGAGCGGCAGCAGCGTCTGCAGGCGCGACGCCGGCACGTCCGGACCCTGCTTGCCTTCCGCCTCCATCCGGCGGTCGATCGCCGTCTTCGCGATCTCCCACAGCAGATAGGAGAGCAGCAGCACGATGCAGACGCCGAAGAGCGAGCTCGAGATCTTGCCGCCCATGCTCGCCTGCGCCATCGCGAACAGATTGACGTCCCAGAGCTGCGCGAGGAGCAGCAAGCCGACGACGACGACGACGATGTGGATGGCGCGGCGAAACACGGCCTCGTAGGCGGCGACGAATCCCGGCGACGGCGGATCGGCGCGCCGGCCGGCGCTCGCGCCGCGGCCGCGACGGCCCGGCACAGCACCATGTCGACGATCGGCAGCGCCACGACCAGCAGCACGGTCAGGGCGCCCGCGCCCGACGCGACGGGTGTCCCGGCGATGATGTCGTAGACGCGCGCCACGACGATCGCCACGAAGAACGCGGTCGCGATCACCGGCCAGAGGTCGGCGAGCCAACCGACGACGGCGTTGGGCGTCCCGGTGCCGCGGATCAGCGCCGCGATCGGCGCGCGCACCTGCCACACCGTCCACAGCACGATGGCAAGGCCGACGAGCGAAGAGAAGAAGGGAATGAGATCGAGCGTGGCTGCGTTCGACGCCCGCGCCCGCCATGACCGCGTGCAGGCAGTTGCTGACGCCCCAGAGCGCGGCGAGCGCCACGGCGAACCGGCGCAGCCGCCGCGCGGGAAGATCGGCGAACGGCAGCAGGCGCTCCCTCTCCGCGCCTGCTCGCCAGCAGGAATCGGGCGAAGAGCCAGGTGACCCGCACGGCGACGACCGCGATCAGCAACTCCAGAATCGCGATTCGCCGCAGGCCGTGCCCCTGCCAGAGCGCGAGGAAGATCGCGAGCGCCGCCAGCGCGAACACGAGGATGCCGACGAGATCGAGCGCGAGACCCGACGCCCAGCCGAAAAGTGCGCGCGGTGAACGTCTCCGTGTCCGCCGGCGCGAGTCGCCTGCGGTAATTCCGGAGCGCGCGATGGTAGATGCGCTTCGACGACCCATGCGATCAGCAGCATCCCGACGATCAACGCGCCGACAAGCGGCAGCATCGACGGACCGTCGGGATCGTCGAGCTTCGTGACGACTTCGCGCGAGCGTCACCGGCAGCGCCAGGAACGCGTCCCGGAACTCGCCGAGCCGCTCGCGCACCATCCCGGCGTTCTCTTCGACCATCCCCGACATGCGCCTTGTCGCCCTTGCGCCTTCGCCGGCGCCGCGGAGCGATCGAGCTGGTCGATCAGGAGCTTCCGCACCTCTTCGTCGGACAGGCGCGACACGAGCTCGCGTATCGAATCGTGCGTCAGCGGCTCCGGCAGCGCCGTCGCCGCCGCCTTCGTCTTGGCCGCCTTCTGCGCGTCCGCCGGGACCGACGGCGAGCACGGCGACGGCCACCGCCAGCAGGCCGACCGCGATCGCGCGGCACATTCGATTCGAGCAGACGCATCTGTCTGCTCCCCGGGACGCGTTTCGGCCGCGAGCGGCAATTGTAATTCAACCGCGCGCCGCCGCCCGGCTCACGCCCGCTTGCGCACCCAGAACTGATACATCAGCACGAACGTATCGGGCCGATCCGTTTCGAACCGGTGCCAGTGGTCGAGGTCGGTGAGCGCCGGATCGTCGGGGAATCGAGCCCGATAGCGGGCCGGGGTATCGCTGTCCGGCCATTCGAAGCCCACGAATTCGAGCGAGAGTTCCGCGAGGAGGCCCGCGATCCGCGGCAGCGTGAAGCGCTCCTCCTGGACATGGAAGATCAGGTCGCGGCAACCGCTCAGGCTGTAGAAGTCCTCGCCGCGTGCGACTCGCGCAAGGAGCGGGTCGTCCGGCGTCGCCAGGATCGCCGCCCGGCACGCGCGGATGCCCGACGGCGTCGGCGCGAAGCCCTGCGCCGCAATGAACTCGCGCGCCCGCACCACGTGCCGCCGCGCGAACTCGCTGTAGAGGCCGACGCGCATCACGCCTCCGGGGCGCAGCAGCGAGCACAGGATCTTCCAGCCGGCGACCGGATCCTCGAGATGGTGCAGCACCCCGGTGCAATCGACGACATCGAAGCGCTCGGCGAGCGCTCCCAGCGCGAGGATGTCCGCCTGTCGGTATTCGATGTTGCCGATCCCGAGCTCGCGCGTCTTGCGCTGCGCATACGCGAGGCTCGTGAGGCTCAGATCGACGGCCAGCACGCTCGAATCCGGGAATCGCCGCGCGGTGCCGATCGGATGCCGGCCCGTGCCGCAACCGGCGACGAGAATGCGCGCGGGTGCGTCCGGAACGCCGGCCAGGTCCGCAGCCGGAAAGAGACTCCGCAGAAATCCCGCGACCGAGGTCCGCGCGACGTCCCGTTCCACGCGGAGCCACCGCGGGTACGGATTGGCCTCGTACTGGCTGCGGACCGACACTGACACTTCGTCGACCACGTCGGTCAACGCGGCGATCGTCCCGCGCAGGCGCTGCTCCTCCAGCGGCTCCGTGATCTGGGTGGTCGCGAGCGACGCGAGCACGGTCGGCGCGAGTTCGGCGGCGATTGTCTCAGCCCCCTCGAGCGTGCGCAGCGGGCGATAACAGGCGTACAGCGCATACCAGGGAAGGGGCACCGGCCCGCCCGCGGATCGCGCGGCCGCGATTGCATCGCGCAGCATTTCGACCGCCACGGTCTCTTTTACGCTTTCCTCTTGCACGTACTCGGTGGCGTGGCACTGGTGCGCCATCGCCACGAGCGCGGGGAGCGGCAACGAAATCTCGCCCGCCGGCGCCGCCCCGAACTCCTCCAGCGAGCCGCGGCGCGCGAGGGCGACCAACCGCTCGACGAACAGGCTCGGGACCACGACGGCCTCCAGCAACCGCTGCAGGAGCGCATCGCCGAGAAGGCTGCGAACGTCGTCTTTCACCGCGGGCCACGGCAGCAGGGCGGCGGCGCCGGGACCGGACAGCCGGTCCCGCAAGCCGACGGCATTGGGACGCGTGACGACGAGGCTCGCAATCGGGCGCACCAGGCGCGCCGGATCGACCGCGGAGTGACTGAGCGCCCGGAACAACAGGTCGCGCACGCGCGAATCGACGGGATGCCGGAGATCGAATTCCTTGACGCAACGCTCGAACTGCGTCCAGTACGCCGGATTGTCGCGCGCGATCGAAAGCGCCGCAACGATGCTTTCGAGCGCGACGTCCGCGTTCGCCACCACGGCGGGCGAACCGGCGGCCGCGTCATCGGCGCGCTCCCGCTCCGCCACGAGGGCTCCGCGCGCGCGCGACAGGCCGTACAACGCTTCGTGCAACGATGGATCGAGGTCGAGTGCACGCTCGAAATCCGTGCTCGCCTCCTCCGCACGTTGCTGCGCGAGCCTCGCTTCGCCCCGCCCGAAGAGCGCGAACGGATAGTCCGGGCGGAGCGCCAGCGCGCGGGCGAACGAGGCCTCGGCCGCCGCGTTGGCGTTGCGCTCGAGCAGGAGGTTGCCGAGATTCGAATGCGCTTCGGCCAACGATGGGTCGAGGGCCAGCGCCGCTTCGAGCTCGGCGACGGCCAGGTCGGGTTGGCCGAGACTCCGGTAGGCAATCGCCAGGTGACAGCGAATCGCCGGCGCCCGCGGATTGGCCTCCATCGCGCGCACGAGCGGCGGCAGTGCGCGCTGCGGATCTCCCAGCTGCAAACCCAAGACGCCGATGCCGTTCAACGCGTCGGCATCGTCCGGCAGGTTCGCCTGCAGGGTCTCGAAGGCCGCGGCGGCGCGGCCGCGATCTCCGGCCTCGAGGGCTTCGAACGCGCGCGTCAGGAGCCGCGCGTCGAAGGGTGCGCCTGCCGGCGGCACGGCGGACAGTCGACGCTTCTTTTCACCCATCGAAAGAGGTTCGGCATTCGCATGGTTCGCGCCGGGAGACGTTCGCCGGCCGCGGCGCGGCAACGGGGCACGCGCGGGCGACATTATGGGGCCTCCCCGACCGCGCTCGATGAGATCACGGCCCCGAGCGGCGCTGGTTGCGCACTGACATGTCAGGTGCTATCGTGCCCGCCGCGTCGCACGCATCGCGCAATTCCGCCGCCCATGCCTCCCTCCGCTGCCCGACCCGCAATTCGTTCGGTTCGCCCGAAGGCCGACCCGCCTCCGGCGCCCGATCGGCTGCGCTGGCGGGCCTACGAGAGTTTTCGGCAGCACTTGCTGGCGTCGCGCATCCGGCCCGGGCAGTTCATTTCGCAGCGGGAGCTGGCGGCGCTCACTGGACTTCCGCTCGGGGCGATCCGTGAAGTCATCCCGCGGCTCGAAGCCGAGGGTCTGCTCGTCACGGTGCCGCAGCGAGGGCTGCAGATCGCCAACGTCGATGTGAAGCTGATCCACAACGCGTTCCTGCTGCGCCTCATCCTCGAGCGCGAAGCGGCGGCGCAGTTCGCGCACACCGTATCCGACGACGAGCTCGACCGCTCGAAGCCGCGCACCGCGACATCCTCGCCCGCGCCAGGCGACGCATCACCCCGGTGTTGCTCAACGCTGCGCGCGCCGTCGACTGGGGCCTGCACGACGCAATGATCGATGCGATGGGCAATGAACTGATCTCGGCCGTGTACCGGACCAACATGCTGCGGATCCGGCTGATCCGCCTCGAGCGCGTTGTGCCCGATCCGATCGTGCTGGTGCGTTCGATGGAAGATCACCTGGCGCTGCTCACCGCGCTGCGCACGCGCGACCCGCGACTCGCGGTCGCGGCACTCGAAGCCCACCTCAACCATGCGCGCAATCGCGCACTGGGAGCATGACGATGACCACTGCACCCGTTCGCGGCCTGTGGTGCGCGACCCTCACCCCGCTCACGGCCGACGGCGGCGTCGATCACGCCCGGTTCGCGTCGCACGCCCAGCGCCTGTTCGCCGCGGGCGTCGAGGGCGTGGCCCCCTTCGGCACGACCGGCGAAGGCCCGTCGTTCTCGGTGGCGGAGCGCACCGCGGCGCTCGACGCAATGCTCGGCGCCGGCGTGCCCGCCTCGCGACTGGTCGCGGCTACCGGATGCGCCGCGCTGCCGGACACTGTCGCACTGACGCGCCATGCGCTCCAAGCGGGCGTGGCGCGCTGCCTCGTGCTGCCGCCGTTCTTTTTCAAGGAACTGTCCGACGACGCCGTGTACGGCTGTTTTGCCCGGCTCGTCGACAGCGTCGCGGATTCGCGGCTGCGCGTTTACCTCTATCACATCCCGCAGTTCAGCGGCGTCGGCGTGGCACCCGACGTCGTCGCGCGGCTGGCCGCGGACTACCCCGGCATCATCGCGGGGGTCAAGGACAGCGCCGGTGACTGGAGCAATACCGCGGCGCTGCTCGAACGCGTTCCGGACTTGTCGATCCTGGTCGGGCACGAGCCGTTCCTGCCGCGCCTGATGCGCGCCGGCGGCGCCGGGACGATCTGCGGCGTCGCCAACGTGTATCCGCGCGAGGTGCTCGCGCTGCTGGCCGACCGGGTTACGCCGGAGGACGAGGCGCGCGTTGCGGCGTTCATCGACATCCTGTTCCGCTATCCATTCCTGCCCGCGTTCAAGGCGATCGTCGCCGAGCAGATCGGCGACGACGGCTGGCGACGCGTGCGCGCCCCGCAGTTCGAACTGCCCGAGACCCAGCGGATGGCACTCCTCGGCCAGTTGCGTTCCGCCGGCATGCCACCCGCGCGCGCGCGCCTGACCTGACCCGGATACCTTCGATGAACCTGCCCACCGAAGGCGAATTGGCCGCGCTGGTCGAATTCGATACGCCGACGATCTGCAACGCGCTCGAAGTCGTCATGCCCGAGACGCGGAAGGGCGGCTACACGGTGCGACCGCTCGTCTGCGGCTTTCCCGACCTGGCGCCGGTGGTCGGCTACGCGCGCACTGCGACGATCCGCGCGGAGAAGCCGCTCCCCGGCACGCTCGCCGACATGCGGAAGCTCCGCGACGCCTACTATCGCTTCGTCGACGCGGGACCGAAGCCCGCGGTGATCGTCATCGAGGATCTCGACGGCGCCGATGCCGGGTATGGCGCTTTCTGGGGCGAGGTGCAATCGGCGATCCATCGCGGGATGGGCGCGATCGGCCTCGTCACCAACGGCTCGATCCGCGACCTGCCGCAATGGGCACCGGGCTTCCAGGTGCTGGCCGGTTGTGTCGGGCCGGCGCATGGGTTCTCGCACGTCGAGGCCTTCGACGTGCCGGTTACCGTGGCGGGCATGCCGGTACGAACCGGCGACCTCGTTCATGCCGATCGCCACGGCGCCGTCGTGATTCCGCTCGCGACCGTGCGCGACCTGCCGGCTGCGGCGCGCAAAGTGGCCGCGCGCGAAGCGAAGATACTCGCCGTGGCGCGCGCCCCGGGCTGCACCGCGGAGAAGCTCGTTGCCGTCTTCGAAGCAGTGGACGGTATCCACTGACGAAAGAGGAGGATCCAAATGAACGACCGCACGCATGACGATCGTCCCGAACCGATGCGCCGCCGCCTGCTGCAGGCTGGCGCGGGCGCCGCCGCGCTCGGCGCGGTGCCCGGCGTGGGCATCCTGAACGCCGCGGCGCAAGCTCCGTTCGACTGGAAGCGCTTCAAGGGCGAGAAGATCGAAGTCTTCCACGTCAAGAGCCCGCGCGGCGACCTCCTCACCCGCCATCACAAGGAGTTCGAGGAGCTCACCGGCATCACGGTCGGCTCCGAGTCGGCTCCGGAGCAGCAGCAGCGGCAGAAGGCGGTCATCGAGTTCAACTCGGGCAACACGAGTTTCGACGTCACCGAGTTTGCCTACCACGTGCAGGGACGGCTGTTCGGCAAGAGCAACTGGCTCGTGGACGTGCGCCCGTTGGTGGCGGACAAGTCGCTCACCGACCCGGCGTTCGCGCTCTCGAACTTCTCCAAAGGGCGGCATGGACTGGGCCACGCAGCCGGACGGCAAGATCGACAGCATCCCGTTCAACATCGACCCGTGGGTGCTGTACTACAACAAGGAGATCTTCGACGCCAAGAACGTCGCGTATCCGCGGAGCTTTCCCGAGATCGTCGATGCGGCAGCGAAGCTGAACGACCCCGGCAAGGGCATTTCGGGCTTCGTGGCGCGAGGACTCAAGAACGCCAACGTGCCGGTGTGGTCGAGCTTCCTGCTGGGCAACGGCGGCAGTTTCGTCGATCGCAACGGCAGGCTCATGACCGATACGTCCGAGGCGATCGAAGCGGCAAGGATGTACCAGACGCTGCTCGTCAAGTCCGGGCCGGCGGGAGTGGCCGGGATTCAACTGGAACGAGTCGCAAGGCCTGTTCGCGCAAGGACGCGCCGCCATGTGGCTCGACGGCATCGGCTTCGCCGCACCGCTCGAAGACCCCGCCAAGTCCCGCATCGTCGGCAAAGTGGGCTACGGCGTCATGCCCCCCGGGCCCAAACAGCAGGTGTCGGCGATGTTCGCCAATGGTCACGGCGTCTCGTCGTTCTCGAAGAAAAAACAGCCTGCGTGGTTCTACGTGCTGTGGGCCTCCAACAAGACGAATCAGGCGCGCCTGCTGCAAGCCGCGGCCGGGGCTCCGGTCCACAACTCCGCCTACGAAAATCCCGAAGCGCTGGCGGCGCTGAAGGTGCCCAAGGCCTGGGTCGATTGCATGGTGGCTTCGTCCCGGATTTCGCAACCAGGCTTGCCGATCATCATTCCCGTCACCGAGTTCCGCGATATCTTCGGCATCGCACTGACCAACATGATCAGCGGCGCGGACCCGGCCAGCGAGTTGAAAAGAGCTACGATCGAGTTCCAGCCCATTCTCGACCGCAGCGAAAAGGCCTGACGCAACGGTCACATTTGCGCCATGGCCCGCCCCAATCGCCCGCCGAACGCCGTCGCGCACCGGATCCCTCTTGCGGCGGCGGCGCCATCTGCGCCTGATGACGCTGCCGGCGATGGTCGTCATCGGGGCGGTGATCTCTGTTTCCCTGGATGTTCACGCTGTGGATGAGCGTGTTCGACTGGAAGATCGGATCGGTGGCGCACTTCGTCGGTGTCGACAACTACGCTCAAGCTGGCGACCAACCAGCGTTTCATCGAATCGATCGTCCACACGTTCTATTTCACGGCGCTTGCTGTCGTGCTGCCGCTGATCCTCGGCACCGCCGCCGCGCTGGTGTTCCATCGCCAGTTCCCGTTCCGGGGGGTGCTGCGCGCGGTGTTCACGATGCCGATGATGGCGACCCCGGTCGCGATCGCTCTGGTGTGGACCATGATGTTCCATCCGCAGCAAGGCGTCCTCAACTATCTCTTGTCGCTGGTCGGGATTGCACCGTCGTTGTGGGTCTACTCGCCGACGCTGGTGATCCCGAGCCTGGTGCTGGTGGAGATCTGGCACTGGACGCCGCTCGTGATGCTGATCGTGCTTGGCGGCCTCGCATCGTTGCCGACGGAGCCCTACGAGTCGGCGCGCCTCGACGGGGCCAGCGAATGGCAGCTGTTTCGCTTCATCACATTTCCGCTGGTTGCCCCGTTTCTTGTCGTCGCCGCCGTGATCCGCACGATCGATGCGCTGAAGGCGTTCGACACGATCTACGTCATCAGCTCGGGCGGGCCGGGCACCGCGTCGGAAACGATCAACCTCTACCTGTATCTGCAGGCGTTCGCGTTCTACAACATCGGCAACGCCTCGGCCGTCGTCGTCGTGTTCTTCGTCCTGATCCTGGCGATGGCGATGCTCCTGCTGCACGTACGCCAGAGGGCGAAATGGACGGCGTAACCGCCATTTTTGCGGGCCCGCGCAAAAGGGCGTTCAACCCGCGCCGCCTGCTCAGGAAAATCGGTTTCTGGCTGTCGGTGGTCGTCATCGTGTCGCCGGCGATCCTCGTGTTCCTGTGGATGCTGTCGCTATCGCTCAAGAACGAGCTCGACAACAGCACCTATCCGCCGGTGTTCATCCCCAATCCGCCGACGCTCGGCAACTACGTGCAGGTGTTCACCGAGAACGCGATGGGACTGCTATTTCGGCAACAGCCTCATCGTCTCGGGATGCGCCACGCTGCATTGCGCTGGCAGTCGGGATTCCGGCCGGCTTCGGCATCGCGCGGCTTGGCCGCGCACAAGACCACGGTGCTGATCCTGATCGCGAGCCTGACGCCGGGTTAGAATCGGCTCGATCATCAACCCACAGGGAGGAACGAATGAACCGCAGCAAACGCACGTTGTTGGTTGCCGGAGTCGCCGCGCTGCTGTCGCTGGCGGTGGCTCCCGCCGTGTCCGCGCAGCAATGGAAGCCGACGAAGCCGATCACCGTCATCGTGCCGTGGGCGGCCGGCGGCTCGACCGACCAGGTCACGCGGGTGACTGCCGCCGAGATCGAAAAAGCGCTGGGACAGAAGGTGGTCATCGTCAACCAGCCGGGCGCGTCCGGCTCGATCGGCACGAAGAGCGCGCTCGAAGCGCCGAAGGACGGCTACACCTGGACCGCCGGCGCCGCCAAGGACCTGGGCACCTACGCGGTGCTCGGGATGCTCGACACCAAGATCCAGGACTGGGTGCTGTTCCTCAACGTCGCCAACGTCTCCACGCTCTCGGTCAACCCGAACACGCCGTACAAGACGGTCAACGAACTGATCGAGGCGATGCGCGCCAAGCCGGGTCAGATCAGCGTCGCGACGGCCGGCGTCAATTCGAGCGGCCACAGCGCAATGGAGGCGATCGCCAAGGCCGCCAACGTCAAGTACAAGCACGTGACCTATGACGGCGGCAACCCGGCGGTCGTGTCGACCGTCGCGGGCGAGACCGATGCCACCAGCCAGCTGACGGTGGAGCAGGCGGAAATGATTCGCGGCAAGAAGCTGCGGCCGCTCGCGGTCGTGGGTGACCGTCCGATCGAGATCGACGGCTACGGCACGATCGAGCCTCTGACCAAGTCCATCGCGAACTTCAAGGAGCCGCCGAACTACTTCGGCATCTTCATTCCGAAGAGCGTCCCGCCGGAAGTCATCGCCACGGTGACCAAGATCTGGGCGGACAACATCAACTCCTCGAAGGCGCTCAAGGACTACGCGACGAGCCGCGGCGCGCAGTTCGCGCCGGCGGCCGGCGACGCCGCGATGAAGGCCGCCATGCCGGCCGTGCAGGTCAACGCGTGGCAGGCTTTCGACGGCGGCAAGGCGAAGGTATCGCCCGATACGCTCGGCATCGCGCGGCCGTAGCCGAAGTTGCGTCCCGGGCCGGCGTCTGCGCAGACGCCGGCCGGTTGCCGCATGAATCACACCGTGCCCAACGAGATCCACTCGTCGTCGCCGCGCCGCGATCTCCTGGGCGGAATCGCGTGGACGGGGGTCGGCTGCATCGTCACGGTGCTGTCGTGGCAGATGGACCGGATGACGCAGCAGGGTGCGGCGCTGCACACCGCGCCCGGACTCTGGCCGGGCATCGTCGGGACACTCCTCGCGGTGCTGGGCGGCGCGCTGGTGCTGCGGTCCTGGCGGCGCGCAGGGCGCACCGGCTGGGATGCCGCCGTGGCCGACGACACCGCCTATGCATCCCCCGGAAGCTTCGCCCTCGCCGCGGCGTTGTTCTTCGTCTACGCGCTGCTGCTCGTCGGCCGCGGCCTGCCGTTCTGGCTTGCCACCGGACTCTTCGTCACCGCGTTCGTGTTCATCTTCCAGTACGTCGCGCGAAAGGCCGCCGGCAAGGAAGTGCGCGGCCTCGTCGTCGCGCTCACCTGCGGTGTGCTCACCTCGCTCATCGTCACGCTCGTGTTCGAGCAGCTCTTCTACGTGCGACTGCCCTGACACGGCGGCGCAGCGATTCACCCCATGTTCGACGGCCTCATCGCGTTCGGTCATTCGATATGGAGCTTCTGCGACCCGCTGTCGCTCGGGATTGATCCTCCTGTCGTCCCTCGTCGGTGTCGTCATCGGCGCACTGCCGGGGCTCACCGCGACGATGGGTGTGGCGCTGATGACGACGCTCACCATCAAGATGCCGTCCGGCCAGGCGCTGCTGGTGCTGATCTGCACGTACGTCGGCGCGATCTAC
Source organism: uncultured beta proteobacterium (assembly GCA_963724685.1). Classification (GTDB taxonomy): domain Bacteria; phylum Pseudomonadota; class Gammaproteobacteria; order Burkholderiales; family Casimicrobiaceae; genus CAIWHR01. The sequence goes on along the minus strand of CAVRVQ010000003.1, from coordinate 131,630 downwards.
GGCGGCTCGCGCTCGGCGATCCTGCTCAACATCCCCGGGACGCCCGCGTCGGCGGCGTCGTGTCTCGACGGTCACGCGCTCGCGAAGCAGGGCCACGCCGGGCGCGCGATGGGCATCGCAACTTCCGGCTCGGTGCTGGGCACGCTCATCGGCATGTTCTTTCTCGCGCTGTTCACGCCGATCCTCGGCAATCTCGCGCTCAAGTTCGGTGCCTACGAATTCTTCTGGCTCGCGCTCTTCGGCGTGATCATCGCCGGCACGCTGACCGGCAACGACCCGTTGAAAGGCTGGATCGCGGGCCTCGTCGGCATCGCCGCGGCGGCGGTCGGCCAGGAGGCGATCTACGCATACGACCGGTTCACGTTCGGCAGCCGCGACCTGGCCGGAGGCTTCAACCTCGTTCCCGCGCTGGTCGGCGCGTTCGGCTTCGCGGAGCTCCTGATGGCGGTGCGCGAGAAGCCGGTACCCGTGAAGATCAACCCGTTCGACTCCGTAATCCCGAAGCTGCGGGACGTCATGCAATACTGGCGGACGATCCTGCGCTCCGGCGTCATCGGCACGTTCATCGGCATCCTGCCCGGCGTGGGCGAGGACGTCGCCGCATGGTCGTCGTATGCCGCCGCCAAGCGCGCGAGCAAGGAGAAGGAAAAGTTCGGCAAGGGCTCGATCGACGGCTTGATGGCGGCCGAGACCGGCGACAACGCCTGCGTGCCGGGCGCCGTGATCCCCGTGCTGACGCTCGGCATACCCGGGTCTGCGCCCGCCGCCGTGCTGATGGCGGCGATGCTGATCCATGGGGTGCGACCGGGACCGATGATCATGATCGAGGCCCCGACGTTCGTCTACGACGTCGTCGCGATGATGATGTTCGCGACGCTCGGCATCCTGATCTACGGCCTCACGCTCACCAACTTGCTGATCAAGGTGCTGATGGTGCCGAAGCCGATCATCCTGCCGATCATCTTCGTGCTGTGCGTCGTCGGCTCGTACGCGATCTCGCAGCGGCTGTTCGACGTCTGGGTCATGCTGGGTTTCGGCGTACTGGGCTACGCGCTGCGCCGGCTCGACTATCCCGTCGCGCCGCTGGTGCTGGGGCTGGTGCTCGGCGACCTCATGGAAAAGGGCTTCCGTCGCGGGCTCGTGCTGTCCGACGGCGACCTCGGCCCATTCTTCACGCGGCCGATTTCCGCCGTGCTCTGGATCACGATCGTGCTGGTCGTCCTATTCAAGATTCCCGCCGTGGGCCGCGCGCTCGGCCGCCTGACGGGACGCGCGGCGCCACATGCCGGCTGAGCCCGCCAGAGCGCGCCCTTCCCTTGCCTTGAACCGTCCCGGAGTCGCGTAACGTGGAAACCATCCGTCTCGGCGTGATCATGAATGGCGTCACCGGCCGCATGGGCACGAACCAGCATCTCATCCGTTCGATCAACGCGATTCGGAAGGAGGGTGGCGTCGTGCTCGGAGACGAGCGGCGGATCATGCCGGATCCGATCCTCGTCGGCCGCAACGAAGCCAAGGTCGCGGCACTCGCCCGTGCGCATGGCGTCGAACGCTGGACCACCGATCTCGACGCGGCGCTCGCCGACCCGAACGACGCGATTTATTTCGACAGCGCGTCGACCGGCCTGCGGCCCGAGCTGATTCGGAAGGCGATCGCCGCGGGCAAGCACATCTATACCGAGAAGCCGGTCGCGCCAAGTGTCGCCGACGCGCTCGACCTCCACCGGCGCGCCGAGGCCGCGGGGGTGAAGCACGGCGTCGTGCAGGACAAGCTGTGGCTCCCCGGGCTGCTGAAACTGAAGATGCTGATCGACGCGGGCTTCTTCGGGCGCATCCTGTCCGTGCGCGGGGAATTCGGCTACTGGGTCTTCGAGGGCGATTGGCAGCCGGCGCAGCGCCCGTCGTGGAACTACCGCAAGGAGGACGACGGCGGCATCATCGTCGACATGCTGTGCCACTGGCGCTACGTGCTCGACAACCTCTTCGGCGCGGTGAAGAGCGTGATGTGCGTCGGTGCCACGCACATTCCAAGGCGCTGGGACGAGCACGGCAAGCCCTACGTCGCCAACGCCGACGACGCGGCGTATGCGACGTTCGAGCTCGCGGATGGCGTCATCGCGCAGATCAACAGCTCGTGGTGCACGCGCGTGCGCCGCGACGACCTCGTCACGTTCCATGTGGATGGCACGCTGGGCTCGGCCGTGGCGGGACTCACCGACTGCCGCATCCAGCCGCGTGCCGCCACGCCCAAGCCGGTATGGAATCCGGATGTACCGCAGACGATCGATTTCTACGACACGTGGCAGCTCGTCCCGGCCAACCGCGCGTACGACAACGCGTTCAAGGTCGAGTGGGAACTCTTCCTGCGGCACGTCGTCATGGGCGGTCCCTTCCCTTGGAACCTGCTGGAAGGAGCGAAGGGCGTGCAACTTGCCGAACTCGGATTGCAGAGCTGGCGCGAGCGTCGCTTCGTCGATGTCCAGGCGCTGTCGGTCTAGCGGTCGTTCCCCATGAATGCGCTCAAGCTCCCGCAGACCGACGGCACGCTCGCCGCTTTCACGCCGCGCGCCGCCGTGACGTGGCCCGCGCCGGCGGGCGCGCCCCGGTGGAATCGGATTGCCTTCGCGGCCGCGCACGTCGTCGCCGATCCGCGCGCCGCGATCGATCCCTGGCTCGAAGCGGCGCTCGACTGGGACGCCACGCTCGCCTTCCGCCGGCACCTGTGGACGCACGGTTTCGGCGTGGCCGAAGCGATGGACACCGCGCAGCGGGGCATGGGGCTCGACTGGCAGACGTCGCTCGAACTGATTCGGCGGAGCGTGCGCGAAGCGCAGAGCTTTCGAGGCGCCATCGTCTACTCGGGCGCCGGCACCGACCACCTTCCCGCTGGCGCGATCTGCACGCTCGACGATGTGATCGCCGCTTACGAAGCGCAATGCGACGCAATCGAAGCCGTGGGCGGCCGCATCATCCTGATGGCGAGCCGCGCACTCGCTGCCTGCGCGCGCTCGCCCGACGACTATGCGTTGGTCTACGCACGCGTGCTATCGCAGTTGCGCGAACCCGTCATCCTGCACTGGCTGGGCGAGATGTTCGATCCGGCGCTCTCCGGTTATTGGGTAGGCGCCCGCGGCCTCGCGAGCGACCCCGACCACGCGCGCGCCACCGCCGTCTGCGCGGACGTGATCAAAGCCAACGCGGCCAAGGTGAACGGCGTCAAGGTGTCGCTGCTCGATGCCGCCAAGGAAGTCAGGCTGCGCTCGCTCCTGCCGGACGGCGTTCGCATGTACACCGGCGACGATTTCAACTTCGCGGCGCTGATCGGCGGCGACGCCACCGGCCACTCGGACGCCCTCCTCGGCATCTTCGACGCGATCGCGCCCGCGGCATCCGTCGCGCTGACGGCGCTCGCGGCCGGAGATCGGGCGCGCTTCGACGCCATTCTCGCTCCCACGGTGCCGCTGTCGCGCCACGTGTTCGCCGCGCCGACGCGTTTCTACAAGACCGGCGTCGTGTTTCTCGCGTGGCTCAACGGCCACCAGACGCACTTCACGATGGTCGGCGGGCAGCAAAGCGCGCGCAGCGTTGCGCACCTGGCGGAAGTGTTCCGCCTGGCGGACGCCGCCGGGCTGCTCCGCGACCCCGACCTCGCCGCCTCGAGAATGCGCGCGTACCTCCGAGTGAACGGCATTGACGAATGATTTGCCCCCACGCTCACCGCGTTCGCTTCCCCCTGCGGGGGCCGGGAGGCCTGACCCCATGATGAAGCTCGTCGTCCTCGATCCCGGCCATTTCCACGCGGCGCTCCTGCAGAAGACGATGTATCCCGGCGTCGACGCCACGGTGCACGTCTATGCCGACGAAGGTCCGGACCTCGCCGACTACCTGCAGAAGATCGCGGGCTACAACGCGCGCAGCGACAACCCGACGGCGTGGCGGACCGTCGTTCACGCGGGTGCCGATTTCCTGGAGCGGTTCAGCGCGGAGCGTGTCGGCGACGTGGTGGTCATCGCCGGCAACAACCGGCGCAAGACCGAATATGTGATCCGCGCAATCGAAGCCGGCATGCACGTGCTCGCCGACAAGCCGATGGCGATCGATCACGCGGGCTTCGAATCGCTGCGCGAGGCCTTTGCCCTCGCGCAGGCCAAGGGCGTGCTGCTCTACGACATCATGACCGAGCGGCACGAGATCACGACCATGCTGCAGAAGGCATTCTCCCGCCTGCCCGCGGTGTTCGGCGATCTGCTGGAAGGATCCGAGGCGGAGCCCGCCATCGTCAAGGAAAGCGTGCACCACTTCTCGAAGCAGGTGTCGGGCGCGCCGATCAAGCGTCCGGCGTGGTTCTTCGACGTGGCGCAGCAGGGGGAAGGCCTCGTCGACATCACCACGCACCTGGTCGATCTCGTGCAGTGGGAATGCTTTCCCGGGGCGATCCTCGATTTCGCGCGCGACATCCGGATCCTCGGCGCGCGGCGCTGGCCCACGGCCGTCAGTCCTGCACAATTCGCGCGGGTGACGCGGCTTCCGGGTTATCCGGAGTTCCTGCAGAAGGACGTCGGGCGCGACGGCATCCTCAATACGTACGCCAACGGCGAGATCGACTACCGCATCAAGGGCGTGCATGCCAAGGTGCGAGTCCTCTGGCATTTCGAGGCGCCGGAGGGCGCGGGCGACACGCACTGCTCGGTGGTGCGGGGCTCCCGCGCGAATCTCACGATCCGCCAGGGCGCGGCCGAGGCGCACCGCCCGGCGCTCTACATCGAGCCTCACGCGAATGCGGGCGCCACGGCGTTGGCCGCCGCGATGCCGGAAGCGCTGCGCACTCTGCGCGAGACGTACCCAGGCGTCGACGCCAAGCTCATGGGAGACACGTGGCTGGTGGATGTACCCGACGCCTATCACGTCGGTCACGAGGCCCATTTCGGGCAGGTGGCCGCGCAGTTCCTCGACTACGTCGAGCAAGGCGCGCTCCCCGCCTGGGAGGTACCCAACATGATCGCCAAGTACGGCACGACCACGCGCGCGCTGGAGATGGCGCGCGCCGTGACGGCCTCACCCCTGTAGCGGCACCGTTCGATGAACGAACCCGACGGCGACCTGCTCTCCCTCAACACCGCGACCGTGCGGCAGCAATGGACGCTGCCGCAGATCATCGCGGGGTGCGCGCGGCACGGGATCCGCGGCATCGCGCCGTGGCGCGACCAGGTGGCCTCGGCGGGACTCAAGGATTCGGCGCTGCGCGTGCGTGACGCCGGTCTCACCGTCACCGGCTACTGTCGCGGCGGGATGTTTCCGGCGGTGGATCGCGAGGGCCGGCGCGCGGCGCAGGACGACAACCGGCGCGCGGTCGACGAAGCGCTCACGCTCGGCGCCCGGTGCCTGATCCTGGTCGTCGGCGGCCTGCCGAAGCAGCGCGACGGAAAGATCGAGTCGAAGGATCTCGCCGGCGCGCGGGAGATGGTGCGCGACGGCATCGGCGACCTGCTGGGCTATGCCCGCGACGCCGGCATGCCGCTCGCGATCGAGCCGCTGCACCCGATGTACGCAGCCGATCGCGCGTGCGTCAACACGATGGAGCATGCGAACGACCTCTGCGACGAGCTCGGTCCCGGGGTAGGCATCGCCGTCGACGTCTATCACGTGTGGTGGGATCCTCACCTCAGGCGTGAAATCGAGCGCGCCGCGGGTGGCAGTCCGTCGCGGCTCCTGGCCTACCACATCAGCGACTGGCTGGTGCCGACCACCGACCTCCTCACGGACCGCGGCATGATGGGCGACGGCGTGATCGACCTTCGGCTCATCCGCTCGTGGATGGAGGCCGGCGGCTATCGCGGCTTCCACGAAGTCGAGATCTTTTCCGCCAACCACTGGTGGAAGCGCGACCCCGACGATGTGCTGGCCACGTGCAAGGCGCGTCACCGCGAGTGCAGTTGACAGGGGACGCCGGGTTCCGGTCCGGGCAAGTTACTCAGTCATCGCCGACGGCAACGCGGCGGACGGCGCCCCGGCGGGCGAGGAGCATTGCCGCCACGCCCGCCGCCATCACGAGCAGCGAGATGTGCACGGCATTCCTGCTGGCGGCGTACGCGATGCTGGAATAGGCGAGCCACGCGCAGGCAGCGCAGAACACGATCGGTGTCAGCGGATACAGCGGGACGCGAAACGGGCGTTCCGCAGCGCCGTCGTGCGCGCGCAGGACGAACAGCGCGATGCCGACCAGCAGCAGGAACGACCAGAACACCGGCGCCGTGAACTCGACCATCGCCTCGAAGCCGTCGTGCTGGAGCGCGCCGAACCCGATCAGCGCCAGTGCGATCGCACCCTGGACCAGAAAGGCGGCCACGGGCGTACCCCGGGTCGCGTGCCAGCCCCCCATGAAGCGCAGCGCCGGCCAGTCGCGGGCCATCGCGTAGTTGGTGCGCGCGCCGACGATCATCGTCGCGTTGATCGAGGTGAGCGCGGCAATGGCGACGAACAGGCCCAGCGCGGCGCCTCCCACGGGTCCGAACGTGCGCTCCATGACCTCCGCTCCCGCGGCCTTGCTATCCGCGAGCCCTTTCAACCCAAGCCCGGACAAGAGCGCGAGGTTCACGAGCAGGTAGGCCACGGCGATGATGGCGAGGCTCGTCACCAGGGCCGACACGATCGCGCGCCGGCCACCGGCGAGCTCGGCCGAGATGTACGCAGCCTCGTTCCAGCCGCCGTAGGTCAGCAGCACGAAGACCATCGCCAGGCCGAACATGCCGAGCGCGGGGGTCGTCGTGAAAGCCGCGGGCGCAGCTGCGGCGACCGGCGGGGCCATGAAGCCGGCGACGGCAACGGCCAACAGTCCGCCGACCTCGATCACCATGAGCAGGTTCTGGGTGCCGGCGGAGGCGCGCAGGCCGGCGATGTTGAGGAGAGTGAGCGCGATCACGATGCCGGCGGCCCAGAGCGCGCCCGACGCCGGGCCAAGCGAGAACACGGTCGACATGTAGTCGCCGAAGACGAAGGCGAGCAACGCGATCGACCCGGTATTGATCACCGTCGACCGTGCCCATGCGTAGAGAAAACTCGTGTGGCGACCGAACGCCCGCGACAGAAAATGGTAGTCGCCGCCCGCGTGCGGATAGGCCGTGGCGAGCTCGGCGTAGCAGAGCGCGCCGGCGAGCGACACGATGGCGCCCAGGCCCCAGGCCACCACCAGCCAGCCGACGTCGCCGGTGACCCCCGCCACCATCGACGGCGTCTTGTAGATCCCGGCGCCGACGACGATACCGACGATGATCGCGATGGCGTCGGCGGAACTCAACAGCGGCCGCGGTGCCGCCGGAGCGACAGGGGCTGGGGAATCCACGGCGTGGCGTCGCCCGCTCAGCGCTTGCTGGCGGTGAGCGGGGTCCTGCGGCTGTCGGAGAGTTCGCCGGTCATGCCGGATCCGGCAACGGTCATCCGGGCGCTTCGCAGATTGTTGTCGCTGTCGATGAAGCTGAAGCCCAGCTTGTTCCCATCCATCCAGGTGCCGAGCAACGGCTGCGTCTTGCCACCCAGCGCGAGCGTGCCTCCGATGCGCTGGTAGCGCTGCACCAGGTTGAGCGTTGCCGAGAGCGACCCCCTGTCGTCCTTGAGCGCCCACTCGCCGCCGGCAGCGGCCGGGACGATCCACACGAAGGCATCCCGGTACTCGACCTTCAGGTGCTGGTCCGGCTCCCAGTCGCCCATGTCGAACTGGTGCGAGGTCACGCGCGTACCCGGCTTCATCCCGAGAATGATCGGGCGAAGCTTGATGTTGAGCTGCGGCAGAAGGTACATCGTCACCACGGTCGCCTTGGAGAAGTCCTCGACGAAGATGTCGCCGGTAATGATACTGACGAGGGGTTCGACGCCTGCCCGCTTGACGTTGCGCCGCGCGAGTTCGGCCATATCGGGGTTGTACTCGATGCCGGTGGCCCTGGCGCCGTACTCCCGCGCCGCGGCGATCGGAATCTTGCCGTCGCCCGAGCCGAGGTCGTAGACCACATCGTCCTTGGTGGTCTTCACGGCCTCGAGCATCCGGGTGACCAGGGCATCCGGCGTGGGTATCCAGACCACGTCCTTGCCGGCCTGACCGAGCGCGGGCTGGTAGACCTCGTCGCCGTGCTCGGGCTTGACCTGGGCGGCGCCGGGCAGGGCGAGTGCGACGGCGACGAACGCGACAGCAAGACGTGACGCGGGCATTGGCAACTCTCCGTGGACGTGGTGGCGGGACAGCGGCGCAAGTCTAGCGGATCGGCACGGGGCCGTGCGCACGCCGTCGAAGGTCAGACCCGCATCGAGGCACGCCCTTCGCGCACGTGCAGACGGCTCGTCTTCGGCACGCCGGCCAGCAGGTATTCCATCTGGTCGGCGAGGATGCGCCGGTTGCGCAGGATGAAGTGCTCGTGCCGGTTGGGCACGTACGGCACGTACAGGAGGGGCATCCCCGCCTGCTCGGGCGAGCGGCCGCCCTTGCGCGTGTTGCAATTCCGGCAGGCGGTGACGGTGTTGGTCCAGGCGTCCTTGCCGCCGCGCGACACCGGCACGACGTGGTCGCGCGAAAGGTCGCGCACCATGAACCGGCCGCCGCAGTACGCGCACACCTGCCGGTCGCGGACGAACAGCATCTGATTGGTGAGGCCGGGCGCGTGTCGGTGGGCCCCCGCGCCGCTGCCCTTGATCGCGAGGATCGAGCGCGTCGCGATGCGCGAGCGCACGCCGTTCTTCTGCCAGCCGCCGCGGAACTCGCGGACCTCGCGGCCCACGGACCACGCGACCATCTGCTTGGCGTGATAGGTGATCGCTTCCTCGAGCTCCACCCAGGCCTGCGGGAGCCCTGCGACGTCCACGGTCAATACCAGAGGTTCCATTTTCCGGCCGGGGCCGTCCGGAAACGGCCCATGCACCCGATCGTTGCGGCAAAATGCAAAGTATAGTGCATGCCGACTCGGGAACCGCAATGACCGGCGGGATGACGACTCCCGCAATCGAACAGTGTTGAAGCGTACAGGTCCGATCCTGCCTCGGCGAATCCCATTGCAACCATGTCAGACGATCTTCCTTTCCATTCGCTGACCGCGCTCGCGACGATGCTGGCGCGCGGCGAGACGACCTCGCGCGCGATTGTCGAGGCCTGCCTCGCGCGCATGGATGCGCTCGATGCCCATCTTCACGCGTTCATCGAGGTCTATCGCGACGAGGCGATCCAAGCCGCCGACGCGGCCGATCGGCAACGGCGCGCCGGAGCGGTGCGCGGCCCGCTCGCCGGATTGCCCGTCGCGCTCAAAGACCTCCTGCATGTCGAAGGCCGGCAGACCACCGCTGGGTCGAAGAGCTGGCGTGGCCGCATTTCGGATCGCACGGCCACCGCCGTCGTCCGGCTCGTGGCAGCGGGAATGATTCCGCTCGGCAAGACGCACATGGTCGAGTTCGCGTTCGGCGGCTGGGGCCGGAACCAGCCCATGGGCGCGCCATGGAATCCGTGGGACCCGAAAACGCACCGCGTGGCGGGTGGCTCGTCGAGCGGTTCTGCCGTCGCGGTGGCCGGCGGGCTCTGCCCGGCGGCGATCGGCTCGGACACGGGCGGTTCGATCCGCATTCCCGCGGCGCTTTGCGGCATCACGGGATTGAAGCCCACCTACGGACGCGTGAGCCTATACGGCGCGGTGCCGCTGTCAGGCACCCTCGACTCGATCGGACCGCTCGCGCGCACCGCCGATGACTGCGCGCTGCTGACGGCGGCGATGTCCGGTCCCGATCCGCACGATCCCGCGACGCTCACGGCGCCTCGCGACGATCTCGAAGCCGCCTTCGCCGCCATCGTCTCACCGCCCGACGTGCGCGGCGTGCGCATCACCGCGCTCCCGCCGGAGGCCTTTCCCGCGTTTGTGCTTCCCGACGTGGTTCGCGCGTATCGCGAGGCGATCGCCGCGCTCCGCGATCTCGGCGCGCTCGTGGAGGAAGCGACCTTCCCGCTCGACTTCGACGACATGATGGTGCAGAACGGCCGGATCATCGCAGTCGAGGCCTACGCTCTCCATCGCGACTACATCGAGGATCCGACTCTCGATATCGACCCCTGGGTGAGGAAGCGCGTGCTGAGCGGCAAGGCGATCGGCGCTGCCGAGCATGCCGGGCTGCTGCGCGCACGCGAACGTATCAGCGCCCGCTTTGCCGAATGGATGCGCGATCGCGAGGCGCTGCTCACCCCGACGCTGCCGATCACCGCCACGCCGCTCGACGACGTCGACGAGTCCATGACACCGCTCGCGACGTGGACGAGGAGCGCCAACTATCTCGGCGCGTGCGCGCTATCGCTGCCGGCGGGATTTTCGGCGGAAGGATTGCCGATCGGCGTGCAAGTCACCGGCGCGGCGTTCGCGGACGCGACGCTGGTGCGCATCGGCCGGGCGTTCCAGCAGGCCACCGACTGGCACCTGCACCGGCCGGGTTAGCGCTGGGTTAGGGTCGTTCTGCGGCTTCGCTCTCAGGCTTGGGATGACCCAGCCGGCCGGATCTTCCATCCCGGTCAAAGCAAGTCCTCGAGAACTTTGACCAGCGGTTCCCTACTTGGTCGGGGATGCCTTCGGGTCCGCGACGACCCTGGCATCGATGTCGCTCAGCAACCGCTGGAACTCGGGTGACGTCAGGATGATCGTCCCGGCGGCGGCGCGCAGGCGATCGACCGCTTCGGGCGGCAGGACGAACGACGTGGGCTGCTGATTCAGGTAAGCGAATTCCGTCCTGTCGGCGAGTGCGGCGAACGACACGTCGATCGCGTAGATCTCCGCTTTCGGAACGCGCACCGCCTTGGCGACCGCCGGATCGGCGTTGGCCGCCATCGCCTTCGAGTTCGCGATCAATCGCATCGTGCGCCACTTGGCTGCCGTGTCCCGCAGCTGTTCGACGTTTTCGAAGGAATTCCGGTCGATCGGCGTGCCGGCCGACTTCAGCATCGTGGCCACGGTGCCGGGCGGCTCTTCGGACTTGTCCCAGTTCGTCGCTCGTTCGGAGAGGGAGTTGACGACGAATACGACGATCCTCCGCACATCGTCGAATGGCGTGCGAATCCCGCTCTCGCTCAGCGCCTCGAGAACTTCGAACGTATCGAGCACGCTGCGCATGCCTAGGTTGTCCGCGACACCTCCATCCACGAGATGCAAATAGGGCCGCTCGACGCTGTTGCCGTAGGCCTGTATCGACTTCAGCGTGCGTATCGCCCGGGCCGCGGGGCGCGGCGGGTCCGCCGAATTGAAGAACGGCACCGCCCACGCCGGAGTCTTCATGTTGCAGGTCCCGCCGTAATTGTTCAGCGTGACCGCCGAGAGCACCACCGGCACCGCGGAGGATGCGGAAGCCGCGCGGGACAGCGGAACGGCATTGAGGTCCGAGCAAATGACGTCGAAGACGTTCTGGTTGAAGACAAAGCGGGAGCCCGTCGAGAGGTCGGTGGCCGAGGCCAGGATCATCGGCCCGTTGCCGCGATTGAGGTCGCCGAAGGTTGCCCCATTGAAGAGGATCTCGTCGTAGAACTGCGCCGCGAGTTCGGACCGGCCCCAGGCCGTCGACGAAAGCTTTCCCCAGTTGGCCGGATTGAGCGTGCGCGAGACGATCTCGCCTTGCACGTCTCGCTTCAGGAAGCGAGTTTCGTAAACGTCGAACAGCTTCTCGCCGTAGAGACCGTACGCCGACGCGGTGAAGCTGCCTCCCGACACGCCGGTGATGATGTCGACCTCGTCGGGACCGACGACGCCGCTCGAAACGAACTGCGATACGACGTGCGCTTCCCAGTGCTGTGCATCGCCCCCTCGGCAAGAATCAACAGAGGAATCGCCAGCAGGCAGCGACGTAGACCCGATAGTGCTGCCGCAGTCGCTCGCCGGTCGCGTCGTCCGCACAATGCCCGGTCGCGGCCGCCCAGGCGACGATCGGCGACCGATGTCAGCAGCGCGAAGAACGCTGGCGCCGCGCCCCAGCCCGAAGCCGTCGGCGGTGCGAGGTGCAGCCAGCGCAACCAGCGCAGTCGCCGCTCGTTCTCACCGGCGAGAAATCGAGATCCGTTTCGACGGCGGCGCTGAGGATACCGATTGGACCTTCGTCGACGTCATTTCGCGGGCGCGGTCTTGCTCCAGCTCGCGTCCGGGTTGTACGGCCGTGATCGCGCGGCCCGCCGCATGGTGTCCGTGCCAAGGTTCTTCTGGTAGACGATGCCGTCCTGGTTGACGATGAACGTCATCACGCCCGTGTCACCGTATTTCGCCGGCCAGGCCACCAGCGCGTAACCTTCGGTCATGTGGCCGTTCTTGACATAGCTCCTGGCGCCGCCCGGCGCATCCTGCCCCTGCGCGGTGAGGATCTTGTACCGATAACCGTGGTACGGCTTGGCCCGGCTTTGCGTCCGCGAACCCCGCGCCGAGCGGGCTCTCCGGCTCGCCGGGCAGCGACGCCCAGTACAGTCCGTCCTGCTTGCCCGGTGTCGCCAATCCGCGCGTCGCGTACTCCTTGACGCCGTCGCCGTTCCAGTCGCGCGCCTTGTACTCCTCCTGCGCGTCCGTGTACGCCAGCGCGACCTGGATCGCCGCGAGCTCATTGCGGCCGATCCGGCGGATCCGCGTCTCGCCGGAGCGCCGTTGGTGTCGAAACTCCATCCGGCGGCCGACTTGACGATCGGGATCGGCAGCGTCCAGCCGTTGACGCCGACGCCGAGAAATGCCCTTGTCGGCGCCGGCACGCACGATCGAGTGGGCTCTCGCCCATGCCTCGAGGAAATTCGGTGATGTCCTCGAGGTCCATGGTTTCCGCCGGGATGTACTTCCGGTAGTCGGCATCCGATGACGGTCTTGACGGCATCGCCGTCGTTTCGCGCGATGCCGTTGACCAGCGCATCGGCGGCAGCCTCGGGAGTCGGATACGCGCGTTTGCGCGAGCGCGATCGGTGCCACGGCGAGCGATGCGGCCAGCGCAGCGATGTTCAGGATGTGCTTGATGTTCGTCATGTTGGTCTCTCTCCGTCTCAACCTTTGCGCCCGCCGCCGCCGCTGGGACGGCCACCGCCGCCGCCACCGCCTGCGCCGCCACCGCCGCCGCTGGGACGGCTCGCGCCGCCCCCGGCTGCCGGTCGGCTGCCGCCAGCGGCGCCACCGGCCGAGGGACGGCCGCCACTGCCGGCGCTAGTTGCCGAAGGACGGCTGCCTCCGCCGCCTGCCGAGCGCTGCGCGGCCGCGCTGCTCGCCGCCCCGCGATCGACCTGCGCCGCGGGCCTGCGTGCTGTTCGCACCCTTCAGCGCGTTGTCGCGTTCGGATGCCTGTGCGCGCTGCTTGCGCGGCATCGCGATCCGTGTTCTGTGCCTTTTGCCGCGCCGCATCGCGATCGGCGCCTTGCGCCTTGTCGCGCGCCGCCCTTGTCCGCGTCGCGCCTTGAGCGCGCCGCCGACTTGTCCACGCTCTGCGCCTTGTCGCGCGCCGCCGACTTGTCGGCGACACCTCCGGTCGGCCATCGCCTGCGACGCGCGGTCGCGGCTCGGCATCGCGGCTTGCATCCTTGCCGCGATACTGCTCGCGGTTGCCGGACTGATACTTCTTGTCGAGGTTCTGCTTCGTCGCGTTGCCGCCCCGGTAGGGCGTGTTGCCGCGATGCTCGGTATTGTGATTCCAGGAGGTGCGGCTGCTGTTGACGTCGAGGCGCCGGTTCGACGTTGATGCTGTTGTAGCGATTGACGTTGATGTCGACGTCGTGCCGGCCCCAGCCGAAGCCGCCCCACAGCGCGTTGGAAACGCCGATGCCCGCGCCCCACGCTATGCCGGTCGCGATCGGCCGCGACCACCAGTAGCCCGGCGGCGGCGGATAGTAGTACGGCGGGTAGGCCGGGTACGGCCACGCCCCGTAGACGATCGTCGGGTTGTAGGCCGGCACGTAGACGACGCGACGGCTGCGCCGGCTCGATCACGATCACCTGCGGCGGCGGTGCCGCCTGCTGCACGACCGCCGTCTGCGGCGCGGCCGCCGGGGCCGCCTCGGCCGCTTGCGTCGACACCTTGACCTGCTCGTTCGACTTGAGGTTGCCTGCCTTCTGCGCCTGCGCGCGAAGCCGCTGCACCGAGTCCATCACGGCCTCCGGCTGCGCCAGGAACGCATCGCCCATGTTCTTCACCCAGTCGGGCTTCTCGCCCAGCGTGATGAGCACCTCGGGAAATCCGACCATCGACGCCACCGCGGGATCCCACGGCTCGTTCTCGACCATCTTGACCGCGTCGTCGCCCTTCGCGTCCGGATGCGCCTTGGACCAGGCCATCGCCTTTGCGAATTCATCCGGATACGTGGTCGCCATGAACAGTTGCGCCAGCAGCGAGTCCGGATACAGCGCGACCTGCGCCGTCATCTGGTCGAGTTGCTCGTTGGTGAAGGGCTTTTCGCTGCTTTGCGCCGCTGCCAGCACGGGCAGCGCCAAAGCGAGGCCGACGAGGAGTCGTTCAGCCACCGCAGAAATCTCGTATTCACATGAACCTCCGCAGATCAGATTGCATTTGCAAGTACCGCGTCGACGTGTTGCGCTCCGTCGTTGCCGGCTCATCTCGATCTGACACTGCTCACGTTGCTGGATCTTCCCGTCGAACTTGAACGGCCGCCGGTCGAAGTAATCGATGCGACACCGTCGCGCCGAGATCCACGCCGACGTCGAACGTCTCGCTCGCCGAAAACGCGCCGGCACCGTGCGCTTCACCGTCGTCCGCGCGACCTCCTGTCCGTCGACCTTCAGCACGACCTCGGCCGGCGACAGCGGCTGGGCGCTTGCCAGTGTCGTCGTGACCTCGATGCGTCGCTTGCCGGCGGGAACTTGTTCGCCGAGCGCGCGACGTAGCGCTCGATGATCATCATGTTGTACTCGTAGACGAGTTGTCCCTTGTCCATGTACAGCGCGAGCGCCGCCGCCCGATCCGCCCAGCGCGTACAGCACGCCGGAGGCGTTGTCGCCGACCTCGGCGTCGATCGTTACCGTGCTGTTCTCGCGACCAATGCCCGGCGCCGTGAACTCCGGCATGCGCGTCGGTCGTCGCGTCGAACTGCCAGCTCGTGTACGGCGACTTGATGCGGTCCTCGGGATGCAGGCGCAGCCAGATGCCCGCGCCGAGCGGATAGACCTTGTTCGCCTCGGCGTGCTCGTCGAACGTCTTCTGCAGCTGCGCGAGACGCTTCGGATCCTTCGCCGCCAGGTCGTCGGCCTCGGAGAAGTCCTTGGCGATGTTGTAGAGCTCCCACTTGTCCTTGGCCGAATCCCATTCGGCGAGGCCGGGCGCGCCGGCAGCCACGGCGTCAGCGGACCGAACGTCGCCGCCACCCAGCCGTCCTGGTAGATGCGCACGGCTGCCGTTGTTGTCGAAGTACTGGACCTTCTTGCGCGCCGGGCGCCTTGGCGTCGGCGAACGTGTAGGCGAGGCTCACGCCGTCCATCGGGTCCTGCACGAAGCCGTCGACGACCTTCGGCGGCTTGATGCCGAGCGATTTCGTAGATGGTCGGCGCGATGTCGTTGACGTGGTGGAACTGCGCGCGCGGCGTCCTGTCGGCCTTGATGCCCTTCGGCCACGAGATGACCATCGGGTTGCGCGTGCCGCCGAAGTGCGACGCGACGAGCTTGGTGTGGTGGAACGGCGTGTTGCCGGCCCACGCCCAGCCGGCGTGGTACATGCTGTCGGTCTTGGGACCGCCCAGCGCGTCGAGGCCGCCGAATCTTGTCCAGCGCCGCGATCTGCTGCTCGACCGTGTTGGGGATGCCGTTCTGCGCCAGCAGCTCGCTGATCGTGCCGTTCTGGCCTTCGGCGCTGGCGCCGTTGTCGCCGAAGATGTAGATCACGATCGTGTTGTCGCGTATGCCCGAGCCGATCGAGCTCGTCGATCAGCTTGCCGGCCTGCGTGTCCACGTGCTCGACGAAGCCGGCGTAGATTTCCATCAGCCGGCGCTGGAACGGGCGCTGCGCCTCCGGAATGCTGTCCCACGACGGCATGTTCGCCGCGCGCGGCGTGAGCTTCGTATCGGCCGGAATCCAGCCCAGCTGCTTCTGGCGCGCGAACACGCGCTCGCGGTAGGCATCCCAGCCGTCGTCGAACTTGCCCTTGTACTTGTCGGACCACTCCTTGCCGACCTGGTGCGGCCCGTGCGCCGCGCCGGGCGCCCAGTACATGAAGAAGGGCTTGTCCGGCGCGAACGAGCGATGCTTGCGCAGCCAGTCGATGCCGCGCGCCGCCATGTCCTCGGTGAGGTGGTACTTCTCGTCGTGCGGCGGTTCGACGGCGGTCGTGTTCTCGACCAGCCGCGGTTCCCACTGCGACGTCTCGCCGGCGAGGAAGCCGTAGAAATAGTCGAAGCCGTGCCCGGTCGGCCAGCGGTCGAACGGGCCCATCGCCGTGGTCTGGTCGGCCGGCGTGTTGTGCCACTTGCCGAAGGCCGCCGTCCTGTAGCCGTAGTGGCGCAGGACTTCGGCCATCGTCGCCGAGGTCTTCGGGATCACGCCGGTGTAGCCGTCCCAGTCGACCGCGCGTTCGGCGATCGTGCCGTTGCCGACGCGCTGGTGATTGCGCCCGGTCAGCAGCGCCGCGCGCGTCGGCGAGCAGATCGCCGTCGTGTGGAAGGTGTTGTAGCTGATGCCCTGGCTCGCGAGCCTGGTGAGTGTCGGCGTGTTCATCTCGCCGCCGAACGTCGACGCCTGGCCGAAGCCGACGTCGTCGAGCAGGATGATCAGCACGTTCGGCGCGCCGGGCTTCAGGTGCTGCGGCTCCGCACGGCGCTTGTGCACGGAATCCTGCAAGCGAGGCGCCGCCTTGCTCGCCGACGGCACCGGCGGAAACGGAAGCACCGAGCCATCGCTCGGCGTGGCGGTCGCCGCTGCGGCATGGCCGTCGAAGGCGACGCCTGCCGCCATGCAAAGGAGCATCGCCACGCTCAGACGAGAGAGCTTGCTTCATGAATTCGTCACCTCGGGTCCGGTTGCCACAATCGTTTCGCTGTCATCGCCACGTGTGTCCATGGTCACTTCTTCAGATACACGATCTTCGTCGTGCCGATGGTGCCGTTGAAGGCAAACGGCGCCTGGTCGTAGTAGTCGAGCGACACGGGCGAATCGAGGTCGATGCCGATGTCGAAGGTCGCATTCGACGTGAAGTGGAGCGACATGGCCGCCGGCACCCGGCCCTGGCCCACCACTTCGCCATTCACCCTCAGCGTGACGTCCATCGGGCCGCCGATCGGCGTCGACCAGCTTCGATTCGACCTCGATCTTCGCCTTGCCCAACGGCAGCCTGGCCTTGGACTTGATCTTCGTGCGCTGGACCTCGAACAGGTTGAACTCGTAGTTCAGGAAGCCGTCCTTCACGTAGGTCGTGACGCCGCCGGAAAAGCCGGCCAGCGCGTACAGCACGCCGTTGGCATTCGCCGGCACGTCCACCTCCATGGTGACGAGGCTGCTGTTCTTGCCGAGCTTGGGCGCAGCGGATTCCGGCATGCGGGTGATGGGGAAATCGAAGGTCCATTCGGTGAGGGGCGATGCAGGGGCGTCTTCCGGATGGAACATCGCCGTGGACCACAGGCCGCCGCCGATGGGAAGGTTCTTGTTCTTCGTGGATTCGACGATGAAGAGCGCCTTCATCTCCTCGAGCTTCTGCGGATTCGAAGCGGCAAGGTCGTTCGCCTGGCTCCAGTCCTCGTCGATGTTGTAGAGCTCCCACTTGTCGGTCAGCGGCGACCATTCCTTGATGCCCTTCGGCATGCCGCCCACCCACGGTTCGCGCGGGCCCGGCGCGCTGGCGAACCAGCCGTCGTGGTAGATGCCGCGGCTGGCCATGATGTCGAAGAACTGCGTCTTGCGCGTCCCCGTCGCCTTGGCATCGCCGAACGTGTAGACCATGCTGACGCCGGCGATCGGATCCTGCTCGAAGCCGTTGACGACCCGCGGCGCGGTGATCTTCGTCAGCTCGTAGATCGTCGGCACGATGTCGATCACGTGGTGGAACTGCGGTCGCGCCGTCGGCATCGGCCTTGATGCGCTTCGGCCAGGAGACGGCCATCGGCTGGCGGGTGCCGCCGAAGTAGGCGCCCATCAGCTTGGTGCCCTGGTACGGCGTGCTGCCCGCCCAGGCCCAACCGGCGTGGTACATGTTGTCGGTCTTCGGGCCGCCGAGCGCGTCGAGGCCGCCGAGCTCGTTCAACGCCTCGATGTGCTGCGCGATCGTGGTCGGAATGCCGTTCTGCGCGAGCTGCTCGCTGATGGTGCCGTTGAGGCCCTCCGACGAGGAACCGTTGTCGCCCCAGATGTAGAAGATCAGCGTGTTGTCGAGTTTGCCCTGGCGCTCGATCTCGGCGATGACCCTGCCCGCGTTGTAGTCGGCGTGCTCGGTGAAGCCGGCGAACACTTCCATCAGGCGGCGCTGGAACGGTCTCTCGGCCTCGGGAATCGAGTCCCACGAAGCCATCGACGCGGGGCGCGGCGTGAGTTGCGCGTCCTGCGGGATCCAGCCCTTGGCCTTGGCGCGCGCGAAAGTGCGCTCGCGATACTTGTCCCAGCCGTCGTCGAACTTGCCCTTGTACTTGTCGGCCCACTCCTTCATGACCTGGTGCGGGCCATGCGATGCGCCGGGCGCCCAGTACATGAAGAACGGCTTGTCCGGCGCATAGGCCTTCTGCTCGCGCAGCCACTTGATGGCGTCCTCGGCGATGTCCTCGGTGAGGTGGTAGCCCTTCTTGGGATGCTGGATGACCTCGGTGGTGTTGCGCGTCAGGGTCGGCTCGTACTGCGAAGCCTCGCCGGCGAGGAATCCGTAGAAGTACTCGAAGCCGTAGCCGGTCGGCCAATACTCGAACGGCCCCTTGCTGGTGATCTGCTCCTCGGGCGTGTTGTGCCACTTGCCCCAGGCGCCGGTGTTGTAGCCGTAGTTCTTGAGCACTTCCGCGACCGTCGCCGACGACTTCGGAATGACGCCGCTGAAGCCGTCGAAGTCGTTGGCGATCGCCGCGATCTGGCCGTTGCCGACAAAGGTGTGATTGCGCCCGGTGAGCAGTGACGCCCGCGTGGGCGAGCACATCGCCGTGGAGTGGAAACGGTTGAAGGAGATGCCCATCTTCGCCACGCGATCGAGCGTCGGCGTGTTGATCTCGCCGCCGTAGGTCGAGGGCGTGCCCGGCCCGACGTCGTCCATCAGGATGATCAGGATGTTCGGCGCGCCGTCCGCCAGGCGCTTCGGCTCGACGCGCTTCTTGTAGGTCGAGTCTCGCATCGTCAGCCCCGCCTTGGAGGCCGGACGGCGTGGGCGGGAACGGCAGGATTCTGAGCCGTCGCCGGCGCCGCGCATGCCGCGGCATGGCGCTCAGAAGCGGCACCTGCGCTCACGCAGAGCAGCACCGCACTCAGGCGAAGGATCTTCATGCGCGCTCATCGTGCTGCACATCATGTCTGCATGGCACTCCTGTCATCCGGAATCGATCCTTGTCGCAGCGTGGTGCCGCGAATGCACGTCGTCTTGGTCATCAGAACTTGTAGACCATCTTCAGCCAGATGTAGTCGCCGTTCAGGCGATTCTTGGTGTCCAGCTCCGGCAGCCACTTGAGCTCGAAGAGCAGCTTCTCGCTTGCCGATCGGCTGGATGTAGCCCAGCACCGGCCCGATGCCGGCGGTGCGTCCCTTGAAGCAGCCGAGCGTCGCGCCGGATCCGCTGTCGCAGGTCACCTGCTGGAAGTACCACGCCTCGGCGCCGATGTTCGCGAATCCCGAGCCGAGCGGGAAGATCTGCTGGACCGACGCGTCGACGTGCAGGATGTTGCCGCTCTTGTAGTTCGTGTCGTTGTTCTCGGTGTTGATCGCGTAGCCGACGTGGACGGCCGCGTTGAAGCCCGACTTGGCGTTGCTGTAGGCCACGCCGACGATCGGATCGAAGGTCCAGTAGTTGAGGCCCGGGTTGCCGAGCCGGCCGGCTTCGTAGCTGCCCGTCGGCGCATAGATCGGCAGCAGGAAGTCGTACTGCCAGTCTGTCGGACTTCCAGGCCAGCATCACCGGCACGACCGTCAGGTCGCCGATGCCGGACACGCTGTTCTGGATCTGGCGGCCGCCCAGCGCCACGGAGTTCCCGGAGATGGAGAGCCAGGTGTAGGGCAGGAACGCGGCGACGCTGTAATGGGCGCCCCCGAGCATCGTCTGCTCGAAGCCGTAGCCCCCGCCGAGCACCAGCGTGTTGGCGTCCGCATTCAGATTCGCGACGATCCCGGCCGCCGTGGGGACGCGTGCCGAGGCGCTGCCCTGGTAGTTGATGTACATCGGCTTGAAGAATCCGCCGGGCGACGTCGGCGGCAGGTCCACCAGCGTTGCATTGGCGCCCGGCATGATGTGCGACGTGCCGCCTTCGCCGGCGATAGCGACCTGGGATGCGGCAACGAGGGTGGAGAGCATCGCGGCTGCCAGCCACGACGTGCGGCGGTCGCGCCCCTCGATTCAACTTCGTTGGCTTCAGCATCTTGCGGACTCTCCTGTTGGAAACCGGCGTTGCATCATCTCAATGGGTGGGCAGCAGCAGCACGATGCTCGCCCGGATCGTCCACTTCGGATTGCCGTAATCGTCCTTGAAGTCGTAGTCGGCCTCGATGTTCGGGCGCCACTTGTGCCCGGCGAATGCTCACGACCTGCCCGTAGTTCACGCCGAGGTTGAGTGACGCCCAGCGCGATTTCTCGGTGTCGTAGACGAGCGCGCTGTTGCCGAGCGAGAGCGAGCGCCCATCGCCGAGCTGATAACTGAAGATGGCTGGAGGTTGATCGAGGCCGATGTCCGGCGCGCCGTCCTTCCCGGCGAACGAGAAGAACGTCTGCGCGAACAGGCCCCAGTTGTATTGCTTGGCAGGACGAGTTGACGAAGCCCAGCGCGGCCCCGCGTCCACTGGTCGGCGGTCAATCCGCTCCGGCCTGTCGGCACGGTGCCCGAGATGCCGACGCCCCACCGGCCCCACGGCTGGCCGAACACCACGAGGTCGAAGATCGTGGTGTCGGCGAAGCCCGTCGCGCCCGACGGCGAGGAGGTGACGTAGGGCTGCGTGACCCGGAAGATGTGATTGGTGTCGCCGAGCGCGAACGGGATCGCCGCGCGAAACACGACCTGGTTGAGGGAGTCGTCGAGGCCGTGAAAATTTGCCGTGTACCAGTCGTTCAACTGGAACGACATCAGCGATGCCGTCGGGTCGGTGGCCTGCGCGGCGAGCTCGTCGTTGTCGGTGGCGCTTGGGCACGGGCTGGCTGCACGGGGGCAATCGCACAGGCCATCGCGAGCACCGCGCCAAACTGGCAGCGTGTAACGACCGGACCATCGGTTGGGGTGCAAGGATCATCGTGCCCATCATCAAGTGCGCGTCGGCAGACGGGTCGTTTCCACCCGACGCGAAACACGGAAGCCCCGGACGCTCATCGCTCTGATCAGGTGAAGGCCGTATTGACAGCGTGCGATTGTGCGCGATGGATCAATGTGTTCCAATGACAAAAACACACATTCCGATAACTTCTGCGCATGTCTCTGCTGAACCGGGAACTCGAGTACTTCCTCGCCATCTGCGAATCGCGCAATCTCGCGCGCGCGGCGGAAACCCTGGGCATCAGCCAGCCCGCGCTGACGCGCAGCCTGCAGCGGCTGGAAGCCCACGTTGGCGCCCGGCTGTTCGTCCGCGCGCCGCGCGGGGTCGAGTTGACGCCGATCGGCGCGGCGCTGCGGGCGCGAGTCGAAAAGGCCCGGATCACGCTCGACGATGCGGAACGCGAGGTCGAACAGCTGGGGGCCGGCAAGATCGGCAAGGTCCGGATCGGCGCCGGGCACGTCGTGGCGCGCCTCGTGAGCCAGTCGATCCTCCCGCGCTTCATCGTCGAGCGCCCGGCCGCGCAGGTGCAGTTTCACGTCGGCTTCAACGCCGAGCTGTTCGAGCTCGCTGGAAGCGGGCAATCTCGATTTCGCCGTCTGCGGCCTGCTCGATACGCCGCCCAATCTGCACTTTCGCGAACTGCTTGTCGACCGACCTCGTCGTGATCGTGCGCATCGGTCATCCGCTGACCAAGCTCAGAAGCCCGTCGATTCGCGACCTCGCCGCGTTTCGCAGCGCGGCGCCGAGCGCCGGCGTGCCGGCGCGCCAATTCGTCGAACAAGTCCTGATCGAAATTCGGCCTGGGCGACCGCGTCCATGCCATCGAAACCAATTCGTGGGAAGCGATCCTCGAGGCGGTCGCCACGACGGACCTGTTCAGCCTCGCGCCGCGCGACGAGGCGCTGCGCCACGGCTGGACGATCGCGCCTCGTCGCCATCAGCATCCCGGAGATCGTGCATTCGCCCGAGAACCGGCATCCTCACGCGTCAGGACGCCTATCTGTCGCCGCTCGCCACGCGAGCGATCGAGCTCGTCGAACTCGGCTTTGCCGACCACGCGCGCGACAAGGTCGGCGCCCGCGGTGCGCGAGCCCGTCGGTCGTCCGCGCGCTGACGGCCGGGACGCAGCCGAGTCTCCGGCGCGTGAGCGCATCCTCGAGTACGCCCCGGATCGGGGCGCTTCGTCCGACGGGGTCGTGGATCGTCTACGACATCGCGGCGCACGGTTACACGTTGATCGTTTCCGGCGTCGCCTATCCGATGTACTTCGCGTCGTTCGTCGCCGCCGGTCGCGGCAACGCGGATCTGCTGTGGTCGATCGCGCTCGGGCTGCCTCTCCTGTTCGCCGGCATCCTCAGTCCATGGCTCGGTGCGCTGGCCGATTCGACAGGGCGTCGTCGCGCACTTCTGTTCGCCATGACGATCGCATCCAGCGTGGCGACCGCGATGCTCGCGTTGGTCGGCGCCGGCGACGTTGCTCTCGGGATCGCGCTGTTCGCAGTCGCGCATCTCGCGCATCTGCTCGCGACGAGCCTCTACAACTCGTACCTGCCGTTGATCGCGGCACCCGATCGCCTTGCCCGCGTCTCCGGGCTGGCGTGGGGGCTTTCCTATCTTGGGAGCGTGGCGTGCTTCCTGCTGAGCCTGCCCTTCACGCGGGATGGCCTCGCCCCGGGCAACGTCGCGAATTTCACCGGCGCCTTTGTCGTCTCGGCGATCTTCCTGGCGTTGCTCGGGCTGCCGTCCGTGATGGGGCTTCCCCGCAGCGCGCCGATGAGTGCGGCAGCTCGGCGAGCCAGGTCCGTACCGTCGCATCCTGGCGACGATCCGCGGCTGGCGGCGCGATCGCAACGTGCCGAAGTTCCTGCTCGCCTACTACCTCGTGAACGATGGCGTCGTCACGGCGCTGTTCTTCACCGCGTTGACGTTTCGCAAGACCTACGGCATGGAGGTCCAGGAGATCCTGGCGTTGACACTCGTGCTGCAACTCGTCGCCATTCCCGCCACGATCTTCTTCGGATGGCTCGGCGGGCGCTGGTCGCAGCGCGGCGCCATCAATGTCGCACTCGTCCTGTGGATCGGCGTGCTGGTTCTCATGGCAAGCGCCGAGGGCCGCAATGGCGCCGTTGTGGTCACGCTGTCGCTGGGGCTCGTGATCGGCTCGACCCAGAGTCTCTTTCGCAGCCTGTTCGCCGGATTGGTGCCCGTCGATCGCGCATCCGAGTATTTCGGCTTTCATACGCTGATGGGCCGGGCGTCCGCGGCGCTCGGGACCGCTCGCGTTCGGTGTCGTGAGCGCAACGACGGGCAGTCAGCGCGCCGCGATGGCGTCGCTCGCCGTCTTCTTCGTTGCCGGCGGCATCGTGCTGGCGTTCGTGCGGGTGCGCGAACCCCGACTCAGGCGCGCGGCGATGGTTCGGAGCGGCATCGGCGATCAGGCAGGAAGGAACCCCTCGATCGACAGGTAGCGCTCGCCCGTATCGTAGTTGAAGCCGAGCACGCGACTTCCGGCCGGCAGATCCGGGAGCTTCTGCGCGATGGCGGCGAGCGTCGCGCCGGACGAGATGCCGACCAGCACACCCTCCTCGCGCGCGGCGCGCCGCGCCATTTCGCGCGCCGCCTCGGCTTCGACCGTGATGACGCCGTCGAGCAGCGTCGTGTCGAGATTCTTCGGAATGAAGCCCGCGCCGATGCCCTGGATCGGGTGCGGGCTCGGCGCGCCGCCGGAAATGACCGGCGACTGCGTGGGCTCGACGGCGAACACCTTGAGCTTCGGCCACGCCGTCTTCAGCACGCGCGCGCAACCGGTGATGTGGCCGCCGGTGCCGACCCCGGTGATCAGCGCGTCGAGCCCTTCGGAGAAGTCGGCGAGGATCTCGCGCGCCGTCGTGCGCACGTGCACGTCGATGTTGGCGGGATTGTCGAACTGCTGCGGCATCCACGAGCCCGGCGTCGAGCCGATCAGCTCCTGCGCCTTGGCGATCGAGCCCTTCATGCCTTCCGCGCGCGGCGTGAGCACGAACGTCGCGCCGTACGCGAGCATCAATCGCCGCCGCTCGATCGACATGCTGTCCGGCATCACCAGCACCAGCTTGTAGCCCTTCACCGCCGCGACCATCGCGAGGCCAATGCCGGTATTGCCCGACGTGGGCTCGATGATCGTGCCGCCGGGCTTGAGCTTGCCGGTCGCCTCGGCGTCCTCGACCATCGACAGCGCGATGCGATCCTTGATCGAGCCGCCGGGGTTCGCGCGCTCGGACTTGATCCAGACGTTGGCGGCCGCGCCGAACAGGCGGTTGACGCGGATATGCGGTGTGTTGCCGATGGTTTCGAGGATGCTGGCGGCTTTCATGGCGATCCGTGGAGAAGTTAAGAAGCGTGGGAGCGAACGCGACGAACGCACATGTTACCTGCGCCGGCGATCGTGCGCTCGCGGTGCGAGGCGACGGCGTCAGCCCGACGCGATTTCGTCGAACAACGACGGCGTCGCGTCCGCCGCTTCGGCGGGCGGAGCAGGCCCGACGGTGTCGGCGGCGAACAGCGCGCCGGCGCGCACGCCGAGAAGGCGGATGCGCCGGTCGAGGGGCACGCGCTTCAGGCACTCGCCCGCCGCGCGGCGGATCGCTCGCGGGTCGTCGGTCGGCCAGTCGAGCGTGCGGTCGCGCGTCACCGTCTTGAAGTTGTCGTAGCGGAGCTTGAGCCCGATCGTCTTGCCGACGTAGCCCTTGCGCTTGAGATCGTCGCTCACGCCGGTGCAAAGCGCGGTGAAGATGCGCGAGAGTTCCGCGCGGTCGCGCGAGGGAGACAGATCGCGATCGAAGGTCGTCTCGCGGCTGATCGACTTGGGTTCCATGAACGTGATCACGTCGCGCTCGTCGCGGCCATGCGCCGCGTCGTGCATGAACGCGCCGTGTGCGCGGCCGAAGTGCTCGACCAGCCACGCCGGCTCGGCTGCGGCGAGGTCCGCGATCGTGACCACACCGAGCGCTTCGAGCCGCGCGCTCGATTTCGGGCCGATGCCGTTGATCCTGCGTGCGGGCAACGGCCAGATGCGCCGCTCCATGTCACCCTCGCGGATCACCGTCAGGCCGTCCGGCTTGTCGAGCTCGGACGCGATCTTCGCGAGGAGCTTGTTCGGCGCGATGCCGATCGAGCACGACAGGCCGGTGGCCGCGCACACGGCGTCCTTGATCGAGCGCGCGACGGTTGCGACCTCGTCCCAGCGATCGCTTGCCGGCTCCCGCGCGACGGTGCCGGTTGCATGCGGACGGACGTCCGACAGGTCGATGTAGATCTCGTCGATGCCGTTGTCCTGGATCCGCGGGGCGATCGCGCGCACCACGTCCTTGAACAGGCGCGAGTATTTCCGGTAGGCGTCGAAATCGACCGGCAGGAGCACGGCGTCGGGGGCGAGCTGCGCGCACTTCATGAGCCCCATGGCCGAATGGAGGCCGCGCGCGCGCGCCTCGTAGGTCGCGGTCGTGGCCACCCCCCTCCCCGCGTAGTTGCGCAACGTCGCGAACGTGCGCACGGGCCGTCCCGTGGCGGGATCCGTCGACACCTGCGGCTGATGCCGGCGCCCGCCGCCGATCACCACCGGCCGGCCCTTGAGCTCCGGATAGCGCAGCAACTCCACCGACGCGTAGAACGCGTCCATGTCGAGATGGGCGATGAGGCGGCGGGGGTCGCTCGGCATGACGGCGGGGCACGTGCGCGCATAGTGTACCGAGACGGGAAATCGATTGCTGCTTCGCGGCGAAATCGGGATAAAATTGCGGTCCGATCACGACTCCGGACCGGCCGGCGCGTTCCCACCTTCATGAGCCACAAGCACGACAACCTGATACGCGCGATCTTCCACGATCCGGTCAGCGGCAACCTGCAATGGCGCGAGATCGAATCGCTGCTGCGCCACCTGGGCTCGAGCGTGGAATCGCTGTCGGGCACGCGGGTGCGCATCAAGCTCAACGGCCACGAGGGCATCCTGCACCGCCCGCACGGCGGCAACACGCTCGGCCGCCAGGATGTCCTGCACCTGCGCGAGTATCTCGCGCACGCGCGCGTCACGCCTTCGCTGTACGAGGCCGGCAAGAAAGCGTGACCGATCGCGCCGAGGACCGCAGCGCGAGCCGTGTCCGTGACGGCCGCCCGGTCCGGCCCTCCGCTGCCCGCATGAGCGCTTTGGGCCTGGCTTCAGCCATTGCAACCCCTGACCGAAGGAAGTGACCATGGGCGCTACCCGCAACGTCGCAGTTCTCGTCGGCAGCTTGCGCAAGGATTCCCTCAACCGGAAGATGGCCCACGCGCTGATCCGCGTCGCGCCCGCCGAGCTCGCGCTGGCGATCGTCGAAATCGGCGACCTGCCGCTCTTCAACGTCGACGACGAGGCCAATCCGCCGCCCGCCGTGCGCGAGTTCAAGGAAGCCATCGGCAAAGCCGAGGCCCTGCTGTTCGTCACGCCCGAGTTCAACCGCTCGGTACCGGGAGTGCTCAAAAACGCCCTCGACGTCGGCTCGCGCCCCTACGGCAAGAGCGTGTGGAGCGGCAAGCCGGGCGCCGTCGTCAGCGTGTCGCCCGGCGCGGTGGGCGGCTTCGGAGCCAACCACCACCTGCGCCAGTCGCTCGTCTTCCTGAACGTGCCGGCGATGCCCCAGCCCGAGGCCTACATCGGCAATGCCGCCGGCCTCTTCGGTCCCGACGGCTCGCTCGTCAACGATTCGACGCGCGAGTACGTGACGAAGTTCATGCTGGCATTCGCCCAGTGGATCGAACGCAACGCTGCGCGGTAAACGGCCGATGGACAGCCCCGCCTTTCCCCCCGACCTCGTGCGCGACGTGGCGAAGCGCCGCACGTTCGCGATCATTTCGCACCCGGACGCCGGGAAGACGACGCTGACGGAAAAGCTGCTGCTCTACGGCGGCGCGATCCAGATGGCCGGCACCGTCAAGGCGAGCAAGAGCCGCCGGCATGCGACCTCGGACTGGATGGAAGTGGAGAAGCAGCGCGGAATCTCGGTGACGAGCTCCGTGATGCAGTTCGACTACGAGGGCCACACGATCAACCTCCTCGACACGCCGGGCCACGAGGACTTCTCGGAAGACACCTACCGCGTGCTGACCGCGGTCGACGCGGCGGTGATGGTGATCGACGCGGCGAAGGGCGTGGAGGCGCAGACGATCAAGCTCCTGGAGGTGTGCCGCCTCCGCGCGACGCCCATCATCACGTTCGTCAACAAGATGGACCGCGAGGTGCGCCCGCCGGTGGCCCTGCTCGAGGAGATCGAAGCCGTCCTCGGCATCGACTGCGCGCCGGTAAGCTGGCCGATCGGCATGGGCAAGAGTTTCCGCGGCGTGTTCGACCTGCTGCGGGAGCGGCTGAAGCGTTTCGCGCCGGGCGAGGAGCGCGTGCGCGACGACACGGAGCTGATCGAGGGCCTCGCCAATCCGCGCCTCGATGCGCTCTTTCCGGACGAGATGGCCGAGGTGCGCCACGACGTCGAGCTGATCCGCGCCGCGAGTCATCCGTTCGACATGGAGGAGTTCCTGCACGGGCGGCAGACGCCGGTCTTCTTCGGCTCCGGCATCAACAACTTCGGCGTGCGCGAGATCCTGACGGCGTTGATCGACTGGGCGCCGCCGCCGCAGCCGCGCGACGGCGGCGAACGGATCGTGCACCCGGCCGAGCCGGCGTTCTCGGGCTTCGTGTTCAAGATCCAGGCGAACATGGATCCGAAGCACCGCGACCGGATCGCCTTCTTCCGCGTATGCTCCGGGCCGCTATCGGCCGGCGATGAAGGTGCGCCACCTGCGCACCGGCCGCGACATGAAGCTCGGGAGCGTGCTGACGTTCATGGCGAACGAGCGCGTGGCGAGCGAGGACGCGGTGGCCGGAGACATCATAGGCATCCACAACCACGGCCAGCTGTCGATCGGCGACACGCTGACCGAAGGCGAAGCGCTCGACTTCAAGGGCATCCCCTATTTCGCGCCGGAGCTCTTTCGCGTCGCGCGGCCGCGCGATCCGTTCAAGGCGAAGCCGCTGGCGAAGGGCCTGCGCGAACTGGGCGAGGAAGGCGCGATCCAGGTGTTCGAGGCGTCGCACGGTGGAACGCTGCTCCTGGGCGCGGTGGGACCGCTGCAATTCGAGATCGTCGCCCACCGGCTCGCCACGGAATACAAGGTCGACGCGACCTACGAGCCCGCGAACATTTCCACCGCGCGCTGGCTCACCTTTCCGGACGACACCGTCCGGCGCAACTTCGAGCGCGAGCAGGCGGCATCGCTAGGCGTCGACGTCGACGAGAACCCGGTGTTCCTCGCGACCAACAAGTACAACCTGCAGGTGACGATGGAGCGCTGGCCGAAGGTGGGCTTTCACGCCACCCGCGAACACGGGCAGCGCCTGGCCCACGCCTAACCGCCGGCCGGGTAAATCGGCGGCGGATAGTTGGGCGGGGGATAGCTTCCCGGCGCGGCGCTCGGAGGCGGATAGTTCGGCGGCGGATAATTCGCCGGCGGGTACCGAGGCGTAGTGCTGGGCGGTATGTAGTTGTAGTTCGGTGCCGACGAACCACTCGGCGGCGGGCCGCGATAGGCCACCTGACCCGGCACCTGATTGCCGCGCGCGTACATGCATTGCATGTAGGCGGCGTCGTACTGGCGCTGCATCTGATACGACGAATAGCCCGACGTGTTGCTGCCGGCGGCGCTGCCGAAGAGGAGCCCCGTGCCCGCGCCGATGGCGGCGCCGTTGCCGGCATGTCCCGGTCACCGATCCCAGGATCGCGCCCGCGGCCGCGCCGAGCATGGCGCCCGTCACGGCATTGGCCGCCGCGGCGTCATTGGCCGCCTGCCCGGCGTTCGGCCCGCCCAGGACCGCTTGCGCATAGCCTCGACAGTCGCCTTCGTCGGCACGAAACTGGTCGAAGCTCTTCTGGTATCCCGGCAACACCGTCACCGCGGGTCCCGTGAGGAACGGTCGCGCAACCAGCCAAGGCGACCACCGCCGCAACCGAAACCGAGAGTAAACGCTTACTCATTGACTGTCCTTCAAGTTGCACCTCATTGCGGCGCTGGCGCGCCCTGGGCGCCAGGAATGTTCTGCGGCACGACCTGCATCCAGTGTTTCGAACAATTCTGGACGTACGGATAGTACCCGGCAGGCTCCGTGCAGTAATACCAGTAGTTCGCCGGATTGGCCGCCGGATCCGGCGTGGCAGAGATGTAGGCTCCGGACGCCCCGACTTCGGGCGCGGCGTAGACAGGATAGCCGGAGTAAACCGGATAGGACGCGGCATAAGGGTAGGAGTAAGAATACGGCCAGGCGCCCCAGCCCCAATAGCCTGGGCCGCCGATATAGACGCCGAGGCTCGGCCCGTACCAGCCGCCGTACCAACCGCCACGGTAACCGCCGCCATACCAGCCCCGGTAACCGCCGCCACCATGCCAGCCGCCGCCGCGATAACCACTGCCGCCGTGCCAGCTACCGCCTCCGGAACCGCCCCCGCCATGCCAGCCGCCGCCGGAGCCTCCGCCTTGCCAACCACCCCCGGACCCGCCACCGCCGCCACCGCGCATCCCACTTCCGCCGCCCGGCGACCCACCTCCACCTCCGCCGCCACCGCCGCCACGGCCTTGAGCCATCGCCGCGCCGGCCAGCGCGACCGAGCCGACCAGCACCACCGCCATCGCCCATTTTTTCATTGTATTCCCCTGACTGCTGATTGCCTCAACTGTTCGACCCATCGCTCCCTAGTCGAGTTCGGAGCCTTCGAGGAAATCCTGCGTTCGGACAAGCCCTCCCTTCGCCGCTCGAGATCGTGTCACCGCAGTCAGTGCCCTGCGGCCACGGCTCTACGTTCCAGAACGCCCCGGCCCGGCCCTTGGTTGACGGTGATCGCTCCGGCAGCGCGGGGGCGACCTGGGCGGTACCCGGAAATCGGTCGCCGATGACCGCTATCGGGCCGAACAGCTCGCGCAATGCAGCGCGATAGTCGGCATCGCCTGTCCAAGCGCTGTTGTTGTGCGTGCCGTTCGGAATCAGCAGCAGCTTCTTCGGTTGCGGCGCCGCAGCATAGAGCGCTTCGCTCAAGGCGCGGCGGCACGTACCGATCGTCGGCGCCGTGCACCACCAGCACCGGCATCTTGCACCTGCGCGATCTTGGTGATCGAAGTCGAACTTCTGCGACACGGGAACCCAGCCGTAGCCCATTTCCGACACGAGCTCGGGAAGTGACGTGAACGACGACTCGACGATCAGGCCGCGCGCGCCGACGGGTCCGCCGGAGACCTGCGCGGCGAGGTCGATCGCGACCGCGCCGCCGAGCGAATGCCCGTAGATGTACCGTCGCGACGGATCGGGCTCGTGCTCGATCAGCCATTGCCAGCCGACGCGCGCATCCTCGTACACCGACGCTTCGCTCGGCATCTCGCCGTCGCTCTTGCCGAAACCGCGGTAGTCGATGGCGAACACCGAGAAGCCGAAGCGCCGCAGTTGCGAGATGCGGTTGAGCTGCCCGGTGAGATTCCAGCGCACGCCGTGGAGGTAGAACACGACCGGCGCGCCGGGATTCGTCCGCGGGCCACCACCACGCGTGAATCCGCTCGCCGGAGGTCGACGCGTCGACCGGGAGATACATCTCCTGCACGGTCTCGGGCATGCCGCCGTACCAGCCGGCGGCCTCGCGGGTCGGCCGAAAGAGGAGCTCACGCTCCTTCATCTCGAGCGCGGCGCAACCGCCGATCGAGAGCGCGAGCACCGCCATGCCGCAGCGGCAACGCCATGCCGGTACGATCGTCGCCGATTGAAAAGTGGAAAACGCATGGGCCGAGTGATCGAGAACCTGTCGGCGCGGAGATTACCCCATAATCGCGATTCGCAGCGGAGGCGACGCAATTCGTTACATGCTCGCCGCGACCTCGCCTCGGATGCGCGCCGGACCGCGCGTTCCCTGTCACTCCACGCGCATGACTGCGCTCTTCGATCGCCATGAACACGCCCTATCGCACCCTCGCCACCGCCCGTCATCACGGCATGATCATCGACCGACCTTCAATTCGAGGTGCCGCTCGATCATGCGACTGCCGGACGGCGAAAAGCTGCCGGTCTTCGCGCGTTCGCTCGTCGACGCCGACAAGCCGGACTCGACGTCCCCGTGGCTCGTCTTCCTGCAGGGCGGGCCGGGATTTCCAGGGCCGCGGCCGTTCACCCGCACCGGCTGGCTCAAGCGCGCGCTCGCGGACTACCGCGTGCTGCTGCTCGATTCGCGCGGCAACGGAGCGAGCGCCGTCGTGCTGCCGCAGACGCTCGCGCGGCGCGGCGACGCGCGCGCCCAGGCGCACTATCTCGGTCACTTCCGCGCCGATCGCATCGTCGACGACTGCGAACTGATCCGCCGGCAACTGGCGGGACCGGACGCGACGTGGAGCGTTCTCGGCCAGAGCTACGGCGGGTTCTGCGCGGTCCACTACCTGTCCGCCCATCCCGAAGGGCTGCGCGAAGTCTTCATCACCGGAGGGCTGCCTCCGCTCGCCTGCAGCACGGACGACTACTACCGGGCGACCTACCCCGTGGTGCGGAGCAAGACGCAGAAGCATTTCGCCCGCTATCCCGGCGACGAGGCGCTCGCGGCGCGGATCATGCAGCACCTCCACGAGCGCGAGGTGACGCTGCCCACCGGCGGCCGGCTCACCGTGCGCCGCTTTCAGCAACTGGGCTTCCTGCTCGGCTTCGACGAGGGCATGGAGACGCTCCACTACCTGCTCGAATCGGCCTTCTGCGACGGCGCGAACGGCGCGGAGCTGAGCCTTCCGTTCCTGCGCGGCGTCGAGAACTCGCAATCCTTCGAGACCAATCCGATCTTCGCGGTGCTGCACGAGATGTGCTACACGCAGCAGGCCGCCTCGCGCTGGTCCGCGCAACGTGTGCGCGACGAGTTTCCCGAAACGAACTGGGCGCCGGGCAAGGCGCCGTCCTTCACCGGCGAAATGATCTATCCGTGGATGTTCGACGAGTATCCCGCGCTTGCGGCCGTTGCGCGAGGTCGCGGAGCTGCTGGCGCAGGAGGCGGGCTGGCCGATGCTCTACGATCCCGTCGCGCCTCGCGGCCAATCGGGTTCCCGCGGCGGCGGCGATCTACGCCGAGGACATGTACGTGCCGCGCGTGCACTCCGAGCCCACCGCCGCGGCCATTCGCCGGCATGAAGGTCTGGCTCACCAACGAGTTCGAGCACAACGGACTTCGCACCGACGGCGAGCGGGTGTTCGGGCGCCTCGTCGACCTCGTCCGCGGCCGAGCGTAGCCGCTACTTCGAGCTGGTCTGCAGCGAGACGAGCCGGGCGATGATGATCGCCGGATAGAGCTGGCCCGTGAGCGCTTCCAGCATCGCGAGCGAGCGGGCGGACGTCGCGACGGGCGTGATGTCGCCGTAGCCGACGGTCGTCAGCGTGACGAAGCTGAAGTACACCCAATCGGTGAGGCCGCCGTCCGCGCCCGGATGCCCGGCGAACGCGTCCGGCGAATGCGCGCCGAGCGCGGCGTACAGCACGCCCCAGATCAATCCCAGCAGCAGGTAGAGCACGATCGCGCCGAACACGCGGTCGCCGATCGCGTGTCCGGACGCGAAGACGTTGATGCCGACCGCGAAGGCAAGCACCAGGAATGCGCCCAGCGTCGACAGCCTGCGGAGCACCGGCAGCAGATCGACGGGCGTGAACCATTCGATCGCGCGTACCGCGATCACCACGAGCGAGATCACCGCCAGCGCGAGCGCGAGCTTGCGATGCTCGGCGACGGCCACCACGCCGCTCACGAGAATCAGGATCACCAGGATGTCGGTGACGAGATGCCACTCCGGAACGAGCTCGAGGAGCGAGGGCAGGACGAACACGACGCACACGAGGAGCAGCAGCAGCGCCGACATCCCGCTCGGCGCGGCGCACGCGCGACGTGGGCGAGCTCGCTCGCCCGCGCCGCGGCGGACGAGGGACCTCGGCGCGGGTGCATTGGTCGGATGCGTCTATGTCCCCTCTCCCTTGGCGCCGCGCGGTGGCGGCGATGATCCTCGTCGCGAATCCGCTCGGGCCGCCCCGTGCGGCGTTGCCTTCGGCGGCACAGCGTACTCGGGCAGGCCCCATTGCGACGTCGCGAAGCGCTCGACCAGGAAATCGGCGAACGCCCGGACCTTGGCCGAGAGATGGCGCCGGCTCGGGTACACGACGTAGATGTTAAGCGGCGGCGGCTCGAAATTGCGCAGTATCGGCGTCAATCGCCCCGCGCGCACGTCCGGACCGACGATGAAGTCGGGCTCGCGCGCGATGCCGAGTCCCTCGGCCGCGAGCGCCTCGTTGAAGCGGCCGTTGTTCGCGTGCACCGGGCCGGCGATCCTGACCTGCCGTTCGCCGCCCTTCGGATCGCGAAACGACCAGACATTGCGATTCGGCGAATATTCGTAGGTGAGGCAGAGGTGACGCGCCAGGTCTTCCGGCTCCTTCGGCTCGCCGTGGCGGGCGAGATAGGACGGTGCCGCGCAGCACACGATGCGCGTCGTGCCGAGCAGCCGCCCGACGAGATTCTGGCTGCCCGTGCGTGCCGATGCGCACGGCGAGATCGAAGCCTTCCTCCACGATGTCGACCACGCGCTCGGAGAGCTCGACGTCGAAGCGCATCTGCGGGTGCCGCGCGGCGAACGCCGCGATCGCGGGCGCGAGATGACGCGAGGCGAATGTGGCCGAGCACGTGAGGCGCAGCGTGCCGCGCGGCACGATCGACGCCGCCGAGACCGCGACCTCGGCTTCCTCGAGATCGGCCAGGAGCTGCACGCAGCGCTCGAAGAACGCCTGCCCGGTTTCCGTGAGCGACAGCCGGCGCGTCGTCCGGTTGAGGAGCCGCGCGTCGAGATGTGCCTCGAGGTCGGCGACGAGCCGCGAGACGGACGACACCGACACGCCGAGGCGCTCCGCCGCGCGCGCGAAGCTGCCGGTCTCGACGACGC
This sequence comes from uncultured beta proteobacterium, assembly GCA_963724685.1. GTDB lineage: Bacteria > Pseudomonadota > Gammaproteobacteria > Burkholderiales > Casimicrobiaceae > CAIWHR01. Next base: position 97,264 of record CAVRVQ010000003.1, on the reverse strand, counting down.
GGGCGAAGGCGGTCAGGGCATGGAAGCGGTCCATCGGTCGACTATTATTGCTATTTAACGCAATAGTCTATCCACTACAAACGCCTATTTATCCCTTTTCTGACAAGGCTCATGCTTCGTTCCGTCGCGCCCGCACCGGCGCACATCCACTCACAGGAGCCAACCATGACCGATTCGCGCAATGCCGCCACCGCAGCCCTGGTGCTGCGCCTTTCGCTGGGCACGATGTTCATCGCCCACGCGCTGCTCAAGTATTTCGTCTTCACGCTGCCCGGCACCGCGCAGTTCTTCGCGTCGCTCGGGCTGCCCGGCGTGCTGGGCTACGCCACCTTCGCGGCCGAGCTCGTCGGCGGCCTCCTGCTCATCGCCGGCGTGAAGACGCGCATCGTCTCGCTCGCGCTCGTGCCGGTGCTGCTCGGCGCCACCTGGGTCCATGCCGGCAACGGCTGGCTCTTCTCGTCGCCGAACGGCGGCTGGGAGTACCCCGCGTTCTGGACGATCGCGCTCGTCGTGCAGGCCCTGCTCGGCGATGGCGCGTTCGCGCTTCGCCCGTCGTATGCGTCGACCCAAGGGGCAGCCCGCCTGACGTCGGCGGTCCGCCCGGTCGCGGATCCAGAACCCGATTTCTCGAACCTGATTGCACAAGGAGCAACGCATGAAACTCTACTACTCCCCCGGCGCCTGCTCGCTCGCGCCGCACATCGCGCTCGAGGAAGCCGGCCTGCCCTACACCGCGGTGAAGGTCGACCTGCGCACCCACAAGCTTGCCGACGGCACCGACTACTACACGATCAATCCGAAGGGCTACGTGCCGTTCATCGAGCTTCCGACGGCGAGCGCCTGTCCGAAGTCGCCGTCATCCTGCAATACATCGCGGACCGCAAGCCCGGAACGATCGCCCCGGCCTTCGGCACGATGGAGCGCTATCGCGTGATGGAATGGCTCAACTTCGTCGCGACCGAAGTGCACAAGCAGTTCGCGCCGCTCTGGTATCCGACCACGCCCGACGCGACCAAGGAAGCGCAGCGCGCCAAGCTCGCGACGCGCTTCGACCTGATCGCGAAGACGCTCGCCAGGCAGCCGTACCTGACCGGTGACACGTTCACCGTGGCCGACGCCTACCTCTTTACGGTCGTCAACTGGGCAGGCATGCTGAAGCGTGGATCTCGTCGCCGTGGCCGGCGCTGCAGCAGTTCCAGGACCGCGTCGCCGCGCGGCCGAAGGTGCGCGAGGCGATGAAGGCCGAAGGCCTGGTCAAGGAACCCGCGCCGGCTCGAAGGCCGATGCCGTAGCGACGGCCTGACGTCGCCGATCACGTCGAACCGGAGTCGCACCGGAGTTGCCATGTCCCGCCTGCCCACGCTCTTCCTGTCGCACGGCTCGCCGATGAACGCGGCGCAGCGCACGGCGTCGAGCGATGCGTGGGCGGCGCTGGCGCACGCGTTGCCGCGGCCCCGGGCCGTGCTCGTCGCCTCCGCGCACTGGGAGACGGCGGTGCCGATGCTCACCGGCAACGAGAAACCGGAAACGATCCACGATTTCGGCGGGTTTCCGGAGGAGCTCTATCGGATCCGCTATGCGGCGCCTGGCGCCCCGGAACTCGCCGCGCAAGCCGTGGCGCTCCTGAAGGGCGCCGGCATCACCGCCGGCGTCAACGGCTGCCGCGGGCTCGATCACGGCGCGTGGGTGCCGCTGCGCTGGATGTACCCCGAGGCGGATCTGCCGGTGGTCCAGCTCTCGCTCCAGCCGGAGCTCGGCGCGGCGCGGCACGTCGAGCTCGGTCGCGCGCTGGCCCCTCTCGCGGACGACGGCGTGCTGATCGTCGGCTCGGGTCACGCGACGCACAACCTGCGCGACTGGATGGGCAATCCGCGGCGGCAGGAGCCGTTGCGCTACGCGCAGGCGTTCGCGGACTGGGTGCTCGATCGGCTCGCCGCGCACGACACGGCGGCGCTCGTCGACTATCGGGCGCAAGCGCCGGAGGCCGCGCGCGCGCATCCGAGCGAAGAGCATTTCCTGCCGATACTGGTGGCCTATGGCGCGGCCGGCGACGACGCGCGCGTCGAGCGTTCCTCCGCGGGATTCGAGGCGGGCGTGCTCGCGAACGACACGTACCTGTTCCGTCCAGCCGCATAGCGCTCCGCCGTCGCTCGAGTGCGACTTACCTTCGCGCTTCGCGCTCCGGTATTCGCGCTTGGGGCGGCCCGGCGCGCTCATGCGGGAATCCGGCGGCGAAGTCCCGTAAAATCGGGGTTTCGAATCGTTGCGGAGGAAGTATTCATGGCTACCGAACCAGGCGCCCGCGCAGGGCACCCGACCATCAACCCGAATGCGCTGTACCGCGAGGAGATCTACACGGATCGCGCGGTCGGCATGCTGCGCGTGATGCATCCGGTCTCGAGCGCGGGCGCGCCCGATCCGTCGCGTCCGACGCTCTACACCGGCGAAGCGCAGCTCATGACCAACATGGGACCGTTGCCGATCAGCTTCGACATTCCCGGCGCGACGCTCGCCGAGGCGGTCGCGAACTACGACAAGGCGGCGAAGGAAGGTGTCGCCCAGGCGATGCACGAGATCGCCGAGATGCGCCGGCAGGCATCCTCGTCGCTCGTCATTCCGCAGGGCGGCGCGCTGCCGCCGGGCGGTCCTTACGGCGGCGGCAAGATCCAGCTGCCTTGAGGCACGCGCCGGTGGAAACGCCGATCGATTCCGAAGACCCGCCAGGACGACGACGGGCTGCGCGCCCGACCTCGACATCGCCGTCCGCCACAACGCGGCGGCAAGTCGTTTCGAGGCCGAAGTGGACGGCCGGCTGTGCGTCGCGAACTACCATCTCGTCGACGGCGTGATGCGCATCCATCACACGGAAGTCCCGCCCGCGCTCGAAGGTCGCGGCATCGCCGGGCGCATCGTGGAGGCAGCGCTGGCCTACGCCGAACGCCATGGGCTCAAGGTCGAGCCGTGGTGCTCGTTCGTGCGCTCCTACATGCAGCGCCACCCGGAGACGCAGCGCCTGTTGCCGGAGGGTTTCGTTTCGGTCGCTAGCGGCCGCACTGCCGCGGGTGACACGAGTCAGCCTTCGGCAGCGTCGCCAGGCGGCATCGAACACCGCTTCCGCCGCGGCCAGATCCTCGAGCGCGAAGCCGACCGACTTGAACACCGTCACCTCGTCCGCGCGCGTGCGGCCGGGATGCGCGCCGCGCGCGAGGTCCGCGAGATCGGCCGCGATGCGCGACTCGGTCAAGGCGCCGCTCCGCATTGCCTGCACGATGTCGCCGCCTTCCGCCAGCGCGCCCGTGCGCTGATCGACGACGACGAGATCGGCGCGCGCCATCGCGGCATCGTCGGTTTCGCGCATGCCGGCATGGAACGCGCCGACGAGATCGAGATGCACGCCCGGCGACAGCCACTCGCCGCGCACGATCGGTGCGGTGGAAAGCGTGGCGCACGACACGATGTCGGCGTCGCGCACCGCGCGCTCGAGATCGACCACCGCGGTCGCCTCCACTCCGTCGCGCGTCATGCTCGGCGACGGCGGCGTCGCGCGCGCTCCGGCGTACGGCTCCACACGCTCACGCGCTCGATCGGCCGGACATGGCGGTGGGCGTCGGCGAGCCGGCGCGCGATCCGTCCCGAGCCGACGAGCAGGAGATGCCGCGCGTCCTTGCGCGCGAGCCGGTCCGCGGCGTACGCCGAGGCTCCCGCCGTACGGCAGGCCGTGATCTCCTCGCCGTCGAACAGCGCGAGCGCCGACGCCATTGCGTGCATCGAACAGCGCGTACACGGCGCCGACCGAGCGCTCGCCGCGCCGCGTATTGCCCGGGAAACACCGTGACGAGCTTGACGCCGATGCGCTGGCCCGTGCGCCACGCGGGCATCAGCAAGCAGCGACGCCGTCGGCTCGCCGGGAACCTCGATCGGATGATGCGCGCGCAACGGCGCCGCGACGTCGTCCTTCAGCATCGCGTCGAGCGCCGCGAGCATCCGCGGCCAGGTCAGATGCTCGCGAATCGCGGCGGCGTCGAAATATCGCATCGTGCGTGGCGCGAGTGGACCGCCGCCGGCGTAGTCGTTACGCGGCGTCCTCGGAGAGCGACAGCAGCGCGGCATTGCCGCCGGCCGCCGCCGTATTGACCGTCACCGTGCGCTCGACGACGAGGCGCGCCCAGTCGCAGCGGCCGTCGCGCCCGCATGCGACGATGGGCACGATCGATCCCCGCGCTCGCGGCGAATTCGGTGCGCACGCGGCGCGCGCGGTCCGCGCCGACGTCGAGCAGCACGGCGTCGACCGCGGCAGGATCGAGCTCGTCGACCAGCACGACTCGGCGGCGCCGGCGAGGTCGTCGCGCGCGGAGAGCGCGATCGGCTCGCGGAGCATCAGCACGCTGTTACCGAGCGCGAGCGCCGCCTTCGCCTGCGCGACCAGCGTGCGCTCGTCGCGCGCCATGCACAGGACGACGCCGCGCGGATGGAATTCGAGCGTGTTCGACTCGCCGGTCGGCCCGGGCAACGGGATTGCCGATGTCGGCACCGGGCATCGCCGCGTTGCGCACCAGCCGCCGCAGGTAGAGCGGTCCCCCGGCCTTCGGTCCGGTGCCCGACAGCCGGTGCCCGCCGAAAGGCTGCACGCCGACGACGGCGCCGACGATATTGCGATTGACGTAGACGTTGCCCGCCTTGATCCGCGCGAGGATCGCGGCGACGGTCTCGTCGATGCGCGTGTGGACTGCCGTGCGTCAGGCCATAGCCGGTCGCGTTGATGGCGTCGACGAGGGCGGGCAGCTCGCCGCGTCGCCAGCGCAGTACGTGCAGCACCGGGCCGAACACTTCGCGCTCGAGGTGCCCGAGCCCGTCGATGCCACCGAGGTCGACGAGGGTCGGCGCGACGAAGGTGCCGCGCGCGCACTCGGGCGGCAGCGGGACCTCGACCACGCGCAGGCCGGCCGAGCGCATGCGAGCGACGTGCGCGACGAGGGCCGAGCGCGCGTCGGCATCGATCACCGGACCGACGTCGACCGCGAGCCGCCGCGGATCGCCGAGCGTCAGCTCGCGCATCGCGCCTTCGAGCATCGCGAACATCTCCGGCGCGACGTCGTCCTGCACGCACAGCACCCGCAGCGCCGAGCATCGCTGGCCCGCGCTGTCGAAGGCCGAGGCGAGCGCGTCGGCGACCACCTGCTCGGGCAGCGCCGAGCTGTCGACGATCATCGCGTTCTGGCCGCCGGTCTCGGCGATCAGCACCGGATCGTCGTCGCGAGCCGCGAGCACGCGCGCGATGCCGCGCGCGACTTCGGTGGAGCCGGTGAAGATCACGCCCGCCACGCGCGGATCGGCGACCAGCGCCGCGCCCACGGTCTCCCCGCGTCCCGGCAGCAGTTGCAGCGCCGCGACGGGCACGCCGGCGCGATGGAGGATGCGCACCGCCTCGTGCGCGATCAGCGGCGTCTGCTCGGCGGGTTTCGCGAGGACGGGATTGCCGGCAGCGAGCGCCGCCGCGACTTCGCCAATGAAGATCGCGAGCGGAAAGTTCCACGGCGAGATCGCGACGACCGGGCCGATGGGGGCGACCCCGGGGGCCGCCAGTTCCGCGCGCGCCTGCGCGGCGTAATAGCGCAGGAAGTCGGCGGCTTCGCGCACTTCGGAGATCGCGTTCGCCACGGTCTTGCCCGCCTCGCGCACCGCGAGCGCGAGCAACGTCACGCGTTCCGCCTCGAGGAGATCGGCCGCGCGCTCGAGACAAGCGGCGCGCGCGGCGGGCGTGGTCTCCGACCACGCCCGGCCCTCGTCGAGCGCCACCGCGACCGCGTGCGCGACATCGCCCGCGGCGGCCTCGATCACGGTGCCGACGACGTCGTCGCGATCCGCCGGATTGCGAATGTCCACGGGACCCGAGGCAGGCCCGCCGTTCGGATGTGCCAGGAGCGGCGCCGCCGCCCGCGGGCGCGATGCCGCCGCGAGCCCCGCGGCCAGGGCGACGAGCGTCGCCTCGTCGGCGAGATCGGCACCCTGCGAATTCCGGCGCCCCGGCAGCACGCGCCGCGGGCAGCGGGATGTTGGCGTGCGGCGCGCCGCCGCCTTTCTCCGCCTGCGCCACGGGATCGACGACCAGCGACGCGATGCTGACGGCCGGATCGACGATGCGGTTGACGAACGAGCTGTTCGCGCCGTTCTCGAGGAGCCGGCGCACGAGATACGCAAGCAGCGTCTCGTGCGATCCGACCGGCGCGTAGATGCGGCATGCCCGATCGAGCTTGTCCTTTCCGACGACCTGGTCGTAGATGCTTTCGCCCATGCCGTGCAGGCACTGGAATTCGTAGGATTGCGATCCGGCGAGCGCGTGGACCGCCGCGACCGTGAACGCGTTGTGCGAAGCGAATTGCGGATAGATCGCGTCCGGCGCCGCGAGCATCGCCTTGGCGCACGCGAGGTAGCTCACGTCGGTGTGCACCTTGCGCGTGAAGACGGGGTAGCCGACGAGACCTTCCACCTGCGCGCGCTTGATCTCGCTGTCCCAGTAAGCGCCCTTGGTGAGCCGCACCATCAGGCGCCGGCGGTGCCGCCGCGAAAGCGCGACCAGCCAGTCGATCACGTGCCGCGCACGCTTCTGGTACGCCTGCACGACGAAGCCGAGGCCCTCCCACCCGGCGAGCGAGGGTTCCGCGGCGAGCGCTTCGAGGATGTCGAGGGACAGGTCGAGCCGGTCGGCTTCCTCGGCGTCCATCGAGAAGCCGATGTCGTACCCGCGGGCGAGCTCCGCCAGCGTCAGGACGCGCGGCGTGAGCTCGGTGCGGATGCGCTCGCGCTGGGCCCGCGAGTAGCGCGGATGCAGCGCCGAGAGCTTGACCGAGATGCCCGGACCCGTGATCACGCCGCGCCCACCGGCCGCGCGACCGATCGCGTGGATCGCGTTTTCGTAGGACGCGAAGTAGCGGGCGGCATCCGCGGCGGTCAGCGCCGCCTCGCCCAGCATGTCGAAGGAGAAGGTGTAGCCGCGGGCCTCGCGCTCGCGCGCATTGGCGAGCGCCTCGTCGATCGTGCGCCCGGTGACGAATTGTCGGCCGAGGAGCCGCATGGCGAGATCGACGCCCTTCCTGATCAACGGTTCGCCGCCCTTGCGCAACAGCGATGCCAGCGCCGTCTCCAGCGTCCCTTCGCTGCGCGAATCGACGATCTTGCCGGTGACAAGGAGACCCCACGCCGCGGCATTGACGAACAGCGAGGGCGACGCTCCGACGTGCGTCGACCAGTCGCCCTTGCTGATCTTGTCGCGGATCAGGCGGTCGCGCGTCGCGGCATCCGGGATGCGCAGCAGCGCTTCGGCCAGGCACATGAGCGCGATGCCCTCGCGGCTGTCGAGGGAGAACTCCAGCATCAATGCGTCGACGCCGCCTGCGTTCGAGCGCTCGACGCGCACGGCCTGCGCGAGCGTCGAGGCCAGGGTCTGCGCCGCCGCCAGCTCGTCCGGGGCGAGGCGGGCAGCTTCAACGAGCGCTCCTACGGCCTCTGCCTCGTCGCCCCGGCACGCGGCGGCGACGCGGTCGCGTAACGGCGCGAGTGCGTCGTCGGGCGACGGCAACGGACAGGGCGAAGTCGAATCCGGAGGACATGGCGAAGGCCGTGTTGCGATGGCAGGGAAGGTCTGCGCGAGGCGACTTGCAGCAGTCCGGATTCTAACGCGCGGAGTGCGCCCGCGGCGCGCCCGGCATGCCCGATGAGGCCAGGCATCGCCCAAGCGGAACGGATGGACGCAGCCCGCGAGGTGGTCGGCAACCGCTACAATGCGTGCCGACCGCGACGCACGATCGCGAGCTCCACATCGAACCCACGGAGGTGAACATGTTTCGTCGTTGCAGCGCCCCGCGTCGCCTTGCGCAGACCGCGTGCCTCGTGGCCGTGCTTGGGCTCCCGGCAGGCGGATTCGCCTTGTCGGCGGCCGCCGAGACCGTCACGGTGATCACGTCGTTTCCCAAAGAGCTGACTGCCGCCTACCAGAAGGCGTACGAGGCGAAGTACCCGAACGACAAGCTCGAGATCCTCAACAAGAACACGGCGGCCGGCATCGCCTTCGTGCGCGAGCAGCCGGTCGGCAGCCGCCCGGAGATCTTCTGGGCGTCCGCGCCGGATGCGTTCGAGGTGCTGTCGTCGGCGAAGCTCCTGCAGAAGACCGACGCACAGAATCCCGCCGTGCCGGCGAAGATCGGCAACTATCCGATCAACGATCCGGAAGGCTTCTACTTCGGCCAGGCGCTCGCGGGCTACGGAATCATGTGGAACACGCGCTATCTCGCCGCGAACAAGCTGCCCGAGCCGAAGGAGTGGGCCGATCTCGTCAACCCCGTCTATTTCGGGCACGTCGCGATCTCGAGTCCGTCCCGCTCGGGCACGACCCACCTCACGGTCGAGACCATCCTGCAAGGCGAAGGGTGGGCCAAGGGATGGGGACAGATCCTCGCGATCGCCGGCAACTGCGCGGCGATCACGGAGCGCAGCTTCGGCGTACCGGACGGTGTCGCGAGCGGCCAGTTCGGCGTCGGCCTCGTGATCGACTTCTTCGGTCTCGCGGCGAAGAACTCCGGCCTGCCGGTCGAGTTCGTCTATCCGTCGGTGACGTCGATCGTGCCCGCCAACATCGCGCTCGTCGCGGGCTCGAAGGCGCCGGAGGCCGGCAAGCGCTTCATCCAGTTCGCGCTCTCGGACGAAGGTCAGGCGCTGCTGCTCGACAAGCAGATCAGCCGCCTGCCGGTCTTGCCCGCGACCTACGCGAAGGCGCCGGCCGGCTACCCGAACCCGTTCTCGGGGAAGATCCAGGCCAAGGTCAATTTCGATTCCAACCTGTCGGAGTCGCGCTACTACGTCGTGGTCTCGCTCTTCGACCAGCTCGTCACGTTCCGTCACAAGGAGCTCGCCGCGGCGACGAAGGCGATCCAGGACGCGCAGAAGCGGCTGGGCACGCGGACGAGCCCGCAACTGGACGAAGCGCGCCGGCTCGTCTACACGCCGCCGGTCGACGACAAGCAGGTCGCCGACCCGGCGCTCCTCGCCACGTTCCGCGCGGACAAGAAGGACGCCGACGCGACGAAACGCCGCACGCAGATCGAAGAGGACTGGGCGGCGAAGGCCAAGGCCAACTACGCCCGGGCCGTCGAGATCGCCGGCGCGGTGAAGTGACGGCGGCTGCCGCGCGGTGACCGCCGGCGCGCACGCGCAGGGCCACGGCGGGGCATGGCTCCTCGCGCTGCCGGTCGGCGCGTTCATCGTCGTCTTTCTCGCATGGCCGGTCGCGACCGTGCTCTACACGGCGTTCGCCGACGGCCAGGGCGGCGTCACCACCGGTCACATCGCCGCGTTCCTGTCGATCTCGCTGATGCGCGAGGCGTTCGTCAACAGCCTCATCGTCGCGTCGGGCTCGGTCGTGCTGGCGACGGCGATCGCCGTTCCGCTCGCCTATCTCACGGTGCGCTTCGAGTTCCGCGGCGCCGCGCTGGTGCAGACGCTGGGCGTGCTGCCGCTCGTGATGCCGCCGTTCGTCGGCGCCGTCGCGATGCAGCTGTTGTTCGGACGCAACGGCTCGTTCAACCTGCTGCTCAACGACGCGTTCGGCTTTCGCATTCCATTCATGGACGGCCTCGCCGGCGTCATCTTCGTCGAGGGCCTGCACTACTTTCCGTTCATCCTGCTGAACCTCTCCGCCGCGCTCGCCAACATCGACGGCGCGATGGAGGAAGCCGCGCAGAACCTCGGCAGCCACGGCTTCCGCCTCTTCCGCCGCGTCGTGTTCCCGCTCGCGGCGCCGGGCTTCGTCGCCGGTGCCGCGCTGGTGTTCGTCAAGGTGTTCGACGACCTTGGAACGCCGCTCGTGCTGAACGTCACCAACATGCTCGCGCCGCAGGCGTACCTGCGCATCACGTCGGTCGGCCTCGAGGACCCGATCGGGTACGTGATCGCGCTCGTCATGATCGTGTTCTCGATCGGCGCGCTCGCGCTGTCGGCGTGGATCACGAAGGGGCGCGACTACGCGACGCTGACGCGCGGCGGTTCGGCGCTGCGCCAAGCGGCCGCTCAGCGGCGGGAGCGCCGTGCTCGCGTACGGCTGGGTGCTGCTCGTGCTGGCCCTCGTGCTGTCGCCGCACCTGGGACTCCTGCTGCTGTCGCTCGCGAAGGTCTGGAGCTTTTCCGTGCTGCCCGACGGCTACACGCTCGCGCACTTCGCGCTGGTGCTCACCGATTCCAGCCGGATGATCGGCAATACGCTCGCTCTACTGCACGCTCGCGGCCGGCATCGACGTCGTGCTCGGCACCGCGATCGCCTATCTGCTGCTGCGCACGCGTCTGCCGGGCCGGCAATGGCTCGACTGGGGTGCGAGCGCCGCGCTCGCGATTCCCGGCATCGTGCTCGCGATCGGGTTCCTGCGCGCGTTCCGCGGGCTGGAGCTGCCGATCATCGGCGGCGCGCTGACGGCGAGCTGGCTCGCGATCATGCTGGCCTACGCCGTGCGCCGCCTGCCCTACGCCGTACGCTCGTGCGTCGCCGCCTTGCAGCAGGTGCACGTCTCGCTCGAGGAAGCGGCGCAGAATCTCGGCGCCAACCGCCGGCGCACCGCGCGCCGGATCGTGATCCCGCTGATGATGGGCGGAATCCTCGCCGGCTTCGTCACGAGCTTCATCACCGCCGCGGTCGAGCTGTCGGCGACGATCCTGCTCGCCACGAGCGAATCGCAGGCGCCGCTGTCCTACGGCATCTACCTCTACAATCAGAGCATCGCGACGCGCGGGCCCGCCGCGGCGCTGGGCGTGATCGCCATCGTGATCGTCGGGCTCGGCACGTGGCTGTCGCACCGACTGCTGGCCACGCGCGCCGGAGGAGCGAAGATCGCCGTGGATACGGAATGACGAAGGAAGACACTGCCAACGACAGGGACTGCCATCGAGGTCGAGGATGTCAGCGTCGCCTACGGGTCCAACGTCGTGCTGCGCGACATCTCGCTGTCCGTCGCCCCCGGCGAGTTCTTCGCGCTGCTCGGTCCGTCGGGATCGGGCAAGTCGACGCTGCTGCGGCTCCTCGCCGGATTCAACCGGGCCGACGCCGGCCGCGTGCGGATCGGCGGCGTCGACGTCGCCGCGTTGCCGCCGTGGGAGCGCAACATCGGCATGGTGTTCCAGAACTACGCGCTGTGGCCGCATCTCACCGTGGCGCAGAACGTCGCGTTCGGACTGGAGGAGCGGCGCTGGCCGCGGCCGCGAATCGAGCGCGCGCGTGCAGGAGATGCTCGACCTCGTGAGCCTCGCCGGCTACGACGACCGCCGTCCCGGCCAGCTCTCCGGCGGGCAGCAGCAGCGCGTGGCGATCGCCCGCACGCTCGCGATCGAGCCGCGCGTGCTGCTGCTGGACGAGCCGCTGTCGAATCTCGACGCGAAGCTGCGGGCGTCGACCGGGCTGGAGCTGAAACGGCTGCAGCGGCGACTCGGGCATCACCACCGTCTTCGTCACGCACGACCAGCAGGAGGCGATGACGATCGCCGACCGCCTCGCCGTGCTCGAAGGCGGCGCGATCCGCCAGGTCGGCACGCCGCGCGAGCTCTACGACGCGCCGGTCGACCGTTTCGTCGCCGGGTTCGTCGGCTCCATCAATTTCCATCCGGCGCACGTCGTGGCCGATGGCGAAGGACGCGAGGCCGTCGAGATCGAGGGACTGGGCCGAATCGCCGCTGCCTGTGCCGCACGGCCGCCGGCAGCAGGATGCACCGCGGGGATCGGCTGGTCGTCGCGTTTCGCCCGCACGCGGTGCGTCTCGCGGGTGACACCCAGATGGAGGGGCTCACCTTCGACGCCGACGTCGGCGCGACCGAGTTCCTGGGCGAGTTCGTCCGGCACGAGCTCCTGGTCGGCGCAGTGCGCATCGTCGCCGACCTGCCGCACGCGCGGTTCGGGCAGGCGCTGGCGCCGGGCGCGCGCGTGCGCTTCGTCGTCCCGGCGCGCGAATTGCTGATGCTTGCCGATTCCCCGCCTGCAAGCGGAAAGGATGCATCGACCATGGGCGCGAGCGGTTGAATCTGTCGCCAACCGTGGCTCCCCGGTCCACGTTCGCCGTTCTCGCGGGGCTGTTGTTCGTCCTGTGGTTCGGTCCGCTGGAAACGCGGGGATTGTTCTGGCCGGACGAAGGCCGCTACGCCGAAATCGCGCGCGAAATGCTCGTGAGCGGCGACTTCGTCACCCCGCGCCTGAACGACCTCAAGTACTTCGAGAAGCCGCCGCTTCAATACTGGGTCACGGCGGTCGTCTTCCGCATCTTCGAGCCCGACGAGTGGTCGGCCCGCGTCTGGCCTTCCGCCCTGGGCTACATCCTCGTGCATCCTGGCAGCGGCGCTCTGGTGGCGATGGCGCGGCCGGATGCGGGGCTGATCGCGGGAGCGGTGGCTCACGAGTGCCTGGGGCATCGTGTTCGGCGCGCAGATCCTCACGCTCGACATGGGCCTCGCGTTCTTTCATTCGCTGGCACTGCTCGCGTTCATCGGCGCCCATCGCCAGGACGCGACCGCCGCGACACGGACGTGGGCGATGGTGCTGGTCTGGGTGGCATTGGCCTTTGCGGTGCTCGCGAAGGGACTGGTCGGCATCGTGCTGCCCGGACTCGCACTCGCGATCTACGCCGCGATCGAGCGCGACCTGTCGATCGTCAAGGGCATCTTCACGCTGCGCGGGATCGTGCTGTTCCTGGCCATCACGCTGCCGTGGTTCATCCTCGTGCAGCGCGCCAACCCGGAGTTCTTCGATCTCTTCTTCGTCCAGGAGCACTTCCGGCGGTATCTCCAGCCGGGTCACCACCGTCCGGGTCCGTGGTGGTACTTCCTGCCCATCGCGGCGCTCGGCCTTCCTGCCGTGGACGGGCGCGCTGCCGGGTGCGATGCGCGATGCGTGGAACGCGCCGCGCCAGGGCTCCCTCAGGGTCGAGCGATTGCTGCTGGTCTGGGCCGTCGTCGTGATCGCCTTCTTCAGCGTCTCCAGCTCCAAGCTGCCGATGTACATCCTGCCGGCGTTGCCCGCGATGGCGTGGCTCATCGCGCTCGCGTCGCCGGAGCGCCGTCCGAAGATGGCCTCGAGCGCCGCGATCGTGAGCATCGTCGGAGGTGCGGCGCTGGCGGTGTTCGCCACCCGGCTCGGCAGCATCGCCAAGCTGCGCGAGCTCGGCGAAGGACTCGCGGCGTATCCGCCGTTCCTCATGACGGCCGGCGGCGTGCTCGTCGCGGGCGGCGTGCTCGCGGCGGTGCTGCGAAAGCGGGTCGTGGCGACTGCACGAATCACGCTCATCGCGGCCGCGAACGTCGTCGCGCTGCAGATCATGCTGGCCGGAACGCACGTGTTCGACGCCTACTTCTCGTCCGAGCAGGCGATCGACACGTTCGTCGGCGAGCAGCGAATCCTTTCCGCCGGGACCGCCGTTCTACAGCGTCCGCATGCTGGACCAGAGCGTCCCGTTCTACCTCGGGCGTCCGGTGACCCAGGTCGCGGAAAAGGGCGAACTCGCCGACGGGATCGCCGCCGAGCCCGACAAATTCGTCGCCGAGATGAGCGACTTCGAGACGCGCTGGCGTGCGCACGCCGAAGCCTACGCGGTGATGTCGCCGGCGACGTACAAGGAGCTCGCGGCCGCCGGCCTGCCGATGACCGTCATGGCCACCGATCCGCGCCGGGTGTTCGTGGCGCGCGGCCCGTGGCCGAAACGCGCGGGACGCCGAAGACGTAGACGCCGATCGGCGCAGCTTCACGCTGCCCATCGTCGATCACTCCCCGCGATCACGACGTGAACCGCGGCGCTCCTGAGCTCCGCGCGCCAGGCGCTTCGGCGGGGCCGCTTCGGTCACCATCGCGTCGATGTCCGACAGCGGGCACACGCGCTCGAACTGGTTCACGTCGAACTTCGAGCTGTCGACGAGCAGGATAGTCCGGTCCGACCGCGCCGATCATCGCGCGCTTGATCGAGCAGCCGAGGGAGTCCGCGTCGGTGACGCCTTCCGGTGTCACGCCGCCCGCGCCGATGAACGCCTTGTTCGCCTTGAACCGGCGGATGAAATCCGTGGCCTCGGCGCCGTAGACGCCGTCCTCCGCCGCGACGTAATCCCCGCAGCACAGGATCGTGCGGGCTTGCGGATTCGCGCCAAGCGCCTTGGCCACGGGCAGGCAGTTCGTGACGACGGTGAGGCGAAGCTCCCTTGCCGCCAGCATCTGGGCGAAGGCACGGGTGGTCGAGCCGCCGTCGATCATCAGCACGTCGCCCTGCTCGACCATTTGCGCTGCCGCGCGGGCGATCCGGCCGCGCTCCGCCGCGTGCGACCGGCCTCGCACCCCGATGCCGGGCTCGTCGATCAGCGACCGGCTGGCGCCGCCGCCGTAGGTCCGATTGAGCGCGCCGCTCTCCGCCAATTCGTCGAGATCGCGCCGCACCGTCTCGGTGGTCACGTCGAACGCCTTGGCGAGCGTGGCGATGCGCACGGTGCCTTCGTGCCGAAGGAGCGCCGCGATCTGCGCGTGGCGTTCCTGCTGCGTCAAACGCTGTCTTTTGGATGCCACCGAGGGGACGCTTTCCTAGGGCCACAGGCGAGCGAGATGCCCGGCATCGTCGGCCAAGGTCCAGGAAAGTGTACCGGTCGCGCAGGAATCGCGCATTGCGTACGGCCGCCGCATAGAAGTCGGGCGAGAGACCGATGTCCGCCGGCGTCGTCGGGCCCGCCCGCGCGCTTCATGATCGCTTCGAGACGGGCGGCGGGAACGCTCGCGCGCTGGAGATCGCCGGAAAGATCCGTCCCACACGCTTGCCGCTGCGTTGCGAAAGCGACGTCGCGGATTTCGTCCGTCAGCCGCTTCGGCTCGAATTCGCGCCAGCACGATTCGCCGATGTCGGCGCCGAAGACGATCCCGCAAGACGGCGCGCGTGATGGGCGACGCCCGCAATCGCGGCGGACCGTCCGCCAGCACCGCTCTCCTGGATGCGGGCCATGGTCAGCGTCGTCACCGCCACCTGCTCGCCATGGAGGTAGGTGCCGCGATCCGCCGGCGCGAACATGTCGATGTAGTGGCTGATGAGGTGCTCGCCCTGGCTCGCCGGATAGCTGCCCCCGCAAATCGTCATGCCGATGCCGGACAGCACGAGCGTGCGCGCCAGCGCGCGCATCGCGTCGAGATCGCCGGACATCAGTGCCTCGGGCGCGTCCAGCAGGATCGATTCGTCCTCCTCCAGCATCGCGAACGGCGCGCTCCGGTACGTGCGTGCCGACGAGATGGTGCGAGAGCAGCCAGTCGACCTGCGCCGTCGGCCGGCAAAGCGAATCGCCGAGGCCGGCGCGGATCATCCGCGCGGGCGCCGCCGCGAGCACCTCGAGATCCATGAACACCGCCTGCGGCGTCGCGGCCGGCAGCGTCTTCTTGTGCCCGTCGACCGTGATCGCGGCGTTCATCGACGTGTAGCCGTTCATCGACGGGGCCGTGGCGAACACCACATACGGCTTGCCGTCCTTCGCCGCCGCGAATTTGCAGAGGTCGTTGATCGTGCCGGATCCGACCGCGACCAGCGCATCGGCGGAGCTGCACGCGCGCCTCAACGCCGCCACGGTTTCGGCGTCCGCATGCGGTTGTGCTTCGAGCACCACCGGCACGATCGTGCCGAGACGGGCGAGCGCGCGTTCCAGGCGTGCGCCCAGCACCGCGTGCGTCGCGGGATCGCTGACCACGGCGAGGCGTCGTCCGAGCCCGAGCGGCGCGACGAGATCGGCCTCGATGTCGCGAAGGCTGCGCTCGATGCGGATGGCCTTGATCGGCACGCCGATCGGCGCACCTCCATCCGGATCGGGGTAATCGCCGCGCAGCAGTTGGTCGAGCGCCATCGCTCCCCATCGGCGCTGTGCGCCGTTCCCCCGGGCGCGAGCGCCCTCATGGCCAATACTGGCGGCCCGGAGCGCTCACGCCGCCATCTTGGGGGCCCTGTCGCAGGCCTCGAGGATGTCGAGGATCTGGCCCCGGAACGATCCCTTGGACGGCGAGAACGCGCCGTCGAACACCGCCGAGCCGATCGTGAACGCATCGACGCCGGCTTCGGCGAGCGCATGAATCCGCTCCGTGCAGTTCACGCTGCCGGCGACGATCAGCTGTCGCGCCGGCAACGCTTCGCGCGCCGCCCGGACCAGTTCGAGCGGGTCTGCCTCGGTGGCCCGATAGGCGAGCAGATCCACGCCCCCGCAGCCCATGGCGCGCGCACGGCGGCAATGGTTGGCAACCAGCGCCGGCGAGCCTCCCAGCCGTGTCGGATGGCCGCCGGATGGCCGGGAAACGGGAAATAGTGCGCGAGGTCGCCGAGGATGCGCTGCGCTGCATCGAGATCGGTGCCGCCGAGGATCCGGTCGACGTCGAGCGCGCGCGCCGTTTCGAGCGACCGGAGCACGGCTTCGCGGGTGGTACTTACCACTTCGAGATAGCAAAGCCCTCCGCGCCGCCGAATCGTGCTCGCGACTTCCTGCATGGTGGCGAACGGCACGCCGACATCCTTGAAGCCGATGTGGCGCACCCCAAGATCGGACGCGGAATCAACGAGATAGGCAGCATCCTCGATGGTTCGGTCGTTGCGGGTCAGCATGAAGATGAAATCCATAGCGACTCCGGGGAGCGAGCAGGAATGCGCCAGGCGCGGCGTATCGGGCAGCGCAGGATGGGCGCCGCCAGAATGTTGGCAGAGTCACATGACAGTTGGCAAGTGCAATATTTGTGAGCGCCACGATTCGACCACCCCTCCGACGAGGACCACCCCAACCAATGAAAAAGGCCGGATCGCTCCGGCCTCTTGTGCATCGAGAATGCGGCAGACGTCAGTGCAAGCGTTGCCGCGACTTGCGCGTCGCCTCAGGCAAGCTGTCGCGGCGCGTACCGATGCCACGCGTGGGCTTGACCTTGCGGCGCTCCTGCCAGAACCGGTAGATGAGCACAGCCGCCACCGGCAGCTCGTCGATCAGCTCCGCGCGCTTCTCATCGCTGTCGACCCACTCCGTGAAATCGTCGTCGCGATCGCCGAAGGCAAGCGCTTCGATCGGAAAGATCCAGTCACGGGCGTCGGCCGCGTCGAACAGCGGCTGCCACTCGTCGTCGCGCAGCTTGACCCCGGCCATGTAGCCTTCGCACCATGCGGCGCCCTCGGGCGGCATGCGCTCGCTGCCGCGGGCCTTCTCCTCCGGCAGGTACAGGAGCGGCTTGAAGCGCGTCGGCGACTCGTCGAGCGTGCGCTGGATCCCCACCAGGTGCCGCAACACGAGCGCCATGATCTTCTGCGCCTGGTCGTTGCTGGCGAACGCGGCGGCGGCGCTCCGGCTGCCCTCGCTCCACACCTGCGGCAGCCATTCCGATGGCTGAATCGCGTCCGGCCCCGACACGATCGCCGCGAGATAGCCGTCGAGCATCTCGAGATCCATGCAGTCGTGCGGCACCGCGTCGGAGGCGAGAAACGATTCGAGCTCGTCGAGCTCGGATTCGTTGAGGGGTTCGTCGAGGGCGCGGGGGTCGGTCATTGCGGGCTTTCGTCGGTCGGAACCGCATATGATCCCCTGCCGCGCCGATTGGTGCAACCGCGGCGCCGACGGAGGCAGCGTCGCTTTTCATGCCGGCCCGTGACCGAGACGCGCCCGCAGCTGGCGCACCGCGCTTCGCGGCGTCGTGCACACGGGCAACGGCACGGCGCGTTCGATCGCGGGTGCCGCGCGCGCGAGACTCATCTGGGCGAGCGCGATCACCTCGCACCCTTGCGCATGCGCACGCTGCGCGGCGTCGGCCGCCAGCCTGTCATGTGTCGCGACGTCGCCTGCGTCGAGCGCCGCGAGTGCGCCCTCGGCAAGCACGGGAACCAGCTCGACGCCCGGCGGAAACTCGGCCGGCATCGACACGAGCGTCGGGGCGAACGTCGCGACGAGGCCGATGCGCCCGTGGCGTCCCCCGATCGTGGCGGCGCGGACGGCGTCGTCGATCATCGCCTCGTTCGGCTTCAATACCGGCACGCCGGGCCAGCGCGCGGCCACGGCGTCGATGCACGGTCCGAACGCCGAGCACGTGAACAGGATGCCCTGCGCGCCGTTGCCGAGCGCGTAGGCGGCAAGCGAAACGAAGCGCGCGGTCATACGGACGTCGAGCCCTCCGGCGCTCCGCGCGAGGTCCGCCGAGAGGCTGTCGTCCAGCAGGTTCATGCGCACGCACTGCGGCCACGCGCGGTCGAACTCCGCGTTGATCGGCGCAGCCGAATGGGCGAGCGCGTGGATCAGGGCGACGCGGGGCGCGGCGTCCATCCGGTCGTCTTCATGCGCCGCCCCTGCGTCCACCAGACGAGCGCGATCAGCGCCAGCGCGGGCAGATAGAACCAGTGCGGCGTCGCGCGGCCGGACGGGACTTCGATCCGCGCCACGTCCCAGCCTTGCTCGAAGCCCGACTTCTTGGCGCGCGAGCCGAATTTCACACCCGCGATCTGCGTGGCGTCGCCCAGTGTGGACAGCGTGAGTCCAGCCTCGGCGAGCCGCTTGCGGCCGTCGTCGCCCGCCGGCCCCAACCGGACGGCGACCGTTTTCGTGACGTCTTCGCCCTCGACCGTCGCGCCCTCGATCACCATCACGAGGCGCCCGCCTTCGGGCAGGTTCTCGGCAACCTCGACCGCCTTCGACGCCGGCAGGTGCGTGTACTCCGGCGCGAGAAAGTCCATGAAGAAGTTCGGCCGGAACAGCAGCACGCAGGCAACCACCAGCAAGAGCATCTCCCACGGCCGGTTCTTCACGCGGAACCAGTTCATCGTCACCGCGGCAAAAATGAGCATCGCGATGGTCGAGGCGACGATGACGCTGACCAACTCCGTCACGCTGTCGATGTCGATCAGCAGCAGCTGCGGATTGAAGACCCAGATGAACGGCAGGATCACGGTGCGCAGCGCGTACAGCGAGCCCTGGATGCCCGTGGCGATCGCGCTCTCGCCGGAGATCGCCGCCGCCGCGAAGGTCGCAAGGCCTACCGGCGGAGTGATGTCGCCCATGATCCCGTAGTAGAAGACGAACAGGTGCACCGCGATCAGCGGAATGACGAGCCCCGACCGCGCGCCGAGCTCGACCACCACCGGCGCCATCAATGTCGCGACCAGCACATAGTTGGCCGTCGTCGGCACGCCCAGGCCCAGCACCAGGCACACGAAGGCGATGAACAGCAGCATCGCGATCACGTTGCCCTGCGAGACGAACTCGACAAACTCGGTCATCCGCAGGCCGAGGCCCGTCAGCGTGATCACGCCGACGATGACGCCGGCTGTCGCGGTCGCCACGCCGATGCCGATCATGTTGCGCGAGCCGTCGTTGAAGCCCTGCACCACGTCGTTGAGGCCGCTCGTCCACGCGCGGTCCGTCCGGGTGCCGCGGAAGAAGTCGATCAGCGGCCGTTGCGTCACCATCAGCGCGATGAGCATGACGATCGCCCAGAACGCGGAGAGCGACGGCGACATCTCCTCGACCATCAGGCACCAGATCAGCATGCCGATCGGCAGCACGAAGTGCAGGCCCGCCTTGACCGCCGGCCAGGTTTCCAGCGGATGCGGATTGTCGACGTCGATGTCCGGCGGCAGGTCAGGGCTCTTCGACGCCGCCCAGACGGAGAACAGGTAGAGCGCCGCCACGATCGCACCGACCACCCACGGCGTGGCATCGCCCAGCATGCGCTTGGCCAGCTCGAGGACCCAGTACAGTACGCACACCACGATCACCGTCCCGGAAACGCCGAGTCCGGTGCTGATCAACGCGGACGTCCACGACCGCGGCTCCCGGCGCAGCATGGGCTGCATGTTGAGCTTCAGTGCCTCGAGGTGGACGATGTAGAACAGGCCGATGTAGGAAAGTGTGGCCGGCAGGATCGCGTTCTTGACGATTTCCGAATACGGAATGCCGACGTACTCGACCATCAGGAAGGCCGCCGCCCCCATGACCGGCGGCATGATCTGGCCATTGACCGAAGACATCGTCTCGATCGCCCCGGCCTTCACGCCGCCGTAGCCGGACTTCTTCATCAGCGGAATCGTGAAAATGCCGCCGGAGACGACATTCGACACCGACGAACCCGAAATCATCCCGTTCAGAGCTGACGAGACGACCGCCACCTTCGCCGGCCCGCCGCGCAAATGGCCGAGCGCCGCGAAGCTCACCTGCATCATGTAGTTGCCGCCGCCCGCGCGGTCGAGCAGCGTACCGAACAGCACGTAGACGAAGATCGTTCCGGTCGAAACCCCCAGCGCGATGCCGAACACGCCCTCGGTCGTGAGCCACATGTGCGACATCAGGCGCGACACCGACGCGCCCTTGTGCGACAGCACTTCAGGCAGGTACGGCCCGCCCATGCTGTAGGCGATGAACAGCACGGCAAGCGCGGCCATCGGCCAGCCGACCGAGCGCCTGGTCGCCTCGAGCAGCAGCACGATGCCGGTCACCGCGACGACGATGTCCATCGTCGTGGGCTGTCCGGGCCGCTGCGCGAGTTCGCGATAGAACAGCAGCAGGTAGGCTCCGGCAAACGCGCCCGCCAGCGCCAACGCCCAATCGACGATCGGCACGCGATCGCGGGGCGAGGACCCGAACGCGGGCCATGCCATGAACGCGAGGAAGAGCGCGAACGCGAGGTGCAGCGAGCGCGCCTCGGTGTCGTTCAGGATGCCGATGCCGAACGTGAACGGCAGCGGCGAGGCATACCAGAACTGGAACAGCGCCCACGCGAGCGCCACCGTCAAGATCACCTTGGCCGCGACGCCCGCCGGTTTTCTGGCCCCGGTGTCCACCTTGGCGACCAGCTCCTGCAGTGCCTCGGGTGCTTTCTCGATGTCGGTAGCCATGCCCGCTCCCCCGTGCTTGCCTGCCAAACAAACGGGGGCGAAGTCGCCTCCGCCCCCGGTTCGTTCGCTGGTCGTGGGCGCGCGCCAGAACGCGCCCGCCGGCCTCCGTCGAACCTACTTGATCCAGCCCTTCTCTTTGTAGTAGCGCACTGCGCCGTCGTGCAGCGGCGCCGAGTTGCCGTCCTTGATCATCAGCTCCGGCTTCAAGTTGGCGAGCGCCGGATGCAGCTTCTTGAACTCCTCGAAATTGTCGAACACCGCCTTGACGACCTGATACACGGTTTCGGCCGGAACCTTCGACGATGAGACGACGGTCGCCAGCACGCCGTAGGTGTTCGTCGCCTCTGCGTTGTTCGGATAGAGACCGCCAGGGATCGTCGCCTTCGCGTAATACGGCTTGTCGGCAACCAGCTTGTCGACAGCGGGCCCGGTCAGCGACACGAGCTTCGCGCCGCATGACGTAGTCGGATCCTGGATGTTCGCCGACGGGTGCCCGACACCGTAGAAGAAGCCGTCGATCTTGCCGTCGCACAGCGCCGGGCCATGCTCATCGGCTTTCAATTCGGACGCGAGCGAGAAATCGCCGAGCTTCCAGCCCATCGCGGCGAGCAATTCTTCCAGCGATGCGCGCGTGCCCGATCCGGGATTGCCGACGTTGAAACGCTTGCCCTTGAAGTCGGCGAAGCTCTTCACGTTGGCTTCCTTGCGGGCGAGGATGGTGAACGGCTCGGGGTGCACCGAGAACACGGAGCGCTCATCGGCCCACGCACCGGCATCCTTGAACTGGCCGAGACCCTTGAGGGCGTTGAACTGCACGTCGGACTGCGAGAAGCCCATGTCGAGCTCGCCGGCCTTGATCGTGTTGACGTTGAACACCGAGCCGCCGGTGGACTCCACCGAGCAGCGGATGCCGTGCTTGGCGCGATCCTTGTTGACGAGCCGGCAGATCGCGCCGCCGGCTGCGTAGTAGACGCCGGTGACGCCGCCGGTGCCGATGGTGATGAACTTCTGCTGCGCGACGGCGGGCGAGCTGAAAGCGCCGCCGACGAGTGCGCCTGCCGCGACCGCGACGACCAGGCTGGGGATGCGGAACATCATGGGGTCATTCTCCTCGACAAAACAGGCGAGCCGCGGACGCGGCGCCGACTCCAAAAAGTATAGCCCTAAACCGTCGCGATAGCGGCGTCGATGGCCGCTTGCAGCCGTTCGACGATGAGATCAAGGTGCTCCTCCCCGACGATGAACGGGGGCGCGAGCAGGACATGGTCGCCCTGGCGGCCGTCGATCGTCCCGCCCATCGGGTAGATCATGAGGCCGCGGGCCATGGCCTCGCGCTTCACCCGCGCATGGAGCTCGAATTTCGGATCGAAAGGCGCCTTGGTCGCCCGGTGGCGCACGAGCTCAACCCCGAGGAACAGCCCGCGCCCGCGCAGATCGCCGACATGCGGGTGGGAGCCCAGCCGCGCGCGGAGGCGCGCGATGAGGTCCGCCCCGCGTTCGTTGACGCGGGCGAGGAGCCCGTCGCGCTCGATCACTTCCTGCACAGCAAGCGCCGCCGCGCAGGCGACCGCATGGCCGAGATAGGTATGGCCGTGCTGGAAGAAGCCGCTGCCCTCCGCCATCGCCGCGACGACCTTCCGCTGGGCCAGCACCGCACCGATCGGCTGGTAGCCGCCACCCAGCCCTTTGGCGATCACGACAAGGTCGGGCACGACGCCCTCCTGCTCGCACGCGTGCAGCGTGCCGGTGCGGCCCATGCCGCACATCACCTCGTCGAGGATCAGCAGGCACCCGTGGCGGTCGCAGACCTCGCGTACTGCCTTGAAGTATCCCGGCACGGGTGTGAGGACGCCGGCGGTCGCGCCGCCGACGGTCTCGGCGACGAAGGCGATCACCTTGTCCGGTCCGATCCGTTGCATGGCCGCGTCGAGCTCGGCGGCCAGTCGCGCACCGTACGCCTCCGCGGTTTCGTTTTCCCGCTGGTCGCGATACGGGTAGCAAGGCGCGACATGTTCGACGTCGATCAAGAGCGGGCCGAACTGGCGCCGGCGCCACGTGTTGCCGCCGACGGCGAGTGCGCCTAGCGTGTTGCCGTGGTAGCTCTGGCGTCGCCCGACGAACGTCGCGCGCTGCGGTTGCCCGATCTCGACGAAGTACTGGCGCGCCATCTTGAGCGCCGCTTCGACGGCCTCGGAGCCGCCGCTCACGAAGTATGCGTGGCTCGTGCCGGCCGGCGCCGTCCGGACCAGGCGGTCGGCAAGCGCTTCCGCGACTTCCGTCGTGAAGAAGCTCGTGTGCGCGTACGCAAGCTTGTCCGTCTGCGCGTGCATCGCCGCCAGCACATCCGGGTGAGCGTGCCCGAGACACGAAACCGCGGCGCCGCCGCAGGCATCGAGGTACTCCTTGCCGGCGGCGTCGGTGATGAACATGCCGCGGCCGGCCACGGCGACCGGTGGCGCGCGGCGGAGATGGCGGTGGAAGACGTGCGTCATGGCGGGCTCGTGCCGGAGATCAAGAAGTTCATTTGCACAGCATACCGTCTAGCGCCCGTCCGGATCGGCTACCGCAACGCGTGCGTCACGTTGAGCGCCGCCGCCAGAACGAGCACGGCGCCCGCCTGGTGCAGCGCAGCGAGCGGCAGCGGAACAACGAGGAGGAGCGTCGCGATCCCGAGCGCGATCTGTACGGCGACGAGCGCGGCCAGCAGGTGCCCGCCCCGGCGCGCGCGTTCCGGAATCAAGCTCGTCCGGTTGAGCTTCCACCAAAGGATCGGCACGACCACGGCGATGAGCAACGCCAGCAACCGGTGATCGAACTGCACCGTCGCCATGTTCCAGAAGAAGTTTCGCCACCACGGCTGGAGCATGAAGATCTCGGGGGGCACCAGGTGACCATTCATCAGCGGAAACGTGTTGTAGGCAAATCCGGCCCGGATGCCGGCGACCAACCCGCCGGAGAGCGCCATCACGTACACGAGCACGGCGACGCCGATCGCCCAGGCTCGAGTCGACGGGTCCGGCACCAGATCCCACTTGGCGCGGGGAGGATGGATCAGCGAGAGCCCGAGCCAAAGCATCGCCGCGAAAATCGCGAGCGCGAGACCGAGGTGCGCGGTGAGGCGGAACTGCGATACCCATGGATCGTCGACGAGACCGCTTTGCACCATGTACCAGCCCATCGCCCCCTGCAGCCCGCCCAGCATGAAGACGGCGAAGAGCTTCCACGCGTATCCGGGCGGAATCTCCCGGCGCGCGATGAACCACAGCAGCGGCACGAGAAAGACAACGCCGATCAGCCGGCCGAGCAGCCGGTGCCAGTACTCCCACCAGAAGATGCCCTTGAACGCGTCGAGGGTCATCCCCTTGTTCACCAGCTTGTACTCGGGTGTGAGCCGGTACTTGTCGAACGCCTGCTGCCAATCCGCCTGCGACAGCGGCGGCAGCGTACCGACGATCGGCTGCCACTCGACGATCGAAAGGCCCGAATGCGTGAGCCGCGTGACGCCACCCACCACGACCATTGCGAACACCAGCGCGCAACAGAAGAAGAGCCACGCCGCGACGCGCCGGTGGCCGCTCGCGCGGGGTCTATCTGCGTAGGGGTTGCCGATGGCGTTGGCCGGTGCTGATGCGAGCGATTGCACGGCGAACATTTTGCCACAGGGATGCCGGTGTAATACCCTCCACTTGCGCCCGATCCCGCAGCCCGCGACCACACGGCAAGTCATGACCTCTACGCTCAACGACGTTCACTCCCAGCTGAATCGCACCACCGTTGCGCGCATCGAACGCCCGCGAACGTTGGCCGAGCTGCAATCGGCCATTGCGGGCGCACGCAGCCTTGGCATGAAGATTTCGGTGGCGGGAGGCTGTCACGCGATGGGCGGACAACAGTTTGCCGGCGGGTCTGTCCATATCGACACGACGGGACTGAACCGTGTGCTGAGCCCCGACTCGGACAAGGGCCTGCTGCACATCGAAGCGGGTGCCGATTGGCCGGCCATCATTGCCGCGAGCCATCAAATGGTCGCCGCTTCGGGCATCGGCTGGGGCATCCGCCAAAAGCAGACCGGCGTCGACGCGGTGACGCTGGGCGGCTCGATCTCCGCCAACGCCCATGGGCGCGGCCTGCTGATGCAGCCGATGGCCGACGACATCGAGGACCTCACGCTGGTCGACGCGGCCGCCAATGTTCTGGTCTGCAGCCGCACCCGGAACGCGAAACTCTTCGCGCTCGTCATCGGCGGCTATGGCTTGTTCGGCGTCATCTACTCGGCGACTTTGCGGTTGTCGCCACGCCTGCGCGTCAAGCGCGTGGTCGACATCATCGACCTCGACGACGCCATGAATGCCGTTTTCCGTCGCGTCGAGCAAGGTTGTCTGTTCGGTGACTTTCAGTTCGTCATCGATGCCACAGAGGACAACTTCCTGCGGCGCGGCGTATTCGCCTGCTACAAACCGATGTCCGCCGACGAGTCCGAACCCGCACCGGCCGCGGATCTCGCGCCTGACACGTGGTTGAAGCTGCTGAAGCTCGCCCACGACGACAAGAAGACCGCATTCAAGCTCTACGCCCAACACTACCTGAGCACCGACGGCAACTGCTATTGGTCGGACACCATGCAGCTCAGCACCTATATTCCGAGCTACGCGGACTTCCTGCAAAGCACGCGCGGCGCCGAAGCCGCGCACGCCCCGAAAGAGACCCTCGTGATCGGCGAGCACTACGTGCCCCGGCACCAGATCATTGCCTTCATGACACGCGCCCGCGACATATTGCGGGCGCACGATTCGGAGGTCATCTACGGCACGATCCGCGCCATTCTGCGCGACACGACGTCCTTCCTGCCATGGGCGAAGGACGATTACGCCTGCATCATCTTCAACATCAGGACGCCGCATACCGAGGCGGGCCTGCAGCGTACCGCCGACACTTTTCGCGCATTGATCGACGCGTCGCGTGCCCTTGGCGGGAGCTACTTTCTTACCTACCACCGCTACGCGTCGGCAGCGCAGGTGGAAGACTGTTACCCGCGCTTCCGCGAGTTTCTCACGCTGAAGAAGACGCATGACGCTGACGAGTTGTTCGTCAGCGACTGGTATCTGCACTATAGGGACGCGTTTGCGGGCGCGCGGTAGATTCGGATATCGGTCGTTGCGGTGTCGACGGCCAATGGAAAAGACACTCCGGCGGTCCTGTCCCGATATACCTCCCGACGTTCGGATTGTAGTCGCGGAAGTAGTTATAGACGATGTATGTTAGTTCGTCGCCGAACGTCGACCTGTGATCAAGCTGGCCGTCGCAATGATCGTTACCGCCGCATAGAGCGCCAACAGCGAGACGCCGACCCAATCCCCTTGTTGCAGCGAGAACCCGTCCCCGTGGTCCAAGAGCATTAGCTCGCGAAGGGCACCCAGCACGCAGACGATGATGGAAATGACGCGTCCGACGGCCGAGGCGCGCGGCTTTGCCAACAGTGCGCCGCCGAGAAGAAGCATGGCCGACATGAGCGCGACGACCAAGGCGCCGCGGCCGAGGAGGCCGCTGGGCGCAATTGACCGTACGCCCATCACCAGCCAGACGACACCCAGCAACACGAGCGCGAAACCGCCTACGCGCTCTAGCACGCGAAGTGTCGAGGCGCCCATCATTGCCTCCAACATGTGCCGCATTCCTGCCAGCGGCCCGTACTGGGGTTGTAGGGTGGAGCCATGCCGATCTCGCGAATGCATTCATTCGCCATACCCTGGCAGTCGTTGAGAGTCGGAAAGTAAGTCCATGGGTTTGCTTTCTGCTGACAGCAGGTGAACAGCCGCCCCGCGTCGTCGTCACTCGTGGAGATCAGCGTGCAGGGATCGACGCCCGGCCCGCGATTCCGATCCGGGCAGTTGCGGAGTGGGTGCGCGCTACTCCAGCCCTGATATCCGCAGCATTGTCCTGACTTGTCGTCGTAGAAATATGTGTGATTGCCCACTCGGAAGCTGGTGCGTCGTAGGCATAGATAGACGGCGAGGCCGGACGGATCGGAGAAGCGAGTCGGGTCATTTTCGCCGTAGGCATACGTGTTGAATCCTCCGCGCAGTCCAATCGGATCGCTCTCCACATACCTCCCGACCGCTCGGATCGTAGTCGCGGAAGTAGTTGTAGTGCAGCCCCGTCTCGGCATCGTGGTACTGCCCGGGGAACCGCAGGTTGAAGGAGAACACGCCGAGGCCGCTGGGGTTTTCGTGCGCGGCTCCCGCGCCGAACGTATCGAGCGGCCATTCCCACACCTTCCGGTTCGCTGCATCGGTGATGAGCCGCGGCGTGTTCAGATGATCGCTGTAGATCGAATAGATGTCGAAGCCACCGCCTGCCGCCGGCCGCACGCTCGCCACTGGAATGTCGGCCAGGTAGACGAGCTCCTGGCGAGTCGCCCCTGACGCATCGTACTCGCCGATCAGGCGACCCTGCTCGTCGTAGACGAAGTAAGTGGTTCCGCCAGGTCCGCTCTTGCTCACCCGCTGGCCCAGCCCGTTGAATGCATAACGATAGCCGTTGCTCGCCTGGGCGAGCCGGCCGCGTCCGTCGTAGGTGAAAGTGACGCTCCCGTTGCTCGTGAGATTGCCGGCCGCGTCGTAGACGAAACTCTTCGCCGCCGCGCCCGAGAGCCCCTGCAGGCGGTTCGACGTCGCCAGGTAGCCGTAGTTGGTCACCGCGCCCACCCGCGCCTCCTGCTTGCGGTTGCCGTTGCCGTCGTAGGCATAGGTCAGTGTGTCGCCCTGCGGCAGCGTTGCGGTGGTCAGGCGATTCAGGGAATCGTAGCCGAATGTCCAGCGAGCATTGCCGAAGGCCGTCGTGTCAGGACCTGTCGTCACCGTTGCGACCCGGCCATCCGCATCGAACGCGCGGCGATAGACCTGCCCGTTGGCCCAGGTCCAGCCTTGCGTCGGCCCGAAGGGAACGTAGGTCGCGCCACTCAACACGGCCCGTCCGGCCACTGCAATTGCGCTCACCCGTCCCTGCGCGTCGAAAGCGTAGCTCAAGCTACGTCCCGAGGGAAAGGTGATCCCGGTCATCCGCCCGGCCGCGTACTGGTAGCTCACCACAAAATTCCTGGCCATCGCATCGCCGCCCACCGTCTGCGTCTTGCGCAGCACGCGCCCCCAGGCATCGTAGAGGTAGGTGCTGGCGCCCGACGGATCGGCGAGCCTCGTCAATCGACCCTTGGCGAACGCGCCGCCCGTCGCGCTGTTGTCGTACTCGAACGCGACGCTGCCTCCCGCGAACGTCGCGAGTGTCCGGCGATCGAGGGCATCGTAGCCGTAGCTGGTCGCCATGCCGCGGGCGTCGGTCGTCCCCACCACGTTGCCGGCCGCGTCGGACACATAGGTCGCGATTCCGGTGTCCGGGCTCGCCAGTTGCGTCAGATTACCGAGGCCGTCGTAGGTGTAGGTGGTCGTCAGATTGATAGGATCCCGGACGCTCGCCAGGCGATCCTTGGCGTCGTAGCCATATCGGGTGACGCCTCCGGCGGCGTCGGTCGAGCTCAACAGGCGGTTCAGCGCATCGTAATTGAGTGCGGTGTTCCGATCGAGGGGATCGGTGCTCGCCTTCCGGTTGCCGTTCGCATCATGGGAATAGGTCGACTTCTGGCCCGCCGCGCCGATGTCGTTGTAGAGGCGGTTGAGCGCGTCGTAGATGCGTCGCCCCGTCCTCTGCAGCCGATCCGTCGGATCGAAAACGTCCTCCTTGATCCGGTTGCCCATCGCGTCCAGCGTGTACTGGATCACGTTGCCGGAACCGTCCGCGATCTCCGTCAGGCGATGCGCGGCGTCGTACTGGTAGCGTATGACGCTGCCGTCCGGCAACGTCGTCGCGACGAGCTGCCCCGCGCGGTCGTAGTCGAATCGCGTGATCTCGGCCTGCGGACTGCCGGCATTCGTCGTGCGTGACCGCAGGCGGCCCCGAACGTCGTAGCCATAGGTCGACACCACGCCGTTGGGATCGGTGATGCGCGTGGGCTGGCCGTCGACATCGTAGGCGTCGAATGTCGTCGCGTGCCCCGCCGCATTGGTCATCGACTTCACGTTGCCACGGCATCCGACACACGCGTCGGCCCGATCGTAGTGGATGTACGTCGTGACATCAGCCAGGTCCGTGCGCGGTCCGTCGACCGTGAGCGTCTGCCCGAGCGCGTTGTAGGTCATGGTCCATTGTCGCGACCTGCCGCCCGCGGTGACGGTCTTCTGCCGCAGATTGCCCTGCGGGTCGTAGACATAATCGGTGACTTCGGTGCCGCCGGCGACGCCAGACGGGACCGTGACTTTCGTCGGCAGCCGGTGGACAGGATGCCACTGGGTCGAAATCGTACGCGCGAGCGCGGTGCCATGGGCTTCCGTGCGCGATATCTCCAGGTTCCGCGCCAGGTCGTGCGTGTAGGTCGTCTGGTTGCCGTTGGCATCGCGATACGTCGCGACGTTGCCGTTGGCGTCGAAGGTGGAGACGACCGCGCCGACCGGATCGCTGACGAACCGGATGCGCGCAACCCCGCCCACGACCTGGTAATTGTAAATGCGCGTCGTCCCGAAGGCGTCGACGGCGAGCGTCCTGCCGTCGTTGGCGGTCGGCGAGAACGACCCATAGTAGAGCGACACGTTCTCGGCGCCACCGGCGTGCTGCGACGAGACGGCTCGGCCCACGCCATCGTAACGCCACGTGGCGAAGCGCGTGCCGTTCTCGTCGGTGATCCCGGTCAGCGCGTGCACGAAATTGACGTCCTCGTAATGGTAGGTACGAATCGCACTGTCGGGATAGGTAACCGTCGTGAGCCTCCCCATGGCGTCGTAGCCATAGACGTAGGCGCGATCGCCGGGCGCGACAAAGCCCCCGCGGCGGCCGGCGGCGTCATAGGTGAACGTCACCCTGCCGCCGAACGCATCGGCGACGCTCGCGAGTCGGCCCGCCGTGGAATACGTCAGGGCGAAAGTGCGTCCGTTGCGGAGCGCGATCGCAAGCAGCCGGCCGGCGGCATCGTAGGTTTCGACGTCCCGGTCTGCCGTGATGAGCTGCCATCCCGTCGCAACTCCGGAAGTATCGGTCAGGCGCTGCAGCAGCGCGGACGCACCGCCCTGATGGTTCTGGATCTCCCTTCCGCTCGATGCAAACACCTGCAGCGTGCCGTCGGCGCGCTGCGCATAGGCGAGGACGTTGCCGGACACCGGCGGCACCAGAACGCGCCGGTCCCATGTGGTACGCCAGACGTCGCTCGCCCGTTCCGGCGCGACGTCGAAGCGGAAGTAACTCCCGCTGTTGTAGAAGCGCTCGACTTCGATGCCGTCCGGGGTGCGCGACCGATAGTCCGGTTCCCGCTGGGCCTTGCACCCGTCGAGGAGCGTGATGGGATTTCCGACCTTGCCGCGCACCGTGCACTCCGGCGGAATCTTCCAGCACTCGAGGTCGCCGTTGGCCTTCGTGCGCGTGTTGTAAGTCCTGGGACACGCGACGCCGCGCCACTTGCCGGCGAATACGACATCCGTCCAGGCGGCAGTGCAGCCGTTGGTGCCGGGCGTCAGCCCGCTGAACGAGAGCTTCCGGAAATCGCGGATCAAGCTTCGATTTCGGGTGACCGGTGCTCCGCTCCAGCAAAGGATGTTGGACGGTATGGTGTAGCCCCAGCCGCTGTCGGTCACGGCCATCTGGCAGGCGTTGTTGACGATCTGCTCGAACGTCGTCGACACGGGGACGAGGTCGGCATCGAAAACGGGTTTGCCTCCCCGCGCCTTGGTCCAGGCGGCCGCGCGCGCGCCGAACGGTCCGGCGAAATCGCAGAGGTTGTAAGTCCACAGGTCACTGTCCACCGGAGCGCTCGCCGGGTCGGCGACATTCGTCGGTTCGCTGCAAAGGGCGACACCGCCGTCGGCGATGCATCGCGTGTCGATCGCCTGGGCGACCGCCTTCGCGCAGCACGCGAGGCACAGGACAAGTGCGAACGTCCAGCGTGATGAGGCTCTCATGGTCATTGCCTCCCCTTACCGCGGAGTGAGCAGCACCTCCAAAGTCGCGGTGGCCGCGCCCTTGGCCGTGCTGTCCGGTTCCAGGAAGACCGTATACGTGCCCGTGACGGGCAGGGGTGGCGGGTTCAGCGTTTGTCCGGCGCCGGTCAGGCGCGTGGAGGAAAGCAGCGCCTTGTTCGGCTCGCGCACGACCACCACGATTCCCTGGCCAGGCGGGTTGGTTGCCACGGCGCGTACCTGCAATGCAATCAGCGAGCCCGCCGTGCCGGCAAAGGTGAGGCGTGCGTTCTGGCCAGGACGGGAGAGCACCAGGCCCGCCGGCGTGCCGCTGGCCAGGATCCCCGCCACATCGCGCGAAAGCCACAGCCGCTGGGTTCCGGTTGCCCCATTCGCAGGCTGCACGATGATGCTGTAGCTACCGGTGACCGGCAGGTTCTCGAGGTTGGCGGCGCACCGGGTACCGTCGACGCCACAACTGAACCACGCGAGCAATGTCGCATCCGGCCGGTAGACCGCCATGTTCGTGACCGTGACCGCCGCCGGGACGAGCGCGACGCCGGAAACGCCGAGCCCGAGATTCTCTCCGGCGATGCCGGCGAACCTGAGGTGCGCTCCCGCCCCGGGATTCGCGATGGCGACGTCGGCCGGCGCCCCGTCGACGGGAATCACGAGGCCTCCGGTGAGCCCGACCTTGAAGGCGGACTGGGTCGTCTGGGCAGGCGTCACGAACACCGCCGAGTGCACACCGGTCACGACGAACGGCGGCAGCGGCGACGTCGTGCCGAGGTTCACGGCGTTCACGCGTCGAAACGTCGAGCCGTTCGGCGCCGCGATCGTGATGTCGAGCGTGCCGCCGGCGGGGGCCGTGACGAGCCCGGACACCATCAGCGCTTTCTGGTCCCCCGCCGTGCCTGCGATCAGTGCCCGCGTGGACTGCCCCGCACTCCGCGTGATCGCCAGCGTCGTCCCGTCCGCCGGAACGAAGGCGTTGGCCTCGACCTTCGCATCGAGGGAAACCTGGGCGATGCCGGTGCGCAGCAGCAGCGAATACGCGCCGGCCATCGGCAGCGCCGGCAAGTGGATCGAGAGGCTCGTTGCCTCCAGCTTGCCGCTGACGAGTTGTGTGTTGTCCGGCTTGTAGATCGTGTAGGCAATCGTCGCTCCCGCGGGATTGATGGTGAAATTGCCGGCGTGCAGACTGAGCCACGCGCCCGCGGCGCCGTCGAACAGGAGCAGCCCATACTTGTTCGTCGCGTAGAGCCCGATGCTTTGCGGCGGGCCGTTGATGGTGAGCCGTGCCGTAGCGATGACGTCGCCGGGCGCGACCTCGCCGGGCGGCGCAATCGCAGTGGCGACGACGAAGTCCTGCGCGCTGACGGCCGTATTGCCGGCGACTGTTACCGTGACCTTTCCTGTGTTGGCGGATGCCGGTACGGCGACCGCGAGCGACGTGGTCGACGCCGCGACGACCGTGGCCGGGGCACCGTTGAACGCAACCACGTTGCCGGCCGGTGACGGGCTGAAGCCCGTACCCTTGATTGCCACGCTGGTGCCCACGGCTCCGGAAATCGGCGCGAACCCGGTCAGCGTGATCGGCGCGGCATTGACGCGATCGATCGCGACGATGTTGCCGACCGCGTCGTAGCTCAATTGCACCACGTTCGATGCCGCATTGACCACGCCGGCCGCCATCAGCCAGGACGTGACAAGCCACAGTGCAATCGGACGGACCACTTTCCCCTCCCGCGCGCGAAACGCTCGTTGAGTTGGCGCGAGGGGACGATAGAATCGGTCGGGTGGACACGCACCTGTAAGAAACGACAGGTGGTCGCGCCGGATGGACCTCTACGCTGCGGAAGGCAGTGAAGTATTAGGTCAAAGGACTTAGATCGACCGATGAATGGCGAATGGCCGCATCTTCCTGTGCGCTCAGTCGTGCATTACTGTCTGCGGGACGTGCGCGCACAGCAGTGCGAGCAGCGAAGCATCGATGGTCGCCCCGTGCGGCGCGCGCGACACGAGGTCCTGGTTCGCGCAGCCCGTCGCGCGAAACGGCTGCAATGTCCAACGAGCGACCCCGCGTTCGGCCAATTCGCGCGCGAGACGTTCGAGAGCATCGGGCGGATGCAACGCCGGATGCACGGTCGTGCGAATCTCGTGCGCGATGCCGGACGCGAGGACGAGATCGAGACTCGCGAATGCGGAGGCCCCGCTGTCCGCGATGCCGGTCACCGCTTCGTACTCGGTGCACGGTGCCTTGATGTCGATGCCGACCCAATCGACATGCGGCAACAGCGCCGCGAGTCGTCGCGGGTACGCACCTCCGGTGTGCAGCCCGACCCTGAAGCCCAGGGCGCGCACCGCCGCGATCGCCGCCGGCAGCTCCGCCTGCGCCGTGGGTTCGCCGCCAGAGAACACGACGGCATCGAGCAGCCCTCGGCGCGTGCCGAGCCAATCGAGGATGCGCGCGAAATCGCGCTCGTCGTCGCCGCGTGCGGCGAAGAGATGCGGATTGTGACAATACCCGCAGCGCCAGGGGCAGCCCTGGCAGAACACGACGGCGGCGAGCGCACCCGGATAGTCGGTGAGCGTGAACGGGACGAAGCCGCCCACGCGCAGCGCATCGGCGCGTGCAGCGGTCGGCGCGGAAAGGCCGTCACGCATGCTTGCTCCGGGCGCAGAGCCCGCAGCGGCACGCCTCAGCAATGCGGCCGGAGGCGCGCTTCCCGGAAGAAGCGGCGCTCGCGATGCTCGCCCTTCTTCCCGATGTTGAACGACGCGACGGGGCGGTGATAGCCCATCACGCGTGTCCACACTTCGCAGCGCTGGCGCTCGTCGTCGGTCAGGGTGACCGTTGCCGTCAGCGTGCTTCGTTTCGGTCATCGTGTTCATCGTCCTCCTCCGGTCCGTGGCATCGGGTCAGGCGGCCAGCTGGCGCCGCTTTTCGGCGAGTCTTTCCTCGTCGCACTTCGGGCAGAACTCGTGCTCGCCGTCGAGATACCCGTGCTTCGGGCAGATCGAGAACGTCGGCGTGATCGTGATGTAAGGCAGCCGGAAACGCTCGAGCGCGCGCCGCACCAGCGCCTTGCACGTCTGCGGGCGACGTAATCCGCTCGCTCATGTAGAGGTGGAGCACCGTGCCGCCGGTGTACTTGGTCTGCAGCTCCTCCTGCCTCGATAGCGCCTCGAACGGATCGTCGGTGAAGCCCACCGGGAGCTGCGAACTGTTCGTGTAGTACGGCGTCTCCGCCGTTCCCGCCTGCAGGATGTCGGGCCAGCGCTTCCTGTCCTCCTTGGCGAAGCGGTAGGTCGTCCCCTCGGCCGGAGTCGCCTCGAGGTTGTACATGTGACCGGTCTCTTCCTGGAACGCGACGATCCGCGCGCGCAGGTGGTCGAGCAGCCGCACGGCGAAGGCGTGGCCCCACGGCGTGGTGATGTCGTCGTTGCCGCCGGTGAAGTTCCGCACCATCTCGTTGATGCCGTTGACGCCGATCGTCGAGAAGTGGTTGCGCAGCGTGCCGAGGTAGCGTTTCGTGTAAGGGAAGAGGCCCTGGTCGATGAGCCGCTGGATCACCTTGCGCTTCACCTCGAGGCTGTCCTTCGCGTAGCCCAGGAGCTCGTCGACGCGCTCGTAGAGGCCGATCTCGTCGTCGGCGTAGAGGTAGCCGAGCCGCGCGCAGTTGAGCGTCACCACGCCGACGGAGCCCGTCTGCTCGGCGGAGCCGAAGAGCCCGTTGCCGCGCTTCAGCAGCTCGCGCAGGTCGAGCTGCAGCCGGCAGCACATCGACCGGATCATGTTCGGCTTCAATTCGGAGTTGAGGAA
Source organism: uncultured beta proteobacterium (assembly GCA_963724685.1). Lineage (GTDB taxonomy): Bacteria > Pseudomonadota > Gammaproteobacteria > Burkholderiales > Casimicrobiaceae > CAIWHR01. The sequence continues at coordinate 62,570 of CAVRVQ010000003.1, read as the reverse complement.
GTTCTGGAAGTACGGCAGCCCGTACTTCGCGGTCATCGCGAACAGCGCCTCGCAGTTCGCGTGGTCCCAGTCGAAATCCGGCGTGATGTTGTACGTCGGGATCGGGAACGTGAACACGCGTCCCTTGGCATCGCCCGTGGTCATCACCTCGATGTACGCGCGGTTGATCATGTCCATTTCGGACTGCAGTTCGCCGTAGCGAGAAGGGCATCTCCTCGCCCGCGATCACGGGAATCTGCTCGCGCAGGTCCTCCGGGCACACCCAGTCGAACGTCAGGTTCGTGAACGGCGTCTGCGTGCCCCAGCGCGACGGCACGTTGAGGTTGTAGATCAGCTCCTGGATGCACTGCTTCACCGCGTCGTAGCTCATCGCGTCGCGGCGGATGAACGGCGCCATGTACGTGTCGAACGACGAGAACGCCTGCGCGCCGGCCCATTCGTTCTGCAGCGTGCCGAGGAAGTTGACGATCTGCCCGACGGCGCTCGACATGTGCTTCGGCGGCCCGGCCTCGACCTTGCCGGGCACGCCGTTCAGGCCCTCGTGCAGCAGCTGGCGAAGCGACCAGCCGGCGCAGTAGCCGGCGAGCATGTCGAGGTCGTGGATGTGGACGTCGCCGTCGCGATGCGCGCGGCCGATCTCCGGCGCGTAGACGTGCGACAGCCAGTAGTTCGCGACGACCTTGCCCGACACGTTGAGGATGAGGCCGCCGAGCGAGTAGCCCTGGTTGGCGTTGGCGTTGACGCGCCAGTCCTTCTGGTCGAGATACTCGTCGACCGACGCGGCGACGTCGACGAGCGTCTTGCGGTCGGCGCGCAGCCGCTCGTGGCGGTCGCGGTAGACGATGTAGGCGCGCGCGGTGTGGAACCAGCCGGCGGCGGCGAGCGTGTGCTCGACGCAGTCCTGGATCGTCTCGATGTCGGGGACGCCGCCCGGTGTGCCGGTGCGCGAGCACGCGTCCCACCGCGGCCGCGAGCTCTGCCGCCTCCGCGGCGTCGAATTCGCCGGTCGCGGCGCCGGCGCGCTCGATCGCCGACGCGATCTTCCCGAGGTCGAACGGCGCGCGCTGGCCGTCGCGCTTGACCACCTCGGCCGGCAGTGCCGGGGGCTGCGACAACGCTCTTTCGGCCGGACCTCCGGTGGCGATGCTCGAGACCATCTGAACGGATTCCCCCATATGGAGTTGCGCGCGCGATGCACCCCGTCGGCGGCGCGCCGACCACAAGATGTTGTAGGTTCTTTGCAGGCTAGTCCCAAAGCTTGCGGGTCGGCAATGGCACCGCCTGCCTTTTTGCCGATTCCTTGATCGACGTCAATTGACCGGTGCTATGCCGACCGGCTGCCATCCGCTACGACATCGCGGCGGCGTGACCCTGTCGAGTAGAATGCGGCGCCGTCGGCTCTCGGGCGTGCGGGTACGGCAATCCGTGGGCAACGATCAAGGAGTGCGTGGATGAAATCGATTCGTATCGCGGCGACGCTCTTGATCGCCGGCCTCGCCGGTATCGCGCTGCCGGCCGCCGCGCAGGTCGCCGTCACCGACGCCTGGGTGCGCGGCACGGTCACCGGACAGAAGGCCACCGGCGCGTTCATGCAGCTCAAGTCGCCGCCGACAGCGCGCTCGTCGGCGCGACGTCGCCGGTCGCGAAGATCGTCGAGATCCACGAAATGAAGCACGAAGGCGGCGTGATGAAGATGAGCGCCGTCGACAAGCTCGCGCTGCCCGCCGGCAAGGCGGTCGAGCTGAAGCCGGGCGGCTACCACGTGATGCTGATGGATCTCGTCGCGCCGCTGAAGGAGGGCGAGACGGTGCCCCTGCAGCTCACGTTCGAGGACAAGGCCGGCAAGAAGCAGACGCTCGACGTGAAGGCGCAGGTCAAGGCGCTCACCGCCGGCGAACGGGCGCGCCCGCGCGCCAAGCACTGAACACCCGTGACATCGGGAATGCTGCAAAGCAGCAAACCTTTCGCGTTGACAGCGCGTGGACAACACGGTTCAATTGGTCTGACCACCTGACCACGAGAGCGGCGCGGGACGAAGGCTGCCGGTGCCGGAGGTGGGCTCGAATCCACAGGAGGAAGAGAAATGCGAAATACGTTTCGCGCAGTGATGCGCTGTGTGTCGCGCGGTCGCGTTGGCCGTTTCGTTCGGTGCCGCGGCCCAGGCGCCGATCACGCTCCACGGCGCCGTGCAGTTCGCCGACGGCCATGCGTTCACCCGAGCGCTCGAGAAGTTCCAGGAGTTGACCGTCAAGTACTACGGCAAGCCGATCAACTTCGTGCTGCACAAGAACAGCGAGCTCGGCCTCGAGAAGGACTATTTCGCGTACATGAACCAGGGCATCTCGGTCGACTACGCGATCGTGTCTCCGGCGCACATGTCGACGTTCTCGAAGGCCGCGCCGTTCATCGACGCGCCGTTCCTGTTCCGCGACCTGAACCACTGGAACAAGGTGCTCGACGCCGACACGCTGAAGCCCGTCGCCGACGAGGTGGCGGCGAAAGGCGACGTGATGCTGATCGGCTTCGCCGGCGGCGGCACGCGCAACATCTTCGCCAACAAGGCGGTGCGCAACCTGGCGGAGATGAAGGGGCTCAAGGTCCGCGTCCAGGGCGCGCCGATCTGGAGCAAGACGTTCTCGGCCATCGGCATGGCGCCGACGGTGATCGCGTACGACGAGGTCTACAACGCGATCCAGAACGGCGTGATCCAGGCGGGCGAGAACGAAGCCGCGGGCGTCGAGGCGATGAAGTTCTACGAAGTCGGCCCGAACCTCAACATGACGCAGCACGCGATCACGATCCGGCCGATCTGTTTCTCGGCGAAGACGTTCAAGAAGCTGCCGCCCGACCTGCAGGCCGCGATCGTCAAGGCCGGCAAGGAAGCGGGCATCTTCGGCCGCCAGATCGAATCGGGCGCCGACGAGGAAAAGCTCGTCGCGATGGAAAAGGCCGGCAAGCTGAAGCGGATCCCGTTCGCCGACCGCGCGCAGATGAAGAAGCTGGCCGACCCGGTGATGGCCGAGTACGCGAAGGAAATCGGCGCCGAGGCGATCTACAACAAGATCAACTCGATGTAGCTCCAGCAGTGCGGCCGGCGCAAGAACTGTCTTGCGCCGGTCTTTTTTTGTCCGACGCCATGCGCACCGTACCGGGATCCCCAATGAGCAAGTTCATCGCCGGCTACTACCGGCTCCTCAACTGGCTGCTGGTCGCCACGGTCGCCATCCTGATCATCCCGGTCAGCCTGCAGATCTTCTCCCGGTTCACCGCGCTGATCCCGTCCTACATCTGGACCGAGGAGATGGCGCGCTTCTTCTTCATCTGGATGATCATGATCGGCTCGATGGTCGGCATCCGCGACAGCGCGCACTTCGACGTCGACCTGTGGCCGGAGCTGAAGCCGCGCGCCAATGCGCTGCTGCGGCTGATCTCGAACGTGTTCGTGCTGGTGCTGGCGCTCGTGTTCCTCTGGTACGGCATCAAGTTCGTGCAGTTCGGCTGGAGCCAGAACTCCGAGCTCGCCGAGCTTCCGATGCCGTTCATCTTCGCGGCCTGGCCGCTGGCCGGCTTCACGTGGGTGCTGTTCCTCGGCGAGAAATTCCGCGCCGACCTGCGCACGCTGTTCGACCCGCCGCGAGGCAGCTCGTGAGCGGCGGCGCGCTGCTGACGCCGGACGTCGCCGCGCTCATCCTGTTCGGCGTGTTCTTCACGCTGATGGCGTTGCGCGTGCCGATCGCGTTCGCGCTGGGGCTGGCCTGCCTGCCGATCCTGGTCATCGAGCCGCGGCTGTCGCCGCTCGTGCTGTTCAACCAGACGTTCAAGTCGTACAACTCGTTCATCCTGCTGGCGGTGCCGTTCTTCCTGCTGACGGCGAACCTGATGAACGTCGGCGGCATCACGGATCGACTCGTCCGCCTGTCGCGCGACCTGGTCGGCCACCTGCCGGGCGGCCTCGCGCAGGTCAACGTCGTGCTGTCGATCTTCTTCGCCGGCATTTCGGGGTCGTCGACGGCCGACGCGGCGAGCCAGGGCAAGATCTTCATCGAGGCGCAGGTCAAGGAAGGCTACGACCTGTCGTTCTCGGTCGCCATCACCGCGGTGTCGGCGGTGCTCGCCGTGATCATCCCGCCGTCGATCCTGATGATCGTCTGGGGCGGCACGCTGACCGTCTCGATCGGCGCACTGTTCCTCGCCGGGATCATTCCCGGACTGCTGCTGGGCCTGGTGCAGATGGCCACCGTCCACGTCTACGCGAAGCTGCGCAATTATCCGAAGTACCCGCGCTCGAACTTCAAGGAAGTCATCACGGCGATGGTGATCGCGATTCCGGCGCTGATGACGCCGGTGATCATCATCGGCGGCAAGATCTTCGGCTGGTTCACCGCCACCGAGTCGGCGTGCATCGCCGTGCTCTACGCCGGCGCGCTGTCGATCTTCATCTACCGGGAGATGGGCCGGCAAGCAGCTGCACGGCGGCGCTGATCGACACCGGCAAGCTCGCGGCGGTCGCGCTGTTCTGCGTGGGCACCGCCAGCGCGTTCGGCTGGCTGCTCGCGTACTACCAGATTCCGAAGGCGCTGCTGGCAGGCGTCGCGTCGTGGGAGATGGGCATCACCGCCACCGGCTTCTTCATCGCCTTCTGCTTCCTCGTCGTCGGCTGCTTCCTCGACGCGATCCCGGCCATCATCATCGTCGGCACGATCCTCGAGCCGCTCGCCCGCTCGGTTCACATGGATCCGGTCCATTTCGCGATGGTCGGCATCATCTCGCTCGCCTTCGGCCTCGTGACCCCGCCCTACGGCCTCTGCCTGATGATCTCCTGCGCCATCGCCAAGGTGCGCATGATCTACGTGCTGAAGGACGTCATGATCATGCTGATGCCGATGCTGGGCGTGCTGGCCTTGACGATCGTCTGGCCGGACCTCATCCTTTTCCTCCCGAAACTCATATCGCCGGAGTTCCTGAAGTAGGCGGACTGGATCCGCCGGACGAGAATTGCGCAATGGCACTGGTCTCGCCGACGGAGACGTGGGAGCCGATCGATGACCAAGTTCCGAGCCGTTGTGCCCGGGCTTCGGCCTCGAAGCCCACGACGTCGACATCTCGGTGCCGCTGTCCGCCGAGACGTTCGCACAGCTCGAGCGCGCGTTCTACGCCGGGCAGGTGCTCGTGCTCCGCGGCCAATCGCTCACGCCGGCGCAGTTCGTCGAGCTTCGCGCGCCGTCTGGGCCCGCCGCAGCCGCACGTGATCGACCAGTTCCACCATCCGGCCGACCCCAACATCCTGATCCTGTCCAACGTGAAGAAGGACGGCCAGCCCACCGGCCTGCAGGACGCCGGCTCGTACTTCCACACCGACTACTCGTACCTGCAGGTGCCCGCGCGCGCGACGACGCTCTACTCGATCGTCGTGCCGAAGCAGGGCGGCGACACGCTGTTCGCCAACCAGCAGGCGGCGTACGACGACCTGCCCGAGGCGATGAAGCGCCGGATCGAGCCGCTCTACGGCATCCATCACTACGGCAACCGCCACGACACCGATGAGCGAGCCGCACCGCGGCATCGCCGCTCACCGAGGAGCAGAAGGCGAAGATGCCGCTCATCACGCACAGACTCGCGCGCCCGCATCCGGTGACAGGCCGGAAGTCGCTGTATGCCGTCAACGGCAGCTCGTTCGGCATCGTCGGCATGCCCGACGACGAGGCCATCGACCTCCTCGACGAGCTCGCCGCGCACTCGACGCAACCGAAGTATCAGTACAGCCTCAAGTACGGCGTCGGCGACGTCGTGATCTGGGACAACGCGTCGCTCCTGCACTCGGCGACGCTGATCGATCCGGACGATGCTCGCACGCTGTGGCGGATCACGGTGCTCGAGCCGGCGCCGATCGGCATGGCGCCGCAGGTGATCGCGCCCACCTTCGCTCACGGCGGGATGTAGCGCGCAACGGGCGGACCCTAGTCGATCGCGACGACCAGGCAGACGAGCAGCACCAGCGCGGCGGCGAACACGATGATCGCGTTCGCGTCGTAGTTGTTGAGCTCCCGCCGAAAGCGGCGCGTCCTGGGAGCTTCGGACGTGGACGACGGCAGGACGGCCACGTCGCCGCGCCGCGACGGGACGTCGCAGGACCGGAACACTTCGTGCAGCTTGCGCGCGTCGTAGCCGACTGCCGGTGGCCTGACAGGAATCGTTGCCATGTCGTTTCTCCTCGGTCGAAGCCCCGCGGGGCGTGCGCCCAAGGTAGAACGCCGGCGTTACCGGAGCGTTATCGGCCGGCGGTGCTGCGCTCCGCCGCCAGCAACAGCGCGCGGTTCACTGGGTTGCGATGCAGGAATCCGTCGCGGAAGGACTCGGGCACGTGGAACCTCGCCACCGCGTGGATCCAGTCCGCGCCGTCGCGCAGCGACCGACCCGCAAGCCCGGCATCGAACTCCCGCAGCAAGTCGTGGCACAGGAGCCACAGTCGGGGCCGGTAGCATCCGGGCAGCGTGTAGCGGCGCATCGCCTGGAGGGCCGCCCGCGCGTTCTCGACGCAGGCCCGTGCGTCGCCACGTCCGCCCGCGGCCAGTGCCAGCGCGAGCCTGGCCGCGAGCGCATGCCCCAGCAGTCCCCGGTCCGTCGCGCTCCGGTACAGCGACTCCATCGCCTTCTCGTCGATCGATGCGGGCCGCGCGAGGGCCTGCGCCAGTGCGAGCCGCCATTGGTCCGACGGCGCGCCGACCTTCGCGAGTTCGGCGCGCCCGCGCTCGATCGTGGCGTCGACCGGCGCCTCGAGAATCCAGTCGAGCTCGACTCTCGTGACGACCTTCGCGGGAAGGCTCATCGGATGCGTCGGCAACCGATCGACCTCGCCCAGGCATTGGACGGCGAGGCGGCGTTCCCCGAGATGCCCATAGACGAGCGCCCGCAGGCCATGCGCGCGCTGGCGCCACGAATCATCGGTCTGCGCGGGGGTGGCGAACACGATTTCGAGCGAGGCGAGCGCTTCCCGGTAGCGTCCGCCGTCCACGAGAGAAGTGGCGAGCCAGTACTGCAGGACCATCGTGATCACCGAAGGCTCGAGGTCCGCGACCGCGAGCTGCGCCTCGTGAAACCGTTCGACGGGCTCGTGGATGAGCCCCGCCGCTGCGGCGACCTGCCCCTTCATCGCAACCATCCCGCAGATCATCCGCTGGCGGCCCACCTGCCGGGCGAATTCGAGACCCGCGTCGAGCTGCTGATCGGCCTGCGCAAGACGGTCGGACAGCAGGAGCGCCCGCGCGTAGTCGGAATGGAACCAGCCGCGAAACTGCGGGTCCGGGTGGTTGCGCAGCGGCCTTTCGACGAGCGCGAGCAGTTCGAGGGCCTCGGGCACGCGCCGATTGACGAGGAGATTCTCCGCGAGCGCATGTCGCACTTCCGCCACCCGCAACGGGTCGGCGTCTTCGACACAGTCCAGGTCGTCGAGCGCGCATCGCGCCGTGGCCTCCGCCTGTGCGTACTTTCCGAGGTACGCCAGCGCTTCGGCTTCGGAGCGCGCGAACCGCATGCGCTCGTCGGCCGTGGCGACATTGCCGCGCATGCGCTCGATGACCGACAGCGTCTCCCCCGCTGCGCCGATGTCCTTGAGCAACTCGACCAGCAGCAACTGCAGCTCCAGCGTCGCGCGCGCGAGCCCGGCGCGTTCGGTGATCGCGATGGCGCGCTCGAGCAGCGATCGCGCCTCGCCGAACCGCGCCGCGGCCTCGGCGCGCACCGCGGCGGCCTTGAAATGCGGCACGGCCCGATCCGGTTCGCCGGCCGCGGTCCAGTGCTCGGCCAGCCGCGCGGGCTCGCCGCCCCGCTCCTCGAGGAACTGCGCGATGCGCCGGTGCGCCTGCCGGGCGATCGGCGCCGGGATGCTTCGCACCATCGCCTCGTGCACGAGGTCGTGCGCGAAGGCGGCACCCTTGAGCACGTGGCCCGCCTCGAGCTCGTTCCAGTCGTCGGCGAGGGCGAGCTCGTTCGTTTGCAGCACGCGGGCCGCGAGCTCCGCGCCGAAGTCGGTTCCGGCTAGGGCCGCGACGCGGGCGATCGCCAGCGCCCCGGGACTCAACTGCTTCAGCCGCCGCTCGATGAGCGCGCCCACGTTCGTTGGACGGGGCAGCCGCCCCTCGCGCAACTGCGCCGGTGACGCGCCGGACGCGAGCGCATGTTTCAGGGTCTCCAGCGCGAACAGCGGATTGCCGCCGGTGACCTTGACGAGCTCTCCGGCCACGAGCGCCCCTTCGAGACCAGGGATGGCGAGCGAGTCGACGAGCCTCCCCATCTGCGCCGCGTCGAGCGGGGCAAGGGGAATCTCGACGAGCGCGCCGACCTCGCTCAGTGCTTCGCGCAGCGCGCGCGCCGCCGATCCGCCCTCGGCCGGACGTTGCGCGAAGCCCCAGCGCAACGCGGGAAGCTCGCCGGCCCCGGCGAGCGAGTGCAGCATCTCCACGCTCGCTTCGTCGGCGAAGTGCAAGTCATCGAGGACGATTGCCGTGACACCGTTCGCCATCGCGGCCTCGAGCAACGCACGCAATGCACGCTGCAGGACGACGCGCCGTCCTTCCCGCGATCGGCCCGAGGCGGACCCGAGCTCGGGGAGCAGGCGCGAAAGCTCGTCCCGCCACGCACCTTCGGCGAGCGTGGGCATCCGTTCGATGACCGCGCGCAGAAGACGCGCCAGCGATGCGTAGGGAATCGCGGCGTCACCCGGACGCGCGGCCGCGGCGAGCATGCCGGGATGGTCGGCGCCGAACTCGACCAGGAACCGCGACTTGCCGAGCCCGGGCTCGCCGACCACGACGAACGCGCGCTCTTCTTGCCACGCGCGATCGGCCGCCTCCAGCTCGTTCTCGCGACCGACGAGGTGAGGGGGTCGAGACAGGGTGACCGGAACGACCGCGGGTGCGGCCCTGCGAAGCGGCACCGCCGCCACCTCGAGCGAGGCCGCCAGCGAACGTGTTTCCTCCGTGGGCTCGACGTCGAGTTCGCGGCGCAAGCGCAGCGCACATCGCTCGTAGGCCGCGAGCGCGGCCGCCCGGTCGCCGCGCAGGTAGTGCAGCCGCATCACGCGCCGATGGCCGAGTTCCTCCAAAGGCATCCGGCGCACGACGTCCTCCGCACGCACCACCGCCTCGTCAAGGCGACCCTCGCTCTCCAGCGCCTCCGCTTCGGCGATCGCGGCTTCGAGCCGCATCCGGTCGAGACGGCTGCGCTCCGCGTCGAGCCATTCGGCGAAGTCCGGGCAGTCCGCGTAGTCGCAGCCTTCCAGCAACTGGCCGTCCGGCGGCGGCCTCCCGAGCGCATCAACTCCGACGTCAGGCGCGAGGCCAAGGCGCGTGCTGCCCGCGATCAGATCCTGCTGCGCGACACGGCGCAGCTTGAACAGCGCCTGGCGGAGATTGTTGCGCGCGCCGTCGGGCTCGGCATCGGGCCAGAGCAGCGTGGCAAGGGTGTTCCGTGCGCTTTCACCGTGGAGCGCGAGGTAGGCCAGCAGCCCCGCGGCCTTGCGCTCCAGCGGATGTGGGCTCGACCTGCGCACGATCCGCGGCGGCCCCAGCAGGCGAATCGTGGACGGCAGATCCCGCATTCCGAGTCTTCCTCCGCACGGACGAATCCTGGTGCAATGCCACGCGAGCTACGTACCGGCGGCCCCGGCCCGCACATTGGGTCGGACAACCAGGCCTGGCGAACCGTGGAACGGACGGTACCGCAATGCCGCCTTGGTTGTACATGGCACACCAAGTAGACTAGCGGATCGGGGCCCCGGCCGGAACTGCGTCACTCGTGGGGCGTCAGGCAGCGTCCACAATGCACTCGCGCATACTCGCCTTTGTCTTCACCTTCCTGCTGGTCGGCATGCAGCAGGGCGCGCAGCTGCATGCGCTCGCGCACCTCGGCGACGGTTTCCATCGGGCGCACGAGCCGACGCTCCAGCTGCCCGCGGACGACACGTCCTGCGCGCTCTGCGTGCTCTTCGCGGGCGGATCGAACGCGATCGCCTCCGGCGGCGCCGACGTTCCCCAATTCGCCCCGGCTTCCGCGCTCCCGCAAGTCGCGACATCGTCGCCCGCGGTCTCCTCTCCCACCTGGTACCTTAGCCGCGCCCCGCCTGCGCTCCTCTGATTCGCCCCGGTTCCGCCGTCCTTCGTGACGGCGAAGTTCTGTCGCAATCACAGGAGCGAGGCCCATGACCAGGACCCTCGCAGCGTCCGGCGCATTTGCGCTGGCGCTGCTCGCAACGTCCGCCGCCCACGCGGCGGCCGACGCCGATCTCGCGCAGATCCGCGATGAAATCCGGCAATTGAAGGACAGTTACGAGGCGCGCATCCAGGCGCTCGAGCAGCGATTGAAGGAGGCCGAAGCGAAGACCGCGGCTGCACCGCAACCGGTAGCGGCACCGTCTGCCCCACCCGTCCCCGTCTCGCCCGTCGCGACTGCCGCACCGTCGGCTCCGACGAGCGGATTGAGTGCATTCAATCCGGCCATCTCCGCGGTGCTACAAGGGGTCTACACCAACCTGTCGCAGGATCCGGAGCGATATGCCATTCACGGCTTCGCCCCGGGCGGAGAAATCGCCCCGCCGAAACGCGGATTTTCCATCGCGGAGTCGGAGCTCGGACTGTCCGCGAGCGTCGACGACAAGATCTTCGGCAACCTGATCTTTTCCCTCACTCCGGAGAACACGATCGAGGTCGAGGAAGCCTACGGCATGTTCACCGCGGTTCCGAACGGTTTCACCCCGAAGATCGGACGCTTCCTGTCCGCCATCGGCTACCTGAACGACCAGCACCAGCACGTCTGGGATTTTTTCGACGCGCCACTGCCCTATCAGGCGTTCCTCGGCGGCCAATTCAAGAGCGACGGGCTGCAGCTCAAATGGGTGGCGCCGACCGAGACGTTCCTGGAGTTCGGCGGCGAGATCGGCGACGGCTCGAACTTTCCCGGCGCGGACCGCAGCAAGAACGGCATCGGCAGCGGCGCGGCGTATGTTCACGCGGGCGGCGACATCGGTACGAGCTACAGTTGGCGCGCGGGGCTCTCCTACCTGCAATTGCGGCCGAACGGCCGCGAGTACACGCTGGACGACCTGGCGGGCAATTCGGCGCAGGTCGCCTTTTCGGGCAAGAGCCAGCTCGCGATCGCGGACTTCGTCTGGAAATGGGCGCCGTACGGCAACGCGAAGGAGACCAATTTCAAGCTGCAGGGCGAATACTTCTGGCGCAAGGAGAACGGCAATCTCACCTACGACAGCGACGGCGCGCTCGGCCTCACCAGCACGTCGACCTACTCGTCGAAGCAGCGCGGCTGGTACATCGACGGCGTCTACCAGTTCATACCCACCTGGCGCGTGGGCGCACGGTACGACCGACTCGCCACGGGCAGCGTGAACTACGGGGACAACGGGACCTACCTCGCGCAGGACTCCTTCAATCCGCAGCGCTATTCGATCATGGTCGACTACACGCCTTCGGAGTTCAGCCGGTTCCGGATCCAGTGGCAGCAAAGCAAGGTGCAGCCCGAAGTTACCGACAACCAGCTCTTCGTCCAATACATCCTGACGCTCGGCGCGCACGGCGCACACAAATTCTGAAGAGGCCCGCATGAACAAAATACTGAAGGTGACCTTCGGCATCGCGCTTTCCGTCGGCGCGGCTCAGGCGCTCGCCGTGCTCAACGTGTTTGCGACGATGCCCGAGTGGAGCGCGCTCACCGCAGAGCTGGGCGGCGACAAGGTCGTGATCTACACCGCAACCAATGCGCTGCAGGATGCCCATCACGTGGAGGCGAAGCCGAGCTTGATCGCCCGTGCGCGAAGCGCCGATCTCGTCGTCGCCACCGGCGCCGAGCTCGAAATCGGCTGGCTGCCGCTCGTCACGCAACAAGCCGGAAACCCGAAGATCCAGCCCGGCAAGCCCGGTTACTTCGAGGCGACAGCGTACGTGACGCTGCTCGAGAAGCCGGCGCGCCTCGACCGTTCCGAAGGCGACGTCCATCCCGGAGGCAATCCGCACATCCAGACCGACCCGCGCAACATCGCGCGCGTGGCCGGTCCGCTCGCCGCGCGGCTGGCCCAGCTCGACCCCGCCAACGCTGCCTACTACCAGGCACGCTACAAGGCGTTTGCCGACCGCTGGAGCGCGGCCATCGCGAACTGGGAGAAGCAGGCGGCGCCGCTCAAGGGCGCGCCGATCGTGGTGCAGCACAAGGCATTCACCTATCTCGAGGTGTGGCTCGGACTGAACGAGGTGGCCGCGCTCGAACCCAAGCCGGGGGTGGAGCCGACGACCGCGCATCTGACCGAGGTCCTCGCGATCCTGCAACGCCAGCCGGTCAGGATGGTGATCCGCGCCGCCTATCAGAGCGACCGCGCGTCGCAATGGATTGCCGAACGCGCGAAGATCAACGCGGTCATGCTGCCATTCACCGTGGGCGGGGACGATGCAGCCAAGGACCTGTACGGCCTGTTCGACGACACGATCGCGCGCCTCCTCCAGGGGCAACAGTGAATCTGTCGGCGGTCGAGATTTCGATTCTCCTGCCGGCGCTCGTCGCAGGAATCCTCGTGACCGCCACGCACGTTCCGCTGGGCACCCAGGTGCTCGCGCGCGGCATCGTGTTCATCGACCTCGCGATCGCGCAGATCGCGGGTTGCGGAGTCCTGCTCGCCGACCAGCTCGGATTCGAGCCGCAGGGTGCGGCCGTGCAGGTCGCCGCGCTCGCGGCGGCGCTTGCCGGCGCGTTGCTGCTCACCTGGACCGAGCGTCACTGGCCGGACGTCCAGGAGGCGGTGATCGGCGTCACCTTCGTCCTGGGTGCGACGGGCAGCGTACTCCTCCTTGCGAGCAACGTGCACGGGAGCGAGCATCTGCGCGACCTGCTGGTCGGTCAAATCCTCTGGGTGCAGTGGAAAGGCCTCGCGTGGACTGCTGCCGTGTATGCGCTGGTCCTGTTCGCGTGGTTCGGTTACGGCGATCGTCTCGGCCGCATGGGCTTCTATGCGCTGTTCGCGCTCACCGTCACCGTGTCGGTGCAACTCGTCGGGCTGTACCTGGTGTTCGCCACGTTGATCGTCCCGCCGCTCGCCACGCGCCGCATGACGCGATACCGCGTGGCGGCGGCCTGGGCGCTCGGGGCTGCGGGCTACGCGATCGGCCTCCTTCTCTCGGCGGCACTCGATCTGCCGACCGGACCGCTCATCGTGTGGGTACTGACCGCCCTTGCGATCGCAACCGAACTGACTTCGCGCCGGAGGGTGGCTGCGATCTAGCGAACATCCGGACAAAGGGGCGGCCGCAGCCGCCCCTGTCATCACGCGAGCGGATGGTCAATAGGTGACCACCGCGCGGATCGACGTGCCCGCGTGCATCAGCTCGAAGCCCTCGTTGATGCGCTCGAGCGGCAGTGTGTGCGTGATGAGATCGTCGATGTCGATCTTGCCGTCCATGTACCAGTCGACGATCTTCGGCACGTCGGTGCGCCCGCGCGCGCCGCCGAACGCGGTGCCTTTCCACACGCGTCCGGTGACGAGCTGGAACGGTCGCGTCTTGATCTCCTGGCCCGCGCCCGCGACGCCGATGATCACCGACGTACCCCAGCCGCGGTGACAGCATTCGAGCGCCTGGCGCATCACGTCGACGTTGCCGATGCACTCGAAGCTGTAGTCGGCGCCGCCGCCCGTGAGCTCGACCAAGTGCGGCGACGAGGTCGCCCTCGACGTCCTTCGGGTTCACGAAGTGGGTAAGGCCGAATTGCCTTGCCAGTGCCTCGCGCGCCGGGTTCAAGTCGACGCCGACGATCATGTTGGCGCCGACCATCCGCGCGCCTTGAACCACGTTGAGGCCGATGCCGCCGAGCCCGAACACCACGATATTGGCACCGGCCTCGACCTTGGCGGTATTGATCACCGCACCGATGCCCGTGGTCACGCCGCAGCCGATGTAGCACACCTTGTCGAACGGCGCGTCGTCGCGGATCTTCGCCAACGCGATCTCGGGCAACACGGTGAAGTTGGCGAACGTCGAGCAGCCCATGTAGTGAAAGAGCGGCTCGCCGTCGAGCGAGAAGCGGCTGGTGCCGTCGGGCATCAGGCCCTGGCCTTGCGTCGCCCGAATCGCGGTGCAGAGGTTGGTCTTGCGGGACAGGCACGACTTGCACTGGCGGCACTCGGGCGTGTACAGCGGAATGACGTGATCGCCTTTCTTCAAGGCCGTCACGCCGGGTCCGACATCGACGACCACACCGGCGCCCTCGTGTCCGAGGATCGCCGGAAACAGGCCTTCCGGATCCGCGCCCGAGCGCGTGTAGTCGTCGGTGTGGCAAAGGCCGGTCGCCTTGATCTCGACCAGGACCTCGCCGGACTTGGGTCCCGCGAGGTCGACCGTCTCGATGGTGAGCGGTGCCCCCGCCTTGTGCGCAACCGCGGCCCGGACTTTCATCGCTGGCTCCTCTCTCTCGTCAGTGCCGCAGCGCGTCGATGCCGCGCGCGATGCCGTCGAGCGTCAGCGGGAACATGCGCGGGCCGACCGTCTGCAGCACGATCTGCGTCGAGCGCGTGTACTCCCACGCGCGCGGCGGCTCGGGGTTCCACCAGATGACGCGGCGAAAATGGTCGGCGATCCGCTTGATCCAGACGACACCCGGCTCCTCGTTCGCGTACTCGACGGAGCCGCCCGCCTGGACGAGCTCGTAGGGGCTCATCGCGGCGTCGCCGACGAAGATCACCTTCCAGTCCGGGCCGTACTTGTGCAGGATGTCCCACGTGGCCACGCGTTCGTTGCGCCGGCGCACGTTGTCGCGCCAGACGTGATCGTAGACGCAGTTGTGGAAGTAGAAGTATTCGAGATGGCGGAACTCGGTCTTGGTCGCCGAGAAGAGCTCCTCGCAGACGCGCACGTACGGGTCCATCGAGCCACCCACGTCGAGGAACAGCAGCACTTTCACGCGATTGCGGCGCTCGGGCACGAGATGGAGATCGAGGTAGCCGGCGTTCCTCGCCGTGCCCGCGATGGTGCCGTCCATGTCGAGCTCCTCGGGAATGCCCTCGCGCGCGAACCGGCGCAGGCGGCGCAGCGCGACCTTGATGTTGCGCGTGTTGAGCTCGACGTCGCCGTCGAGATTGCGGAAGCTGCGCTCGTCCCAGACCTTGACGGCGCTGCGGTTGCCGCTGCCGGCCTGGCCGATGCGGATGCCCTCGGGGTTGTACCCGTAGGCGCCGAACGGGCTCGTGCCGCCGGTGCCGATCCACTTTCCGCCGCCCGCGTGCCGTCCCTTCTGCTCGGCGAGACGCGCCTTCAGCGTCTCCATCAGCTTGTCCCAGCCGCCCAGCGCCTCGACCTTCGCCTTGTCCTCGGGCGAGAGCAGCCGCTCGAACTCCTTCCTGAGCCACTCTTCGGGGATCTCGGCGCGGATGTCGAAGATCGCCTCCACGCCTTTGAAGTAGGTGGCGAACGCGAGGTCGTAGCGGTCGAACAGCGCCTCGTCCTTGATGAGCGTGGCGCGCGCCAGATGATAGAAGTCGTCGATCGACAGCGAGACGACACGCGCCTCCAGCGCTTCCAGCAGCGTCAGGAACTCGCGCGTGGACACCGGCAGGCGCAGGGACTTCAGATGCAGGAAGAAGCCGATCAGCATTCGTGCTCGCGCGGATCTACGGGCGTGGGCGCCCCAGCCGCCAGACGAGGTTCCTCCTCACGGCAGGCCATTCGGGCGCGACGATGCTGAACACGACGGTGTCGCGCAGCGACCCGTCCGGCAGCAGCTGGTGATGGCGGAGAATGCCGTCCTGCTTCGCGCCGAGCCGCGCGATCGCCTCGCGCGAGGCGAAGTTGAAGAAGCTCGTGCGGAACTCGACGGCAATGCAATCGAGCGCCTCGAAGGCGTGCGTCAGCAGGAGGAGCTTCGCTTCCGTGTTGAGCGCCGTCCGCTGGACGCGCTTCGCGTACCACGTGTGGCCGATTTCGAGCCGCCGGTTCAAGGGATCGACGTTGAAGTAGCGGGTGCAGCCGACGATGTCGCCGGTCGACGGCTCGCGCACGACGAACGGCATCGCGCCCAGTTTGTCGCGCATGGCGAGCGCCGCGTCGATCCACTCGAGCGTCCTGTCCGGCGCCGGAACGCTCGTGTACCAGAGCTGCCACAGCTCGCCGTCGGCGGCCGCTGCCCTGAGACCGGCTTCGTGCTCGCGCGCGAGCGGCTCCAGCCGGACGTGGCTACCCGAAAAGATGACCGGTTCGACGAACGCCATGCCGGATCCGGGAGGCTCCTACCGCCCGCTGCGCGCCAGGAACGCGACGCGCTCGAAGAGGTGCACGTCCTGCTCGTTCTTGAGCAGGGCGCCGTGCAACGGCGGAATCAGCATCTTCTTGTCGGCGCTCTTCAAGGCCTCCGGCGGAATGTCCTCGGCGAGCAGCAGCTTCAGCCAATCGAGGAGCTCCGACGTGGAGGGCTTCTTCTTCAAACCGGGCACCTCGCGCAGATTGAAGAACACCTCGAGTGCCTCGGCCAGCAGCGCCTTCTTGAGCCCCGGGAAATGCACGTCGACGATCCGTGTCATCGTCTCGCGGTCGGGAAAGCGGATGTAATGGAAGAAGCAGCGGCGCAGGAAGGCGTCGGGCAGCTCCTTTTCGTTGTTCGACGTGATGACGACGAGCGGCCGGTGCGTCGCGCGGACCGTCTGCTGCGTCTCGTAGACGTAGAACTCCATCCGGTCGAGCTCGCGCAGCAGGTCGTTCGGGAACTCGATGTCGGCCTTGTCCACCTCGTCGATCAGCACGACGGCCGGGGCGGGTGCCGCGAAGGCGTCCCAGAGCACACCGCGCTTGATGTAGTGCGCGATGTCGCCGACGTGCTCGTCGCCGAGCTGCGAATCGCGCAGCCGCGACACGGCGTCGTATTCGTAGAGGCCCTGCTGCGCCTTCGTCGTCGATTTGATGTGCCACTGCAGGAGCGGTCGGCCGAGCGCGCGCGCCACCTCCTCCGCCAGCAACGTCTTGCCGGTGCCGGGCTCGCCCTTGACGAGCAGCGGCCGTTCGAGCGCGATCGCGGCGTTGACCGCGAGCATCAGGTCGGGCGTGGCGATGTACGTGTCGGTGCCTTCGAAGCGCATGGCGGGGTCCGCGTGGTGTGGAAGCAACATGGTAGCCGATTCAGGCGGACGTCCGCGCCGACGGGCAGCGCGATCACCCGGCTTGCGGCGCCCCCCGGTGGGGCGTACGCTGGTCGGGCATGGCCGGACCGGTAACTGCAATCCTGTGGGGCGCGGCCATCGCGCTGATCCTGATCGGGGTCGCCGGCACCGTCCTGCCGGCTCTGCCCGGCGCCATTCTGGTGTTCGGCGGCATCGCGCTCGCCGCGTGGATCGACGACTTTGCCCGCATCCCGGTGTGGGTCGTGCTGCTCGTCGCTGTGCTGACGGCGATGGCGTGGATCGTGGAATACGCCGCCGCCGCCTTGGGTGCGCAGCGGGCCGGGGCCAGCACGCTGGCGATGGCCGGCGCCCTCATCGGCACGCTCGCGGGAATCTTCACCGGGCTCTGGGGTCTGCTGTTCATGCCGCTCGCCGGCGCCGCGATCGGCGAGTACATCGCGCAGCGCGACCTGCGCCGCGCCGGCAAGGTGGGCATCGCGACCTGGATCGGGCTGCTGCTCGGCACGGCCGCCAAGGTCGCGCTCGTGTTCGCGATGATCGGGATTTTCGTCTTCGCGCTCATCGTGTAGTGTGCACGACGCGCGGGCAGACGCGTGGGCGCGTTGGGGGGTGGCAGGCTTAGCCACCCCATGCGCCTGCCAACCCCCCAACGCGCCCACGCGTCGTCACTCGCCATCAGGAGGCTCCATGCGCCGCGTCTTCCGCAACGACCCCGACGGCCTGCGTCTGCCCGTCAAGCTCGACACCGCCACGAACGGCGAATTCGCGCCGATCCCGCTCGCATCGGTGCACGTCGTCGCCAACGAGACGGCGATGCATGACGCCACGCGCCATGCGCGCGGCCTCGGGCTGTCGCGGCGCGAGTTCCTCGTGTCGGCCGCCGGCACCGCCACTGCGCTGCTCGCGATGAACGCCGCCTACGCGGCGGCAGGCAACGTGGGCGGCTCCTTCATGCTCACGCACCACGCGGCAAAGGACCCGGCGCAGGCACGTGCGGAGCTCGGTGGCGGCGACTTCATCTTCGACGTGCAGGGCCACTTCGTGGATCCGGGCGGGCAATGGCTCAAAGACGCGCCGCAGCGTGGCAACGGCTTCCTCGGCATGCCGGGTGCGACGCGCGCCGGCGTGGCGAAGCTCGAGCACCTCGGCGCCGAACAGTTCGTCAAGGATGTGTTCCTCGACTCGGACACCGACTGCATGGTGCTGTCCTTCGTGCCGAGCACGTTCGCCGGAGAGCCGCTGACGATGCAGGAGGCGACCGCTTGCGCGCGGATCGTCGACAAGCTCGAAGGCACGCGCCGGCTCCTGATCCACGGCCGCGTGAACCCCAACCAGGACGGCGATCTCGAACGGATGGACGAGCTCGCGCAGCGGTGGAAGGTCTCCGCGTGGAAGACGTACACGCAGTACGGTCCGGGGGGCCGCGGGTTCTTCCTGAGCGACCCGCCCGGCATCGCGATGATCGAGAAGGCGCGCCAGCTCGGCATCAAGGTCGTCTGCGTGCACAAGGGCATCCCGTTCGGACCGAGGAGCTACGAGCATTCGCTGTGCGACGACATCGGCGTGGTGGCGAAAGGTTACCCCGACGTGAAGTTCCTCGTGTACCACTCGGGCTTCGTGCCCGGAAAAACCGAGGGCCCGCTCGATCCGGCCAGGAACGAGGGCGTGGACTCGCTCGTCAACTCGCTTGCGAAGAACGGCGTCGGGCCGGGCGCGAACGTGTATGCCGAGCTCGGGTCGACCTGGCGCTTCCTGATGCGCGACCCGACGAGTGCCGCCCACGCACTCGGCAAGCTCGTCAAGGCGCTCGGCGAGGACAACGTGCTGTGGGGCACCGACAGCATCTGGTACGGCTCGCCGCAGGACCAGATCGAAGCGTTTCGCGCGTTCCAGATTGCTCCGGAGCTCCGCGAGAAGCACGGCTACGTCGAACTCACGCCGGCGTTGAAGCGCAAGGTGTTCGGCCGCAACGCCCTCCAGGTGTACTCGCTCGATGAGGCGGCACTGCGCAAGCACCTTCCGAAGGATCCCGTCGGCCGGGCGCGGGCCGCGTATTCCGGCGCCGAGGATCCCGCCTTCGCGACGTACGGGCCAAAGACGCAGGCGGAGTTCCGCAAGCTCGGCGCGACTTAGAAACCGCTACCGTTCCCATCGTGCCCCGGCTACGCGCATGACGGCAGGTCCGGATCGATGGTGCCGCTGTCCGCTTCGACGTCAGTTCGGTCCCCGTTCCACCCACTGCGCGACCCATAGCGCGACCATGCCGATACCCATCGTCGCCACCGCGTCCTTCGTGCGCCAGGCGACGGCGGCCGCGATCGCCGCGGCCACGACTTTCGGATTGGCGTAAGTGAAAGCGAGCGTCTCCGGCGCGGAGAACACGACCGCCGGCACGACGATCGCGGTCAGCATGGCCGCCGGAACAAAGCGCAGGCCGCGCGCGACGACGGGCGGCATCTCGAAGCGCGCGAACACCGCGATGAACGACAGGCGCGCCAGGAAGTTAAGCACGCCGACGACGAGGATGACCGGCCACCAATCGAACGCGGAGGTCATTGGTGCACCCTTGGCGCAACGCGCCTTCCCGCCGGTTGTTCCGGACCGTTCATGGCGAGCCCCGCCGTGACTCGGCGAGCATTCCCGCCGCGATGCCGATCAAACCGGCGCAGATCAGCGACAGCCGCATCGGCAGGGCGTCGAGCGCCACGACGGCGATCCCCGCCGCGAGCGCGGCGACGCGCGTGGGACCATCGTCGAGCGCCGGCACGAGCAGCGCGAGAAAGCACAGCGGGACGATGAAATCGAGCGACCAGGCCGTCGGAATGATGTTGCCGAGCCAGTAACCGGCGGCGCACGAGACCTGCCATGTCGCCCACAGCAATACGCCGGTGCCGAGCAAGTACGAGGCGCCGTTGCGTGTGTCGCCCGTCTCGCGGAACCGCCTTATCCCGGCGGCGAAGGCCTGATCCGTCAACAGGAACGACAGCGCATGGCGCCAGCGGGGAGGCAGCGGCTTCAAATGCGGCGCCATCGCCGCGCTGTACATCAGGAAGCGCAGGCCGACGACCGCGCACGTGAGGATGGTCACGGTGACGGGAGCGCCGGCCGCGATCAGCTGCGCGGCGAGGATCTGCGCCGCGCCGGAGAACATCACCGCCGACAGTCCGAGCGCCTCCCACGGCGACGCGCCCGCCGACTGCGCGCCGACGCCGCAGACGAGCCCGAACGGCAGCAAGCCCAGCAGCGGCGGCGTCATGTCGCGTGCGCCCGCGACGAAATCGGGGCGGGAAAAGTAGCGTTGCACGAGCGGACGGACTCAGCCCTTGACGCCGCCCGCCGTGAGCCCGCCGACGACGCGCTCCTGGAACAGCGCGATCAGCAGCGAAATCGGCACGATCGCGACGATGAGCGCCGCCGAGATGAGCGGCCACGGGAACGCGAACTCGCCCTGGTAGAGCGTGATGCCCACCGACAGCGTGCGCATGCTGACGCGATTCATCATCGTCAGCGCCAGCAGGAACTCGTCCCACGCGTTGACGAACGCCAGGATCGCCGCGGTGAACACGCCCGGGGCCGACAGCGGGATCACGACCTTGAACAACGCCTCCACGCGGGAGCAGCCGTCGATCATCGCCGCAGCCTCGAGATCCGGTGGAATGTCCTGGAAGAAGCTCGCCATCACCAGCGTGCACACCGGCATCGACAGCACCGCGTACGGGAGGATGAGCGCGAGGTAGGTGTTGAGCAATCCCAGCTCGCGCATCACCTTGAAGAGCGGAACCATCAGCGAGATCAGCGGAAACATCGCCACGGCGAGCAGCACCGACATGATGAGGTTGCGGTGCGGGATGCGCAGGCGCGTCAGCGCATACGCGGCGAGCGCCGATACGAACACGCACAGGATCGTGGACAGCGAGGCGACGACGAAGCTGTTCCACAGGAAGCGCAGCAGCGGCTGCTCGGTGAAGGCCTGGTAGTAGTTGGCGAGCGTGGCCGCTTCGGGGACATACGTGATCGGGTACTGCATCAGCTCGGTTTCGGTCTTGAGCGACGTGAACAGGATCCACAGCACCGGGAAGAAGCCGTTCACCACGACGACGAGGCCGGCGAGGAGGACCATGGTTCGGCTCTTGGGCAGCATCTCAGCGTCCAACCTTCATATCAATCCTCAGCCGAGCGGCCGGAGCTTCGGCGCGTGTACTTGAGATAGCCCGATGTCAGTGCCATCGACAGCAGGAACATGAGTGTGGCCAGCGCCGACCCGTAGCCGAAGTCGAGAAAGTCGAGCGTCGTCTTGTGTATGTACATCGCGAGCGTCTCGGTCGAGTCGCCCGGGCCGCCGCCGGTCATCGCGTACGGGATGTCGAACGTCTGGATCGCGGTGATCGTGCGGAAGATGAGCGCGACGAAGATCGCCGGCCGCAGCATTGGAATCGTGATCTCCCAGAACTGCTGCCAGCGGGTGGCCCCGTCGACCTCGGCCGCCTCGTAGAGCGAACGCGGAATTGTCTGCAGCCCGGCGAGCAGCATCAGCGCCATGAACGACGACGTCTTCCAGACGATCGCGATGCAGATCGCGGCGACGGCGAGGTGGGGATCGGTCAGCCACGCCAGAGGCTCGATGCCGAGGCGGACCAGCACGTCGTTGACGAAGCCCTGCTTGTACTCGAAGAACCAGCGGAAGATGAGGCCGGCGAACACGAGCGGCAGCGCCCACGGCAGGAGCAAGCCGAGCCGCACGGGCCACTTGCGCTTGAACGGCAAGTTCGCGAGGAGCGCCAATCCCATCCCGACGACGAGCGCGAGCGGAACGGTGATGATCGCGTACAGCATCGTGTGCCACACCGCGGCCCAGAAGCGCTCGTCCTCCATCGCGCGGGCATAGTTCTCGAAGCCCACGAACGGCTCGCCGAGCCAGGGCTGCGTCAGCAGGATCTTGAAGAAGCTGTCGTAGACGAGATTGGCGATCGGGTAGAAGACGATCAGGACGAGCAGCAGCGCGGCCGGCGCGAGCAGCAGGAAGCCGAGCGTGCGCTCGGACAGATCCTTGTGCTTCGTGACGGCCGCATCAGCCACTTAGTGTGCCCTTTGGAAGCCGGAGTTGCGGCGGCTGCGGCGTGCGGGTTCGCGGGCGGGCGCATGCATCATCCTAAGCCCGCCGCGAACCCGCGCGCTGCAGGCGACAATGCGGCAGGGTCCTGTGGCGCCCATCCTATTTGTAGATCGGCGCGAGCCGCGTCTTCATGTCGTTCAACGCCGTGTCGGTCGTCTTGGTTCCGGCGAGATAGGCGTTCATGTTCGACCGGATGATGTCCGACACTTCCGTGTAGCGGGGCGTCACCGGCCGCGACT
Organism: uncultured beta proteobacterium; assembly: GCA_963724685.1. Lineage (GTDB taxonomy): Bacteria > Pseudomonadota > Gammaproteobacteria > Burkholderiales > Casimicrobiaceae > CAIWHR01. Next base: position 40,063 of record CAVRVQ010000003.1, on the reverse strand, counting down.
TCGCGGCGTCGACGACAGGCAGCGCCTCGGCGAACCAGGGGTTGGCCTTGAGCACATCCGGGTCCTTGTACACCTGCGGGAACACCGGCAGGTGCGACGCCAGGATCGCCTGCTGCTTCGATACTTCCGGCGAGGACAGGTAACGGGCGAACTTGACCGCTTCCACCTTGTTCTTCGAAAACGCGCTCACGGCGATCTGCCACCCGCCGATGCAGGTTGCGCCCTTGCCGCCCTTGTCGGCGGGGAGCACGGTCACGCCGACCTTGCCCTTGACCTTGGTGTCGGCGTCGTTCTCGACGCGGTTCCAGACATAGCCCCACGTCTGCGCGAACACGACGTTGCCCGCCTGGAAATCGACGCGGATGCGGTCGGTCGGAATTTCCGCGATGTTCTTGGGCAGCACGCCGGCCTGCTTCATGCGGCCGTAGAGCTGGAACGGCTGGCGCGCCTCGGGCGTGTCGAGGTTCAACTTGCCGTCCTTGGTGAGATCGCTGCCCATCCCCCACAACGGAACGAGGTAGGTGCACACCGTGCCCTCGATCGGCGCGCCCGCGGTGGAGAACCCTTGCATCTGCGGATTCTTCTCGCCGTCCATGACGATCTTCGCGGTCTCCATCATGTCGTCCCAGGTCTTCGGCACGGGTCGCTTGTATTTCTCGAGGAGATCCTTGCGGTAGTACAGGAACTGCGAATCGGCGAAATACGGGAGCGCGATCAGCTTGCCGTTGACCTGGTTCGCCTCGGCATACGCCTTGAGATAGGTTGGCAGGATCTTCGCCTTGTCGGCGCCGAGATAACTGTCGAGCGGTTCGGCCCAGCCGGCCGCCGCCCACTGCGCCGGGCGAATCACGTCTATCAGCATCAGGTCGAGCGCCGAGTCCTTCGACGCCAGCACGGTGTTGAGATATTGCTGCTGCGCCTCGGACGTGGCGCCGCCTACCTCCACTTCGATCTTCACGTTCGGATTGCGCTTCGTGTATTCGTCGGCGATCTTGCGCATCACGTCGGGCCGCTGCTGCCCGCCGGTAAAGATGCGCAGCGTCGTCTGCGCGGACGCGTTGACCGCGAACGCGGCGCAGAAAGCCGCCGAGACGGCCGCCGTCACCAGGATTTTCCAGAGCTTCATGCCTTTCTCCTCGATAGAGCCAATCGAGCCGGGGACAACCCGGCCTCCATCCCGTGCTCGGCGGGGCGGCAACGCCCACCGCCCCCGAGCCGGGTCCGCCACGACAAGTCCTTCCGTTCCCTCACCAATCCGCTCCGCGGATCGCCCTGCCCGATTCGGAGTCGAACAGATGAAACCGGTTGAGCGCAAGCGATACCGTTAGCCGCCCGCCGACGACAAGCCCGGCTTCGGGCGAGAAGCGGCCGGTCATCTCGCCGGCATCCGCACCTTGACCCAGCTTTACGAGACCGAGCGTATCCGAGCCCAGCGGCTCCACCAGCATGACTTCCGCGCGCACCTCCACGGCGTCCGGGTCGTCCACCGCGCCGACCGCGATGTGCTCGGGCCGCAGGCCGAAGGTGATCTCCCGGCCGATGTGGCGCGTGGTCTCGGCCACGCGGCGCGCGGGAACCGGCAGGTCGACGCCGCCGGGCAAATGCAGCACGCGGCCGCCTTCGCCGACCCGGCACGGCAGGAAATTCATCGGCGGTGCGCCGGTGAATCCGGCGACGAACTTCGCCGCGGGCCGGTTGTAGATGCCGTCCGGCGTGTCGTACTGGATGAGGTTGCCCGCCTGCAGCACCACGATGCGGTCGGCGAGCGTCATCGCCTCGACCTGGTCGTGCGTCACGTAGATGATCGTGTTGCCGAGCTTCTGGTGGAGTTTCTTGATCTCGACCCGCATCTCGGCGCGCAGCAGTGCGTCGAGATTCGACAGCGGCTCGTCGAACAGGAACGCCTTGGGCTGCCGGACGATGGCCCTTCCCATCGCAACGCGCTGCCGCTGGCCGCCGGAGAGCTCGCGCGGCTTGCGCTCGTACAGATGCTCGATCTGCAGGATCGCCGCGGCTTCGCCCACGCGGGTTCTGATCTCGTGCTCGGGACGCTTGCGCAGGCGCAAACCGAATGCCATGTTCTCGAACACCGACTTGTGCGGATAGAGCGCGTAATCCTGGAACACCATCGCGATGTCGCGCGCGCGCGGCGGCAGTTCGTTGACCACGGTGCCGCCGATCGCGATCTGCCCGCCGGTGATGTCCTCCAGGCCGGCGATCATCCGCAGGAGCGTGCTCTTGCCGCAGCCGGACGGGCCGACGAACACGACGAACTCGCCCGAATGGATCTCGAGGTCGATCCCGTGGATGACTTCGTTGGCGCCGTAGGCTTTGACGACGCCTTTCAGGCTGACTTCGGCCATGTCCAGTGAGCGTGGGGGCCGTTCATGCGCTCGTCTGCGCGAGACCCGCGTCGACGATCAGGTTCTGCCCGGTGATGCCGCGCGCCTCGTCGGAGGCGAGGAACAGCGCGGTGCGCGCGACGTCGTCCTCGGACAACCGGAACTTGAGGCATTGCTGATCGATGAACTTCTGCTCCTTTTCCGGCGACAGCCACAGCGCGCGCTGCCGCTCGGTGGCGATCGCTCCGGGGACGATGCAGTTGACGCGGATGCCGCGCGCACCAAGCTCGCGGGCAAGCGTGCGGGTGAGCCCGTTGATGGCGGCCTTGGCGGTCGTGTAGCCGGCGAGCTCGGGCCTGCCGCGCATCCACGACACCGAGCCCAGGTTGATGACCGAGCCCCCACCCGCGCCCTCCATCTGCGGCGCAACCGCCTGCGCGGCGAAGAAGTGATGCCGCAGGTTGACGGCCTGATTGTCGTCCCAGTATTCCGGGGTCACGTCGTCGAACTTGTGCCGGTCGTCGCGCGCCGCGTTGTTGACGAGCACGCGGATCGGCCCGAACGCCTTCGCGGCCGCCGCGATCGCCGCCCTGAGTGCGCCGATGTCGCGAACGTCGCAGGGCCAGTAGGCAACGCGGGAACCGAGCCCCGCCGCGAGCGCGCGCGACGGCGCCTCCGCGTTGTCGATGAACGCGACATTGCAGCTCTGGCCGGCGAACGCGCGCACGAACGCCGCGCCGATGCCGGAGCCGCCGCCGGAGACGAACACTGTCCGTCCCGCGAGATCGGGATAGCGCGCACCCGCCGTGCTCGCCGCCATGGAACGACTCTCCTCCTTGCCCGGGCGCACCGGTCCCGCCGGGCTCAAGTCCTTCATATCATATATATCACATAGATGACTTGCCCGTCCAGTGGGGGTAGTATCGCCTTTGCATGGACCTCCCCCTCAATCATTTCAAGCGGGCCATCGCTTCGGGCAAGCGACCGGTGGGCACCTGGCTCATGAGCGGGGCACCCGCGACGGCCGAGGCGCTCGGCTGCGCCGGCTTCGACTTCCTGGTCGTCGACATGGAGCACGTTCCCATCGACGTGGGCGCGATGATCGAGATTCTGCGCACGGTCGCCGGGACGCCGGCGCAGCCGATCGTGCGGCCGCCGTGGAACGACATGGTGATGGTCAAGCGCGCCATGGATGCCGGGGCCATGTCGCTGCTCTTCCCCTTCGTCCAGAACGCCGACGAAGCGCGGCGCGCCGTGGCATCGACGCGCTATCCGCCGGAGGGCGTGCGCGGCGTCGCGGGGACCCATCGTGGCAGCCGTTTCGGCGCCGTCGCCAACTACCTGAAGCGCGCCAACGAAGAAGTGTGCGTGATCGTGCAGATCGAAACGCCGGCGGCGCTCGAGCGGCTCGAGGAAATTGCCGCCGTCCCCGGCGTGGATTCGATCTTCGTCGGCCCGGGCGACCTGTCGGCGTCGATGGGGCATATCGGCGACATCGGCAATCCCGCCGTGCAGTCGCAGCTCGCTGCGGCCGCCGCCGCGTGCCGCAGGCTCGGCAAGCCTTGCGGCATCGTGGGCGCGTCTCCGGAAATGGTCGCCAGGTTCGTCGAGTACGGCTACTCGTGGGTCGCGATCGGCTCGGACATGAGCATGATGGTCGGCCGCGCCCAGGAGTATCTCGCCAAGGTGCGCGGCGTCGCGGGTACGCCCCCCGCGTCGCCAAGCGCCTATTGACCGGCAGCCCGGCGCAACCTCGCCCTGCGAGACGATGCCCCGCCCGCTGTCCCTGACGTTGGGCCGGGCGCGCGTCGAGCTCGCGCCGGAGATCGGCGGCGCCATTGCGGGATTCACGTTCGACGGCGCCGACGTCCTTCGCCCGACGCCACCGGGCGCGGTGGGCGATGTCCGCGCTCATGCGTGCTATCCGCTCGTCCCCTATTCCAACCGCATCGCCCGCGCACGACTCGCGCTCGGCGATCGAACTCCTGGAGCTCGAGCGCAATTTCGGCGACCATCCGCACTCGATCCACGGCGTCGGGTGGCAACGCGCATGGCGCGTGGCGGAGCACGACGCAACGAACGTGCGCCTGACGCTCGACCATGTCGCCGAAGGCGCCGACGCGCGCGCGTGGCCATGGCCCTTCCGCGCGACGCAATGGTTCGCACTCGCGGCGCACGACGGCGGCGCGACGCTCACCGTGCGGCTCACGCTCGCCAACACCGGCCTGCATTCGTTCCCGTTCGGTCTCGGCTTGCACCCGTTCTTCCCGCGGACGCCAACGACCGCACTCGATTTCGAGGCCGCCGCCGTCTGGGAGAACGATGCCACGCAGTTGCCCCTCCGCCGGGTCGACGTGCCCACGGCGTGGCGGCAGGACTTGCTCGCTGCGTGCCGCGACGACACCCTCGACAACGTCTTCACGGGCTGGAACGGCCGCGCGCTCCTCGACGATCCGGCCCGGCCGTTCGACACCGGGATCGCCGCCGATCGCACCGCCGGCTTCGTGGTCGTCTACGCGCCCGCCGGTCGCGACTTCGTCGCCGTCGAGCCGGTGACGCACATGACCGACGCCTTCAACCGCGCGGCGCGGGGTGACGCCGGCACCGGTACGCGGAATCTTGCGGTCGGCGCGGGATTTTCTTGTACGATTCGAATCTTTGTCCGAGCGCGACCGTGACCACCTCCGCACCCCTTGCCTCGTCGCTTCGTTGTGTGCTCGACATCAAGGCGAGCCTCGGGGAATGCCCCGTCTGGTCCGCCGCCGATCAGGTGCTGTACTGGGTCGACATCAACGCGCCGTCGCTCAACCGCTTCGACCCCGCGACCGGTACCAACACCGTGATGCCGATGCCGGAGTCGATCGGCTGCTTCGGGCTTCGCCGCGCCGGCGGCTTCGTCGTGGCGCTGCGCGGCGGCATCTGGCTCGCGCAGAAGGACGGCACGCTGATGCGCAAGGTCGCCGCCGCGCCGTACGATCCGACGCACCATCGCTTCAACGACGGCCGTTGCGATCCCCAGGGCCGGCTCCTCGCCGGCAGCATGAACGAAGCGCGCGACGCTTCCACCGCGGCGCTCTATCGCCTCGATGCCGATTTCACGCTGACGCGCGTGCTGTCCGACATGACGATCAGCAATGGTCTCGCCTTCAGCCCGGACGGGCGCACGATGTACCACGCGGACACCCCGACGCAGGTCGTCCGCGCCTTCGACTACGATGCCGCATCCGGCACGCCCGGCAAGCCGCGGGTGTTCGCGCGCTTCACCGCGGCGGGCGACCGGCCCGACGGTGCGGCCGTCGACCGCGACGGCTGCTACTGGACGGCGTTCTACAAGGGCGGCCAGCTGAAACGGCTCGCGCCGGACGGCCGCGTGTTGAGCGAGCACCCGGTGCCGGCCATGTGTCCGACCATGTGTGCATTTGGCGGCCCCGACCTCAGGACGCTCTACGTCACCAGCGCGCGGCAATTGCGCGATGCCGACGAGCTCGCGCGACTGCCGTACTCCGGCGGCCTGTTCGCGATGCGGGTGGACGTGCCAGGCCTGCCGGAACCGGCGTTCGCGGGCTGAACTTCGCCGTGCCGCCGAACGGACTGCACGACATGACCCTGGACGCCGCGGCGTTCATCCGGCTCGATGCGCTGCAGAGCCTCGGCGCGTCGGCGTCGGGCGCATCGCTGGCGACGTCGACGGGCGACATCCTGGAAGTGGCCTGCTATGGCCCGGGCGTGTTCCGGCTCCGCCTGGGGCCGAGCACGAAGCCCGACTACGGCCTCGTCGTCGGCCGCGCGAAGGCGTGTGCGATAGCGCAAGGGGAAGGCGGCACCTGGACATTCAGTGCCGGCGATACCACGCTCGAAATCACGGCCACGCCGTTGCGGTTCCGGCTTCTGCATCGCGGTGCGCCGGTCGCCGGATCCATCACCGACGAGCATTTCCGCGGCTGGACCCGGTTCCCTGCGTTCGGTCGCGTTCGCGAGGGCGGCCATTGGACCGCAGCGCTGGCGCTCGCCTCGGGCGAGCCCGTGTACGGCCTCGGCGAGAAATTCGGTCCGCTCAACAAACGCGGGCAATTGATTCACTCGCGGGTCGTCGATGCGCTCGGCGTCAACACCGGCCTCGCGTACAAGAACACGCCGTTCGCGTGGAGTCCCGGCACCGGCAAGGGGGCATGGGGCCTTTTCGTCCATACGCCGGCGTCGGTCACGCACGGCGTCGGGCACCCCGACTGGTCGCACCGTTCGTACGTGGTCGACGTCGAGGACGAGGCGCTCGATCTCTTCCTGTTCGCTGCGGATGCACCCGCCGGCATTCTCGACCTCTACACGCAGCTTACGGGCCGGGCCGCGTCGGTTCCGCTGTGGAGTCTCGGCCTGTGGGTTTCGCGCGCCTACTACAAGACGCCGGAGGAAGCGGCGGCCGTGGCGGCGAAGCTGCGGCTCCATCGGATTCCCTGCGACGTGCTTACTCTCGACGGCCGCGCCGCGTGGGAGGTGGATACGCGTTTCGACTTCGAATGGGACCCCGACCGGTTTCCGAATCCGCAGGCAGCCCTCGCTGCGATCAAGGCGCACGACCTGCGGATCTGCGTGTGGGAGTATCCGTGCGTGTCCGTGCATTCGGCGCTGTTCGCGGACCTGGCGTCGCGCGGCTATCTGCTGACCACGAGCGACGGCGAGCCGTATGTGGTGGGGTGGGATACCGCACCGGACACGAGCCCCTTCGGCAAGTTGCTGACACCGCTGCCCGAGAGCGGCATCGTCGATTTCACGCATCCCGGCGCCTACGTGTGGTGGCGCGATGCGCACGCGGCGCTGTTCGCCGACGGCGTCGACGTGATCAAGAGCGACTTCGGCGAGCAGGTTCCCGACGATGCCGTCGCGTTCAACGGCGACACCGGCGACCGGCTGCACAACGTCTACCCGCTGCTCTACAACCAGTGCGTCTTCGAGGCGACGGCGAAATATCAGGCGGAGCGTGATGTCGCGCCGATGGTCTGGGGCCGCGCCGGCTGGACCGGCAGCCAGCGCTACCCGATCCAGTGGGGCGGCGATCCGCAAAGCGACTGGGAGGGCCTTGCCGCATCGATCCGCGGCGGACTGTCGTGGGGCATGAGCGGCGTGCCGTACCACAGCTCCGACATCGGCGGCTTCTACGGTTCGCAGCAACCGTCGGCCGAGCTCTATCTGCGCTGGCTGCAGGCGACCGTGTTCAGCTCGCACATCCGCGTTCACGGCATCGGCGAGCGCGAGCCCTGGGCGTTCGGCGCCGACGCGGAAGCCATCGCCAGGAAATGGCTCGCGTTGCGCTATCGATTGATTCCGTATCTGCAGCGGGTGATCGCGGACGCGGTCGCAACGGGGATGCCCGTAATGCGGGCGATGGCGCTCGCCTTCCCCGGCAACGCGCTCACTCGCGGCTACGAAACCCAGTTCATGTGCGGCGACACGCTGCTCGTCGCGCCAGTGCTCCAGCCCGGGGGCGAAGTCGAGATCGCGTTGCCCCCGGGTGCGTGGTACGACCTCATTTCGCGACAGCGCTTTCCCGGCCAGCGCGTGCTGCGCTACAAGGCGGCGCTCGATCAGTTCCCGGTGTTCGGCCGCGAAGGCTACGCGTTGCCGATGGGGCCCGCGGTCCAGCACACCGGCGAGATCGATCCCGCGAAGCCGCTCGAGCAGCTCTGGGTGTTCGGTCGGCCGACACGGCCGTTCCACGGCTTCCTGCAGGCCAACATCGTCGAGGCGGCCGACGGCACCTACGCGATCGGCGCCGTGGCCGACGTCAAGGTCGCGCTCTTCGGCGACGCATCCGGAATCGTCGTCGCCAAGCTTCCGGCGTGACGGCATCGTCACCCACTGTCGCGATCACGGCGGGCGAACCGGCCGGCATCGGGCCCGAGCTCATCGCGCTCCTCGCGCAACGTCAGCGCGAACGCCCATTCGCGGCACGGCTCGTCGTCATGGGGGATCGTCCGCTGCTGGACGCGCGTGCGGCGCGGATCGGTCTCGTCCCGCAGTACTCCGATTACGATGCGGCGTCGTTCGCGCCGTCCGCTGGCCGCGTCGAAGTCTGGCATCAACCGGTGGTGGCGCCCGTGATTCCGGGACAGCCGGACCCGTCCAATGCCCGCAGCGTGGTGGCGCTCCTTCAACGCGCCGCGGACGCGTGCGCCACCGGCGCGTTTGCCGCGCTGGTGACGGCTCCGGTCCAGAAGAGCGTGCTCATGGACGCCGGCATTCCTTTCGCCGGGCATACCGAATTCTTCGCGCAGCGCACGCATTCACCGCATGTGGTCATGCTGCTCGTCGGCGGACCGCCGGAGGCGCCGCTGCGCGTCGCGCTCGTGACGACGCATCTCGCGCTGAAGGATGTGCCGGCGGCGATCACGCGGGAAACCCTCGACGCGACGCTCGTGATCGTCGCCGCGGAGCTCGACACGAAGTTCGGTCTCCCGTCTCCGCGGATCGCCGTTTGCGGTCTCAACCCCCACGCCGGCGAAGGCGGGTACCTCGGGCGCGAGGAGATCGAGATCATCGCGCCGGCGATCGCCGCCCTGCGCGCCGCCGGCCACGACGTGACGGGGCCCATCCCCGCCGATACGGTGTTCGTGCCGGGGATCGCGCGACGCTTCGATGCGATCGTCGCGATGTACCACGACCAGGGGCTGCCGGTGCTGAAGGCCGCGAGCTTCGGCCACGGCGTCAACGTCACGCTCGGGTTGCCGTTCATCCGCACGTCCGTGGATCACGGCACCGCGCTCGACCTCGCCGTCGACGCGACGAAGGCGCGGGGCGCGGACGCAGGGAGCTTGGTCGCCGCCGTGGAGCTCGCGATCGAGCTCGCGCGACGCCGAGACTGAGGTCTCATAGATGCAAGGCCACCAGCCGCGCCGGCGATTTGGCCAGAACTTCCTCGCCGATCCGCACTACATCGCGCGCATCGTCGACGCCGTCGCCCCCAGGCCGGGCGATCGCCTGCTCGAGATCGGCCCCGGCCTCGCCGCGTTGACGCGGCCGCTGATCGAGCGCGCCGGGCATCTCGACGCCATCGAGATCGATCGCGACCTTGCCACGCGACTCGCCGCCGAGTTCCCGCCCGAACAGCTGACGCTGCACGTCGCCGACGCCCTGGAATTCGACTTCGCGGCGCTTGGTGGAAACCTGCGTGTCGTCGGCAATCTTCCGTACAACATCAGCTCGCCGCTGCTTTTCCGGCTGGTGCAATTCGATTCGCAGCTCACCGATGTGCACGTGATGCTGCAGAAGGAAGTGGTCGCGCGGATGACGGCGCGGCCGGCCACCCCCGAATACGGACGGCTCACCGTGATGCTGCAGGCGCAGTTTCGCCTGACGCGGCTCTTCGTCGTCCCCGCGGGAGCGTTCCGGCCGGCGCCCAAGGTCGATTCCGCGGTGGTGCGCCTGGTTCCGCTCGCGACCGCGAAGCCGCACATCGCCGACCCGGCGCTGTTCGGTCACGTGGTCAGCGCAGCCTTCGGCCAGCGGCGGAAGACGCTGCGCAATGCCCTGTCGGCGCTGTGCGACGAAGGCGCGGTCCGCTTGGCCGGCATCGATCCCGGTGCGCGCGGCGAGACGTTGTCACTCGCGGATTTCGTGCGGCTTGCGAATGTCCTGGCCGGGCGAACTACGTAGACGGTGCCGCCTTCTTCCTGGCCACATAGGCGTCGATGACGCGCTCCAGCACCGCCAGCGGCATCGCGCCGTTCTTCAGAACTTCGTCGTGAAACTCGCGGATGTCGAATCTGCTGCCCAACGCGGTTTTCGCGCGTTCGCGCAATTCCAGGATCTTGAGCATGCCCACCTTGTACGCCAGGGCCTGACCGGGATCGACGAGATACCGTTCGATCTCGACGACGACGGCGGCCTCGGGCATGCCGGTGCTCGTGACCATGTAGTCGATTGCCTGTTCGCGGGTCCAGCGCTTCCTGTGCAAACCGGTGTCGACCACGAGGCGCACGGCGCGGAACATCTCGGCCTGCAGGCGGCCCAGGTTGTCGAGCGGGTCCTTCTCGTAGCCTGCCTCCCACGCGAGGCGCTCGGCATACAGTCCCCAGCCTTCGAGGTAGGCCGTGAACGGGACTATGCCGCGAAAGAAGGGCAGGCCTTCGATTTCCCGTGCGATCGCGATCTGCAAATGGTGGCCGGGCACAGCTTCGTGATAGGCCGTGGTGCGCATGCCGTACTTGGGTGTTTGGCGGACGTCGTGCAGGTTGGCGTAGAACCTGCCGGGCTTCGAAGCGTCGAGCGGCGGAGCGTTGTAGTAGGCGCTGGGTGCAGTTTTTTCCGCAAACGACGGCACGCGCACGACAACGACTCTGGCTTTGGGTTTGATGCCGAAATACGGGGCGAGCCCGGCCGTGATTTCGTCGATGATGGTCTGGTAGTCGGCGAGAATCTGCGCGCGACCTTGATCGGTGTCCGGATAGAGCTGCGCGGGCGACCTTGCGAGCTTGTCCATGCGCTCGCCCAACGTGCCTTCGGCATAGCCGGCGTCCTTCAGGATCAGGTCCATCTCGGCACCGATCCGCGCCACCTCCGCCAGCCCCAGCGCATGGATCTCGTCCGCGCCCATCGTGGTCGTGGTGTTGGATTCGATCGCGTACCGGTAGAACTGTTCGCCCTGGGGCAGCGCCCAGACGCCGTCGTTGCGCGTCGCCTTCGGCCGCAGCGCTTCGAGGTGCGCGGCCAGCGCGACGTACGCCGGCATCACGCTCGCGCCGACCGCCTGTTCCGCGCGGGCGGTAAACGTGGTGCGTGTGGCCGGATCCATCCTGTCCGCCGGGATCCTGTCGAGCTTTTCCTTGAAGCTCACGGTCAGCGTGTTGCCGCCGGCGCCTGGCGCGAGAAAGCCCTTGATCTGGTCGAGCACCTTGGTGACCACGAACTCCGGTGGAACGATGCCCCTGCTTTCGCGCAGCTTGATGCCCTCGATCACCTGATCCATCTTGCGCGGGAACTCACCGAGACGCGCAATGTAATGCTCCGCATCAGTGGCGTCGTTGACCTGCTGCGCCTGCGTCATCAGGTTGGGAAGGTCGCTCTGGACTCCGAACAGCTGGTTGACCGGATAGTTGTGATAGCGCCACGGCTCGCCGCGCGCCTGCATGTCCAAGAAGTAGCCGAAGATGTCGTAGGAAAGGCGATCCTGTCCCGCAAATCCACTTGCGTCGTAGCGATGCAGTGTCGCAAGGTCATCCTTGAGTCGCGCGAACGTGCGGTCTTCGTGCGCCGTCGATGCATCCGTCAGCCTCGCGTTATGCGAACGAATGCCCGCCGACTCGAGAATGCGCAGCTGCGTCAGCAACTCGGGTTCATCGAGAGCGAACTGCAGGAACGAACGCGTGTAGAACCACTCGATGGCAAGCGGCTTGAAGTACCAGGTATGCGCGAGCAAGGCGCCGGCGACCAGCAGCAGGCCGAGCAACACCAGGCCCGACCATTTGAGCGCGCGCGTCATCGTTGACGAGGGGGGATGCGGAAGTCGAATGTATCATGGGAAGATCGCCTCTCCGTGCGCATAGCCGACGATTCATGCCGGAAGCCAGTGACATTCGTGTCCATCGCAATCCGCGTGCGGCCCCGCGCGGGGAACCGTATGGCAGCGTGCGCTCGCGGATACTCGAGGCCGAGGGCTTCTTCGCCGCCGAACAGGAGATCCGTCATTGGCCCGGCTATGCGGCAACGCCGCTCCATCGATTGCCGGGCCTCGCGGCGCGGTTGGGCGTGGCCGCACTCCACTACAAGGACGAGGGTCCCCGCTTCGGCCTCAAGAGCTTCAAGGCGCTGGGTGGCGCCTACGCCGTGTTCCGGTTGCTGAAGCGTGCGGTCGAAGCACGCAACGACGCCCAAGCGGTCGACTCGCGCCAGCTGATCGAGGGCCGCTGGCGTGAAATCTCGCGCACCGTCACCGTCACCTGCGCCACCGACGGCAATCATGGCCGCTCCGTCGCCTGGGGGGCGCAGCTCTTCGGCTGCCGCTGCGTGATCTATGTGCACGAAACGGTGAGCGAGGCCCGTTGCAACGCCATCAGGCAATATGGCGCGGAGGTGATCCGCGTGCCCGGCAACTACGACGACTCCGTGCGCCACGCGGCGATTGAAGCCCGGAGGAACGGCTGGGCCGTGGTCTCGGACACGACGTACGAGGGTTATCGCGACATTCCGGTCGACGTGATGCACGGCTACGGTGTGATGGCGCGTGAGATCGTGCGGGCGATGGCAGAGGAGCCGCCTACGCATGTGGTCGTGCAGGCGGGCGTGGGCGCGCTGGCGGCGTCGGTGTGCGCCGCGTTCTGGCTCGCCTGGGTGGAGCGCCGCCCGGAGGTCATCCTCGTCGAGCCGATGGGGGCCGATTGCCATTTCCGGAGCGGTGTCGCCGGACGACCCGTTACCGTGACCGGCGATCTCGACACCGTGATGGCCGGCCTCGCATGCGGCGAAGTGTCGCCGCTCGCCTGGGAGATCGTCGACGCGGGGGCAAGCGCCTACGCCGTGGTCGACGACCGCTTCGCGCTCGCCGCGATGCGCGCGTTGGCGACGCCGATGCCGGGGGATCCCGCGATCGTCGCGGGCGAAACCGGCGCGGCCGGCCTCGCCCTTCTGCTGGCCGCCGAGGGACACGACGAGATCCGGAGTGCGCTGGATCTCGACGCATCATCGCGGGTGCTCTTGATCGGCAGCGAAAGCGACACCGATCCGGAGCTCTATCGGTCGATCGTTGCGGGCGCGAAGGGCGAGGTGGCCGTGTGAGCATGACGATTCACGATCTGCGCATCGACTCCGCGCGCCTCATGTCCCGCCTCGGCGCATTGGCGCAGATCGGCCCCATCGACGGCGGCGGCAGTTGCCGCCTCGCGCTGACGGACGACGACAAGGCCGGGCGCGATCGGGTCGTCGGCTGGATGCGCGATCAGGGCCTCGAGGTCTCCGTCGACCGCATCGGCAACGTCTTCGGCCGGCGCGCCGGAATGGAACCGCTGCCGCCGGTGATGACAGGCTCGCACATCGACACCGTACGCACGGGCGGCCGGTACGACGGCAATCTGGGTGTTCTCGCGGGACTCGAGGTCGTCGCCACGCTCGATGCGGCCGGTGTGACGACGCGCCGGCCGCTGGTCGTCGCCTTCTTCACCAACGAGGAGGGCGCCCGTTTCGCGCCCGACATGCTGGGCTCGCTCGTGTACGCGGGGGGCCTCGCGCTCGACGAGGCCTTGGCTGCGGTTGCGATCGACGGCCGTGTGCTGGGCGCGGAGCTGACGCGCATCGGCTACGCCGGCGCGGCGCCGGTGCCACTCTATCGCCCGTACGCGTTCGTCGAGCTCCATATCGAACAGGGACCGGTGCTCGACGCCGAAGGCGTCACCATCGGCGCGGTCGAAGACCTGCAGGGCATCTCGTGGCAGGAGATCGCCATCACCGGGCAATCCAATCACGCGGGCACCACGCCGATGCGCCTGCGCCATGACGCCGGCTACTGCGCCGCAGCCATCGCCGCCTTTCTGCGACAGCTCGCGCGCGACATGGGTGACGCCCAGGTGTGCACGGTGGGCAGGATCGAGCTCGTGCCCAATCTCATCAACGTCATCGCGGCCCGCGCAACACTCACTGCCGATCTGCGCAACACCGATGAGTCGCGGCTTCGCGAAGCCGAAGCACGCCTCGACGCGTTCCTGGCCACACTCGGCCGCGACGAGGGCGTGACGATCCACACCAGGCGACTCGCCCGCTTCGAGCCCGTCGTCTTCGACCCCGCCGTGATCGGCTGCATCGAAAGTATGGCCTCGCGCCTTGGATTCACGCACCGCCGCATGACGTCGGGCGCGGGGCACGATGCGCAGATGCTCGCGCGCATCTGTCCGACGGCGATGATCTTCGTCCCCAGCGTGAAGGGCATCAGCCACAACTCCGCCGAGCACACCGCGCCGGCCGACCTCGCGGCCGGGGCCAACGTGCTGCTGCACACACTCCTCGAACTCGCCGCCCAGGAGGCCCCCCAATGACTCGCATCGTCACCGTCGGCGCCGCGCAGTTGGGCCCGATCGCCCGCACGGAAAGCCGTGCGAGTGCCGTCGCGCGAATGATCGTGCTGCTGCGCGAGGCCGCATCCCACGGCTGCGACCTCGTCGTCTTTCCGGAATGTGCGCTTACCGCCTTCTTCCCGCATTGGTTCTACGACCGGCAGGAGGACATCGACGCCAATTTCGAGGCCGCCATGCCCAATGCCACGACGCAGCCGCTGTTCGACTGCGCACGCGAGCTTCGCATCGGCTTCTATCTTGGCTTCGCGGAGCTTGCGCTCGAGGATGGCGCGAAGCATCGGTTCAACACGTCGATTCTCGTCGACAAGACCGGGCGCATCCTCGGCAAGTACCGCAAGGTCCATCTGCCCGGTCACAGCGAGCACGAACCGTGGCGTCCGTTCCAGAACCTGGAGAAGCGCTATTTCGAGGTAGGCAACCTGGGCTTTCCGGTGTTCCGCGCGTTCGGCGGCATCATCGGCATGGCGATCTGCAACGACCGACGCTGGCCCGAGACCTATCGTGTGATGGGACTGCAGGGTGTGGAGATGATCGCGCTGGGCTACAACACGCCGATCCACAATCCGCCTTCGCCCGAGCACGACAACCTCGCGCACTTCCACAACGAGCTCGTGATGCAGGCAGGGGCCTACCAGAACGGCTGCTGGGTCGTGGGTGTGGCCAAGGCCGGCGACGAGGACGGCGTGCGCCAGATCGGCAACTCGATCGTCGTGGCGCCGTCGGGCGAAATCGTGGCGGCCTGCACGACGGAAGGCGACGAGCTCGCCATCGCCCGGTGCGATCTCGACCTTACGCTGTCGTACAAGAACACGACTTTCAACTTCGCCCTGCATCGGCAGCCGCAAGCGTACCGGTTGATCGTAGAGCGCAAGGGAGCGATACCGCCACCGCCGGAGTGAGGTGCACGCGCTAGTCCGCCGCAGGTGTTACGATGCGTTCGCGGATGAATTCGCTACTACGTACGGGTCTGCTCGCGGGCCTATGCATCGGCGTGGCCGGATGCGCAATCCTGCCGGCAGCGGGCATTGGCCTGGCCGCATCGGGCGCACAGGGTCTGGTCGCACTGACCCTCGTCCCCTTGGCCAACATGCAAGAGCGATCGGAACAGAGTCACTGTCTGACGTACACCAACAATGGCATCTCGGTGACCGAGTCGCTGGAGACCAGGATCCCGAGCGACGAAGGAGTCGTCACGATATTCGAGTCGGCATCCTGGCGGCCCGAGTTTGCGCGCGAAGGCTATCCGCAGGTCGAGCGATCCAGAACTCCGACCGAAGGAACGCTCGCCATCAGCGAGCGGTCGGCTCTGCTCATGCCCCCGCCAGGCTCGACCAGTGTTCGCATCCCCTACGAGCTGGTGCAGAACGTCGAAGTCCATCGCACTGACGGCACTGGAGAGCCTCGTTACATGATCGTCAATTCCTGTTTCGGACGCTTCGATATCGTCATGTTCCTGCGGCGGCACCCCGATAGTTTGGATCCTGAGGCGACGACGGCTGCAGCCGCCCAACTCAAGTCGCGCGTCGCCGCGTTTCATACCGCCACCAACAATTGAATCACGCACTCACATGGGAAGGAGTCCTGCGTTCATGTCCAATGTCTTCACGGTCTTCGCAAAGATACGCGCAGCGAAAGGCAAGGGTGACGCGATGGCGGCGTTCCTCACCGAGCAGGCCGCCGCAGTGCTGAAGGCCGAGCAGGGATGCCTCGTCTACCGTGTGCATCGCTCGGCCAAGGATCCCGAGGCCTTCATGTTCTACGAGACATATGCGGACGAAGCCGCCTTCGACGTGCACCGCAACTCGACGCACCTCGCCGCCTTCCGGCAGCGGCGCGAAAGGGAAGGTCTCGCCGCAGGCGCGGTCGAAGTGGAGATCTATCGTTCCGTGACCGAATAGCCGGCCCACCGCCCCCCCGCAACGGTCTTGCCCGAAACCATCAGGAATCATCGCGTGGCCGATGAGATCGTCGTCGAGAGTCGGGACGACCTCGATGCCGAGCTCGCGGCGATGGCGCGCGCGCACCGCATGGTCTTTTTCGCCGGCCTGCCCGGTGTCGGCAAGAGCCTCTTCATCCGCGAGCTCGCACGAGTGGGCCAGGCGATGCGGCGCGACGTGCACCTGCTGCAGTGGGACGTCGCACGGCCCGCGGACCCCTCCGATGTCCTTCTCATGCGTTATCCCGACCGCGACGGCATCTCCCACGCGATGGTGCGCAAGGTCGTTGGCGAGTGGGCGCGCGAGGCGGTCGTGCGCTGGCATCGGGAACACGCCGATTCGCGGGCGATGCTGATCGGAGAGGTGCCGCTCATCGGCAATCGCCTCGTGGAACTGGCGCAAGTCCACGGGGATGACGCCGAGCCTCTGCTGGCGGGGCCACAGACCCTGTTCGCAACCCCCGTGCCATCGGCGGCGGTGCGCGCGGCGATCGAATCCGCGCGCAAGCGGACGTTCGACCATCCCTCCCACGCGCGCGAAGCCGGGGATGCGCCGCCCGACGTCATGCGCCAGATGTGGCACGAGACGCACGCGCTCGCCGTGCACATCGGTGCGGCTGCACCGGTCGCGAAGATTCCCGCGCCGTTCGACCCGGACGCCTATGCGGCCGTCTATCGGCATGTGCTGCGCCACCGCCGGGCGATCACGATACGGATGAACGTGGAGCTCGCGCAACAGGCGTCGGTCTACGATGTGGGCGCCGAGATCGCCGATCTCGTTCCCACCACCGCGGAGATCGCCGCCATCCTGGCGCGCATCGAGCGCCGGCACACGGCGGTGGAGATCGACGAGGTCGTGTCCCGCTGGTTCCACTCGGTCTGACGGCGCAGGCCGCGCTCCGTTCGAGGACCTCCGATGACGGCAGCGCGCCGGTGCGCTATCTCTGCGAGCCGATGCGCGAATCGAAGTAGCTGAACGCGGCCATGCCGAGAAGCATGGCGGCGACGAACACGGCGGCCATCCCAACCGAGCGCGCTCGACATCGGCGCCAGAATCCTCCTTCCGCGGACCTTCGCTGGCGCGTCTACTTCGGCGCGACGGGTCGACGAGCGCGAGCCGCGGTCCGCACGAACGCCTTACGGTGGTGCGCGGTCTGCTCGAACTGGCGGGCGATGTTGCCGCAAACGAGATCGCAGAGCGCGTAGATCTGGTCGTCGGCGATGCGGTAGTAGACGCTCGTGCCGCGGCTCTCGCGCGCCACCAAGCCGTGCTTGGTCAGCATGGCGAGATGCCGGGACACGTTTGCCGCCGAGTAACCGCAGAGCTGCGCCAGCTCCCCGACGTTGCGCTCGCCTTCCCGCAGGTAATTGAGGATCTGCAGGCGCGTCGGCTCGGACAGCGTCTGGAAATACGCCGCGACCTCGTGGAGCGCCTCGGGGGAAAGACCTTTCATGCCGGGACAGATCGATGGTTGGCTGACGCTCATGATGCCTCAAATGGTCGATGCATGGGGCCAGGTTGGCTAAATTTGTTGTTGACTAATTACGTTGTTAGCTAAATAATACACGAAAGGGTCACGCCAATCCAGTGGGCGCGAGTTCCCATCGCCGCCAGGTGGCCCGGGAGAGGCGGGATGCTGAAGCAATGCTTGTTGGGTGCGGCGCTGGTCGCCGGGCTGTTCGGCCCGGCCGCCGGTCCGGCGATCGCGGGCGAACTGGCGACGGCCGTCGTGCAGTCCCCGGGCACCGGCGAAACCGCGAGCTTCGACGGCGTCGTGGAAGCGATCCGGCAAACGGTCGTCTCCGCGCAGGTGTCCGGCGCGGTCGTCGCCATCGACGCGAAGGTTGGCGATGTCGTGAAAGCCGGGCAGGTGCTGGCGAGAATCGACGCGCGGGCGGCGGAACAGAACGTCGCCGTCAGCGACGCGCAGGTCCAGTCGGCGCGCGCCACGCTCGAAGTGGCGACGAAGGACTTCGAACGGCAGAAGCAGCTGTTCGAGAAGAACTACACGAGCCTCGCCGCGCTCGAGCGAGCAGAGTCCCAATTCAAGGCCACGCAGGCGCAGGTTTCGGCGCAACTCGCCCAGGCCGGCGTGGCGCGCGCCCAATCCGGCTATTTCGTCGTGAAGGCACCCTACGGCGGCGTGGTCGCCGAAGTTCCGGTGATGCAGGGCGACATGGCGATGCCGGGCCGCCCGTTGCTGACGATCTACGATCCGGCCGCGCTTCGCGTCACCGCGTCGGTTCCCCAAACCGACATCGCGCGGATCGCCCCCGGCAAGCCGGCGAAAGTCCAGTTCCCCGGGCTACCGGGCGATCGCCAATGGGCGGCGCCGACGCGGATGACGGTGTTGCCGACGGCCGATCCCGGCACGCACACCGCCCAGATCCGGCTCGACCTTCCCGCGACGGCCACCAACCTGACGCCGGGCACCTTCGCCCGAGTGTGGCTCCCGATGCAAGGTGTGGCCACGCCACGCCTCTACGTGCCCGCGAAGGCCGTGGTCCGCCGCGCGGAAATGACCGGCGTGTACGTCCTCGACGCGAATGGACATCCGATCCTCCGGCAGGTGCGGCTCGGGCGCGCCGTCGACGACTCCGTGGAGGTCCTGAGCGGCGTCACCGCGGGTGAGCGCGTCGCGGTGGATCCGCAGGCGGCTGCCCGTGAGCGCTGATCGCCACGCCATGCGCAGGGAGCTCGGCGTATCCGGCCGCATCGCCGCCTATTTCCAGGCAGCGCAGATCACGCCTTTGTTGGCGATCGGCGCTCTCCTCCTTGGCGTGTTCGCCGTGCTCGTCACGCCACGCGAGGAGGAGCCGCAGATCAACGTGACGATGGCCAACGTGCTGATCCCCTTCCCCGGGGCTTCGGCGCGCGACGTGGAGCAGATGGTCGCCGCGCCGGCCGAGCAGGTGCTGTCGCAGATCGCTGGCATCGAACATGTGATGTCGGTGTCGCGGCCCGGCCTCGCCATCGTGACCGTGCAGTACAAGGTGGGGATAGCCCGCACCGAGGCGCTCGTCCGGCTGTACGACACGGTCAATTCCAACGCCGATTGGCTGCCGAAGGGCCTCGGCGTGTTGAGCCCGCTGATCAAGCCCAAAGGCATCGACGACGTGCCGATCGTGACGCTCACGCTCTTCAGCAGGAGCGCCGCGATCGGCGCCTTCGACCTGGAGCGGGTCGCCCACAGCATCGAGGCCGATCTCAAACGGGTCGCCGGCACGCGCGAGGTCGTCACCATCGGCGGCCCCGGACGCGCGGTGGTCGTCGAGATCGATCCGGCACGCATGGCGAGCACCGGCGTGACCGTTCCCGACCTGCGCACGACATTGCAGTCTGCCAATCTCGGCCTGCCGGTGGGCGAACTGCTGTTGGCCAATCGCGCCATCGCCGTCGAATCCGGCCCTTTCCTCAAGGACGCGCGCGACGTGGCGGAACTGGTCGTCGGCATACGCGACGCCAAGCCGATCTTCCTGCGGGACGTGGCCACCGTTCGCGACGGCCCGCTTCCGGCCAGCCGCTATGTCTGGCACGGCGTGGCCGGCAAGGACGGCGGTGAATATCCGGCCGTGACCATCGCCATCACCAAGAAGCCGGGCGAGAACGCGATCGACGTCGCCAATGCGGTGATGCGCCGCGCGGACCTTCTGCGCAACACGGTGATACCGAACGACATCGAAGTTGCGGAGACGCGCAATTATGGCGCCACCGCGAACGACAAGGCGCAGAAGCTCATCCAGAAGCTGCTGTTCGCCACGGCCTCGGTCGTGGCGCTGGTGTTCCTGGCGCTCGGCAGGCGCGAAGCCGCCATCGTCGGCATCGCGGTGATTCTCACGCTGGCGGCGACGCTGTTCGCCTCGTGGGCGTGGGGCTTCACGCTCAATCGCGTGTCGCTGTTCGCCTTGATCTTCTCCATCGGCATCCTGGTGGACGACGCCATCGTGGTCGTCGAGAACATCCACCGGCATCAGCAGTTGTTCCCGGGCGGGCCGTTGGCGGACATCATTCCGGGAGCCGTCGACGAGGTGGGTGGTCCCACCATCCTGGCGACGCTGACGGTGATCGCCGCCCTGTTGCCGATGGCCTTCGTCTCCGGCCTGATGGGACCGTACATGAGCCCCATTCCGATCAACGCGAGCATGGGCATGCTGCTGTCGCTCGCGATTGCCTTCGTCGTCACGCCGTGGCTGTCGCGACTTTGGCTGAAGGCGCATCCCGTCGCGGACGCAACGGTGCCACATGGCCTTGCCGGCAAGCTGGCCCCGGTGTTCGCCCGGATCTTCCGGCCGTTGCTCGACGATGTCCGCGGCGGACGCAACCGCCGCCTGCTGGGAGGGGGCGTCGCCATGCTGATCGCCCTCTCGCTCGTGCTGCCGGCCGTGGGCCTGGTGCAGCTCAAGATGCTGCCGTTCGACAACAAGTCCGAGTTCCAGGTCGTCGTCGACATGCCCGCAGGCACCCCGGTGGAGCAGACGGCGGCCGTGCTCCACGAGCTCGGCCGTTACGTCGCCACCGTGCCCGAGGTGACCGACTATCAGGCCTACGCCGGCACCGCCGCCCCGATCAACTTCAACGGCTTGGTGCGCCAGTACTACTTGCGCGCGGGGGGCGAAGTCGGCGACCTGCAGGTCAACCTCGTCGACAAGCATCATCGCAGCGCGCAAAGCCACGTCATCGCGACCCGCGTGCGGCCGGCGTTGCAGGAAATCGGCCGCCGGTTCGACGCCAACGTGAAGGTCGTCGAAGTGCCGCCGGGCCCGCCGGTACAGGCGCCCATCGTCGCGGAGATTTACGGCCCGGAGGCGCAGGGGCGCCGCGATGTCGCCAAGGCCGTGCGCGCGGTGTTCGACAAGACCGAGGGCGTGGTCGACGTCGACGACAGCAGCATTTCCGCGGCGCCGAGGAAGCTCCTGCTGGTCGACCGACGCAAGGCGGCGATGCTCGGCGTGCCGCAGGAAGTCATCGTCGGCACGCTACGGGCCGGCCTGGCGGGCGAGGCGACGAGCTACCTGCACGACGAGACCAAATACCCCGCGGCAGCCACGCTGCAATTGCCTCCCGAGCGGCAGGGAGACCTCGACACGATGCTGCAATTGGCGGTGCGGTCGGCGTCGGGCAAGCTGGTCCCGATCCGCGAGCTCGTCACGGTCAGCGATTCGCTGCGCGAGCAGCCGATCCACCACAAGGACCTGTTGTCCGTGCACTACGTGGTCGCCGACATGGCCGGCCGCGTGGACAGCCCGCTGTACGGCATGTTCGCGATGCGCGGCGACGTGTCCGGCATCGCGACACCGGGCGGCGGCTCATTGGTCGAGTACTTCATCCGCGCCCCCGACGATCCGTACCGCGATTACTCGATCAAGTGGGACGGAGAGTCGCAAATCACCTACGAGACCTTTCGCGACATGGGCGCCGCCTATGCGGTCGGCCTCGTTCTGATCTACCTGCTGGTGGTGGCTCACTTCGGGTCCTACCTCACCCCGCTGATCATCATGGCGCCGATCCCGCTCACCATCATCGGCGTCATGCCCGGCCACGCCCTGCTCGGTGCGCAATACACCGCGACCAGCATGATCGGAATGATCGCGCTCGCCGGCATCATCGTGCGCAACTCGATCCTGCTGGTGGACTTCATCAACATCCAGGTACGGGAAGGCGTCGCCTTCAAGGACGCGGTGGTCCACTCCGCGATCACCCGCGCGCAGCCGATCATGCTCACGGGGCTCGCCGCGATGCTCGGCGCCTTCTTCATCCTCGACGATCCCATTTTCAACGGGCTCGCGATCTCGCTCATTTTCGGGATTCTTGTCTCCACGCTGCTCACGCTGGTGGTGATTCCGATCCTCTACTACGTGGCCTACCGCAAGGAGCTCGGGCCACCCCCTCAAGGAGAACCCGCATGACCTCTTGGCAAATCGTCCGTCTCGTCGCCGGTACTTTCATCCTGCTGTCGTTGGCACTGGGCATCCCCGGCAGCCCGTTGTTCGTCAGCCAGTGGTGGCTCGCCTTCACGGCGTTCGTCGGCGCCAACCTTCTGCAGAGCGCGCTGACCCGCTGGTGCCTGATGGAAACCATCGTGCGCAGGCTCGGCGCGCGCGAGGGCTGCTGAGCGCCGGTGGAGGGACGCGTCCGTCGCGCCCCCGCCACCCAGGACCGCGGGAGTCGACTAACCGGGCAAGGCGAACTTCCCGGATTGGAAATCCCGCACCGTCTGGGTAATCTCGTCCTTCGTGTTCATCACGAAGGGGCCGTATTGCACGATGGGCTCGCGCGAGCGGCCGGCCGGCGATCAGCAAGGCGCGCGCCGGCACGGTGGCCGTCAGCACGACACCGTCGCTCGCCGCTTCGGTCGCGAGGATCGCCATCCGCTGCACCGGCACATCTTTGTCGCCGATCGTGAGCGCACCGCGATACACGTAGACGAACGCGTTGTGCGTCGGCGGCAACGCCTGCGCGAAGCTTGCACCCGGCGGAATCTCGAGATCGAGATACAGCGGCTCGGTCACCTCGCGCTGCATGGCGCCGTCGACGCCGTGACTGCGTCCGGCGATCGCCCGCACCGTGACACCTTCGGGCGTCGTGAACTCGGGAATCTCGTCGCTCTGGATGTCGCGGTACCACGGCGCGCGCATCTTGTCCGCAGCAGGGAGATTGAGCCACAGCTGGAAGCCTTCCATGCGTCCGTCTTCCTGCTCGGGGAGCTCGGAGTGGATCACGCCGCGCCCGGCGGTCATCCACTGCACGCCGCCGTTCGACAGCAGGCCCTCGTGGCCCGCGCTGTCGCGGTGGCGCATGCGCCCGGCGATCATGTACGTGACGGTCTCGAAGCCGCGATGCGGATGGTCCGGGAAGCCGCCGATGTAGTCCTGCGGATTGTCGGTGCCGAATGCGTCGAGCATCAGGAACGGGTCGAGCCGGCGCTGCAGCGGCTGCGTCAACACGCGCGTCAACTTCACGCCCGCGCCGTCGGAGGTCGCCTGGCCCGCGACCAGCTGCTCGACCGCGCGCGGCTTCGTGACCGTTTCGATTCCGGGAGGGGTGAGCGTCGTCGTCATTGCGTTCTCCTTGTGTTTCCGACTCGAATGATAATGGCCTGTGTTCGTTCCCGCTCAGCCGGTGTCACGCCGCCACCGCCTCCTCGATCTGCTCATGGGCGGAGGCGATGGCTTTCTGTTCCGCATCCGGTCCCATCGACAGCCCCTCGGCGTACACGAAGTGCACGTCGGTGAGGCCGAGGAACGTGAACACCGTCTGCAGGAACGGCACCTGCGTGTCCGCCGGCGTGTTCCGGTACTTGCCGCCGCGCGTCAGCGCCACGTACACGTGCTTGCCCTTGAGCAGGCCTTCGGGGCCCTTCTCCGTGTAGCGGAACGTCACGCCGGCCCGCGCGATCGCGTCGATCCAGTTCTTCAACGGGGCCGGCACGCCGAAGTTGTACATCGGCACGCCCAGCACGATCGCATCCGCCGCCCGGATCTCGGCGATCAAGGCGTCGTCCAGCGCGACTCGCGCGGCTTGCTGCGGCGTGCGTTGGTCGGGGGGCGTGAACAGTGCGCCGAGCGCGGCTTCGTCCTGCACCGGATGCGGCACACGGTCGAGATCGCGGACCGTGAGTGTGGCCGCGGGATCGGCGTCATGCAGGCGCTCCACGATCCGGGCGGCAAGGCGCGTCGAGTGCGAGGCGTCGCGGCGAGCGCTTGAATTGATCTGCAGGATGTTCATGTCGGCTCCTTGATTCCGGTTGGCGATGAAGCCACTATATTTGTTGCCTGTGAGGCATGGAAGACCTGAATTTGGATATCATTGTTCCGCTACAGCAACAATACCTGGATCTCGAACCCAACGACCTCCTCCTCTTCGCCCGCGTGGTGGACGAAGGCAGCTTTACGCGCGCCGCCGCACGTCTGGGCATTCCCAAATCGACGGTCTCGCGCCGGGTGGCCGCGCTGGAAACGCAGCTGGGGGAGCGCCTGCTGCTGCGCACCACCCGCAAGCTCACGGTCACCGACTTCGGGCTCGCGGTGCTCGAGCACGCGCATCACGTGGTCGAGGACGTGGCGGCCGCGACGTCGCTCGCCCAGAACCGGCAAGCCGAGCCCTCCGGCCGGTTGCGGGTGACGATGCCAAGCGACATGGCGAGCACCGTCCTCGCGCCGTTGCTGGCGGAGTTCGTGCAGAAGTACCCTGCGATCACGCTGGAGGTCGACCTCTCCGCGCGCTTTGTCGATCTCATCGGCGAGAACTTCGACGTCGCGATCCGCATGGGCGATTTGCGCGACGACGCCTCGCTCGCGGCCCGCCGGATCGCCGTGTTCACCGGCAGCCTCTACGCCGCGCCGGCGTACCTCGCCCGGCGCGGCACGCCGTCCGAGCCGGAAGCGCTGATGGAGCACGACACGCTGCGCATCCTCTCGCGCACCGGCGAGCCGATGCCGTGGATCCTTCGCCGCGGCGAAGAGCGCTGGGACGGCGTGCCACCCGGCCGCGCGACGGCCAATTCACCGGATCTGCTGATGCGGATGGCGCTGGAGGGCACGGGCATCGCCATCATCAGCGATCACTTCGCGATGCCCTACCTTCAGCGCGGCGCGCTGGTGCAGGTGCTGTCCGACTGGCAGGTGCCGCCGGTCAGCGCGTGGGCGGTGTTTCCCGGACGCCGGCTGATGCCGGCGCGAACGCGCGTGTTCCTCGATGCCCTCGCCGCCAAGTTCGCGGGGCCGGAGTGTCAGGCGATCGAGGCCGATGTGCAGAAGACCAAGGCGAAGCTGCGGCCCCCGCCGGCCTCACGCCATAAGTGAGCGCTCGCTCCGATGGCCGGTCGCTCAGCCGATCGGAATGCGTCCGATGTTCGCGGCGAGCCAGGCGTCGAACGACTGCAGCTCCGGATTGAGATTGCGTGAGCGCCCCACGTCGCGACTGCGCAGGAACTCGTCGCCGAGGATGGCCTGGAACTCGAACATGTTGCCGAGATCGTCCGCGCCGGGAAAGCCAAGGCCGCGGTAGACGTTGAAGGGCACGTCCTGGAACTCGACCTTCTTGCCGAGGGCGCGCGCCATCTTCGCCGCCATCTCCTGGCCCGACAGGATGTCGCCGGCCACGCCGATGCGCTGGCCGACGGTGCCGGTACCCGCCCGGAAGACGCCGAAGGCGCATTTGCCGATGTCCTCGGCGGCGATGCCCGGCAGCTTGACGCCCCCGAGCGGCAGCGCGAGCGCGAGGGCATCGCCCTCGCCTTTGCGCGGCCCCATGCCGAAATGGATGAAGTTCTCCCAGTAGAACGCGGCGAGAAGGTAGCGTGGTCGGCGCCGCCTCGGCGGCGAAGATGCGATCCGCCTCGCCCTTCGCGTCGAAGTGCGGAACCTTGTACTTGCCCTGCAGCGTCGGCAGCCGCGCATCGTCGAGCGGAAACCACTTGCGCGTGTCCTCGAGCGTCGACCAGACGACGTGCTGCACGCCCGCCTTGCGCGTCGCGCGCGCGATCGCCGCGGCCTGAGCGCCCTCGCGCTCGGCCGAGAAATGCTCCCAGAAGTTCGTGACGCAGTAGGCGCCGTGGGCGCCGGCGAGCGCCCGGTCGAGGCTCGGCGGATCGTCGGCATCGCCCGCCACGACCTCCACTCCAAGCTTCGCGAGCGCCCCGCCTTGTCGGAGTCCGGCTTGCGCGTGATCGCCCGCGCCACAAATGGACTTTCACGTGCCGCGACGATCGCGCGCACGAGCCCTCCGCCTTGCGCGCCCGTGGCGCCCATGACTGCAATGATTTTCCTGTCTGCCATGTTCCGACCTCCTTTGCCGATGGAAATTCTAACGCGGGCGGACCCCGGACGGATCGACGCCGCTACCGGTAGCCCGCGGCCTGCAACTCGAAGAGTTCCGCATAGCGGCCCCCCTGCTCCAGCAATTGCGCGTGCGTGCCCTCGGCCTCGACCGTGCCCTCCGTGAGCACCACGATGCGATCGGCCATGCGCACACTGGAAAAACGGTGCGAGATCAGCACCACGGTCCTGCCCCGACCCATTTCCTTGAACCGCTTGAACACCTCGAACTCCGCCCGCGCGTCGAGTGCCGCGGTCGGCTCGTCGAGGATCAGCAGTTGCGCGTCGCGCATGTAGGCGCGCGCGATCGCGATCTTCTGCCACTCGCCGCCGGACAGATCGACGCCGGTGCGAAAGCGCTTGCCGAGCACCTGGTCGTAGCCGCCGGGCAGCTTGTCGATGAACTCGGCCGCAAGGCTGCGCTCGGCTGCCTCGACGATGCGTGGGCGGTCGTCGCGCGCTTCGATGCGGCCGACGGCGATGTTGTCCGCGGCGGTCAGGTGATAGCGCACGAAGTCCTGGAAGATGACGCCGATGTTGGCGCGCAGCGCGAAGAGATCGTATTCCCGCAGGTCGTGTCCATCGAGCAGGATTCGGCCTTCGTCGGGATCGTAGAGACGGGCAAGGAGCTTCACCAGCGTCGTCTTGCCCGCGCCATTTTCTCCGACCAGCGCGAGGATCTCGCCGGCGTGGAGCTGGAGGGTCAGGCCGCGCACGGCCCAGCGCTCGGCTCCCGGATAGCGGAAGCCGACGTTCTCGAACGTGAAGCCCTCCCGTATCGGCGCGGGAAACGGCCGCGGATTGGCCGGCTGCACGATTTCCGGCTGGATCTCGAAGAACGAAAACAGATCGTCGAGATAGAGCGCCTGACCGGCGACCTGCGAGAACCCCATCAACAGGCCTTCCAGCAGGTTGCGCAGCCGCCGGA
The DNA here is from genome assembly GCA_963724685.1 of uncultured beta proteobacterium. GTDB lineage: Bacteria > Pseudomonadota > Gammaproteobacteria > Burkholderiales > Casimicrobiaceae > CAIWHR01. The sequence continues at coordinate 12,988 of CAVRVQ010000003.1, read as the reverse complement.
ACGACCCGGCGAGAAACGTGAGGTCGCCGATGGTGAACTCGCCGTGCAGCGTGCGCCAGACGATGTAAGCGTACGCCACGTAGTAGGCCACGGTACCGATCGCCGACAGCAGGCTGCCCCAGCCGGCGCGGCGCAACGCGATGCGGCGATTGGCGGCGAAGAAGCTCGCGGCGAGCGTCCGGTAGCGCTCGATGAGAAACCGGTTGAGGCCGAAGATCTTCACTTCCTTGGCCGTTTCGGCGCTCGCTCCGGTCTGCCGCACGTAGTCGAGCTCGCGCCGCTCGGGCGTGCGCGCGAAGTTGAGCGAGTAGCTCTGCGCATTGAAATGCGCCTCGCCGACGAACGCCGGCAGGAGCGCGATCGCGAGGAGCACGATGAGCCACGGCGCGTAGACGACCAGGCCGGCGCCGAAGCTCGCGATGGTGACGATGTCCTGCGCCTGGCTGAAGAGCTGGCCGATGAGGCTGGTGCGCCCCGCCGCCTGCCGCCGGGCGCGCTCCAATCGGTCCTGCAACTCGCTGTCCTCGAAGTCCTCGAGATCGAGCGTCGCCGCATGTTCCATCAGGCGCAAGCTTGTCTCGTTGCTGAATCGCTCGGAGAGCAGGGAGTCGAACAGCGAGACAAAGCGGCCAAGCACGTCCGAGGCGACCGCAAGCCCGAACTCCAGCGCGATCAGCCACCCGAGGCGATCGAGCTCACCGCTCGCCATCCACTGCTTGAGCGTGTCGTGCGTCGTCGCCTGCCCGGCCAGCAGCACGACCTCGTCGATGATGAGCTTGCCGACGTAGAGCGTCACGACGGGCAGCAACGCGCGCACGATGCGCAGCGCGGCCTGACTCATCGTCAGCGCCGGGCTGGTGCGCCAGACGAGTTTCAGGAACGGCGGAAGGTTGCGCAGCGCGCCCAAGCGCTCCCGGAACGTCTGACCCTGGGGCGGCCGGAGTGTATCGCCAGAAGGCGGCGCCAGCGCGCGGCCGCCCATCGCGTATTTTTTCGGCATGCCGCATTGTGCCGAATTGCGGCAAAACGGGCCTCCGCGCCGAAGGAACGGCGCCCCCTATGTGCGCTTGCGCACGGTCAATCGTTGACAAATGAAGGATAAGTGAACGCGGCCCCCATCGGATCGGCGGCGCGGCAAGCGCCATCCGGACGGCCTGCGTCACGGCAATGGAAACGGCCGGGGATCATGGAAGGGCGCAGTTCACGGCCAATGTCGTCGGAATCAGCGAGAAACGGGAATCAAGATGAACAGATTTGAACGTGTGACGGGCCCGATGACGTGGCTCATGACATTGCTGATGGTCGCCTTGACAGCCGGATGCGGGGGCGGGGGCGGCGGACAAGACGCGAATGCGGGGAACACGAACCCCGACCCCCTGCCGATGGTCAGTGGAACCATCAACGCCAATGGCGCGACGAACGTCGCCGTCAACACCAAGGTCGGTGCGACGTTCAGCGAAGGCATGGAGCCGTCGAGCCTCAGCACGACGACACTGTTCCTGATGCAAGGAGCAATGCTGATCCCTGGCGCGGTGACCTACTCCGGCGTCAGCGCTGTTTTCGCTCCGTCGAGCGTTCTCGCCCCGCGCACCCTCTACACCGTCACGGTCAAAGGCGGCGCCGCGGGAGTGAAGGACCTCGCCGGCAACGCCATGGCGAACGACTTCGTGTGGAGCTGGACCACCGGCACGGCCGCCGACATCGTCGCGCCGACGGTCAGCGGCACCATCCATCGCAACGGCGCGACGAACGTGGCCGTCAACACCAAGGTCGGCGCGACGTTCAGCGAAGGCATGGACCATTCGACCATCAACACGACGACGCTCGTCCTGACGCAGGGGGCCACGGTCGTGCCTGGAACAGTGAGCTACTCCGGCGTGAGCGCGGTCTTTTCCCCGACGAGCAACCTTACTCCGGGTACCCTCTACACCGTCACGGTCAAGGGCGGCGCCGGCGGCGTCAAGGACCTCGCGGGCAACGCCATGGCGAGTGATTTCGTGCTGTCCTGGACCACGACAACCTCCGCCGACGCCGTCGCACCGACGGTCAGCGGCACGACCCATCCCGACAGCGCAACGAACGTCCCGGTCAATGCCAAAGGCGGCGCGACGTTCAGCGAAGGCATGGACCCATTGACCATCACCTCGACGACGTTCTTCCTGATGCGAGGGACAACGCTGGTTCCGGGCGCCGTGAGCTACTCCGGCGTGAGCGCCGTTTTTGCGCCGTCGAGCACTCTCGCGCCGGGCACGCTCTACACCGCCACGGTCAAAGGCGGCGCGGGCGGGGTGAAGGATCTCGCGGGCAACGCCATGGTGAGCGACTTCGTGTGGGCCTGGACGACGGGCGCAGGCCCGGACACCGATCCGCCGACGATACTTGTAGCCACCGTCGCCAACGGCGCCGTGGATGTTCCCGTCAATACAAGACTCGGCGCGACGTTCAGCGAGGGGATGGATCCCCTGACGATCACCAACGTGAATTGCACGGTAACGGAGACGCTGACCGGCGGACCGGCATTGGCCGTGACCGTGAGCTTCGCTGGAGCGACCCTTGAATTCGTCCTGGACAGCTTCGGGCCGACGCCGCCCTCCCTACTGCTTCCGAACACCAACTACACCGTCTCGATCAAGGGCGGGATCGGCGGGGTCGCGGACTTGGCGGGCAACCCGATGGCAAACGACTACCTGTTGACCTTTACGACCGGCCCGGAGATTTAGTCGATGCGGCGGCGACTCTCGCTGAAGCGGGCAGGTCGCTAGGCATTCCTGTACGCCGGCGGCCACCACTGCCCGCCCACCACCATGCCCTTCAACCGGAAGCGCCGGTCGGCCGCGAGGCGCTCGCCCTGCGTGTCGTGAAACTCGAACGCGCCTTGCTCGATGTCGACGATCGTCGCATCGCCTTCGGTGCCGACCGCGAGCGTGCCGAGCGACGGTCGCCGGATCGCCTTCGCCGGCGCGGCAGTGACGGCCGCGACCAGCGCGTTGACGTCCACCCCCAGCACCAGGAATTTGGACATCGTCGTCAGCAGATCGAACGCGGGTCCGTCGACATTGAGCACGTGCACATCGCTCGAGATGACGTCGGGACGAAAGCCGGCGGCGAGCAGGCCGCGGCACGCGTGGAAGCCGAACGAGCCGGCGCCATGTCCGATGTCGAAGGTCACGCCGCGTTCGCGGGCGAGCAGGGCCTCCTCGCGCACGCCGCCGTCGCCGCGCAACAGCGAATTCGGAAAGGGCCGGTAGCAGTGCGTCAGCACGTCGCCGGGACGCAGCCGCTCCAGCACTTCCTTGCGGGAAGGCGGCGGATGGTCGATGTGCGCCATCACCGGCAGGTCGAGCTCTTCCGCGACCTCGAGCGCCATGTCGAGCGGCGCGACGCCGCTCGACCCGCCGGCGCCGCGGCCCACGCGCACCTTGATGCCCACGATCAGGTCGCGATTCTCGCGCGCCACGCGCACGCATTCGTTGAGGTCGAGCAGCCGCAGGTCCGACGATTCGCCGACCATCACCGTGCGGCTGAACGCAAAGATGCCGGCGAACGAGACGTTGAGATACGCGAGGATGCGCACGGGTGACGGCTCGATCACGTGCCGCCGGAAGCCGGGGAAATTCGCGGGCCCGGCCGTGCCGGCGTCGACGAACGTCGTGGTGCCGCTTCGGCGCGCGATCGGCTCGGCCTCGACGCCGATCGACGTGCCGCCCCAGTAGACGTGCGTGTGGAGGTCGATCATGCCGGGCGTGACGATGGCGCCCGCGACGTCGCGCTCCTCCTTCGCCGTTCTCGGCGATCCGCGGCGCGACCGCGGCGACGCGACCGTTCGCGAAGCCCACGTCGCACGTCGCGTCGAGACCGGCCGCCGGGTCGATCACCCGTCCGCCGCGCAGGATCAGATCCATGGTTGGGCTCTCTCCAGGGAGCTTATCCGCAGATGACACGCGACATGATGACCGGGCGCCAGCTCCCGCAACTCCGGCGATTCGGTCCGACAGCGGTCGAACACGTACGGGCAGCGCGTGTGGAAGCGGCATCCGGCCGGCGGATTGACGGGACTCGGCACGTCGCCCGGAAGGATGATGCGCTCGCGCCGGATCGCCGGGTCGGGATCGGGCACCGGCACGGCCGACAGCAGCGCTTCGGTGTAGGGATGCTGCGGGTGCGCGAACAGCGCGCGGCGCGGCGCAAGCTCGACGATGCGGCCGAGATACATCACGGCGACGCGATGGCAGATGTGCTCGACGACCGCGAGGTCGTGCGCGATGAAGAGATACGAGAGACCGAACTCCGCCTGCAGATCCATCAGCAGGTTGATCACCTGCGCCTGCACCGACACGTCGAGCGCGGAGACCGGTTCGTCGCACACGATCACCCTGGGCTCGACGGCGAGCGCGCGCGCGATGCCCAGCCGCTGCCGCTGGCCGCCGGAGAATTCGTGCGGGTACTTCCGCATCTGGTCGGGCCGCAGGCCGACGCGCGCGAAGAGGCGCGCGACCCGCTCGTTCCGCGTTTGCGTCCGACGCGATCTCGTAGTTGCGCAATGGCTCGCCGACGATCTCGCCCGCGTTCATCCGCGGATTGAGCGAGGCGTAGGGGTCCTGGAAGATCACCTGCAGGCGGCGCCGGCGCGGGCGCATCGCGGCGCGATCGAGGCGCGTGATGTCCTCGCCTTCCAGCGTGATCGTGCCGCTGGTGGGTTCGACGAGACGCAGGATCGCCTTGCCGGTCGTCGATTTCCCGCAGCCGCTCTCACCGACCAGGCCCAGCGTCTCGCCGGCGCCGAGCTCGAAGGTCACGCCGTCCACGGCCTGCACCGTGCCCACTTCGCGGCCGAGGAGTCCGCCGCGCACCGGATAGTGCTTCACCAGCGCGTCGACCTGGAGCACCGGCTCAGCCACGGACCAGCTCCGGCAGGGTGTCGGCGTTCCAGCAGGAGACGAAATGGCCCGGCGCGGCTTCGACCTCCGGCGGATACGCGACGTGGCATTGTTCGCTCGCATGGGGACAGCGCGGCGCGAACGTGCAGCCCTCGGCCATGCCGATGAGCGAGGGGACGACACCGGGAATCTCCGTCAGCCGTCTTGCCCCGACCGCCTCGTCCGCGGCGCGATTGAGTCGCGGGATCGACGTCATCAACCCGCGCGTGTACGGATGGCGCGGCCGCGCGAACAGGGCCTTCACCGGCGCCTCCTCCACCTTGCGGCCCGCGTACATCACCACCACGCGCTGCGCCGTCTCGGCGATCACGCCGAGATCGTGCGTGATCAGCATGACGGCGGCGCCGGTGCGCTCCTTCATCTCCAGCATCAGGTCGAGGATCTGCGCCTGGATCGTGACGTCGAGCGCCGTGGTCGGCTCGTCGGCGATGAGGATGGTCGGCGTGCAGGCCATCGCGATCGCGATCATCACGCGCTGCCGCATGCCGCCGGAAAGCTGATGCGGATACTCGCCGGCGCGCCGCTTCGCGTCCGGGATCTTCACGAGCGTGAGCATCTCGATCGCCCGGTCGAGTGCCGCGTTGCGCGGCAGATGCTGGTGCAAGGCGACACTTTCCGCGATCTGGCGGCCGACGGTCATGACCGGATTGAGGCTCGTCATCGGCTCCTGGAAGATCATGCCGATCCGGTTGCCGCGAATCGCGCGCATGGCGTCGGAATCCAGCGTCAGGAGCTCCACGTCGTCGAAGCGGATGCTGCCGGCGACGATGCGCCCCGCCGCAGGGGGCACGAGGCGCATGACCGACAGCGCGGTGACGGACTTGCCGCATCCGCTCTCGCCGACCACCCCCAGCGTCTCGCCGCGGTCGAGCGACAGCGACACGCCGTCCACCGCCTTGACCACGCCGTCGCGCGTGTGGAAATGCGTGCGCAGATTGCTGACAGCGAGGACCGGGGCTGTTCCGCGGTTGACGACCCCCACGCGTGCGGCTTGCGGCGCTGCCGAGAGGGCAGTATTCGCGCTTTGGGACGGCCCGGCGGCGCTCATGGTCACATCCGCCGCGCGAGTCGCGGATCGAGCATGTCGCGCAGCCCGTCGCCGACCAGATTGATCGCCAGCACCGTCACCGCCAGGAACACGCCGGGCAGCAGCACCATCCACGGCTTCAGCTGAAAGTAGGGCCGCGCCTCCGCCATGATGTTGCCCCAGCTCGGAATCTCCGGCGGCGTGCCGGCGCCCGAGGAAACTCAGCGCGGCTTCGATCAGCACCGCCGACGCGCAGATGTAGGTGGCCTGCACGATCAGCGGCGGCAGCGCATTGGGCAGGAGATGCCGCAGCATGATGCGCGGCACGCTCGTGCCGATCGCCGTCGCCGCCTCGATGTAGGGCTGCTCGCGAATCGTGAGCACGATGCTGCGCACCAGGCGCACGACGCGCGGCACTTCGGGCAGCGTCACGGCGACGATCACGATGAGGATGCTCGCCTTGGACAGCGCAATGAGCGCGATGGCGAGCATGATCGCCGGGATCGCCATCATGCCGTCCATCACCCGCATCACCACGGCGTCCACCGCGCGCAGATAGCCGCTGACGAGGCCGATCGCGAGGCCGATCAGCGTGGCGAGCGCCGCGACCGACAGCCCGACGATGAGCGAAACGCGGCCGCCGTAGATGACGCGGCTGTAGAGGTCGCGCCCGAACCGGTCGGTGCCGAACCAGTTTTCGGCGGACGGGCTGCGCAGCCGCTGGGACGGGTTGATCGAAATCGGATCGACGGTGGCGAGCCACGGCGCGGCGATCGACGCCAGCACGATGAGCACGAGCAGCGCGCCTCCCACCGCCACCGTCGGATGGCGGCGAAGGAAGGTGCCGAAGCGCCCGCGCGCGGGCGGCGCGACGGAGATGTCAGCGGTCGCGGTCGCCGTCGTCACGAATCAGTACCTGATCCGTGGGTCGAGCACGGTGTAGAGCATGTCGACCACGAGATTGACGAGGACGTACGCCCCCGAGAACACGAGGATGATGCCCTGGATCACCGGATAGTCGCGGCGCAGGATCGCGTCGACCGTGAGGCGGCCCAGGCCCGGAATCGCGAACACGCTCTCGGTGACCACGACGCCGCCGATCAGGAGCGCGACGCCGATGCCGATCACCGTCACGATCGGCACCGCGGCGTTCCGCAGCGCATGGCCCATCAATACGTCGCGGGTGGCGAGACCCTTGGCGTGCGCGGTGCGGATGTAGTCCTGATTCAGCGTCTCCAGCATCGACGCGCGCGTGATGCGCGCGATCAGCGCCATGTAGGCGAGCGCGAGCGTCACGCTCGGCAGGATGATGTTGGAAAGCCACGGCCAGAAGCCCTTGGCGAGCGGCGTGTAGCCCTGCACCGGCAGCCAGCCGAGCTCGATCGAGAAGAGCCAGATCAGCACGTAGCCGATGACGAATCCGGGCACGGAGAAACCGAACACGGCGAAGCCCATCACGCAGCGGTCGATCCACGAGCCGACGCGCCACGCGGCGATCACGCCGAGCGGCACCGCGAGGAGGACGGAGATCAGGAGCGTCATCACCGTGAGCGTCAGGGTCGGCTCCAGCCGCTGGCCGATGAGTTCGGAGACGGGGTGGGCCGAGAAGATCGAGTTGCCGAGGTCGCCGCGCAGGAGCTGACCGATCCACGTGAAGAACTGGATCAACAGCGGCTGGTCGAGGCCCAGCTTCGCGCGGATCTTGGCGACATCCTCCGCCGTGGCGAGATCGCCGGCGATGATCGCCGCCGGGTCGCCGGGCGCCAAGTGCAGCAGCGCAAAGACGAATATCGTGACGACCACGATCACCGGCACGGCCGCGAGCAGGCGGCGGATCAGGAAGACATGCATGGCGCCGCCATGTTAACTTGCCGGGAGCCCGAGCGATGCAATCGTCGCCTGGAAGTCAGCGGGCGGTTCGCGCCGGAACGACAGGCGTTCGGCGGTACGGGGATGCACGAATCCCAGTGTCTGCGCATGAAGCATCGGACGCGCGGCTTCGATCGTCGGGCCGGCATAGTCGCGGATGTACACGCGTTCGCCGACCAGCGGATGGCCGAGTTCGGAGAGGTGGATTCGAATCTGATGCTGGCGTCCGGTCTCGAGCCGGCACTCGACCAGCGTGGCCCCCACAAGGTCGGCGATCGGTCTCACGTGCGTCACCGAACGCTTCGCGTCGCCCGGAGCGTCGCCCCGCGGACGTCGGAAGTGCCCATGCGAGCCGCGCATTCCGTCACCACGATCCGGGAGGAGAAACGTCTCGACGCGCTTCGCGGTGACGACGCCGTGCGCGATGGCATGGTAGACGCGATCGATGGTGTGCTCGCGGAACTGGAATGCCAGCGCGCGCTTCGCATGGGCCGTCCGCGCGAACACCATCAGGCCGCTCGTATCCTTGTCGAGGCGATGAACCACGCCGAGCGGGGCGTCGACGCCGCCCACGCGTCTTAGCAGCGTCCGAGTGTAGTCGACGATGGTTTCCCTGTTCCCCGGCTCGTCGGCGACGCTGAGGATGCCCGCCGGCTTGTCGACGACGGCGACGTCGCGGTCGCAAAACACGATGGCGCCGTCGACCAGCGGACCGGTACGGAGTTTGGGCGCCCGTCTTTCGACCGCAACCACCGCATCCGGCGGGACGCGCGCTGCCGGGTCGAGGCAGCGCCGGCCATCGACCGTGACGCGACCCTCCACGCACAACTGGCGCGCACGCGACCAGGCGACCCCCGTCTGCTGGCGAACGACCGCCGCGACGGTGGGCCCGGGTGTGGAATCCGATTGCTTGCCGATTACTTCTTTTCGATGTTCCAGAGCACGAGGCGCGGCGTGTCCAGGATGCCGGTCAGATTCCTGCGATAGGCGATCGGCGCGAAGAACTGTCCGGCCGGGATATACGGCACGACTTCGTAGAAGCGCTTCTGCAGGCGCTCGACGACCTCCTTCTGTTTATCCGGGGGCGCCAGCGGGAACTCGAGGCGGATCTTTTCGAGCTCCTCGTCGCACGGCCAGCCGAACCAGTTCTTGCCGTCGCAGGGGCTGGGCGTGGGCGTGTTGGAGAGCGGGCTGTTCATCGCGAGTCCGCCGCCCCACGTGTGGAAGATGTTCCACGCGCCCGGGTTCTTGTCCGGCGGATCCTTGATCTGGCGCCGGGCACTCTGCGTGCCCCAGTCGATCGCCTGCAGGTCGACGTTCATGCCGATCTCGCGCAGCTTCTGCGCGGTGACGACTGCCTGCGAGTGGGCGAGATGCGCTTCGACCGGATCGAGGATCACGACCTTCTCGCCCTTGTAGCCCGCCTCCTTCAGGAGCTGCTTGGCCTTCTCGACATTGGCCTTCTTGTCGCCCTTCGCCCAGTCGCCGACGCCGGCCTGCGTCTCGAACGGCGTGCCGCATACGAACACCGCCCAGCACGGCCGCTCGTAGTCGGCGAAACCGATCATCGAGGCGAGGTAGTCCTTCTGGTCGCCAGTGGCGTACAGCAGCGCCTGGCGCGCCTTCGCGTTGTTGAACGGCGGGATCAGGTGATTCATCCGGTAGATCGCCTGCGTGCCGACCCGATCGATCACTTTCACCGCGGTGTTGGGATCCCTGCGGATCAGCGGCAAGAGATCGGTCTGCGGAATCTCGATGATGTCGACCTCGCCCTTGATCAGAGCCTGCACCGCGGTGTTGGAGTCGGGAATCACCAGCCACTCGACACGATCGACCTTGGCGAGCTTCGCACCGGCGAATCCGTCGGGCGAATCGGACCTCGGCCGGTAGTCGGGATTCTTCCGGTAGACGACCTTGCTGCCGGGCACCCATTCCTCGCGGACAAACATGAACGGGCCGGAACCAATGGCCGTGGTGATCGCCGTATTCGGATCACCCAGCGCATCGGCTTCGCGCGTGATGAACAGCGGATTCTCGGGGCCTGCGAGCGTCTCCAGCACCAGGCCGAACGGCTTGTTGAGGCGGATCTCGAACGAATCGGGACCGGTGGCCACGATTTCCTTCGCGAACTGCATCATCGTCACGCCGGCCGGAATGCGCTTGGAAAAGCGCTGGATCGACGCCACCACGTCCTTCGACGTCACCGGCTGGCCGTCGTGGAACTTGAGCCCGGGTCGCAGCTTGAATGTCCACGTGAGGCCGTCGGCGCTCTTCGTGTAGCTCTCCACCATCTGCGGCTTCGGCATGAGCCTGCTGTCCAGCGAGAACAGCGTGTCGTAGATCATGTAGCCGTGATTGCTGGTGATGTTGTTCGTCGTCTGGACGGTATCCAGAATCTTGAGGTCGGCCTGCGGCACGAGGCGCAAAACCGATTGCGCGTGCGCGGTCGTTGGCCCGGCCAGGACGAGCGCGAGCGCGCCCGCCATCAGCGCCGACTTGATGGCATGTCGATTGAGACCCATGATCGCGCACTCCCCCTGTGGTGCCGTCGCCACTGCGGCCACGGCGATGTTGATCCGCTATTGTTAGCATAGGGCACGGCCAATCGCAAGGTTCCCCTATGCCGACTCCGAACGAATTGACTGCAATCGACGCCCTGGCCGCGCTGGCGGCCGGGCGTCTTTCCGCCGAGGCGCTGACCCGGGCGTGCCTCGAGCGCATCGCCGTGCGCGATTCCGCCGTGCACGCGTTTGCATTTCTCGATCCGCAACGAGCGCTCGCCGAAGCGCGCGCGCGCGACCGCACGAGCCGGCGTGGACCGCTCCACGGGTTGCCCTTCGGCGTGAAGGACATCATCGACACCCACGACATGCCGACGCATTACGGCTCGCCGATTCATACCGGCCATCGGCCGTCCGCGGATGCGGCGTGCGTGGCGCTGGCGCGCGATGCGGGCGCCGTCATGCTGGGCAAGACGGTTACGACCGAATTCGCGTTGCGCCATCCCGGACCGACGGCGAATCCGCGCGCTCTCGCGCACACGCCCGGCGGCTCGTCGAGCGGCTCGGCAGCGGCGGTCGCCGACTTCATGGTGCCGGTGGCCTTCGGCACGCAGACCGGCGGCTCCATTGTCCGGCCCGCGTCGTATTGCGGCGTGGTCGGCTACAAGCCTTCGTTCAACACGATCAACGCCACCGGAGTGAAGCCGCTCGCTGGCAGCTTCGACACGGTCGGTCTCTTCGCGCGTTGCGTCGACGACTGCGCGGTGGTCGGCGGCGTGCTCGCGGGCGACGAGCGCGGCATGGCAACCCTCGACTCTGTCGGCCCCGCACGTGTGGGCCTCTGGCGCACGCCCGCCTGGCGCCACGCCGAAGCCGCGACCGTCCGGGCAGTCGAGACTGCGGCGCAGCAACTCGTCCGCCACGGCGTGGCCGTGGAGGAACTCGCGCTGCCGGCGGAGTTCGAGCACTTCCTCGATGCGCAGAGCGACGTGCTGCGCTTCGAGGCGGCACGCGTGTTCGCGTTCGAGCGAAGCCGGCATGCCGACCGGTTGTCGCCGTCGAGTCGCGCCGAGTTGGCGGCCGGTGCCGCGATTGCGCGCCAGACGTATCTCGACTCGCTGGCGCTGCTCGCCCGCTGTCGCACGCTCTTCGCGGCCGCCATCGCGCCCTTCGACGTCCTTCTGTCGGCGAGCGCGCCCGGAGAGGCGCCCATCGGGCTCGACAATACCGGCGAGGCGATGTTCAACCGGTGGACCTCCGGCCTCCTGGTTCCGTGCGTGAATCTGCCCGGTTTCACCGGGCCGCAGGGGCTGCCGGTCGGCATCCAGGTGATCGGCGCGATCGACGACGACCTCAAGATGCTGCGCGCGGCGAAGTGGATCGCCGCCCGTATCGGCGAGGCCCCGGACGGAGCCCGCGGCGACCGCCGGGACAAGGGCTGATCGCCGCCGGCGCTAGCCGGTACCCGTAGGCGTTGCCATGGGCGCGAAACTATCGTCCGGCGACAAGCGGCGGCGGGCGAGGTTGCCCTGCCACCCGCACTCGAGCGCGCTGCACTGATATCGGTACATCGGGCGGAATATCGACAACAGCCGATCGCCGAGACGGCGTTGAATGCGCATCAACGGCCTGCCGCAGCAGGGACACGATCTCGTCGTTGCAAACCAGGAACCGGCCATAACGCGTTTGATGCAGAATCGACACCTAGGTTCCGCGTTTTTCCACGGAATCGTGGGCCGACTCAAATCGCTGTACGGCGAGGAAAGGTCCCCGTCGCTCTCGCTCCGGGTCAGAAGAACGTCCGGATGGCGCCTGTGACACCGTAGTCGTCGTCGACGATCGGCATCCAGCGCCACTTGTCGAACGTCGTGCAGGGATGCGAGATGCCGCAACCGACGAGGTCGCCGACGCGCGCATCCGCGCCGGCCGGAATGCGCAGGTACGCATGCTGGTCGTTCAGCTTGTCGATGCGCCAGCTCGCGTCGAGCGGCGTGCGCACGCCGTCCCGCACGCGCGCGAAAGGCATCGGCAATTCGAGATCGAACGACGCATCGCGCTTGCCGAACGCCAGGATCGCGAGCCCGGTCTCGGGCCGCGACTGCACCTCGGTCCAGATTTCCAGCGCCGCTCGCAGTCGCTCTCGTTCACGCCAAATGGCGCCGCTGCGGGCGAGCACCTGCTGCAGGAAGCGTTCGTAGAAGCCTGAATCATGCGTGACGTAGCAGCCGCTGCGCAGGATCGTGCGCACCGGCCGCGACAGTCGGGTGGGCAGGCTGCGGGCCACGATGTCGAAGACCGCCGAGCCGCCGGCGGAAAGCGTGACCTCGTCCGTGCCGAAGAGCGCTTCCGCATCGCACTGACGCGCCACGTGCTGCACGGCATTGATCCAGCGCTCGACCACGATCCGATCGGCCTCGTTGTCGCCAGTCACGCTCAGGCCCTCGAAGCACTCGACGCCCGCGAGACGAACCGCGCCACTGGCTGCGACGGCGCGCGCGACCAGCATCGCTTCGTCGACGGTGCGACAGCCCGTGCGGCCTCCCGCGACGCCCATCTCCAGCAATGCGAGCAACGGTCGCATGCCGCCGTGTCGCACGCCTTGGGCTTCGATCAAGTTCACCCCGGCGGTCGAGTCCACGAGCACGAGCAATTCC
>CAVRVQ010000002.1:0-647285 GCA_963724685.1 uncultured beta proteobacterium | reverse complement strand
GGTGAAGCTCCTCGCGCAGGATCCGCCAACCGCGTGCCGATGACCTGGGAGGTGATGTACCCGTGGCCGCCGCCCGAGCGGGCGACCTACGACGACCGACCCGCGCATCGCGCAGGTCGACCGGCATTTCGCCGGCGTCGACCGCCTGATCCCCGGCTTCAAGTCGATGCACCCGATGGGGGCGCACGCTCCCGCAGGAGTGCGTCGCGCTCACGGCGCACGACTTCGCGAGCATGGTCTTCCACCACGACCTACCGCGTCCCGAGCTACCAGGCCTGGCTCGACGGCGCCGACCTGCGCGGCGTCTACGCGTCGCACCGCCGCCAGCTCCAGTACCTCCAGTGGCGGTGTCCCGGCGGAGCGCTGGGTGCTCAAGTCGCCCGGGCATCTCTGGGCGCTCGACGCGCTCCTCGCCGTCTACCCCGACGCGCGGATCGTGCAGACGCATCGCGATCCGCTCAAGGTCGTCGCCTCGCTCGCGAGCCTGGTGGCGCTCCTGCGCAGCATGGCGAGCGACCGCGTCGATCGGCACGAGATCGGCGCCGACTGGACCGCGGCGCCTCGCGACGGGCCTCGAGCGGACGCATGGCGGTGCGCGGCGCGCCGGCCGGAGGGCGACCCGCAGGTCTTCGACATGCACTTCGCGGAGCTCCTGCGCGACGAGATCGGCATGGTGCGCCGCATCTACGCCCACTTCGGCCTCGACCTCTCGCGCGGAGGCCGAAGCGCGCATGCGCCGCTTCCTCGCCGCCAACCCGCGCGACAAGCACGGCGTCGCACCGCTACACGCTCGCCGCGGCGGGCCTCGACGCCCGGGTCGAGCGACAGCGGTTCGCGGCGTATCAGGCCCGCTTCGGCATCGCGTCCGAGCCGGCCGAGTAGCGCGCGCGGCTCGCGGCCGCGGTGCGTCCCGCGACCGTGCCGCGGCGAAACGGCAGGGCCAGGAGCCCGACGGTCGTCTGCGTCGCCGCGTCGTCGAGGCCGTCGAGCCCGTAGGCGACGTTCGTTCCACGGCGTCCCGGCGTGAAGGTGCGGAACAGGCGGTCCCACAGCGAGAAGATGTTGCCGAAGTTGGTGTTGGTTTCGCTCGCGACGCGCGAGTGGTGGACCTTGTGCACGTTGGGCCAGGTGGTGACGAGTGACGCGAGGTCGTCGAGCCACCGCGGTGCGCGGATGTTGGCGTGCTCGATGAGGCCGTTCAGGGCGGACCCCACGCGATAGACGGCAAAGGCCGCGGGGCTCGCGCCGAGCGCGAAGGCGAACGCGGCCATGAAGGCGTAGCGGATCACGCCCTCGACCGGGTGCTGCCGTATGGTCGTCGTCACATCGACGGCGGGATCGGCGTGGTGCACGCGGTGGACGCGCCAGAAGGCGGGGATCCGGTGCATCGTGACGTGGGCGACGTAGAACGAGAAGTCGAGCACCAGGACGGCGACGGCGCCGGCCACGAACGGCCCGGGCACGAGCCAGGGCAGCAGGCCGAGGCCGTGCGCCTGCAGCCGGAAGAGCGTCGCCACCAGCGCGCCGTTGAAGACGAGGTTCGTGGCGAAGGTCACGAACGTCAACGCGAGATTCGGACCGAGGTGAAGCCGATTCCATCGCCCACGGGCCTGCAGCGGGACGGCGACCTCGATCAACGCGAGGAGCGCCATCGTGGCGAGGATGGCGCCGATGCTGGAAAGGCCGGACAGTAGGCTTGCGGTCATGGGAGTCCTCTCTCGGGTGACTGCTTCCGAGACCAAGAACGTTCGGCAGCCTCGGGCGGGTACGGCCGAGGGAGGAGGATGCCGCGCGCTAGGGCACGAGGCCCGCCACCAGCGTCCGCGACCCGTCGAGCACCTGGGTGATCGTCTGCGCGCACGCCGCGGCGAGCAGCCCCTGGTCGGCCCGTCGCCGTGCCGTCGTCTGCAGGCCCGCGAGCAGGCGGTCGACACGCGCGAGGAGCCTCGCCTGGCGTGCCGCCTTCGTCATGCCCCGTGCCTTCGCGAGGAGCCGCCGCGCCTTGGCGCCCCGCCGGGTGATCTGGCGGGCGAAGCGGCCGTCGATCGGGTCGAGGCCGCAGGGCCGTCCGCCGAGGAGCTTCACCAGCTCGCAGTCGATCCCGTCGAATCCGGCGGGTGGGGTCGTCACGCAGCGTCCGCCGACACAGTCGTCGCTCGAGCAGGCGTCGTCGTCGGTGCACTCCGTCGCGACGGTGCACTCGCGGCACGTCGCGTCGGCCGGGAAGACGACCGCCGGGCAGCCGACCTCGTCACCCGTGCAGGTGCGGACGACGCCGCAGGCGCCGACGTCGCCGCACGGCGTGCCCGCCTCGCGGAGCAGGTTCTCGGGGCAGGTGCCGCTCGTCCCGCTGCAGTGCTCCGTGCGGTCGCACGGGCCCGCCGTCGGACGGCACACGGTCTCGCTCGGCGCGAAGCGGCAGAGCGCCGTACAGCACTCGCCCGGGGGATCGCACTGCTCGGCGCCCGCGACGACGCCGTTGCCGCAGGTGGGGCAGCGCTCGAAGAGGAACGTGAAGGCGACGTCGTAGAGCCCGGTGTGGCGTGCCACGTCGTCCTTCACCTGCACCTGGTACTCGCCGGCGACGAGCGGGCCGCAATCGGCGGTGCGGGCCGTCGTGAACTCCGGGCAGGCCATGGCGGGAACGCCGGCGGCCGTCAGCAGCCGCCACTCGGGCACGACCGTGCTGCTCCCCGGAGACACCCAGACCCTGAGCGTGTCGACCGTGGTGAGCGTGACGCGGAAGAGGTCGCTGTCGACCGGCACGACGATCTCGCCGGTCACCAGCTGATCGCAGCCGATGCGCTCTCCGTCGCAGGCATAGGCGGCGGTGAGGCGTTGGAGGTGGACGGTGTAGGCGCCGGTGTCGGCGACCGGCTCGTCGCGCACCTCGAGCTGATAGCTGCCGGGCGCGAGCGGGCCACAGTCCGCGGAGAGCGCGCGTTGGAAGTCGCCGCACGCGGACGCCGGGAGCCCGGCCGCGGTGAGGACGCGCCACTCGGCCTGCAGGGTGCCGCTCTCCTCGCGCACCGTGACGCGGACGTACTCGTCGCCCGCGGTCGTGAAGCGGAAGAGATCCGTGTCGACGGGGCTCGTGATCTCGTCGCTCGCGTGCTGGTCGCACTCGAGGAGCGTGCTCGCGCAGCCGGTCTCGCGCTGGAGGTGGATCGCGGCGCTGCCGGTCGTGGCGGAGGCCGAGGAGACCTGGATCCGGTAGTCGCCCGCGGGCAGCGGGCCGCAGTCGGTAGCCGTCGCGGTGCGGTAGTCGCCACACGCCGGCGCCGCGCTGCCGTCGGCGGTGAAGATGCGCCAGCGCGCGGTGAAGGCCGCCGGGTCGTCCTCCTGCACCGTGACGCGGACGATGCCATCGGCGGCGAGCGTGACCGGCACCTCGCAGACGTGGGTCGGATCGTCGACGACGCATGCATGCACCTCGTCGCACTCGACCCCGGGCGTCGCTGGACCGCCGTCCGCGCCGGCGCCGCCCGAGAGCACGACGGCGAGCACGCCGGCGGCTGCCAGCCACCCCCGCCGTGAGAAGGGATGCCGCACGCGGGCGCGCAGGGAGCAGTTTCGATGCCAGCGCGGCGGGCATTCCGCCCGTCCGTGCGGACGGGCGTCGGTCGCCGGACCGCACACGCGAGCGAAAGCGTGCGACCCTGCAAGATCGGACGCCCGAGGGTCTCAGCCGGCCAGGTCGCGGAGCCGCACCACCCGTGACGCCGGCTGCTCCGGCAGCGTCTCGGCCTGGAGCCAGCGGCAGAAGACGACGCCTTCGCGGTGGCCGGCGGTGTCGAGCCAGTTCGGCACGCCGGGATCGCGGTGCGCGACGACGACGCGGAACGAGCCGTCGGGCTCGAGCGTCGCCTGCTGCGCGGTTCAGCGAGACGCGGTGGTAGCGGTAGTCGAGCGACTGCATGTAGCGGTTCCAGAGCTGCGACGCCCCAGTAGATGCAGCGCGGCGAGCGGCCCTCGATGACGAGCGCCTCGTCGGGCTCGAGGCGGAAGAGCGCCGAGCGAGTAGACGTTGTCGGGCGTGCCCCAGCCGGGGACGTGCGGGCTCCACGGCATCGGCGGGCCGAGCAGATTCGGCGGCAGGCAGCGACGGCAGCGGCGCGAACTGGATCGTCTCGCGGACGAAGGTCGCGACGGCGCGCAGGCGGCGCGCGAGCGCGGCGTCGTCGAGCGGCGGCGGCGGCGGCGCCGGGCTCGAGCGCCTCGATCGTGAAGCGCGCCGGCCGCGCGTCGCCGCGGTCGGTGAAGTACTGGCGCGTGATCACGCAGACGGCGTCGGGCGCGAGCGTCGACCCAGGTCGCTCGGCGCCGCCGGCGGCGGCGTCGGCGCGAGCACGATCTCGAAGCTGCCCGTCGGCGTCGCAGGCGATGTCGCGCTGCGAGAGGTTCGCGACGACGCGCTCCGACCACTCGCCGTCGGGCTTGCCGCCGTAGACGCAGAACGCGAGGTACACCTCGTTGCCGCGCCGGCCGCGGATGCGATAGCGCGCGGTCGCCGCGGAGCGGCGCGAAGTGGTAGAGCGAGTCGACGTTGTCGCCGAGGATCTTCTGCGTCGGCGACGCGAGCGGCGTGAAGCACGGGCCGCTCCGGCGTCGCCCTCGAGGTAGAGGTCGAGCGCGTAGCCGAGGAGATGCGTCAGGTGGCGGTAGCCCTTCGACGACGCCGAGGCGCATCCATCTCGCCGCGCGCGCCCGGCGAGGAAGGTCTGGTCGGCGTCGCGCAGCAGGTCGAGCAACTCGCGAAACGCCCGCCCGCTCTCCGTCACGGCGGAACTCATGACACGCGGCCATAGCAGAGCGCGTCGAGCGCGCGCGAGCGGCGTTCCTTGTCTGGACCCGACCGCTGCGCTAGTGCGGTTCCAACGATATCCCGCGACGCCGGGCGGGGGCCGCAGCGACGAGCAGGGTGTGCGTCCCCGGCCCACCGACGTCCTCACGTGGCATCTCGCGCTGCCGGGGGCGCCAAGGGACCCGTGAGGAGCGGAGGCCCCCGCCCGGCGTCGCGCGCAAACCAAGTTCGAACCGCACTAGCCAAGGAGGACCCCGACGATGATCACGCTCTACGGCATCCCGCGCTCGCGCGCGATGCGCCCCCTCTGGATGCTCGAGGAGCTGGGCGTCCCCTACGAGCTCGTGCGCGTGAGCTTCGTCGGCGAGACGCGCACGCCCGAGTTCCTGAAGCTCAACCCGAACGGCCACATCCCCGTGCTGCGCGACGGTGACCTGGTCGCTCTGGGAGTCGATGGCGATCAACCTCTATCTCGCGCGGAAGTACGACAAGCAGGGCCTCTGGCCGCGCACGCCGGAGGACGAGGGGCGCGCCTTCCAGTGGAGCTTCTGGGCGATGACCGAGCTCGAGGAGCCGACGCTCACCGCCCTCATGCACCGGCGCATCTTCCCCGAGGCCCAGCGCGACGCGAAGAAGGCCGACGACGCGGCCGAGCGCTTCAAGAAGCCGCTCGCGGTGCTCGAGGGCGCGCTCGCGAGCCGGCCGTACCTCCTGGGCGACACCTTCACCGTCGCCGACCTGAACGTCGCCGCCATCCTCGCCTGGGCGCCGCTCGCCGGGCTCGACCTGAGCGCCGCGCCCAAAGTCGCCGCGTGGGCCGGGCGTGCGGCGGCCCGTCCCGCCTTCCAGCGCGTGCAGCAGATGACCTGAAGCGTCAGCGCGCGACGGCGGCGGCCGGCAGCGTCACGCGGACGGTGACGTCGGGCTTCACGGCGAGGGCGCCGAGGAGCGCCCGGTAGGGCCGGATGCCGAAGTCCGGCTGGTGCAGCCGGACCTCGGCGACCAGGCGCTCGCCCGCGCGCACGACCGAGAAGGCGACCGGCCGCACCGCGCCGCGGAGCGCGAGCGGGCCGCGGACGGACCACGCGTCGCCGGCGGGCTCGATCGCGGTCGCGGCGAAATCGGACCTCGGGGTGGGTGCGCGCGTCGAGCACCTCGTCCGCGATCGCCTTCTCGATCGTCTGACGGTCGCGGGCGCCGAGCGCGTCGGGCAGCGGGCGGCCGTCGCGCAGCGCGGCGTCCACCCGGAGCGACGCGGCGTCGAAGCGGGCCTCGAGCGTCGGGCCCTCGGGATCGCCTTCGATCACGAAGCGCGTCACGCGGAGGACGAGGTCGTGGCCCATCGCCGCGAGGAGCCCCTCGCGCTGGGTGAAGACGAGGCACTCGGCGGTGGCGTCGTCGACCCGGGAGCGTGCCATGGCGGAGACCGGAGATAGCGCCTCGCGCGGGGAATGGGTATCCTCCGCCATCCGACTGGATCGCACTCGCGCCGCCCTCTGCGCGCTCGCGGCGCTCGCATCCTGCGGCGGCGACGGCCCGATGCACGGACCCCCGACATGGACGACGCGCACCGTCGAGGCGCGGCAGACGAGCGCCGGCGAGCGCCCGCCGCTCCTCGTCCTCCTGCACGGCATCGGCGCCGACGAGGACGACCTGCTGCCGCTCGCCTCGGTGCTCGACCCGCGCTTCACCGTCGACGAGCCTGCGCGCGCCGCACGCCTACCACGTCGGCGCCGCCTGGTTTCACATCGACTTCCGCCCCGGCGGGCAGATCGTGCCGGACGTCGACCAGGCGCGCGAGACGCTCGCCGATCTCGTGCGCTGGATCGAGGCGGCGCCCGCGCGCTACCGGCACCGACCCCGCGCGGACCTTCCTCCTCGGCTTCAGCCAGGGCGCCATGATGAGCCTCGGTGTGCTCGAGACGGCGCCCGAGCGCCTTGCGGGCGTGGTGGCCCTCAGCGGCCGCGCGCCGGGTGATCTCTTTCCGCGCCGCGCGCGTCCCGAGGCGATCGCCGCGGTGCCGCTCTTCGTCGCGCACGGCACGCACGACGACGTCCTCGCCCGTCGAGAACGGCCGGCGGACGCGCGACACCTACCAGGGCACGTCGCGCGACTTCACGTACCGCGAGTTCCCCGTCGGCCACGGGATCGCCGACGACGAGCTGATGGCCGTCGCTGCCTGGCTCCGCGCCCACCTCGACGGCGGGGCTCAGGCCGAGGGCGGCGCCTCGAGCCGGAAGTAGCGCGCCCGCCGCGTCCCGCAGGCGGTGCAGAAGAGGCGGGCCACGCGGAGGCGCGCGCCGTCGATCACCTCGGCGGCATGCTCCTCGATCCGGAGCGAGCCCTGGCAGAGCGGGCAGGGGCGGGCCGTCGCGGCCACCTCGACCGCGGCCGGCGAGTCGATCGGGATCGGGCGCGCCGGACTCCCACCCTGCTCGAGGCCGGCGAGCCGCTCGAGGTCCCGAACCAGCTTCCCGTGGGTGCGGGCGCGGGCGCGGCGGGCGGCGCGCGGGGAGGGCGGCCGGGGCACGCATGGAGCATCCGCCACGCGGTCGCCGGCCGCAATCGGCCGCCGACGGGTTCCCGGGGGCTGTCTTGACGGCGCCGTCCGGCGCGGCGCATCCTCGGGCCCGGTAACGCCTCCCATGACCGCGACGGTGAGCGTGACCGAGCGTGCCGCGGGCGAGTTCGACGTCGTCGTCCGCGAAGGCGGGAGCGAGACGTCGCACACCGTCACGCTCGAGCCCGCCTATCACGAGCGACTGACGGCGGGCCGCATCCCACCCGCCGAGCTCGTCCGCCGGTCGTTCGCATTTCTCCTCGAGCGCGAGCCCAAGGAGTCGATCCTCTCGCGCTTCGCGCTGCCGGTGATCGCCCGCTACTTCCCCGAGTACGAGCGCGAGATGAAGGCGCGCCTCGGGAGCTGACGGATGGTCGCCGGGACGCTCGCCGTTCTCGTCGTCGGGCTCGCGAGCCTCGCCGGCGAGGCGATGGCGGCCGGGCGCCTCGCGCTCACGTCGCCGAGCTTCGCCGACGGTGCGCCGATTCCAGCCCGCCACACCTGCGAGGGAGGCGACGTGTCGCCGCCGCTCGCCTGGTCGGGCGTGCCGGCCGGGACGCAGAGCCTCGTCCTCATCGTCGACGATCCCGACGCCCCCGATCCCGCGGCGCCGCGCACGACGTGGGTGCATTGGGTGCTCTACAACCTGCCGCCGCAGGCGACGGGCCTGCCCGAGGACGCGCGCCACGGCGCGCTGCCGGCGGGGACGGTCGAGGGGCTGAACGACTGGAAGCGGACCGGGTACGGCGGTCCCTGCCCGCCGGTCGGGCGGCATCGCTACGTGCACAAGCTCTACGCGCTCGACCGCGACGCTCTTCAGCCTCGGCTCGGCCACGAAAGCGGAGCTCGAGCGGGCGATGGAAGGGCACGTGCTCGCGCAGGGGCAGCTGATCGGGACGTACCAGAAGCGGCGCTAGGACGACCCGGCGGCCTCCGGAATGGAGGCCGCCGGGTCGATGGCCGACGTCGTCACGCCACCTGGAGGGTGGGCTCGCCCCTTCTGCCAGTTGCACGGGGAGAGCTCGTCGGTCTGCAGCGCGTCGAGCACGCGCAGCACCTCGTCCACGTTGCGGCCGACCGACAGGTCGTTCACGCTGACGAAGCGGATGACGCCGTCGGGATCGACGATGAAGGTGGCGCGCAGCGGCACGCCCTCGGCCTTGTGCAGGACGCCGAGCGCGGTCGAGAGCTCGCGCCGCGTGTCGGCGAGCATGGGGAAGGGGAGGGTGCGCAGGTCCGGATGATCCTTCCGCCACGCGAGGTGCACGAAGTGCGTGTCGGTGCTGCCGCCGAGCACCTGCGCGTCGCGGTCCGCGAAGTCCGCGATGCCGCCGGCCGAACTCGGCGATCTCGGTCGGGCAGACGAAGGTGAAGTCCATCGGCCAGAAGAACACGACCAGCCACTTGCCGGGGTAGTCGTCGCGGGTGATCTCGCGGAACTCCTTGCCCGGCTCGAGGCTCGACCACGGCCTGGAGCTCGGAAGTCGGGGAAACGTCGCCAACGGTCAACATGATCTGCGCTACTCCTCTCGGTTGTCGAGTTGATAGCGTCTAATCGTGTGCGACGGAGACCGCCGGCGCGACGCGCGCGCCGGCGCGGCCGCGCATCACCACCTGGTACTCGTGGACGTCGAAGCCGTCGAGGCGCTCGACGCGGGAGACCTGCACGGCGTCCCACGGGATGTCGTGGATCTGTCCGGTCGCCTCGTCGATGAAGTGATGGTGCCGGTCGATCTTCGGATCGAAGACGACGCGGCCCTCGGCGAGGACGAGCTCGCGGAGGAGCCCCTTCTCCACGAAGAGGTTGAGCGTGTTGTAGACGGTCGCGCGCGAGAGCAGCGGGAAGCGCGCCTGCACCCGCGCCCAGACCTGATCCGCCGAGGGATGCTCCTCGGTCGCCCAGCACGTACTCGGCGACCGCCACCCGCTGGGCCGACGGCTGGATGCCGTGCGTGCGGAGCTGCTCGATGAGGTCCCGTCGCACGGGATTAGACTAAGTCTAAACTTGGACTGTAGCAAGGGAGCCCGGCCGCCCGCGCGGGCGCTTGAGCGCGCGGCCGCCGGGTGCGAAGGTGCCCCCATGAGCATCCGCTCCGCCGACGACCTCGTCGCGCTCCGCCGGGTCGGCGCCGTCGTGGGCCAGGTCCTCCGCCGGCTCGAGGCCCACGTCCGCCCGGGCGTCACGACCGGCGACCTCGACGGCGTATGTGCGGCGATGCTGGCGCAGGCCGGGGCGCGCGGCGCGCCGAAGCTCGCCTACGGCTTCCCGGGCACGCTCTGCATCAGCGTCAACGACGAAGCGGTGCACGGGATACCCGGACCCCGAATCGTCCGCGCGGGCGACCTCGTGAAGCTCGACCTCGTCGCGGAGATGGACGGGTACTT
The DNA here is from genome assembly GCA_963724685.1 of uncultured beta proteobacterium. Lineage (GTDB taxonomy): Bacteria > Pseudomonadota > Gammaproteobacteria > Burkholderiales > Casimicrobiaceae > CAIWHR01. The sequence continues at coordinate 637,535 of CAVRVQ010000002.1, read as the reverse complement.
CGCCGACGCGGCGCGCACCGTCGTCGTGCCGCCCGCGCCGGCCGCGAGCCGGAAGCTCGCGCGCTCCGCCCGCCGGGCGTTCGAGCGGGCGCTCGCCGTCGTCCAGGCGGGTCGCCGCCTGGCGGAGATCGGCGCCGCGGTCGAAGCCGAGGTGCGGCGCGCCGGCTTCCGCGTCATCCCCGCGCTCGGCGGCCACGGCGTCGGCCGCGCCATCCACGAGGAGCCGAGCGTCCCGAACGTGCGCGACGACCGCGACCCGCGCCGCCTGACCGAGGGGCTCGTGATCGCCATCGAGCCGATCATCGCGATGAGCGCCGACCGGGTCGTCGTCGCCCCCGACGGGTGGACGCTCCGCACCGCGGACGGGAGCCCGGCCGCGCACTACGAAGAGACCGTGGTCGTGACCCGCGGGCGGCCGCTCGTCCTCACCGCCGCCTGACCGACGGACGGGTCGGTCACTCCACCGTGATCTCCACGCGCCGGTTCTGGGCGCGTCCCGCCTCCGTCGCGTTGGACGCGATCGGGGCCGCCTTGCCGGCGCCCCGCACGTCGATGCGAGTGGCCTCGACGCCGTGCTCGACCAGGTAGTCGCGGACGGCTGCGGCCCGGCGCTCGGAGAGGCGAAGGTTGTAGGCGTCGGACCCGATCGCATCCGTGTGCCCTTCGACGAGCACGCGCACGGTCGGGTGGCGGCCGAGCACCGTCACCACCGCGTCGAGGCGCGTGCGGCCCTCGGGAGTGAGCTCGGCGCGGTTGAACGCGAAGTACGGTCCGGCGAGCGTCTCGATCTTCGTCCCGGGCGGCGGCGCGGGGGCGGGCGGAGGCGGGGGAGGCGGCGCGGGCTCCGCGGGGGGCTCGCAGAGGAAGTGTCCGGCCACGCCGCCCGCGATCGCACCGACGACGAGGCCCCCGGCGGCGCCGCCCGCGATGCTCGCGTCGTTGTCCGAGACCGCGCTCCCGACGGCCGCCCCCGCTCCGGCGCCGACCACGCCCCCCACGATGCCGCTCGTCCAGCGGCACGCCGTCTGATGCGCGCGCAGCGTGGCGCACCCGGTGGTCGTGGCGAAGAGACAGAGAAGGCCCGCCATCCGTCGCGTCGTTGCCATCGTCCCTCCTAGGGCCGCCCTCTCTAGCGGACCCGCCGGGGTACGATGTTGCGCCACGATGAAATTTCCGCGACGTGCGCTCAGCAGGTGAGCGACGCGAGTGGCCGTGGGCCCGCGGTGTCCCCGAGGCGCCGCGCGCGATCGCCGGCCGCGGCGATCCGTCCGCGCGAGAGGCGGTGCTGCATCACGTTGAGCGGCCAGTAGCCGAGCGTCTGGATCCAGCTCGACTGCCGGCGCGAGCGTGTAGCGCCGCCACATCGCGGCCGGCGAGTAGAAGCGCGTCCACGCGCGCACCCAGCCCTCGCGGAGCTGCTCGCGCGTCATGCGTCTGCGGCACGAAGTACGGGCGACCCGGCGTCGTGGTCGCGGCGGAGCCACCAGCGCTCGTCGGTGAGCCGCCCCTCGGCGTGGAGGCGGCGGTAGAGCTGCGTCCCCGGGTACGGCGTCAGGATGGCGAAGAGCGCCATCGTGAGCTTCATGTCGATCGCCGAACTCGACGGTGCGATCGAAGACCTCCGGGTCGTCGGTGTCGAAGCCGAAGACGAAGCTGCCCCAGGTCGAGATGCCGTGGTCGTGCAGCATCTCCATCATCTCCTTGTACTGCGACGGGCGGTTCTGCCGCTTGCCGGTGAAGCGCACCGTCTCCTCGTCGATGCTCTCGAAGCCGACGAACAGCGCCTTGCAGCCGCTCTCCGCCATGAGCTTCATGTTCTCGAGGCGCTGCACCGCGGCGAGCGAGCACTGCCCGATCCAGTGCTTGCTCAGCGGGATCATGCGCGTGAAGAGGTCCTGCGAGTACGCGCGGTGGATCATCACGTTGTCGTCGGCGAACATGATCGAGCTTGCCGAGCGTCCGCGAGCTCGGCGAGCACCTCGTCCGCCGGGCGGAAGCGCATCGTCGTGCCGTTCGCGGTCGAGACGCTGCAGAACTCGCACGGGTACGGGCAGCCGCGCATCGTCTGCACGACCTGGAACGGGATGTACTTCTTCGAGCGGAAGAGGTCGCGGCGCGCGCAGCGGCAGGCCGGCGAGGTCGGGCAGCGGCGCCTGGTAGATCGGCTTCAGCGCGCCGCGCTTGAAGTCGGCGAGCAGCGCGCGGCCACGCGTCCTCGGCCTCGCTCACGCACGACGGCGTCGGCGTGCTCGAGCGCCTCGTCGGGGCAGGCGGTCGGATGGATGCCGCCGAGCACGACCTTGCACGCCGCGCCGGCGGTAGGCGTCGGCGATGTCGTAGCTCCGGCGCGCGGTCTTGCTGTCGACGCTGATGCCGACCAGATCGACGTCCTTCACGTCGCGCTCGAGGTCGAACGGCTGCACGACGTCGTCGGTGTAGATGACCTCGTCCTCGGGCGGCGTGAGCGCCGCGAGGATGCCGAGCCCGAGGCGCGGCAGGTAGCGCCGAGTCTTCGCTCGCCGGGGCGATCAGCTCGATCTGCACCCGAGGCGAGTAGCACGCTTCGGGGTCGCGTTGAAGCACCTTCCTTTGTCTGCCATGGACGGGGCATGCGGCGGCCGCTCACCTTCCGCCGCGCGACGCTCGCGGAGGATCCTGGACCTGCGCCACGCGGTCCTGCGCCCCGGGCTGCCCATCGAGGCCGCGGCCTTCGAGGGCGACGACGAGGCCGCGACGCAGCACTTCGGCGCGTTCGCCCCGTCCGGCGAGATACTCGGGTGCCTCTCGCTCATGCGGCGGCCGTGGCGCGGCGCCGAGGCCCATCAGCTGCGCGGCATGGCGACGCATCCGGCGCACGCCCGATCCGGAGTCGGACGGGCGCTCCTCGCGCACGCGCTCCGGGCAGTCGAGGCGGAGACGGGCATCGACGTCGTCTGGTGCAACGCGCGCACCGAGGCGGCAGGCTTCTACCGGCGGGTCGGCTGGGAGATCGTGTCCGGCCCCTTCGAGATAGCGGGTGTCGGGCCGCACTACCTCATGCGGCGGCCCTGACGCTCGACGCCACCCTCTCGACTCGCGGGAGACTCCCCGGGTATACGTCGCAACCTCGGAGGGCTCCCATGCGTCACGTCAGGTGGGTTCCCGTCCTCGCAGTCGTCTCCCTCATCGCAGCGACGACCGCCGCACGCGCCGCCCTCTGGCGGCTCACGTGTATCGACGGCAACCCGCAAGCGGTGGTGAAGGTGCCCGGCGAGCCGCGGCAACCGGCCGACTGGGTCACCTGCGACGGCATCCGTGACGGGGTGTGCACCTTCAGCGTAGAGCGCCAGATCTGTGCCTGTCCGGGTAAGGGATGCTGTGGCTACGACACCTTCGCCGTATCGGCGGGGCGGAGCCAGGTCGTCCGAGACACGCCAGGGCTCCCAACACCTCCGCCTGCGCTGCCGGCGGTGTCCGGGGCTGCCGCTCCCGCCCGACGGGACGGGGTGTCCGGTCGCACCGACGCGTTGAGGCGCCGGCCTCCTCCCGGTCACGTTGCGGCGCGCTCGGAGCGGAGCGTGATCTCCGTGATCTCCGCGGGCGCGAAGACCCGCATCGCCGGGCCCCAGAAGCCCGTGCCGCGGCTCACGTAGAGCTGCGCGCCGCCGCGGCGGTGGAGGCCGGCGACGAACGGCGTCGCCAGGCGGACGAGCCAGCGCGAACGGCCAGATCTGCCCGCCGTGGGTGTGCCCGGAGAGCTGGAGGTCGACGCCGCGGCGCGCGGCCGTCGGGAAACGTCTGCGGGATCGTGCGCCAGGAGGACGACGGGCCGCGCCGGGTCGCGGCCGGCGAGCGCGCCGGCACGTCCTCGCGATGGCGCGCGCTCACGAGATGCGCGTGGTGGTCCTCGACGCCGGCCAGGTCGAAGGCCGCGGCTCGCCGTCGCCGATCGTCGACGCGCTCGTTCCGGAGCGACGCGGATGCCGAGCGCGCGCACCCGCGCCACCCACGCGTCGACGCCGGAGTAGTAGTCGTGGTTGCCGGTGACGAAGAAGACGCCGTGCGCGCGCGCGCGAGCTCGGCGAGCGGCGCGACCTCGTCCGCGAGCGCGCGCGACGCTGCCGTCGACCAGGTCGCCCGTGATCGCGACCAGGTCGGGCGCGAGCGCGTTCGCGTCGCGCGACGACCGCCGCCGCGAAGCGCCGGTCGAGGATCGGGCCCACGTGCAGGTCGCTCAGCTGCACGATGCGGAAGCCGTCGAGCGCCGCGCGGCCAGCGGGGCAGCCGCAGCTCGACCCGGCGGAGCGGCGGGCCCCGCGAGGGCCGCGACGCACGCCGGCCGCGCCCGCGCCGGCGGCGAGCGCGAGGACGACGAGCGCGCGGACCGCGGCCCAGTGACCGCGCCCCGCGCCGACGACCCCGAGCAGCAGCGCCAGCGTGTCCGACGCCACCAGCACCACGAGGAGATAGAAGGCGAGCCCCATCCAGATCGACGCAACCCAGAGAGAGCGCGCGTCGCACCGCCGCGGCAGGAGCCGCTCGCCGATCGGCTGCGACCACCAGCGTCGCCGGGCGAGCGCCGCGAGCACGACGCCCGCCGCGTCCGGAACCCGGGATCGAACACGAGCCGCTGCGCCAGGTACCAGTGGCCGCCGACCAGCACCGTGGCAGGACGACGCCGAGGAAGAGCGTGACGAGGAGCGCCGGTCGCACTCAACGCCCCGTGAAGCGCGGTGGGCGCCGCTCGATGAACGACGCGACGCCCTCCGCGAAGTCCTCGCGAGCGGAAGAGCTGCACGAGCTGCATGAGGACGTGGTGCGAGTGCGCCTCGAAGTCCTCGGCGAGCCCGTGGCGGAAGAGCCGCTTCATCGCCTGCACCGCGAGCGGCGCGTTGGCGGCGATCTTCGCGTCGCCCAACGGATCGCCTCGGCGAGCACCTCGTCGTCGGGCGACGACGGCGTTCACCAGGCCGAGCGCGAGCGCGCGCTCGGCGGGGAGGTCGTCGCCGAGGAAGCCGATCTCGCAGGCCTTCGCCCAGCCGACGAGCCGCGGCAGGTACCACGTGCCGCCGCTCTCGGGCAGGATGCCGCGCTTGGCGAAGCCCGGGACGAGCCTGGCGCCGGCCGCCATGAGGCGGATGTCGCAGCCGAGGGCCAGGTCGAGGCCGTAGCCGGCCGCGGCGCCGTTCAGCGCGCAGATGACCGGCGTGTCGAGCTGCTGGAGGATCGACCGTCGGCAGCTCGCGCGTTCCGAGGTGCGCGCACGCCGCCGCCGCTGAGCGCGCCGCCGATGCCGCGCCCCGCGGCCGCCTCCTTCAGGTCGAGGCCGCTGCAGAAGCCGCGCCCCGCGCCGGTGATCACGATGACGCGCACCTCGGGGTCGCGCTCCGCGTCGCTGAGCGCGCGGCCGAGCTCGTCGAGCATCGCGAAGGTGATCGGCGTTCAGGCGCTCGGGACGGTTGAGCGTGAGGAGGGCGGTGTGCCCCCGCTTCTCTGCGAGGAGATCCGGCATGGCGGCATCGCTCCTTAGCGCGGCCGCTGGCGCTCGGCGTAGCTCGGGCCGCCCTTCGTCCACGCCGGTCCGTGGCCCCAGTCGCGCCGCGTGTGCTTCTTCGCGTGGTCGGGGTCGAAGCGCCGGCACGCCTCCTCGTACTCGCGCATCGCCGTCTCGCGTCCCTTGACCGCCCAGTAGTCCTCTTCGCGCGTCCACTTCCCGCCGCCGGCGTAGTCGAGGATCGTGACGCCGGGGAAATCGATCGTGCCCTTGCCGCGCGGGTGGTCGCGCCGGTTCTGCACGTAGAGGATGACGCGCCCGCGCTCGTCGTCGACCGTGTGCCACTCGTAGCCCGTGTAGAGCTCGCGGTACTTCTCCATGATCGGCACGATCCAGGCGCGGACCGTCTCCCGGCCGTGCATGAAGCCGTACCAGTGCTCGAAGTAGGTGCAGTCCTCGGTGAAGAGGTCCGCCCACGCGTCCCAGTCCTCGCCGACGGCGCCGGTGCGCCAGTAGGTGCGGAACGCCTGCTCGAGCTCGTCGCGCGAGAAGCGCCCCATCGCGGTCACGAGGCGTCCCGGAAGCGGATCGGCAGCCGGCCCGGCACGCGGAAGAGCGACGGCCCCACTCGACCGGTCGGCGACACGAGCGCCAGGTCGTCGAACGCGCCGACCAGCGCGCCGATCGCGACCTGCGCCTTCGAGCCGCGCGAGGTGCGCGCCGAGGCAGAAGTGCGCGCCGCCGCCGAAGGCGAGGTGCTCGTTCGGCTGCCGCGCGACGTCGAAGCGATCCGGATCGGGGAAGACCGCGGGGTCGCGATTGGCGGCGGCGAGCATGCCCCAGACCCTGCGCGTTCTTCGGGATCGTCCTGCCGCCGAACTCGACGTCGGCGTGCAGGACGCGCGCCGTGAGGATGATCGGCCCGTCGAAGCGCAGGCACTCCTCGACGGCGCTCGCGATCAGCTCCGGGCGCGCGCGCAGCTTCGCGAGCTCGGTCGGGATGGCGGATCAGCGCGCGCACGCCGTTGCCGATCAGGCCGATCGTGGTCTCGAAGCCGGCGATCAGGAGCCCGATCGACTGCGAGAGCAGCTCGATGCGGCGCAGCCGGTCGCCCTCCTCCTCGGCGCGGATGAGCGCCGAGAGGATGTCGTCGCCGAGGTGCGTCGCGCCGCTCGGCGATCAGCTCCTGGAAGTAGGCGGCGAGCGCCATGCCGCGCGGCGCGCGCGCGCTCGACGACCTCGGGCGGCAGGAGCGGCGCGGCGAGCCCGAAGGTGGCCTGCGCGGTCCACTCGGTGAAGCGTCGCGGTCGGCGACCGGCACGCCCATCATCTCGCAGATCAGCGTCGACGGGCACCGGGCAGCGCCAGGTCGGCGATCACGTCCATCTCGCCCGCGCGGCGCGACGCGGTCGAGGCACTCGTCGACGACGCGCTGGATCGTCGGCGCGCAGCGCGCGCGATGGCGCGCGGCGTGAAGGCGCTGCTCACCAGCCTGCGGAGCCGCGTGTGCGTCGGCGGGTCCTGCTGGAGCATGAAGTCGCGCTGGCCCGGCTCAGGCGACTCGTCGACGCCGGGCAGCTCGCCGTCGGTGCGTGCGCACGCCGGCCGGCACGTCGTGCAGCAGGCGGTTGACGTCGGCGTAGCGCGTGAGGCGCCAGATACCCGATCGGCGTCTCGTTGACCGGGTCGAGCTCGCGCAGCCGGCGGAGCCCGGGATACGGATCGTCCCGAAGCCGGCGTCGAACGGGTTGCACCCGCCCCAGGGGTCGTCGGTGCTGTCGAGCAGCGGCTCTGCGGACACGTCCGGCCTGTAGCCTGCCCCACCACGCTGATGCAACTCGCTCGGTCGGCATCACGCTCACCTCTCGAGCGCCGCCGCGCCGAGCCGGGCGGGAAGGAGGGAGCCGCCCGGCTCGAACGCGGCGCTCTGTCGCGGACCCAGCACGCTCGAGCTTCGCGGCCATGCTGGTGCAAGCCCGATGCCGGCCTCGGCCCCGCACCGGCGCGTCGCGCCCGTTGCCGGCTGCTCGCGTCGCGCTCAGGACGGTGCACGCGGGGTGGGCAGGCGCAGCTCTAGGAGGGCGACCCGAGATACATCTCGGGTCGCCCTCCTAGCGCGTGGCGGGTGCGAAGCGGAGGCCGCCCGCCGTGCGGACGACCTCCTTTTCGAGGGGCGGCGTCTCCTTGGTGACGAAGCGCCCGGTCGGATCCCGGAAGCGGTCGCGGCGCGTGAAGCGCACCGTGTGTCGGTCGCCGGCCGAGAAGACATCGAGGACCGTGACCTGGACGTCGAGGTCCGGCGTGCGCGCGAAGTAGTCGCGGAGCGCGGCCTCCTGCGAGTCGTTCGACACCTGGCCGAGGCGGCGGAGCTCGGCCGCGTCATGGTGCTGCCAGGCCGCGGCGTAACGCTGGATGAAGGCTTCGACGTCGCGCGCGGTCACGTCGGCGCCGGCCGCTGCAGCACGGGGCGGCGTGGTCGTCGGAGGCGCCGCGGTCGCGACCTCGACGGGCGCCGTGGTCGTCGTGCTGCTCGGCGGCGGCAGCGTCGGCCGCGTCGAGGTGGACGTGCTCGAGACGAGCGGCGCCGGTGCCGACGTCGCCGTCGACGAGGTGGTCGGGCGTGGCGGCGTGGTGCTGCTCGTCGAGCGGAGCGTCGGCGGTGCCGTCGAGCTCGTCGTCGTGGACGAGGTGGTCGGCGGCGGCGGTGCCGTGCTGGTCGTCGTCGGCGGGACGAGTGGGAGCGTCGTCGCGCTCGCGGCGGCGAGGGCGGTTGCCCGCGGCGAGATCGTCCACTCGCGCGCCACCGCCGCCCCGAGACTTCCGACGACGAGGGCGCGGGCGCGCACGGTCCCGGCGACCGGCGCCGGCACGCGGAGGCGGTCACCCTCGCCCGCGGGCGCGCCGTCGACCGTCCACGACGTCTCGCACCGTCTCCGCCGGGGCGGCCGGGCGCGCGCGCAGCACGAGGTCGACGCTCTCGCCCGCGCCGAGCACGAGCGACGTCCCCGTCGGCGAGGCCATGACGATCACGGGCGCGCGCGGCGGCTCGACGCGGAGACCCCAGGTGCGGGTCGTGACCTGTCCCGCCGCGATGATCCGCAGCTTCAGACGATGCGTGCCCGTGTCCGCCGCGCGCGGAGCGTACTCCCAGACGGGTCCCGCGACGGCGAGCGGCCGGCCGTCGAGGAACCAGACGTAACGGGCCTCGGGGTCCGCCGACGGAACGGCCAGACGCCGCGTCTCGCCGACCCGGAGGCGGAGCTTCTCGACCTCGGCGCTCGCGTCGCGCGCGACGTGGAGTCCCGCCATACCGATCGTGGCCACGAGCGCCACCCGGACGCGCGGGAATCGAGCGGCGCGCGTCTCGTCGGGAGGGCGCCGCTTGCGGGTGCGAGGCACGCGAGAGGTCCGCCTGCTAACCCGATCCCGGGGGCCGCGCAAGGGCGGCGGCGGGGCGCAGAGCAGGCGGCACCGCATGGGCCGCGGAGGTAGCCACCATTGCAGTTCCACGCCGAGGTGGAGGTCGAGTATAGTCCCGCTCCCGGTGTCTCGCCTCTTCGGCATCGTTGTCGCTCGCGGCGCTCGTGCTCGTCGGTCGGACGGACGTCGGCGCGCAGGCGATCTGCCCGATCGGCGTTCCCGCCTGCTGCGCCGGTGACGCCGACTGCGACGACGCCGACGCCTGCACGGGCGTCGAGACCTGCGACGTTCCCTCGGGCACCTGCACTCCGGGCACCCCGCCGACCTGCGACGACTCGAACCCGTGCACCGACGACTCGTGCGACGCGCTCGCGGGCTGCGTGCGGGCGAACAACACGGCGCCGTGCGACGACGGCGACGCCGTGCACGACGGGCGACACGTGCGCCGGCGGGACCTGCGTCTCCGGCTCGGCGAGCTGCGACGACGGCGACGGGTGCACGCTCGACGCCTGCGTCCCCGGCGTCGGCTGCGAGCACGTCCCGGTACCGGCCTGCCGAAGCTGCCTCGGGCCCGGCGACTGCGACGACGGCGACCCCTGCACGGACGAGACCTGCGTGCTCCGCGCGTGCGTCTACCTCCCCGACACGGGGGCCGCGTGCGACGACGAGAACGCGTGCACGACGGGCGACACGTGCGCGGCGGGGACCTGTGCTCGCGGGCGCGCCGCCCGACTGCGACGACGCGAACCCGTGCACCGACGACACCTGCAACCCGACGTCGGGCTGCGTGCACGCGAACAACACCGCCCCTGCGACGACGAGCAACGCGTGCACGACGGGCGACACGTGCAGCGGCGGGACGTGCGTCGGCGGGCGCGCCGCCCAGCTGCAACGACGCGAACGCGTGCACCGACGACAGCTGCAACCCGACCACGGGCTGCGTCCACACGAACAACACGGTGCCGTGCGACGACGGCAACGCGTGCACGACGAGCGACGCCTGCAGCGGCGGGCGCCTGCGTCGGCGGGCGCGGCGCCCAACTGCAACGACGCAACCCGTGCACGGACGACACCTGCAACCCGGCCACGGGCTGCGCCCACACGAACAACACGCTCCCGTGCAGTGACGGCAACGCCTGCACGACCGGCGACACGTGCGCCGGCGGGACGTGTGGCGCCGGCGCCCGCGACCAGCTGCGACGACGGCGACGCGTGCACGGCCGACTCGTGCGTGCCCGCGACGGGCTGCGAGCACGCCGTCATCGGCGGATGCCGGCGCTGCGACCTCCCGGCCGACTGCGACGACGGGAACCCGTGCACGAACGAGACCTGCACCCTGCGTCAGTGCGTCTACACCCGAACACGGCGCCGTGCGACGACAGGAACGCGTGCACGACGGGTGACACGTGCAGCGGCGGGACGTGCGTCGGGGCGCGCCGCCCACCTGCAACGACGAGAACGCCTGCACGGACGACAGCTGCGACCCGGCGACCGGCTGCGTGCACGCGAACAACACGGCGGCGTGCAACGACGGCAACGCCTGCACGACGAGCGACACGCTGCACGCGGCGGGCAGCTGCGTCGGCGGGCGCGGCGCCGAGCTGCAACGACGGCAACGCCTGCACGGACGACAGCTGCGACCCGGCGACGGGCTGCGTGCACGCGAACAACACGGCGCGCCTGCGACGACGGCAACGCCTGCACGACGGGCGACACGCTGCGCCGGCGGGCCAGTGCGTCGGCGGGCGCGCCGCCGAGCTGCGACGACGGCAACCCGTGCACCGACGACAGCTGCGACCCGGCGACCGGCTGCGTGCACGCCAACAACACGGCGCGCGTGCGACGACGGCAACGCCTGCACGACGGGCGACACCTGCAGCGGCGGGACGCTGCGTCGGCGGACCGGCGCCGAGCTGCAACGACGGCAACGCCTGCACGGACGACAGCTGCGACCCGGCGACGGGCTGCGCGCACGCCGAACAACACGCTGCCGTGCAACGACGGCAACGCGTGCACGACGGGCGACACCTGCAGCGGCGGCGTCGTGCGTCGGCGGGCGCGGCGCTCGAGCTGCGACGACGGCAACGCCGTGCACGGACGACAGCTGCGCGCCGGCGACCGGGCTGCGCGCACACCGAGCAACACGGCGGCCTGCGACGACGGCAACGCCTGCACGACCGGCGACGCGTGCGCGCGGCGGGCCGTGCGTCGGCGGGCCGGCGCCGAGCTGCGACGACGGCAACGCCTGCACGAACGACGCCTGCGACCCGGCGACGGGCTGCACGCACGCCAACAACGACGCGCGCCCTGCAACGACGGCAACGCGTGCACGACGGGCGACACGCTGCAGCCGGCGGCACGTGCGTCGGCGGCGCCGCCGCCGAACTGCGACGACGGCAACGCCTGCACCGACGACACGTGCAACCCGGCGACCGGCTGCGGCCACGCCGAACAACACGGCCGCCGTGCAACGACGGCAACGCGTGCACGACGGGCGACACGCTGCAGCGGCGGGACGCTGCGTCGGCGGGCGCGGCGCTCGACTGCGACGACGGCAACCCGTGCACCGACGACAGCTGCAACCCGGCGACCGGCTGCGTGCACACGAACAACACGGCGCCGTGCGACGACGGCAACGCGTGCACCACGGGCGACACCTGCGCCGGCGGCGCGCTGCGTCGGCGGGCACGGCGCTCGAGCTGCGACGACGGCAACGCCTGCACCGACGACACCTGCGACCCGGCGACGGGCTGCGGCCACGCCGACAACACGGCTGCCGTGCAACGACGGCAACGCGTGCACGACCGGACGACGTGTGCACGCGGCGGCGCCTGCGTCGGCGGCGCCGGCGCTCGAGCTGCAACGACGGCAACCCGTGCACCAACGACACCTGCAACCCGGCGACGGGCTGCGGCCACACGAACAACACGGCTGCCGTGCAACGACGGCAACGCCTGCACGACGGGCGACGCGTGCGCCGCGGCGGCGCGTGCGTCGGCCGGCGCCGCGCCGAGCTGCAACGACGGCAACGCCGTGCACCGACGACACCTGCGACCCGGCGACGGGCTGCGTGCCACGCGAACAACACGGCGCGCGTGCAGCGACGGCAACGCCTGCACGACGGGGGACACGTGCGCCGGCGGGACGTGCGTGCGCCGGCCCCGCGACCGACTGCGACGACGGCGACGCGTGCACCGCCGACTCGTGCCTGCCGGCGTCGGGCTGCCAGCACGTCGGCATCGCGGGGTGCCGGCGCTGCGACCTCCCCGCCGACTGCGACGACGGGAACCCGTGCACCGACGAGACATGCAATCTTCACGCGTGCATCTTCACGGCGAACACGGCGTCGTGCGACGACGGGAACGGCTGCACGACGGGCGACCGCTGCGCGCTCGACGCGTCTGCGTGGGCACGGCGAAGACCTGCACGGCGCTCGACCAGTGCCACGTCGCCGGGACGTGCGACCCGGGGACGGGTGCCTGCTCGAACCCGACCAAGGGGAACGGACAGGCCTGCGACGACGGCAACGCCTGCACGCAGACCGACACGTGCCAGACCGGCGCGTGCACCGGCGCGAACCCGGTCGTCTGCCCGCGCCCGATCAGTGCCACGACGCCGGGACGTGCAACCCGGCGACCGGCACCTGCTCGAACCCGGCAGCAAGCCGAACGGCACGCGCGTGCAGCGACGGCAACGCCTGCACGCAGACCGACACCTGCCAGGCGGGCGCCTGCACCGGGGCGAACCCGGTCGTCTGCACGGCGCCGGACCAGTGCCACGGCGCCGGGACCTGCAACCCGGCGACGGGCGTCTGCTCGAACCCGACAAGCGCCGAACGGCACCGCGTGCAACGACGGCAACGCGTGCACGCAGACGGACACCTGCCAGGCGGGCGCCTGCACGGGCGCGAACCCGGTCGTCTGCACGGCGCCCGACCAGTGCCACGGCGCGGGCACGTGCAACCCGGCGACGGGCGTCTGCTCGAACCCGCGCGGCCCGACGGCGACGGCGTGCAACGACGGCAACGCGTGCACGCAGACGGACACCTGCCAGGCCGGCACCTGCACGGGAGCGAACCCCGTCGTCTGCGCCGCGCCCGACCAGTGCCACCTGCGCGGGCACGTGCAACGCGGCGACCGGGCCTCTGCTCCAACCCGCGCGCGCGCCGACGGCGCCGGCGTGCAACGACGGCAACGCGTGCACGCAGACGGACACCTGCCAGGCGGGCGTCTGCACGGGCGCCACGCCCGGTCGTCTGCACCGCGCCCGACCGTGCCGCCTGCCCGGGACGTGCGACCCGACGACCGGGCTCTGCTCGCACCCGTCGCGCCCGACGGCACCACGTGCGACGACGCCGAACGCGTGCACCCGGACCGACACCTGCCAGGCGGCGTCTGCACGGGCGCCAACCCGGTCGTCTGCGCCGCTCTCCGACCAGTGCCACCTGCGCCGGCACGTGCAACGCGGCGACCGGCGTCTGCTCGAACCCGAACCGCGCCGACGGCAGCACGTGCAACGACGGCGACGCCTGCACGCCAGACCGACACCTGCCAGGCCGGCACCTGCGTCGGGGAGCGAACCCGGTCGTCTGCGCCGCGCTCCGACCAGTGCCACGCGCGTCGGCACGTGCAACCCGGCGAACGGCGTCTGCTCGAACCCGTCCGTCGCCGACGGCACGCGCCTGCAACGACGGCGACGCCTGCACGCAGACGGACACCTGCGCAGGCCGGCACCTGCATCGGGACGCGAACCCGGTCGTCTGCACGGCGCTCGACCAGTGCCACGTGCGCCGGCACCTGCAACGCGGCGAGCGGCGTCTGCTCGAACCCGACGCGGCAGGAGGGCTCGACCTGCGACGACCACGACGGCTGCACGGTCGCGGATCGGTGCACCGCCGGGACCTGCGGCGGCGTGCCGCGCTCGTGCGACGACGGGGCGTCCTGCAGCGACGACTCGTGCGTCGACGGCGAGTGCCGGCACGAGGTGTTCGACGCGCGCTGCGACACCGGCGAGTGCATCCTCGCGCACTGCCGCCCCGGCGACGCGCGGCGCCGACACCAAGGGATGCGTCGGCGACCCGGTCTTCGAGGGCGACGCCTGCACCGACGACGGCTTCACCTGCACGGACGACATCTGCACCGACGGCGCGTGCCGGCACAGCGCCGTCGACGCGCGCTGCAACACCGGCGAGAGCTGCCTGCCGGCCGCCTGCGTGCCGGGCAACGGCGAAGCGGACCGCGCGGGCTGCGTCACCTTCCCGGACGAGGTCGCCGGCGACGAGTGCGTCGAGGACGACGACCCGTGCACCGACGACAGCTGCGCCGCCGGGAGCTGCACGCACGACGCGGTCGCGCAGAAGGCGACGTGCGATCCCGTGCGTCCCGTGTGGGAGCGGGCGAAGGCCCTCGCCGACGAGGCGCGCGGCCTCCCCGACCGCATCATGGCGGCGATCTCCCCCACGGGCGCCACGGCGGCGGTGACGACCGGCGAGTCGCTGGCCGGGAGCGCCGTCGGCCTGGCGACGACCTTCGACCACGTCGTCCGCATCCTCGCGGGCCGGGAGCTCACGGCCGCGGCCACGCCGCGCGCGCTCGCGATCGGGGTCGGCGTGGCGCAGGCGGCGCCCGTCGGATTCACCGACACGGTGGCGCAGCAGCGGGCGCGCATCGCGTTCACCGAGATCAAGCGCACGCCGACCGCCGTGGCCGGGTTCCTCCGCCAGCTGGGCGTCGCGCGTGAGCGCGCCTTCCTCGCCCCGACGAGCGTTCCGGATCTCCGTCACCGGGGTCGAGACTTGCTCCGCGGCACGAAAGCTCTTAAGCGGGACCTGAAGCGTATCCAGCGGATATCCCGCGCCTTCGCTCGTTAGCTCGCCCGCGGGGCGGCAGGGTCGGTGGGGGGCGGGACGCGGAAGGAGGCCTTGCGTGAAGATCGTGGCGAGAGGGGTGCTGGGGATCGCCGTCCTCTTCCTGGCGGCCGGGGTGGGCGAGGCGCGGTCGCTCCGCGACCAGCTCGGGTCGGCGTCGGAGACGGTCGGCCTCCAGGGGGGCGGTGCCTTCGACGCGCTCGCGCGACGTCCTCGCCGACACGGCGGCGCGAAGCCTGCCGGTCACGTCGGCCTCGGCGGGCATCACCTATCGCTTCAATCCCCAGCTCGAGATCTTCGAACGCACGTCGGAGACGCTCGGGCCCGCTCTTCCTCGACCGTCCCGACACGCTCGGCCGTTCGAAGTTCAACGTGAACGTCAGCTTCCAGTACGTCCAGTTCGACTCCTTCGACGGCCAGGACCTCGACCAACCTCGCAGACGCCGGACCCGATCGTCACCCGGTCGTCGACGGGGCGGGAACCTGCTCGGCTTCACCGCCAACGACCTCCGCTACTCGCTCGGCCTGCAGAACTACATCACGGCGCTCAGCTTCACCTACGGCATCCTCGACGACCTCGACGTCAACATCCTCGTCCCGCTCATCCAGACCACCTTCAAGGTCGGGCGTGCACTCACAGCAGCTCGCGATCGCGGGAACCGACGGCACCTTCGTGCCGGTCTCCCCGCTGCCGCCGGCCGAGGCCGGCACACCCAGGGCGACAAGTTCGGCGTCGGCGACATCCTCCTCCGCTTCAAGTACCAGCTCACCGACCTCGGCCCGGTTCCGCTGGGCGAGCGGCCTCCAGTTCCGCCTGCCGACGGGCGACAAGGACAACTTCCAGGGCACGGGGAGCTTCGAGACTCTCGCCGTCGGTCCATCTTCTCGACGGTGTTCTGGTCGCGGCTCGACGACCTACGTGAACGGCGCCATCGACATCAACGCGCAGGACGCCGTCGCAGCAGCCAGGCGCGCTACGGCATCGGCGTCGACGTCGACGTCACGCGGCGCATCGGCCTGGCGCTCGGCCTTCCTCGGACGGAGCGAGTTCCAGGGGACCGCGACCGCGAGCGACACGAGCTTCCTCCACCTGGTGAACGGCGTGCCCGACCGCTGAAGCCGCTCCTCGGCGTCGAGTTCGACCGGAACGACTTCCTCGACTTCAGCTTCGGCGTGCGCGCGGTCGTCTGGCGCGAGGTCATGGTCTTCGCGAACGGCATCCACGCGGTGAACGACGCCGGCCTCCGGAACGACACGATCATCCCGACCTTCGGCGTCGAGGGGACGTTCTGAGCGGAACCGGGACCTACCTCGAGTTCTTCAAGCTCGCCGAGGCCCCGTTCCGGCCCACCCCCGACGCGCGCTGGGTCTTCGACGCCGAGAGCCACACGGCGGCGCGCGCGACGCTCGCGCGCGGCCTCGCCGAGCGGCGCGGGGTCCTCTGCCTCGTCGGCGAAGCCGGAACGGGGAAGACGCTCCTTCTCCGCCAGCTCGCCGCGGAGCCGCCGAAGGGCGTGCGCCCGGTCGCGCTCCGCCATCCGTCCCTCGAGTTCGACGAGCTCGTCGAGCAGGTCGGCGAGGCGCTCGGCCATCCCCTCGCGCAGGTCCCGCCCGCGCGCCGCCTCGCCGACCTGCGGGCGGCGATCGCCGGCGAGGCGCGCGGCGGCGACACCCTCGCGCTCCTCGTGGACGAGGCACAGGCGCTGCCGGCGGCGACGCTCGGCGCGCTCCCGCGGCTCGTCCTTCCCGTCGGCGGCCCGTTCCAGATCCTCCTCGCCGGCCAGCCGGCGCTCGAGGGCCGCCTCGAAGCGGCGGGTCTCGGCGCGCACGTCGCCGTGCGCGTCCAGCTGGAGCCGCTCCCGGCGACGGCGGTCGCGAGCTACGTTGCCTTCCGGCTCGCGCGCGCGGGCGCCGAGGGCGCGAAGATCTTCGCGCCGGACGCGATCGCCGCGATCGCGCGGCTGACGCGCGGCGTGCCGCGGCTCGTGAACACGATCGCCGAAGCGAGCCTCGTCGAGGCGTTCGCCGCCCGCGCCAAGCGGGTGAGCGGCGAGCACGTGAAGGCCGCGTGGCGCGGCCACACCGGGTTCGGCCCGACGGTGATGCCGGGCGTCACCTCGGCCCTCGACGAGCCGCGCCCCGCCCCGACGCCGCGCGAGGCGCACGGCCCGCTCCCCTTCGAGCCGCCGACGCGGACGACCGCCGTGCCGGCGCAGTGGCGCCGCTGGCCGGCCGCCGTCGGCGCCGGCGTTGCCGTCGGCGTGCTCGCCGCGCTCGTCCTCCGCTTCGCGCCGTCGCCGCCCGAGACGGTGCCGGTGCCAGTCGTCGCGACGCCGCCGGTTCGCCCGGTGGCGGTGCCCGCGCCCGTCGCCGAGTCGCTGCCGACCCCGTCCGAGGCGCTCGCCGTGGTCGACGCGTTCCGCGAGGCCTACGAGGCGCGCGACGCGACGGCGCTCCTCGCGCTGCTCGCGCCCGACGCCGAGGAGCGCGACCGGCGCGGCAAGCTCGACGTGGTCGCCGCGCATGCGCGTCTCCTCGACCGCCTCGACGCGGTCACCTACGAGCAGCCGGAGGCACGCGTCGAGCCGCGCGCCGGGGGCGTCGAGGTCCTGGCCCCGTTCGTGCTCCATCTGCGCGACGCGAGCGGACGTGGCGGCGCGGTGCGCGGCACGGCCGTGTGGCGGATCGCGCGCCGCGAGGGCGAGCCCCGCATCGTCGCGCTCCGTCGCGATCTCGCGCCGGATACGGAGCTGCCCGACGACCTCGCACTGTTGATGCCTTAGTTGAATGTGGGGGCCAGTCCAGTGCTCGGCCGCGCGCGGCGCGCGCTGGCCGCTGCGCGCTGCGCGCGCCGGCCGCTGCGCGCTTCCTATGCCCCCACACCCCGTCGGCCAGGATGGCGGCTTTCGCCGCCGGCCTCCCTCGTGTCGTGGTGTCCTGGGGGGCGCGTCTTCGGGTAGTGACTCAGTTTCGATTCCGCCGCCCCGGCGGCACGGCGTAGATGCGAGAGCGATCAGGCGGGGGCTAGGAGGGGGCCTATGAAATTTCAGCAAGAGGCGAGGTGGATGATGCTCGCCCTGCCCATCATGGTGGTGGTCGGGTTCGTGATGGCGCTCATCTTCCCGCCCATTCTCAAGTGGCTCTACTCGAAATGAGTCACTACCCTCTTCGACTCGCCTTGCAGTTTCGTGGGGCGGATCGTAGCTTCGCGGGATGGTCGGGATCACCTCGTACGGCGCCTACGTTCCCATGCTGCGCCTGCCGCTCGCCGCCATCGGCGGCGGCGGCAAGCCGGGCGGGCCCGAGAAGGCGGTCGCCAACTGGGACGAGGACGCCGTCACGATGGGCGTCGCGGCGGCCATCGACTGCCTGCGCGGCATCGACCGCGCGACGCGTCGACGCGCGTCCTCTTCGCGTCGACGTCGTATCCCTTCAAGGAGAAGCAGGGCGCGGCGATCGTCGCCAAGGCGCTCGACCTCCGGCGCGACGTCTACACGGCCGACCTCGGCGACTCGCTGCGCGCCGGCACGAACGCGCTGCGCACCGCGGTCGACGCGGTGAAGGCCGGCTCGGCGAAGCGCGTCCTGGTCGTCGTCGGCGACGACGCGCATGGCGGCGCCGCGCACGCGCGCTCGAGGCGAACCTCGGCGACGGCGCCGCGGCGTTCCTGGTCGGCGACGACGACGTCGCCGCGAGCCGTCGACGGCGAGCCACGCCGTCTCCGACGAGATCATCGACGTGTGGCGCACCGAGGGCGATCCCTTCGTGCACGCGTGGGAGGACCGCTTCGTCGTCGACCACGGCTATCGCGCCAGCGTGCGCGAGGTCGTGCAGGGGCTGCTCGAGAAGACCGGCCTCGAGCCCGAAGGACGTTCGCGACGCTCGTCCTCTACGGTCCCGACGCGCGCAGCCACGCGACGGTCGTCGCGCGAGCTCGGCTTCGACCCGAAGACGCAGGTGCAGGACCCGCTCTTCGGCAAGGTCGGCAACGCCGGCGCCGCGCTCGCGCCGCTGCTCCTCGCCGCGGCGCTCGAGCAGGCGCAAGGCGGGCGAGCGCCTCCTGCGTCGTCGGCTACGGCGACGGCGCCGACGCGTTCGTCGCTCGACGACGACGCCGCTGGTCGAGCGGCTCGAGGGCCGGCGCGGCGTCGCGCTGGCACCTGGCGCGGCGCGCCGAGCTGCGCGAGCTACGACATGTACCTCCGCTTCCGCCAGCTCGCTCGCGACCGAGCACGACCGGCGCGCCGGCGCCGGCCTCTCGGCCACCAAGCACTTCCGCGACCGCGACGCCGACGTGACGCTCCTCGCGCCAGAGTGCCGGCGCTGCGGCCAGGTGCAGTTCCCGCGCCAGCGCGTCTGCTTCCACTGCTACGCGCAAGGACGACTTCGACCCGATCCGGCTCTCCGACCAGATCGGCACGGTCAAGTCGTTCACCTTCGACAACTTCGCCGGCAGCCCGAACCCGCCGCTGGTCGCCGGCATCGTCGACGTCGAGGGCGCGCGCCTCTACCTGCAGATGACCGACGTCGAATCCGAAGGAGGTGAAGCTCGACATGCCGGTCGAGCTCACCTTCCGGAAGATCCACGAGGCCGGCGGCACGCCGAACTACTTCTGGAAGTCCACGCCGGTGCGCTGAGTCGGCGTCCCCGGCTGCGGCGGGCCGCACGATGCGCACGCTCCTCCTGACGCGCTCCGAGGTCGAGGCGCTGCTCGACCCGGCGGCGCTGCGTCCCGGACCTGCGCGCCGCCTTCGAGGCGTACTCGGCCGACCGGCGCGCCGCGCCGAGCGCGTGCGCGCCTCGCTGCCGGGCCCGGGCACCGCGACCGTGCTCTTCCCGGGCGTCGGCGCCGGGCATCCCCGCGTACAGCGTCAAGGTGCACGCGAAGTTCCCGGACCGAGCGGCCGGCGATCCGCGGCGTCCTCTGCCTGCACGACGTCGAGACCGGCGCGCTCCTCGCGGTCATGGACTCGACCCATCTGACCGCCGTGCGGACCGGGCTCGCCGGCGCGCTCGCGGCCGACGTGCTCGCGCGTCGCGACGCCGACACGGTCGCCGTCGTCGGGGCGGGGCGTCCAGGGCGAGCACCAGCTGCGCTCGCTCGCGATGCTCCGGCCCGCTCCGCCGCGTCGTCGGTCTTCGACACCGTCGCCGAGCGCGCGGCCGCGTTCGCGACGCGGATGGCGCCGGCGCTCGGGGTGCCCATCGCGGCGAGCGGCTCGGTCGACGCGGCCGTCCGCGACGCCGGCGTCGTGCTCGTGGCGACCTGGGCGCGGGCGCCGTTTCTCCTCCCGGGCATGCTCGCCCCGGGACGCACGTGACGACGCTCGGGCCCGACGAGCCGGGCAAGTGCGAGGTGAGCGCCGACGTGATCCGCCGCGCGCTCTTCGTCTGCGACGACCGCGGGCTCGCGGTCACCATGGGCGCGATCGGCGGCGCCGGCCTCGGCCCGAACGCCATCGACGCCGAGCTCGGCGAGGTGCTCGCGGGCGCGCATCCGGGCCGCACGACGCCCGAGCGAGATCACCGTCTACGGCGGCGTCGGGCTCGCGTTCCAGGACCTGGTCGCGGCGTGGCAGGTGTACGGCGCGGCGTCGCGCGCGCGGTCGGGGGCGACGATGTCGATTTCCTCGTTTGACACGCCATCCCGTCGCCGTTATCGCGACGCGCGATGCCGACCGTCCGCTGCCGATCCCTCCGCGGAGCATTCTGCCTCGGCCTGCTCGCGCTCGCCGCGCCCCAGGGGGCGACGGCGCGCGATCGGATGCTCGTCGCGCTCCGCGGCCGCGACGATGCGGCGCTCAGCGCGTTGCTCGAGGCCCAGCAGGATCCTGCGAGCCCCGAGTATCATCACTGGCTGACGCCCGCGGGAGTTCGGCGAGCGCTTCGGCGCTCGCCCGAGGGACGTGAAGCAGGTGGAGCGCTGGCTCCGGGGCGAAGGGTGCCGCATCCGGCGGTCCCGCGCGCGACGGCAGGTCGAGTGCGTGGGCGCCCGTCCGGGCGCCCTGCCGGCGGCGCTCGCGCCGCTCGTCGACGGCGTGCTCGACCTGCACGAGCCGCTCGAGATCGAGCACCGGCTCGGCGCCCTCGACCTCCGGCCGCTGAGCGTCGCGCCGGACGGCACGTTCTTCTTCTCGCCGCAGGAGTACGCCGCCTTCTACGACCTCGCGAGCGTGCAGGCGGCGGGGATCGACGGGACGGGAGAGCGGATCGGCATCGTCGGCACGGCGCCCGTCGATCCGAGCAACATGGCGGCCTTTCGCACGGGCTTCGGGCTTCCGGCGCTCGAGCTCGAGCAGCACGGGACGCCGGTGCCGAACCTCCACGACGCGGACGTCGTCGAAGCGAACCTCGACGTCAGCTGGTCGGGGGCGGTGGCGCCCGGGGCCGCCGTGGTGCTCTCCATCACGAGCGGCACCCTCGTCGACGCGATCGAGTATCTGGTGAACCGAGCCGACGTCTCGGTGATGAGTCTATCCGTGGGGTTCGTTCCGTCGCCGCGGACGCGGCCGTTCATTCGGCAGGCGCTCAGGCTCTTCCAGCAGGCGGCCGCCCAGGGGCAGACGGTGCTGATCGCGTCGGGCGACTTCGGCGCGCTCCGGCGGGAGAAGCCGCCCACACGCGGGGTCGACGCGTTCGCGCAGTCGCCCTTCGTCACGGGCGTCGGGGGGACGACCCCGTCCTCGCCGACGCCCGACGCGGTGACGGCCTACGGCAGCGAGGTCGTGTGGCAGGACGGCAAGCTCGCGAGCGGCGGTGGTCGGAGCGCGCTCCCTCGCCCGGCGTACCAACAGGGCCTGAAGAGCAGCAAGCGCACCGTGCCGGACGTCTCCCTCGCGGCGGCGGCGGTGTATCCCGTTCCCAAGGACGGCGGCGTCTTCTGCTGTGTGTCGGGAACGAGCGCCTCCGCGCCGGCGTGGGCGGGTCTCGTCGCGCTGCTGAACCAGCAAAAGGGAAAGCGCGCGGGCTTTCTGAACCCGACCCTCTACCGACTGGGCGCCGCGCAGGCGAACGGCGGCGCTGTCGTCTTCCACGACATCGTCGAGGGCTCGAGCCGCACGCGGCTCGGCCCCGGGTTCCGCGCGAAGCCGGGTTACGACCTCGCCACCGGGTGGGGGACGCCGATCGGCAGCGCGCTCTTCGCCGCGTTCCCCTAGAAGACCTTCATGAGGCCGACCGTGGGCTGGAAGTCGAACGGCTCGGGATGGGTCACCGGCAGGTCGATGCCGGCGAGCAGGTAGAAGTTCGCGCCCAGGTAGTCGCGGAAGCCGGGCGTGAAGACGAGCGTCGTCGTGTTGGGCCCGCGGTCGTCCGTCAGCTGGGTCAGCGTCGTGCCGACGTGGAAGACGAGGTCGCCGAAGGGCGCCGCGTCGTGCGGCGTGAAGTAGTAGCCGGCCGCCAGATTGCCGGAGAACGACGTGCGCGCGTTCTCCTCGCGGATCGACTTGTGCCCGAAGGGGGCGAACATGCCGGCGCTGCCGCGCACGACCATGCCCTGCCAGACGTTCGCCCAGAACTCGTACGTGGGAGATACCGCCGACACGTCGTTGCCGTTCTCCGGGGCCCCGGTCGGCATGCGGAAGGTGACGCCGAAGGACTGCGTGAAGTCCTGCGACTCGGAGAGGATCACGCGCGGCGCGACCCCGAGGTCGCCGAAGTGCGAGCTGTACGAGGGGCCGGAGCCCTTGTTGTTGACGACGAACGGGACGTCGTAGCGCAGCTCGAAGCGGCGGCTGAGCGGCGTGTAGAGCGTGAGGTTGCCCGCGTGCTGGTCGCCGTTGTCGCCGATGTCGTGCGCGTAGGAGTAGGTCGCGATGCCGAGGCGGTAGAAGACGCCGTCGGCCGCGCCGATCCATCCCTGGCGCGGCGCGCCGCCCGAGCCGTTGGTCGGGCTCGCCCAGGCCTGGTCCCAGCCCTCGGTGAAGAGCGTGCCCGAGCGAGAGCGGCCGCCAGCGCGACGGCTCGGCGTACACGTCGCCGGTGAGCGACTCGACGGCCGCGCTGAAGGGACCGATGTGCTCGGGCTCGGAGCTGACGTCCTTGGCCGCGGCCGGGCCGCGCGAGCCCGGCGCTCAGGATCGCCGTCAACGTCGCGACGGCGAACGGAGACACGTTCCGCATCGTTACCCCCCTGGTCGATGATGTCGGTTCGGGCACCGCGCCTAGCCCGGTTTCCCCGCCCGATGCCAGACCCGTGCCTTGCACTTCCAGGAGCCGGGACGTAACGTCCCTCCGCCATGAAGCACGACGCCATCCGCGACAAGGTCGCCATCGTCGGCATGGGCTGCTGCAAGTTCGGCGAGAACTGGGACAAGGACCCCGCAGGACATGATCGTCGAGGCGGCGTTCGAGGCCTACGAGGACGCCGGCATCGAGAACCCGCAGCAGCAGATCGAAGCCGTCTTCTGCGGCGCGCAGTATCCGTCGAAGGGCACGGCCGAGGTCGCCGACGCGCTCAAGCTCTTCGACCGCCCGGTCAGCATGGTGCGTAACTACTGCGCCACCGGCACCGACGCGTTCCGCTACGGCGTCTTCGCGGTCGCCTGCGGCATGTACGACACCGTGCTGGTCGTCGGCTTCGACAAGCCGAAGGACCGCGGCGTGTCGGGCCCGAGCGTCGCCGTCACCGGCGTGCGCGGCCTGCCGATGACGCCGGCCGGCTGGTTCTCGCTCTGCGCCGCGCAGTACTTCGAGACCTACGGCGCCGGCCGCGAGGACCTCGCCAAGATCGCGGTCAAGAACCACCACAACGGCACGCTGGCGCCGAAGTCGATGCTGAAGCGCGAGATCACCGTCGAGGACGTGCTGAAGGCGCCGCATCATCTCGTGGCCGTTCGGCCTCTACGACTGCGCCGCGCAGTCCGACGGCGCCGCCGCCGCGATCCTCACCCGCCGCGAGCTGGCGAAGAGCTTCCGCGACGACTTCGTGCTGGTGCGCGGCGATCGGCATCGCGCTCGCGCCGAACCCGCAGGAGGATCCGAGCTTCGACTTCCTGCGCTGGAAGCCGACCGTGCTACGCGGCGCAAGCAGGCCTACGCGCAGGCCGGCATCACCAACCCGTTCAAGGAGATCGACGTCGCGCAGGTGCACGACTGCTTCACGCTGACCGAGCTGCTCACCTACGAGGACCTCGGCTTCTGCGAGAAGGGCTCGGCGAAGGAGCACATCGCCAGCGGCACCTTCGCGCTCGACGGCGAGCTGCCGGTCAACACCGACGGCGGCCTCAAGACCTTCGGCCATCCCGACCGGCGCCACCGGCGTGCGCATGATCTACGAGAACTACAAGCAGCTGCAGGGCAAGGCCGAGAAGCGCCAGGTGAAGAACGCCGACCGTGGCGCTCAGCCACAACATCGGCGGCGCGCCGCAGGCCTGCGGCATCTGCATCGTCGCGATGCCGTAGCGGACGGCCGCGAGGCGCCGACGCCATGTCCGTCGAGGTGATCGGCATCGACCACGTCTACCTCGCGGTCCGCGACCTCGGCCGCGCCGAGGCCTTCTACGACCGCCTGATGGACGTCCTCGGCTTCCGCAAGCGGAGCGGCACGCTCGCGGGCGAGCCGCACGTCCACTACTACAACCGCCAGTTCGGCTTCTCGCTCCGGCCGGCGCGTCCCGGGACGCCGGCGCACGATCCCTACGCGCCGGGGCTCCATCACTTCTGCTTCCGCGTCGTCGACGAAGCGGCCGTCGACCGCGCCGCCGACGCGCTCCGTCGGATCGGCGTCAAGGCGAGCCCGCCGCGCGCCTACCCGGAGTACGCGCCGGACTACTACGCGACCTTCTTCACCGACCCCGACGGCGTCCGGCTCGAGATCACGAACTTCCGCCTGAATCGCCGCCGGCGCATGTACGACTGGGACGCCGAAGCCCCAGCGCCCGGCGCGCCGCGCGCGGGAGGGAGGGCGACGGGCGACGTCGTCGACCGCCCGCACGCCGCCTGGTGGATCGCGATCGTCGGCGGCCTCGCCCTCTGCGGCATCCTCGGCTTCAGCACCGCCGCCTACACCGCCTTCGCCACCCACGTGACCACCGCCGTCCCGCAAGTGGCTCTTCGCCACGATCTTCGTCGTGTCGTACGTCCTCCACCTCGGCGAAGCCCTCTACGCCCACCGCCTCGCCCGCAACGCAGGTCTCGAACGCGTCGGCGACCGCGTGGGCCATCCAGACATTCCTCATCGGCTTCCCCTCCCTCCGCCTCCTCCAATCGAGAGCCCAGTCCGCGTCGGCTCCCCGCCGAACGGACGCCTGACGCCGCACCCGTCGCCACGCACGAGTCGCGGGAGCGCCGGGGCCCCCGAGCGGCGCCTGTGAGGGCGCGCCTCGCCGCCCCAGCATGTTTGCGTCGTGCTCGCCGCGCCCGAACCGAAGCCGAGCGGGGGCCCCGGCGCTCCCGCGACTCGTCCACGGACACGGACCCGCGACTTGGCGTCCGGTCCAGCGCCGTGCTAGCCGAAGCGAATGGCGAAGGACGTGAATGTGGCGGTCGTCGAGCGCTTCGGGCGGCGGACCGCGAGCACCGGGGCGCCGTGGGAGCCGATCGTCGGCTACTCGCGCGCGGTGCGGAGCGGGAACCTGATCGCGGTCAGCGGCACCGTCGGGCGCGGCGCGGACGGCGCGTATTCCCCCTCCCTCGGCGAGCAGACGCGGCGCGCGCTCGCCATCATCCGGGCGGCGATCGAGGCGCTCGGCGGGCAGCTCGAGCACGTGATCCGTACGCGCATGTTCGTCACCGACATCGCGCGCTGGGAGGAGGCGGCGCGCGCGCACGGCGAGGTCTTCGGCGCCATCCGTCCCGCGACGACCATGGTCGAGGTGGCGAAGCTCATCGACGCGGAGGCGCTGGTCGAGGTCGAGGCCGACGCGGTCGTGCCGGACGCCGGCTGAGCGATGGAGCGCGCCGTCGTCATGACCGGCATCGGCGGGCAGGGCATCCAGCTGATCGCCAAGGTCCTCGCCCAGGCCGCCATGCGCGAGGGCCGGCAGGTCATGATGTTCGGCATCTTCGGCGGCATGATCCGCGGCGGCTCGAGCGAGTCGACGGTGGTCGTCGCCGACGAGGCGATCCTCGTGCCGCCGATCGTGCCGCACGTGTGGGCGGTGCTCGCCATGCACGGCGAGGGCCTGCCGAAGCTCGCGAGCAAGATGGAGCCCGGCGGCGTTCTCGTCGCGAACTCGAGCCTGATCCCGGCGCCGCCCGTGTGGCAGGGCGTCCGCGGGGTCGCCGTGCCGGCGACCGACCTCGCGAAGGCGATGGGAGAGCCGCTCGGCGCGAGCATGGTCGCGCTCGGCGCGTTCGCCGCGGCGACCGGCCTCGTGCGTCTCGAGTCGCTCGCGGCGGCGGTGGGCGACGTGCTGCCGCCGCATCGCCGGAAGCTCGCCGACGCGAACCGGATGGCCATCGAGCGCGGCGCGGCGCACGTCGGCGGGCCGGCGACCGGCGCCGCGGCCTGGGCCTGAGCGTCTCAGCCGCGGAGGAACTCGAGCAGGATCGGGTTCACCACCTCGGGTCGCTCCTCGCCGAGCGGCTGATCGCCTCCACCGCGCGGTCGACGTCCGCCTCGGTCGTCGACCAGTTCGACACCGAGATGCGCATCGCGGCCTGCCCGCTGCCACATGGTGCCGCCGAGCCAGCAGGTGCCGTCCGCCTGGACGCGGCGCGATGACCGCGCGCGTGTGCGCGTCGGCGTCGCCGCCGTCCGGGGCGTCGAAGCGCACGAGCACCTGGTTCAGGACGACGTCGTTCAGGATCGCGACGCCGGGCGCCGCGCGCGAGCCGGTCCGGCCATCCGGCGCGCGAGCGCGCAGCAGCGCTCGACGAGCTCGGCGACGCCGTCGCGGCCGAGCGCGCGCAGCGCCGCGTAGACCGGCGAAGCCGCGCGCGCGGCGCGACGACTCCGGCACCCAGTTGTAGCCGTCGCGCTCCGCGCCGGGGTCTCGACGTAGTAGGCGGCGCCGAAGGTCATCGCGGCGCGGTGCGCGGTCGCGGTCGCGGACGAAGACGAGGCCGCGAGTCGTAGGGCACGTTCAGCCACTTGTGCGCGTCGGTCGCCCACGAGTCGGCGCGCTCGACGCCGCGCGACGAGGTGCGCGAAGCGCGGGCGCCGCGGCCGCCCAGAGCCCGAAGGCGCCGTCGACGTGGAGCCAGCCGCCGTGCGCGTGCGACCAGCGTCGGCGATCTCGCCGAGCGGGTCGAAGGCGCCCGTGTTCACGTTGCCCGCCTGCGCGCAGACGATCGTCGGGCCGTCGACCGCGCGAGCGTCGCCGGAGCGCGTCGGCGTCGCATCCGGCCCTGGTCGTCGGCGGCGACGCGGCGCACCCGGCCGCGGCCGAGGCCGAGCATCTGGAGCGCGGCGAAGATCGTCGCGTGCGCCTCGTCGCCGAGACGACCACCGTGACGGCCGGCGCGCCGCCGAGGCCGTGCTCCTCGACGTCCCACCCGACGCGCGCGAGCACCGCGTGGCGCGCGGCCGCGAGCGCCGTGAAGTTGGCCATCGTCGCGCCGGTCGTGAAGCCGACGCTCGCCCGGGCGGGCAGCCCGAGCAGGTCGAGCAGCCACTCGGCCGCGACCTCCTCGACCACCGCCGCCGCCGGCGACATGACGTAGAGGCCGCGTTCTGGTCCCAGGCGGCTCGCGAGCCAGTCGGCGGCGAGCGCCGCGGGCAGGCTCGCCGCCGATGACGAAGCCGAAGTAGCGCGGCCCGGCCGTCGCGACGATCCCCGGATCGGCGGCGCGGGCGAGCGCCTCGATGACGGCGAGCGGGTCCTCGCCCTGGTCGGGCAGGGGCCCGGCCAGCGCCGCGCGCAACGTGCTCGCCGCGACCGGCCGGCCGACGGGACGCTCGCCGACGCCGGCGAGGAACGTGGTGGCGAGGTCCGCGGTTCGGTCGAGGAGCCGTCGGAGGTCCATGGGCGGGATGCGTGCACCCCGCCGACCGCCGAGGCAAGCCGCCCCGTCTCGACGGGCGTGCGCTCAGCGGCAGACGAGACGGCGGGCGTCGCCCCGGCAGCGCGGCGGCGAGCCCTGCGGTCCGTTCCAGACGAGCGCGGCGCACTCGTCCGCCGTGCCGAGAACGAGCGTCGTGCGCACGTCCGCCGCATCCGGCAGGACGAGGCTCCCGCCCCGTGCCTTCACGACGACGCGGAGGGCGCCCGGCTCGCGGGCCCGGCGGTCGCGGACGATGGCGCGCACCACGCCGCCGACGCTGCCGAGCGGATCGCGGTAGACGGCGCGCGTCCCGTGGCGGCGTCCACGCGGCGCCGCCCGGAAGCGTCGCGTCGAGCGCGCGCCGCCGCCGGCGCGCGTCGACCACGACGCGCACGCCGTTCGCCGGCGGGTCGATCGCCGATCCACGGCTCGGGGATCACGGCGTCGGCGCGGAGCCGAACGCGACCGGCGACGGCGCGGAGCGTCTGTCGCGGCTCCGCGAGGGTGAGCCCGCTCGTGCAGACGCCCGGGTTCACGCACTGGCAGCCCTGGCACGTCGGTCCGCCGGCGCAGTCGGCGTCCGTCCTCGCACGTCTCGGCGCCGCAGACGAGGCCGTCGCCGCAGACCGGCGGCGGGCGACGCACAGATGCACTGGAGGCAGCGTCGTGCACGGGTCGGCGCAGCGCGAGGCCCGGCTCGCCGCACTGCTCGCCCGGGATCGACGCCGCCGTCGCCGCACTCGAGGAGCTGCAGCTCGTAGGCGCCGATGTCGACGCCGGCGCCGACCGGACGCGGGTTGCCGTCGAGATCGATCGGCCGGCGCGCCGGCGGCGCGTGCCGGCGTCGACCGCCGGGCTCGCCGGCGAGCAGGTGGAAGTCGCTGCCCGGGAGCGACGAAGAGGTCGGCCGGCGTGGCGACGAACGAGTGCGCGTCGTAGCCGAGCGCCTGCCAGGCGGCGAGGCCGATCACCGTGTCGCCGCCGTCGATGCTGAAGCGGTTCATGACGGCTGTTGTAGTCGGACGACGAAGCCCGGGCGGCTCGCGGCGTCGATCGGTGATCGCGCCGCGGAACGAGTGGCAGGTTGTAGAGGATGTTGTTGCGGACCGTGTTGCCGGTCGAGCCGTCGTTGATGTTGACGCACCAGCGGCCGTCGGCCGCGTTGCACGATCGTGTTGTTGACGACCAGGTTGCCGGTCGAGCCGGCGGCCGCCGTCGATGCGGTAGAGGCTGATGCCGCTCGCGTGGTTGTCGTAGAGCAGGTTGTTCCGGACGACGCTGTCGACGACGCCGTCCATGTTGATGCCGGAGCCGCCGCCGGCGCCGTTGCCGTAGATGACGTTGCCCTCGACCAGCGCGTTCGAGATCAGCGCCGTCGCCGCCCTGGCTCGCGTCGCCGTTCATGTGGATGCCGTTGGCGTGGTTGTCGTGCACGAGGTTGCCGCGGATGATCGGGCGGTCGCCGCTGTTGGAGACGTAGATGCCGTGCTCGGCCTGCGAGTGGTGCGTCTCGTTGTCCTCGATCGTGAAGTCGTCGACGAAGCCGGTGAAGATGCCCCAGCGGCCGTTGTAGCCGAGCGTGGCAGTTGCGGACGGTGACGAACTGCGCCGAGCACCGCGCGGATGCCGGCGCGCGTCCGGTCGTTCACGACGAAGCCGTCGATGACGACGTGCGACGGCGCCCTCGAGGTTGATGCCGTCGGGCGTCGTCGCCGTTGTCGGCGGTGATCTGGACGTCCGGGCCCTCGGCGAGGAAGGTGATCGGCTTGCCCGGCGTGCCCGAGCGTCGTCGAGGTAGAAGCCCTGGTAGCTGCCGTCCTGCACGTGCACGGTGTCGCCGGGACCGACCGCGTCGGCGGCGTGCCCGAGCGTCGCCCACGCGGTCGCGAGCGAGAGGCCGTCGGCGCCGTCGTTGCCGCCGTTCTTCACCCAGTAGTCGGCCGCGTGCGCGGGGCGCACGAGTCCGAGAAGGAGCACGAGCGCCGCGGCGGCACGCCGTCCGAAGCCGGCCGTCCGCATGCTCGATCGAGGGTAGCAGACGCGGCGCGCGACGTGCGAGCAGGGCCCGCCGACACGGCGCCCGCAATGTTTGAAAGCCGGGGCCTCCCTCCTTATCGTGGTCGTGGAGCGGGCTCGGAGGACTTCGGATGCGACGGCGGGTGCGGATCGAGCTCGCGGTGGGTCTCGTGGTCGTACTCGGGCTCGGGAGCCGGCGCGGCGTCACGTCGCCAGGAGTGCCTGACGGCCTGCGAGGAGCGGATCGCGCGCTGCGTGCAGGTCTGCGGTCCCTACGCCGTGCCCGACAGCAACTGCCGGAAGGCCGTCCTGAAGCGCTGTCGCCACGACGGGCGTGGCGGCCTGCCCGCCGAACCCGACGACGAGCACCTCGACGTCGACCGTCCACACGACGACCACGACCACGACGACGATTCCGGCGGCGGGCGACAGCTGCGCGGCGCCGCGCGCGCTCACCCTCGGTGCGACCGATACGGGCGACACGACGAGCGCGGCCGACAACGCGGCCGCGAGCTGCCTCACGAACCCCGACACGCAGGACGTCGTCTTCGTGGTGACGCCGCCGAGCGACGGGACCCTCGTCCTGACGCTCGGCTCGGACTGGGACAGCGGCCTCCACGTGCGCACCACCTGCGACGACCAGGGGACCGAGGTCGGCTGCGTCGACGCGCAGGGTGGCGGGACGGACGAGGTGCTCTCGATCGGCGTCACCGGGGGGACGACGTACTACGTCTTCGTCGACGCCTACCAGAGCGATCAGTACGGCCCGTTCTCGCTGACGAGCGAGCTGCAGTAGAGGGACCCGGCTACGACGGCGCGCGTCGGCGACGCACGGAGGACGCGGTTCTTCGCCGCTCGTCGACCGACTCGAGGACGATCACGGTCGTCACGCCCTGCGCGCGTGCGTGTCGGCAGAGCTCGCCGTCGTCGCTCGCCGTCGTGAGCGACGAGTAGTCGTAGCTCGCTGTAGCCGTTGTCGAGGCTCGAGACCCAGAGTGGGCAGTAGTAGGGCCCGACGCCCTTCACGAGTGGCAGCCCCGTGAGCGCTGGCACGTAGCTCGGCCGCCGCCGGCAGGCCCATGGCTCGTCCATCTTCCAGAACTCCCGGTTCGACGGCGGGATGAAGACGGCGACGCCGCGAGGGTCCGTCGGGTTCGACGGCGCGCACCGCCGCGAGGAGGCGCGTGCCCTCCCCGTCGGCGCAGTCGGTCGGCGATCGGACCCGCGAAGCGCGCGCGACAGTCCGCGAGCCAGTCCCAGACGAACGCGCGTGACGCTCGTCCCGGCGGCTGGCGGAGCGAGCGGTGCCACGCGAGCGCTGACGAACGGATAGGACGTCGAAGCGCACGAGCGCCAGGACGACGACGCCGACGGGGAGCGCGCGCGCCACCATCGTGTCGGACGCGACCCGGAGGAACCGCGGTCGCCGCGACGAGCGGGAGCACGATCCAGTACATCGTGTTCCAGAACCACCACGCGGTGGAATCCCAGACCCGGATCACGAGTCCGGGCGACGAAGCCGAGCGCGGCCATCACGACGAGGACCTCGGTGAAGCGCTCGACGCCGCCGACGCACGAGCAGCGCCGCCGAGGTAGAGGACGGGGAGCACCACGCGTCGATGGACGCGCGCCAGCGCTCGGCAGGCCGACGTCCCGGAGGAACGGAGAACGGCTCGATACGCCTCGATCAGGCCGCAGCCCGGTGCGCGGCTGGAACGCAGTGGATCGCGACTAGGCCCGCCGCGGCCAGCGCGACCGAGGAACGACGATCCGCCGCCGGCCCCGGCTCGGCGAAGCGACCGCCCAGCCGAAGCCCGCGCCGAGGAGCGCGCCGGCCGAGAACTTCGTCGCCGTCGTCGTGAACACGAGCACGACGGCGGCGAGCTGCCTGAAGCCGGTCGACGGCCGGGCGACCGCTCGGGCGACTTCGGCGACGTCGACGAGCAGCGGGAGCCCGAGGAGCGTGACGACGAGCCCGAGAGTCTGCGACTCGCCGATGTAGTAGCTCGTCCACCCGATCGCGTCGAAGACGAGGACGAGCATCAGTGCCGTCGCATGCGTGCGACGAGCGCCGACTCGCCCCGGCGCGCGAAGCACGCCGTCGCGAGGAGCGCCGCCGTCACGAGCGCCGGAACGGCGAGCGTCGTCTGCATGAACGGGAAGACGAAGAACGGCGTCGATCCCGTGATCCGCCCGATGAACCCGAGCCAGGCGTGCGAGCCGACGTGGTAGGGATAGCGGCACGAGGCCGTCGAGCCCCCGCGACGCCCGTCCGCAGGCTCTGGATCATGTGCGCGAGGCTCGTGTGGAGGATCGTGTCCTGGACCAGGAAGGACGGCCCGAGGAGCGCGAACTCGGGCAGGAAGATGTGTGCGTAGGGCTTCCGGAGGATCTCCGTCAGGAGGTAGGGCGCGAGGACGAGAGCGGCCGTCGCGCGCCA
This sequence comes from uncultured beta proteobacterium, assembly GCA_963724685.1. GTDB lineage: Bacteria > Pseudomonadota > Gammaproteobacteria > Burkholderiales > Casimicrobiaceae > CAIWHR01. Next base: position 605,391 of record CAVRVQ010000002.1, on the reverse strand, counting down.
GGCGAGACCACGCCATCCGCCCTCCCGGAGCCACGGGGCGCCGCGCACGAGACCCGCGACGGCGAGGATCGGGTAGAGGAGGCCGAGCGCCCGCCCCGTGACGACGACGAGCATGGGCGAGAGGAGCACGACGAGCGTCAGCAGCGGGTAGACGAAGCGGGGCGCGCTCTCCTGCCATCGCTCGGGAAGGAGGAACGGCGCGAAGACGGCTGCGGTCATGACGAGCGGCGAGAACGCGACGAGCAGCGGCGGATTCTCGAGGCACGCGCGGGCCCAGAGGACGACCCCGGTCGTGCCGACGGAGAGGAGCGCGCCGAACGCCGCAGCACCGGCCCACGCTGCGCGGAACTCCCGACGCGAAGCATCGCCGGTTGGATGCACCGGCACCTCCTATCAGATGGCGCGCGAGCAGGGCGAACCAGCGGCGCCCTCGCGCTCGCTACGGGGCGGGCTGGTCCCGAAGCCGCTCCGCGCCGCGCGGCCGGCGAGGCGGTGGCGCGCTCGGCGGGTCGCCGACGAAGACCCCCGTGAACGAGTCGGCCCGCGCCGAGCCCCACGCCCGCCGGTACACCTCCGGGACGTAGCCGCCGAGCAGGCTCCCGGGCTCGAGGTACTCGAAGATCTCCGCGTACGTCTTCACCTCGGTCGGGCTCACGCGGCGGTAGACGTGCCACGGGCGGAGGCTCGCGCGGGTCGTCGAGCCCGGCGGCGGCGAGGATCTCGCTGAACGCCTTCACCGTGTTTCGATGGTAGTTCGCGCACCCGGGTCGCCTTGTCGCTGCACGACGAGGCCCGTGACGAGCGCGGGATCCTGCGTCGCGACGCCGGTGGGGCACGCGTTCGTGTTGCAGCGGCGGGCCTGGATGCAGCCGAGCGCGAACATCATCGCCGCGCGCGCTGTAGACCGCGTCGGCGCCGATGGCGAGCTTGTGCGCGACGTCGAAGCCGGTCACGACGCGCCCGCTCGCGAGGACGCGCACCTGCGATCGCGGACGCCGATCCCCAGGAGCGCGTTGTGGACGAACACGAGCCCCTCGATGAGCGGCGTGCCGACGACGTTCGAGAACTCCAGCGGCGCCGCGCCGGTGCCGCCCTCGCCGCCGTCGACCGTGATGAAGTCGGGCAGGATGCCCGTCTCGAGCATCGCCTTGCAGATGGCGAGGAACTCGCTGCGCTTGCCGACGCAGAGCTTGAAGCCGACCGGCTTGCCGCCCGAGAGCCGCCGCAGCCGCGCGACGAACTCGAGCAGCCCGATCGGCGTGTCGAACGCGGTGTGCGCGGGCGGCGAGAGGACGTCGTGGCCGAGCGGCACGCCGCGGATCTCGGCGATCTCCGGCGTGAGCTTCGCCGCGGGCAGGATGCCGCCGTGCCCGGGCTTCGCGCCCTGCGAGAGCTTGATCTCGATCATCTTCACGGCGTCGAGCGCGGCGCGCGTCGCGAACTGCCTCGTCCGAGAAGTGGCCGTCCGCGTCGCGCGCGCCGAAGTAGCCGGTGCCGATCTGCCAGATGAGGTCGCCGCCCGGCTCGAGGTGGTACGGGCTGAGCCCGCCCTCGCCGGTGTTGTGGGCGAAGCCGCCGAGCTTCGCGCCGCGGTTGAGCGCGCTCACGGCGGCGTGGCTCAGCGCGCCGAAGCTCATCGCGCCGACGTTCAGCAGCGAAGCGCCGGTACGGCTGGGCGCAGGTCGTGCCGCCGATCGTCACGCGCGGCGAGTGGTCCGACGGGGTGCTGCGCGCGGATGGAGTGGTTGATCCACTCGTAGCCGCTCTCGTAGACGTCGCGCTCCGTCCCGAAGGGCAGCGTGTCGATCACGTTCTTCGCGCGCTGGTAGACGACGCGAGCGGAGCTCGCGGCTGAAGGGCGTGCCCGACGGTGTTCGACTCGACGAAGTACTGGTTGATCTCCGGGCCGGATCGCCTCGAGCAGGTAGCGGGCGTGGCCGATCAGCGGGAAGTTCCGCCGGATCGCCTGGCGCGTCTGGAGCATGTCGGCGACGCCGAGGAGTAGCGAGCGGCAGGACGACGACGAGCAACCACGCCGCCGGCGGCCAGAACGCCGCGGCGATCCCGACCATGAGGAGCAGCCCCGAGGCGCTGACGACGAATACCCTTCGCGCAGACATGGTCGTCCGAGGGGAGGTATCGGCGGGGCCCGGAGAAACTTGAGGCAGGGACGGAAGCCCCGCGCGGACGGGTCACGCCGTGCGGAGCACGAGGAAGCCCTCCGGCAGGAGGCTCGTCGCGAGCATCACGTCGTTGATGTCCGCGTGCTCGAGCCAGGTGCCGGCCGCGCGATGCTCGGGCTCGCAGCCAGAACGACTCGATCTCGGCGCGCAGCGGCAGCGTAGCGCGACCAGCGCCGATCGCACGCGCGCGCGGCGCCGGCGGACGCCCGCGCGCCGCGCGTCCAGCATCGGCCGCGCGCGAGCCCGATCGCGAGGCCGAGCTCGCGGAACGCCAGACGGCGGATCGGCGGGCGCGCGGAGATCCGGCTGCCGCCACGTAGTGCGCGCAGCCCGGCGAGCGCCGCGGCGAGCAGCGCGTCGAGCAGGCCGCGTCGGCCGCCACGCGCCCTGCTGCGTCGAGCTGCGCGACGCGACACGCGTCGACGAGCAGCCCGCCGAGGCCGAGCGGGTCGGCGGTCGCGAGCTCGCCCGGCTCGATCATCGCGGCGAAGTCCGCGGTCGCGCTCCGCGAGCGCGGGCCCGCGCGGTGCCGAGCGCGCGTGCCGTCGCCTCGAGCTGCAGCGCAGGTGACGAAGCCGTCGAGCGGATCGTGCTGTCCCATCGACGCGACCAGCGGGCGCGACAGGTCGATGCTCAGCTTCCAGTACATCCGCTTGCCGCCGCCGGCGTGGCCGCGTAGGTGAAGGCGCGATGCGCCGCGTGCGCGAGCTCGCGCGCCCAGACGTTGAACATCGGCTGGCCGGTCGCGCGCGCCACCTGATCGAGCGCGTGCATCCACTTCGTCAGGTAGTGGAAGTACTGGCCGTCGCGGTCCCACTCGAGCCGCTCGTCGAACGGCTCGCCCGGCGCGCGCTCGGGCAGCGGCTTGCCGATCCGGAGGCCGCCGCGCGTCGGGTGGGCCTCGCCCTCGCGCTCGGCGAGCCCGCTGATCCAGCCGCGTGCGCGCGTCGTCGGCGCGATGCCGGCCGAGCACGTGATGCACCTGATCGACGAGCCGCAGCGCGAGCTCGCTGTAGCGTCGCGTCGCCGGTCGCGCGCGCGAGGCCGAGGAAGTTGCAGACGGCGAACGCGTCGGTCCAGAGGTAGCGCTGCGCGGTGGACGCGCCGCGCGGCAAAGCCCGTCATCAGCTCGACGGCTCGTTCGGTGTGCTCGTCCGGCATGGGTGTCGGGGACGACCGGGATACTACCGCTCGCCGAAGGCGCGTTGAACCCCGGGATCCTGCCGTGTTACCCCTGCTGACGCATGCCGCGGCAGCCCGCGACCGTCACCATCGACATCGAGACCTGCAAGGGCTGCGTGCTCTGCGTCGACGTCTGCCCGCCGCGCGTGCTCGTGATGTCCGAGACGCCGAACGCGCATGGGCTACCGCTACCCGCTCCTCCTCGACGGCTGCACCGGCTGCGAGCTCTGCTTCAAGATCTGCCCGGACTTCTGCTTCGAGGTGTTCCGCGGCCCCGACGAGCGCCGCCGCTGGCGGCCGACGCATGACCAAGGTCCTGATGGAGGGCAGCCACGCGATCGCCGAGGCGGCGATCCAGGCCGGCTGCCGCTTCTACGCCGGCTACCCGATCACGCCGTCGACCGAGATCCTCGAGTACATGTCGCATCGCCTGCCGCAGGTGGGCGGCGTCTGCATGAACGCCGAGAGCGAGCTCGAGGCGATCAACATGGTCTGGGGCGCCGCCGGCTGCGGCGTCCGCGCCATGATCGCGTCGACCGGGCAGGGCATCAGCCTCATGCAGGAGAGCCTCGCCGAGCTGGCGAACGCGCAGATCCCCGTGCGTCGTCGTCAACATGATGCGCGGGCAGGGCGACTACTATCAGGCGACGCGCGGCGGCGGCCACGGCGACTACCGGCACATCGTGCTCGCGCCCTCGACGGTGCCGGAGCATTCAGGCACGAGGACAAGGGACGAGGGACGGACTAAGGACCAAGACCCAAGAACGGAAGGACCGGCTGTGACACGGAAACCGAAACTGCTCTACGTCTGTCTTGTGGGGAAGGCAGACACTAGAGCAGTTTCGGTTTCCGTGTAGCAGCCGGTCCTTCGTTCTTGGGTCTTAGTCCTTAGTCCGTCCCTCGTCCTTTGTCCGTAGTCCTGAATGCCGTGAAGCGGACCAAGGACCATGGACCAGAGGACGGACCAAGTACGAGGAACCAAGAACCAAGGACGTGCACTACATGGATTCGGAAAGCGCTCTAGGCCTGACGGACAACCGGCGGCATTTCTCTCGGCGCTCCGCTTCGGTCTGCGCGTCGAGACGCCGTCGGAGTACGTCGCGGAGCTCAAGGGCAGCGCGCCTAGTGGAATGATGGCGAGCGCGACCCGTTCTCATCGCGCGGGGTGAAACGTCAAGCCGGGCAGACAGCCGCGACCCCACGCGGCCGTCGGGCTCGCGATACGCGACGATTCCCGAGGTACCGGGAAACGACGCGAGGAAGCGAGCCCCGCACGCGGTCCCAGCACGAACACGGCCTTCGACAACGCGTCCGACAGCGTGCCGTCCGGCGACACGATCGTGACGCTCAGTGACGCCGTGGACGGGTGAAGCGTGCGCGGATCGAGCAGATGCCCGTAGCTTCCCGTCGTCGGCCAGGAAATTCGACGCGTCCGACGATGTCGAGAGCGCGCCGCCGGCAAGGTCGATCAGCGCCGAGGAGTGCCTCGGGCTTGTCTGGGTGGCTGATGCCGACCGACCACTGCCGCTTTCCTGGCGGCAGACCCACCATGAACTGATTGCCACCCGCGTCGACCACGCCGCTGAGCCCACGGCGGCGCAAGTGATGCCGGCGGCCACTTCGACCGCGAAGCCTTTCGCGATGCCTCCCAGATCGACCTGCACGCCCGGTCGCGGAAGTGCACGGTGCGCGCTGCGGATCGATAACGACGTTGCGAAAGCCGACGACCTCGCGGACGTCGCGCGAGCTCCGCCGACGTCGGCACATGGGCACGCTTGTCCTTGAACCCCCACAGGCGCACCAGCGGGCCGACGGTGACGTCGAAGGCGCCGCCGCTCGCGCGGCTCACCCGCTCGGCCGCTGCGAGCACGCGCGAGCATGGGCGCGCTGACGGCCACGGGCTTCGCGCGCCGCCGTCTGGTTGAGGTGCGAGAGCTCGCTGTCGGCCCGATAGTCGCTCATCAGCCGGTCGACTTCGGCGATCGCGCCGAACGCCTCGTCCGCGGCCGCCTGGCGATCGGCCGAACGCTCCACCGTAGACCTCGACACGGACGGATGTGCCCATCAGGTAGCGGAACCACCGCGTTTGGTCTCGGATCGTCGACGGCCGGCAGCCGTGACGGCGACGACGGCCATCGCCGAGCAGCACGTGATCGCGCGAGCACGGCAGCGCCAGGCGTCCAGCCGGTCGTCATTTGAGTGGAATCTGAAAGCCGCCGGTGAAGACTCCGGCCTGGAACCCTGTCGTCGCCAGGTAGCGTTCGTACTGGAGTTTGAGCGAGGTGCCGGGCGGCATCTGGAAGAGGCCGCTCTTCGGCGTGATCTCGACGCGGCCGGTGTAGGTATCCGAGTTGAACGGGAAAGAGCCGGAAGTCTGCCGTGAAGTACTGGGGCGACCCCGTGTAGGAGGGCGCGTAGAAGAAAGCGCCCGTCTGGTCGTACCAGCGGTAGCGACGCGCCGGCGACGACGCGTGTCGCCGAAATGATGAGACAGACCCAGCGAGAGCGCGTTCGAATCGACCGACCACGAGTCGAAGTAGCGACGATAGTCGGCTTCGAGGAACGTCTGGCCGGGGAGGGCCTGACGCAGTCGCGCGGTCAGCGCCTGCCGGGTGCGCGCGTCGGGCGACTGACCGACCGTCATGCACGCCGTTGACCGGGTGCGCAGAAACGGATTCGACTGGTACCCGTTGACCTGGTTCAGCTCGTAGCCGACCTGCGTGACGGTGGTCTTCGTCCACGACTGGCTGACGGAGCCGAAACGCGTCGACCGAGTGCTGCGGCTCCGTCTGTCTCGCTCGGATGCAGCTGCGGCTGGTTGAGCGAATACGAAAAGCCGCCGGCGACGGTCGTGTTGCCGTTGATGCAGGTCGCGCGACGCCGACGTGCCAGGAGCGTGGTCGCCGTGTAGAACATGCTCGCTGCTCAACTCGGCCCCGGCGGTGACCTTCGTGTCGCCGTACTTCCGCACCACGCTGACGCCGCCGACGACGCGGCGTTGCTCGCGCCGTCGGGATGGCAGCGCGCGCAGGAATCCGACGCCGCGGTGATCGCGTCGACGCCGAACTTGATGCGGACCGCCGTGCGGTCGGTGAAATCGCGGTTACGGCAATATCGGGGCTGAGCACGGTGACGCCCCGGCTGTCCTGAAACGCGTGAAAGGCGATGTTGAAGTCGTTCTGTCCGCGCGGCATGTCGCCGAGACCGAGAAGACCCGCCGCCGCAAGCGCCGATCAGGATCGACGGTCGCTCTACTTGCAGCCACAGCCGCCGCCCTGCACGCCGAACCCACCCATCGATCCTTCGCGCGCCTCCTGCCAGTGCGTCATGTAGGCCGCGGCCGAGGCGTCCGCGTCGAAGACCATGCAGGTGTCGGCCAGCGTGCCCCGCTGCCACGGCTGGACCGTCGCGCACCCTGTGCCCGGAAGCGCCACAGGACCAGTCCCCAGCAACCGCCAAGCCGCACGGAGGCGTTCATCGTGCGACATTTCAGGACTCCCCCAGCAGCGTCAGGATCTCGGAGCGGTACTGCGCGATCGTCTTCTCCGTGTATCCCATATGCGTGAACGGACGTTCCCGCGGCGATCGATCAGCACGGTGCTCGGCATCCCTTTCAACTTGAACGCCTGCGCCGCCTGCCCCTGCGGATCGAAGGCGACCGTCAGCGTGTGCGGGACGTCTGGCCAGGAACGGTCTCGGCGTCGCGCCGCTGCTCGTCCACGTTGACCGCGAGCGCCGTGAGACCCCGATCGTGAAACTCTTTCTGCAGGGCGTCGATGCGCCGGAAACGACGTGCGGCACGGCACGCACCAGCTGGCCCAGAAGTCCAGGAGCACCACCTGCCCTTTCAGGTCGGACAGTCGAACGGTCGATCCGGTCTCACTGGTGAGCGCCACGTCGGGCGCCAGCGGTGAGAAGACCGCCGGCACGCGACGGCACGGCGAGACGCGACGAGGACGACCGCGACAGACATGAAGGACTTCATCGAATCTCCTGCGCGTTGTACGTGACGACCCACGACCGCACCTCGGCCGCCTTGGCTTGGCGCGTCGCCGTGTTGCCTGAAAAATATCGGAACATCCGGCCCGTCGGCTGCGTGATGGTCACCAGGAGGCTGGAGGCGCTGCCGGGCCGCACGGCCAGCATCACCTGCGCGTATGTGTTCATCCGATAGTTGCCGTCGGCGCGGCCGCCGCCGTGGCAGACGGTGCAGTCCGAGGCAAAGAGCGCTTTGATGTCCGGGTTGTACGCCAGGGCGGTGGACTGGCTGGTGGTGGGCGGCGGGGGTATCCGCTGGCGCGCTCGGTCCCGTCGGGCTGGCGGGCGCCGGCGGCGAGGACCGGGTCGCCGGTGTCGGTGGGCGGCTGCACCGCGACGCAACCGCTGGTCAGAACGGCGAACACAATCAGGGGAACAGATGATTCTCAGCGACACAACGAACAACGACGCGTGAGCAATGCGCGTGCCGCTGATTTCGTTCAGGAAATGCCCATGTGAGCTCTCGGCGTGTCCTCGACCCAGTCCATGGACTGTCCTTCCGGAAGCACGCTGCCGGTCTCCGGCACCGTGCGAAATCCTTACGTCGGATCGATCACCCGCCTCCCGCCCGTGCTAGATTAGCCGCCGTCATGGGCGCCTACCACCCGCAAATCGTGCACCTGGCCATCGGCCTCGCCTTCGCGGGCGTCGGCTTCCGTTTGCTCGCGCTCACGCGCAAGGCGCCATTCGCGGGGCCGGCGGCCACCACGCTGATTCTGATTGCGACGCTGGCGTGTTTTGCAGCGGTGCATACCGGGATCCTTGCGCATGGCCCGGTCGAGCAGATCCCGGGAGTCCGTCCGGCGGTCGTCGAGCACGAGGAGTGGGGCGAGCGCACGCGCAACCTGTTCGTGGTCATCTCCCTGTTCGAGATCGCCGCGCTTCTGCTGACGCGCCGGCAGCATCCGCGTGCGGCGATCGTGTCGATCGCCGCGGCCGTCGCCGGCCTCGGCGGCCTCGTGGCCATCTACGAAACAGCGGGACACGGCGGCGAGCTGGTCTATTCCTACGCGGGCGGCGTCGGCATTCGCACGGGGCGACCCGAAGACGTGAACCGCCTGTTTGTGGCCGGCGCGTATCAGCAGGCCTTGCTGGACCGGCGGGAGGGAAGGAGCGACGAGGCCATGGCGCTCGTCGAGCTCGCAGCGGGCCGGTTCCCCGGCAATCTCGATCTTCAGCTCCTCGCCGCCGAGTGGACGACCGAGGTCAAGCGCGACCCCGCGTTCGCCCTCAGCCGCCTGGACGCGCTGCAGATTCCCGCCGAGAACAGTCGCGCGCGGATCCGGGCCGGTCTCGCGCGCGCTGTCCGCGCTTCTCGCGCAGAACAACAAGGACGGCGCCCGGGCCGTGCTGCAAACGCTGCAGGCCGAGTTCCCGCAGAACGCGCAGGTCAGGCGTCGGCTCGATGAGCTCTCGGCGCCGGCGCCCTACATCCTGTAAAAGTCGCTGATTCGACAGACGCTCGCCCTTAGTCACGCCAGACTTCACGACGGACTGCTAAAATCGCTCGGCAATCGAACGAAATCTGCGTTCTCCGTGATGTTCGTGGACTTCGTGCCTTGCGCTAAAGAGTCTGAGCGTTTCTACGCTTGATCGCGCGCGGCGAGTGCGGCCTTGACGCGCTCCGGCGTGAACGGCACTTGCCGGATGCGGGCGCCCGTCGCATCGAACACGGCGTTGCCGACCGCCGCGGCGACGATCGTGATGGTCGTTTCGCCGGCGCCGGTCGCCTCGACACCGGTCCGGTTGATCAGGACGCTCTCGATCGCTGGGCACGTCCAGGCCCAGCGTCAGGCTGTGGTATGTCCGCCAGTCGATCGACGTGACCTTCTGGTCGTCCCACGTCACCTCTTCACCAAGCGCGCGACTCAGACCCTGGAGCGCGCCGCCTTCGATCTGATTCCGCATCCCGTCGGGATTCGAGATCGGTCCGCAATCCTGCGCGACCACGAGGCGACTGACGGTAATTGCGCCAGTCGCCTGATCCACCGCCACTTCGGCCACCATCGCGACATAGCCGTTGTCGCCTTCGTACACCACGGCGGCGAAACCGCGTCCCCGCGCCACGCCGGTTCGCGAAGCGCCGGGCCTCGGCGACCAACGCGCATCCCACCCCGCGGTCTTCGCTGCGGTCCTGACCACCTCCATCAATCGCGGGTCGCTCAGGTGACGCAGGCGATACGCAACCGGATCGGCCTTCACGGCGGCCGCGACTTCGTCGATGAAGCACTCGTGCGCGAACGTGTTCTGGAGACGCGAGGGCGACCGCAGCGGTCCCGTGTAGAACGGCGATTGAATGGTATGCGTCCGTATGCGCTCGCTCTTCACCGTGCCCGCCCCGCCGCACACACCGCCCACGCAGCCGGTCACATACGACGGGGCCGCATTGCTGCCGTTTCGGAAGGCGCCGGTGGGCGCCGATGCGGCCCGTGGCAGGACACCGGCCGGTTCGAAGCCCGCCAGCGTGCCGGTGACGACGTTGCCCGGTGTGTCGTATCCCGGACGGCCGCCGAGCGAAGGCAGCCACGCTTCGTAATCCCACGCGACGATCTCGCCGTCGGCGCCGACGCCGATTCGCTGATCGATGACATACGCGAGCCCGTAGTTCTCCCACGCCATCTCGTCCTTCCGCGAGAGCTGGATGCGCACCGGCTTTCCCACCGCCTGTGACAGCAGCGCCGCGTCGTACGAGACTGTATCGGCCCCATTGATGCCGTAGCATCCGGCCCCGCGCGTGAAGATGACGCGCACGTTGTCCACCGGCATCCCGAGCAGCAGCGCGACGCCGCTGCGCGTCGGATAGGCCGATTGCGTGGCCGACCAGACGGTCGCTTTCCCCTCCTGGACGTCGGCCACAGCGCAGGACGTGCCCATCGACGCGTGCATCTGGTACGGATACAGATACGTCGCCTTGAGCGTCCTCGTCGCACGTGCGAGCGTCGCGTCGAGATCCCGCGAATCCACGACGAGCCCGTCTCGCGAGGGCTGCCGCCTCATGAGGTCGTACCACTCACGCTGCTTCGGCAGGCTCGATCCGCGCGTCCACGCGACCTTCAGCGCTGTCGGCGGCGCGAATCGCCTGCCACGGCTTCTCGGCGACGACGCCGACGAAATTCTTGCGGACGACGACTTTCACGACACCCGGCAGACTGCGGACAGACCCCTCGTCCACGCGCACCACCGTCGCGCCGACGGTCGGCGGGCGCACCACCTGTCCGTGCAGCATCCCGGGCACCCTGACGTTGTGGACGAACTCGAACCGGCCCGTCGCCAGCGCCGCCATGTCCAGACGGCCAACCGGCTTGCCGAGCACCGTCCACTCGCTCGCAGGCTTCCGCTTCGCGGTGGCGCTCACCGTCAGATTGAATGTTCTGCCGGCCACCAATTCACCGTAGCTCACGCGCTTCGAGGCATCCGCTCTTGCGCTGACGACGCCGTCGGCCACCGCCAGTTCGTCCGCGGGCACACCGAGTCTCTGGGCCGCCAGCCGCACGAGCGCCTCCCGAGCGGTGGCGGCGGCCTGCGCCAGATTCTGTTCGTTGAAATTCGTTGGCGTCGACTGACTCCCGGAGGTGGTGCCCTGATCGGGCGTGGTGGCGGTGTCGCATTGAACCAGGTTGACGCGCGCGACCGGGACCGACAGCTCCTCGGCGATCAACTGCGTCTGCGCCGTGAACATGCCCTGACCGAGCTCGCACTTGCCGGTGTAGGCGGTGACGGTGCCGTCGGCAGCGATCGCCAGCCACGAATCGAGCTGTCGAGGATCGACGTGCGAGAGACGCGTGTCGAACTGGCCCTGCGCCCGCCCGAGCGGCTCGAGGATCGTCGCGCCCGTGAAGCTGACCACCAGCGCGCCGGAGGTCTTGAGGAACTCTCTGCGTGAGGCGTAAATGGTCATGCCCGCACCTCGTCCGCATACCGCTTGATCGCGCGCAGCATCCGCGTGTGCGTGAAGCAGCGGCACAGCACCGTCGACAGGGCCTGCCGAATGTCGGTCTCGGCGGCCTTGGGATTCCGGTCGAGCAGCGCCTTGGCCGTGAGGATCGACGCCGGAGAGACAGAACCCGCACTGGGCGGCCCGACCTCGAGGCGGGTGTTGGCCCGGGCCAGTGCGGCCGCGGCATCTTCGTCGTGCTCATTGGCCCGAAGTGCGGCTTCCGCCCGAGCCTTCGCCTCTTGTGCCCGCGGGACGTCGATCTGCTCGGGCAGCTCGGCCACGTCGCTCAGCACGATCACCTGGTCGTTGCTGACGTTGACGAAGCCACCGTGCACCGCGGCGGCCTGCTCCCCGTCGACGGCAGGATCACGCGCACCGGAGCGATCGCCAGCGCGCCGATGAACGGCGCGTGCCCGGGCAGGAACGCGATGTCGCCGTCGGCCGCGCGCGCGACCACCATCTCGCCTTCGCCCGAATAGAGCACCCGCTCGGGCGACACGATCTCCACTTGGAGCGGCAAGCGAGCAGCCTTCCTGGAGCGTCTTGGCCTTGGCCAGCACGCTCTCGACGCCACCGACGTTGAAGAACGCCTGCTCGGGCACATCGTCGAGCTGGCCCTTCGTTCAGCGCGTCGAAGCTCTCGACGGTCTCTTCGACCGACACGTAGATGCCGGGCAGACCGGTGAACACCTCGCCGACGAAGAACGGCTGCGACAAGAACCGCTGGATCTTGCGGGCCCGGGCGACGATCACCTTGTCCTCCTCGGAGAGCTCGTCGAGACCGAGGATGGCGATGATGTCCTGGAGTTCCTTGTAGCGCTGCAGGATCTCCTGCGTGCGCCGGGCGACGGCGTAGTGCGTGTCACCCACGACCTCGGGCGCCAGGATGTTCGACGTGGACGCCAGCGGGTCGACGGCCGGGTAGATACCGAGCGCCGCGATCTGGCGGGACAGCTCGGTGGTGGCGTCGAGGTGGGTGAAGGTCGTGAACGGCGCCGGGTCGGTGTAGTCGTCGGCGGGCACGTACACCGCCTGCAGCGACGTGATCGAGCGACCCTTCGTCGAGGTGATCCGCTCCTGGAGCTGGCCCATCTCGTCGGCCAGCGTGGGCTGGTAGCCCACGGCCGACGGCATGCGGCCGAGCAGCGTCGACACCTCGGAGCCCGCCTGCACGAACCGGAAGATGTTGTCGATGAAGAGCAGCACGTCCTGGCCCTTCACGTCGCGGAAGTACTCCGCCACGGTGAGCGCCGACAGCGCGACCCGGAGACGCACGCCGGGCGGCTCGTCCATCTGGCCGTACACGAGCGCGGTCTTCTCGATGACGCCCGACTCGGTCATTTCCAGCCAGAGGTCGGTGCCCTCACGGGTCCGCTCCCCCACGCCGGCGAACACCGACACACCACCGTGCTGGGTGGCGACCCGCTGGATCATCTCCTGGATGAGCACGGTCTTGCCCACGCCCGCGCCACCGAACAGGCCGATCTTGCCGCCCTGCACGTACGGCTCGAGGAGGTCGATGACCTTGATGCCGGTCTCGAACATCGAGCGCCTTGGGCTCGAGCTCCGAGAACGACGGTGCCGGCGCGGTGGATCTCCCACCGGTCGTCGATGTCGGTGAGCTCGTCGGCGGTGACGTCGAGCGGCTCGCCGATGACGTTGAACACGTGGCCGAGCACGCCGTCGCCCACCGGCATCGTGATGCCGCGCCCGGTGTTGCGCACGAGCGTGCCGCGCTTGAGGCCGTCGGTCGGCTTCATGCAGATGACCCGCACGCGGCCGTCACCGATCTGCTGCGCGACCTCGGCGACGATCGTGATCGTGACGCCTTCGAGCTCGGCGTCCATCTCGACGGCGAAGTTGATCTCGGGCAGCGCGTCGGGCGGGAACTCGACGTCGACGACCGGGCCGGCGATGGCGACGACGCGGCCGTCCTTCAACGCCTCGGGATCCTCGCGGCGAGGTGGGCTCAGCAGTGACAGTCATCGGAAATGCTCCTCGAATCTGCGAGATCAACGGCTTCTCGTTGCCCCGTAGCCGAGGGCCTCGGCGCCACCGACCACTTCCATGATCTCGGTGGTGATGGCGTCCTGGCGGGCTCGGTTCATCGTGCGGGTAAGGCTGGTGATCAGGTCTTCCGCGTTGTCGGTCGCGGACTTCATGGCTCGCTGGCGAGCGGCGTGCTCCGACGCGGCAGCGTTCAGCAACGCGGCGTACACGCGGGCCTCGGCGTAGCGCGGCAGCAGCCGCGTCGAGAATCTCCGACGGGTTCGGCTCGAACTCGTAGTCGGGACGCGGGCACCTTCGGCTCGTGCGCCTCGAACGTCTCGGGTCGAGCGGCATGAGCGGCCGGATCACGACTTCCTGGTACCCGGCCGACGCGAACCGGGTGTAGACGAGTCTGCACTAGATCCACGTCGCCGGCGAGGAACGGACCTTCGACCGTGTGGGCGATCGCGCGCGCGGTCCTCGTAGCGTCGGCTGGTCGGAGAACCCGGTGTGCGCGACATGATGCGGTAGTCGCGGTAACGGAAGTAGCTCTCGGTCTTGCGGCCCACGACGACGAGCTCGTAGTCGTGACCCAGCTCCCGCGTGCTCGCGGATCGAGCCCTTCGGTGGCCCGGAAGATCGCCGAGTTGTACGCGCCGCACAGGCCACGGTCGGCCGCGATCACGATGTACGCGACCTCGCCGGACTCTCGGGCCGAGGAACGAGCAACGGGCTGTCGGAGCCGCCGCCCGCGGACGGCGAGGTCGCTGCACGACCTGCGTGATCTGGTCGGCGTAGGGCGCCGCCGCGTGCGACCCGCGCCTGCGCGCGGACGATCCGGCTCGCCCGCGATCAACTCCATCGCGCGCGTGATCTTCTTCGTCGAGTTGATGCTGCGGATCCGCCGTCGCAGGATCCGTTCCTGACCGCTCGCCATACCTGCGCACTCCTCGCCGACCTATTCCGTCTCGAGGGTCTCGGGCGTGGTCGGGTCGCCGGGCGCTTCGGCGTCGGTGGTCATCGGCTGGCCGGTCACGGCCGGCCTCGCCCTCGCCGCCTGGAGCTCGACGAAGTGCCGCTTGAAGTCGTCGGCCGGCGTTCTCCAAGCGCGCCGCCCGCGGGCATCGCACCGGTGTCGCGGATCTCGGCGAGCAGGCCCGCGTGGCGGCCGCGGAAGAACTCGAGCAACTCCGGTCTCGAACTGCGTACGACCGCGCGCGTCGATGTCGTCGAGCATGCCGGACGTGCCGACGTAGATCGACACCACCTGCTCCTCCACCGGCATCGGCGAGTTCAGACGCCTGCTTGAGCAGCTCCACCAAGCGCTCACCGCGGTCCAGCTGCGCACGCGACACGGCGTCGAGCTCGGAGCCGAACGTGGCGAAGGCTTCGAGCTCGCGGAACTGCGCGAGGTCGAGCTTCAGCGTTCCGGCGACGCTCTTCATGGCCTTGATCTGCGCCGCGCCACCGACGCGGGACACCGAGATGCCGACGTCGACGGCGGGCCGCACACCCGACTTGAAGAGGTCGTCCTGCAGGTAGATCTGGCCGTCGGTGATCGAGATCACGTTGGTGGGGATGTACGCCGAAACGTCACCGGCCTTCGTCTCGATGATCGGCAGCGCCGTCAGCGAACCGCAGCCCCGCTCGTCGCTGAGCTTGGCGGCACGCTCGAGCAGACGGCTGTGCAGGTAGAAGACGTCACCGGGGTACGCCTCGCGACCCGGCGGGCGTCGCAGCAGCAGCGCCATCTGGCGGTACGCCTCGGCCTGCTTCGAGAGGTCGTCGTACACGACCAGCGTGTGCTCGCCGTTGTCCATCCAGTGCTGGCCGATCGCGCAGCCCGCGTACGGCGCGAGGTACTTGAACACGGCCTCGTCGCCGGACGGCGCGTTGCACGACGACCGTGTACTCCATCGCGCCGTGCTCTTCGAGCGTGGCGACCGATCTGCGCGACCGACGAGCTCTTCTGGCCGATGGCGACGTAGATGCACTTCACGCCGAGGCCGCGCTGGTTGAGGATCGTGTCGATGGCGATCGGTGGTCTTGCCGGTCTTGCGGTCGCCGATGATCAGCTCGCGCTGACCGCGGCCGATCGGGGTCATGGCGTCGATGGCCTTGATGCCGGTCTGCAGCGGCTCGTGCACCGGCTGGCGACCGACGATGCCGGGCGCCTGCACCTCGAGGCGGCGCAGCGGTGTTGCTGGCGATCGGGCCCTTGCCGTCGATGGCCTGGCCGAGCGCGTTCACGACCCGACCGACGAGCGCGTCGCCCGACCGGCACCGAGAGGATCCGGCCGGTGGCCTTCACCGACTGGCCTTCTTCGATCTCGTCGGCCTGGCCGAGCACCACCGCAGCCGATCGAGCTCTCGTCGAGGTTCAGCGCGAGGCCGAGGACCCCGCTCTCGAACTCGAGCAGCTCGTTGACCGACGTGTCGGGCAGACCGGCGATGCGGGCGATGCCGTCGCCGACCTCCAGCACCCGACCGACCTGCGCGTGGTCGGTGGACGGGCGTGTAGGTCGCGATGTGCTCACGCAGTGCGGCTGCGATCTCGTCGGCGTTGATCGTGAGTTCAGGCATGTGTGTGGTTGACCTCTCGAGGCGTTTCGGAGGCGTTTGGAGCGTTGGAGTTAGAGCTGCGCCTTCATCTGTTCGAGGCGGTGGCGGACCGTGCCGTCGATGACCGTGTCGCCGATGCGGGCGACGACACCGCCCAACACGGTCGGGTCGATGATCACCTTCACCTCGATGGTCTTCCCCGTGGCCCGCGACCGAACGCGGCAGCGAGCCGTTCGATCTGTGCGTCGTCCAGCTCGATCGCGGAGCGAACCTCGGCGACCTCGTGTTCGCGTTCCCCGCCGACAGTTCCACGAACCGGTCGACGATGGCCGAGAAGTCGTTGACTCTGTCCGGCCGCGATCACCATGCCGATCAGCGCGATGCTGAGCGGAAGGATCTTGCCCTCGGTCAGCTGGTCGACGACGGCGAGCCGCCGCTCGAGCGGCAGCGCCGGGTCGGTGAGCGCGACCCGGAGCTCGTCGGACGCCTTCGAGGGCACGGGCGAAGCGGAACATGTCGTCTTCGACCGGATCGCAAGATCCGCTCTTCCGACGCCCGCGATGCCGAGCATCGCCTGCGCGTACGCCTCGACCTTCGAGCTCGCCTCGTGCTGTCGGTCACCGCGAGTCGCCTCCGACTGAGTCGATGTAGCGGTCGATCAGCGCGACCTGCGTCGTCGCGGTCGAGGTTCTGCTCGACGACACTTCTCGGCCAGCTCGATCGACATGTCGGTGACCGGGACCGCAGGTCGGACATCGCCCGCTCCTGCGCGAGGTCGATGTCCTCCTGCGCCCGCTGCCGGACGTCGGCCGCCTCGGTCTCGGCCCGCTCGAGCATCTCGCGCCGGATGCGCTCGGCGTCGGCCCGGGCGTCCTCGAGGATCGTGTTCGCCTCGGACCGCGCGTCACCGAGTCTGCGCGCGGTACTCCGCCGCCTCGGCTTCCGCTTCCTCACGGGCTCGTGACGCGCCCTCGAGGTCGTCGCGGATCTGGTCCTGACGAGCCTTGAGACCCTTCTTGAGCGCCGGGAACGCGAACTTCATCAGGACCGCGAGCACGATGAGGAACGCGAGACCGCCCCAGACGATCTCGGGCAGCGCCGGCGTCACGAGGCTCTTCGCCTTGTTGCAGTCGTCGAGCGTCGTTCTTGAAGCCCGCGTAGTCGGGGTTCTTGCCCTTGACGTTGTCTTCGATCGCCTTCTCGACGCACTCGAAGACCTCTTTGTTGTGATCCGTCGCGGCGTAACGCGCCTTGGGGCATGGCCATGACGGCCACGCCCCCGACGAGCAGCCCCGCGAGGAGGAATCTGCGAATCCGCATTGTGAGGACCTCTAGAGGAAGAAGAGAACGAAGCCGATAAGCGCGAGCGCTTCGGCGAAGGCGATGCCCAAGAACATCGTCGTACGGACCTGGCCGGCCATCTCGGGCTGCCGGGCCATGGCCTGCACCGACTGACCGACGAGGTAGCCGATACCGATGCCGGGGCCGATGGCCGCGAGGCCGTACCCGACCTTGGCCAAACCAGCGTCCAGCTCTCCGGTGAGCCCGGCGGTGGCGGCGAGAACGAAGTGCAGGGCGATGCTCACTGTGTGCTCCTATTTGTTGCGAATGATGTGCCGACATATCAATTACAAACTACGCCTGGTCGGCGAAGGCTTCGAATACCACATCCCCAAGGGGTACATCTACTTCGCGATGGCCTTCGCCGTGGCGGTCGAAATGCTGAACCTTCGCCTGCGCGGAAAACGGCAGCCGATGAAGCTGCGCAAGGACCTCACGGCAGACTCCGCGAAAGAATAGCCGCCCGGACCGTGAGCGGCAGCCCGGTGCTCCCGGAATCCCGTTCGTTGCCGCATAATGGAGGCTCATGATGCGCGCAGCGCCGTGGCTCGGCGTCCTTCTTCTGCTGGCGGCGATGTCCGCCGTGCCCGCCCGCGCGGCGGCCACCGTGTTCGTCGACGAATTGACGTGGTCCGAGCTGCAGGATCGGATCGGCACCGGAACGACGACCGTGATCATCCCGGTCGGCGGTACCGAGCAGAACGGACCGCACATGGTGCTGGGCAAGCACAACGTTCGCGTCAAGGCGCTCTGCGCGAAGATCGCGCAGGCGCTCGGCAATGCGCTGGTGGCGCCGGTGGTGTCGTATGTTCCCGAAGGCAGCATTCATCCGCCGACGGCGCACATGCGCTTTCCGGGCACCATCACGGTCCCGGACGCCGCGTTCGAGCAGGTCATCGAATCCGCGGCGCGAAGCTTCCGCCTGCACGGATTTCGCGACATCGTGCTCATCGGCGACCACGGCGGATACCAGAAGAGTCTCGCGAAGGTCGCGGCCCGCTTGACCCGCGACTGGATCGCGTCGCCCGCTCGCGCGCATGCCGTCGCCGAGTATTACCGGACGACCGAGACGACCTACCCGCAGGCGCTCAGGAGCCGCGGCTACGGCGACGGCGAGATCGGCACCCACGCCGGGCTCGCCGACACGTCGCTCGCGCTCGCGATCGATCCGGGCCTCGTCCGGCGCGACAAGCTCGAGGCGAGCGCGCGAGGCGCGCCCGCCGACGGCGTGGCCGGCGATCCGCGGCGAGCGTCCGCCGAACTCGGCCAACTCGGCGTCGACGCGATCGTCGCGGCGACGGTCGATGCGATCCGGCGCGCGACGGTTCGGCGTCGAGGCTGAGCATCGTCGCCTTCGCGCCTGCGAACGATCATCGATCCCGCGCGATGCCACGCGAGGCGCGCCGCGGTTCGCCCACCCGTCACCGGTTTTCTCCAGGAGCGTCCATGGCATCCGGAATGCATTCCCGTTCGTTGGGCCGGGCCCTCTGGCTCGCCTTGGGGTTCGGCGTCCTCGCCTTCGCCCAGGGCCCGGCACGCACGGGCAGTCCCAACGCCCTCGCGGCCGTCGCCACGGTTTCCGGGATGCCGCCAGTCGTCGACCCGGCCAATCTCTACAGCGAAATCGCGGCAGGCAAGATGAGTGCCGCCGTCGCCGGCGATCTGCCCCGCGTGTACGTTCCGCATGTGCAGTCGAACGACGTCTACGTGATCGATCCCGCGACGTACCAAGTGGTTGCCAAGTTCAAGGTCGGCCTCAATCCCCAACACGTGGTCCCGTCGTACGACCTGCGCACGCTGTGGGTCGCCAACAACGCGGAGAACACGAAACAAGGCAGCCTCACGCCCGTCGATCCGAAGACGGGCAAGCCGGGCAAGCCGATCGCCGTCGACGATCCCTACAACATGTATTTTTCGCCGGACGGCAAGTCGGCGATCGTGGTCGCCGAGGCGATGAAGCGACTCGACTTCCGCGATCCGCAGACGATGCGGCTCCAGTACTCGATCGACGTACCGCGCTGCGCGGGCATCAACCACGCTGATTTCTCGATCGACGGCTCGTTCGCGATCTTTACGTGCGAGTTCACGGGCACCGTGGCCAAGATCGACCTCGTCCGCCGCAAGGTGCTGGGCTACACGCAGGTGATCCAGCCCGGCAGGCCGACCAAGATCGTCAAGGGGCCGGACGGCCGCGACGAGATCATCTGCACGACGTGGAAGGGCATGCCGCAGGACATTCGCGCCTCGCCCGATGGCAAGATCTTCTTCGTCGCCGACATGATGGCCGACGGCGTGCACGTGGTCGACGGCGAGACGTTCCGGCAGATCGGTTTCATCGAGACCGGCAAGGGAACGCACGGCCTCTATCCCAGCCGCGACGGGAAGAAGCTCTACGTCGCCAATCGCGGCTCGAACAAGATCCACGGCCCGCCGCAAGGCAAGGGCAGCGTGTCGGTGATCGATTTCGCGACGCGAAAGGTCGACGCGAATTGGCCGATTCCAGGCGGCGGCAGCCCCGACATGGGCAATGTCAGCGCCGACGGAAAGACGCTGTGGCTTTCGGGTCGCTACGACAACGTCGTCTATGTGTTCGACACGGGGAGCGGCGCGGTGAAGACCATCTCCGTCGGCCGCGAGCCGCACGGACTCACCGTCTGGCCCCAGCCGGGTCGATACTCGCTCGGGCACACGGGCAACCTGCGTTAGGGTTCGTCGGCACACCGCGACCAGGCCGGAGCGGGAGAGCTTCATGGCGGGCGTAGGGTGCAACGAGCCCCGTCCAACCGTTGTTACCGCGAGCGACTGCATCCCACTCCGGCCGTCCGGCCAACTCCAAACCGGACATTCAACCTGGCGCGGGGCGGACGATTAATGACACCGAGGCTTTTGGCAGCCGATTCACCCCACATGTAAAGTTGTCACCCACCGCCGATCCTAGTTCTCGGTCATTGACACCAATTGATTTGAATCAAATGCCCCGGGAGAACCTTGCGGCACAGTGAGATCCGGGACGGATCACTAGCGATGGACAATCAGAAGGAGACCAGAATATGAAGCGACGAACGGCGATGCTGAGCGTGTTCGCGGTGGCTTGGGCTCTTGCCCTGCCAAGTTCGGCGCAGGTCAAAGAGCTCCCGCCCCAGACCATCACTATTTCGGGCACCATAGAGACGATCGATCAGAGCAAGCGTGCCATGAACATCAAGACGGCCGACGGCAAGTTCGTTGCCGTCAACGTGCCCGAGAGCGTCAGCCGCTTCTCCGAGCTCAAGGTGGGGGACAAGCTCAAGGCAACGTACAACAATAACGTCTTCGTGCGGCTGAAGCCGGCGGGTGAGGCGGCGGTCGATACCGCTAGCCCGGTCGCCACCGCGGGAACGAGCAGCGGCACGAAGGGGGTGGTACGGACGATGACGGCGAGCGTCACCAACATCGACAAGAGCGCGTCGTCGATCACTTTTGAGGGGTCGAATGGCTGGAAATACAGTCGACGGGTCGTCGATCCGAAGGTGTTCGATCAAGTCAAAGTGGGCGACAAGGTCGACATTACCTGGAACACCGGCCTCACCGTCTCGGTGCAATAAGCCCGAGGGGGACAAACGCGCAGCGCGGGCGGGCGCGCACGCTGCGGGTTTGTTTCGACAACGGCTGCTGGTCGGTCGAAACTGAGCGGCAGCAAGCCGTCTGAAGCGGTCGGCCAGTCGGCGTCGGCCAATGACAACTGATGGCCGGTCAGCGACCGTCGAGTTCGGCGACCGCGACCGGCACCACCTGACACTCTCGAGCTTCGTGTGGCCGAGCACGAGCTGAACCGCGTTGAGATTCTTGGTCCGCCGGTAGATCAGCGTGGGCTTGGTCCACCGCAGCGAATGGGTGCCGTAAGCCGCCGGGTCCAGACCAATCAACCCCACCCAGGACCCGACAATCCGGGAATACTGCCGGGTCGAGAGATGGGGCCACTCCGCTACGCGGCTCGGAATAGGCCCGGAGTGCTCACGAAACTCGGGGAAGTCCAGTCTTCGCCATATCCGCCCGGCGAAAAGTTTGTGCCGTCCGCTCCAGGCGCGCGTGAAGCGCACAGGTGGTCGCGCCCGCAGCGCCATGCACCTTGCGACTATTTCTTCGGAACCAACTCCACCACCATCGCGAGCGCCTGCGTGTAAGTGGCGTACACCTGATCGCCCTTCTTGATCCGCTTGAACTGATTGGGGTCCGCAACCTTCACTTCCACAGTGAGTTGCGGTCCCCGCAGCGTGACAATCTGCGTTTCGCGGTTGACAGCGACGACATCCGCGACGACGGTGATGCGACGGCCAGCGACGCCCTGCGGATGCGCTCCCGGCGCCGCGCCCTTGCCGCTCGCCTCATCGGTGCGAGTAACCGCCAGGTCGTTGCCCTTCTTAAGTTCGAGTACGAGCGCCTCGATGTATGTGGCATGGACTTTGTCACCGACATTCATCTGGTCAAAGTTCTTGACCTCGGGGCCGGCTGTGACGACTACCCAGTTGCCCTTAGGGCCTTTCAGCGTGATGTCGCGCGTAGTCTTGTCAATGGCGATGATCGTGGCGGTGATGTCGACCTTATGCTCAACGCTGGCCTTGCCCGGCAGACTGCTCATAGTCGTGCTGGTCTGCGCGGGAGCATTGACGGCGAAGGCCGCGGCGATGGCTATGATGATGATTGCAGGTCCATTCATGGCGGGAGATCCTTCTCGCGTGGGAATAGTGAACGAGTCAAAATGTCAGTTGTTGAGAACCCGACCGGTCACCGGGTACGAGGCTGCAACCGGACACCGCGGAGTTTACAAGGAGGAGACACGGAGGGCGAGTTTGAGATAATTCTCGACGGTCCGGTCGAGGAGATTCGAAGCAGCCCTTGAAATCCGCGAAAGCGGCCGGTCGAACGGTGCTACAGGGACTTAGTCTAATCCGTCGGCGGTTAGACTCGTCCATTCCGTAGTCAAAACATGCGCCGAACCGCTCGACAATGCCCAGGCAAGATATTGATTTGTAGAGGGAGTTTCGTGAGTGCTACGGAAGAAATCATTGCGCTGAAAAAGACGCCTCGGGTACCCGGACTGCCGTTGCTGGGCAGCCTTTTCGGCATGGTCAATGGGCCCGCGGACTTTTTCGTTCACTGCTACCGCACTTACGGTCCAGTGTGTCGACTCAGCATTCTTGGTGAGAAGTACGTCCTGATCTCCGGCGTTGAAGCCGCGAACTTCATGGGCACGCGCGCTGGCAAAGATTGTCTGCGCTCAAGAGAATTCTGGGAGGGCCTAACGGGCGAGTTCGGAGCCAAGCGCATGCTCACCGGCGAAGACGGCGACAGTCACAGGGAACTGCGCGACATCATGCGCAATGGCTATTCCAAGGAGTCGATCAAGGGCCGCTACGACGAACTCGTCGCGATCACCGACGGATCGCTCACGCGCGACTGGTCCGTAGGCAAGGAGGTGCCTGTTGTTGAAGCCATGCAGTACATGGTCGTCGATCAGCTCGGCACCATTCTCACCGGCGCTGCGCCGCTGGAATATGTCAAGGACATCCGCACCGCGATCAATTACATCCTCAACGTGTTGGTCACGCGTCAACGCCCCAAGCTCTTGCTAAAGCGTCCTGAATACAAGAAGGCCAAGGGCAGGGTCATGGAGCTCGGCTGCAAGATGATCAAGGACGCCAAAGCGCGTTATGCCACGACTAGGCCGGAGGATCGCAACCTGATCGACGACATCATGGCCGCGCACATCGAAATGCCAGAGAAGATGCCTGAAAGCGATCTAATCCTGTCTCTGACTGGCCCCTACATTGCGGGCCTAGACACCGTCGCCAACACCACCTCCGCCGTCGTCTACTCCGTTCTCAAGCATCCGGCAGTCAAAGCGCGCGTGCTGAAGGAAGTGGACGAGTTGTTCGCAGCTGGCGACGTGGACGAAGAAGGTCTGCTCAAGAAGCTGCCCGCACTCAACGGCGCGATCATGGAAACGATGCGTCTCTACCCGATCGCCGTCGCACAGATGCGCACTGCCAACAAAGACTTCGTGTTCGAAGGCCATCAGATCTATGAGGGCGAGATGATCTACATGGGCACCAGCGTGCCGCATTTCATGGATGAATACTGGCCCAAGGCCAAGACCTTCGACATCGACCGTTATCAGAAGCCACGCGCTGAGCATCTGCAGCCTGGCGTGTACTCACCTTACGGCCGGGGCCCGCACACCTGCTTGGGCAAGAGCCTGGCCGAAGTGCAGATGGCACTGTCGCTGGCCCGTGTGTTCCACAAACTCGATCTGGACTTGGAATCGCCCGACTACGTGCTCAAGACCAAGACCGCGCCAACGCCCGGACCGACGATGGACTTCAAGGTTCGGGTGAAGGATTATCGTCACTAAGCGGCATGAAGAAGTCGCTAAGGGGCTAGGTCACCCTACCTGGTATTTGGGGCGCGACGACCTTCAGTCCGCCCATGTACGGCTGCAACACCGCGGGAACGTCGATGCCGCCGTCGGCACGCTGACAGTTCTCCATCACGGCGACGAGTGTGCGACCGACCGCCAGTCCCGAGCCGTTCAGCGTGTGCACCAATTCCGGCTTGCCCTGGGCGTTGCGGAAGCGTGCCTGCATCCGCCGCGCCTGGAACGCCTCGCAATTCGAGCACGACGAGATTTCGCGATACGTATTCTGCGCGGGCAGCCACACTTCGAGATCGTAGGTCTTGGCGGCGGCAAAGCCGATGTCACTCGTGCACAACGTGACGATGCGATACGGCAGCCCGAGGCGCTGTAGCACGGCCTCCGCGTGACTGGTCATCTCCTCGAGCGCCGCATACGACTGATCGGGATGGACGATCTGCACCATCTCGACCTTGTCGAACTGGTGCTGGCGGATCATGCCGCGCGTGTCCTTGCCGTAGCTACCCGCTTCCGAGCGGAAGCAGGGCGAGTGCGCCGTCAGCTTCAACGGCAGCGCGTCGGCCGCCAGGATCTCGCCGCGCACCGAGTTCGTAAGCGTAATCTCGGACGTCGAGATGAGGTACAGACGCTCATCCGCCTCCGGATCGTCGGCCGCAACGCCGCCCCTCTTCACCGCGAACATGTCGGCTTCGAACTTGGGGAGCTGCGTGGTGCCGATCAGCGTCTCGGCGTTGACGATGTACGGCGTGTAGCACTCCGTATAGCCGTGCTCGTTTACCTGCAGATCGAGCATGAACTGCGCGAGTGCCCGGTGCAGGCGCGCGAGCTCGCCGCGGAGAAACGTGAAGCGCGCCCCGGAGAGTTTCGCCCCCGTCGCGAAATCGAGCAGGCCGAGGCCTTCGCCGATGTCGGTATGGTCTTTGACCGGAAAGTCGAATGCGCGCGGCGTGCCCCAACGGCGCACTTCGACGTTGTCATCCGACGATTTGCCGAGCGGCACACTCGGGTGCGTGAGGTTGGGCAGGTTCAGTAGGAAATCACGCACCGCGACCTGCACGCGGTCGAGCTCGCCTTCGAGGCGCTTCGTTTCCGCACCGATTCCGACAACTTCCTCCAGCAGCGCCGAGGCGTCCTCGCCCTTGCCCTTCGCGGCGCCGATGGCCTTCGAGAGCGAGTTGCGCTTCGACTGGAGGTCCTGGGTGCGCGTCTGGATGTCCTTGCGCTCGCGCTCGAGCGACTCGAAACGCCCGGCGTCAACTGCAACACCCCGCTTGGCGAGGCCGGCAACGACGGCAGGCAGGTCGCTGCGAAAGAGGTTGATGTCAAGCATGCAGCGATTCTAGCAAACCACCCGAGATGACTTGACGGCATAGAAGACACGGGCCCACCGGTCCTCGTCGGCGTCGATTGGATCCGCACCGATCCGGCTGGCCATCGCCTCGGACCAGCCGTGCGCTGCACGGTGCGGTGGCACGGCAGCAGTTCGGCTACTTCGTGCCGTACTTCACCGACTGCCCGCTGGTCACGTCCCAGGCGGTGCCATCGACGAGGCTTATCCGGTAGAACTCGCGCAGCACATTGCCCATGAAGCCGATCTCGACGATCGACACGTTGGCGAACTGCGCGTCGATGCCGTTGGGCAGGGCCTTGTTCATTTCATCGGCCACTTCCTTCATCGCCCCTTGGAGGCGCGCATCGTAGCGCGTCATGCTGTACACGAGCGTGTTGTGCGGATTGTGCGACGCGGTCTCCTTGCCGTCCTTCATCACGTTGACGCCGCTAACGCCCACGGTGGCCACGAGGTCGCGGCCGGCCTCGCTCATCTTCGCGTACACCGGGCCCGTCACCCGCGGCAGCGGGCCGTCGCGCAACGGAGTCAGCGCAGCGGTGGCCACGGTGTTGTACGACATCATGTCGGTGTAGCCCTGCCCACTCTTCACGACGCCGAGGTCGAACCACCACGGCGCGCCGGCGCCGGTGGCCGCTTCCGTGTTGTAGAAATTCTTGAGCGTCAGCTTCAGGACCGACGGCACCTTGGGCAGCGCTTCGAGCATCCGGCGCGGTGTCGACGGGTCGGAATTGTGCAGGTGGACGACGGTAACGTGCTGCAGGTTGAATGTCCGCGCCTCCGCCACGAGCCCGAGCCTGATCAGGCGCTCGCGCAGTGACGGGTAGATCCGGCTGTCGAGGACGTCCGTAACGTCCTTGGGTAACAGGTAAACCAGGCCGTACGTGGCCTTGTGCTCGCGGAACTCGGGCTTGCCGATCGCGCTGTTGTCGATCGTCGGCGTCGCCGCGCACCCCACAAGGGTGGCGAATCCGACAACTGCGGCGGCAGTCGCACTGCGATACATGTTCATGGAGCCTCCGGCAAAGCGTGGACGCGACGAGTCGGCATGGGCGCGGCATTGCGCGGCGGCGGCCGCTGACGTTGAACTATACCCATTCAACTAACGGAGTGCACGATGCATTTTGGTGCCAGACGCGAACCTGCGAATCGTCGGGGCGCAAAAACCTCAAGGCGAACATCGCGCCGCAGCAGGCGGCAACGCTACGGCTCGCATTCTTTCGTCTTCCGGTCCTGCTCACGCAACCACTCGAGTTTTTCGCGGATCTTCGCCTCGAGGCCGCGATCGGTCGGCTGGTACCACGACACTTCCGGCATGTTGTCCGGAAAGTAGCGCTCGCCCGCCGCGTAGGCGCCCTCCTCGTCGTGGGCATAGCGGTAGTCCTTGCCGTAGCCCAATCCCTTCATCAGCTTCGTCGGCGCGTTGCGCAGCCTGAGCGGAACGGGCCGCGAGCCGTCTTCGGCAATGAACGCGCGGGCCGCGTTGTAGGCCAGGTAGACCGCATTCGACTTGGCCGCGCAGGCGAGGTACAGCACGGCTTCCGCGAGCGCCAGTTCCCCCTCGGGTGTGCCGAGCCGCTCGTAGGTCTCGACCGCCGCGGTGGCGAGCGCCAG
Organism: uncultured beta proteobacterium; assembly: GCA_963724685.1. Classification (GTDB taxonomy): domain Bacteria; phylum Pseudomonadota; class Gammaproteobacteria; order Burkholderiales; family Casimicrobiaceae; genus CAIWHR01. The sequence continues at coordinate 578,785 of CAVRVQ010000002.1, read as the reverse complement.
CGCGCGCGGATCCGCGAGCCCGATGTCCTCCGTGGCCATGCGGATCAGTCGCCGGCCGACATAGAGCGGATCGGCTCCGCCGTCGAGCATCCGGCACATCCAGTAGAGCGCCGCATCCGGATGCGAACCGCGCACCGCCTTGTGCAGCGCCGAGATCTGGTCGTAGAACGCCTCGCCGCCTTTGTCGAACCGGCGAAGACTCCGCGCGATCGCGGTTTCGATGAAAGCGATGTCGATCGGCTCGGTGCGGCCCTCGCCCGCGGCCGTCGCGAGATATTCGACGAGATTGACGAGCCGGCGACCGTCGCCGTCGGCGTAGGCGATCAGCGTTGCGCGGGCATCGGTGGTCAGGGCAAGGTGCGGCGCGCCCGCCGTCAGCGCACGGTCGAGCAACTGGCCAAGCTCGTCCTCCGCGAGCGGCTCCAGTACATAGACGGCCGCGCGCGACAGCAGCGCGCTGTTGACTTCGAAGGACGGATTTTCCGTCGTCGCGCCAATGAACGTGACAAGGCCCTGCTCCACGTACGGCAGGAACGCGTCCTGCTGCGCCTTGTTGAAGCGGTGGACTTCGTCGACGAACAGGATCGTGTGCCGGCGCGACTGCGCGAGCGTGGCCTCGGCGCGCGCGACGGCATCGCGAATGTCCTTGACGCCGGAGAGCACCGCCGACAGCGCGATGAATTCGGCATTGAAGGCTCGGGCCATGAGGCGCGCGAGCGTGGTCTTGCCCACGCCGGGGGGGCCCCAGAGGAGCATCGAATGCGGCTTGCCCGAAGCGAACGCAACCGCGAGCGGTTTCCCCGGCGCGAGCAGATGCCGCTGGCCGATCATCTCGTCGATGGTCGTCGGGCGCAGGCGATCGGCGAGGGGCGCGGCGGGATTGGCGGTGGCGAAGAGATCGGTCACGGTGCGTTGACCCGTCCGAACGCGGCAGCGTAGAGTTGCGCATTATCCGGCATTTCCGGGCATCGCATGTCCGCAGCACGATTCGCGTGGATGTTTGCGCTCCTGGCGGCGGCGATGCTGGTCGCCGCCGGATTCGGCGCGCGCTTCGGCCTCTGGGATTACCGGCTCGGGTTTCAGCTCGTCCGCTGGAGCGAGTACACCGGGCTCGCCACGATGGGGCTGGCGCTGATCTGTCTCTTGATCCCGCGATGGCGGACCGGACGCGTCCCCATCCTCGTCGCGACGCTCGCCGTCGGCGCCGGCGTTGCCTGGTTCCCCTGGCAATGGGTGCAGAACGCCCGCAGCGTTCCGCCGATCAACGACATCACCACGGATACCGAGAATCCGCCCGCGTTCGTCGCGTTGCTGGCGCCGCGCGCCGGACTCTCCGTGCCCGCCATCCATCCGGGAAGCGCAACGGCGGAACAGCAGAAGCGCGGATATCCGGACCTCAAGCCGCTTGCGCTGTCGGCGCCGCCCGCCGACGCCTTCGCGCGGGCGCTCGACGCCGCCAGGTCGATGGGCTGGGAAATCGTTGCGGCCGATGCAGCCGCGAACCGCATCGAGGCAACGGCGACCACACCTTGGTTCGGCTTCCGCGACGACGTCGTCATTCGCGTCACGCCGACGTCCACCGGAAGCCGCATCGACGTCCGTTCCGTGTCGCGCGTCGGGCGGGGCGATTTCGGAACGAACGCCAAACGCATTCGCGCCTATCTCGAAAAGCTCGCGCATGCGTGACAATCCGGTCAAGACCGCTCTGGCGGCAGGCGGTCGCGCCTTCGGCGCGATGGTCTTCGAGTTCTTTTCCCCGGGACTTCCGCAACTCTGCCGCAACGCCGGCGCCGAGTTCGTGCTCTACGACATGGAGCACACCGGACTCGGCTTCGAGACGCTCAAGACCCAGTTCGCGCTCTGCCGCGGGCTGCCGCTCGTGCCGATGGTGCGGGTGCCGCGCGGCGAATATCATTTCATCGCGCGGGCGCTCGACATCGGCGCCTTGGGCGTGATGGTGCCCATGGTGGGTACGGCCGACGAGGCCATGCACATCGTCGCCTGCACGCGGTATCCGCCGCAGGGCCGCCGGGGCGCGGCCTTCGGCTTCGCGCACGACGATTACGAGGGCGGCGACGTCGCGGCCAAGATCGCCGCACTGCATTCGCGAACGATGGTGATCCCGCAGATCGAGACCCGCGAAGGGCTCGCCAACGTCGAAGCGATCGCCGCAGTGCCCGGCGTCGATGCGCTCTGGGTGGGGCATTTCGATCTCACGAATTTCATGGGGATTCCGGGGCAGTTCCGGCATCCCGATTACCTGGCGGCGATCGATCGCATCGTCGCCGCATGCGACGCCCACGGCAAAACGGCCGCCTTTCTCGCGACGGACGACGACTGGGCGCGCGACTACGCCGCCCGTGGCTTCCGCCTCATGGCGTACGGGCTCGACCAGGCGATGCTGCAACGTGCGCTGGCCCGCGGTCTCGACGTCCTGCGCGCAACCGACGCCGCACCACGAAACCCTCGATGACCGGACGCCCGATGACGAAACGATCGACGAAACTGAAGGTCGGCGTGACGCGCGACATCCTCGATTCCCGCGGCGAGCCTGCGTTCGGCGCCACCGCACTGGGGATCCTCGATCGCGCACCGGAGATCGACTGGGAGTATCTCCCGGATCTGGTCACGGAAATCACCGCCGACCATGCGGCCCATTACGACGCGCTCTACGTCAATCTGCCGCGCGTCCCCGCGGCCGCGGTGGCGCGTGCCGATTGCCGGATCAAAGTCGTCGCGCGGCATGGGGTCGGCTACGATTCCGTCGATGTCGCGGCGATGACGCACGCCGGCGTCATCGTCACCCATACTCCGAGCTCGATGCCCCGGCCGGTCGCCACCATCGCATTGTCGTTCGTGCTGGCGCTCTCGGGCCGCCTGTTCCTCAAGGACCGCCTCACGCGCACCGGCCGCTGGCACGAGCGCATGGACAACATGGGGATGGGACTCACCGGGCGTACGCTGGGCGTGATCGGCGCGGGCCGCATCGGCAAGGAATTGCTGCGCATGGCCCGGACGTTCGACCTCAAGCTGCTCGCCGCCGATCCCTATGTCGATGCGATCGAACTGGGCTACGTCGGCGCGCGCAAGGTCGACCTCGACACCTTGCTGCGAGAGGCGGATTTCGTCGTGGTCTGCTGCCTGTTGAACGACGCCACGCGGCACCTCGTCGGCGCCCCTCAATTCGCGCAGATGCGACGCAACGCGTATTTCGTCAATGTCGCGCGCGGACCGATCGTCGACGAGGCCGCGTTGATCGGCGCGCTCGAGAGCGGTCGCATCGCGGGCGCGGCGCTCGACGTGTTCGAGCAGGAGCCGGTTGCGCCCGACAACCCGCTGCTCGCCATGGACAACGTGATCCTCACCCCCCATTCGCTGTGCTGGACCGACGAGTGCTTTCACAACATGGCCTCGACCGGTCTCGCCAGCATCGTCGCCGCGCTCGGAGGACGCCGGCCCGAATTCGTCGTCAATCCGGATGTCCTCGCGCATCCCCGGGTGCGCGCCCTCGGCGTGAAATGAAGGGTGCGGTGTCCGCTCATCGCGTCCGCGCGCTGAGCCGGCGGATCGGGCCGGCGACAACCATCGCGGCCGCCACGGCATTCGCGGTGCTCGCGACGCTCGCAAGTGGCGCGCACGCGTTCGATCTCGAGGGCCACCGCGGCGCCCGGGGCCTGCGCCCGGAGAATACGCTCGCCGCCTTCGCCTATGCGTCGGCGCTCGGCGTTTCGACCCTCGAGATGGATCTGGCGGTGACCCGCGACGGCGTGCTCGTCATAGCGCACGATCCGTACCTCAATCCCGATCTCGTTCGCGGTCCCGACGGCCGCTGGCTGGCGGCAAAGGGGCCGGCGATCCGCCAGCAGTCCCTCGATGACCTCAGGCGCTACGACGTCGGCCGTCTCAATCCGGACAGCCGCTACGCGAAGCTCTTTCCCCTGCAGCAGCCGGTCGACGGAGAACGGTTTCCGACGCTGGTCGAGGTATTCGACCTGGTGCGCACGAGCGGCAAGCCGCTGCGGCTCAATCTCGAGACCAAGATCACGCCCGCCGGCGCCGACGAGACCGTCGATCCCGAGACGTTCGCGCGGCTGGTGACCGATGCCGTCCGCGGCGCGAAGTTCGAGTCGCGTGTCACGATCCAGTCGTTCGACTGGCGGACCCTCGTCGCGCTGAAGCGTCGCGCACCGGAGATCGGAACCGCGTGCCTTACGAGCGAGACCGACTCGATGGACACGGTGCAGCGGAAGTCCGCAGCGCCTTCACCCTGGCTGGCGGGGCACGATATCGCGCAGCATGGCGGATCACTGCCGCGTCTCGTCAAGGAAGCGGGCTGCGGCACGTGGTCGCCGTTCTGGCGCAACGTGACGCCGGCGCTGGTGGCGGAGGCCGCTGCGCTCGGACTCAAGGTGCTGCCGTGGACGGTGAACGATCCGGCCGACATGGCGCGCCTCATCGACATGAAGGTGGACGGCCTGATCACCGATTACCCGGACCGCCTGCGCATGGTGATGACCGACAAGGGCCTGCCGCTACCCTGACGCCGCGCCCGCCATGTTCCACCGCCGACCGTTCAGGCGCGGCGCACCGGCAGCACTACTTCGTGTCGCCGACGACATCGGCGCCGGCTGGCGGCACGTACCGGAACTGACCCGCGTCCTGCGCCGAGTTCCGCTCGAAGGTCTCGAAGCGAAGTGTCGTGACGTTGCCGAGCGTGTCCTTGAGCTCCATCGAGCGCGGCAGATTATTGGCGAACCCGATTCGTACGCGCTCGAAACCCGTGTCGGCCGCCCGCGGTTTCGCCTCGACGAAATCGAGACCGTCCCGGCGACCGCCGTCCGTCAGCTCGAAATTGGCCTCGAGCGCACCGCCTCCCGCAAGCAGCGCCGCGGGGGTCGAGCCCAGCGCGCGATCGAGCTTGCGCACGATGACCTGGTTGAGATCGCGATCGTAGATCCACACCCGTTCGCCGTCGCCGACGATCAGTTGCTCGAACGGTGTCGCATAGGCCCAGCGGAATTTGCCGGGCCGCTGGAACGAAAACGTTCCCGTCGATTCCCGCGGGTCCGTCTGCCCCCTGGGGACCACCGACTGCCGGAACGCCGTCTTGCCGGATTTCGTCGTTTCGTGAAATGACTTGAGCTGACCGAGTCCGTCGGCGTGCGCCGCCGCCGATACGGAGAGCGCCGCGAGCATCAGCAACGAATGCAACTTCACGCGTCGCCCTTGCCGGCCGGTGCGAGCACTTCGCGGTTGCCATTGGTCTGCATCGGCGTCACGAGGCCAGCGCGCTCCATCTGCTCGATCAACCGGGCCGCGCGGTTGTAGCCGATGCGCAGGTGGCGCTGGACGAGCGAGATCGACGGCCGGCGCGTCTGCAGCACCAGCGCCACCGCCTGGTCGTACATCGGGTCGGACTCGGCGTCGGCGCCTTCGACGCTCACGCCTTCGTCGCCGTTGGCGGCGACACCTCCTTCGAGGATGCCGTCGAGGTACTGCGGCCCGCCCTGCGCCTTCAGATGCTCGACGACCTTGTGCACTTCGGCATCGGACACGAACGCACCGTGGACCCGATGCGGATACCCGACTCCCGGCGGCTGATAGAGCATGTCACCCTGCCCCAGCAGCGCTTCGGCCCCCATGTGGTCGAGAATCGTGCGCGAGTCGACCTTGCTCGCCACCTGGAACGCGATCCGCGAGGGGATGTTGGCCTTGATGAGGCCGGTGATCACGTCCACCGACGGCCGTTGCGTGGCGAGAATGAGATGGATGCCGGCGGCGCGAGCCTTCTGCGCGATGCGCGCGATCAGTTCCTCGACCTTCTTGCCGGTCACCATCATCATGTCGGCGAGCTCGTCGATGACGACGACGATCAGCGGCATTTCTTCGATGGGCTCCGGCGCCTCGGGCGTCAGCGAGAACGGGTTGGCGAGCGGCTTGCCGGACTTCTTGCCTTCGGCGACCTTCGCGTTGTAGCCGCCCAGGTTGCGGACGCCGAGGCTCGACATCAGCCGATAGCGGCGCTCCATTTCGCCGACGCACCAGTTGAGCGCGTTGGCGGCGAGCTTCATGTCGGTGACGACCGGCGCCAGCAGGTGCGGAATCCCTTCGTAGACGGAAAGCTCGAGCATCTTCGGGTCGACCAGGATCATGCGCACCTGCCGCGGCTCGGCCTTGTAGAGGAGCGACAGGATCATCGCGTTGACCGCGACCGACTTGCCCGAGCCCGTCGTTCCGGCGACCAGCAGGTGGGGCATGCGGGCAAGATCGGCGATGACCGCCTTGCCGGCGATGTCCTTGCCGAGCGCCAGCGTCAACGGACTCGCGGTGTCGTTGTACGTCGCCGACGAAAGGATTTCCACGAGCTTGACGATCTGGCGCTTGGGATTCGGCAGCTCGAGGCCCATGCACGACTTGCCGGGGATGGTCTCGACGACGCGGATGGAGACCACCGACAGCGCACGGGCGAGGTCCTTTATCAGGTTCACGATCTGCGCGCCCTTGACGCCGACCGCCGGCTCGATCTCGTAGCGCGTGATCACCGGTCCGGGGTACGCCGCCAGCACCCGCACGGCCACGCCGAAGTCGGCGAGCTTGCGTTCGATCAGCCTGGACGTGAATTCGAGCGTCTCCTGGCTCACCATTTCCTGGGCCGGAGGTGCGTCGTCGAGCAACGCGAGCGGCGGCAACGGCGAATCGGGCATGTCGACGAAGAGCGGGCGCTGCTTCTCCTTCACGACGCGGTCCGACTTCGGAAGCTCGGCCACCTGCGGCACCACGAGCACGGGCTCGTGGTCGACGATCTCGTACTTCGCCTGCACGACCGCCTCCCGCACCGCTTGTGCCTTGACGCCGAGTTCGCGGTCGCGACGCTCCTCCGCCCGCCGCTTGAGCCAGAGGACAACGCGTTCGAGCCCGGTGCCGATGCGCTCCATCATCCTCAGCCACGACAGCCCGAAGAAGAGCGAGGAACCCGCGGCGAACAACGCGAGCAGGAACAACGTCGCGCCGTTGAAGCCGAGAAGGCGCGCCAAGCCGCGGCCGATGATCTCGCCCAACGCGCCGCCCGGTGCCTGCGGCAGCGTCAACGGCAGGTTGTAGAGGCGCAGCGCCTCCAGCGCGGCGCTCGACAGCAGCACGAGCCCGAAGCCCAGCACGCCGAGCGAGAACGGGTGATCCGTTTCGAGTTCGGGATGACCGATGCGGCGATAGCCCGCGACCACCAGCACCACGCCGGCGATCACCCACCACCAGGCCGAGGCTCCGAACAGGTACAGGAGAAGATCCGCGAGCCACGCCCCCGCGACTCCGCCCCTGTTCGCGATGGGCCCGCCAGCGCCCGAGAACGACCAGCCGGGATCCGTCTTCGCGTAGCTCGCGAGAATCAGGGCGAGCCACACAAACCCAGCGACGACGATCAGCCACCACGATTCGCGCACCAGCCGTGCGAAGCGTGGCGACAGCGGAGTGCCGACGCCGGCCAGGGCGCCGCCGCGGACGGCGGTAGTTTTCTTATTTAAAAACATGGATTTGCCACAACGACTTCACGTGGCGAATTATACACCAGCGAGCGCGGCCAAGGAGGAGCGCCATGCCGGCACGGCCCGGTTGGGCCGGCCACGATCGCCCCCACATCCTAGGCTCAACTCCGCAACCATGCGGTTTCCGGCGGGCGACGAATGCGGCTGCGGTCCGGTTAAACTCGAACCCTTTGTTGAGCGAGAACAGCATGTCGACGCAACACGCCCGCCTTCTGATCCTTGGCTCCGGCCCCGCCGGTTACTCCGCCGCAGTATACGCGGCGCGCGCCAACCTCCGTCCGGTGCTCATTACCGGCCTTGCACAGGGCGGGCAGCTGACGACGACCACCGATGTCGACAACTGGCCGGCCGACGCGGACGGCGTGCAGGGTCCCGAATTGATGGCCCGCTTCCAGAAGCACGCCGAGCGCTTCGACACGAAACTTATCTTCGACCAGATCCACACCGCGAAGCTCGACGCGAAGCCGGTCCGCCTCATCGGCGACAACGGCGAATACACGTGCGACGCCCTGATCATCGCGACCGGCGCCTCCGCACGCTATCTCGGCTTGCCGTCGGAGCAGGCGTTCATGGGCAAGGGCGTTTCGGCCTGCGCGACCTGCGACGGCTTCTTCTACAAGGCGCAGGACGTGCTGGTCGTCGGCGGCGGCAATACCGCGGTCGAGGAGGCGCTCTACCTTTCCAACATCGCCCGCACGGTCACCGTGGTGCACCGGCGCGAGCGCTTCCGCGCCGAAGCGATCCTCGTCGACAAACTGATGGTCAAGACGCGTGCCGACGGCAACGTTCGCGTACTGTGGAACCACACCCTGGACGACGTCCTGGGCGACGCTTCCGGCGTCACGGGGGCGCGCATCAAGGACGTCAAGACGGGGGCCACCCAGGACCTCGCCGTAATGGGCGTGTTCATCGCGATCGGGCACACGCCGAATACGGGCATCTTCGAAGGGCAGCTCGACATGGCCGGTGGCTACATCAAGGTCAGAAGCGGCACCGAAGGCAACGCGACCGCCACCAGCGTGCCCGGTGTGTTCGCGGCGGGCGACGTCGCCGATCACGTCTACCGGCAGGCCGTCACCTCCGCCGGCACCGGCTGCATGGCGGCGCTCGACGCGGAGGCTTACCTCGAATCGCACGGCGGCTGATTGCCTGCGGCGCCATGGCGAAACTCACGGACCTGAAGAAGCTCGTCGACACGGCCCGTGCCGGCGCAGCACCCGCGCCGAAGCCTGCGTCCCGCCAGGTGCCGGCGCGCGGCGCGCCGAAGGAACGCAAAGCGACCCGGCCGGCAGCCGTCGAGGTCGACCTCGCGCAGGCATTTGCCGACGTGCGAAGGCTCCCGGCGAGCCGGCGCGTCGCGAACCTCACGCCACGGCCGGCGCCGATCGCTCGGCAGCGCATCGCCGACGATGCCGACGCGCTGACCGCGTCCAAGTACGGCGCCGAGCCCGCACCTAACGCCTGGGACATCGGCCAGGAACAGGAAGGCGAGCAGACGTTCCTGCGCCGCGGCCTCCCCTCCGACATCCTGAAGAAGCTCCGTCGCGGCCAATGGTCCGTGCAGAGCGAGATCGATCTGCACGGGCACACGATCGACGAGGCGCACGATGCCCTGTCCGACTTCATCGTCGACGCCCGCCAGCACGGCTATCGCTGCGTGCGCGCGATCCACGGCAAGGGGCTCACATCACCGAATCGCGAACCGGTGCTCAAGGGACGTGTACGCAGATGGCTCGCGCACTGGGACGAGGTGCTCGCGTATTGCGAGGCGCCGCCGCATGCGGGCGGAGGTGGCGCGGTGCTGATCCTGCTGCGCGGCACCGAAGCCCGGAGGCAACCTCCCGCCACGCCAAACGAGATTCGCTAATCGGGGTTGCGGCAGCGGAAAAGATTCATCGCGACCATGCTCATCACCACCTGGTCGTTCTGATTGATCGCTTCGATCTTCGTTCGGACCAGGCCCCGATCGGGCTTCGATTGCGAGCGGCGGGCCTCCACCACCGTTGCGCGCACGCGGAGCGCGTCGCCCGGACGCACGGGCTGGACCCAGCGTAGCTCATCCACTCCCGGAGACGCCAGCGACGCGCCGCGGGCGAGGTAATGATCGACGAGAACGCGCATGACGAGGCTCGCCGTGTGCCAACCACTGGCAATCAGACCGCCGAAAGGTCCGGCCACCGCCGCGGCCATGTCCGTATGGATGGGCTGCGGGTCGAACCTTCGCGCGAACGCGACAACCTCGGCTTCATCGATGCCGATCGGACCGAATTCCTCCACAGAGCCGGGCGCGAAATCCTCGAAGTGACGGTCCGCAGCGGGCACGCAGGAAGCGGCGGTGGCCATGCACTCTCTCCTACAGCACGCGATGCACGAGCGCCGGCAGTTCCGCGCGCACGCTCGCAAGCCGCGCCGGATCGATGTCGCCCACGACGATCCCCGGTCCGCTGTCGTGCTCCGCGACGATCGATCCCCACGGATCGACCAGCATCGAATGCCCGTAGGTGCGCCGCCCTCCCGGGTGCTCGCCCCCCTGCGCGGCGGCCAGCACGTAGCATTGGTTTTCCACGGCGCGGGCGCGCAGCAGGAGATGCCAGTGTGCAGCGCCGGTCGTCGCGGTGAATGCCGCGGGCACCAGCAGAAGCGCCAGCGTTCCCATGCCGCGATAGAGCTCGGGGAAGCGCAGGTCGTAGCACACGGACAATCCCACGCGGCCGCAGGGCAGTTCGACGGTCACCCTGTCGGTGCCTCGCTCGATCGTCCTGCCTTCGTCGTAGCACTCTTCGCCCCGCGCGAAGGCAAACAGGTGAATCTTGTCGTAGCGCGCGACGCGCCGCCCGTCGGGACCGTAGACCACACAGGCGCTGCGCACGCGGGCGGGATCGCCGCTTGCGATGGGCACCGTGCCCCCGACGAGCCAGATCGCGTGCTCGTGCGCGAGCCGTGCCAGGAACGCCTGCTGCGGCCCGTCGCCGTCCACTTCGCGGACCGCGAGCTTGTCGGTCGCCCGCGCGCCGAAGATCCCGAAGTATTCCGGGAGCACCACGAGCTTCGCCCCCTCGGCCGGCGGCTCGGCGGACGAGCGGCTCCGCCTGCGCGAGATTCGCGTTGACGTCGCCGCCGGAAACCGTCTGCACCGCGGCCACCCGCATCGTCGCGCCGGCGGCGGTCATCGCTCGCCTCCGGATTTCGGCAGGGCCACGGTGGGCGGCGCAACGCTCGCGCTCCCTCCGGAGCTTTTCACGACGATGGGATCCGACCATCCTCCGGTCACCGTGTATTCGTAACGGAAGATCTTTTCGACCGGATCCTGCAGCAGCGTCTGCGCGAACAGCGAGCCGGCTCCCACGGCGGCGCCGAGCAGGGGATTGGCGAGAAACAGCAACGCGGCGCCGGCCGAAAGGCTGGACGACAGCGCCGGCTGCACGCGCACGGTAAGCCGCTGCGTTTCCTTGGCGAGGTCGGTCTCGCCCGCGATGTCGACCTTCACCGATGGGCCGACGAGCTTCAGGTCCGACGTCGACATGACGCCGCTCGCGATCCTCACGTTGCCGGTGATGTCGTCGAACGCGAGTCCGTCGCTGAAGACATCGCTGTAGTCGAGCGTGACCCGTCGCGGCAGCGCTTGCAGCGAGAGCACGCCCAGAAGCTTGCCCGGGCCAGGTTCCAGCTTGGAGAAGCGGCCGGGACCGACCTGTATGCGAAACATGCCGTTGAGCGTGTTGAAGTCGAACTCGTGGGGTGCGCCGGCCCAGGCGAGCTGTCCATCGATCTTCGTCGGCGCGCCCTTCACTCCTTCGACGTAACCGTATCGCGCAAGGAGCGCACCCGGATCCTTGGCATCGAGCGCGACGTCGAGCTTCGTTTGCTGCTGCCGCCCTGCGACCCGCCACGCCCCGTTGGCCTCGAGCCTGCTTGCGTCGTTGGCAAGCAGGAGACGGTCCACTCTCCATTCGGCGCCCTTCGGTTGCGCGATGAACTCGAGGCGGCCGAGATTCCTGTCCTTGGAGATGAGCGCGTCGGCAGCGAGATCGATTTCCGGCCAAGGGTTGGCCGGCGGAGCCTCCGCCTGCGCATCGATGCCACTGTCCTTGGCGTCGGCACCTCGCCACGTGGCGACGTTACCGCGACCGGGGACCGAGATTCGCGACAGCCGCGCCACGATCCGGCCGTTGGGTGTGCCCTCACCGGGCGCGAACCAGTTCGCAGTACCCGCGACTTCGGGACCATCGACATCGAACGCCCAGCCCTTCGCGGTCTCGCGCATGACGAGCTTGAGATCAGTGAATCGAGCGCCCATCGCGTCGAACTGATGGACATCGAAATCGGCTCCGGCGAGCGCCAGGCCGGGATGCTGGCGAACGGACTCCGTCGTGCCAAACCGTGTCAGCAGCGCGATCCAGTCGTCGACGTTGAGCGCCGGCACCTCACCGCGAATCCACAATCCGGGGCGCTCCGCGCGCGCCGCGTCCGGACGCTCCATCGCTCGCCCGAGCGACAGCAGCACGCGATCGATGGAAGCGCCGCCGGCGCCTTGAGTCCTATGGGCAGCGACCTGCGCCACGCGGCCGTACGCGGCGAGGATGAAATCGGTCCCTGGAGGACTCACCTCGTCGCCCCCCTCGATTCGCAACGGAATCTCCTCGCCCGCGGTCTTGCCAAGCGGTGCGGGCAGGTCGACTGCGGTCCCCTTCAGGTTGCTTTCGAACACCCATCCGATCGTGTCCGGCGCCAGGATGTCGACTTTCATCGACCAGTCCATGCTGCCGGACACCCGGTCGAGATACGGATTGGCGAACTCGCGTCGTATTGCCACGAGCCCGATATTGCCGTTGCCCGCCAATCGCGTCTGGCCGCCGACATTGGTCACGGCGAGCTTGGCGGGCCCGCCCAGTATCTCCGCGCTGACGTCACGCGCACTGACATCGTGCTCGGTGAAGGACAGCTTGCCGCCGAGCTTGGTGAGCGGGGGGACGCCGGCGATGCGCAATTGCGACTCGGCGAAGGCAAAATCGCCCGCGACCTTGATGTCCTCCGGGTGCCCGAGCGGCAGCCCGATCTTCAGCGCGAGCCGGCCGCCGCCAGCCGCGTCCGCGTCGCGCGTGAACCGGCCCATGCGTGCCGCCACCGGACTTTCGTTGATGAAGCGCAGGAACCCCGCAATGGGGCCAACGGCTTCCCCGTCGATCCGCAGCAGCGGGACCGGAGCGGCGAAGTCGGGAATCTCCACGCGCGTCTTGCCGATCTCGACGCTGTTCACGCGCCCGCGCGCGGCATCGACGGTCAGTCGCGTACCGTCGATCCGCACATCGGCATCGATGGCGTCGATGGCGGGCCACCCTTCCGTGTAGGCGAGCCTGACCGCTTTCGCCTTCGTGGTGAACGTCAGCTTCCCGCCCTTGCCGTTGGCAAAGGGGAAGTCGACGAGGTGGCCCGCGATCTTGAGACGGGCGTCGACCGCGCTGCCGTCCACGAGCGCGGTCTCGAGCCAATGCCGCGTCGGTGCGTCGATCGCTCGCGGCAGATAGCGATGGATCTGCCGGGCGTCACCGCGCGCTGCGTGGGCGACGATTTCGATTTCGCCGGGGCCGCTCGCCGGCGAGCGATAGGTTCCCGACGCGCCGCCGCTGATGTCCGCGTTGGCGATCTCCAGCCGCTCGAGTATCACCTTCGTGCCGCCATCGCGATGCTCCCACTTCACCACGCTCTGCAACGTATCGAACACGATGGGTGCCACCAGGATGCGCGGCAGATCGAGCGTGACGTTGCTGCTGGCGATTCTGATTTCGCCACCCTCGCTCGTGGCCTCGACCCGGCCGGAAAGCCCGGTCGTTCCCGGGAAGGCGTCCTGCGCAACCAGCCCGACGTCCGTGAAGTCGGCCGTCGCATTGAATCTCGTCGGCGACTCCGCCTGGCCCGCCCACGAGAGGCGCCCGTGCGTCAGGGTCCCGCGCGGGGCAAAGCGCGCGAGATCCGCGCCGGACCCGATCCGGCAAGGGCAGATGGGCGCTCAGTGCTGCAAGCGGCGCCAACTGCATTCGTTCGAACTCGATTCGCGCCGAGTCGATGCGATCGCCCGCCCCCTGGCGCCAGGTCAATGAGAAGTTGGTGGGGTCGAGCCGTTCACCGCCCGGCGTCGCGAAGGCCAGCGCCCGGGTGAACACCTCGTGCTGCGCGCCGGACTTTCGTGTGCCGACACGCCCCGAAAGATGCGCGAGCTCGATCTCCGGCAGATGGGGCGCAAGCGTTGCCTTGACGTCGGCGAGCTCGACGTCGGCGACAACTTCGAGCAGCTCCTGCCGATCCACCTTGAACCAGACGCGCAGCGCGCCGGTGCCCGTCGCGATTTCTCCCGGCAGCGGAAGCCACTCCCGCCACGCCGCGACATCGGCGTAGTCGAGGCGCACGAACAGGTTGCCCCGCGCATTCTCCCAGTCCTTCATCGATCCCAATACGAGATCGCCGCGCAGATCGAGCGGCGACGCGAGCTCGGCGGGCGGCGTCCCTCTCAATCCGAACCGGTGGTGCCCGAACCGGTTTTCCACGCGGAACTGGACCCGGTCGAGCACGAGCTGCGGCGCGTTGCGCAGGTCGTCGTCCCACACGATCAGCGCGTCGCGGATCACTATTTCGCGCTGCCGGAGAATCCAGTCGGTGAGCGGCAACTCGTCCGTCGCCTGCGCCGGATCGAATTCGAGTCCGGCGATGCGCAACACGCCGGACCGATCGCGCCGGATGGCGAGGCGCGGTCCCTCGATGATGAGCTCCTTCAGGCGCAACTCGGCGAGCGGCAACGAGGTCCACGAGACGATCATCTCGAGCTTGGGGAGCAGCAGGAGCGGCGTGGGGTTGGCGCGGGCGCGATCCAGAACGCGGAAGCCTTCGACCACGAGCTTCGGATTCCAGCCATCCCAGCCGGTGGACAGCGCCGCAATCTCCACCGGCTGCCCCAGCTGGTGCGAAAGCACGTCGGCCAGCCTGTCGCGATAGGATTCGATCTGCGGAAACACGACGAAGCGGACCGCGAGCAGGGCCAGCGCGAGGACGGCGAAACCGATGACGACGATGGCCCGGACGAAGCGGACCACCGCGTAGGTAACCGCGCGGGGAACGCGGAGGATGGCGCGCGGGGAAGGCATAATGGAGGCGCCCCGGCATTGTAGCGGATGCGCTGCGCAGGTTCGTGGCTTCGGGCCCGTTTCCGGTCTGCTGCCAATCCGCTTCGCGTCCCGCCCTCGCCCACCAAAGCCGCCGTTTCCGGACGCTCCCATGCCGATTGTGCCCGACCTCGAGTCCGCTCTCGCCTACAGCCGCTATGCGACGACGGCCCTCGAGACACGGCCGGACGAGAAGCGCGTGCTCGTGGCCACGGTGGACGTCCCGTTCGACTGGGCGAGCGCGCGCGCCGAGCTCGCGGTGACGGTCGACGCCGGCGATCCCCTCGCACTGGCCGACGCGTTGCGCCGGTTGCGCCGCCGCGTGTTCGTCCACACGCTGGTCCGCGACCTGACCGCGCGCGCCGACCTCGTCGAGGTCTGCGCCGACATGACCACGCTCGCCGAGACGGCGCTCGCCGCGGCCACGCGGCTGCACCATCGCCTCCTCGCACAGGAATTCGGCGAGCCACGCGACGAGAAAGGCGAGGCGCAGGAACTCGTGATCGTCGGCATGGGCAAGCTGGGGGGGCGCGAGCTCAACGTGTCCTCGGACATCGATCTCGTCTTCGTCTATCCGGAAGACGGCGAGACGGATGGCGCGCGTACCCTGTCCAACCGGGAGTTCTTCGAGCGACTCGGTCGCAAGGTCATTGGCGCGTTGCACGAGATCACGCCGGAAGGCTTCGTCTTCCGCGTCGACATGCGCCTTCGTCCCTACGGCGCGAGCGGGCCGCTCGCCGTGCCCTATTCGGCGCTCGAGCAGTACCTCATCACGCAGGGTCGTGCCTGGGAGCGTTACGCGTGGCTCAAGGCGCGTGCCATGACGGGCCGGCGGCATGACGAGCTCGAGGCGCTCGTCAGCCCGTTCGTGTATCGCAAGTACCTCGATTTCGATGCGTACGACGGCCTGCGCGACATTCATCGCCAGATCGGCGAGCAGGGCCGGCGCAACGACTATGCGCAGGACATCAAGCTCGGGCCTGGGGGCATTCGCGAGGTCGAGTTCATCGTCCAGGCGCTGCAACTCGTTCGCGGCGGGCGCGAGCCCGGGTTGCGGGCGCGCGGGACGTTGCCGGCCTTGGCCGCCGCCGCCGATCGTGGCCTCCTTCCCGTCACGGCCGTCGCCGCGCTGCGCGATGCCTATGTCTATCTGCGCAACGCTCGAGCATCGGCTGCAATACCGGGACGACCGGCAGACCCAGGCGCTGCCCGCCGACGCCGCGGAACGCGGGGCCCTCGCTCGAGCGATGGCCGCGCCGGGAATCGAAAGCTTCGATCGAGACCTGGCCGCGCATCGAACCGCCGTATCGGCGCAGTTCGCGGACCTCTTCGGCGCGGCTCGGACGAGGGACGCGACCGCGAAATCCGGCGAGCCCGGTTCCGGTTCCACGGCGGGCAGCTCGCCCGCGCTGGCCGCATTCACGGCCGTCTGGGGTGAGGCGATCGACGCCGAACAGGCGCGCGAGACGCTGGCCGCCGCCGGCTACGCCGATCCTGCAGGCCTGCTCGCGCACCTGCTGCGAGTTCGAGCAAGCCCGCGGTATGTCCAGTTGCCGGCGTTGTCGCGACAACGAGTCGACGCGCTGGTGCCTCAACTGCTCGAGGCGGCAGCCACCCTGCCCGCCGGTGGCGCGGACGCCCAGACCGTGTTCCATCGCTTGTTCGGCCTGCTCGAGGCCGTGAACCGGCGCAGCGCCTACCTCGCGCTGCTGGTCGAGCATCCGACCATGCTGCCGCGGCTGGCGCGCCTCATGGCCGCGTCGCAATGGGCGGCGGATTACCTGACGCGGCATCCGATCCTCCTGGATGAGCTTCTCGATCCGCGCGTGCTGCTGGCGGAGCCCGACTGGGACGCCTGGCGCAACGAGCTCGCCCGCATGCTGGAGGCCAACGCCGGCGACGCCGAACGCCAGATGGATGCGCTCCGCCACTTTCATCACGCGCAATCGTTCCGGCTGCTCGCGCAGGACCTGGCCGGCACGCTCACGGTGGAGCGCCTCGCCGATCATCTGTCGGCGCTGGCGGACATCATCCTCGCCGCGACGCTCGCGGAGGTCTGGGCGCACATGCACGGCGCAAGCGGGACGGCGCCGGCGATGAAGTTCGCGATCATCGGCTTCGGCAAGCTCGGCGGCAAGGAGCTCGGCTACGCCTCCGACCTCGACCTCGTCTTCCTGTACGACGACGCGGACGAGGCGGCGGTCGACCGCTACACGCGCTTTGCCCGCCGGCTCATCACCTGGCTCACCAGCGCCACCGCGGCCGGCCGCCTGTACGACACCGATCTGCGCCTGCGACCCGATGGCGCCAAAGGGGTGCTGAGCTCGTCGCTTGCCGGGTTCTGGCGCTACGAGCGCGAACAGGCGTGGACATGGGAGCATCAGGCGCTCACACGCGCGCGGTTCGTCGCCGGCGACGCGGATATCGGGGCCGCCTTCGAAGCGGGGCGCAAGTCGATCCTCTGCCTGCCGCGCGATCGCGACACGCTGTCGCGTGACGTCATCGACATGCGGCGGCGGATGCTCGCCGGCCATCCCAATCCGACCGCACTCTTCGATCTCAAGCACGACGCCGGCGGCATGGTCGACGTCGAGTTCGCGGTCCAGTTCCTGATCCTCACGCACGCGCAAGAACATGCGGCGCTCACCCGCAACGCGGGCAACATTGCGCTTCTCGGCGTCGCCGGCGACCTCGGCCTCGTGCCGGCGCCGCTCGCCGTCGACACCGCAGACGCCTACCGTGACTACCGGCGGCTCCAGCACCAGATCCGCCTCACGGGGGCCCCCCACGCCCGGGTCGAGCCGGGCGCTCACGCCGGACGGCGCGCGGCCGTGACCGCGCTTTGGGCGCACGTCTTCGGCCAACCCTGGTTGTGAAAACGGGAGCCAAGGGTGCCTACGCCGGCGGGCGCCTGGGTCATGAAGCCCGAAGGCGTGCGCGCCCGTGGCCCCCCATGCAGAGTTCCGTTATCGGCTAAAATCGCGGTTTTCGCAGCAAGGGGACCGCGTCATGTCGATGGCCGACCGCGATGGATGGATCTGGTACGACGGCAAGATGGTGCCGTGGCGCGACGCCACGACGCACGTGCTCACGCACACGCTGCACTACGGCATGGGCGTCTTCGAGGGTGTGCGCGCCTACAAGACCCCCGAGGGTCCGGCCATCTTCCGCCTGCGCGATCACACCGACCGCCTGTTCCGTTCGGCGCAGATCTTCGGCATGAAGATCCCCTACACCAAGGAAGTCCTCGACGCCGCGCAGCTCGCGTGCGTGCGCGACAACAAGCTCGAATCCTGTTACCTGCGCCCGCTTGTCTTCTACGGCTCGCAGGCGATGGGAGTGGCGGCCAAGTCGAATCCGGTGCGGGTTGCGATCTCCGTCTGGCCGTGGGGCGCGTACCTCGGCGCCGAGGCGCTCGAGAAAGGCATTCGCGTCAAGACCTCCTCGTTCACGCATCATCACCCGAACATCACGATGTGCAACGCCAAGGCCGTGTGCAATTACGCCGTCTCGATTCTCGCCAACCAGGAGGCGGCGCACGACGGATACGAAGAGGCGATGCTGCTGGACCCGCAGGGCTTCATCTGCCAGGGCTCGGGCGAGAACGTGTTCATCGTGCGCGACGGCAAACTGCATACGCCCGACCTTTCCGGCGGCGCGCTGAACGGAATCACGCGCGACACCATCATCACCTTCGCGGGCGAGCTCGGCATTCCCGTCATCGAGCGGCGCATCACCCGCGACGAGATCTACATCGCCGACGAGGCTTTCTTCACCGGCACCGCGGCCGAGGTCACGCCCATCCGGGAGCTCGACAACCGCGTGCTCGGCGACGGCGGCCGCGGCCCCGTGACCGAGCGTCTGCAGAAGCTCTTCTTCGACACGGTCAACGGCCGCAATCCGGCGAAGAAGGCGTGGCTCACCAAGGTGTGACGATGAGCGAGACGCGAGACGAGGCCGTGATCGAGGTCGAGGCGAAGGACCTTCCCGTGTTCTGCCCGAATCCGCGGATGACGCTCTGGTCGAGCCATCCGCGCGTGTTCCTGGACATCGCGGAAACGGGTGCAGCGTCGTGCCCCTACTGCGGCACGCGATACCGGCTTGCCGGCGGCCCGCACAAGGGCGGCGGGCACTGACCCCGCGTCGGCATTCCGCGGCGCCAACACGCAACATCGGCCACGCCACGTCACGCGCCGAATCATGGCCGCCAGCCGGCCGCATCCTGCTCGTCGCACCCTCGTGGGTCGGTGACGCGATTCTGTCGGAACCGCTGGTCGCGCGACTTCGCTCGCGCGAGCCGCATCCCCGCATCGACGTGCTCGCCCCAGCGTGGTGCGCGCCCGTCTACGCACGCATGCGCGGCATCGGCCGCATCTTCGACTCGGCGCTTCGCCATGGCGAGGTGAACTGGTCGCAACGCCGGGCGCTCGCGCGGACGATGTCCGCGGAGGGATATGCGCAAGCGATCATCCTGCCCAATTCGTGGAAATCGGCGCTCGTACCGTGGCTCGCGCGCATTCCGCGCCGCACCGGCTACGTAGGTGAGCTCCGGTGGGGCATCGTCAACGATTGCAGGCGGCTCGACTCCAAGGGATGGCCGCGGCTCGTCGATCGCTATGCCGCGCTCGCGGCGGGCCCGCGTGCGCGCGGTTCCGGCCCGAGTGCGCCGGTGCTCGTCGCCGATGCCGGCAACCGCGATGCGGCGGTTGAGGCACTCGCTCTCGGCGTCGACCGCCCGATCGCCATTCTGTGTCCCGGCGCCGAGTTCGGTCCCGCCAAGCGCTGGCCGGCTGCACACTTCGCGAACCTCGCGCGGAGGTTTCTCGCCGACGGTCTGCAGGTGTGGCTGTTGGGGTCGCCGAACGACAAGGCCGCCGCCGCGGCGGTAATGGCGGCGGCGGGTGCCGAAGCCAGCGCGATCGTCGATCTGTCCGGCCGCACCGATCTCGGCACCGCGATCGATCTGCTTTCGCTCGCCGCGATTGCGGTCTGCAACGATTCGGGCCTGATGCATGCGGCGGCGGCGGTGAACGCCCCGCTCGTCGCGCTCTTCGGCTCGTCGTCGCCCGCGTACACACCGCCGATGTCCGCCGCGGCAACCGTCGCGCGAATCGAGATCGCCTGCAGCCCCTGCTTCAAGCGCGAGTGCCCCCTGGGGCACTTCAAGTGCATGCGCGATCTCGCTCCGGACGCAGTGTATGATCTTGCGCGCGCGCCGCTCACCTCGCGCCATGCGGTCGCGGGTTCACGCCCGGCCGCCTGAACCCCGCCGCGACCCCATGGCCAAAGTCCGCACGCCGCCGATCTACACCACGCCCACCGACGCGGCGCTCGCGTTCTACCAGGCCTTCGAGGCGAAGGACGTCGACGCGATGATGTCGACCTGGGCGGAGGACGAGGAGATCGTCTGCGTCCATCCGGGCGGCACGCGGCTCGTCGGCTACGACGCCGTACGCATGGGCTGGGAGCAACTCTTCGCCGGCGACGCACGCCTCACGTTCCGGCTGGATCAGGTGGTGATGATCGAAACCGTCGGGCTGGCGATGCAAAGCGCCGTCGAGCACGTCGCGCTCGGCAGCGACGGCAGTCCGCGCGGCGCGGCGATCTGCACCAACGTTTTCCTGCGCACGCCTTCGGGTTGGCGGATGGTGATGCACCACGCGTCGCCCGCGCCCATCGCCACCGCAGACGCGCCGGCCGGGCCGCTGCACTAGATCCAACGTCTCGTTGCGCTGCCCAAGGGTTCAGGTCACCGGCGCGGCGATGGATAACCCGTCGGAATGCTTGCGGAAACAGGAGTCGACCACGCGCCGCGGCGCGCATGCTGCCACGACCGTATGTCGGCGTTTTTTACACTTGCTACCCGCGATGGCATCGGCACACCAGGCAAACCTGCCAGGACGATTCCATAAGCTATTGTTTAATATCAGTTGACGCAAACTGCAATCGGCGCTGGCATGCTTAGTGCAGCCGGATGCCCAACACCCATCTCGCATCAACCAATCACTCAACTCAAAGGAGATTTTATGCGCCGTCTTGCGCTTGTCGGAGTTGTGCTCGCTGCCGCGCTGACCGCCCTGCCCACGTCGGCAAGGACGATTCGAGCCGACCTCAATTCCTGCGGCAGCACTTTAGCCAATCTGGATGCTCTCGATCCGTCGATCCTCTATTGCTGGGGCAACGTGCCGCCCCAGATCGGCCTGCAAGTGGCGCTGCCGACCGACAACCAGGCGGCGACGCAAAATGATGCGGTCATTGGCGGCCAGGGTGCTCCGAATCCGAACCGGTATTTCGGGTATTACCATTCGCAACCGGGCGAGATCTTCAACTTTTTCATTAACGCGTTTGACTACCCCAAATTCCTGATCGACATCGGAAATCCCAATGGCGTCGGCTTGGACGAGCCGTACGTCCAGGTGACGCATGGCTTGGCGCGACTCAACGATCCGTCCAACGACAATCCGTTCGAGATCCCCTTGCTCCGCATAAATTGGATCATCGATCCGGATCTCGCGAGCTATACCCAGATATTCGAGCCGGGCCTAGGGGAGATCAACGGCACGAACTATTTTGGCGTTCAACTGATTTTCTACGGCGACAATCCGTCGTTCGCGCCCGGGCTCTCTGGGTACCCGGATCAGGGCGTGGGGTTCGAGATCAATGGGCTGGTGGACACGAAGACCTATACGTACACGACCCTTTGGTGGCAGGACGATCGGGCGCCATGCAGTTCGTTCGGCAACGATGGGCAGCCGCTTTGTACCGCCGCGTCCGTGCCGGAGCCTTCCACGGTCGCGCTCTTCGGGCTAGGACTCCTCGCGCTGGTCATTGGGTTGCGCACGGGACGGCCGGGACGCATGTATCCGGCCTGAGACCAGACACACTCTGCGCGCCGGCTGACCCTGCACGGGTCCCCGGCGCATTTTTCTTGGCACGCACTATACTGCCCTTCTCAGCACGGGGAGGATGCGGAGCGCTGCGCCGATGACGGACACCAACACCTCGATCGATACTGGTGATGCGGGCCCGCTAGCAGGCTTGCAGTACGCCGCCTTCATCAGCTACAGCCACAAGGACGCCACACTTGCCCGCTGGCTCCACGACTCGCTGGAGCGTTTCCGGGTCCCGGCGGACCTCGTTACTCGGACCGGCAGAAAGCGGCTCGCACCGATATTTCGCGACGAGGCCGATCTCGCCGGGTCCGCGAGCCTTTCCGCCTCCATTTCCCGGGCCCTGACGGAATCGTCCGCGCTCATCGTCCTCGGATCGCCGGCCGCGGCGAATTCCGCTTGGGTCGACGAGGAGATTCTCGCGTTCAAGCGGCTCGGCAGAGCCGACCGGATCTTCTGCCTCGTCGTCGACGGCGAACCCTTCGCTACCGACCGCGGCGATCCGGGCCAGGAGTGCTTTCCCCGCGCGCTGCGCTACGCTTTCGATCCGGAACGGGGCCAAACCGATGCCCGTGCGGAACCGCTCGGCGTCGACCTCCGCAAGGACGGCAAGCGTGACGCCCTGCTGCGCATCGCGGCGGGCCTGCTCGGGGTCGGCTTCGACCGGCTGAAGCGACGCGAGCAGCGCCGGCGTCAGCAGCAGCTCATCACGCTGTCCGTCGTATCGGTCCTCGGCATGGCGATCACGTCGACGCTCGCGCTGATGGCCTATCGCGCCGAGCAGGAGGCCCGTGCGCAACACCGGGTGGCCGAGCGGGAGGCGAACATCGCCCGCGAGACCACGAGCTTCCTCCTGTCGCTGTTCCAGAACGCGGATCCCTTTCGCACGCGAGGACAGAACATCACCGCGCGCGAAGTCCTCGATGCGGGCCTCAACCGAATCCGCACCGCGTTCCCGAAAGCGCCCGAGATCCGGGCGAGCCTGATCGGCAGCATGGGCGAGGTCTACCAGGGGCTCGGGCTCTACAAGACCTCGCAGCAGCTCTTCGGCGAGCTCGAGCACTCAAAGCTCGCCGCGATCCTGGATCCGGTGCGGCGCCTGCGCTTTCTCAACTCGTATGCCGAGACGAATTACAGCAGCGGCGACTACGCGAAAGCGAAGGCGCTGATGTACGCCGCCATGCCGCTCCTGCAACTCGACGCAACGGCGAGCGATCCGGTCGAGCGCGGCCGCACGCGCAACATCATGGGCCAGCTCGCGATGCAGGACAGCGATTTCGACGCCGCCGAGTCGCTGCTCGCGCAGAACCTGGAGGAATTGTCCCGTTCCGACCAGGACACGCGCCTGCAACGGGGCTTGAGTTACTTTACGCTCGGCACGCTGAAGCTGGAGCGGCACGACGACGCCGCCGCGCGCGCCGCGTTCGAATCTTCGCTGGCGCTACGCCGCGAGGCGCTGGGCGACGATCATCCGTGGGTGGCGGAGGTCGAGAACGCGCTCGCGGTCGCGGATTACAGTACCGGCCGCTACGTCGAAGCGGAAGAGCGCTGGAAGTCGATCCTGCCGAGCTATCGCAAATACTTCGGCGACGAGCATCCTGAGTATTCGTCGCTGCTACAGAACTACGCGCTGACGGTACTGGAGCGCGGCAACTTTGCGGAAGCCGAGAAGCTTTTCCTCCAGTCCCTCGCTATCGACCGTAAGGACAAGGCGCCGGATCACGACGACTTCGCCTATTCGCTCAATTCGCTGGGATTGGCGGAGCTCGGGCTCGGACACACGCGCCAAGCCAAGGCTTATCTCGACGAAGGCATCGCGATCGCGCGCAAGCACCGGCACCGGATGCGCACGCCGTTGCTGATGAATCGCGCCGACATCGCCTGTCGCGAACGAGATCCGAAGGCCGCGTCGGCGTGGCTCGACGAGGCGCGCGCAGCGCTTGCCGAGGACTATCCGGGCGAGCCCTGGCGGGCGGCGCAGCTCGACAACGTGGCGCTCTTCTGCGCGGCGATGACGCCGAACGGGAAGCCGGACTTGCAGGCGCTGGTCGCGAGCCTGCCCGAGATCGACAAGCACTGGGGCAAGGACCGGCTGTACGCGCGCGAGGCGCGATGGCGCATCCGCCGGGCCTTCGCGGCTCAGGGCAAGGATGCGCCCGACCTCTCGTCCTGACGTCTGAAGCCTGGCTGTTCTACCGCCGCGAGCCGCAAGTCGTACCGCCGCGCGATCAGGGCAGAACCCTACCCTGTACCGCCCACCGTCAGACCGTCGACCTTGAGTGTCGGCTGGCCCACTCCCACCGGCACGTTCTGCCAGTCCTTGCCGCAGGTCCCCACACCGCTGTCGAGCTCGAGGTCGTTGCCGACCATCGACACTTGCGTCAGCGCATCCGGACCGTTGCCGATGAGCGTTGCCAACCATGCGAGCTCAGGGCACGTCAGCGTCCGATTTGCCGTTGTGTCGCACGTCGGCGATCGGCCGCGCCGCCGGCAGTCGCTCCTGGACCAGATAGAGCGGGCGCTGCTTGACTTCGATGAACATTCTGGCCACGTATTCACCGATGACGCCGAGGGCCATCAGCTGGAGCCCCCCCAGAAACAGCACGACGACGATCAGCGTCGGGTAACCACGAACGGGATCGCCGTAAAGCATCGTCCAGACGACGACCTTCACGCCATACCCGAACGCAAACAGCGCCGTCAGCAGCCCGATGTAGCTCGCGAGCTTGAGCGGCACGACGGAGAACGACGTAATACCTTCGAGCGCGAAGTTCCACAGCCGCCAGTAGTTCCACTTGGTCGTGCCGGCATGACGACCGGGGCGGTCGTACTCGATTTCGGTCGTCGGGAAACCAACCCAGACGAACAGGCCTTTCAGGAATCGGGTGCGCTCGGGCAGGCGACGCAACGCTTCCACCGCACGGCGCGATAGCAGCCGAAAGTCGCCGACGTTCGCCGGAATCTCGATGCTGCCGATCCGGCCCATCGCGCGATAGAACAGGCTCGCCGTCGTCTTCTTGAGCCAGCTTTCGTCCGTTCGCGTCCGGCGCCGCATGAGCACGACGTCGTAGCCGCCGCGCCATGCGGCGATCATGTCCGGAATATGCTCGGGTGGATCCTGCAGGTCGGCGTCGATGACGACGACAGCGTCTCCGCCGGCCGCATCCAGGCCAGCGCTCATCGCCACTTCCTTGCCGAAATTGCGGGAAAGGTCGATCACCGCCACCCGGGCGTCGCGGGTGCGGATGTGGCGCAGGAGCACCATCGTTCCATCGCGACTGCCATCGTTGACGTAGACGACCTCGGAGTCGACCGCGAGTCCATCCAGGACGGCCTCCAGCCGGCGATGGAACTCGACCAATACCGCCTCCTCGTTGTAGACCGGAACGACCACCGACAAGGAGTGGCGCGCGGCACTCGCAGGAGTCGTCATCTTGACGCGGTGCGTCGCGTCGGCATGATCAGGAGACAATATCGCGTCCCGATTCGGCGTACGTCCAGAAATTGTGGAGCAGGAACGTGATGGTGGGCACAACGACCACTACGGCGATGATGCCTGCCCAGTAGGGATACCCCATTCGGTCGACGGCGCCGCTCACCACGATGGTACAGAGGAATCCGGCGACGACGACGACTCCGAACTTTCCCATTGTCCCAGAGCTCGATTGGTACTCGAAGGTCCATAGAGTTTGCGCAACATATGAAAAACCGGTTGCCAGAAGAAATGCCGCCGCATTGCCGAGGACCGGGGAAACCGATAGGAATCGGATTGCCAGGAAGGCAATCAACGCATGCAGGGTCGTGGCCACGGCGCCAGCCAATGCAAATCTGCTAATGCGCGTCGACAACGCCGGGGGCTTCCCCATTGGGGTGCTCCAATACGACCATGATCGACACCCCAAAGGGGAGGCTGACGTACTTCAGAATGGACGCCTCCGATGCGAAGATGCTGCGGAAGACACTATTGATCCACCCTGCCGGCAGCTCGTTTCCGGCTAGGCCCTCGCGTCCCGTCGCCTTGCTTGCGGCGCGCGCCAATGCGGCGAGCGGGAAGAGCAGCGTGTTGAAATAGGAAATGCGGGCAACCCGCAGGCCCGCTCGCTCCGCAACCTTGCGCAATCGCCTCGCAGTGTAGCGTCGAACATGGTGAAGCGACTCATCGTGCGCGCTCCAAAGCCACTGGTACGCCGGGACCGTGACCAGGACCTTTCCCCTTGCCTCAAGTAGCTCACCCAGCGTCTGAAGGGACCCGAGATCATCCTCGACATGTTCCAGCACGTCGAGCAGACAGATGAGCCCGAATCTCTCGCCCACCGGGAGAAGCAGTCCATGGGGAAGGTGCCCGGGATGCACCGTGACTCCCAAGTGATTGGCAACCCAATCGCGCGCCGGATCGTCGGCCTCTATCCCGGTAACCTGCCCAAGCCGCTTCAGCATCGGCAGATTGCCACCCATGCCACACCCGACCTCCAAAATGCTACGGGGCTCGGGTATATCCAGCGATTTGATAATGGTCTCCAGGATTCGTCTCCGCGCGACAAACCACCAGTGGCGGTCCTGAATCCGACCCATCTCCTGGTAGGCTCTCTGCTCCATTCGGCCCCTTCTCGGACGCTCATTTGGATGGTGCCGAGCGGCGAGACTTCGCGACTGCCGTTGCGGATCGATGCGCGCCGCCGGCCCTGTCGGAAGGTCGACCTCAGCGCCCCGGGATAGGCTGCTTCGCCGCAAAGCCCGGCAGGACGCTGCAGAACGTCACGATGAACACCAGATTGGCCCAGAAATTATAGCGTGCGTCGGCGCCCGGCAGAACAAAGAACGAGCCGAGCAAATAGGTACACGCGCCGGCCATCGGCAGGAGCGCCTTCCGCATCCGGGGCCGATGCGCACCACGTCCGGCCGCCAGGAGCGCGCCCAGAGCCAGCAGCCCTAATAAGATGCCCCGCGCTAAAACGCCCGACTTCTGCTTCAGAATGTACGACATCATGCTCGCCGTGAGCTCCGTCGGCGTCACCTCCGTCCCGGCTTCGCCGGGAAACACACCCGCGTCCGTCAGGTAGAACACTGGACCCAGATTGGCACCCATCGCATGAAGGGACAATCGTGCGCGATGCAGGAGGTAACACCAAGGATGCTCGATCCTCGCGTTGACCGCCCGTTCTTCTACCAAGCGCGCGTCGGCGGCAAGCGCGGATTCCTGCAGCAAGGGCGGTGCTCCGAGCGAAAGCTGCGAGTGCTCGGGGTGATAGAGCGCCCGCAGACGCTCGAGGGTCATGTCGCCGGAGTAAAGACTCGATGGAACGAGATTGTGCCCCGCGCAAATGGAAATGCCGATCAGGTCGTGTAGCTGCGTCCCGCCGCTTCCTGTCGCCATCTGGATTCGCTTGAAATCCGGTAGGCGCCAGCTGGTCGTTAGCGCGACGAAACCGAAGGTCGCGGCGACAAGAAACAGTAATAACAGAGCGCTCGCGAGAAGCCTCGGCCAACCGCCTCCCGCGTCGATGCGATCAGCCGCAGGCCGCGACCTCCCGCCGATCGTCCACGCTATGGCCGCGAGCGCCGGCGCCGCTGCGGCAACACCGTTGAGGCGTAACGACGACGCGACCGCGAGCGACAGCAAAGCCGCTGCAAGCCATGCGCGTCGCCGCTGTTCGACGTAATTCAACGTGATCGCGTACGCGATGGCCATGAGACCGCCGAAGGCCACGTCCTTCCAGACCACCAGCATCGGACCCAGGGTCGCCGGCGCAAGTGCCACCAGCAGCATCGCGACGAGAATGCGGAAATCGCTCGCGCCCAGCGCGCGCCCCAGTGCGGCGACACCGAAAAACACCAGCGCATTCTGGACGATGAACATCCCGCCTTGCCCAGGAATGAACTGTTCGCAGAGCGCCCAGAGATAGCTGACCATCGGCGGGTAGCCGCCGGTCTCGATGCCCGTGCGCGCCTGGCGAAGCGCGTACATGCTGTCGTACGACATGAAGCCGGGCCACGAGATCCTGCATACGGCCCAGGTGAAGAGCACCGCCAACGCGGCAAGGCGCAGGCTCATGCCTCAATTCCACTGCTTGGCCCGTCGGGGAATCCTGGGCAGACGCATCGGACGATTCCAGCGGGCAGCAATGCGATCCGACAATGCGTTATGCCGTACCCCCCACAGTGAGTCCGTCGATCTTGAGCGTCGGCTGGCCGACGCCCACCGGTACGCTCTGCCCGTCCTTGCCGCAGGTCCCGATGCCGCTGTCGAGCTCGAGGTCGGTGCCCACCATGGACACCCGCGTGAGCGCATCCGGTCCGTTGCCGATCAGCGTCGCCCCCTTGACGGGGTAGGTGAGCTTGCCGCGCTCGATCTTCCATGCTTCCGCGGCGGAGAACACGAACTTGCCGCTCGTGATGTCGACCTGCCCGCCGCCGAAATTGGCGGCGTAGAGGCCGTCGTCGACCGAGGCGATGATCTCCGCCGGGTCGTGCGAGCCGGCCAGCATGATCGTGTTCGTCATCCGCGGCATCGGCATGTGCGCGAACGACTCGCGGCGGCCGTTGCCGGTCGGCGCGACGCCCATCAGGCGCGCGTTCAGCCGATCCTGCATGTAGCACTTGAGGATGCCGTCCTCGATCAGCACCGTGCGCTGCGTCGGATT
The DNA here is from genome assembly GCA_963724685.1 of uncultured beta proteobacterium. Taxonomy (GTDB): domain Bacteria; phylum Pseudomonadota; class Gammaproteobacteria; order Burkholderiales; family Casimicrobiaceae; genus CAIWHR01. The sequence goes on along the minus strand of CAVRVQ010000002.1, from coordinate 550,559 downwards.
GCCTTCGTCGTCGACGTTGAGCGAGCCGCGCCGCCGGTCGATCGTCCCATCGTCGATCACGGTGATGCCCGGTGCTGCGACCCGCTGCCCGACGCGGCCCGAGAAGGCACTCGTGCCCTTGCGGTTGAAGTCGCCTTCGAGGCCGTGCCCGATGGCCTCGTGCAGCAGGATGCCGGGCCAGCCGTGTCCCAGCACCACCGTCATCGTGCCCGCGGGCGCAGCGCGCGCGCCGAGGTTGAGCAAAGCCTGGCCGACGGCCTGCGCCACGTACGATTCGAGCATCGCGTCGGTGAAGTGGCCGTAGTCGAAGCGCCCGCCGCCGCCGGAGTGGCCCTGTTCCCGCCGCCCACCCTCTTCCACGATCACCGTCAGCGCTACGCGCACGAGCGGCCGGACATCGGCCGCGACGATGCCGTCGCTCCGTGCGATCAGCACCGCTTCGTACTCGCCCGCGAGCGAGGCCATCACCTGCGCCACGCGTGGGTCGCGCTTCCTTGCCATCTGCTCCAGGCGTTCGAGGAGCTCGACCTTGGCTTCCTCCGGCAACGACGCGACGGGGTCGGCCGGCGCGTAGAGCGAATGCGCCGAGCCGATCCGGGAGAGCGCGGCGACCGCGGATTGCCCCTGGCGACCGATGGCCCGCGCGGCGGTCGCCGCGTCATTCAGCGCAGCAAGGGAAATATCATCGGAGTACGCGAATGCCTGCTTTTCGCCGTGCACGGCGCGAATGCCCACGCCGCGGTCGATGGAAAACGAGCCCGCCTTGACGATGCCCTCCTCGAGGCTCCAGCTCTCCATCCGCGAATACTGGAAATAGAGGTCGGCGAAATCCACGTCGTGCGTGTGGATCGCCGCGAGGACGCCCGAGAGCGCGACGTCGTCGAGGCCGGCGGGCTCGAGCAGCAGATGACGCGCTTCGGCGAGCAGGGCGCTGCTGACGGGAGGAACGGAGAGATCGGTCAAGGGATTCCTTTCGGGGCGCTGCAGATCCGGGGCGAGGCGCGCTGACAATCCCGTATTGTGCCCTGAATCGCGGGGACGTCCATCACCCCGCGGCGACCTTCCTGCCCAGATACGTCGCCGCCACGCGCGGATTCGCGGCCAGTTCCGCGCACGGCCCCTCGAGCGCGAGATCGCCCGTCTCCAGCACGTAGCCGTAATCGGAAATCTGCAGCGCGGCGCGCGCGTTCTGCTCGACCAGGAGGATGGACACACCCGTCGCGCGCAGATCCGCGACGATCCTGAAGATCTCGCGCACCATGATCGGCGCAAGGCCGAGCGACGGCTCGTCCAGCATCAGGAGCTTGGGCTTGCCCATCAGCGCGCGACCCATCGCGAGCATTTGTCGCTCGCCACCGGACAGCGTGCCCGCAAGCTGGTCGCGGCGCTCCTTGAGGCGCGGAAATCGCTCGTAGACCTCGTCCTGGGTGTTGCGCCAGCCGCGCTCGCCGCTGCGCGCTCGATGGAATCCGCCGAGCTCGAGATTGTCGGCGACACTCATCGCCGCGAACAGCTCGCGCCGCTCGGGGACGAGGATGAGGCCGCGCGCCACGCGCTGCTCGACCGTGAGCCCGGCAGCGGGTGCGCCCAGATAGGCAACGTCGCCTCTCGCCGGCAGGAGCCCCATCAGCGCCCCCAGCAGCGTGGTCTTGCCGGCGCCGTTCGGTCCGATCACCGAAACGATCGTCCCGGGTTTGACCTTGAGCGAGATGTTCCGCAGGGCCTCGACCTTGCCGTAGGAAACATGCAACTCCCCGATTTCGAGCAGCGTGTCGCCGGAACCCGCCGTCATCACGCCACCCCGCCGAGATAGGCTTCGAGCACCGCGGGATTGCGCTGGATTTCGACCGGCAATCCTTCCGCCAGCTTTTGCCCGAACTCCATGACGACCAGGCGGTCGGTGAGCCCCATGACGAAGTCCATGTCATGTTCGACGAGGAGCACGGTGATGCCTTCGCCTTTGAGCTGGCGAAGCAACCCCGCGAGCTCCTGCTTCTCGAGATAGCGGAGTCCGGCCGCGGGTTCGTCGAGCAGCAGGAGCGCCGGATCGGCAGCGAGGGCGCGGGCGATCTCGACGATGCGTTGCTTGCCCAGCGGCAGGCTGTCGGCCGGGTCATGGAGGTGCCGCGACAAACCCACACGGGTGATCGCACGCGCTGCTTCCGCCTTCGTCCTCGCCTCTTCCGCCCGGTCGAGATGGAAGGCGGCAGCGAACACGCCGGCGCCGCCCCGCAGGTAGGCGCCCAGTGCCACGTTGTCGAGGACGCTCATGCCGGGGACGAGCTTCACGTGCTGGAACGTGCGGCCGATGCCGCGGCGCGCGATCTCGAAGGGCAGGGAGCCGACGATGGATTCGCCGCGAAAGGCGATGTCGCCCGACGTGACGTCGAGCGCGCCCGAAATCAGGTTGAACATCGTGCTCTTGCCGGCGCCGTTCGGTCCGATGAGCCCGAGAATCTCGCCGGACTCGATGGTGAACGACAGGTTGTTGACGGCGATGAGGCCGCCGAATGCCTTGCGCGCTGCCCGGACCTCGAGCAGCGGTCCCTGCGGGGCAATCCGGGCGCGCGACGGCAGCGGATCGGCGTCGGGCAAAGGCGCCTGCACGGGTTGCGGCAGAAGCCGCGCGAGCCAGGGCCAGACGCCGTCGGGGGCGCGTTGCAGCAGGACGATCATGAGCAGGCCGAACACGACGAGCTCGAAGTTGCCGCTTCTTCCGAGCAGCGTGGGCAGGATGTCCTGGAGCACCTGCTTCGCCAGCGTGATCAGCGTCGCGCCCACGACCGCGCCCCACACGCTGCCGGCACCGCCGACCACCGCCATGAACAGATACTCGATGCCCTGGTTGATGCCGAACGGCGTGGGATTCACGAAGCGCTGCAGGTGCGCGTAGAGCCAGCCGGAAACCGACGCGAGCAGCGCCGCATAGACGAATACGACAATCTTGAGCCGCGCGGCGTCGACGCCGAAAGCCTCGGCCATGCCGATATGACCACGCAGCGCGCGGATGGCACGCCCCGGCCGCGAATCGAGCAGGTTGTGGGTCGCCCACAGCGCGACGAGCGCGATGCCCCATATCAGGAAGTAGAAATAGCGCTCGTTGCGCAGCTCGAGTCCGAAGAGATTGAGCGCGGGGATGCCGGTGAGTCCCGTGTGGCCGCCGAGGAACTCGAGATTGCCGAACAGGAGCGCGAGGCTGATGCCCCAGGCAATGGTCGCGAGCGGAAGGTAGTGGCCTTTCATCCGCAGGGTGATCAAACCCAGGCAGAAAGCCAGCGCCAGCGTAAGGACCAGTCCCACGCCGAGATTGATCCAGGGCGATATCGCGTACTGAGTCGAGAGGACGGCCGTCGTGTAGGCGCCAAGCCCGACGAACGCCGCCTGTCCGAACGAGGTCTGTCCGGCGACGCCGGTGAGCAGCACGAGTCCCAGCGCCACGATGCTGTAGAGCCCCACGTAATTGCCGAGTGTCACCCAGAATTGCGGCGCGACGAGTGGGATGGCGATCAGCACGGCGACGAAGACGGCGTAGCCGAGCCATGCCGGCAGCGTCCGCCTCGCGCGGCCTCCTGGTACCGTCTTTACCATGCGACCCTCGCGCGTCGGCCGCAGCGCCGGTTCGCCCCGGTCGCATCCCCGCTGCGCGGGGCCCCTGCTTCCAGGCTCACGTCGCTACTCCTCCTCCTCGTGATGATGCGTCGTGAGGCTGCGCCACAGCAGCACGGGAATGATCAGCGTGAAGACGATCACTTCCTTGAAGGCGCTCGCCCAATAGGATGCAAATGCTTCGAGCAGTCCGACGAGCAGCGCGCCGGCCGCGCCGAGTGGATAGCTCACGAGCCCGCCGATGATCGCCCCGACGAAGCCCTTGAGGCTCACGAGGAAGCCCGAATCGTAATAGACGGTCGTGAACGGTCCGATCAGCACGCCCGCGAACGCGCAGAGCAGGACCGAGAGCCCGAACGTCAGCGAACCCGCGAGGTTGGGGGCGATGCCGACCAGTCGCGCCCCGACCCGATTGAGCGCCGTCGCGCGGAGCGCCTTCCCGTACAGCGTGCGGCCGAACAGGACGTACAGGACCACGATCAGGGCGATGCTGGTGAACACGACGAGGAGGCTTTGCACGCTGACGTTGACGCCGCCGACCTCGAACGAGCCCGACGAGAAGGCCGGCGTGCGCGATCCTTCGGCCCCGAAGAACCACAGGCCGAGCCCGGTGAGGGCAAAGTGCACGGCCACCGAGACGATGAGCAGCACCAGCACGCTCGCTTCGGCCAGCGGCTGGTAGGCGATCCGGTAGAGGAGCGGGCCGAGCGGCGTGACCAGCATCAGTGTGACCAGGATCTGCGCCCAGAACGGGAGGTCCGGGGTCGCAAGCCACCCCCCGATGCCGGCGAGCAGCATGGGAATGCCGGTCCAGGCAGCGAGCCGGCGAGGCACCCGTCGCCACTCTCCGCTGCGTGCGCATGACACGAGCTCCATCACGCCCGCGACGACGGCCATTCCCACCAGGAGCCCGATCGTCGCCGGCGGCTTGCCCAGCTGCAGGCCCGCGAGCGTCAGCGTGCCATACGCGACGAACTCGCCGGACGGCACGAAGATCACGCGCGTCACCGTGAAGACCAGCACCAGTGACAACGCCAGCAGCGCGTAGACCGCGCCGTTGGTGACGCCGTCCTGCGTCAGCAGCACGAAAATCGGGAGATCCATCGCCGCGAGGGATCGGGATGGGATGCGCCCGTCGGCCGCGGTGACACCGCAGCCGGCGTTGCGCTAGTGCTTCGTCACTTCACCAGGACCCACTTGCCGTTCTCGATCTTGATCATCGTCCGGGCGCGGTTGTCGAGCCCGTTGTGCTCGAGCGTCGACATCGTGTACACGCCGTGGGTCGCCACGAGCTCCTTCGTCCCCTCGAGCGCATCCCGCAACGCCGCGCGAAACTCCCTGGTGCCGGGCTTTGCCTTTTTCAGCGCCTCGGGAATCGCCACCGACAGCAGAAGGTAGGCGTCCCAGGCGTGACCGCCGAAGGTCGAGCGCGAATCCTTGCCGTATTTCGCCTCGTACTTGTTGATGTAATCGGCCGCAGATTTCTTGAGCGGATTGGAATCCGGCAGCTGCTCGAACACGAGCATCGGGCCGATCGGCAGGATCGTGCCGTTGCCGTCCTTACCGACGACGCGCAGGAAATCCGGGTTGGCCACACCGTGCGTCTGATAGATCTTGCCCTTGTAGTTGCGGGCGACGAGCTCCTTCTGCGGCGTGGCGCCGGGCGTGCCGGCCGCCGCGATCAGGATCGCATCCGGATTGGCGGAGACGAGCTTCAGCACCTGGCCGGTGACGGAGGTGTCCGTGCGGTTGTACTTCTCCTCGCCGACGATCTTGATGCCGGCGGTCTGCGCCGAGCGCCGCATTTCCGCGAGCCAGCCGTCGCCGTAGCCGTCGGCGAAACCGATGTAGCCCATCGTCTTCACGCCGTTCGCCTTCATGTTGATGGCGATCGCGTCGGCCATCAGCGAGTCGCTCTGCGGCGTCTTGAACACCCACTTCGTCTTCGGATTCGCCGGGTCGACGATGCGCGCGGACGCCGCCATCGAAATCATCGGCGTCTCGGCGTCGGCCACCACGTCGACCATCGCGAGCGAGTTGGGCGTGATCGTCGAGCCGACGACCACGTCGACCTTGTCCTCGGAAATGAGCTTCTTGGTGTTGGTGACCGCCTTGGTCGTGTCGGAGCCGTCGTCGAGGACGATCCAGTTGATCTTCTGACCGCCGATCATCGCGGGTACGAGCTCGAACGTGTTCTTCTCCGGGATGCCGAGCGACGCGGCAGGCCCGGTGGCCGACAACGTGACCCCGACGTTGATGTCGGCGTGCGCGAGGGGCGCAAAGCCAACGGTGGCGACGGCGAGCGTCGCGATCAGTTTCGGCAGCAGGTTGCGGACGTGCATTTCCATTCCTCCAGGGACTTCATGATGACGCGGGACCTTCGGGCCGCGGACGTCGGACCTCGGCCGTCCCGTCGCGCGGTCTATTTCCTCAACGCGTCGCGAATTTCGCGCAACAGCACGACGTCCTCGGGCGGCGCCTTCGGCGGCGCGGGAGGCGCCTCCCGCTTCAGCCGGTTGATCTGCCGCACCATGAGGAAGATCATGAAAGCGAGAATGATGAAATTGATGGCGACGGTGATGAAGCTGCCGTACGCGAAGAACGGCACGCCGGCCTTGGTCAGCGCCTCGTAGGTCATCGGTCCTGCATACGCGGCGGGGGGCTTGCCGAGCATGATGAACCAGTTCGAAAAATCGAGCCCTCCGAAGATCGAGCCCACGACCGGCATGATCAGGTCCTTCACCAGCGAGTCGACGATCTTGCCGAACGCAGCGCCGATGATGACGCCGACGGCGAGATCGATCACGTTGCCCTTGAGGGCAAATTCACGAAACTCGGTTGCGAACGACATGTCGGTGTCTCCTCCCGAAAGTCAGGTGCGCGGCCAGCGCACGCACGGCCGCCGAAGCGCTGTGCGCCCCCGATCCGCCAACGACGTCAGCCGGTCAAACCGCGGCTTCGCCGCTCTCGCCGGTCCGAATGCGCACGACCTGCTCGACCGAGGTCACGAAGATCTTGCCGTCGCCGATCTTGCCGGTGCGCGCCGCCTTGATGATCGCCTCGATCGCACGCTCGACCTCGCCGTCCGCGATGATGAGCTCGAGCTTGATCTTCGGCAGGAAATCGACGACGTACTCGGCGCCGCGATAGAGCTCGGTATGACCCTTCTGGCGGCCGAATCCCTTCACTTCGGAGACGGTCAGGCCCGTGACGCCCATCTCCGACAGCGCTTCACGCACCTCGTCCAGCTTGAACGGCTTGATGATGGCTTCGACTTTTTTCATGGCGGCGGCAGTAAGCAAATATGGGCGACCGGCGGCGCTGCGACCGGCGTAGCTTACACGATACGGGCCTCCTAGCGGCGCCGCCCGCGAGCGAGCTTGTCCGTTATGGAGCGACACTCTCCCTTAGGGAGCGACACTCTCCCTTAGGAGCTACACTCTCCCATTCGTTCCACGCCGACGTGATCGGGTAGCGCCAGTCGCGACCGAATCCACGCGGCGTGATGCGGATGCCCACGGCCGCCTGCCGGCGCTTGTACTCGTTGACCTTGATGAGCCGGACCACCCGCCGCACGTGCTCGGCGGCGTAGCCCATCGCGACGATGTCCGCCGGGCTCTTGTCGTGCTCGACATACGCCTCCAGGATGGCGTCGAGCGCGTCGTAGGGAGGCAGCGAATCCTGGTCGACCTGGTCGGGCCGCAACTCGGCGGAGGGTGCGCGCGTGATGATCCGCTCGGGGATGACGCGCCCGAGGCCGTTGCGATAAGCGCAAAGGCGATAGACCAGCGTCTTGCTGATGTCCTTCAGCACACCGAAGCCACCCGCCATGTCGCCGTAGAGCGTCGCGTAGCCGACGGCCATTTCCGACTTGTTGCCGGTGGTGAGAACGATCGAGCCCAGCTTGTTGGACAGCGCCATCAGCAGAGTGCCGCGGATGCGCGCCTGGATGTTCTCCTCCGCGGCATCCGGCGGCAGCCCTTGAATTCGTCGGCGAGCGCCACTCGAAACGCCTCGAACATCGGCTCGATCCGGAGCTCGCTGTATTCGACGTCCACGATCGCCGCCATCTCGCGCGCGTCCTCGACGCTGATCGAGCGCGTGTAGGGCGACGGCATCATCACCGCCTGCACGCGATCCCGGCCCAGCGCGTCCGCCGCCACCGCGAGCACCAGCGCGGAATCGACACCTCCCGGACAGCCCCAGCAGCACGCCGGGAAAGCGGTTCTTCGTGACGTAATCGCGCACGCCCATCACGAGCGCCTCGTAGACGTGGTACTCGAGCCGCGGGTCGAGCGTTCCGCGCACCGGTCGCGGCGTGCCTTGCTCGAGCCGTGACGAGCGCGACGGTTTCGTGCCAGCCCGGCAGTTGCTGCACGACGTCGCCTCGCGCATCCGTGCACGAACGAGGCGCCGTCGAACACCAGCTCGTCCTGGCCGCCGACACGGTTGACGTAGACGAAGGGCAGTCCGGTCTCGCGCGCCCTCGCGCCGACCTGCTCGCGCCGCGCCTCCTGCTGCCGCGTGTGATACGGCGAGCCGTTCGCAACGACGATCACCCGCGCGCCGGCTTCCTTCGCCCGCCTAGCAGGACCCGGAACCAGACGTCCTCGCAGATCAGGAGCCCGACGGCCGTGCCGTCGACGTCGATCACGCACGGCGCGCTGCCCGGCCCGAAATAGCGCTCCTCGTCGAACACCGTGTAGTTGGGGAGCTGCTGCTTGCGATAGACGGCGCTCACCCGGCCGTCGGCGAGGACGGCGAGCGAGTTGTAGCGCGCGCCGCCGTCGCGTTCCGGAAAGCCGACGACGACCGGCGTGCCGCGCACGCCGGAAGCGAGCGCCGCGAGCTCGCGCGCGCAGGCATCGAGAAACGCCGGGCGCAGCACGAGATCTTCCGGCGGATACCCGCACAGCGAAAGCTCGGGCGTCACGACGAGCCGCGCACCGGCGCGCTCGGCCTCGCCCATCGCCGTCAGGATCGCGGCGCCGTTGCCGCGGAGATCCCCCAGCACCTGGTTCAGCTGCGCGATGGCGATGTGCATGGCGCTCGAATTTTACCATTGGCCCCGGCGCCGACCTCGCGGCGCGCGTCCGCGCTCCTGCGCATCGCGATCCTTGCCGCCGGCGGCCGCGCACGCGAGAATCGAACCCTGCGCATGGATGCCGACCGCCCTTCCCTCGCCGGCACGTCGATCGCCGCCCCCGTCATCGTGCGCGCCGACGTCGGCATCGAAGCCATCGCGGCCGCCGACTGGGATGCGCTCGCCGGCGGCGCGCCGCTCGTCTCCCACGCGTTCCTTCGCGCGCTGCACGAGACCGGCTGCGCCGCGCGCGCCACGGGCTGGACACCCTGCTACCTCAGCGCCTGGCGCGGGCAATCTCGCTCGTCGGCGCGATGCCGCTCTATGCGAAGACGCATTCCTATGGCGAGTACGTCTTCGATTGGGCGTGGGCCGACGCGTACCGTCGCTACGGACGCCGCTACTATCCGAAACTCGTGGCGGCCATTCCATTCACGCCGGCCTCGGGCCCGCGGCTGTCTCGCCGGCGACGACGAAGTGCGCACGGCGCTGCTGCGCGCGGCGTTGGATCGGCTGCAGCCGCGGCGCGGCGTCCGCGATCCGCCCTTTTCGTCGCTGCACATCCTGTTTCCGACCGAAGCCGAAGCGCGCGCCTGCGACGCTGCCGGCATGATCGTGCGCAACGGCCTGCAATTCCGCTGGGAGAATCCGGGCTTTCGCGACTTCGCCGACTTCCTCGCGACGTTCAACCACGACAAGCGCAAGAAAGTGAAGCAGGAGCGCCGCCGCGTCGCGGCGGCCGGCATCGCGTTCACGCGCAAGGTCGGCGGCGAGATCACGGCGGCCGACTGGTCGTTCTTCCATCGCTGCTACGAGCGCACCTACCGCGACCACCATTCGACGCCGTATCTCAGCCTCGAGTTCTTCGAGCGCATCGGCGCCGACCTGCCCGGGAAACGTGATGCTGGCGCTCGGCCACCGCGACGGCACAGCCGATCTGCGCCGCGCTCGACATCTTCGACGCCAGCACGCTGTGGGGCCGGTATTGGGGCACGACCGACTACGTGCCGGGATTGCACTTCGAGGCCTGCTACTACCAGGCGATCGACTTCTGCATCGAGCGGAAGATCGCGCGCTTCGAGGGCGGCGCCCAGGGCGTGCACAAGCTCGCCCGCGGCCTCCTGCCGGTGCACGACCTGGTCCGCGCACGCGATCGCCGACGGCGAGTTCGCGCGCGCGATCGCCGATTTCTGCGCGCGGGAGCGCGTGGACGTCGCGCACGCCATCGACGAGCTCGACGCCGCGCGACCGTTTCGCAGCCCGGCGCCGGAAGCGACGAAGACGCCGAGCGAGCCGGGAGTAAATCGCGCGTGCTAGACTTTTTCCGATGAACGACACCGTCCTCTTCGCGCGCGACGGTCCCGTCGCGACGCTGACCCTCAATCGTCCGAACGAGCTCAATGTCCTCGACCCGTCGATGGTCGATGCGCTCGTCGCGCACACGACGGCGATCGCCGGCGACGACAGCCTGCGCGTCGTCGTGCTGCGCGGCGCGGGGCGGCATTTCATGGCGGGCGGTGACATCCGCTCCTTCGCCGCGACGCTCGGCGACGCGCCGGCCGCGCGCAGCGAAGGCTTCGCGCGCCTCATCGGTCGCCTGCATGGCGCGATCGAGCACCTGCATCGGATGCCGCATCCGGTCGTCGGCCGCGTCCACGGCGCCGTCGCCGGCTTCGGCCTGTCGCTGATGAACGCCTGCGATCTCGTCGTCGCCGCCGACGACGCCTACTTCGCGTCGGCGTACCGGCAGATCGCGCTGACGCCGGACGGCGGCGGATCGTGGTCGTTGCCGCGCCTGGTCGGCTCTGCGCAAGGCGATGGAGATCTTCCTGCTCGGCGAACGCTTCGGCGCCGCGGAGGCGCTTGTCGCTCGGCATCGTCAACCGGGTCGTGCCGGCGGCCGAGCTCGACGCCGCGACGAACGCCATCGTGCAGGCGCTGGCGACGGGACCCGCGCTCGCGTTGCGCAATGCGAAGCGACTCGTGCGCGAATCGCTGGGCCGCACGCTGTCGGAGCAGCTCGACGCCGAGGCGGACGAGTTTCGCGGCCTGCGCGGGCACGACGGATTTCGTGGAAGGCATCACCGCCTTTCTCGCGAAGCGGCCGCCGCAATTCGGACGTGAATAGCTCCTGGATCGCCCGCCTTGCCGGCAAGACGCTGTTCATCACCGGCGGCTCGCGCGGCATCGGGCTCGCGATCGCGCTGCGCGCGGCGAAGGACGGCGCCAACGTCGCCATCGCCGCCAAGACCGTCGAACCCCACCCGAAGCTCGAAGGGACGATTCACTCCGCGGCCGCCTCGATCGAGCGGGCCGGCGGCCGTGCGCTGCCCATCGCCTGCGACATCCGCGACGAAGCCGCGGTCGCAGCGGCGGTGCGGGCGACCGTGGAACGTTTCGGCGGGATCGACCTCCTCGTCAACAACGCGAGCGCGATCAGCCTCACGGGCACGGCCGCGACGCCGATGAAGCGCTTCGACCTCATGTTCGACGTCAACGTGCGCGGCACCTTCGCCTGCTCGCAGGCGTGCCTGCCGCATCTCAGGACGGCCGCGGCCGCGGGACGGAATCCGCACATCCTCACGCTCGCGCCGCCGCTTAACCTCGACCCGAAATGGTTCCGCGGCCACGTCGCCTACACGATCGCGAAGTACGGCATGAGCATGTGCGTGCTCGGAATGGCCGAGGAGTTCCGCGCCGATGGCATCGGCGTCAACGCGCTCTGGCCGCGCTCCGTCATCGCCACCGCGGCCGTGGCGATGATTCCCAGGTGCGGCGGAGCGCACCGACCGGATGCGCCGTCCGGAGATCGTCGCGGACGCCGCGATCGCGATCCTCGCGCGCGATGCGCGGACCACGACGGGCCGGTTTCTTCATCGACGAAGAGGTGCTCGCCGAAGCGGGAGTCGACCGATCTCGAGCGCTACGCGATCAAGCCCGGCACGCCGCTCCTGCCCGACCTCTTTCTCGATTGAACGAAGGGAACCCGTCAGCGGTTGCCGAAGTCGTCGTCGACCCTTGACCGGCCGCACGGCGCGCGGCACCTCGTTGCCCGGCGACGGCGACGTATCGGGCTCGCGCGGCTTGCGATTGCCGATGTCGTCATCGACATGGACTGGCGGCACTGCGCGCGGCGCGTCGGGTTTCGGCACGCGCGGTGCCTCGTGCCTGGGCACAGCTCGGGGCGCGATTGCCGATGTCGTCGTCGACGTCGGCCGGTCGCGCCACCCGCGGCTCGCCGTTTCCGGGGTCGCACCGGGGTTTGGTCCGCGGCGATGGCGATTGCCCCGGCCCCGTTTCTTGCCCGGACCGTTGGCTTGACCGTTCCCCGGGCCGGCGGACGGGTTGCCCCGGTTCGGACCGTTGGGACCGTTGGGACCGTTGCCGCGCGGCGGTCGTCCTTTGGGGCCCTTGCCGCGACGCTGTCCATGCGGCCGCGGCGATCCGGTGCCCGGAAGGCCTTCCGGCACCGCACCTGGAACGGTCAGCGTCGTCATCACATAGGGCGACGACGGGCTGTGGGCGCCCCGCGGTTCGGCGTGGCGAGACTTGCCGCCCGGCGGCCGGCCCTGGCCCCCGAACGGGCGCCCCGCAGTGCCGTGGCCGGCGCCTCCTCGGCGCGGCCCGCCCTGGCCCTGCGGTCGCCCGTGCGGCTTGCCGTGACTCTTGCTGAAGAACTTGCCCACCGGGGTATTCCCGTGGGTGGGGAGTCCATGCACGCTGTTGCCGGGCTCGATGCCCTCGAATTCCGGCACGTCGCCGGCGTCCGCGGCAGCTTCGCCGGGCAGGTCCGGGCTCGCGCACCGGCCCGCCTTGACCTGGATCGCGTTGCCCATGGGCGGGCCGTGACCCCTTGCCGTGCCCGCGCGCGCCCTGGCCCTGCGGCCGTGATCCCTGTCCCTGGGACCGTGGTCCCTGTCCCTGCCGCTGCGGCGAAGGACCCGTGGTGCGCATGCCGGCGCCCGTGAGCACCGCGCCGACTTCCTCCGGCGTGAGCTCCAGCACTTGTCCGCGTTTCACGCGCGACGGCATCGCGACCGGCCCGTAGCGCGTTCGAATGAGGCGGCTCACCGTGAGGCCGAGGGCTTCGAAGAGGCGCCGCACCTCGCGATTGCGGCCTTCCTTCAGGACCACGTGATACCAGTGGTTCGAGCCCTCGCCGCCGCCGTCCTCGATTTTCTCGACCTTGCCCGGCCCGTCCTCCAGCTCGATGCCGGTCAGCAGCGATTCCTGCTGCTCGGGCGTGAGAAGTCCCATGACCCGGACCGCGTACTCGCGCTCGACCTCGTAGCGCGGGTGCATCATCTTGTTCGCGAGCTCGCCCGAGTTGGTGAACAGCAGCAGGCCCTCGGTGTTGAAGTCGAGGCGTCCGATCGCGATCCATTTGCCGTGCCCGATGTTCGGCAATTTCTCGAACACCGTCGGCCGCCCCTCCGGATCGTCGCGCGTGACGATCTCGCCGGCCGTCTTGTGGTACATCAGGATGCGCGCGCGCGGCTCGGCGAAGCGGACTTTCGACGAGCTCGCCGTTGATCCGCACCTCGTCGCCCGGCCCCACCTTCTGGCCGACGTCGGCAGGTTCGCGATTCACCGTGATGCGGCCCGCGAGGATCATTTCCTCCATCGCGCGGCGCGAGCCGAACCCGCACGACGCCAGCACTTTGTGCAGGCGCTGCGGCTCGGTGAAGATGTCGTCAGTGGAGGCGCGGTGGCGCGGGGGCGCCATGCTCTCCGTGATCTGCTGCAGCGCCAGGCTCGGCTGGTGCATCGGGCCGGTCGGTGGGCGATGCCACGATCGGGATCGCGAGCGCGAGTTGCGCTTCGGCGGCTTGGGTGGTTGCATCGGGATTCTCCAGCAGGTGGGAAGCGTCGAGCTCGGCCAGCGAGGGCAGCTCCGACAGCGCGGAGAGGCCGAGATCGTCGAGGAAGGTCTTGGTGGTCGCGTAGAGCGCCGGACGGCCCGGCGTCTCGCGGTGGCCGACCACTTCGACCCATTGGCGGTCCTCCAGCGTCTTGACGATGTTGGTGGACACGGCGACGCCGCGGATGGCTTCGATATCGCCGCGGGTCACGGGTTGCTGATAGGCGATGATCGCCAGGGTTTCCATCACCGCGCGCGAATAGCGTGGCGGCTTTTCCGGCGCAAGCCGGTCGAGATAGGACTGGACGGCGGCCTTGCACTGGAAGCGCCAGCCGGACGCGACCTGGACGAGCTCGACGCTCTTGCCGGTCCACTCCGCCGCGATCTCGTCGAGCAGCCGCGTGACGGTCGGCGTATCGAGCGCCGGCTCGAAGAGCTTCGCGAGCGCGGGCGCCGCGACGGGTTCTCCCGCCGTGAGCAGCGCCGCTTCGACGATATTCCTCATCTGTTGCGAATCGTCCATCGTGCAACCGTGTCCGTGAATCGGGTCAGGAGGCCAGCGCGAAGGCCGGGCCGCCCGTCAACTGCGCGTAGATCGGCGCGTAAGGCTCGGACTGCGCGATCGCGACGAGCTGCTCCCGCGCGAGCTCGAGCAGCGCGAGAAATGTCACGATGAGATGCGGCACGTCCGCGTGCCGCGCAAACAGGGTCGTGAACTCGGCGAAGCGCGACGGCTCCAGCATCTTCAGGATCCGGCTCATCTCGGCGCGGACCGAGAGTTGCTCGCGGCTGACGAGATGATGCCGGTTGATGCGCGCCCGCGCAAGGAGTCCCGCCCAGGCGGTGCGCAGGTCGTCGGGCGAGACGTCCGGCAGGCGCGCGGAGGCGGTCCGCTCGAACCACACCCGGACCAGCGCGAAATCCCGGTCGGCCATGGGCAGGGCGTCGATCTCCCGCGACGCCTGCTTCATCCGCTCGTACTCGAGCAGGCGACGCACGAGCTCCGCGCGGGGGTCTTCCGGCTCGGCGCCGGGCGCTGCCGGCGGCTTCGGCAGCAACAGGCGCGACTTGATCTCGATCAGCACGGCGGCCATCAGCAGGTACTCGGCGGCGAGCTCGAGCTGGGTCCGGCGCATCATCTCGACGTAGCCGAGATACTGCCGCGTGAGCTCCGCCATCGGTATTTCGAGCACGTTGATGTTCTGCTTGCGGATGAGGTAGAGCAGGAGATCGAGCGGGCCCTCGAACGTGTCGAGGAAGACTTCGAGCGCCTCGGGCGGAATGTACAGATCGTGCGGCAGCTCGAGCATCGGCTCGCCGTAGACCTTGGCCACCGGCGCTCCGCCCTGCGGCGTGAGCTCGAAGGCGCTCATGTCGCGGCCTCCTTGGACCGTACGTGCCATGGACCCGTGCGTTTGTCGTCCGCCACAATCGCTCGCGGACGCGCCCTTCGGGCCTGGGCTTCGCCCCGCTCGCTCATGTGTAATCGAGCCCCATCGCCCCGCGGACGTCCCGCATCGTCTCCTCGGCGAGCTTGCGCGCGCGCTCGCATCCGTCGGCCACGATGTTGCGCACGAGCTGCGGGTCGTCGAGGTACGGTTGCGCGCGCTCGCGGATCGGCTCCTGCTCGCGGATGATCGCGTCGATCAGGGGTTGCTTGCATTCGAGACAGCCGATGCCCGCGGTCGTGCAGCCCTTGACCACCCATTCCCGGGTCGTGGCATCCGAGTAGATCTGATGCAGCGGCCACACCGGGCAGCGGGCCGGATCGCCCTTGTCGGAGCGCCGCGCGCGCGCCGGATCGGTCTGCATCGTGCGGATCTTCTGCGTGACGATCGCGGGTTCCTCGCGCATCAGGATCGCATTGCCGTAAGACTTCGACATCTTCGTGCCGTCGAGCCCGGGGACTTTCGGCGTCTCCGTCAGGAGGGGTCCCGGCTCGGGCAGGATCACGCGCCGCGAGCCTTCGAGGTAGCCGAAGAGCCGCTCGCGGTCACCGAGCGACAGATTCTGCGTCTCGTTCAGCAGCTCCTTCGCGCTCTCGAGCGCTGCGTCGTCGCCGCGTTCCTGGAACGCCGTGCGAAGCTCGCCGTAGCGGCGCGCCTTCTTGGCGCCGAGCTTCTTCACCGCCGCCTTCGCCTTGTCCTCGAATCCCGCCTCGCGGCCGTAGATGTAGTTGAAGCGACGCGCGAGCTCGCGCACGAGCTCGACGTGCGACACTTGGTCCTCGCCCACGGGCACCATGTTCGCGCGGTAAATCAGGATGTCCGCCGCCTGCATCACCGGATAGCCGAGGAATCCGAAATTGGAGAGGTCGCGATCGGCGAGCTTCTGCTGCTGGTCCTTGTACGTGGGCACCCGTTCGAGCCATCCCACGGGCGCGATCATGCCGAGCAGCAGCGCCAGCTCCGCATGCTCGGGCACGCGCGACTGGATGAAGATCGTGGCGCGCGCGGGATTGATGCCGGCGGCGAACCAGTCGACGAACATTTCCCAGACGTTCTCGGCGATGGTTCCCGTGCTTTCGAAATGGGTCGTAAGCGCGTGCCAGTCGGCCGCGAAGTACAGGCATTCGTACTCCTCCTGCAGCTTCACCCAGTTCTTGAGCGCCCCATGGTAGTGGCCGATGTGCATCCGGCCGGTCGGGCGCATGCCCGAGAGCACGCGATCGTCGAACATGTTCATCTCACGCGAGGCGCAGGAGGATCAAAGGCCGACAATCGCGCTTAGAACGAACTCGCCGACGCGAAGGATCGGATGCATCAGCCAGCCCAGGATGCCCGTCGCCAGGAGCACGATGACGATCAGGAAGCCGTACGGCTCCATGCGCGCGTAGCTCATCGCCATCGAATGCGGCAGCAGGCTGACCGCGATGCGGCCGCCGTCGAGGGGAAGAATCGGCAAGAGGTTCAACGCCATCAGCATCAAGTTGATCAATACTCCGATGTTGGCCATTGCGTGCAGGCCATCGCTTGCCAGCGCCGCATCGGGCGCCGTGTCCTTCAGCAGCAGCGCCCACGCGATTGCCATCGCGAAATTCGCAGCCGGTCCGGCGCCGGCAACCCAAAACATGTCGCGCTTTGGATTTCGCAGGTTGCCGAAATTCACGGGAACGGGCTTGGCCCAGCCGAAAATGAATGGCGCGCTCCCCAGGAACTTGGCGCTCAAAAGCAGCATTGCCGGCACCAGGATCGTTCCCACCGGGTCGATATGCTTGATCGGATTCGCCGTGACCCGGCCCAGCATCCAGGCCGTCTGGTCACCGAACAGCTTCGCCACGTAGCCGTGCGCGGCTTCGTGCAACGTGATCGCGAAGACCACCGGCACCGCCCAGAGCACGATGGTCGCGAGCGAAAAATCCATTGGCCGACTATTTTACTCCAGTCCGGCCCCGGCTGCGCCCGCATCACGCGGAAGGGCCCGCATCGAGTCCGAGCCGACCCGGATCGCCCGCGCCGAGGCGCACGATGACGGGCGGCAGGACCGCGAGATCGACGACAGTCGTAGGCTCCGCGGTGCAGGCTCCGGCATCGATGACGAGGTCGAGCTGCGCGCCCACCGTTTCCCGGATCGCCTCGGCGTCGTTCAATGGTTCGCTCGACCCCGGCAGGATCAGCGTCGACGACAGGATGGGTTCGCCGAGCTCGAGGAGAAGCGCCTGCGCGACGGCATGATCGGGCACGCGCACGCCGACGGTGCTCCGTTTCGGGTGCTGCAACCGGCGCGGCACCTCGCGCGTCGCCGGCAGCAGGAAGGTGTACTTCCCCGGAGTGCCCTGCCGGACGATCCGGAACTGCCAGTTGTCGAGCTTGGCGAAATGGCCGATCTCGGACAGGTCGCGCAGCACCAGCGTGAGGAGGTGTCCGTCGTCGACGCCGCGGATCTGGCGAATGCGCCTCGCGGCCGCCGCATCGCCGATGCGGCAACCCAGCGCATAGCTGGAATCGGTGGGATAGGCGATGACTCCGCCGTCGCGCAGGATCGCCGCCGCCTGCCGGATGAGGCGCGGCTGCGGATTGGCGGGATGGATTTGGAAGAACTGGGCCATGATCGACACCGCGAGGGTCCGCCTCGGCACGGCCCTATAATTGCAGCGAACCGCGATTCTATCCTCCGGCCCCACCCTTGAACCTTCAACAACTGCGCTACCTGTGCGCCATCGCGGACCACGGCCTCAACGTGTCCGATGCCGCCGCCGCGCTGTTCACCTCGCAGCCCGGAGTGAGCAAGCAGGTGCGCCAGCTCGAGGATGAGCTCGGCGTTCGTGTGTTCGTGCGGGCGGGCAAGCGGATTGCGTCCGTCACGCCGGCCGGCGAAGCCGTGATCGCCACCGCGCGCCGCGCGTTGCGGGAGATCGAGAACGTCAAGCGCGTCGGCGCCGAATACAAGAACGAGAACGAAGGGCACACTCGCCATCGCGACGACGCACACGCAGGCACGCTACGTACTGCCGCCGGTCGTGCGCGATTTTGCCGCCCGGTTCCCGCGCGTGAAGGTCGAGTTGCACCAGGGCAATCCCGTGCAGGTCGCGGAGCACACGGCGAACGGAGATGCCGATGTCGGCATCGCCACCGAGGCGCTGGCGTCGTTTCCGGAGCTCGTCACGCTGCCGTGCTACCAATGGAATCGCTGCGTGCTCGTGCCGCGCGGACATCCGCTCGCGAAGGCGGGTCCGCTGACGCTCGCCGCGCTCGCCCGCTATCCGATCGTCACGTACGACTACGCCTTCACCGGCCGCTCGCAGATCAATGCGGCGTTCGAGGCCGAGGGGCTCGCGCCCAACGTGGTTCTCACCGCGCTCGATTCCGACGTGATCAAGACCTACGTCGAGCTCGGGATGGGTGTGGGCATCGTCGCCCAGATGGCCTACGATCCGGACCGGGACGCGGCGTTCGAGAAGCTCGATGCCGGCCACCTGTTCGCCCCGGCGACCACCCGGCTCGCCGTGCGCCGCGGCGCCTTCCTGCGCGGCTACATCTACGAATTCATCCGCCTGTTCGCGCCGGCGCTCGATCGCGCGACCGTGGATGCGGCGCTGTCCGGCGCCGAGCGCAGCGGACCGCCTGACGCGCAGCCCTGCATGGAAACGTCCGGCGCCATGCTCCGCTGCCTCCGCTGGTGCGCACTCGGTCTCGCGGCGCGGCGTTCGCGCAGGACGCCGCCGCGGCCAACGCGCTGCCGACCATTCCGCTGTCGATCAACGGACACAAGATCACCGCGGAAGTCGCGGCGACGCCGGACCAGCGCGCGACCGGCCTCATGCACCGGTTCAGCCTCCAGCCGGATCACGGCATGGTGTTCGTCTTCGAGCGGGCCGAGCCGCAGGGATTCTGGATGAGAAACACGTTCATCCCGCTGTCGATCGCTTTCGTCGCGCCGGACGGTCGCATCATCAACGTGGACGACATGGCGCCGCACGACGAGACGCACGCACGTGTCGCGCGGCCCGGCGCTCTATGCGATCGAAATGCGCAAGGGCTGGTTCGCCGAGCGCGGCATCCGAGCCGGCGACGTCGTCAAAGGCCTGCCGGAGCCGCGGCGTTGAACCGTGTCGGGCGGACGGCGTACGCGGCGAGCGTGCCGTCATGCTGACCCCGCTGCGGCTGACGCCGATCCAGGTCGATCGGACGAAATTCCTGCCGCCGCTGCTGCTGGAGCTCGTCGAGGCCGCCGAGGTCGGCGGCGATCTCGTGCCGGCCGTGCTGGCGATCGTCCGGAAGCTTGGATTCGACGGCTTTCTGTACGCGACGGCGAGCTACCACCTGCGGCCGAACAACGACGAGCGCATCTACTATTTCACGACGCTGCCGCGCGACTGGGTGATTCGCTACGACCAGCAGGCGTACGTCGAGTGCGATCCGCGAGTGCTCTACTCGTTCGAAAGCGCGCTGCCGCTCGTCTGGGACCAGGCGAGCGAGCGCGGCAAGAATCCGAAGACCGACGCCTTTCTGCTGGACGCCGCCGCCAACGGCGTCGGCAGCGGTGTCGCGTTTCCCGTCTACGCCGGCTATCCGGCGCGCACGCTGGTCTCGCTCAGTCATTCGACGCCGATGATCGACGACGCGCGGCGCCGGCAGATCGCCGCCAGCCTCGGGGACATGTGGCTGTTCGGACAATGCTTCCACGAGCTCTTTGTCAAAGGGCGTGATCGAGAAAGGCGTCGCGCCGCATTTCGAGGGCGCGCCGCTGAGCCCGCGGGAGCGCCAATGCCTGCAGATGGCGGCGCACGGAATGACCGGCGCCGACATCGCCTTCAAGCTCGGCATCACCGAGCGCGGCGTCACGTATCACTTCGCGAACATCGTGAGCAAGCTCGGCGTGCTGAACCGCCACGAGGCGATCGCCAAGGGCATCGCGCAAGGAGTCATCCGGATGGAGATTTGAGTGCTTTCGCAATGGTGGAGTCCGAGGGCATAGGCCCGCGGGCTTCATACCCCAGGCGCCCGCAGACCTATGCCCTCGGACTCCACGCTCGAGCATCCAGATCGTGCCGCAGTGTGCGAAGTCAGCTGAGGCGTATGCCCCTGCGGCCATCTGCGATGAGTGTGGCGCGGGGGCGCGGTCCTGCGGGCGCCTGGGGTATGAAGCCCGCGGGGCCGCGCCCTCGCGCCACACGACCAACGATCACGCGTTGCCGGCGAGCCAGGCGCGAAGCTCCGCGATCGAATGCAGCGTCGCGAGCGGCCGCTGTTCGATCGAGATCCTCCGGCGGGTGCGCGCCATACGCCACCGCCAGCGCCGCGACACCGGCATTGCGCGCAAGCTCGAGGTCGTGCGTCGTGTCGCCGATCATCAACGTCGTCGCCCGGGCTCACCGCCCACCCGGTCCATGAGGTGCAGCAGCATGTCGGGATGCGGTTTCGCGAAGCCTTCGTCGGCGCAGCGCGTGGCCGACGAAGAAGCTGCCGACTCCCTGCTGGGCCATCGCCCGATCGAGACCGGTCCGCGACTTGCCGGTGGCAACGCCGAGCAGGTAACCCGCGGCATCCAATTCCGCCAGCAGCTCGCGCGCGCCGGCAAACAGCGGAATCGCCTCGTCGCGCGACAGATAGTGGTGCCGGTAGCGCGCGACGAGCGCGGGATGCCGCTCCGCCGGCAGGTTCGGCGCGACATGCTTCAGCGCATCGGCGAGCCCGAGACCGATCACGAATCGCGCGTCGACGTCGGCCGGCACGGGCTCGCCGACGTCGCGGCACGCCTGCTGCAGGGCGAGGGCGATGATCGCCGTCGAATCGGCGAGCGTGCCGTCCCAGTCGAAGACGACGAACCGGAACCGGCGCGGCGCGAAGGCGATGGCGTCAGGCATTGGCGTCGAGACGAGCGACGTAGGCGGCGAGCTCGGGCGGCAGCGGCGCCTCGACGACGACCTCGCGGCCTTCGATCGGATGGGCGAACCGGATGCGGTGCGCATGCAGGAACATCCGCTTCAGGCCTTGCCGCGCGAGCGTCCTGTTCCACGCGAAATCGCCGTACTTGTCGTCGCCGGCCAGCGGAAACCCGAGGTGCGAGAGATGCACGCGGATCTGGTGCGTGCGGCCCGTCTCGAGCTCCGCTTCGAGCAGCGCCTGCGGCGGATCGGCGGCGGGCCAGACCTTCGTGCGCCGGAAGATGGTGCGCGCGAGCCGCCCGGCGGTATCGACGCGCACGCGCCGCTCGCCGTCGCCCGTCACGTAACTCGTGAGCGACAGCTCGACCGCGCGCAGCGCGTCGCGCCACTTGCCGCGGACCAGCACGTGATAGCGCTTGTCGATCGCGCCATCCCGCAGCTGCGCGTGCAGTCCGGTCAACGCGCTGCGCTTCTTGGCGACGAGCAGCACGCCCGACGTGTCGCGGTCGAGCCGGTGCACGAGCTCGAGGAAGGCCGCCTCCGGGCGCGCGTGGCGCAGGCGCTCGATGGCGCCGAATGCGATGCCGCTGCCGCCGTGGACCGCGAGCCCGGCGGGCTTGTCGAGGGCGATCAGCGCGTCGTCCTCGAACAGGATCGGCGGCAGCGCCACCCGGCTCGCGACCGCCGGCGCCGGGCTTGCGCGCCGGGGCGGACGCGCGGATCGGAGGCACGCGGAGGGTATCGCCCGCGCTGAGCCGGGTGTCCGGTCCCACCCGGCGCTTGTTCACGCGCACCTCGCCGCTTCGCAGGATCCGGTAGATGTGGCTCTTGGGAACGCCTTTGAGGATCTTGACGAGGTAATTGTCGACGCGCTGACCCACGCCGTCCTCCCCGACTGCAAGCCAGTTCACAGCATCCTTGCTTAAATCGTTCATATGCCTAATAATTATGCCCTGCAGCACGCTTGGCCCCGGCAGCGACGAACGATCGCTGCCCGATAGGCGGCGCACTCGATCATCGGAGGATGGCGAGGGCCCCACCGGCCAGGCGAGGCCCCGCGCTGTGGGGCAAAGACGGTCGTCGCAGGTTGCGCGCAGTTGCGCGCAGTTGCGTAATCCGGCCGCCGGTTAAATCCACTGACCGTCCGGGCGTTGCGCCCCGGAAAAGTAGGGATGTTAAAGGAAGAGCGCAGTCTCCGCACCCGGCATGCGGCCGGTTCGAAGCGGCGCATTGCGCGGCGCACTTAGCGACGATTTCTGCCTCAGGCTGTCCTCCGGCTCGCGATTCGCGATCGTTCGCGAAGGTTGGTGCCGGCGGCGACAGCCGTGAGCTTGACCGCTTGCACGCAATGACGAAGCCCACCACACCGATGAGACCGCACCGCCTCGCCACACTCGAGGCCGACGCCACGTCCTGCACCAGGAAGCGTCCACCCCGCTCTCGTCCGCCCGCAGCCACCGCTGCGGCCGTGGTTGACTCCGTCCGCGTCCGCCGCCCGATAGCGTCACGCCGCGCAGCGCGCGGCCTCCGTTTCGCCTCGCCGCACGCCCGGCCGGATCCGCGCCGGGAAAACGCTATGAAGCGCATGCTGTTCAACGCCACCCAGGCGGAGGAGCTCCGGGTGGCCATCGTCGACGGCCAGAAACTGGTCGACCTCGACATCGAGTCCGCAAGCAAGGAACAACGCAAGAGCAACATCTACAAGGCCGTCATCACGCGCGTCGAGCCCAGCCTCGAAGCGTGCTTCGTCGACTACGGCACCGAACGCCACGGCTTCCTGCCGTTCAAGGAGATCGCGCGCCAGTTCCTGAAGGGCCGCGGCCGCGCCAACGGCGACGGCGACGGCGACGACGCGGAAGGCGACGGCGGCAGCCGCGGTCGCATCCAGGATCAGCTCCGCGAAGGCATGGAGCTGATCGTCCAGGTGGACAAGGACGAGCGCGGCAACAAGGGCGCGGCGCTCACGACGTACATCTCGCTCGCCGGCCGCTACCTCGTGCTGATGCCCAACAATCCGCGCGGCGGCGGCGTGTCGCGCCGCGTCGAGGGCGAGGAGCGCAACGAGCTCCGGGACGCGATCGACGGGCTCGACATTCCGCAGGGGATGAGCGTCATCGCGCGCACCGCCGGCATCGGCCGCGGCACCGAAGAGCTGCAATGGGACCTGAACTACCTGATGCAGCTCTGGCGCGCGATCGAGGACGCCTCGAAGCTGCAGTCCGGCGCGTTCCTCATCTACCAGGAATCGAGCCTCGTCATCCGCGCGATCCGCGACTACTTCCATCCGGACATCGGCGAGCTCCTGATCGACACCGAGGCGATCTACGAGCAGGCCCAGCAGTTCATGAGCCACGTGATGCCGGCCACCGTGCACCGCGTGAAGCTCTACAAGGACGACGTGCCGCTCTTCTCGCGGTTCCAGATCGAGCACCAGATCGAGACCGCGTACGCGCGGCAGGTGCCGCTGCCTTCCGGCGGCGCGATCGTCATCGACCACACCGAAGCGCTCGTGTCGGTCGACGTCAACTCGGCCCGCGCGACGAAAGCCGGCGACATCGAGACGACGGCGTTCAACACCAATCTCGAAGCCGCCGACGAAATCGCCCGGCAGCTGCGGCTGCGCGACCTGGGCGGGCTCATCGTCATCGACTTCATCGACATGGAGAGCACCAAGAACCAGCGCGAGGTCGAAACGAGGCTGAAGGACGCGCTGCGCTACGACCGCGCCCGCGTGCAGCTCGGCAAGATCTCGCGCTTCGGCCTGATGGAGCTGTCGCGCCAGCGGCTGCGCCCGGCGCTGGCCGAGTCGGCGTACATCGCCTGTCCGCGCTGCCACGGCATCGGCCACATCCGCGGCACCGAATCGAGCGCGCTGCACATCCTGCGCATCCTCCAGGAGGAGGCGATGAAGGAGAACACCGCGCAGGTCGTCGCCCAGGTGCCGGTGGACGTCGCCACGTTCCTGCTGAACGAAAAGCGCACCGAAGTGCTGTCGATCGAGACGCGCTTCAAGGTCAACGTGCTGCTCGTTCCGAATCGCCATCTCGAGACGCCGAACTACACGATCGAGCGCCTGCGCCACGACGACCTGAACCAGAGCGAGCCGCTGCCGCTCAGCTTCAACCTCGTCACGCCGCCCGAAGAGCCCGATCCGATCAAGCAGATGAAGGAAGAGGCGAAGGAGCCGCGCCAGGAAGCCGCGGTCAAGGGCATCACGCCCGCCGAGCCGGCGCCGATGCCGGCACCTGCGCCGGCGCCGGCGGCAGCCGCTCCGCCGCCTGCGGCGCACGTGCCCGCAGCCGACCGGCTGGTTCTCCACGATGTTGAGCTGGTTCCAGAGCAAGCCGGCGATCCCCACCCCTCCGCCGCGCGTCGAAACGCCGCGCGAGGTGCAGGAAGCGCGCCGCGACGGGCGCGATGGCCGGGGCGAGCGCGACCGCAATCGCGGCCAGGACCGGCGCGACGGCCGGCGCGACGAGCGCCGTGGCGACGGCCGCGACCACCGCGGCGGCCGCGGCGACGCGCGTCCCCAGCAAGGTGCGCAGCGGCGGGAAGGACAACCGCCGCGGGACGGACAGCCGCCCCGCGAGCCGCGTCCAGCCGCGCGAAGGTCTGCCGCCGCGGGAGCCACGTCCGCCGCGCGAGCCGCGCGAGGAGCCACGCCCGCCGCGCGAGCCGCGCGAAGGCCAGCCCGCCGCGCGAAGGCCAGCCGCAACGCGAACCCCGCCCGCCGCGCGAACCGCGTCCTCCGCGCGAGCCGCGCGAGGGGCACCCGCCACGCCCGCCCCGCGAGCCACGCGAGCCGCGCGAGGGTCAACCTCCGCGCGAGCCGCGCCACGCTGCACCGGGCCATGCCGATGCGACACTGCCGGCCATCGAGGCCGCCGAACCGGGCATGACACGCCCGGCCGATGCGACGACGAGCCCGCGGGAAGGCGGCGAAGGCAACCGCCGTCGTCGCGACCGGCATCGCCGCGGCGATCGTGGCGACCGACCCGAACGCGGCGACGCGCCGCCGAGCGGAACATCCGGCGCGGAGCACGGCGGCATCCCGATCGCAGCGGAATCCGCGGCACCTGCGCTCGAGGCCGCTTCCGCGCTTCACGCAGAAGTGCCGCCACCCGTGACGACTTCTCCGCCGGCGATGCCGGTGCCGCCGCAAGCCGCGTTCGAGCCGCCGCGCACGGTCGATCTGTCCGAAGCGGAGACGGTCATCAACCTGGCCGTGCCGCCTCGCGCTCCGGAACCCGAGATCGTGATCCCGCCAAGGCCGGCTCAAGCCGCCGCCCCGTCCCTTCCCGAGTTGCCGCCGGTGTCGATGTCGCTGCCGCCCGATTCCGGACTCGAGCTCGTCGAGACGCGATCGAAGCCAACCTCATGCCCGAGCCCGAGCCGGCACCGGCGGGCCCGCGGCGCGTGCGTCCGCCGCGCGTGGCGATCGCCGACGAGCCGTTGCAGATCATCGAGACGCGCAAGGAGAGTTCGCCGCCGGCCGGCTGACTGCGCGGCGTTGTCGTCAAGAAGGCGGGCCTCGTGCCCGCCTTCTTCTTTCCGGCGCCCCGACGCAGGTTCGCTTCTACTCTACTAGGACAATTCGCTTATCGCGTTCCGGACCGCTCCTCGTCCCCGAGTGGTCGGTCGAACATCGAGGTCCTCTGGACGAATCGCCATTTCAGTCGGCGCGTTCTGCGGCCTCTGCTTGCTCCTTTCGACCAGCCGCGGTACGGGCCTGACCGGCTGGGCTTGCCGGATCTCGCGCGCACGTGCGGGCTCATGGATGGTCGGGTCCTTGCCGTGACGTACCCCGCGCGTACCGCGCCGCTGGGATCAGCACGTTCGCTCGGCGAATGGTTGCTCCGGATTACCCGTGGGGGCGCACCCAGGAACAGCACGAACAGTTTCTCGACAGGATCCGGAAAGACTGGGTGGGCCGGTCGGACTCGATCGCTTCGCGCCGAGCCTCGAACGCGACGACCGCGTACGGCAATGGTGGGCGCGGTTCCTGCGCATGTCGGCAAGCCCGGGGGCGGCGCTCGCGATGTCCCGCATGAACTTCGACGTCGATGTGCGCCACGTCCTGCCGGCCATCCATGTTCCCTCGCTGCTCCTGAATGCCGTTGGCGACCTGGTCACGGATGTCGGTAGCGCCCGCCTCATGGCCGAGCAGATCTTCCGGCGCGAAGCTCGTCGAGCTTCCCGGCATGGACCATTTACCCTTTGGTTCCGACGCGGACGCAATCCTCGATGAGATCGAAGAGTTTCTCACCGGGGAACGCCACAGCGCGGAGCCGGATCGCATCCTCGCGACCATTCTCTTCACCGACATCGTCGCCTCGACGGACCGGGCGGCGGCACTCGGCGACCGCCGCTGGCGCGATCTTTTGGAGGGGTTTTACGGGGTCGTGCGCCGCGAGTTGCCGCGCTTTCGCGGCCTGGAGGTGAGCACAGCGGGCGACGGCGTGCTGGCCACGTTCGACGGTCCGGCGCGAGGTGTGCGCTGCGCGCGCAGCATCGCCGACGGTGTTCGGCCGCTTGGAATCGAGATCCGGACGGGGTTGCACACCGGAGAATGCGAGGTCATCGACAACAATGTCGGGGGCATCGCAGTGCACACTGCCGCCCGCGTGGCGACCCTTGCGGAACCGGGGGAGGTCCTCGTGACGCACACAGTAAAGGACCTGGTGGCGGGCTCGGGGCTCCGCTTCGAATCGCGCGGAACGCATGTGCTGAAGGGTGTTCCGGGCGAATGGCCATTGTTTGCGCTCGATCCCGCAGGGCACGATGTAGCCCGGATGGAATCCCGTACTTCCGCGTCGTCATCTGGTCGCGATCGACGGCGATGAAGCGACTGCTGATCGTCTACCACACGCAATTCGGCGCCACGCTGCAGATGGCGCAGGCCGCGCTCGACGGCGCGCGCTCGATCGCCGACGTCGACTCGGCATTCCTGCGCGCCGTCGACGCCGGCGTGGCCGACCTGATGGCGGCCGACGCGCTGCTCATCGCGACGTCCGAGAACTTCGGCGGCATGGCCGGCATCGTCAAGGACTTCCTGGAGCGCACCTACTATCCGTGCGAAGGCAAGCTCGAAGGCCGGCCCTATGCGGTGCTGGTGTGCGCCGGCACCGACGGCACGGGCGCGCTGCGCGACGTCGACCGTGTCGCGACAGGCCTGCGCCTCTCCAAGGTGCATCCGGGCCTGATCTACAAGAGCGGCGTCACCGCGCAACCGGTGATCGTGCCCGACGACATCCTGGCGCAGTGCCGCGAAATCGGCGCGACGCTCGCGGCCGGCATCGCCGCCGGCATCTACTAGGAATCGTCTCGGGTCAGCAGCGGCTGCAGGCGCGCCAACAGGCCGGTCGTCGACGCTTCGATGAGATCGAGCACGCGGTCGAAGCCTTCCGGGCCGCCGTAATAGGGATCCGGCACCTCGCGCACGCCGAACTCCGGCGCGAAGTCGAGCAACAGTCCGAGGTGCCCCGAGAATTCCGGCGGTTTCATGTCGGCGAGCGCGCGGAGGTTGGCGTCGTCCATGCCGAGAATCCAGCCGAACTTCGCGAAATCGTCCCGTCCGACCTGCCGCCCGCGCAACGCGGTGAGATCGTAGCCGCGCCGGCGCGCCGCCTGGATCGCGCGCCGGTCGGGCGGCAGGCCGACGTGCCAGTCGCCGAGTCCCGCGGAGGCCGCGCGAACGCGACCGGCGAGGCCCGCCCGCTCCAACGCGACGCGGAACACGCCTTCCGCCGTCGGCGAGCGGCAGATGTTGCCGAGGCAGACGAACAGCACCGCGACCGATTCGGCGGCCGCCGTCGGCGCTCATGGCGGCGTCGGCATCGTTGGCGGCGAGCCAGCGCCTGATACGCATCAATCGTCCCCCGGCAGCGCCACGCCGAACATCGCTTCCTTCAACTCGACCAACCGGTCGCGCAGCTGCGCCGCCCGCTCGAACTCGAGGTTCTTCGCGGCGTCGAGCATGTCGCGCTCGAGATGCTTCAGTTCCTTCTCCATGTCCTTCTCGGGCATCGATTCGTAGCGCGCCCGCGTCTGCGCCGTGCGCAGCTGCTTCCTGCCCTCGTCGGGATCGTACACGCCGTCGATCAGGTCCTTGATCCGCTTCTGCACGCCGATCGGCGTGATGCCCATCTTCTCGTTCCAGGCGATCTGCTTGTCGCGCCGGCGCGTGGTCTCCCCGATCGCCGCCTTCATCGAATCGGTCATCACGTCGGCGTACAGGATCGCCTTGCCGTTGATGTGCCGGGCCGCGCGCCCGATCGTCTGGATCAGCGAGCGTCCGGAGCGCAGGAAGCCTTCCTTGTCGGCGTCGAGGATCGCGACCAGCGAAACTTCCGGAATGTCGAGCCCTTCGCGCAGCAGGTTGATCCCCACCAGCACGTCGAACTCGCCCAGGCGCAGGTCGCGGATGATCTCGACGCGCTCGACCGTGTCGATGTCGGAGTGCAGATAGCGCACCTTCACGCCGTGCTCGTTGAGGTAGTCGGTGAGGTCCTCCGCCATCCGCTTCGTCAGCGTCGTCACGAGCACGCGCTCGCGCTTTTCGGCGCGCAGATTGATCTCGGAGAGCAGATCGTCGACCTGCGTCTGCGCCGGGCGGACCTCGAGCGTCGGATCCACCAGCCCCGTCGGCCGCACCAGCTGCTCGACAACCTGTCCGGAGTGCGTCTGCTCGTAATCGGCGGGCGTCGCCGACACGAACGTCGTCTGCGGCAGCAGGCGCTCGAACTCGTCGAAGCGCAGCGGCCGGTTGTCGAGCGCCGAAGGCAGCCGGAAGCCGTAGTTGACGAGATTCTCCTTGCGCGCGCGATCGCCCTTGTACATGCCGCCGACCTGCGGAATCGTCACATGGCTCTCGTCGACGAACAGCAGCGACCGCGGCGGCAGGTAGTCGATCAGCGTCGGCGGCGGCTCGCCCGCCTTGCGCCCCGACAGGTGCCGCGAATAATTCTCGATCCCCTTGCAGAAGCCGATCTCGGTCATCATCTCGAGATCGAACCGCGTCCGCTGCTCGATGCGCTGCGCCTCGATCAGCTTCATCTGCGAGACGAAGAACTCCTTCTGCTGCACGAGCTCGGCCTTGACCTTCTCGATCGCGTCCAGCACCTTCTGCCGGCCCGTCACGTAGTGGCTCGACGGAAACACGGTGAAGCGGCCGATCCGCTGCCGGATGTGGCCCGTGAGCGGGTCGAAGAGCTGCAGCGACTCGACTTCGTCGTCGAAGAGCGAGACGCGCACCGCGTTCTCGGCGTGCTCGGCCGGGAAGATGTCGATCACGTCGCCCCGGACGCGAAACGTGCCGCGCCGGAAATCGACCTCGTTGCGCGTGTACTGCATCTCGGCCAGCCGGCGGATCGCGTCGCGCTGCGTCAGCGCATCGCCCTCCTTCACGTGCAGGATCATGCTGTGGTACTCGGACGGATCGCCGATGCCGTAGATCGCGGAGACGGTCGCCACGATCACGCAGTCCGGCCGCTCGAGGATCGCCTTGGTCGCGGACAGGCGCATCTGCTCGATGTGCTCGTTGATCGAGCTGTCCTTCTCGATGTAGAGATCGCGCGACGGGACGTAGGCCTCCGGCTGGTAATAGTCGTAGTACGAGACGAAGTACTCGACCGCATTGTTGGGAAAGAACTCCCGGAACTCGGAATAGAGCTGCGCCGCGAGCGTCTTGTTGGGAGCGAGCACCAGCGCCGGGCGGCCGGTCTGCGCGATCACGTTCGCGATCGTGAACGTCTTGCCCGAGCCCGTCACGCCGAGGAGCGTCTGGAACGCGAGGCCGTCGGTCAGGCCCTCGATGAGCTTCGCGATGGCCTCCGGCTGGTCGCCGGCAGGCTCGAACGGCTTGAATAGCTGGTAGGGGCTGTTCGGATAGGTGACGAGCATGGTGGACCGGTTGGCGAATCGCAGGGCAACCGATCATTTTACTGCGATTCGGGCGGCCGACTCCAGCCCGCTGCTGTCGACCACCCCCGCGAACTGCAGCGCGGCAAGGCGCGCGTAGAGCGGACTCGTGCCCAGCAGCTCGTCGTGCGTGCCACTGGGCCGCGAGGCGTCCTCCCTCCATCACGGCGATGCGGTCGGCGTGGCGCACCGTCGCGAGACGGTGGGCGATGATCAGCACCGTGCGCCCGGCCATCAGGCGCTCGAGCGCGCGCTGCACCATCCGCTCGCTCTCGGCGTCGAGCGCGCTCGTCGCCTCGTCCAGCAGCAGCACCGGGCGGTCGGCGAGAATCGCGCGCGCGATCGCGAGACGTTGCCGCTGGCCGCCGGACAGGCGCACGCCGCGCTCGCCGAGATCGCTGTCGAAGCCTTGCGGCAATTGCGCGATGAAGTCGGAGGCGAACGCCGCTTCGCAAGCACTTTTCACGTCCCCATCGGAGGCATCCGAGCCTGCCGTAGCGGACGTTCTCGAGGACGCTGGCCGCGAAGATCACGGGGTCCTGCGGCACGACGGCGAGCCGCCCGCGCACCGCGCGCGGGTCGGCGCTCCGCACGTCGACCCCGTCGATGCGCACGGCACCCTGTTGCGGATCGTAGAAGCGGAGCAACAGCTGGAATACAGTTGTCTTGCCCGCGCCGGACGGCCCGACCAGCGCGACCTTTTCCCCCGGCGCGACGTCGAGCGTGAAATCGTCGAGCGCGGGTGTGTCCGGCCGCGACGGATAGGCGAAGCGGACGCGATCGAACGAGACGGTGCCGCGCGCGGGATCCGGCAGCGCCAGCGGCCGTGCGGGGGCGGCAATGGCGGGCTCGATCGCGAGCAGCTCGAACAGGCGCTCGGTCGCCCCGGCCGCGCGCTGCAGGTCGCCGATGACCTCGCTGATCGTGCCCACAGCGCCGGCGACGATCGCGGCGTAGAACACGAACGCCGACAGCTGCCCAGCGCTCAATTTGCCGGCCACGACATCGTGACCTCCGATCCACAGGATGATGCCGACCGCGCCGAAGACCAGCATGATCACCGACGCCACCAGGATCGCCCGCTGCCGGATCCGCGCCACCGCCGTGCCGAACGCCGCCTCGACCCGCGCCGCGAACCGCCGCCGGTCCTCCGGCTCGTGGGTGTACGCCTGCACCGTGCGCACTTCGTGCAGCGCCTCGTCCACATAGGCGCCGACCTCACCCACCCGATCCTGGCTCGCCCGCGCAAGCTTCCTCACCTTCCGTCCGAACAGGATGATCGGCACGACGACCAGCGGCACGCCGGCCAGCACCAGCAGCGTGAGCTTGGCGCTCGTGACGGCCAGCATCGTGAGGCCGCCGATGAGCAGCAGCACGTTGCGGATCGCCATCGAAGCGCTCGAGCCGATGACGGTATCGAGCATCGCCGTGTCGTTGATGAGCCGCGAGATCACATCGCCCGTCCGCGTCGCTTCGTAGTATCCCGGCGGCAGCGTCAGCAGATGGTCGAACACCGCCCGCCGCAGATCGGCGGTGACCCGTTCGCCGATCCACGACACGAAATAGAAGCGCGCGAAGGTCGCGCCCGCCATCAGGGCGACCACGCCCAGCATCAGCGCCAGCGTGCGATCGAGCTCGCTCGCATCTCCCGTGCCGAACCCGCGGTCGACCACGCCCTTCAACCCCTGCCCGATCGCGAGGACCGCGCCCGCCGCGACGACGAGCGCAACGGCGGCGAAGAGCACCTGGCGCCGGTACGGCCGGACGAACACGCCGACCCGCGCGAGCGTGCGCAGCGCGGTGACCGGTGGCGGCAGTGGCGCGACATCCGTCGTCATGGCGACCCTTCCGTTGGGGCACGCACGTTAACCGCCGCGGCGCGGATTGTCGAGCGCGCCGCAAGGTACAATGCCGGCTCGTCCCGACGGCATCGTCCCTCCATGAACGCACCCTTCGCTCCCTCGCTTCTCGCCGGCGTCGAGCTCGCGCCGCGCGATCCCATCCTCGGTGTCACCGAGGCCTTCAATGCCGACCCGAATCCGCGCAAGGTCAACCTCGGCGTCGGCGTCTACTGCGACGAGAACGGCAAGGTGCCGCTGCTCGAATGCGTGAAACGCGCGGAACGCGAATTGACCGACCTCGCCTCGCCGCGCTCCTACCTCCCCATCGACGGCATTCCCGCGTACGACCGCGAAGTGGGGGCACTCCTGTTCGGCCGTGACTCGGACGTGATCTCCGGGGGCCGCGTGGTCACGGTGCAGGCGGTCGGCGGTACCGGCGCCCTCAAGGTCGGCGCGGATTTCCTGCGCCGCTTCGCCCCGGGCGCGCAGGTCTGGATCAGCGATCCGAGCTGGGAGAACCATCGCGCTCTGTTCGAAGGCGCCGGCTTCGACGTGAACACGTACGCCTATTACGACGCCGCCACGCGCGGTCTCGACTACTCCGGGATGATCGCCGCGCTGGAGCGAATCCCCGCGGGGTCGGTCGTCGTGTTGCACGCATGCTGCCACAACCCGACCGGCGTCGACCCGACGGCCGCGCAGTGGCCGCGGATCATCGACGTGGTCCGCGCCCGCAGCCTCCTGCCCTTTCTCGACATTGCCTACCAGGGCTTCGGCGACGGCATCGACGCCGATGGCTCCGTCGTGCGCGCATTTGCCGCCACACCCGGTCCGCTGGCCGTGTCGAGCTCGTTCTCCAAGTCGTTCTCGATCTACGGCGAGCGCGTCGGCGCGCTGTCCGTCGTGGCCGCCGACAAGGACGAGGCGGCACGCGTGCTGTCGCAGTTGAAGCGAACCATCCGTTCCAATTACTCGAACCCGCCGACCCATGGCGGACAGATCGTCACCACCGTCCTCTGCTCGCCGGAACTCCGGGCGCTGTGGGAGGCGGAGCTCGCGACGATGCGCAACCGCATCAAGCTGATGCGCGCACTCCTCGTCGAGCGGCTGCACGAGCAGGTGCCGGACGCCGACTTCCGCTACATCCTCTCGCAGCGCGGCATGTTCTCCTATACCGGCCTCACCAAGGCCCAGGTGCAGAAGTTGCGCGACGAGTTCTCGATCTACGCGATCGACACGGGCCGCATCTGCGTGGCGGCGCTCAACACGCGCAACGTCGAGGTCGTCGCGGCGGCCATTGCGAAGGTGGTGGGGTAGGCCGCGCTTTTGACTTGGACCCGCTTTCCGCTATAATTCAAGGCTGTTCCACGCGGGAATAGCTCAGTTGGTAGAGCGCAACCTTGCCAAGGTTGAGGTCGGGAGTTCGAGACTCCTTTCCCGCTCCAGTTTTGAGAGGGAGAGCGTCTGCAGTTTTCTTGCGGCTCTCCCTTTTCGTTTCACCGGTCAGCGCCGTGCGCGCCGGCCGCCGCTCCTGGCGGGGTGGCAGAGTGGTCATGCAGCGGCCTGCAAAGCCGTCTACGCCGGTTCGATTCCGACCCCCGCCTCCAGAACTCCTACCAACGTAGTCATTCCTGCCAAGCAGCCGCCGAAAGTGCCGCGGATGCGTCCCCAATCGGTCGTCAGCGCCGGGCCACCGGGAGCCGGGAGGGAAAATGGCCCGCCCGCCACCTCGATGGCTTCGACTTTACGTCGACCACAATTACTGCGGGCAGTCTTGGTAACGGAGAGCCATCCGAAACAGTGGATCTCGAATTCCGGCCATTTGCCGCGATCGGCAACCCGAACGCGCTGGTCTGCCTCGGGAGCAATCTGAAGGCCGGTGACCCCGAGGACCCCCGGTGCGGCACGGGTGTCAATCGCTACAACGGCCCGGAAATCCTCGCCTACACGGCAGAGACTGACAACAATCAGCTCTCGATCCAGGCGCGACTGGTGCCGCGGCCCGTGGGCAACATTCCACAGTTCGTGATCGGCGACTGCGAGTGGGCGCAATGGAAGCCCAAGAGCGCTCCGGGCGCCGGCGAAAACAATCTCCGCGAGCTCGACGACGAGGTCAACTTCTGGGGCGCGCAATGGTGGAAGAACAACTGCATGAGCCTCTTCGTCAGCAACGGTTATCCGGCCTTCAAGGGTTTCGCGACGAACGTCATCACGACCGGAAACAATAACGATTGCGGCAGTTGGCAAGCCCGGCCCGGCAACAGCGGGCATCCGCCGGCCACGCTCCCCGACGTGATTGACATCATCGTCACCGACAACGTCGTCAAGAACGGGCCGAACATCAGCGGCCACATCAAGCAGATCGTCCGCGTGGATCGAACGCAGAGCGCCAACGACAACTACGCGGGCAACCCCGGTCATCAGGGATGGGGCAGGATAACCAACCTTGTCTGCGGTGCGGGCGCGCCGGCACCGGCTCCGTAAGCGGCGCAGGATCCGCGGCGTAACAGACGAAGAGGCAGGTGGCGTCGCGCCCCTGCCTCTTTTCTTTGGTGCCTGGCGGCGCCAGGACCGCGCTCGGCGGGTCCATATTCTCACAGGCAATATCCATAGTACCCATTCGCATCATCATGCCGCGGGCCAGCGCCTCCCTCCGAGCGCCCCCGTCCGTTCATCGCGCGAACGCTGCCTTCAGTCGCTTCATGCCCGCGCATGCCCTTGCGTCCGAGTACTTGTCGGCGTAAGAGTGCTCATTCCGTTGCTCACCAAGCGGAGGCAACAATGGATTTCGGTATCGTGCTGCTGGGCTTCATCGGTGTCGTGCTCGTGTTCGCATTCATGCACGTCGTGAGCAAGATGGCCAGCGAGCGGGAAGCCGCCGCACGTCGCAAACGGCAGAACTTCATCCAGCCGTTCTCCGGAGATACCGTCACGCATGCCGGCCACAGCTGAGTGCACGCGGCTTTGGTGCTGATCTGAAGATCAGAATAGCGACACACGCGGAATCCGCCCTTCGGGGCGGTTTTCGTTTGGGCTTGCGAAACGGCGTGTCTATTCGTGGCCCATCGCCTTTTCCTTCAGGCGAATGGCCTTCTCACGGGCCATTTGCAGGAAGCGACGCGCCCAGACGAACTCCGTCGCCAGGATCGACAGACCGACAGGAATGACCACGAACGCAGGTCCCGGCAACACGATGAGCGCAATGCCGACCAGGGTGATCGTTCCGCCGACGATGGCCACGACCACCCGCTTGGCAAGCCGAAGCGTCGAAATATCCCGTCCGTCGCTGGCGGGGCCTGGCATCCGCTACCCCTGCGCGCCTTCACGTGTCACCGCGCGCTCACCGGTCATGCACTCGAGGGGAGGGCCGAATGCGCGTTCGAGCCGACGTTCATGATGAAGTCGCCATGCGGGTAGTGATCTCGCGTCCGCGTCACGACACAGCCTCCCAGGAGCATGACGAGCGCCGCAATCAGCAACGCGTCGACGACAATCAGAAAGCCGATTCTCGGCAGGTCGTGCATGGCAGCCTCCTGCGAAAGGATGCTGCATTGGAACCCGACGCGACCGCGGGCGCTGTCGGCGAAGAAACGAGCGTCGTGTAGTCCGGAGTGCCATTCTCGGGTAGGCCGGTCATCGTCGTGATCGAAGGACGACGACTGCGCGGTCGCATGACGGCAAGCGATCAGATCTCGGAATCCCGATCCGACCCCATGACATCTACTTTGCCGCGCGCAGCGCCCGCCACACCCGCTCGCTCGTCAGCGGCATCTGCAGCGTGTCGACCTCGGCTCCGGCGCCGCCGCGCACCAGGGCGTCGATCACCGCGTTGACGACCGCCGGCGTCGCGCCGATGGTCCCGAGCTCGCCGACGCCCTTCACGCCCATCGCGTTGTTGAGGCATGGCGTCGACTCGTCCATCGTCGTGCGGAAATCCGCGATGATCGTCGGGCGCGGCAGCGCGTAATCCATGAAGGTGCCGGTTTGCGCCTGGCCCGAATCGGCGTCGTAGACAAAATTCTCGCAGAGGGCCTGGCCGATCCCCTGCACGGCGCCGCCGTCGAGCTGCCCGATCACGACGAGCGGGTTCACCACACGGCCGACGTCGTTCACCGACGCATAGCCCACGACCTGCACATGTCCGGTCTCGGGATCGACTTCGACCTCGCAGATGTGGCAGCCGTTCGGCCACGTGGGTCCGGCGACGGAACTGACGGAGACCAGCCGGATCTGTTGCTGCGGCTGCCGTCGCGCCAGGTCGAAGAGACCGATCCGCCGATCCGTGCCGACAACGGCGAAAGTGCCCGCGGCGTATTCGATGTCGGTCGCCGCCGCTTCCAGCGCGGCAGCGGCCAGGTCCTGTGCCTTTTGCACCGTGCGCTGCGCCGCCACCTGCACCGCCGATCCGCCGACGAACAGCGAGCGTGACCCCGCGCTGCCGAATCCCGTCCCGCGGTCAGTATCGCCTTGGACGATCCTGATCCTGTCGATCGGGACGTCGAACACGTCGACCGCGAGCTGGGCGTAGGTCGTGGCGAGGCCCTGCCCCATCGCCTGCGTTGCCGAAAAGATCTCGACGTAGCCGTCAGCGGTCACTGTGACGGTGACCTGCTCTTCGAACACGTCGGCGCCGGTCCACTCGAGAAACGCGGCCATGCCGCGCCCGCGCAGCTTCTTCCGCCCGCTCGCCTCGGCGCGCCGCGCTTCGAAGCCGTTCCAGTCGGCGAGCGTGCGCGCCTGATCCATGACCGACGCGAAATTGCCGCTGTCGTAGGTCTTGTCCATCGGATTCCTGTACGGCATCTGCTCGGGCCGGATCATGTTGCGCCGCCGGAGCTCGGCCGGATCCATCCCGAGCTTCCGCGCGGCAGCATCCATCAGACGCTCGATGAGGTAGATGGCCTCGGGTCGCCCGGCGCCACGATAAGCGCCCGTCGGGTTCGTATGCGTGAGCACGCCCTTGATGCCGATGTCGATGGTCTGGATGTCGTAGATGCTCGTCGACACCCAGGGTCCGATGAGGAGCTGGATCACGACGCCGGCGGGCGTCGCGTACGCGCCCAGATTGGCGAGCGACGACACGCGGAGCGCCAGCACGCGACCGGACGCGTCCAGCGCCAGTTCGGCCTTGCTGGTGACATCGCGTCCGTGCGAGGCCGCCAGGAACTCGTCGATGCGCTCGGCGCACCACTTGAGCGGCCGCTTCAGATTCGCGCGTGCAGAACGCGAGCACCACATCCTCCGGATACAGGCCGGTCTTCATGCCGAAGCCGCCGCCGACGTCGCCCACGAGCACCCGCACCTTGTCGTGCGCAATGCCGAGCACCTCGTCGCACAACGTGTCGCGCAGCCCGGTCGGAGTCTGGCTGCTCGCGCGCAGCGTGATGCGTCCACTCGCCGCGTCGAAGCTCGCGAGCAACGCGCGCGGCTCGATGGGACAAGGCGCGAGCCGCTGGTTGACGAGATCCAGCGCCACGACGTGCGCCGCCTGCGCGAAGGCCTTTGCCGTCGCGGCGACATCGCCATGGCGTATCTCCGCCGCGACGTTGCCGGTCGCCTCCGGTCCACACCTGCGGCGAGCCGGGCGCGGCGGCCGCCGTCGAATCGACCACGCTCGGCAGCGAGTCGTAGCGCACGTCGATCGCCTCCAGCGCGTCCCGGGCCTCCTCGCGCGAGTTCGCCACGATCGCCGCCACGGCCTCGCCGACGAAGCGCACGGTATCGACTGCGAGCGCATGCCGCGCCGGCGCCGCCGTCGGCGCGCCACCGGCCCGCCTGAAGTCCGCGGACGTCGGCAGCGGCTTCACGCCGGCGCGCACGAGGTCCCGGCCCGTCACGATGGCGACGACCCCGGGCATCGCGGCCGCGGCCGCCGTGTCGATGCCGACGATCCGCGCGTGCGCATAGCGGCGAGCGCAGGAACAGGACATGGGCCTGCCCATCGGTATTGTGGTCGTCGACGAATCGGCCTGTCCCCATGAGGAGGCTCGCGTCCTCGACGCGGGGGACGGCCTTGCCGCTGCCAAAGCGACCATATTGCGATGACGCACTCATGCGGGCTCTTCCGTAATATCCTTCGACGAGTCAGTTTACCCTGACCTTACACCATTCCGCGGAAGCTCGCCTACGCCCTGACGAAGGCCAGCAGATCCTCGTTGATCTCGTCCTTCTGCGTCGTGCACATGCCGTGCGACGCGCCCTTGTACACCTTGAGCGTCGCATCCCTTGACGAGCTTGGACGACAGCCGCGCGGAAGCGCCGATCGGCACGATCTGGTCGTCGTCGCCATGGAGGATCAGGGTCGGCACATCGAACCGCTTGAGATCGTCGGTGAGATCCGTCTCCGAAAAGGCCTTGATGCAGAAGTAGCTCGCGGGGAATCCCGCCATCATTCCCTGGCGCCAGAACGAATTGCGCACGCCCTCGGAGACCTTGGCGCCGGGCCGGTTGTAGCCGTAGAACGGCAGGGTCAGATCCTTGAAAAACTGCGAGCGGTCGGCGAGCACGCTCGCGCGAATGCCGTCGAACACGTCGATCGGCAGGCCGCCCGGATTGGCCGGCGTCTTGAGCATCAGCGGCGGCACCGCGCCGATCAAGCACGGCCTTGGCCACTCGCTTCGTGCCGTGGCGGCCGATGTAGCGCGCGACTTCGCCGCCACCGGTGGAATGGCCGACGTGGATCGCGCGCTCGCAAGATCGAGCGCTTCGACCAGCGCCGCAAGATCGTCGGCGTAGGTGTCCATGTCGTTTCCGCTCCACGGCTGGCTCGAGCGGCCGTGGCCGCGCCGGTCGTGGGCGATGCAGCGATAGCCGCGGCTCGCGAGGTAGAACATCTGGTCCTCGAACGCGTCCGCGCTGAGCGGCCACCCGTGACTGAAAACGATGGGCTGTCCCTTGCCCCAGTCGTTGTAATAGATGTGCGTCCCGTCCTTCGTCCTGATCGTGCTCATGCGTGCGCTCCGTTACCGGTGTTGTAAAGAGCGGGAAAGTCTACGCCTCCAGGCGAATCGCGTCGCTAGACGGCGGCCGGATCGATCGAGTCCCGCACGGCCTCGAGGATGTCCGCCGACAGTTCCGCATCGTCCACCGCCCGTGCCAGCACGATCGCCCCGACCATGCTCGCGAACGTGGCCAGCGCCGCTTGCGCTTTGCCGCCCGCGTGCGGCCGGGAACCGACTCGCGCCAGCACGTCGAACGAGCGACCGGACGCCGTCCGTGAAGGCGCGCCGCACCGGCGGGCCGTGGCGCGCCGCCTCGATGCCGACGGCGGCCGCGAGGCAACCGGTGCCCGGATGGTCGCGATGACGCGTCGAAAGATACGTGTCGGCCATCGCCGCGAGTGCCTCGCGTCCGTCGCGCGCATACAACGACTCCCATTTTGCCGTCGACTTCGCGAGAGCGCGCTCGCACGCCTTCGCCATCAGATCCTCCTTGGACGCGAAATGACCGTAGAAGCCGCCGTGGGTGAGCCCCGCTTCGCGCATGAGATCCGCGACGCCGATGCCGTCGAGCCCGCGCTCCCGAAAGAGCCGGGTGCCGACGTCGAGAATCCGCTCGCGGTTGCGGCTGCCTGTTCCCTGCTGACTTTCATGTCATTCCTCCGGCGCGATCAAAAGACGCTTGACAGCTTACATGATGACCGTCATATAATGCAATCATGATGACCGTCATGTAAAGGAAATGGCGAGTGACTGCGACGAAAGGCGGCGTGAACGGCACCTGGGTGGTGACCCTGGCGGCGGCCGCGATCCTGATGGTGACGATGGGCGCGCGGCAGTCGATGGGCCTGTTCGTGTCGCCGCTCAACACCTCGACCGCGCTCGGCATCACCACCATCAGCCTCGGCCTTGGCGGTCGGGCAGTTCATGTGGGGCGCGATCCAGCCCGTCGCCGGCGCGGTCGCCGACCGCTACGGGCCGGCCAAGGTCCTGGTCGCCGGCATCCTGCTGCTGTCGCTCGGCACGGCGATGACCCCCTTCATGACCTCCGGTTTCGGCCTCATCGTGTCGCTGGGGCTCGTATCCGCGATCGGCTCGGGGGCGGGCAGCTTCTCGGTGCTGATCGGCGCCGCGTCGCTCGCACCTCGCGCCCGAAAAGCGCGGCAAGTCGGCAGGCATCATCAATGCCGGCGGCTCGTTCGGCCAGTTCGCGTTCGCGCCGATCTCGCAGAAGCTGATCCAGATGGTCGGCTGGATGGGCGCGCATGTGGACGCTCGCGGCGATCACGCTCGCCGCGCTGCCGCTGGTGCGCACCGTCAGCCGCCCCGGACCCGCGGTCGCGAACGCCACCGCCCCGCGCGCCGAACCCGTTGCAGGCCATCCGCGAGTCGATGGGCAACCGCAGCTACCTGCTGCTGCACGCCGGTTTCTTCACCTGCGGCTTCCACATCGCCTTCCTCGTCACCCACCTGCCGGGCGAAGTCGATCTCTGCGGGCTGCCGCCCGCGGTGGCCGGCTGGTCGCTGGCCATCATCGGCCTCGCCAACATCGCGGGCAGCCTGATCGCGGGCTCGTGCACGCAGCGTTACCGCAGCAAGTACATCCTCGCGGTGATGTACGGTTCGCGCGCGCTGCTGATCGGCTGGTACCTGCTCGCCCCGAAGACCGAACTGACGTTCTACCTCTTCGCCGCGGGACTCGGGCTCACGTGGCTCGCCACCGTGCCGCCGACGGCGGCGATCGTCGGCAAGCTCTTCGGCGTGCGCTACCTCGCGACCCTGTTCGGCCTCACGCTGCTCTCGCACCAGGTCGGCGGGTTCCTCGGCGCGTACCTCGGCGGGCTCGCGATCGCCTACTTCGGCGACTACCAGTGGATGTGGTACGCCGACATGGCGCTGGCTGCCGCGGCCGCGCTCGTCAACCTGCCGATTCGCGAAGCGCCGATCAAGGCGGTACCCGTTCCCGCCTGACGCCGTTCGCGCGACAATCTTGCCGCCGCCGCACTTGCACGCGGAACCTGCCCGGAGAATCGCCATGTTCGGATTGACGTCACTCGGCGTGGTTCACACCGCCATCAGCCTCGTAGCCGTGATCGCCGGCGCTATCGCCCTCGTGCGCGATGGCCGCATCTCCGGGGGCAACGGATTGGGCAAGCTCTACGTCATCACCACCGCCCTCACCTGCCTCACCGGCTTCGGCATCTTCCAGCACGGCGGCTTCGGCAAGGCGCACGTGCTTGGAATCATCACCTTGATCGTTCTTGCGGCCGCGTGGGTCGCCGGGCGCTACGCGCTCTTCGGACGGCGCATCGCGCTATGTCGAGGCCGTCGGCTACTCCGCGACGTTCCTGTTCCACATGATTCCCTGCCATCACCGAAACGACGACCCGGCTTCCCCTGGGCGCGCCGTTGCTCCCGGGTCCCGATGCACCCGCCCTGCAAACCGCGAGCGCCGTGTTGTTCGTCGTGTTCCTGCTGGGCGCAGCGCTCCAGGTCCGAGCACTGCGCGCGACAAAGGCGGCTTGACGACCGGTTTCTCCTGACGCAGTCAACGGCCGACGAGGTGAACGATGATCAATCCGAGATGGGCGGACGAACGCGGCAAGGCAGACTTCGGTTGGCTCGACAGCCGGCACACGTTCTCCTTTGGTGAGTATCGCGATCCGGCGCACATGGGCTTCGGGCCGCTCCGCGTGATCAACGAGGACCGCGTCAAGCCGGGTCAGGGCTTCGGCACCCACGGCCACCGCGACATGGAGATCCTTTCGTACGTGCTCGAAGGCGCGCTCGAGCACAAGGACAGCATCGGCACCGGCTCGGTGATCCGGCCTGGCGACGTGCAGATCATGTCCGCCGGCACGGGCATCCGTCACAGCGAGTTCAATCCCTCGCCGACGGAACCCGTGCACTTCCTGCAGATCTGGGTCATTCCCGGAGCGCGACGGCATCACACCGCGCTACGAGCAGAAGACCTTTCCCGACGCGCAGAAGCGCGGTCGGCTTCTCCTCGTCGGCTCGTCCGACGGTCGCGAAGGTTCGGTCGTGATCCATCAGGACGTGGAGCTCATGGCGTCGATCCTCGCCAAGGGTGAGCAGGTGAGTCGTCCATTGCGACCCGGGCGCCGGGCCTGGTTGCAGGTCGTTCGTGGCGCCGTCTGCCTCAATGGCCGGCGATTTCGGTGCCGGCGACGGCGCCGCGATCGACGACGAGAACACGCTTGCCATCACCGGCAAGGCGGAGCAATCGGAATTCCTGCTGTTCGACTTGTCCTAGGTACGGAGGCTCCCTAGCGGGGCAGCAGGGCGCGCAGCTTGTTCGCGGCCTGCGCCGACTGATCGGCACAGGCCGCGACGCCGGCGCGGACGAGTGTCGCGTCGAGGTCGCGCTTGGCGCGAAGGGCCTCCGCCGCCGGCACCTTGCGCGAGATCTCGATGTGCGTCTCGCCGGCCGGAAGGCGCGACACATCGACGTCGTAAGGCTCTCCCTGCGTGTGATAGGAACGTGCCTCGATCGGGCCGAGTGCCCGGATCTGCGGCGGCAACGGCCACAGTCCGACGATGTCGCGCAGATAGCCGACCTGGACCGGGCTCAGCAATGCGGCCGGCGACGTGCGCCCGGCCACGAGGTCATCTTTCTCCCTGGCATCGAGGCGGCGTGACAGCGACACGGCCCCCGCCATCGTCGTGCCATGCAGGTCGTACTCGCACTTGCCGGCGTCGCGCGGCACGATCTTCGGATCGAGCCGCGCACAATCCTGGTCCGCCACTTTCAGCGTCAACTCCGCGCGCTCTCCCGTGATGCGCAGGCGAAGGCGCAGGCCGCGTCCGATCAACGTCAGCGCCGCATCGTCGAAGAGCCAGGTTTCGACGGG
This sequence comes from uncultured beta proteobacterium, assembly GCA_963724685.1. Taxonomy (GTDB): domain Bacteria; phylum Pseudomonadota; class Gammaproteobacteria; order Burkholderiales; family Casimicrobiaceae; genus CAIWHR01. Next base: position 508,112 of record CAVRVQ010000002.1, on the reverse strand, counting down.
GCCGCCGTCCGCGCGCAACCGAAGCGCGCGCTCGATCTCCGCGAACGGCGTACAGAGCCCGACCTGGATTTCCGCGCGTCCGGCCGCAACGCCGCGCGGCGGCTCGGCGGCGTCGGCACGCGCACCCACCGTTGCCTGCACGGCAAGCGACAACGGCGATCGCCTGTCGGCGCATCGAACGAACCCTGCGCCGCGTCGCTACTTCGAGGCCTTCGGCGGAACGTGCTCGTCGTACGTGGCCTGCATCCGCCGCAGCTTGAGCACCCCCTGCAGCACGGCGAGCGCCATCATGATCACGAGCAGCGCCGGTGAGCGCCCGTTCGACGTGGAAGGCAGCCTGACGGTTGGCGACGTAGCTCGCGACGATCAACGACGAGCATGCCGATGTTGATCGCCCAGTTCACGGGCTTCGGAACCACGAAGTGCAGCGTGCCGAAACCGGCGAGCTGATAGAGCATGAACGGCAGGATGGCCACCATCGGCAGGAGCTCGGAGAGGCCGAGCGGCACATCCATCGCGCCGGCCGCCTTGGCGTGCAGCAGGTTGCTGTTCGCGATCTCGTGGAACAGCGACGGAATCGCGCACAGGAACGGCACGACGGCGAGCAACTCGAGGACCAGCGACCCGCACCACGTGCCGGTCCGGGACGAGTGATCCGCACCTGCGCCCGTCGATTGCGTACCGATGAACAAGCCCGGCGACGACCGCCGCCGCACTCGCCAGCATCAGGAGCTCCACCGTGATGCCGAAGCTCGCCGGCTCACCGGTCTTCAGCAGCAGCAAGCGCGAGGAAGCCGGGGGTATAGAACATGACGCGCACCATGCGCGCCCAGACGCGCGCATCGCGTTCCGGCGGCAGGATCGGGAGCGCGGCTCCGTCGGTGCCGACGGTGGGTCTGTCTTTTGACATCGCGGTATCGTCGAGGTGAGGAAGAAACGCGGTGGATCGCACCCTACCACAACGAGACCGCGCGGTGGCAGCCGGATCGCGAACGTTTGACCGTCCCAATCCGCGTTCCGGATACTCTCGCGGACATGATGCCCGCGCCGTCCGCAGCATGGTTTCGACACCGCGCTTTCCGCCGGCCGGGCGACGCGCGCGGCCCGGGTTCGCCTCGTATCTGGCCGCGTGCCTGCTGGTCGCCTGCAGCTCGACGGCCCCCTACCCGCCCACGGCGCCGTCGACGGGCCAGCGCCCGCCGCCGGTGGAAGCCCAATTCAAGCTGGCCGACCTCGCCAAGTCGGACATCGACGCCGTCGCCGAAGTGCATCTTCGCGAAAGCATCGCCTCGGCCAAGCTCCTGATGGAGAAGCTCTACCGGCGCAATCCGCGCGAGCTGAAGAAGAGCGACCTCCCGACGGCCGGAAGCCGGGGTCGCCCGGGCCTTCGATCCGCGTCGCGGCTGGCGCTTTGCCGAGCTCTCGAACCAGCGCGGCATCGACGCGATGCAGCTCGCCTTTCGGGCCGACTTCACGGGCGACCGAGTGTTTGCCTTCGGCGTCGGGGTCGGCAGCATGATCGCGCAGGCCTACGACGACAAGACGCAGTTCTATCTCACCGACAGCCTCGACGCGCAGCGCCTGTACAACGCCGCGCGCAACCTCGAGATCGCGGCGTGGAAACTCGCCAACGCCCGCGGACCGAACGGCGAGCTGCTGCTCCTCAGCAACGAGATGACGGCGGGCGCACCCAATCTGTCGTTCGAGCGGGAGATCGGTAAGCTCATCGCCTACCAGGACACGCTGGCGCTCGTGATGGCGCAACGGACGAATCGCACCATCCGGCGATTCACCCAGGCGCCTCGCGACGGCGGTGTTCCTGCCGCTCTGAGGGCGGCGCTGCCGCTGGCGCGCCATCTCGCGCGAACGGCGGCGTCACCGCCGCTCGCGATCACGCCTCTTTCGCGAGCCGGATGTCGTAGCCGTAGTAGTAGTCGCGCAGCGCGAGGAGCTCGACGTAGACGTCCGGCGGAAAGCCCCGGCGTGTGCCACGCTTGTCGTAGACCAGGTCGTCGAAATCCTTGCGGCAGGCGCTCGGCTCCTGCCATTCCTGCGCGATCCGGTTGGCAACGCGCGGAAACTTTGTCGCCAGCGCCAAGCGGCCGCACGTTCGGCGGCAGGCTCGCGAGCCAGTCGATCGTCGACGACAGCAGCCGATTGACCGTCGTCGTGTTCTGCCGGCGCTGGAGCTTGCGGCCATCCGGCCTGCGGGAGGGATGGCGTGCCGACCGGCAGCTCGCTCGCGCTGAGACGCCTTGCGGAGGACGTTGTGGCTTGCTGGGCGCTTGGCTGCTGGAGGATGGGTTCGACATGGTGTCGTGGTGGCGGACCGCATGCGGATAAGGCACGGGTTGAGGTGAAATGCCGACAAAGCAAACGATGTGCCAGTGCGATCGGCGCGGTGCGGATGCCGGCGTGAAACCGACCGGTTTGCTAACATGCGCAGGCCCTGCCCGCGCAATTCGGGTGGGTCCGACGCAATGTCGGCCGCGGCGGGGAGGAGGCCCGGGTGGTGAAACTGGTAGACACAGCGGACTTAAAATCCGCGGGCGCTTAATCGCGTCGTGCCGGTTCGAGTCCGGCCCTGGGCACCAGAAGGAAGCACTGGCGGCGCAATCCGGCCGCATGGAACGCGATTGCAGGCACGAGTGGCGGGTCGGACAGGTGCGCGGCCGCCGTGGCTTCGACGCAGCCGACGAACGGATTACCCCCTCGAGCCGAGTTCGGGCATAGACTTATCGCCCCACCGTTTGCGGTCTGTACGGGGATCTGCTCAATCGTGCCGTGTGCGGCACCGACATCTAATCCGGGAGGGAGAAATGTCCTTGATTATGGTGCTCGTCATTTCGTTTGGTCTTGGCTGTATTACCGGTGTCGGCGTACATCTTTATCGCACGATTCGACGTGCGAACGCTTCGTCCGGCGAGCTGCAATATTGGACTCTGCCTGCTGACGACTAGCGCATCGCGGGGCTTCGTCCAGCGTCTGCTTGCCTCACGCCCGCGCCGCGACCTTGGCCGTGAGCAATGGCTTCCGATTGGCCCCGGCGAGCACGAAGAACTGGGCGAAGTTCCGCGGATCGAGAGGACGGCTGCAGAAGTGGCCCTGCAGGTGATCGCAGCCGAGGCGCGCGAGTATCGCCGCCTGCCGCTCCGTTTCCACGCCTTCGGCCACGACCCGTTTCCGCAGGGCGTGCGCCGTCGCGATGATCGCGGCGGCCACGCTGCCCGACTCGTCGTCCGCGCCGAGATCCGCGACAAAGGTGCGATCGATCTTGATGGTCGACAGCGGAAAGCGCTTGATGGAGGCGAGCGACGAGTAGCCGGTGCCGAAGTCGTCGAGGCCGAACGTCACGCCCATTGCGTGCAGCGGTTCGAGCAGCGCGGCGGCGGCGCTGTTCGACTCGTGCAGCAGACCTTCGGTGATCTCGAGCTCGAGGCATTGCGGCGCCATTCCCGTGCTCCTGCAGGATCGACCGCACCCGTCTCGACGAAGTGCCGGCTGCCGGAACTGCCGTATCGACACGTTGACGGCGACGAGCGGCAGCGCGAGCCCCTCGTCCTGCCAGGCGCGGAATTGCCGGCACGCCTCGCGCAGCACCCATTCACCGATCGGCTCGATGAGTCCCGTCTCGTCCGCCAGCTGGATGAAATCCGCCGGCGTCCGCATTTCCCTGCCGGGACACTCCCAGCGCAGCAGCGCTTCGGCGCCGGAGATGCGGCCGGTGCGCAAATCCAGCTGCGGCTGGTACCACAGGCTGAACTCGTCGTTCTCGACCGCCTGGCGCAGCTCGCGCTCGAGGCTGACGCGCGCGAGGGCCGCGACGTTCATGCGCTCCTCGAAGTACACGTAGCGCCCGCGGCCGCCTTCCTTCGCGCGATACATCGCCGTGTCCGCATTGCGCAGCAACTCCTCCGCGGTCGTCCCGTCCGCGGGGTAGAGGGCGATGCCGATGCTCGCGTTCAGGAACTCTTCCTTGCCGCCGACGAGGAACGGCGCCGCCATCGATTCGATGATGTGCTGCGCGACGGACTCCGAATCGCGCGCCGACTTGATCTGCGGCAGCACGATCGTGAACTCGTCGCCGCCGAGCCGCGCCACCGTGTCGGTCTCGCGCACGCACTGCTTCAGGCGCTCGGCGGTCTGGCGGAGCACGTCGTCGCCCGCCTCGTGGCCGAGCGTGTCGTTGATGAGCTTGAAATGATCGAGATCGACGACGAGCAGCGCGAACTGGCGCGGATCGCGTTGCGCCTGGGTCAAGCGGCGCGCGAGCTGGTCCATGAAATACTGCCGGTTCGGCAGCGCGGTCAGCGTGTCGTAATTCGCCTGGAAGTAGAGCTGCTCGTCCTTGGCGGCCGTGGCGAACGCCACGCCCACGCGATCGCCCAGGTTGCGCGCCCTGCCCCGCTCTTCGTCGCTGAGCAGAGCCGCGGCCGCGAAGCCCAGGACCACGGTGCCGACGACATCGTTCTGCCAGACGATGGGCAGCACGAGCAACGACGACGCGCCGAGCTTCGCTACCGGCGCGAGGTACGGCGTCACCGCCTGGGCACGATCGAGCCAGAGCCCGTCCGGGTAGGTCGAGGAGAACGTTCGTGTCCTCGGGAGTGAACGCGCAGCGCTCGAGCTCGAGACCCCCGTCCCGGCGCTGGTCGCGCGTGTAGATCCGGACCATGGCCGGGGCATTGCGATCCACGATCGCAATGCTGACGTACGTCGGCGGGGACGACCTCGCGCATGCGCATGCACCACCGTCTCGATCACCCGGTCGAGGTCGAGCCGGGACACGATGGCCTGGTCGATGTCGGAGAGGGTCAGCAAAGCGGTGAACTCCCCGCCGAGCCGCGCCGCCATCGTATTGAACGACGTGGCGAGGCCGTCGAACTCGTCATTGCCCCTGGCGTCGACGCGCGCGGTGAAATCCTTCTCGCCCACCCTGCGCAGGCCTTCCCGCAGGTCGTCGACAGCGCGTACCGTGCGGTGGACCTCGCGTTACGCCCAGCACGGCGACGAACACGGCCGCGATCGCGGCCATCGCGAGCAGCATCGACTGGAGCTCTTCGATGGGGGCGAGCACATCGGACACGGGGCGCGTCGCGATGACCGACCAGCCACGGCCGGCGATCGTCGGCTCGAGCGCGAGCAGGTGATGGCTCGCGAGATAGGCAACCCCGCCGTCGGCGAACGACTCACGCTTTGCGGCCCCTTCGCGCAACGGCAACGCGAACGCCTGCAGCACGGTCGGCGCCGCCTCCTGCGTGCACGCCAGGGGTTTGCCTTTGGCGTCGCCGACGCAGATTCCGGTACGCGTCGCCGGGTCGGCCAGGCGGCGCCAGAGGTAGGACGAATCGATCTCGGCGACGATGCGCTGACTCCTCCCGCTCGCCAACTCGTACCCGGTGCTCGCCCACAGGCGAGTCGTACCGCCTGCGCCCACGGTCGTCGCGAGAATGGTTCCGCCACGACCGAGTCGCTCCGCCTGCGCGGCATCAGGGAGCGGTGCGCCTTCGATGTCGCCGAAGAGCGGAACGACGCGGCCGGCGTCGTCGAAGATGCCGATCGCCTTGAACTCGCGTTGCCGGCGCGTGCGGTCGTCGCCGCGCGGCGTCGCGCCGAGGTCGCTCCGTGTTGACAACTCGTGCAGCCGGCTTTCGACCGTCAACAGACGGTCGCGCAGCGCGCTCGCGTAGTCCTCACCGAACCGCGCGAGCCGCGCGTGCCCCTGTTCGAGCAGCAGGTTCGTGACCAGGTCGAGCGACAGGAACGCGCTTCCCGCGAGCGGCAGCAACGCGGCTGCCAGCAGGCAACCCATGATGCGGCGCGCGATCCCGCTGCGGAAGAACACGGTCGGCGATGTTCATGGCGCATGACCGAACTCGACACGTCGCGCATCGGCGAAACTCATCGCATTGAAATTCGATCTCTTCATGGCACTGTCGGCTACAGCGGACGCTGCGGAATTGCAGCTGGCTGCGCGGCACCGAAGATTCAGCAAGTACCCATGCCATGACGCGCGGCGTCGGCGGCGCGACAAATGCGCGCGCCCGTCACCGACGGCGGAGTGAGTAGGCTACAGGCAGAGGAAGATCAGGGGATCGATCGGCGCGCCCGCATCCGGCGCGATCGACGGAGGATGCGCTAGTCGTCCTGCGCAACGAGATCCCACGTCGAACCCTGAGGCGGATGCAACTCGGCGTAGTAATTGCGCAGTGCGGTCAGCTCCTGCGCGACATTCGGCGGGAATCCGGACCGGTCGCCGCGCTGATCGACGACCAGCGAGTCGAGATATTCCTCGCAGCGTGCGACGCGCCGCCACAGTTGCGCGATGCTGTTCGCGATGCGCGGAAACTTGCGCGCCAGCACGAGCGGTCGAACACCCGCCGGCAAACTCCGCGATCCAGAGCGACGTCGCGTCGAGCAGGACGGCGTGCTCCTGCGTCGGTGCGCGGGACGGGCCGCTTGCTTTCCTTCGTTGCGTTGGTCCTGCTCGTCGATCTCGCGACGAATGTCGGCAACGGAAATCTTTCCTGAATTCGAGCGACTCCATGAACGCACTCCATCGATCGCATGCCGGCGCCACCACCACGGCGACGCGCTGAGTGAGGCGGACCGAAATCCGCCAGGCAGTCATCGATAAGCAATTGACGTGCCCGGTACGTGCGAGTCACGCACCGTCACCTCCGATTGTGCTGTTCATGGTATGTGCGGTTCAGCGCTTCATGCCGGACATCCGCGCGAAATCGCCCATCACCTTCTGCATCGATTCGAAAGCCGAGCCGCCCGACGACATCACGCCCTGCATCGCGTTCACGACATTCTGCATCTGCGTCATGTCGGGCATCATCGCCAGCGCCGCCTTGGCCTGCTTGACGCCGGGCACGTCGGACATCTGGCTCTCCATCAGCGTGAACAGCCGCTTCTGGATCTCGACGACGAGCTCGAACATCTGGCCCCAGTACGCCATCGAACGCTCGACCGCTTCCTGCGTGACGCTCTGGCCCGCGGCCATCAGCGCCGGCATGTCGCCGGCTTCGGCCGCCCGGCGCGCCGCCTTCTTCTGCATCGTGCGCGCGGTCTCCTCGCCCTCGAACTGCAGCCTGCGCATCTTCGCGGTGCTCTCGATGGCGGCGTCGATCACGTCGAGCGCAAGGCGCGCATTGGCCCGGTAGAGCTCGAACGCCTGCTCGGGCGTCAGCTGTCTTCGCGTACTCGGCGAGTTGCGCGGCGTCGGGCATGGCTGAACGCGCCCGGTGCCTTCGGCGGCGGATTTCGGGGCGGCTTTCGGCGCGCCCTTCGCGCGTTTCGCCGCCGGCTTGGCGGTGGACTTCTTCGTGGCTTTCGTGGCCATGGTCAACGCTCCTCTGGTTGTATGCACAAGGGACTGACGGATCGATCTCGAAGCGGGCCGATTGCGCGGACCGCCCATTGCGGCGGGAAGAACGAATCGCAACGCCGCCTGCCGCCCATTGCATGCTCTCGCGCGCCGCGAGTCAATACCGCAGCGCTTGGCCCTCGGCCAGGATGGGCCGAGCAGCAGGGTTGACAGCCGCCTGCTGCCGTCTATAATCCGAGTACCGCATATCCATACGGTTATCGTCCACCGCCGTCCGCCTCAAGGATCCCCCATGCCGCTCTCCGCTCACCGCCGCCAGCAGAAGGTCCTCGACTGGATCCGCCGGCATCTCGAGTCGACGGGCATGCCGCCCACGCGCGCCGAAATCGCCGCGGGCCTGGGCTTTCGCACGGCGAGCTCGGCCGAAGACCACCTGCGCGCGCTCGCCCGGAAAGGCGCGCTCGAGCTCACGCCCGGCGCGTCGCGCGGGCTGCGCCTGACGGACATGCCGGAGCTGCCGGGCACGGGACTGCCGCTCGTCGGCCGCGTCGCCGCGGGCCATCCGATCCTCGCCGCCGAGCACATCGAGGCGCACGTGCGGCTCGATCCCGCGCTGTTCGCGCCGCGCGCCGACTACCTGCTGCGCGTGCGCGGCCAGAGCATGCGGAACGCCGGCATCCTCGACGGCGACCTCCTCGCCGTGCACCGGACCGCCGACGCCCGCTCGGGGCAGATCGTCGTCGCGCGGCTGGCCGGACGAGGCGGCGACGAAGTCACGGTCAAGCGCCTGCGAGCGCCGCGGCGGGCAGCTCCTGCTCGTCGCCGAGAATCCCGATTTCGCGCCGATCGTCGTCGACCCGAAGCAAGCTCCGCTGACGATCGAAGGCGTGGCCGTCGGGCTCGTGCGCGGCGGCAAAGGCTGGTAGCAGAATAGGGGACAGACCACGTTTTATGTCCCCGACATCACTCATTCGAAGCTTTCCGAAAAAACGTGGTCTGTCCCCTGAACATTTCAACTGTCCCGAACACCCACAGGAGACCCGATGTACACGCTCTACGGCAAGAAAGGCTCGGGCTCGGCCTCGACCGAGGCCGCGCTGGAAATCATCGGCGCGCCCTATCGCATCGTCGAGACGGCCTCGTGGGCCACCAATGCGGCGTTCGACGAGCTGCTGAAATTGAATCCGCTGGGCCAGATCCCGACGCTCGTGCTGCCCGACGGCAGCGCGCTCTCCGAAAGCGCGGCGATCCTCCTCCATCTCGGCGAGCGCGCATCCGGAAAGCGGCCTCCTGCCGCGCGACAGCTCGGCGCGGGCGCAGGCGATCCGCGGGCTCGTGTTCATCGCGGCGAACTGCTACGCCGCCATCAGCGTCATCGATTTCCCCGAGCGCTGGTGCAAGGACGCCGACGAGGCGACGCAGGAGCGCATCCGCGCCGGCACGCGCGCGCGCCTGCACCAGTACTGGGAAATGTTCGCCGATCTCTTTCCGGCGCGGCCGTACCTGGGCGGCGAGGCGATCGGCGCGCTCGATCTCCTCGCCGCCGTCGTGTCGAAATGGTCGGGGGCCCGGCCGCACCTGCTTGAGGCGCGGCCGGCGTTCCACGAAACGCTGTTACGCATCGAAGCGCAACCCAAGGTCGCGCCCGTGTTCGCACAGCACTGGCCGCCCCCGGTTGATTTTCCCCGTGCCCAATCCCTGAAGGAGGCAATCATGGCCGTCAAACCCATTCCCGAGGGTTATCACAGCGTCACGCCGTACCTCATCCTCGACGACGCCACGCGCGCGCTCGAGTTCTACAAGAAGGCCTTCGGCGCCGTCGAGCTCCTGCGCATGCCCGCTCCCGGCGGCAAGATCGGCCACGCCGAGATCAAGATCGGCGATTCGCCGATCATGCTCGCCGACGAAAATCCCGAGATGGGCGCGCGCAGCCCACGCACGATCGGCGGCTCGCCGATCTCGCTGATGGTCTATGTCGAGGATGTCGATGCGCAGGTCGCGCAGGCGGTCGCCGCCGGCGCGAAGCTCGTCCGGCCGGTCGCGGACCAGTTCTACGGCGATCGCACCGGCGGCGTCGACGATCCGTTCGGTTATCACTGGTATCTCGCCACCCACGTCGAGGACGTCCCGCCGGACGAGCTCGAGCGGCGCGCGGCGAAAGCGATGGGATCGTAGGGGACGGACCACGTTTCGTCCCTGACATTGCTTATCCGAGGCTTTCCGGAAAAACGGGAAAAACGTGGTCTGTCCCCTTGCCGCCGTCCTGTCGAATCCCGCGATCTGGCGCGGCGGCGACTGCGCGCCCGAGCCCGCCGCGCTGCCGTCGGGCTTTCCCGCGCTCGACGCCATGCTGCCCGGCCGCGGCTGGCCGGGCAGCGCGTTGACCGAGATCATGCTCGAGCGCGAAGGCATCGGCGAGCTCCGCCTCACGCTGCCGGCGCTCGCGCGGCTGCAGGCGCAGGGCCGCGACGTCGCCTGGATCGCGCCGCCGCATGTGCCGTATGCGCCGGCGTTGATCGCAGCGGGACTCGACCTCGCGCGGCTGCTCATCGTCCACTGCCGCAATCCCGCCGATCAGCTGTGGGCCTACGAGCAGGCGCTGCGCGCGCCCGAATGCGGCGCCGCGTTCGCGTGGCTCGGGTCGCACGACGAGCGCCCGATGCGCCGACTCGCGGTCGCCGCGCGCGAAGGCCGCACCTGGGGCGTGCTCTGGCGGCGTCCCGGCCAGCGCGCGATCGCCGCCACTGCCTCGCTGCGGCTCTCCCTCGCGCCGCGGGACGGCCGGCTCGCGGTGCGCGTGTTGAAGCGCCGCGGCGGCGATCTCGCGCAACCGGCCATCATCGACGTGACGGCACCGCATGCGCCTCGATCCCCGCACGAGCGCAGGCGGGCCCTCCACCCACGCGCTCGATCCGCACCTGCACCATGCTCCCTCTCGCCCACCACTTCTTCACGATGGCCTGCAACAACGCCTGGGCGAACCACCGCCTGCTCAATGCGTGCAGCCGGCTCTCACAGGACGACTTCGTCGCGCCGCGGACGAGCTTCTTCCCCACGCTCAAGGCGACGCTCAACCACAACCTCACCGTCGACTGGTATTACGTCGACGCGCTGGAGCGAGCGTCTCCGCGGCGAGCCGCCCAATCTCGATGTCGATCGCTTCTTCGAGCCCGAAGAGCCGTTCGAGACCTGCGCGGCGCTCCGACGCCAGCACGTGCCGTCGATCGCCGTCTCATCGCCGCATGCGGCACTGACCGACGTCGACGCTCGCCCGGCCCCGATCGCCGTGATGCGGCGCGCGGGCATCATGACCGAGAACGCGACGCGCCTCCTCGCGCATTTGTTTCAGCACCAGATCCATCATCGCGGCCAGGCGCACGCCATGCTCGCCGGAACCACGGTCAAACCGCCGCAACTCGACGAATTCTTCTGCGCGAACGAGGCCCACCTGCGCGCGGCCGAACTGGCCGAGCTCGGGCTGTCGGAGCAGGCGATCTGGGGCGAGCCTTCCGCCCGATGAACGGGTTCATCCTTCCGCTCCGCCATGCTCTGGGCATGTCTCTTCCTGCCTGCGTTGCCCCTCGACGTTTTCACCCGGGGGCATTCGCCCGCTGACGCCTTGACGCCGTTCGCGGTGACCACCGGCGGCCGCACGCCGCGTGTCGTCGGCGCGAACGCCAGCGCCCGCGATGCCGGCGTGCACCCCGGGCAGCTCGTTTCGGCGTCGCTCGCGTTGTCACCCGACCTCGCGCTGCGCGACCGCAACCCGGAGGCTGAATCCGCCGCGCTCGAAGCCGTGGCGTCGTGGGCCACGCAGTTCACGCCGGCCGTCGCTCTCGCACCGCCCGATGCCGTGCTGGCCGAGATCGGCGGCAGCCTGCGGCTCTTCGGCGGCCTGTCGACGCTGACGGCGCGGCTTGGCCGGGGTGCGCACGACCTCGGCTATGCCGCGCGGCTGGCGCTGGCGCCCACCTCCACTGCAGCTTTGCTGTTCGCGCGAGCGGGAATGGAGCTGGAAATATCCGACCGCGATTTCCCCCGGGCATGGCGGGACGCGCTCGCCTCGCTGCCGCTCGCTCTGGCCGAGGCCGATCCCGCCGCCATCGCTACGCTCAAGGCCGCCGGCATCGCGACCTTCGGCCAGGCCTTCGCATTGCCGCGCGCCGCGCTGGCACGGCGCGTGGGCGAGGATTTCGTCGCCCTTCTCGATCGCGTGCGCGGCCTCGTTCCCGAACTGCGGCCGCTGTTCGTGCCGCCGCCGCGCTACACGGGAAAGCTCGACCTGCCGGCGCCGGTGGCCAACGCCGAGGCGCTCGCGTTCGCGGTGAACCGGCTCGTTGTCGAATTGGCTGGATGGCTCACGGGCCGCGGCCTCGGCGTCGTCGAGATATCGCTCGCCCTCGCGCACGAACGTTACGTCGGGGTCACGACCGGCGTCTCCGCCACCGCCGTCCGCGTCGCGCTCGCGGCGCCGGCACGCGAGCCCGCGCATCTCATCGCGCGTGCTGCGCGAGCGGCTCGCGCGCGTCGTGCTGCCTGCGCCGGTCGAGACGATCGCGCTCGCGAGCGAGGCGACCGCGCCTCTCGCCGGCCGCAATCTCGGACTGCTCCCCGGCGACGACGCGACCGCGACCGTTCCGCTGCTCGATCGCCTGCGCGCGCGGCTGGGCGAGGACGCCGTGACGCTCGTCACGCCGCACGCCGAGCACCGGCCCGAGCGCGCGTGGCGTGAAACGAGGATCGAACTCGACCGCGAACTTTGCGCGGAACGGCCGGGCGGGAAGGAAGACACCAGGCCCCGTCGCCTCCGATCCCGCTTGCACGGCCCCTCGGCCCGTCTGGCTGCTTGCCGAGCCGGAACCCTTGTTACTTCCTCGGCCATCGGCTCGAAGCGCAACCCTGGGTGCTGCGCGACGGACCCGAACGGATCGAATCAGGCTGGTGGGACGGCGCCGACGTGCGCCGCGATTACTTCGTCGCCGAAAATCCGCGCGGCGAGACGGTGTGGATCTATCGCGATCACCGCTACGGAATCGACGACGGCGAATGGTTCCTGCACGGCGTATTCGCGTGAGCGCGAGAAGCGCCCCACCGCAGCTTCGAGCAGCAGCCCTTCGCGGTATGATGCGCACCGCGCATGCAATTAGCGCGCGTTAAGGGTAGTGGGGCATCCCCGCGCAGAGCTTCGCTGCAATCCAAGATAGTCACATTCCCGTCTGAAAGGCTGACACGACATGAAACGAAGGACGCTACTGTTGTTTGCCGCCACGCTGCTGGCGATGACGCTTGGCGGTTGCGGAAAGCAGGAAGAAGCGAAGGTCGATAAGGCTGCCGCCGAGGTAAAGGCGAAGGCTGAGGACGTCGCCAAAATGGCCGCGGCAGCAGCGAAAGAGCTGGAAGCGCGCGAGATCGCCATCGATGCGTACATCTACGCCTATCCGCTGGTGACGATGGAATACACGCGCCGGATAATGACCAACGTCGACAAGCCGGCAGGCTCGAAGGCTCCGATGGGCCAGTTCGCACGGCTGCGCAGTTACCCCGCGGTCGATGACCACTCGGTCACGGCGCCCAACGCCGATACCCTCTACACCCTCACCTGGCTCGACCTGTCGAAGGAGCCATGGATCCTGAGCATTCCGGACATGAAGGATCGCTACTTCCTGTTCCCGATGCTCGACGGCTGGACCAACGTGTTCCAGGTTCCGGGCAAGCGCACGACGGGGACCAAGGCGCAGAAATACGCGATCACGGGTCCGGGGTGGTCCGGCACGCTGCCCGCCGGCGTCACCGAGTACAAGTCGCCCACCGCCATGGTATGGGTGCTCGGTCGCATCTATTGCACCGGCACCCCCGAGGATTACAAGGCCGTGCACGCGTTGCAGGATCAGGTCTCGGTGGTGCCGCTGTCCTCCTACGGCAAGCCCTATGCTCCGGAAGCGGTCAAGGTCGATGGAGCCATCGACATGAAGGCGGCGCCGCGCGATCAGGTGAACGCCATGGACGGCGCGACGTATTTCAAGCTCTTCGCCGAGCTCCTGAAGACCAACCCGCCGGCAGCGGAGGACGCGCCGATGGTGGCGAAGCTCGCCAAGATCGGCATCGTGCCCGGACAGGACTTCGACGCCGTCCAAGCTCGACCCGGCCGTGGCCAAGGGCATCGCCGCCGCGCCGAAGCCCGGGCAGGAGAAGATCAGTGCGTACCTCAAGGAGTCGCTTGTCACCGGAGACGCCAAGGCCGAAAACGGCTGGTTGTTCTTCCACAAGGCAGGCGTTTACGGGACCGGCTACCGCAACCGCGCCATGATCACGTGGTACGGCCTGGGGGCGAACCGCATCCAGGATGCGGTGTATCCGACCTCTGAAGGTCCGGATCTGCTCAAGAAGTACAGCGGCGCGAACAAGTACGTGGTGCACTTCAACAAGGGCGAGATGCCGCCGGCCAACGCCTTCTGGTCGATCACGATGTACGACAAGGACTACTTCTTCGTTCCCAACCCGATCAATCGTTATACGGTGAGCTCGCGCAACAAGTTCAAGACCAACGCCGACGGTTCGGTCGACCTCTACGTCCAGCACGAGTCGCCCGGGAAAGACAAGCAGGAGAACTGGTTGCCGGCGCCCGCAGACGCGTTCGTGCTGATGATGCGAATGTACTGGCCGTCGGAAAAACCGCCATCCATCCTCGACGGGACGTGGAAGGCGCCTGAGGTGAAGCAGGCTTCGTAACGACGCAGGCCTCGTCCTTTGCGCGCACGCTGTGGGAGAAACCGCGGCGTGCGCGGGTCCGCTTCTAGCCAAATTTCGACTTCAGCCGTTGCGAGAATTTGGCGAGGTCGATGACTGCCCGTTCGTGAGTGCCCAGGCCGATCACTTCGGCGCCCTCCGTCGCTCGGATAGCGAACTCGACATGTCGCCCATCGATCCTGGTGACCTCCGCTTCGCCGGTGACGCGTCGGCCCGCTGGAGTCGCAGAAAGGTGACGAACGTCAACTCGCGTGCCGACCGCGGTTTCGCCGGCATCCAGGTAGGGTTTCATCGCATCGAGCGCCGCGTTCTCCATGACCATGATCATGACCGGTGTCGCGAGGACCGGAGGCAACATGGCGTCCTTGAATCGGTTGGCAAGGTGATCTTGGGTGACGATGAGGCTGAACGAGCCTTTGGCTCCAAGCGGCATCCGTTGCATGGCATTACCTCGGTGTGAACCAATCGCGCAAGCGGGCCACGGACAAGGGTCCGTCAGATGCCCGCGAACCACTGGTAGCCCTGGTCCTCCCAGTACCCGCCCTTGCCGCCCGCGATGCGGGCGAAGCTCTCCACCAGCTCGATCCGCAGCACGTATTTCGCGTGCTTGTAGCCCAGCTGCCGCTCGACGCGCAATCGAACGGGCGCGCCATTGGCGATCGGCAGTACGGCGTCGTTCATCTCGTAGGCGAGAATCGTTTGCGGATGAAAGGCGTCCTCGAGGTCGATGCTTTCGTAGTAGAGATCGGTACCGTCATCGGCCATCGGATCAGCGCAATGGAACACGACGAACCTCGCCTCGGCTTTCGGCTGCACCGCCTCGAGCAAGGCGGCAAGCCGCGCGCCCTTCCACTTCGCGATCGCGCTCCAGCCCTCGACGCAATCGTGCCGCGTGATCTGCGTACGGCTCGGCAGCGCCCTGAGGTCGGCGAGCGAAAGGCGGGCGGGCCGCGCAACCAGTCCGTCGACCACCAGCCGGTAATCGGCGAACCCACTTGCGGCGAGCGCCCGGTATGCGTCTGTGTCCGGCTCCGCTGTGCCGTTGCTGCGAAAGGTCGGCGAGCGATCCGCCTCGGTGAACTCCTGCGCCATCGATTGGCGCGACGTGACGGCATGCGCCACCGCGGAGCTCGCCATCTCGCCGACGCCGAGCACCTTCGGGAACCATTCAGTTTGCGACAGGCGCTGGCAACCGCCCAGGAACAGCGTTCCCGCCGCACCGAGCGTGCGCAGGAGAAAACGGCGACGCGCGTCATGCGTGGTGCTCATGGCCTTCCTCCAATGGGATGCGATACCGGCCGGTGATCATCGAGCGCAGATGGTTCCAGAGCCCCGACACGATCACCTCGAAGACGTGGATCGCCACGAACAGCACGAGCAGCCAGGCGCCGACGAAGTGCAGCGTCCGGGCCGCCTGCCGGCCGCCGAATAGATCCACCCACCCCGGCAGCACCGAATTCATCCACGGGCTCATCGCGATGCCCCATGAGGATGATGAGCGGCAGCAGGACGAAGATCACGACGAGGTACGCGAGCTTCTGCAGCACGTTGTAGCGCTTGGCGGCCTCGCCTTTCGGAGGGCGGAACAGGAGGTGGTCGCGAATCGACCGGCCGATCGAGCGCCAGTCGTTGCGGTCGGGCGCCAGGTCGCGCGCGAGATGCCGGCTCGCCGCCCCGTAGGCGACGTAGACCAGACCGTTGATGAGCAGCACCCACGCGAAGAAGAAGTGCCAGGCCCGCGCCATCGACAGCCAGGGATTGTCCGGAATCGTCATCCACCACGGAAATCCGCGCGCCGTCAGCTGGCCGTCGGCCGCCCGCGAGATGCCGAGCACGCCTGTGGTGTCGAATTCGCGGCCGAAGATGCGCGTGGTGCCGATCACCGTCTCGCCGCTCTGCTTCGCCCCGATCGCCAGGATGGGGGCCGCACCGGTATACGACGACTTGCCTGCCCAGTAGAGATTCGGATGCGCGTTGAAGATCTGCAATCCGCTCATCAGCAGGATCGTCAGCGCGACGACGTTGGTCCAGTGCATGAGACGCACCGGCAGCGAATGCCGATAGTAGAGGACGTCCTGCGCGGGCAACCCGCCGGCTGTCGCGTGCGGCATATCCTCCCTCCGGTCAGCTAATGTGCGTTGGTCGCGTCACGGCATGCATCCTTACGGCGCGAGATCCAGGGCGCAGGTGGAAGAGTCCGCAGAGGGGGGGCGAGCCGTGGCCGCGCTCCGTCATTGCCCGAGAGTGATTCTGGCCCGCACCGTGCCGGCCCGATCGTGCTGCGCGGACAGGCGCACCTCGTCGCCCTTCCTCCCCTGCACGATCCACTCGACCTTGGCGCGATCGTCGGTGACGTTGTGATCGGGCCAGAACGACACGCCGGTGTGCTTGTAGGCCTTGCCTTCGAGCTGGCCGAGCTCCTCGCGGCGCTTGCCGTGGACCAGCGTCGCGCCCGCCGGCAAGTGCGATTTCCGCGATGACTCCGCGCACCACCTTGCGCTCCAGCGCGCGCTTCGACACGTAGCTCGGCAGCCAGCCGGTGTTCTGCACGACGAGCCGCACCCGCCAATGACCGTCGCCAAGTGCCTCGGCCGTGGCGGCGACGAGCTCCAGCTTGGGCGACGTCAGCGCCTGCCAGATCAGCCACTTCGGAAAGCGCGCGACCTCGCGCTCGAGGAAGGCCGGCGGCGGATTGCCGAACGCGTGGAAGCGGTTCCAGCCGCCGATTTCGACGCGGCCCAACTGCGGATGGTCGAACGGCTTCCACGGAATGTGCGCGATCCCGCCCAGCGTGTCGACGTTCCAGCGATAGAGCTTGAGGTCGTCCTCGATCGGGTGGTCGCGGAACCAGTCGATGTACTTGTAGTTCGTGATGCCCGCTTCGCGCATCGGGCTCCAGATCTCGACGACCCAGCTGTACATGCCGAGGTGATCGTAGACCCAGTCGAACACGCCGCCGATCACCTGCTTCGGATGATAGCGAAACTCCTCGTAGACCGAGATGGCCGGATAGCCCGTCAACTGCGGTGCCCTTGTCGCCGGTGCGACGATAATGCCAGAGGTCCTCCGCGTGCATCTCGTTGTCGGGCAGGTGATCGAACGGGCGCAGCAGCACGCCCTGCCCAGGTGTGGAAAGCGACCCCGCCCGTGATGTTCGTGTGGTCGACGATGAACGACACGACGGCGCGCACTTCCGGCTCCGACGTCGGGAACGGCCCCGCGCCGAGCTGCTCGAATTCCTGTCGCCAATTGGCCGGAAAGTTTCTATTTAGATCAAGTCCTTGCTTGTTCTTCTTCACGCGTAACGTGAAGCCGTCCCAGGCCTCCATCGTGCCTTCCGGCAGGATGCGGTAGTAGCGGCCGCCCACCTCGATCGGATCGCGGCGGACCATGAGCCCGGGCTGCTCGGGGTGGTCCTTCCACAGGCCGTTCGGATCGGGCAGGCGCATCTGGAGGATGCGTCCGTCGCCGTCGATGTCCTCGACGGTGAGCCCCTCGATCTCGTCCTCGTCCCACGGATAGGGGCGCGTGCTCGAGCGCACCCATTTCGGCTTGTCGGCGAGCGCCCATTCGGCGCCATCGGGATTGAAGCGCGGGCAGACGTAGAACGCGCGGGTGTCGAGCACCCGCGTCACCTCAGGGTCCTTGCCGTATTGCGTGACCAGCGTGTGCAGGAAGTAGAGGCTCGCCACCGACGCCGCGACTTCGGTCGCGTGGATGTTGCCGTCGACCCAGAACGCCGGCTTCTCCGCCGCCGGACCGGACGCCGCGCTCGTCACGGTCAGCACCCAGATGTCGCGCCCCTCGTGGCTCTTGCCGATCGACTCGATCGACACGAGCTGCCGGATGTTCGGCGGCGAAGGCATGCAGGATCGCCGTCAGCTCGGCGTAGCGGTAGAAGCGATCGAAGGCGACGGCGGGCATGATGACTCGGGATTGATTGCGAGGCGTGGCGGGCGGAATCCGGGCCGCCACGGGAAGCGCATCTTACCAAGCGTTCGGCGCATGACGGATGGGCGGCGGCGGTTCCGGACTCTTCCTCGCCGCCTGCAAATACCGTATATTTGTACGGCATTCCCGCGCTGCCGGGTTCGCCGACGCCCCCGGGGCCGCCACCCTCGTATTCCGATGCTCCCCGCTTACGCCGAACTGCACTGCCTCTCGAATTTTTCCTTCCTGCGCGGCGCGTCGCACCCGGAGGAGCTCGTCGAGCGCGCCAGGACGCTGGGCTACACGGCGCTTGCGCCTCACCGACGAATGCTCGTTCTCGGGGATCGTCCGCGCGCACGTCGCCGCGAAGAACGTCGGGCTCCCGCTCGTCATCGGCAGCGAGGTGACGCTCGGGGACGGCGTGAAGCTCGTGCTGCTCGCCACCGATCGCGCGAGCTACGGTGACCTGTCGCAATTGATCACGCGCGGACGGCGCAGCGCGCGAGAAGGGCCGCTACGCGCTGTCCCGCGGCGATGTCGAGGCGTTCGCGGCCGGCCTCCTCGCGCTCTGGGTGCCGCCGGATCCGGCCCGGCGAGCGGGCTCCGGCGACGACGCTGCGCTCGCCACCGCGCGCTGGGTCGCCGCCACCTTCCCCCGCCGCGCGTGGATCGCGGTCGAGCTCTTCGCCCGCGCCGGCGATCCCGCGCGGCTCGCGCATTGCGCGGCGCTCGCGCACGCGGCCGGCCTGCCGCAGGTGGCCGCCGGCGACGTCCACATGCACGTTCGCGCCCGCCGCGCGCTGCAGGACACCGTCACGGCGATCCGGGTGAAGCGACCGCTCGCCGAATGCGGCTACGCGCTCCATCCGAACGGCGAGCGGCATCTGCGCTCGCGCGCGCGGCTCGCGTCGATCTACCCGCCCGAGCTCCTCGCCGAGACGGTCGCCATCGCGCAGCGCTGCGACATTCTCGCTCGACGAATTGCGCTACGAGTATCCGGAGGAGATCGTGCCCCCGGGACGCACGCCGGCGTCGTACCTGCGGCAGCTCACCGACGAGGGATTGGCGAGGCGGTATGGGCCGGCGACGCGCTGCCCGCCCGAGGTCCGCGAGCTGATCGAGCACGAGCTCGCGCTGATCGCGGAACTGAAATACGAGCCGTATTTCCTCACCGTCCACGACATCGTCGCGTTCGCGCGCTCGAAGGACATCCTGTGCCAGGGCCGCGGCTCGGCGGCCAACTCGGCCGTCTGCTACGCGCTCGGCATCACCGAAGTCGATCCCTCGCGGATGAGCATGCTGTTCGAGCGGTTCATCTCGAGGGAGAGGAACGAGCCGCCCGACATCGACGTCGACTTCGAGCACCAGCGGCGCGAGGAGGTGATGCAGTACGTCTACGCGAAATACGGCCGCGACCGCGCGGCGCTCGCCGCCACACTCATCACCTACCGGCCGAAGAGCGCCGTGCGCGACGTCGGCCGCGCGCTGGGCCTCGATCTCGCGCAAATCGACCGGCTCGCCGGCGTGTTCGCCTGGTGGGACGGCCGCGAGGTCACGGCCGAACGGATCCGCGAGGCGGGGTTCGAGCCCGACAACCCGGTGCTCGTCCGTCTCGTCATGCTGACGGGCGAGCTGATGGGCTTTCCGCGCCATCTGTCGCAGCACGTCGGCGGGTTCGTGATCGCGCGCGACCTGATCGAGCGGATGGTGCCGGTCGAGAACGCGGCCATGGCGAAGCGCACCGTCCTGCAGTGGGACAAGGACGATCTCGACGCGCTGGGACTGCTCAAGGTCGACTGTCTCGCGCTCGGCATGCTGACGGCGATCAGGCGCTGCCTCGACATGGTGTCGCGGCTCCGGGGATACGCGCTGACGGTGCAGGACATCCCCGCCGAAGATCCGGAGGTCTACGCGATGTGCCAGCGCGCCGACACCATCGGCGTGTTCCAGATCGAGTCGCGCGCGCAGCAGTCGATGCTGCCGCGGCTGAAACCGGCGTGCTTCTACGACCTCGTGATCGAGGTCGCCATCGTGCGCCCCGGCCCGATCCAGGGCGGGATGGTGCATCCGTACCTGCGCCGGCGCCAGGGCCTCGAGCCCGTCACGTATCCCAGCGATGCGGTCAGGAGCGTGCTCGAGCGCACGCTCGGCGTCCCGATCTTCCAGGAGCAGGTGATGCAGCTCGCGGTGGTCGCGGCGGGATTCACGCCGGGCGAAGCCGATCATCTGCGCCGCTCGATGGCGGCGTGGCGGCGCAAGGGCGGCCTCGAGCACTTCGAGCAGCGCCTGGTCGACGGGATGGCGGCGCGCGGCTATGCCGAGGCGTTCGCGCGGCAGATCTACCAGCAGATCCTGGGCTTCGGCGAGTACGGCTTTCCGGAATCGCACTCGGCCTCGTTCGCCCTCATCGTCTACGTCTCCGCGTGGCTCAAGCACTACGAGCCCGCGGCGTTCACCGGCGCGCTGCTCAACTCGCTGCCGATGGGCTTCTACGCGCCGTCGCAGCTCGTGCAGGACGCGCGCCGGCACGGTGTCGACGTGCGGCCCGCCGGACGTGACGGTGAGCGACTGGGACTGCACGCTGGAGACAGCAGAGCCGGAGACTGCCGCTCCCGCGCTGCGCCTCGGCCTTCGCCTCGTCGCCGGACTTTCGGAAGCCGGCGCGCAGCGGATCGTCGCCGCGCGACGGGTGGCGCCGTTCGCGAGCGTGGCCGATCTCGCGCACCGCGCGGGACTCGACCGCCGCGACCTGGCCCGCCTCGCCGAATCCGATGCGCTCGCAGCGCTCGCCGGCCATCGCCACGACGCCGCGTGGGACGTCGCCGGCGTCGAGCGGCTGCCGCCGCTGATCGCGGGCAGCACGTTCGCGGAAGCCGATCCCAGATTGCCGCCGCCGACCGAAGGCGAGGACATCGTCGCCGACTACCGGGCCCTCTCCCTCACGCTGCGCCGGCATCCGCTCTCACTCCTGCGCCGCCAGCTGCGCGAGCGGCGGCTCGCCACGGCGGCCGAGATCGGGCAGACGCCGCACGGCCGCATCGTCCGCACGGCGGGCATCGTCATCGGCCGCCAGCGTCCGGACACCGCGAGCGGCGTGGTCTTCGTCACGCTCGAGGACGAAACCGGCGCCACCAACGTGATCGTCTGGCGCGATCTCGGCGACCGCCAGCGCCGCGAGCTCCTGGGAGCGCGAAGCTGCTCGCGGTGTTCGGCAAGGTGGAGCGCGAGGGCCAGGTCGTCCATGTGCTCGCGGGGCGGCTCGCGGATCTTTCTCCGATGCTGGGCAATCTCGAGACCCACTCCCGCGACTTCCACTAAATCGTCGAACGCTTAGCGACGCTCACCCCGGCGGATACCAAAGGCCGAGCGGGCGGAGCATGCGAGTCCGCACCTGAGAAGTGGCGCAGACGGCCAGCACAACAAGTCGGCGTTGGAGTGGGACTGTTCAACCGATCAGGTCAATGGCCGCTTTCCGGACGAGGGAACTTCCGGAGTCGGCCTATTCTGTTGAAAAACTCCTCGACGTCGTGTGCCGCGATGTTTTTCGGGGTCTTCTGACCATCACCCGAGTGACGATCGTCGATCCTGGGCCGTTCTACGAGGTCGACGTTTTCGTCCGTCGCTTGTCAACACCCATCATTCGAGTTTTCAACAGAATAGGCCAAGTGGAGACATTCGGCAGCGGCGCGAAGACATACCGAAAACAGGCATCGGCCAGCGGCCGTAAGCGGGGGCTGGAAGGCGTACTATGGTTGGACTTTCCGTCGTTGGCGCCGAGATTCAGTGATGGATCGACACTGGTCCGCGATACGGAGAGATAGCATCGCATCTTTCGAACGCGTTGCTCGACCGTGGCAAGAGCTTGATGATACGTGTCGAACTGGCTCACACCTTTCCAGTTTCCCCTGGTGATGCCTTTGCGTACATCACAGACACAAAGAACTGGGAGGAATTCTTCCCGAACTTCGTTCGACTTGATGACCCCGCCCATGCCAAGTGGGACACGCCCGGCGATAGGGTAACGGTGGTCATTCGATTCCTCGGTCGCGAAGTGCAGGTGAATATGAAGTTGGAGGAGTATCAAAAGGACAACCGAGTTACCTACGTTAGCCGTCAACAAGGCCTTCCTGACGCCAGGCATGAGCGGTACTTCAAGGCAGTTCCCGAGGGATTCGAGTTTTGTCCGGTCGTCGCCTTCACACCGCGGAGTGGACTGGTCGGTCTGTTCGACCGCCTCCTGCTCAAACGCGCCATCGCAGGGGCATTACGCAAGACAGTCGGGAATCTCGAATCGGTTTTCAAGCAACAACGATCGCGCGCATGACAATAATTCAAGACCGCGAAGGCGCTTCGGCCTACCGATTCCGCAGTCGCTAATGTTGCGCGCGGACGAGGCGATCCAATGACGACACGACGAACCCTGTTGCGCGCGCTTGGGGCAGGCGCTTTGCTTGCCGGTATCGGGCATGCACGCGGGCAGCCGCAGCCGAAGATTCCACGCATCGGCATGCTGGTTTTCGGCCTTTCGGAAGCCCCATTCTCCAAGCGTGCCATTGCCGTGTTCCGTCAGCGTCTCGCCGAGCTTGGCTACGTCGACGGCAAGACCGTCCTGATCGACGCACGCTACGCCGAGGGCAGCGCGCAGCGATTGACCGAACTCGCGCGCGAACTCGTGGCGAGCAAGGTCGACGTCATCGTTGCCGTGTCGTCGGCCGCGACCGCGGCGGCGCGACAGGCGACGAGCACGATCCCGATCGTCATGGTGCACGCGGGCAACCCGGTCGGCACCGGGCTGATCGCCAGCCTGGCGCGACCGGGCGGCAATGTCACCGGGACCACGAATGTGCCGATCGGCGGCAAGCTTGTCGACTTGATGCGTGAGCTCGTCCCGCGCGTCGTGAAAGTGGCCGTTCTCACTAATCCGACGAGCCCTGGTGCACCCCCCTTCGTGGCAGCGATGACCGACGCTGCGCGCAAGTCCAACATCGACGTGGTGGTGGCCGAGGTGGGCCGCGCGGAGGACTTCCCAATCGCGTTTACCCTGATCCGCAACGCCCGTCCAGACGGCCTCCTGGTGGCGGTCGAGCCTTTCATCGGCAAGCACATCGCCGAGGTGTTCGAGTTCGCGGCAAGCACGCGTCTGCCCGCGATCTACGATAGCGGAGAGCCGGTCCTGCTCGGTGGATTGATCGCGTATGCAACCGTGTACATCGAACACTACGCGTTGGCTGCGGACTACGTCGCCAAGATCCTGAAGGGTGCCAACCCCGGGGACCTGCCGGTCCAGCAGCCGGCGAGATTCGAGCTCGTCATCAACCTGAAAACTGCCAAGGCACTTGGCCTCTCGATCCCGCAGGCGGTGCTGCTGCGCGCGGACGAGGTGATCCAGTGATGGATCGTTCCTCGGCGCCTATCGCACTTACTTGATCCGTTGAACGGCCGCTCTTGAGAATTGCGACCGACTGCTGCGGGTCGATCTGCGACCGTCGATGATCGGGCAGTTCGCGTTCAGACCCGACGGTCGCAGACCGGCCGAGGCCGTGTAAACGGCGAGGGGATCGCAGGGCGAGTGGCAGGAACCGCAGTAGTGTCACCGGGGCGCGGTCGAAGCCATAGGTCATGCAGGAGCGAGGCGACGCCCGATGAGCCGCGTTTGTTGCTCTGGAGCCCGGAGATAGCCTGGAATTGCGCGCGAAGAAGGGCTGTCGCGCCCTACGCCCTGCATCGCCGCCATCATTCCGCTTATCCCCAGTAGCCGCATCACCCGCTTGAGGTTATAGGCGAGCACATGCAGGCTCATCTCGGTGCGCACGCGCGCGCAGCGTCTTCATCAGGAAGTGCGTTGCACCCATCCAGAACTTGATCGTGCCGAACGGGTGCTCGACGGTCTGTCGCCGCACGCGCATCTTCTCGGGATCGCGATCCAGCCGCTCCTGCATGGCGTCGATGACCGCCTCATGCACCCAGCGCCGGACACGCCGCTCGGGGCCGGTGGTGCACTGCGCCTTGATCGGGCAGCGTGGGCAGGCCGAGCTCCAGTAGACGTTCAGCGTCATCCCCGCTTCGACGGTCGTGAAGCGCTTGATCAACCGCTGTCCTGCGGGGCAGCGATATTCATCGTCGCTGGCGATGTAGATGAAGTCCGGTTTGCCGAAACGGCCTTCCGCCTTGCTGTTGGAGTTCAACGGCTTGGGCACGAACGGGGTCATGCCAGCCTGGTCACACGCCAGGATCTCGTCGCCGCTAAAGTAGCCACGGTCGGCAACGACCGTGAGTTCGGTCGCTGCCGATCGCCGCACGCGCTTGCTCGGCCATCGTCGCCAAGTGACCGCGATCGCTCCCCACGTTGGTCACCTCGTGCGCGACGATCAGATGGTTCTTCGCCTCGACCGCCGTCTGCACGTTGTAGCCGACGATTCCGTACCGCCCTGGTCGTTCATCGAACGCGCATCCGGATCGGTCAGCGAGATCTGTTGGTCCGGCGCATCGCGCAAGCCGCAACTTCGATCGCCTTGAGCCGCTTGCATCTGCTGCTTCAACGCTGGCGATCTTGTCTTCGCAGCCGCCTCGTCTTGGCCTCGGCGACCTCGGGTTCGTGCCCGATCGGCCGTATCCATGTCGGCGCGAGGTAACGAGCAATGCTTCTCCTCGATCTGCTCCATCCGCCGCTTCAGCTTGGCGCTGGTGAAGTTCCGGTCCCGGTTGTTCACCGCCTTGAACTTGCTGCCGTCGATCGCCACGATCGCCTGCGAGAACAGATCCAGCCGCTGGCACAGCACCACAAACTGACGGCACACCTTGCGGATCGCCCGCCCGTTGTCCTTGCGGAAATTGGCAATGGTCTTGAAGTCCGGCCTCAGGCGGCCGGTCAGCCACATCAGCTCGACGTTGCGCTGCGCCTCGCGCTCCAGGCGCCGACTCGACTGGATCCGGTTCAGGTAGCCGTAGATGTAGATCTTCAGCAGCACCGCCGGGTGGTACGACGGCCGGCCCGTCGCCGCGGGGCTCAACCCCAACGAAGCCGAGCTCGCCCAGGTCGAGCTCATCAACGAAGACCTCGACCACGCGAACCGGATTCTCCGCCTCAACGTAGAGTTTTTCACAGAATAGGCCAAGAGCGGCCGCTCGATCGCGGCGCTCAGTTTCCGCCATAGGCGTACGATGACTGGACCTTCCCTCGTCAGCGAGGTGATTCAGTGATTGACAGGCGCAATTTCATCGGCACGCTCGCGGGTGGCCTTCTCGCCTCGCCCTTCACTACGCTTGCGCAGCAGCCCATGAAGCTCCCGCGGATCGGAATTCTCGGCAACGAAGTCGCGGGACCACCTTGGGAAGGCTTTCGCCAAGGAATGCGCGACCTTGGCTATGTCGACGGCCGCAGCGTCACGATGGAGTGGCGATGGGCGGAGGGGAGGACTGACCGATTTCCCGCCCTTGCGCTCGAACTTGTCCAATTGAAGGTGGAGATTATCGTCGCGTCGGGCACGCAGGCGATCCGGGCCGCCAAGGATGCGACGGCCACGATTCCGATTGTGATGACCACCTCAGCTTATCCCGACAAGATCGGCCTCGTGCAAAGCCTCGCTCGCCCCGGCGGCAACGTCACAGGCTTGAGCAACGTCTCGCCAGACCTGATGGGCAAACGTTTTGAACTTCTCAAGGAAATCGCTCCAAAGGTCTCCCGCTTGGCCGTACTTTGGAATCCGGCGAGCCCAGTCGAGCCAAATGGGTTCCAGGCCGTGCAGGCGGCAGGGGCTGCGACCGGCCTGGAGATCCGGTCGATCGGGGTGGGCACACCGGACGACTACGCCGCGGCCTTCACGACCGTGACCGATGGTCGTGCCGATGCCTTGTACGCCTTCGCCAATCCGGTCAACTCCAAGTTCCGACAGCTCATTGTGGACTTTGCCGCGAAGAGCCGGCTTCCCGACATTTACGAAGATAGGGCATACATCGAAGCCGGAGGGCTTTTGTCCTATGGACCGAGTTTCAACGACATGTTCCGGCGCGCGGCGACGTACGTCGACAAGATTCTCAAGGGGGCCAAGCCGGCCGACCTTCCCGTCGAGCAACCAATCAAGTTTGAGCTGCTGATCAATCCGAAGACCGCCAAGGCGCTGGGTCTCACGATCCCGAAGTCGATGCTGGAGCGCGGGGGCGAGCTCGTGTAACGATCGAACCGTACCGGCTGTCTGCCGCCTAAGCGCGCCTCGCCGCGGTCGATGGTTGATCTGATTTGTGGAATGGCCGCTTCTGGGAAGATCGAGCGGCTGGTCGCCACAACCGGTCGGTCAGCGTCGCCGCCGAAGTTTCCGGAAAGCGGTCGTCTCGATTCGGTCTCCATTGCCATGTCGACCCGTATCGTCTCCAGCAAAAATTGGTCTTCTGTCAAGAAGACGTTAGAGTGCCGTTTCCCTTGAGCCATTGCCAGACCCATTCTGGCTCAAAACCGGGTCGTACTACGCGGTACCGACCCGATGTACACTCGACTTGCGCATTGGGCAAAATATTGACATGCGGCAATCTGCAGGATCGTGGCAGTGACCAAGACCCAAACCGTTGGACGGGCCGATGCTGTCGAATTGCGCTTGTTCATCGAGGAGCTGGCTTGCAACATCTGCCGCTTCACGCACGCTTCACGGGACAAGGCTGCGCCGCAGTCAGTCCGCATAAAACAGGAGGTCCAGCTCGGAGCCCCCGATGCATTCGCCGACATTGTCGTCAACGCACCTCGCGCCAGCTACATCGTAGAGGTGGTCTACGGTTATTCGTTAGAACGAGTCTCCGAGAGCATGTCCCGAAAATATCAACGGGAGCTCGATTGGTTCAAGGGCATTTCGAAACTCATACTCATTTTCGACCGCGACAACCATCCCGACCAACCTGGTCTCGAGCGTCACGTGCGAGAGGTCATTCCCAGCCATTGGGAACTGGAACTGTGGGACGAGCGCGAGCTTCTTGCACGCGTGCGCGAGCACTTCGGGATCAAACTAGAGTCGCTGCGGTCAGACACCCTCCTAGATGTACGGCTCGCCATCGATAAAGCCAAAGGCACCTACGCCTTCGGTGATGCCTACGAGCAGTCACCGCTCGACGCCACATTGCTTTGGCATTTCGGATACTGGCGGTTACGAGAGACATTTATTTCCGCAAACGGAAACAAGCGCGCGATCTTGCCCCCCGCCACCTACCGTGCAGTGGCCGTGGTCTATGCGGATCTGAGCGGTTTCTCGGGATATGTTCGCGATACACCGCATGAGCACACGATTCGTGACTGCTTGACCGCGTTTTCCTCCAGATCTCGCTATCAAATTATCAACAACGGCGGCATGGTGTATCAGTTTCTCGGTGACGCCGTCATCGGGCTCTTCGGCATACCGGATCATGTGACGCGCTACATTGATGACGCTTTCGATTGTTCACGATCACTCCTGATGTTGGGTGAGTCCGTGTCCTACGAATGGCAGCGACAGCTCGATCGAATTCAACCCGTTCGCGGTAGTCATATCGGCGTCGCCTTAGGGGATCTCCAACTCGTGCCACTGCGACCTTTCAGCCGGACCCATATCGGTGCGATTGGCGACGTGATCAATATGGCGGCGCGCCTCTCATCATTCGCGAAGCCCGGGCAGGTCGTCGTCAGTAACCTCGTTTACCAAGAATTGTCCGGTGACGCCCAGAAGTTGTTACGAGAGACCGAGCCCGTGGAGGCGAAGAACGTTGGAAACATTAGGGCCTGGGTGTACGACGGGGACGCCTAAGCTGACGATACTCAGCTCATAACAATGCGGTCGGGACGGAAACGGCGATAGACGCGGAAGCAGAACTCTATCCACGCGACGCGGCGAAGGTTGATCGTCGCCCAAACGACCGTGGCTGCCCTTGGCCTCGCTCCGGTTTGATGGCACAGGGGTTTGATTGCATAGGCGAGGCTGGCACAACCGAAGTGCTGTTTTGCGTATCGTCGTCTCTTAGCGGCTTGCCGCGCGCCGTTGCCGCAAACTGAATGTCGGCATCCATCGGTTCCAATGGCTGCTTCCGGTTTGGCCAAATGCCGGCAACGGGTCGGTCAGAGTCGACCACGCACCGGCGCTGAACGACGGCACTGCGATCTGCAGCGGCCCTTGACCCCTCGATGACTGCCCTGCGTTGTGCAGCGGCCGCTCGGTTGAATCGCATCAATGCCGGTGACCGGCCAAGACCGGACGTAGCGTCCCGCTCCCGGAAGCGGCCGCTAACCTTGAATCGCCGTGCGCCGGTGGGAAACCGCCACCGCTTTCTTGTGCCTCTGCGATCGCTTGCGGCCCCGCAGAGCCGGGAGCATATTGCGCGGATTGAGACCAAGGCATGACCTACCCGCGATTCCATCAGAGGATAGGAAGCTGCAGCTTCTCCTCTCCATGTCTCTTGCCATGTACGTTCGCACGGGTCTACCGACCTGTTGTAGGGAGGACGGCTCCGAAAAAATGTAGCCTCGCATAACAGCACCGCTTTTCGTTTGGCAGACCCGGACATACGGTAGCCAAAATGGGGGGGCCATGCGGCAATGCCCGAATTGCGCGACGGAGTTATCGAGCACGGCGATCCGGTGCCCGAAGTGCTTGGCAGCGGTTAGCTGGGGGACTGATCGGCCGCTTGCGGCAGCCAGTCCGCAATCCGGGGAGGGGCGGCCTCCGGCGCCTGCGAACGAGACGATCGGGGAAAGAGCGAAATCGTTCCCCATCCGCTTCAGCGAACCTGGTGCCCTGGCTGCCGGCTCCAGAGGGAGAAATACCTTTCGCCTTGTGGGCAAAGGCGTGATCGTCCTCGATTCTGGGGCGGTGTCGTTCGAGGGCAAACGCCAACGCCTATTCAGGTTTGCTGTCGATCGGGTTCTTACCTTCGAGGTCTCTAGCGTTGTCGGGGTATATCGCAGCGGCAAGATGCTGTGCGTCGAATTTGCCGTCAAGGGCATGCGACAACTCGTCTCAGCACCCGTCTCAACCGCGCGCGCGCCGTTCATTAAGTTCTGGGCCGCAGATGACGCAATGGCAAGAGAGATTGCGTCCCTACTGCCACGGTGCCAACCCGGTGTGATCGCGCGGGAACTGGTCGACGAAGCGGAATTCCAAGCACGGCTCCGAGCGACTACTCCGAAGGCGTATGTCACGCCGGTGTTGGTCGTGGTCAATGTCCTCGTGTTTCTCGGAATGATTGCCCTTGGTGCAGGCTTCCTTCTGCCAAAGGCGGAAGTTCTCGTTTTATACGGATCGAATTTCGGCCCATTGACCACTCACGGGCAGTGGTGGCGGCTGTTCACATCGATGTTCCTGCATGGTGGCGTTATTCACCTGGCGCTCAACATGTGGGCGCTGTATGAAACTGGCCGACTCGTCGAGCGGCTGTACGGCAACTTGCACTTTCTTGTGCTCTATCTGCTGGCTGGCCTTGCCGGAAGCCTCGCCAGCCTGCTGTGGAATCCCACGGTAAATAGCGTCGGCGCGTCCGGCGCAATATTGGGCGTCTTTGGCGCGATGCTTGCGTTCATGATGAAGAAAGGCAACCACGTTCCGTTCGGGGTGATCAAGAAGCAACGTAACAGTACTCTTGGTTTCATTGCAAACACGCTGGCGTACGGCTTCACGCACGCTGGCATCGACAACGCAGCGCATCTTGGGGGCCTTGCCGCCGGATTCCTGCTGGGGCTCCTGCTTGCACGCCCGCTCGACCCGACAGTCCGCGTCCAAGGTGGAGCATCGAGACTCAGCGCATCATCGGCGGCGGGCGCGCTCGCGCTCCTGCTGCTATCGCTTGCGGTCCGCGTAGATCCGAAGAACGCTGATGCGCTAGCAGCCAAACTGAGCGGGCGCGACCCAACTGCTTTGCGACTTGTTCGCCCCATGGCGGGTCTGGGGGATGCTTCCGCCCAGAATGCTCTGGGCGCGATGTACGCTTCGGGAAAGGGCGTCCCGTTGGACTATGTCGAGGCAGCGAAGTGGTATCGGAAAGCCGCTGATCAAGGTAATCCTGCCGCGCAGTACAACCTCGGCGTTGCGTATGCCAACGGCCTGGGCGTACCGCTGGATGATGCAGAGGCTCTGAAGTGGTATCGGAAAGCGGCAGAACAAGGCGATGCCGACGCCCAGAGAGTAGTGCGGGAGTGGAGCAACGCCTGGTGGGGCCGACCCCGCTGACTGATGTCGGCGGCAGCCGTGCCCGAGTCTTCATCAGTCACCCGCAAAGGCATAAGCCTTTGCGGTCTGACACCTTGGGCCGAGCCGGCCAAGTATCTCCTGGCTGCACTCCAATAACGACAATTTGAGTTGAAACGCTGGCCGCTCGGTGCCGTTTAGTTTGATTCGTTAAACGGCTGCTTCCACGAAGCGTGAACGGCAGGTCAGGGTCGTGAAGCGCCCGTCGGCTGGTATCAGGATGAAGCTCCTTTCCCTCAAAAGAGGAGCTGTTCATGGATACCACCACTCAGACCGCACGACGTGCAATACCATGGAACAAGGGCAAGCTGCTCGGCCAGAAGCCGCCGCTAAAGCTGAAAGAGATCTGGGCCATCCGGATTCGACTGCAACTGGATCATCGAGCCCGGGAACTCGCTCTCTTCAACCTTGCCATCGATAGCAAGCTGCGCGGGTGCGATCTGGTTGGGCTTCGTGTCCACGACGTGACCCAGGGCAGCCATGTCGCCGCCCGCGCGATTGTCATGCAGAAGAAGACCCAGCGGCCGGTGCAATTTTAGATCACCGAGCAAACGCGGGACGCGGTCGCTGCTTGGATCAAGGCGGCCCGTCTGACGCCGGAGCAGTTCCTCTTTCCAAGCCGCGTTACGGAGTCGCCGCATCTATCGACCCGGCAGTACTCCCGGATTGTCGGGTCTTGGGTCGGGTCGATTGGGCTTGACCCGGCAGCCTACGGCACCCATTCAATGCGGCGCACCAAACCGACGCTGATCTACCGGAGGACCAGAAACCTGCGGGCGGTGCAACTTCTGCTCGGCCACAGCAAACTTGAGAGCACCGTCAGATACCTCGGAATCGAGGTCGACGATGCGCTGGAGATCGCCGAGCAGACCGAGGTGTAATCCGTCTGGGCTGGTCGCGGCCGCCGAGCCCGACGGTCGCAGACCGGCCACAACCAGTCGCAGGAGGCCGACCCACAGTTATCCTGGAAGCGGTCATTGGCACCGCCATGCTCAGTAGTACGTTCCCGCGCAGAACAGGCATAGTTGACGAGTCGGCGCCCCTGACTTGCAAACTGGCAGCGTTCTGTAAGCCAGCCGTAAGCTATATGCAATTTCATCGGTTGCAGCATGACGCCAACCGAGGTCGAGATCGCAATCTAGTCGCCTAGCGACGCAATTTGGTGAGCGTGGAACGCAAGAGACTACGCTGCTAAGGCTGTAATGCCGAACTGACCTAGCAGCGACGTCCATGGCTGGAATTGGCTCAAGAATGGCGGTCTACTATGCCGAGACTCAAGGGAAGGACAGGTGTAAGGATGCGCTCAATTCAACGGATTCTCGGTGCTGTTTTGGTTGGTTGCGCCGCTGCGCTGTCCGGCTCATTGCCCGCGCTCGCGCAAGAGGTGCCTTCTGCAGAGGCCATCGAGCGAATGGCGCGAGTTTTTACCGAGCTCGACCCTGAGATTAAGGCGGTCGAGATGCATAGTTACGTCCCTCTTTGCTGCACCGGACACGCGCAAGCGTATACGGCCTTTCGGCCGCGCCGTGGCTCCAGTCCAGCGGTCCATGCGCGGTCTCTCGGCGAGTTGTAGGTGGCTTCGATCAGTGCGTCGATTTCCGCACAGGTGAGTCCAGCCCGCGGATTGGTTATAGGCATATTGACGGCGGGAAGCATTGGCGAATAATTGGCAGATGCCTGCACGCGGCAGCCAACACAGGAGCATGACCTTCGCGGCGTCGTGCGCATCGCTCGCCATTTCGCTCACTGCAGCGACGCTCGCCGCAGGAGCCATCGCGGGGCCGTTGGAGGATGCGACGGCGGCCACTGAACGCGCCGACTACGCGACCGCATTCCGGCTTTTGCGGCCTCTTGCCATCGGTGGTAACAGCGTCGCGCAGTACAACCTCGGCCTGATGTACGCAAAAGGCGACGGCGTGCCACGGGACTATGCCGAGGCGGTCAAGTGGTATCGAAAGGCTGCCGACCAAAACAATGCCGATGCGCAGAACAACCTCGGCGCCATGTACGCCTCAGGCGAAGGCGTGCCGAGCGACTACGTTGAGGCGCACAAGTGGTTCGACCTAGCGGTTTCACGCATTCCAGCATCGGAAATGGAAGAGCGCGAACAAACGGTCAAGAATCGCGACGTCCTCGCGGCTCGAATGACCCCGGCGCAGATTGCCAAGGCGCAAAAACTAGCTCGCGAGTGGACGCCGACGAAAAAACGGAGCCGCGAGGTTCATCGCGCCGCAAGTAGTAGCCCGTTTGCGCGTCAGCACAGTGTGCTTTGGCCGATTTGCTCGTCACGCCACGACTAGGAGGTAACGATGAACTACTTCGTGGAGTACGTGCCTCCCGAATACCTGAAAATTGACGCATGATGCGAACCATGCACCCTCTCCTTGCCCTCGCGGCTTGTTTGGTGCTTGCGTCCTGCGCGACCGCGCCGATAGCCCCCGATGCGCCGCCGCCAGGAACCCAAGCGATGCTGGTTCAAACCGATCCACCGGGCGCGACCTGTTCGATCCTCCAGGAGGGAGCGGTCGTGGCGGCGGTCACGGCGACGCCGGGCACTGCTCACGTGCCACGGGATTTCTGCACGTCGTTCTGCTGGGGGGCAAAGTATCCGCCGATCGAGGTAGTTTGCCGCAAGGAGGGCTATCTCGATAGCCGCAGGGAGTTTTCGCTGCAGGCGCGCATCATCGTCGAACGGGACGAGACGCCTGCGCGCGACGCTTCTGCTGGCGAGGTTGCCGGCGGAATCGCCGGGGTCGCCGTCGTCGGCGCCGGTCAAAGCGGCCTTGCGGCGGTGGCGGTCGCGGCTCCGATGATTGTTCTGCCGATTCTCGCCGTCGCGACTGCCGTGGCCGCGACCCGGGAGAGGCCACCCGCTTTTGCCTACCGTGCGCTGCCGGAGTTTCAGCTGACCCCAGCTGCATTCGCTTCCGAGTCCGAGTGCAACGCGCACTTTGCATCGCTGAAGACGAAGCTCGAAGGCGTGAGGGATGCGGAACATTCGCGCATCGCCGCGGAATGCCGCTTTTTCCCGTGCAAGGCCTCGGATCTCGTTCCTTGTCCGGACCCGGTATGCAACCAGCAGCGAGCGAGGGCCGACGAGGAGCTCAAGACTCGGCTCGATCAGATCCCTGCGTTGCGCACGCAAGTTCGTATAGCTGCGCCTTGAAACCGTTTTAGGGAGAACGCGCCTGCCGGCGAGGTCCGTCCGGAATTGGCAGCGCAGCGAACTTCAATGTCTGTTCCCCGCAAGGCCGAAAGTCTGGATGGGGTCGATCTGCGACCGTCGACGATCGAGCCGCTGGCGTTCACACTCGCAGGTCGCTGAAACTCCGGACGTACGCGGTCGCTGCGGAAATTTGTGAGCAGCCGTTCGCACCGACATCCACTTCATCACCGACGCGCCCCTCGCGCGCACCAGGTCCTCGGCCAAAGCCGAGCTTGGAAAATGAGCGCGGTCGCGACACAATGATCTGATGGTCGAGCCCGAGCTGCCGAACGATGCCCTGGGCAAGGCCATCGCGGCGCTTGAGGCGCAGCGCCCGGCGCTCGGCAGTGCGATCGTCGATGCCGCGCTCGCGCCGCTCCTCGCCCAGCGGCAGGCCATCGGGCGCACCGCACCGCCGCGGCGGCGCCAGGTGTCGGTACTGTTCCTCGACGTGGTCGGCTCCACCGCCCTCAGCCAGACCATCGATCCCGAGGACCTGCTCGACATCATGGATTCGGCGCTGCAGTCGTTCAGCGGCCGGGTGGCAGAGCGTGGCGGCAAGGTCCTGAATTACGCCGGCGACAGCGTGCTTGCCGCCTTCGGTGCCGAGTCGGCGCGCGAAGACGACGCCGAGCGTGCCGTGCTTGCCGGCCTCGACCTGCTAGCCGAGGCACGGCTACAGGCCGAGCGGATTGAGCGAACCCATCGGCAGGGCGGTTTCCAGGTGCGGGTGGGCATCCACACCGGCCACGTCCTGCTCGGCGGCGGCGTCGACGACGAAGGCACGATCCGGGGTTTCACCGTCAACATCGCCGCCCGACTCGAGCAGACGGCACCGCCCGGAAGCCTGCGCATCAGCCAGGAAACCTGGCGCCATGTGCGCGGCGTGTTCGACTTCGAGGCGCAGCCGCCGCTGCAGGTCAAGGGGCAGGACGAGCCGCTGCGCACCTGGCTCGTGCTGCGAGCGAAGCCGCGCGCCTTTCGCGTCGCCACGCGTGGCATCGAAGGCGCCGAAACGCCGTTGGTCGGGCGCGACGCCGAGCTGGTGCAGTTGGTCGCGGCGTTCGAGGCGACCCTGCAGACGCGCAAGCTCCAGGCACTGACCCTGCTCGCCGAGGCCGGGCTGGGCAAGAGCCGGCTGATCCAGGAGTTGCAGCAGCGCCTCGAGGGCTATTCGCAGCCGTGCTGGCTGTTGCTCGGTCGGGCGCTGCCCAGCGGAACGCTGCAGCCGTACGGACTGCTGCGCGGCGTGCTCGCCTGGCGGCTGCAGATCGCCGACGGCGACAGCGCCGAATTGGCGCGCCGCCGTCTCGTCGAAGGGCTGGCGCCGTACTTGGGCGAACAAGGAGAACTGCAGGCGGAGCTGCTCGGCCAACTCGTAGGCATGGACTTCTCGGCCAGCCCGCGGCTCGCCGACGTGCTCAAGGAACCCCGTCAGCTGCGCGACCGCGCTCTCGCCGCGTTCGACCGCTACGTGCAGGCGCTGGGCGACGAGGCGGATTCGCCGGCGGTCGTGATGCTGCTCGACGACCTGCAGTGGGCCGATGACGCCTCGCTCGACTGGCTGGCGCGGCTGATGGCCAGCACCCAACTGCCGATGCTGCTGGTAATGAGCGGGCGGCCGGAATTGCTTGAGCGCCGGCCCGCTTGGGGCGAAGGCGCGACGCCGCATGCGATCACAAGACTGACCACGCTCCGCTCCGGGCAACGCCAGGCGCTCACCAGCGCCGTGCTGCAACGCTTGCCCGAGCCCCCGCCGGCGTTGCGCGCGCTGATCGAGAAGCAGGCCGAAGGCAACCCCTTCTACGCCGAGGAGCTCGTCAAGATGCTGATCGACGACGGCGTCATCCTGGTGGAGGGCGAGCAATGGCGCGTGCTTGAAGAGCGGCTGAGCATCGCCCGCATTCCCGGCACCCTGACCGGCGTGCTGCAGGCACGCCTCGATGCGCTGAGCGCCGCCGAGCGGCGCGCGGCGCAGCTCGCAAGCGTCGTCGGTCCGGTGTTCTGGGAAGACGCGCTGCACACCCTCGACCCGAACGCGCCGTCGATGCTGCAAGCGCTCGAGCAGAAGGCGATGGTGCAGACGCGGGCGGAGAGCGCGTTCGCCGGCACCCGCGAGGCGGCATTCCAGCACCACCTCCTGCACCAGGTGACCTACGACACGGTTCTCAAGTCCGATCGTCGCGAGGCGCACGCTCGCACGGCTGCGTGGCTGGCGGCGCGGGTCGGCGACCGCGAGGACGAATACCTCGCGGTCACGGCCGAGCATTACGAGCGCGCCGGCGACCAGGTCCGCGCCCTCGACTGGTACGAGCGCGCGGCCCAGGCCGCCGTGGCGCGCTTTGCCAACGAGGCGGCCTGGACCTACCTGTCGCGCATGCTGGCCATGCCGGAGCTCGGCGACTCGCGCCGGCGCTGGGCCGTGGCGGACAAGCAGCTCGGCGTCGCCGACCTGCTCGCCGATCGGGAGCGGCACCGCGCGGCGGCCGACGAGTGCTCGCGCCTGGCCGAGGTTCTCGACGACGACACGCTGCGCGCGGTGTCGACCGTCTCCCAGGCGCTGCTTGCCGATCGCCTCGGCGACCGCGCCGGCGCGGCGACGCTGGCGCGGCGCGCGGTCGAGCTGGCCGAGCGCTGCGACGCCACCAGCTCGGCGGCGATCGCCCACGCCGAGCTGTCCTGGCTCGCCCGCGAGCGCGGCGACCGGGCCCTGGCGCACCATCACATGGCGATCGCCCTACCCTTGGCCACCCGCGCGGCCGAGCAGATGAAGGCGCCGAGCGACGACATCTACGAGATCATGTTCCGCCTCGTAGCCGCGCAGTTGTATTCGTCCGAGCACGATTTCGACCGCCACCGGCAGCTCGCTGAGGAGGCGCGCGAACTCGCAGAGCAGCGGGGCCAGCGCCGGCTGCTCTGCTCGAGCCACGAGTCGCTCGCGCTCTGGGCCCTGCACGTCCTCGACAAGGAGCGGGCGGCGCGGCACCTCGACGACACGGAGGCGGTCGCCCGCGAGATCGGCCAGGCGTTGATCCTCGCCACCGTGCCCCTCCTGCGCGCGCGGCGCGCGCTGATCGTCGGTGACGACGCGGCAACGACGGCTCTGGCGCTCGAGGCGGAAGCCCAGCAGCGCCGCATCGGCGGCCGCGCCATGCTCGGCGAGTGCCTCGTGCTGCGCGCCGATCTGCTGACGAGGGTGGGCGACCCGGCCGCTGCGCGCGAGCTTCTGCGCGAAGCGATCGAGATCTACGCCGGCATGGGTGACGACGCCGAGATCCGCGCCTGCCGGCTGAGGACCGCCGACATCTGGCGAGGCGAAGGACGGCTCGACCAGGCGCTACCGTTGGTCGAGGACGAGCTGCCGTTTCTCGGCGAGGTCGGCACTCTCGATACCGTTCAGGCGCCCCTCGCCGCGCGCATGGCCGGCTGGCGGGTGCTGGCCGCCGCCGGCGACCCGCGTGCGCCGCGCCAGCTCGAGCTGGCAATGGCCGAGCTACAACGGCGCGGCGCTAAAGTCGCCGACCCTGCGGTGCAGCGCCGCATGCTCGAAGGCCTGCCGCTGCATCGCGAGATCACAGCCGAGTGGCATGCGCATCTCGGCGTGACCGTTCTCGGACACTCCGGTCCACGCCTGACAAGAGACTGACAGCGACGCCGGCAAAATCGTTTTCCGGCCGGGCGCTGGCGGCGGGTCGCCCTGTGTAAGATTCGTCCGGCAGATGCGACGAGACAGAATGGCAAAACCCGAATTCGACCTGGCGGTAATCGGCGGCGGCGCGGGCGGACTCGTAGTCGCCGCCGGCGGCGCGGCGCTCGGGGCCAAGGTCGCGCTCGTCGAAAAGCACCGCCTCGGCGGCGACTGCCTCTGGTACGGCTGCGTGCCGTCGAAAACGCTGCTGAAGTCGGCGCGCGTCGCGCACACGCTGCGCCACGCCGACCGCTGGGCGCTCGACGCCGCCCCGCCGCAGCCCGATCTCGCCCGAATCATGGAGCGCGTCGCCGGCGTGATCAAGGGCATCGAGCCCAACGACAGCCCCGAGCGCTTCCGTGGACTCGGCGTCGACGTCGTTTTCGGCAATGGCCGGTTCGTCGACCGGACGACGTTCGAGGTCGGCGGCCGGCGCCTCACAGCCAAGGCCTTCGTCATCGCCACCGGTTCGCGCCCCGCGGTCCCCGCCATCCCCGGCCTCGACACGACGCCCTACCTCACCAACGAAACGCTGTTCGATCTGCGCGAGCCCGTGCCTTCGCTGCTCATCGCGGGCGCGGGACCGATCGGCTGCGAAATGGCGCAAGCCTTCCGCCGGTTGGGCAGCGAGGTCACCGTCATCGACATGGCGCCGCAGTTCCTGTCGCGCGAGGACGCCGATCTCGCCGCTGTCGTGGCGAAAACGTTGGCGGCCGAGGGTGTGCGTCATCGCCTTGGCGCAACGATCACGGCAATATCCGGTCGCAAGGGCGACGTGCGCGTCACGCTGCGTCGCGCCGACGGCGCGACGGAAGAGCTCGCGGGAACGCATCTGCTCCTCGCGTTGGGCCGCGCGGCGAATGTCGAGGGACTCGGCCTCGACGTCGCCGGCGTCACCCTCGACCGCGGCCGCATCGTCGCCAATGCCGGGCTCCGCACCACCAATCCTGACATCTACGTGATCGGCGACGCCGCCGGAGGCCACCAGTTCACGCACGTCGCGGAACACCACGCGGGCATCGTGCTGCGCCAGGCGATCTTCCGCATGCGCTGGGCGAAACCGTCGCCGGTCGTGCCGTGGTGCACGTTCACTGATCCCGAGCTTGCGCGGGTGGGGCTGTCCGAAACCGAAGCGAAAGCGCGCGGCGTCCCGCATCGCGTCTACCGGTTCGCGTTCGACGACATCGACCGCGCGCGCGCCGAAGGCGAGACCGAGGGACTCGCCAAGATCGTCACCGATCCGAAGGGCAGGCTGCTGGGTGCGGCCATCGTCGGCGCGCATGCCGGCGAGCTGATCGCGGAATACGTGCTCGCTCTCGCGCGAGGGATGAACGCGAAGGAGCTCACGGGGATCATTCACGCCTACCCGACGCTCGCGCAGATCAATCGCCGCGTCGCCGATCAGCGCCTGAAGGAGGGCCTCACGCCAACGGCGAAGATGTGGATCCGACGTCTCTTCCGCCTGCAGGGAGCCGGCGGATGAGCGCGCCGGGCCGTTCCAAACGCGAATTGCTCCACGTCCGCAAGCTTGCGCTCGGTGCCCTCCTGGCGGCCCTCGTCATCGCCTTCTTCGTGCTGGACGGGCACCGCTACTTGAGCCTCGACACGGTGAAGACCCACCGCGATGCGCTGCTCGCCTTCACGCACGAGCACTATCTGGCGGCGCTCGCCATCGCGTTCGTGACGTACGTCGGCGCGACGGCCCTGAGCCTGCCGGGCGGCCTCGTGCTTTCGTTGACGATGGGCTTCGTCTTCGGCCGCTGGGTCGGCACCGTGCTCGTCGTGTTCGCGGCGACCATCGGCGCGACCCTCGTGTTCCTCGCCGCGCGGTACCTCTTCGCCGACGCCGCGCGCCGCCGCATGGGCGCACTCGGCGAGAAGATCAGCGCCGGCTTCACCGAGAATGCGCTGAACTACCTCCTGTTCCTGCGCCTCGTGCCGTTGTTTCCGTTCTTTCTCGTGAATCTCGCGCCCGCGTTCACGCACATCCGTCTCGCCACGTTCGTCGCGGGGACGTTCATCGGCATCATGCCCGCCACGTTCGTCTACGTGAATCTCGGCCAGACGCTCGGGCGCATCGACTCGCTGTCGGGGCTCGTCTCGGTCGAGACGATCGGCGCCTTCGTGCTGCTCGGTCTCCTCGCGCTCGTGCCCGTCGTTCGTCCGCAAATGGCGGGCCGCGCGGGCCGCCGGCGCCTGATCCGGATCGTCGACGGTTACAATCGGTTCCGTTCCCTCCTCGCCCCCGACCTCCAATGCACGCCACGCTGCCACTGCTCAAGGCCACCGACTTTCCTCCGCTCACGCGCCGCGCGCTCGACACGCTGCAGG
The DNA here is from genome assembly GCA_963724685.1 of uncultured beta proteobacterium. GTDB lineage: Bacteria > Pseudomonadota > Gammaproteobacteria > Burkholderiales > Casimicrobiaceae > CAIWHR01. The sequence goes on along the minus strand of CAVRVQ010000002.1, from coordinate 468,687 downwards.
TCAATCTCGGCTACAAGTGCAACCAGGCCTGCCACCATTGCCACGTCAATGCGAGCCCCGACCGGAAGGAGATGATGTCCCGGGATACGATCGACGATGTCTTGCGCGTGCTCGCCGCCGGCAGCATCGGGACCCTCGACGTCACCGGTGGCGCCCCGGAGTTGAACCCGCATTTCCGGCATCTGGTCCGGGAGGCGAGAGCGCTCGGCATTCGCGTGATCGACCGCTGCAATCTGACGATCCTCAACGAACCCGGGTTCGAGGATCTCGCGGAGTTCCTGGCGCGGGAAGGCATCGAGATCACGGCATCGCTGCCCTGCTACACGAAAGACAATGTCGACCGGCAGCGCGGCGATAACGTATTCGAATCGTCGATCCTCGCGCTGACGAAGCTCAATGCCCTGGGGTACGGAAGCGAGGACTCCGGCCTCGTGCTGAATCTCGTGTACAACCCGCTCGGTCCGAGCTTGCCTCCCGCGCAGGAGCGGCTCGAGGCGGACTACAAGCGCGAGCTGGGCGAGCACTTCGGCATCGTGTTCAACCACCTGTTCACGCTCGCCAACATGCCGATCGCGCGCTTCGGCTCCACGCTCGTCTCGCAGGGCAGGTTCGCCGGCTACATGGCGCTCCTGCATTCGGCGCACAACCCGGACAACCTGGACGGCGTGATGTGCCGAACCCTGGTGTCGGTGGATTATCGCGGGTACCTCTACGACTGCGATTTCAACCAGATGCTGGGCATACCGCTGGTCGTCGCCGGCAAGGCACGGCGCCACCTCACCGATCTGCTGTCGACCACGCTCGACGGCGCGCCGATCGCGGTCGCCGATCATTGCTACGGGTGCACCGCCGGGCAGGGGTCGAGCTGCGGCGGCGCGCTCGCCTAGACGCATTGCGGGCGCCGGCGTAAGCCAGCAGCGCACTCGCCTCCGATGCGCGTTTCGATCGTCGTTCCCGCGCGGAACGAAGCGCGCCGCATTGTCGCCACCCTCGCCTCGCTGCAAGCGGCGCGCAGCGCCGGGCACGAGGTGATCGTCGTCGACGGCGGCAGCACCGACGCGACGCTCGCCTTGGCGTCACGCGGCGCCGATCGTGCCTTCGCGGCGCCACCGGGACGCGCCGCGCAGATGAACGCCGGGGCGGCCGCGGCGGCGGGCGACGTGCTCCTTTTCCTGCACGCCGATTCGCTGCTGCCCGCCGATGGCGTCGACGCCCTGCTGCGTGCCATCGCGCAATCCGGTCGGCGCTGGGGGCGCTTCGACGTGACGATTGCCGGTGCGCCCCGCGTGCTGTCGCTGATTGCCACGATGATGAACGCGCGCTCAACGCTCACCGGCGTCGCGACCGGCGACCAGGGGATCTTCGTCGTGCGCGCGCTCTTCGAGGCCGTCGGCGGGTTTCCCGACCAGCCGCTGATGGAGGACATCGAGCTCTCGCGTCGCCTCAAACGCGCCGCGGGACGGCCGTTATGTCTGCCGCAGCGGATTGTCACCTCGGGACGGCGCTGGGAGCGCGACGGGCCGTGGCGAACGATCGTCGCGATGTGGCGGATTCGCTTCGCCTACTGGCGGGGCGCCGATCCCGCGCGGCTGGCCGCCCGCTATGGGAATACTCGTCCTGCGCCGACCGTGACGCTCCAGGTGTTCGCCAGGAATCCGGTGCCGGGACAGGTCAAGACCCGACTCGCCGCAGCGATCGGCGACGACGAAGCGGCCGCCCTCTATGCCCACTTCGTCGAGCGCGCCCTCGAAACGGCGGTCGCCGCGCGGGCCGGCGGCATCGTCGATCGCGTCGAGTTGTGGGGCACACCCGACGCCGACGCTCCCGCCTTCACCGAATGGCGCGATCGGTACGGCGTCGTCCTGCGGTCGCAATCCGGCGATCGACCTCGGAGCGAGAATGAGACACGCGCTCGCACGCGGCGCTCGCGGACGAATCGCGCGCCGTCCTGGTCGGCACCGACTGTCCCGTGCTCGACGTGGACTACCTGGCGCGGGCCGTCGCGGCCCTCGACGATCACGCCGTCGTATTCGGCCCCGCGGAGGATGGCGGCTATGTGCTCGTCGGCCTTGCGCGCGCCGTCGACGCGTTTTCCGGCATTCCCTGGAGTTCGGCGAACACGATGGCTGCGACCCGCTCGAAACTGACCGCACAACGGGTGAGCTGGCAGGAGTTGCCGACGCTCTGGGACGTCGATTCGCCCGCCGATCTCGCGCGCTGGCAGGCAACGACCCCGTTGCCTTCTGCCGCCCGGTCGCGCGCCAACGGCTGACCGCGCCGGAGCTAACCTCCGCGCGTGTGCAGACTGCGCAGCAGCGAGCCCAGGTTACGCTCCACCACCGCCTCCGCCTCGTGCTCGGTCGCGCGATAGCGCCGCACCAGTTCCGCGCCGACGGGTGTCAGCGACGTCCCGCCGCCGCGGCTGCCGCCGGTGGCCGTCGTGACCGCGGGTCCGATCAGGCAGCGATTCGTTTCGTCGACGAGCAACCAGGCGCGGCGATACGACATGCCCATCTCCTTGGCTGCCGACGTGATCGAGCCGGTTCGGGCGATCGCTTCGAGGAGCGCGACTTTGCCGGGGCCGATGGCGAGCTCGGCCCCCTCGCCGTGGTTGCGGACGTGAATCTTGACATCGGGCTTCATGGTCCAGGGAGCCTAGGCATAGCCGACGCTGCGCCGATCGAAGGATACGGCCTTGATCAGCGCGTGCACCTCCTGTCCGACGTGAAGGCCGAGCTCGTGGCGCGACCGGCGGGTGATGCGCGCAATCAGCACCGCACTGCCGACGGCAACGTGGACGTCGACCACCGGTCCCGCCTCGGCATCGATGGCGCTCACGCGCCCCGACAGTACATTGAGGATGCTGATCTCTGCGGGCCGCACCACGGCGAGCGATACATCGCGCGCCCGGATCCGCGCGCGCACCCGCTCGCCGACCGCGGCGTCGAGATGCGGCACGTGAAGCTCGCCGCCGTCGAATGCGAGCGAAGTCAGATGGTGCACGGAATCGTGTGCGCTCACATGTGCCTCGAGCAGCGACCCGGCCTCGTACCGGCCCGTCGCCGGCTTGAGATCGGGCCGGCTCATCACGTCGTCGACGTCGCCGACGGCGAGGCACTTGCCGTCCGAGAGCACGACGACCGTGTCGGCGAGCCGCGTGATCTCCGCGACCGAGTGACTCACGTAGACGATCGGAATGCGCAGCTCGTCGCGCAGGCGCTCGATGTAGTCGAGGATCTCCGTCTTGCGCGGCGACGTCGAGCGACGCCAGCGGCTCGTCCATGAGCAGGATCCGCGGCTGGGCGAGCAGCGCGCGGCCGATCGCGACGCGCTGCCTCTCGCCGCCCGAAAGCGTCTTCGGCGCCCGCGGCAGCAAGGCGTTCAGGCCCAGGAGGTCGACGACCTGCGCGCGGCGAGATGAACGCTCTCGGCCGGCGTGCGCAGCCGCTGGCCGTAGAGCAGATTCGACTCGACGTCGAGGTGCGGGAACAGCAGCGCGTCCTGGAAGACGTAGCCGATCCGGCGCTTGTCCGGCGGCAGTCGATGCCGCTTCGCCGAGTCGAACAGCGACACGCCGTTGATGCGGATGAAGCCGCGCCGCGGCCTCGCGATTCCCGCGATCGCGTTGATCACGGTGCTCTTGCCCGCGCCGGAACGGCCGAAGAGGCCGACGATGGGCGCGTCGGCCGCGAACGCCACGGCGAGCTCGAAGCGTCGCCGACGCTGCTGCTCGATGTCAACGTCGATCATCGCCTTGCATCCGCTCGGAGCGACGCGTGAGCCATTCCGACGTCGCCAGCGCGACGATCGACAGCACGACGGCGATGACGGCAAAGGCGCAGCGCCGCGGTCATCGCCGCCCGGCACCTGCGTGAACGTGTAGATCGCGAGCGGCAGCGTCTGCGTCTCGCCCGGGATGTTGGAAACGAAGGTGATGGTCGCGCCGAACTCGCCCAGCCCGCGCGCGAACGACAGCAGCGTGCCGGTGATGATGCCGGGCAGCGCGAGCGGCAGCGTGATCGACGCGAAGACCCACGAGGCGCGAGCCGCCCAGCGTTCGCGCCGCGACCTCGAGCCGCCGGTCGATGGCCGCGATCGACAGGCGGATCGCGCGGACCATGAGCGGAAAGCCCATGATGGCGGAGGCCAGCGCCGCGCCGGTCCAGCGGAACGCGAACGACGATCCCGAACCACTCGTCGAGCACGCTGCCGATCGGCGCCGCGCTTGCCGAACAGCACGAGGAGCGCGAAGCCGACGACGACGGGCGGCAGCACCAGCGGCAGGTGCACGATCGCGTCGACCAGCGTCTTGCCGGGGAAATTCGAGCCGCGCGAGGCCATAGGCGACGAGAATCGCGAGCGGCAGGCTGCAGACGACGCTGACGGCCGCGACGCGAGGCTCAGCGCGAGGATGCCGAGCTCGTCGGAGGTCAGTCCGAACATGCGCCTACTGGCGCAATCCCGAAGCCGTACTTCTCCCAGACCGGACGCGCCGGCGCGGAGCGAAGGTAGTCGAGCAGCGGCTTGGCCGCGGCGGACTTGCTCGCCGTCAACGAGGGCCGCCGGATAGACGATCGGCGCATGCGTGTCGGCGGGAAACGTGTCGACGATCTCGCACGCCCTTGTCGGCCAAGCGCGTCCGTCCGATACACGATCCCGAACGGCGCTTCGCCGCGCGACACCAGCACCAGCGCGGCGCGCACGTTCTCGGCGCGGGCGACCTGCTTCTCGACGCTGCGTCCAGACGCCGAGCGACTCGAGCGCGCTCTTGCCGTACTTGCCCGCCGGCACGCTGTCGGGATTGGCCATCGCCAGCTTCTCCTTGCCCAGCGCTTCGGCCAGACCGAAATCGCGGCGCGATCCTGAGCGTCGCCTTGCTCGACGCCGGCGCGATCAGCACGAGCGCGTTGCGCAGCAGGTTGACGCGGCGTGCCCGGCGACGAGCAGCTGCTTCTGCTCGACGTAGTCCATCCAGTCGAGATCCGCGGAGATGAAGAGGTCCGCGGGCGCCCCGGCCTCGATCTGCTTCGCCAGCGCGTTGCTTGCGCCGTACGAGACGACGACCTTGTTGCCGGTCGCGGCTTCGAATTGCTTCGCCTGCTCGTCGAGCGCCTCCTTGAGGCTCGCGGCGCCGAACACCGTCACGTCGGCCGCCGCTAGCGAAGGACGGACGCAAGGCGGTGCACAAAAGGACGAGGATCGGGCCGAAGCGTCGGCAGACTTGCGCGCACGATGTTCTCCGTCGAAGATCGAAACCAAGCGGTAATATACAGCAGAATATAACGACGCGTGAGTGTACCCTTGGCGGCCCCCGACACCGATTCCGGATCACCGGATGCAAAAGCGACGTGCCTTCCGTAGCCGACGTGCGCATGCACGGCTTCAGCCGGCGCAGCGAAGTCCCCGCCGTCGCTGGAGTGGATCGACGGCACGCGCGTCGCTCCTGGCCGACGAGACCGTGCCGCTCGAAGACGCTGCCGGCCGGATCCTCGCGGCGGACGTCGTCGCGCCGCTCGACGTGCCGGGCTTCGACCGCGCCGCGATGGACGGCTACGCGCTGCGCGGCGCCGAGACCGTCGGGCGCGAGCGAGTACAACCCGCTCGAGCTTCCCGGTGCGAGGGCCAGGTCGCTGCCCGGCCAGCCGTTCGACGGCGACGATCGCCGCCCGCGCCGCCATTCGCATCATGACCGGCGCGCCGATGCCGCAGGGCTCGATGCCGTGGTGCCCGCGGAATTCGCGACGGAGACCGCGGGTCGGATCGAGATCACGCGGCCGGTCGCGCCCGGGCAGCACGTCGGACACATCGCGGGAGGACATCGCGGCGGGCTCGACCGTGCTCGCGGCGGGCCGGCGCCTGCGGCCGCAGGATGTCGGCCTGATCGCATCGCTGGGCCTCGCCGTCGTGGCGGTCGATTCGGCGGCCGCGCGTGCGCATCGTCGTCACCGGCAACGAAGTGAAGGCGCCCGGCGCGCCGAAAGGATCGGTATCAGATCTACGACGCGAATTCCTACATGCTGCGCGGCCTCGTCGCACGCGACGGCGGCGTGCTCGAAGAGCAGTGCCGCCTCGGCGACGATCCGCAGGCGATTCGCGAGGCGCTGCTGCGCCCGGGCGCCGACGTCATCCTCGTCTCCGGCGGCTCGAGCGTCGGGCAGCGAAGACCACGCGCCGCGGCTGATCGCGGAGGTCGGCGAGCTCGCCATTCACGGCGTCGCGATGCGCCCGTCGAGTCCCGCCGGCGTCGGCCGGATCGGCGACGCGCTCGTGTTCCTGCTGCCGGGCAATCCGGTGTCCTGCCTGTGCGCCTACGACTTCTTCGCGGGCCGCGCGATTCGCCTGCGCGGCGGGCGTCCCGCCGACTGGCCGCACCGCACGCGGCAATGCGTGGTCGAGCGCAAGATCGTGTCCGCGATCGGACGCGTCGACTATTGCCGCGTCCGGCTCGTCGGCGACGGATCGAGCCGATCGCCTTGAGCGGCGCCTCGATCCTGTCGTCGACGACGCGCGCCGACGGCTTCGTGATCGTGCCCGCGGAGAGCGAAGGCTACGGTCCCGGCACCGAAGTCACCGTGTACCTCTACGACTGACGGCCGTGCCACGCCATGTCCACCCTTCCAGCCGGCAACGCGCGGCGCCGGATTCCGGCCAGACCCAGTTCCTCAACGTCATCACCCGCGACGAGGCCACCGCGCGCTTCCGCGAGCACCTTCGGCTCGCGCCGCTCGGCACGGAGACCGTGCCGCTCGCGACGCGCTGGGTCGCGTGCTCGCGCGAGACGTCGTCGCGGAGGTCGACGTGCCCGGCTTCGATCGCTCCAACGTCGACGGCTTCGCCGTGCTGGCGAGCGACACGTTCGGCGCGATGGAGGAAGTGCCGCGCACGGTGGCGCTCAACGACGAGGTGCTCGCGCCCGGCATCGTGCCCGACGCTCGCCGTCGCGCACCGGCGTCGCCACGCCGATCGCCACCGGCGGCATGCTGCCGCGCGGCGCCGACGCGGTGCTGATGGTCGAGCATTCGGAGCTCGTCGAATCGGCGACCGGCGCAGCGGATGGAGATCCGGCGCCCGCTCACCGTCGGCGAGAACGTGAGCTACGCCGGCACCGACATCGCGCGCGGCGAGACCGTGCTTCGCGCCGGGCAGCACCTCACCTCGCGCGAGATCGGCGTGCTCGCCGCGCTCGGGCGCGGCGAGATCGTCGTCTATCGGCAGCCGCGCGTGGCGATCTTCTCGACGGGCAACGAGATCGTGGCGCCGGGCGAGCCGCTGCGTCCCGGCGCGGTCTACGACTCCAACGCCGCGATCATCGGCGCGGCCGTGGCGGAAGCTGGGCGGCGAGCCCGTGCACCTGGGCGTCATTCCCGACGACGAAGCACGCACTCGACCGCGGCGCTCGCGCGCGGTCTCGCAGCCGATCTCGTCGTGTTCTCGGGCGGCACGTCGAAGGGCGCGGGCGACCTCTCGTATCGCGTCGTGAGCCGGCTCGCGAATCCCGGGCATCGTCGCGCACGGCGTGGCGCTGAAGCCCGGCAAGCCGATCTGCCTCGCGGTGACCGACGGCAAGCCGGTCGTGATCCTGCCCGGATTTCCGACGTCGGCGATCTTCACGTTCCACGAATTCGTCGCCCCGGTGATACGCGCGTTCGCAGGCTTGCCCGTCGAGCGCCGGCGCACCGTGACCGCCACGCTGCCGATGCGCGTCAACTCCGAACGCGGGCGCACCGAGTACCTGCTGGTCGGACTGGTGCAGGGAGCCGCGGGCCTCGCGGCGTATCCGATGGGCAAGGGCTCGGGCTCGGTCACCACGTTCAGCGGCGCCGACGGCTTCATCACCATCGACCAGCACACCGAGATCCTCGATGCCGGCAGCGCGGTCGCCGGTGCAGCTCCTCGGTCGCAGCAGCTCGAGCCCGCCGACCTCGTGATCATCGGCAGCCATTGCGTCGGCCTCGACCTCCTCATCGGGCAAGCTGATGCGCCAGGGCATCCGCGCGAAGGCGCTCTACGTCGGCAGCATGGGCGGCCTCGCGGCGGCGAAGCGCGGCGAATGCGACATCGCCGGGCGTTCACCTGCTGGATCCGGCGACCGGCGAGTACAACCGACCGCTGCTGACCGCAGGACCTCGCGCTGGTGCCCGGCTACGGCCGCATGCAGGGCATCGTGTACCGGCGCGGCGACGCGCGCTTCGACGGCCGGAGTCAGCGACGAAGCGATCGCGGCGGCGCTCGGCGATCCGGATTGCGTCATGGTCAACCGCAACGCCGGCAGCGGCACGCGCATCCTCATCGACCGGCTGCTGGGCGCATCGCGGCCGCCGGGCTACGGGGTGCAGACGAAGTCGCACAACGCCGTCGCCGCCGCGGTCGCGCAGGGGCGCGCCGACTGGGGCGTGGCGATCGACACCGTGGCCCGGCAGTACGGCCTGCGGCTTCATCGCCGTGCAGGAAGAGCGCTACGACTTCATCGTGCCGAAGGCGCGGCTGGAACGTCCGGCCGTGCGCGCGTTCCGCGCCTTGCTGGACGACGTCGACGTGCGCCGGGAACTGCTGGCGCTGGGCTTTCGCCTCTAGGGAGTCTCGCACGCGACCGACGGCGCGAGCTTCTCCTTGGCGACCGCGATCGTCGCGACATCCGGCAGCGCGACACCGTTCTTCACCGCGGTGACTTCGGCCAGGATCGACACCGCGATCTCGGGAGGCGTCCGGCTGCCGATGTAGAGGCCGATCGGCCCGTGCAGCCGCGCGATCTGCGCTTCGGTCACGTCGAGGTCGAGCAGCCGGACGCGGCGCTTCGCGTTGTTCGCGCGGGAGCCCAGCGCGCCGACGTAGAACGCCGGCGACTTCAGCGCCTCCATCAGCGCCATGTCGTCGAGCTTCGGATCGTGCGTGAGCGCGATCACGGCGCAGCGCTCGTCGAGCTTCATCGCCAGCACCGTGTCGTCCGGCATCGTCGTGACGAGCGGCACGCCGGCGACGTCCCACGTGCCCTCGTACTCCGCGCGCGGATCGCAGACGGTGACCTGGTAGTCGAGGCCGAGCGCCATCTGCGCGAGATACTTGGACAGTTGCGACGCGCCGATCACGAGCATCCGGTAGCGCGGGCCGTGGATGGTCGTGAGCACGCTGCCGTCGAAGACGAGGCCGTCGTTGGCGCGCGCCGGCGCGAGCGAAGCGATGCCCGTCGCGAGCTCGAGCCTGCGCGCGACGAGCTGGCCGCCTTCGATCGCCTCCAGCAAGCGCGCGAATGCCCGAGGCGCTCGTCAGCGGCTCCAGCACGAGCTGGATCGTGCCGCCGCACGGCAAGCCGAAGCGCCGCGCCTCGTCGGCCGACACGCCGTAGGTCACGACGGCGCACGCCTTGGCGGTCATGCCGTCTGCGCGCACGCGCCCGACGAGGTCGTCCTCGACGCAGCCGCCGGACACCGAGCCCTCGACGATGCCGTCGTCGCGCACCGCGAGCATGGCGCCCGGCGGTCGCGGCGAGCTGCCCCAGGTCTTGACGACCGTGACGAGCTGCACGCGCCGTCCGGCGGAAAGCCATTCGGCGCACCGCTTCAGCACTTCGAGATCGACGCTGTCCATGGAGACTCCCGATCACGCGGCGCGCAAACTGCGCCGCTTCGACGATGGCGGCCGCGCTACGCCACCCGACCCATGCCTACCGCGCCATGCGCGAGACGAGGTAGGCGATCACGCCCACCAGGATGGCGATGGCGACATACCGTACCCAGGGCGTCTTCGCCGCCACCGGAACGCGGCGCGCCGGCACGGCGGCCGGCACGCCCGCCGTGACCGCCACCGCCTCGGCAAACCGCGCGAAGAAATCGTCGGCGAGCTTCTGCGCCGCCCCGTCGACGAGACGCGATCCGATCTGCGCGATCTTGCCGCCGACCTGCGCATTCACCGTGTACGACAGCGCGGTCGCCGCGCCGTTCTCGGCGGGCGCGAGCGACACCTTCGCCTCGCCCTTGGCGAAACCTGCGGCGCCGCCCTGCCCTTCGAACGCCAGCGTGTAGCTGTGCGGCGCGATCGATGTCGGACAACTGCATCCGCCCGGTGAATTTCGCCGCGACCGGCCCGATGCGCGCCGCCACGGCGATCCGGTAGGCATTCTCGCCGTCGGGCTCGATCGTGTCGCAGCCGGGAATGCATCCCTTGAGCATCTCCGGATCGTTGAGCGCCGCCCACACGGTGGCCACCGGTGCCGGGACGGTGCGGGTGCTGGTCATCTCCATGGCGTGCTTTCAATGAGTCCGGCGCCGGCCGGCTCGCCGAGGCGACCGCCGTGGACCTGCGGACGCTCGAGGGCCGCCGCGAGCGCCGTCAGGCTTTCGAGATTGTGCACCGGCAGGAAATCGTCGACGTGCGGCAGCATCGCCTTGATGCCCGCCGGCCGCGCCTCGAAGCCCTCGTAGCGCAGCAGCGGATTGAGCCAGATGAGCCGCCGGCAGGACTTGTGCAGCCGTTCCGTCTGGCGGCCGAGGTCCTCGCCGGCGTCCGACTCGAGGCCGTCGCTGATGAGCAGCACCACCGCGTTCTGCCCGAGGAGCCGGCGCGACCAGAGGCGGTTGAATTCCTCGAGGCAGCTGCCGATCCGCGTGCCGCCCGCCCAGTCGGACACGGCCGACGTGACGCGCGCCAGCGCGACGTCGATGTCGCGATGCCGCAGATGGCGCGTGACGTTGGTGAGCCGCGTGCCGAACAGCAGCACGTGCACGCGATCCCGGTCGTTCGTGATCGCATGCAGGAAGTGCAGCAGCATGCGCGCGTAGCGATCCATCGAGCCCGAGATGTCGCACAGCACCACGAGCGGCGGCGTGCGCCGCTGCCGCCGGCGCCAGGCGAGCGGCGACAGCGTCCCCGCGGCGCCGGTCGCGCGCCGCAGCGTGGCCCGCAGATCGATCCGGTGACCGCGGCTGGCGGGCGTCGTGCGGCGCGTCGGCAGCTCGGGCAGCGGCAGCCGAAGGTCGCGCAGCATCACGCGCACGGCCGCGAGCTCGTCCGCGGTCATCGTCTCGAAATCCTTGTGCTGCAGCACCTCGCGCGGCGACATCGTGAACGCCGCGTCGAGCTCGATCTCGTCGTCGTCCGCCGGGCGCGGTTCGAGGGCGGCGGGCGGCAGCATCGCCTGCGCGATGCGCGCCGGCAGCTCCGGCGCCGGCTCCTGTTCGCCGCCCCGCCCGAACACCGTCGGCAGCAGCGCAGCGATCAGCTTCTCGAGCAGCTTCGGATTGCGCCAGAAGAGATCGAACGCCTGCTCGAACACCGGCAGGTGCTCGTGCCGGGACACGAGCACCGCCGCGAGCGCCGCGCGAAAGTCGTCGCGGTTGGCGAGCCCGACCGCGTCGACCGCTTCGAGCGCCGCGAGCGTACGCGCCGGGCCGACCGGCAGTCCCGCCGCGCGCAGCACGCGCACGAAATGCACGACGTTCTCGGCGAGGCGTCCCTTGGGCGCGAGCGGCACGGCACCGTGGAGCTGTCCCGTCGCGATGCCGCCGCGCGCCGTCACAACGGATGCCTTCCGTCTCGACTTCGGCGACGAGTTTCGCCACGACCTCGGGGCTCAGCGCGCCGACGTCGTCCTGGTACTTGAGCAGCACGCCCGCGGTGTCGGCGACCGTCTGCGGGTCGAGCGCGACGCGATCGAGCGCGACCAGCGCCTCGGCCCAGTCGAGCGTCTCCGCGATGCCCGGCGCCTTGAAGAGATCCATCGCGCGCAGCCGCTGCGTGAAGGCGACGATCGCGCGCGCCAGCGATTCGCCCGCCTGCGGACACTTGCGGCGGACGATGGCGAGCTCGCGCAGCGCGTCCGGGTAGCCGACCCAGTGATAGAGGCAGCGGCGCTTGATCGCGTCGTGGATCTCGCGCGTGCGGTTCGACGTGATGACGACGACCGGCGGATCGGCGGCGCGGATGGGGCCGAGCTCCGGAATCGTGATCTGGAACTCCGCCAGCACCTCGAGCAGGTAGGCCTCGAACGGCTCGTCGGTGCGATCGAGCTCGTCGATCAGCAGCACCGGCGCGACGCCGTCGTCGGGCGACGAGCGCCTCCAGCAGCGGCCGCTTCAGCAGGAAGCGCGGCGCGAAGATGTCGTGCGCGAGCGCATCGCGATCGACGCGGCCGGCCGATTCCGCGAGCCGGATCTCGATCATCTGCCGCGGGTAGTTCCACTCGTAGACCGCCGACGAGATGTCGAGCCCTTCGTAGCACTGGAGCCGGACGAGCTTCTTGCCGAGCGCCGTCGCGAGCACCTTGGCGAGCTCGGTCTTGCCCACGCCCGCCTCGCCTTCGAGGAACAGGGGGCGGCGCATCGTCAGCGCCAGGAACGACGCTGGTCGCGAGGCGCCGGTCGGCGACGTAGTCGTGCCGGTCGAGCAATTCGACCACGGCGTCGACGGAGGTGGGGAGCGGGGTAGGTGCATGAGTCGCAACGCAGTGCGGTCCATGGGCATGCCCTGGGCAACACAGTGCGGGCCGAGGGCAGTGCCCACGGGCTTCATACCCCAGGCGCCCGCGGGCACTGCCCTCGGCCCGCACTGGATCCTGCCAATTCCGCGGTTCTGTGCCAACCGCCACAGGCGTCGCATTGCAGGGCCACGGGCGGCGCAAGCCGGCGGGCGCCTGAGTCATGAAGCCCGCCGTGACCCTGGCCTTGCGCCGCCTGCGGCCCTGCAACGCTGGCAACGCTAACCCGATCAGCCGGCCGCCGTCACCGCGCGCGACGCGAGCACCGCGATCAGGTGCGCGCGGTACTCCGGCGAACCGTGCAGGTCGGCGTTGAGGCCCTTCGCGTCGATCTTCACGCCTTTGGCGGCGTCCGCCGTGAACGCTCGTCCCAGCGCGTCCTCGAGCGGCTTCGAGCGGAACGCCGCCGGCGCGGCGCCGGTGACCGCCACGCGCACGCCGCTGCCCGTCTGCGCGACGAAGACGCCGACGAGCGCGAAGCGCGACGCGGGATTCGGGAACTTGACGTAGGCGGCCTTCTTCGGCACCGGAAAGCTCACCGCCGTGATCAACTCGTCGGCGGCGAGCGCCGTCTCGTACATGCCCTTGAAGAAGTCGTCGGCCGCGATCTTGCGCTTGTTCGTGTGCACCGTGGCGCCGAGCCCCAGCAGCGCCGCGGGCCAGTCGGCGGCCGGATCGTTGTGGGCGATCGAGCCGCCGAGCGTGCCCATGTTGCGCACCTGCCGATCGCCGATGCCGCCGCGCCAGCGCCGCGAGCACCGGAATCGCGCCTTTGACCACGGCAGAGGCGGCCACGTCGGCATGGCGCGTCATCGCGCCGATCACGATCGCGTCGCCGTCCTTCCTGATGCCCTTCAGCTCCGCGATGCCGGACAGATCGACGAGCGTGCCGGGCTGCGCGAGCCGCAGCTTCATCGCGCCGACGAGGCTCTGGCCGCCGGCCAGCGCCTTGCCGCCGGACTTGGCGAGCGCGGCAGCGGCGTCGGCGACCGTCTTCGCGCGTGTCAGTTCGAATGCGTACATGGTCGTCTTCTCCCTATGCGCGTCTTGGCCGCCTGGATCGCGCTCCACACGCGGTGGGGCGACGCCGGCATGTCGAGGTACTTGACGCCCGCGCTCGCGAGCGCGTCGTGGACGGCGTTCATCATCGCCGCCGGCGCGCCGATGGCGCCCGCCTCGCCGCAGCCCTTGGCGCCGAGCGGATTGTGCGTGCACGGCGTCACCTTGGTGCCGACCTTGAACGACGGCACGTCGTCGGCGCGCGGCATCGCGTAGTCCATGTAGCTGCCGGTCAGGAGCTGCCCGCTCTCCTTGTCGTAGACGCAGTCCTCGAGCAGCGCCTGGCCGATCCCCTGCGTCACGCCGCCGTGCACCTGGCCCTCGACGATCATCGGATTGATGATGTTGCCGAAGTCGTCGCACGCGGTGAACGCGGCGATCTCGACGACGCCCGTCTCCGGATCGATCTCGACCTCGCAGATGTGCGTGCCGGCCGGGAACGTGAAGTTCGTCGGATCGTAGAACGCCATCTCGTTCAGGCCCGGCTCGAGCTTGTCGAGCGGATAGTTGTGCGGCACGTAGGCGGTGAGCGCGATCTCGCCGAACGTCTTGCTGCGGTCGGTGCCCGCCACCGTGAACTTGCCGTCCTTGAACTCGATGTCGGTCTCCGCGGCCTCGAGCAGGTGCGCGGCGATCTTCTTGCCCTTGGCGACGATCTTGTCGAGCGCCTTGACGATCGCCGTGCCGCCGACCGCCAGCGAGCGCGAGCCGTAGGTGCCCATGCCGAACGGCACGCGGCCCGTGTCGCCGTGGACGATGTCGACGTTCTCGATCGGGATGCCGAGCCTGCCCGCGACCACCTGCGCGAACGTCGTCTCGTGGCCCTGGCCGTGGCTGTGCGAGCCGGTGAACACCGTCACGCTGCCGGTCGGATGCACGCGCACCTCGCCCGCCTCGAACAGGCCCGCGCGCGCGCCGAGCGCGCCCGCGATGTTCGACGGCGCGATGCCGCAGGCCTCGATGTACGACGCGTAGCCGATGCCGCGCAGCTTGCCGCGCTTGGCCGCCTCCGCCTTGCGCGCCGGGAAACCCTTGACGTCGGCGATCTTCATCGCCTCGTCGAGCGTCGCGTCGTAGTTGCCGGTGTCGTAGACGAGCGCCACCGGCGTCTGGTACGGGAAGGTGCGGATGAAGTTGCGCCGGCGGATCTCGTCCTGCGCGATGCCGAGGTCGAGCGCCGCCTGGTGCACGATCCGCTCGACGACGTAGGTCGCCTCCGGCCGCCCGGCGCCGCGATAGGCGTCGACCGGCGCCGTGTTGGTGAACGACGCCGTCACTTCGGCGTAGATCGCCGGCGTCGTGTACTGGCCGGCCAGCAGCGTCGCGTAGAGGATCGTCGGGATGCACGACGCGAACGTCGACAGGTACGCGCCCATCGCCGCCGTCGTGTGCACGCGCATCGCGAGGAACTTGCCGTCCTTGGTGCAGGCGAGCTCGACGTGCGTCACGTGGTCGCGGCCGTGCGCGTCCGAGAGGAAGCTCTCGCTGCGCTCGGCCGCCCACTTGATCGGGCGGTTGACGCGCTTCGACGCCCACACCATCGCCGTCTCTTCGGCGTAGAGGTAGATCTTCGAGCCGAAGCCGCCGCCGACGTCCGGCGCGATCACGCGCACCTTGTGCTCGGGCAGGCCGAGCACGAACGCCGTCATCAGCAGGCGCTCGACGTGCGGGTTCTGGTTCGCGACGTAGAGCGTGTAGCTGTCGTCGGCGCGGCTGTACGACGCGACGGCGGCGCGCGGCTCGATCGCATTCGGGATCAGCCGGTTGTTGACGATGTCGAGCTTCGACACGTGCGCGGCCTTGGCGAACGCGGCGTCGACCGCCGCCTTGTCGCCGAGCGCCCACGTGTAGCACTTGTTGCCCGGCGCGCCGTCGTGGATCTGCGGCGCGCCGGGCTTCAGCGCGTCGACGCAGTTGACGACCGCGGGCAGCACGTCGTAATCGACGACGATCGCCTCGGCGGCGTCCTTCGCCTGGTCCGGCGTCTCCGCGATCACCAGCGCGATCTGGTCGCCGACATGGCGAACCTTGCCTTGCGCGAGCACCGGATGCGGCGGCTCGTTCATCGGCTTGCCGTCGGTGCCGGTGATGAGCCAGCCGCAGGGCAGGCCGTTGACGCCTTCGAGATCGGCGCCGGTGAAGATGGCGACCACGCCCGGCAGCGCCTTCGCCTTCGCCGTGTCGATCTTGCGGATCTTCGCGTGCGCGTGCGGCGAGCGCAGGAAGTACGCGTGGACGTGGTTCGGCGGATTGACGTCGTCCGTGTACTGGCCGGAGCCGGTGAGGAAGCGGTAGTCCTCCTTGCGGCGGACCGACGCGCCGATGACGCTTTGCTCGGGGCACCCATGGCGTCCTCCTATTTGCCCATCGCCGCGGCGCCGTGCTGCACCGCCTTGACGATGTTCTGGTAGCCGGTGCAGCGGCAGAAGTTGCCTTCGAGCTCCTCGCGGATCGTCTGCTCCGAGGCCTTCGGATGCCGGTTCACGAGGTCGATGGCGCTCATCACCATGCCCGGCGTGCAGAAGCCGCATTGCAGGCCGTGGCACTCCTTGAACGCCGCCTGCATCGGATGCATCGTGCCGTCGGCGGCGGCGAGGCCTTCGATCGTCAGACCGCGGCGCCGTTCGCCTGCGCCGCGAGGATCGTGCAGGCCTTGACCGCGTTGCCGTCGAGATGCACGGTGCACGCGCCGCACTGGCCGGTGTCGCACCCGACGTGCGTGCCGGTGAGTCCGAGGTCGTTGCGCAGGAAATCGACCAGCAGCGTGCGCGAATCGACGTCCGCGGTGACCTTCTTGCCGTTGACGGAAAGCGAAAGCGTGACGGACATCGTTCCTCCTTCGTTGGGGGTGCCGCAACGGGGATCGGACGGGCGCGGCGAAAGGGGAGCCATGATAATCCCGCGGGCGGGCGACTTCAATGGACCCCGGTGGCCGCGCGCTACAATCGCGGGCAAGACGCGGCCGGACCGGACGTTACCGCGCCGCTCATGCCCAGCCCATGGAAAAAGACCCGATCCTCGCCGTCGCGATTCACGCCGCCCGCCGCGCCGCCGCGGTGCTCGTCGACGTCTCGCGCGACCTGAAGCGCCGGCCGTCGCACGCCAAGGGCCACGGCGAGATCGTCGGCAACGCCGACACCGAGGCCGAGAACGCGATGATCGCGACGCTGCGCGCGGCGTTTCCGGAGCACGCGATCGTCGGCAAGGAAGCGGGCGAGATCGTGAGCCAGATCGTCGGCGGCAACCGCGCGGGCAAGAACACGCTGAAGTGGATCGTCGACCCGCTCGACGGCCTCGTCAATTTCCGGCACGGCTACCCCTACTACGCCGTGTCGATCGCGCTCACGCACGGCAACGAGGTGACCCACGCCGTCGTCCTCGACCCGGTCCACGACGAGCTGTTCACGGCGATCAAGGGCAAGGGCGCGCAGCTGAACGGCACGCCGATCCGCGCTTCGACGTGCGTGCGGATCGAGGACGCGCTGGTCGGCACGGTGATACCGGCCCACGGAAGCGCGAGGCTGGCCGCGTACCTTCCCGTGCTGAATGCCCTCGTTCCGAAATGCGCCGGCATTCGCCGCGGCGGCGCCTGTGCGCTCGACCTCGCCTACGTCGCGTCGGGCAGGCTCGACGGCTACTGGGAAATCGGCCTCAATCCGTGGAATGTCGCCGCCGGCGCGCTGCTCGTCGTCGAGGCGGGCGGACGCGTCGGCGACTTCGCGGGCGGACTCGAATTCCTGCGCACGAAGGACATGATCGCCGCCGCGCCGGGAGTGTTCAGTCTGCTGCGCGATGCGATTGCCGCGGCGGTGCCGCCGGCGCGCTAGGTTCCCTACCCCGCGGGGAGGCTGCCGGCGGCAGCAGCGCGATGGCGAGCAGCGTGATCGCCGCGATCCCGGCCATCGACCACAGCAACGTATGCGAAGCCGGCCGCCTTCACCACCGGGCCCAGCAGCCCAGACGGCGGCCGAGCTCACGCCGAACGACACGAAGAGGCGCATGCCGCTCACCCGCGAGCGGATCCGGTCGTCGACGTAGCGCACGATCATCGCGTCGGTGAACGGTATGGCGCCGAACACGGCGATCATGAACGCCACCTGCAAGGCGAACAGCGTCCAGCCCGTCGCATTGGCGGCCGCCATGAACAGCGGCGCCTGGAGCGCCACCACGCCGAGATAGAGCCGCTTGATCGGATAGCGGTCGATGAGAAGGCCGATGGCGACCTGCGCGAACGACGCGACGACGTAGACGCCCGCGAGGAGCGCGCCCAGCAGCGCGGGATCCTCGACGATGCCGGCCAGGCGCTCGCGCAAGAGCTGGCCGTTGCCGTTGGTCGTGAGGTTGAAGAGCAGGCTCGACGCGATGGCCGCCATGGTCATGACGGCGAAGATGCGCGCGAGCGGCGCCGCGCCCGTCGCGGCGGGCGTCCTCACCCCCTGCGCCGGCGGCGCCATTTCGCGCGGGCGCGACGCGCGCGAAGAGCACGCCGCAGGCGATGCGCGAGGAACGCGGGCACGGCGAACGCCGCGCGCCAGCCGACGTACTTGACGAGGAGACCCGTCGTCACGGCCGCGAGCGCCACGCCGAGATTGCCGGCCAGACCGTTGACGCCGATCGCGAGGCCCGGCCGCGTGGCGCCGCGCACGAGCATCGGAATGCCGACGGGATGGTAGATCGACGAGAACGCGCCCATGAGCGTCAGCGCGCCCGCGAGCTCCCACGCATTGCGCGTGACCGCCACGAGCAACGCCGAGACGCCCATCCCGTAGAAGAAGACGAGCATCATCTGCCGCCTCCCCCAGAGGTCGCCCAGGCGGCCGGCGGGAAGCGAGCCGAGACCGAACAGCATGAAGGCGCCGACGCCGTAGGGCATCAGCGATTCCCAGTCGGCGAAGCCGAAGTCGGCCGCGATCGCCGCCACCGCCGTCGCGAAGATGAGCAGGAACATGTGGTCGACCGCATGCGCGACGTTGAGCAGCAGCGCGACCGGTCCGGCGGTGGGCGAATGCGTCGGTGTCGTCATCCGGCAAGGCGCTCCAGTTGCGCGACGAGCGCCGGCGGAATCTCGACGCCGTGCGCATGGGCCGCTGCCGCGAGCAAGCGGCGGCGCGCACCGGGCAGCCGGACGCCGGGATCCTTCTCGATTTCCGCGATCAGCGCCTCGACGCGATCGAGGAACACGGCGCGACCCGCGAACGCGTCGGGGTCGAGGACCAGGAACGCCTGTCCGAGCCGGGGACGATTGCCTTCGTCGACGAAGAACGAGGTGGCCTCGAAGCCCATCGAGGCGCCGGTCAAGCGCGGTGACGAGGAGCTCGACGACCAGCGCGAGCATCGCGCCTTTGACGCCGCCCATCGGCAACATCGAGCCCGCGAGGCCGGCGTTGGGATCGGTGGTGGGTCTGGCCGTCGCCGTCGAGTGCCCAGCCCAGCGGAATCGCCTTGCCCTCCTTCGCCGCGACCATCAGCTTGCCGCGCGCGACCTCGGACAGCGACAGGTCGATGAGCAACGGGGCCGCCGTGCGGCGCGGGAACACCGCCGCGATCGGATTGGTGCCGAAGAGAGGTCGCCTTCCACCCGCCGCCGCCATGGCCGACGGCGAGTTGCCCATCGCGAGGCCGACGAGACCGGCGGCGCCGACCGCCTCGAGGTGATACGCGGCGGCGCCGAAGTGATGGCTGTTGGTCACGCCGACGAACGCGACTCCGAACTCGCGCGCCCGTCCGATGGCCTCGTCGATCGCCAGCGCGCACGCCGGAAAAGCGAGCCCGCAGCGAGCATCGACCAGCGCGGCGCCGCCCTTCGCCTGCGCCACGTGCGGGAGCGCAGCGCCGTCGGCGCGGCCGTTCGCGAGGTGAGCGGCGTATTGCGGCACGCGCGAGACGCCGTGCGACGCGAGACCATGGGCGTCCGCGTAGACGAGCGCGCGGGCCGTCGCCGCCGCCATCGCGGGATTGGCGCCGGCGCGGGCCAGGGCGCGGGCCGACAGATCGTGCAACGCGTCGAGCGTGATCGTGGTCATGGGCAGCAGCGGATTCCCGGCGCGCCGTGCGCTCAAGCGTCCGGACGTAGTCGACCGAGCGCTGCGGCGACCTTGTCCGCGATCAGCGTCGACACCCGCGCATTCGACTCGGCGGTGACACCGGCGATATGCGGCGTCAGCAGCAGATTCCGGCAATCGGCGAGCGGCGATCCGGCCGCGAGCGGCTCCTGCTCGAACACATCGAGCGCCGCGCCGCCCAGGCGGCCCGTCGTGAGCGCGGCGGCGACGGCGGCTTCGTCGACGACACCGCCGCGCGACGTGTTGATCAGGATCGCGCCGGGCTTCATGCGCGCGAGGCGAGCGGCGTCGATCAGGTGGCGTGTCGCCGCGACGAGAGGCACATGCAGCGTGACCACGTCGGCCTCCGCGAGCAGCGCGTCGAAGCCGCGGGCGCCGGTGTCCTCGGTGTTCCAGATTGGCGCCGACGGCGGCAGTTGCGAATCGAACCCGATCGCTTTCATTCCCAACGCCCGCCCCAGTCGGCCGGCAAGCCGGCCGATGCCGCCGAAGCCGACGATGCCGAGCGTCTTGCCGGCCAGCTCGCGGCCATTGGAGAGCGCCGTCCGCGGCCACTCGCCGGCGGCGACTGCGGCCGACGACGCGTAGGCGCCGCGCAACAGCAGCATGGCGGTTCCGATCACGTACTCCGCCACTGCGAGCGCATTGGCGCCGGTGGCCCGAATCACATCGATCTCGTCGTTCCCGGCAGGCATCGACATCGATGTTGTCGAGCCCGACGCCGAGCCGGCCGACGACTTTCAGCATCGGGGCGGCATCGAGCAGAGCGCGATCGACCTGCGTCCGATTGCGCACGATGAGCGCATCGGCCGCCGCAATTCGGTGCCTGAGCTCTCCCGGATGATCGACGAGCCTCTTGTCGTAGAAAGTCTCGTGCTCCGCGGCGAGGCGCTCGACCGCGGCCTCGTCCATGAATTCGCTGATCACGATGCGGGTCATCAGCTTTGCATCCCCCAGCGACGGACGGTCCGGGCCTCGACCGTCCGGAAAATGACATGCTCGACGACGAGCCCGATCAGGATCACGGTGAACAGTCCGGCGAACACCGCCGGAATCTCGAGCTGGTTCTTGTTCTCGTAGATGAACCAGCCGAGTCCGCCCGAACCCGACGATACACCGAAGACGAGCTCCGCCGCGATCAGCGTGCGCCACGCGAACGCCCAGCCTATCTTGAGGCCGGTCAGGATGCTGGGAAAGGCCGCCGGAATCAGGATCCCGCCGACGTAGCGGAGCCCGGAGAGCCCGTAGTTGCGCCCGACCATGCGCAGCGTGTTCGACACGGACAGGAAGCCGGAATGCGTGTTGAGCGCCACCGCCCAGAGCACCGAATGGACGATCACGAAGACGATGCTGCCGTAACCCAGTCCGAACCAGATCAACGCAAGCGGCAAGAGCGCGATCGCCGGCAACGGGTT
This sequence comes from uncultured beta proteobacterium, assembly GCA_963724685.1. Taxonomy (GTDB): domain Bacteria; phylum Pseudomonadota; class Gammaproteobacteria; order Burkholderiales; family Casimicrobiaceae; genus CAIWHR01. The sequence continues at coordinate 447,682 of CAVRVQ010000002.1, read as the reverse complement.
GAACATCGACGTGAGGAGCTCGAGCAGATCGGTGCCGATCCGCGTCGAGATCGCGATCGTCGTCAGCGTCGCTGCGCAGAAGATGCCGATCGCGTAGCCCATCAGCAGCACGCGGAGCGACGTCAGTGCCCGTCCCGGCAGGACGCCGCTCGCGATGGCCTCGGCGAACGCCGAGATCGTCGCCGTGAAAGCGGGAAACAGCAGCGGATTGTTGAGCCAGCGCGCATAGCCCTCCCAGATCAGCGCCAGCAGGACGAGCAGGGCCAGCTTTCGCGATGGTTGCGTTGTTGCCAAGTCGCTCCCAGCCGGACAGCGGCTTCTCCACGATGCCGAAAGCGCCGGCATCGACCGGCTGCCGATAATGCTCCGGACGGACCGCCGGCATGGTCAGTGCGCGCACGGCCGCCCGAAGCGCACTGGGCGCCCCCTCGGGAGGCAGCGAACGTAGTGAGCGTGGGGGAAGTGCAACTCAGCCATGGGGCACCCTCTCCTTCTCGACTTCGTCGGCGAACAGCAGGGCGTGGATCTTCTTCTCCAGCAGATGGTGCGCCTCCGGGTCGGCTGCGCCGTCGCCGCGCGGCAGGCTGTTCAACTCCGCCTTGACCTGTCCGGGGTGCGGCGACAGCAGCAGGATGCGGCTGCCGATCTTGACGGCCTCGGGAATCGAGTGCGTGACGAACACGACGGTGAACCGGGTGTCGTCCCAGAGCTGCAGCAGCTCGTCCTGCATCTTGCGTCGCGTCAGCGCATCGAGCGCCGCGAACGGCTCGTCCATCAGCAGGATGTCCGGCTCCATCGCCATGCCGCGCGCGATCGCGACGCGCTGCTTCATGCCGCCCGACAGCGTGTGCGGCAGGCTGTCGGCGAACTGCGTGAGGTTCACCATGGCGATGGCGTCCCGCGCCTTGGCGCGGGCCGCGGCACCCGCGAGCCGGCCGCTCGCCACCAGCGGGAACATCACGTTCTCGGTCACCGTCTTCCACGGCAGGAGCTGGTCGAACTCCTGGAACACCATCATGCGGTCGGGGCCGGGCCGCGTCACGACCTCGCCCTTCAGCCGGATTTCGCCTTCGACCGGAGTCATGTAGCCGCCGATCGCCTTCAGCAGCGTGGACTTGCCGCAACCCGACGGGCCGAGCAGGATGAAGCGGTCGGACCGGAACACCTCGAAGTCGACGCGGTACGTCGCGGTGACGAGATGGTCACGGGTCTTGTACTGCAGCGTGACGCCGCGCACATCGAGCAGCGGCGACGCGTCGCCCGGCATTCCCGTCATCGCGTGCCGCCTAGACTTGCCATGGCAGTCGATCGAGGTCGACGTTGCCACCCGAGATGATCACCCCGGCCGCGGCGCCGGCGACGTCCAGGGTGCCATCGAGGAGGCACGCGAGCGGCACTGCAGACGAAGGCTCGATGATGATCTTCATCCGCTCCCAGGTCATCCTCATGGCGCGCACGATGGTCGCTTCGGCCGCCGTGCCGACGTTAGCGACATCGCGCCTGATGGCGCCGAGCGTGCGCGGTGAAAGCGTCGTGCGCAGGCCGTCGGCGATCGTGGTCGTCGCACCCAGCGGTTCGACCTGCCCCGAGCGGAAGCCGCGCGCAGCGTCGTCGGCATTCGCGGGCTCCGCGCCGTAGACCCGCATCTGCGGGCGCAGCGCGCGCGCCGCGATGGCCGTGCCGGACAAGAGGCCGCCGCCACCCACCGGCGCGATCACGATGTCGAGTTCCGGGTGCGATAGGACGAGCTCGAGAGCCGCCGTCGCCTGGCCGGCGATGACCTGCTCATTGTCGAACGGGTGAATCAGCGTCGCGCCCGTCTCCGCCTGCACCTCGGCGCATGCGCTCTCGCGCGCGGCGACGTTGGGCGCACAGAACCGGATCGTCGCCCCGAAACGACGCACGTTGTCCTGTTTCACCTTGGGCGCATTCTCCGGCATCACCACCCATGCCGCGATCCCGCGCTGCCGTGCCGCATAGGCCAGCGCCGCGCCATGGTTGCCCGACGAATGCGTGACCACGCCGTGCCGAGCCTCCACTTCCGGGAGCGAGAACACGGCATTGACCGCTCCGCGCGCCTTGAACGCGCCGACCTTCTGGAAATTCTCGCATTTGAAGAAGAGACGCGCGCCCGTTTCCGCGTCGATGGAACGACAAGTCAGCACCGGCGTGCGGTGCACATGGGGCGCGATCCTGGCGTGCGCGGCGCGAATCGCCGCAAGATCGGGCAGCGCCTCCGGCTCGGCTCGCGCCGCGTCCGGCATCAGCTGCCCGCGGCACCGTGGATATTCGGGAAGAACAGGTCCTTCCAGGAATCGGGCTTCACCTTGATCGACCCGACCTTGGCCATGAAGTCGACGTACTTCATCACGTTCTGCGGCGTCGTCGTGTAGACGATGGCCGGGTCGTTCAGCATCGCCAGGATGTTCGCGACCGAATCCTTGTCCTTCGAGATCCGCAGGTAGGCCTCGGCCGCGGCTTTCTTGTCGCGGTTGATGATGGCCGTGGCCTCGTCGAGCGCCCTGACGAAAGCGTCGTAGAGCTTCGGGTTCTCGCTGCGGAACTTCGACGTCGTCCAGACCACGTTGAACGTCGCCGGTCCGCCGAGCACGTCATAGGAACTGAGCACGGTGCGGATGCCCGGTTTCTCGAGCTGCTGGTACTGGAACGGCGGCGAGCTGAAGTGCGCGTTGATCTCGGAGGCGCCCGACAGCAGCGCCACCTGCGCATCGGGATGGGCGAGCGACACGGTCAGCGCATCGAGTTTGCCCTGCTGGCCCTCGCCGAAAGCCTTTTCGGCGGCCATCTGCAGCGTGACGGCCTGGATCGACACCTTGACCGCGGGCAGCGCTATCCTGTCCTTCTCGGTGAAGTCCTTGATCGTCTTGACGTTCGGATTGCGCGTGTTGAGATACAGCGGCATCGAGTTGATCGCCGAGACCGCCTTCACGTCGAGATTGCCTCGGGTCCGCGCCCACAAGGTGACGAGTGGCCCCACCCCGCCGGACGCGAACTGCAGGCTGTTCGACAGCAGCGCGTCGTTCATCACGTTGCCGCCGGCGAACTTCGCCCAGCCGACCGTGACGTCGACGCCCGCCGCCTTGGCGTGCTTCTCGATCAGCTTCTGTTCCTCCATCAGCATCAGCGGCAGATAGCTGATGCCGTACTGCTGTGCGACCTTGATTTCCGCCAGCTCGGCGGACGCCGCCGACGACAGCAGGGCAAGCACGAGCAAAGGGGCGATGCGCAACGAAAGTCCGGACATGAGCATTCCTCTGGGGGCGTCGAGCGCGCAGTATAGAACGTCGAACGCGCGCAGGCGATCCGGTCGGGGAGGGTGAGTCCGCAGGCGGACGCATGCCTCACCCTAAGTCCGCCGCGGACTCACCCTCCCCGACCGGAGGTGGGCCGGGTCAGGCGCTTTCGTACAAGCGCGTCATCACGAATTCGCGGTGGCCGAGCGCCTCGGCGGCCGTGAGGCGGCCGTTGACGGTGCGGAACATCATGTCGAGGAGCTTGTCGCCCGCGGCGCTCATCGTGAGCTCCCGTTGCAGGAGGCCGCTGGTGTCCACGTCGATGTGCTCGCTCATCGTGCGCACCGTGCGCGGGTTGGCGCAGATCTTGATCACGGGCAGGATCGGGTTGCCGATCACGTTGCCCTGCCCCGTCGGAAAGAAATGGACGACATACCCCGAGGCGGCGCAAAGCGTGACCATTTCGGCCGCCGCCGAGGAACTGTCCATGAACCACAGCCCGGGACCCGACGGCACTTCCGCCTTGTCGATGACGCCGTCGACGACGCACTTCCTGCCGATCTTCTGGATGTTGCCGAGCGCCTTCTCCTCGATCGTCGTGAGGCCGCCCGCGATGTTGCCCTTGGTCGGCTGCGAGTCGGACAGATCCGAGGTCTTGTGGCGATTGATGACTTCCTGGTAACGATCGAACATCGCCATGAATTCGGCGCGCACACGATCGTTGCGGCAGCGCGCGGCGACGATCTGCTCGCCGCCGGTGAACTCGGTCGTTTCGCCGAACACCAGCGTGCAGCCGGCCGCGTACAGCTTGTCGAAGGCGTCGCCGACGGTGGGATTGGCGCCGCAGCCGGACGTGGTGTCGGATTCGCCGCACTTGGTCGAGACCCAGAGCTCCTTCAGCGCGCACTCCGCACGGTGCTTCTCGCTCGCCCACTGCAGGTATTCGCGCGCCGCCTTCGACGCCCGCATGATCGTGTCGTGGTCGCCGTGAAGCTCGATGCCGAAGCCCGCGACGGGCTTGCCCGTGGCCGCGATGCCGTCCGCGACCTTCTTCGTCCACTGGTCCTCGATGCCGATCACGACGACCGCGGCGACGTTCGGATTGCTCCCGGCGCCGATCAGCGTGCGGAAATGCAGATCGAGATCGGCGCCGAACTGCAGGCGGCCGTACGGATGCGGTATGGCCATCGTCCCCTTGATGTTGTGCGCGACCGCCTCCGCCGCGGCGTTGGACAGATCGTCGACCGGCAGGACGATGACGTGATTGCGAACGCCGACGCGGCCGTTCTCGCGGCGATAACCCCAGAATGTCGATTGCATCGCGGCCCCCTACCAGCGCTTGGTCTTGATGTTGTGGACGTGGGCGTGCTGTCCCTTGGCGATCGGCGCGACCACCTTGCCGATGTCGATGCCGTACTTGATCACGGTGGCGCCCACTGCCATGTCCGTCAGCGCGACCTTGTGGCCGAGCGGAATGTCCTGCACGCAGGGCAACGTGATCGTGCGGTCCTCGTCGAGGATGAGGCCGGTCAGCGTCGTGCCGGCCTTGACGCCTTCGACCACCACCACCGCGACCGAGTCCTTGGGATCGTGCAGCACGCAATGAATCATCGGGAGCTCCTCCTTGAATGCAAGCCTAGTCCGGATCTGCCGCGCAGTCAACTAGATCATCTATATGACTTGGATGATTTGCATCACTTGGCCCCGTTGTCTACACTCCCGCGACCATGTCCGACCTCCCGCGCGACTCCCAGGCGCCCGGCGTGCCGCTCGCGGGCCCGCTGTACAAGGACGTGAAGCGGCGCCTCACCGAAGCGCTGACGCGCGGCGAATGGAAGCCCGGCGAAGCCATTCCCGCCGAGCGGCTGCTCTCGGAGCGCTGCGGCACGAGCATCGGTACCATCCGGCGCGCGATCGACGAGCTCGTCGCCGAGAACATCCTCATCCGGCAGCAGGGACGCGGCACCTATGTCGCGAGCCACAACCGCGACCGGATGCTCTTCTACTTCTTCCACATCGTCGACGACGAGGGAACGAAGCGCTACCCCGAAGTCGAGCTGCTCTCGTTCGCGCAGGGCCAAGGCCGATCGCACCGCAGCCGAGCATCTTGGCCTTGCCGTCGGCGACGGCGTCTTCCGGATCCGCAATCGGCTGAGCCTTTCCGGCACGCCGGTGATCATCGACGACATCACTTTGCCGGTGACGGTGTTTCCAGGGCTGACCGAGCGGCAGTTCCGCCACCGGACCTCCACGATCTACAACCTCTACCAGGAAGCCTTCGGCATCTCCGTCGTGCGGGCGAGCGAGCGGCTGCGCGCGACGCTCGCCGACGCCGAGACGGCGAGTCTCCTGTCCATTGCGCGCGGCTCTCCGCTCCTGCGGATCCGGCGGATCGCGCTCTCGTACAACGAGGCTCCGATCGAGTTGCGCATATCGCTGGTCGACACGACCCGCTACGAATACTTTGCCGATATCGGCAAGCCGTCGTAACCGCACCGCCATCGCGTTGGCCGCGCGTGTCCTTCGCCTCCTTCTTCGCCCAACTGCTGAACGGCCTCGCCGGCGCGTCGGCGCTGTTCCTGGTCGCGGCGGGCCTCACGCTCATCTTCGGCGTCACGCGGGTCGTCAACTTCGCGCACGGTTCGCTCTACATGCTGGGCGCGTACATCGCCTATTCGCTCGTCTCGACGTTTGCCGCACGGCGCGATCGGCTTCTGGGGTGGCGTCGTCCTGGCGGCCTTCGCGGTCGCCGCCATCGGGGCGGCGATCGAGGCGCTGCTGCTGAAGCGCATCTATGCGGCGCCGGAGCTCCTGCAGCTCGCCGCGACGTTCGGCATCGTGCTGATCGTCCGCGACGCAGCGTTGTTCGTCTGGGGCGCGGAGGACCTCCTCGGCCCGCGCGCGCCGGGACTGTCCGGCGCGATCGACGATCTTCGGCCGCGCGATTCCCACCTACGACCTGTTCCTGCTCGCCGTCGGGCCGCTCGTGCTGCTCATGCTGTGGTGGCTGCTCGAACGCACGCGGTTCGGCACGCTCGTGCGCGCCGCCACCGAGAATCGAGCGCTCGCGAGCGCGCTGGGCGTCAACGAGCGCGCGCTGTTCACCCTGGTCTTCGCGCTGGGCGCCTTTCTCGCGGGCCTCGCCGGCGCGCTGCAGTTGCCGCGCGAGCCCGCGAACCTCGGCATGGATCTCGCGGTCATCGCGGAAGCGTTCGTCGTCACCGTCGCCGGCGGCCTGGGTTCGGTCCCGGCGCCTTCGTCGCCGCGCTCCTGATCGGCCTCACCAAGGCGCTGTGCGTCGCGCTCGGCACCGTCGAATTCGGCGGCTATCGAGATCGCCTTTCCGAAGCTCACGCTGGTGGCGGAATTCGTGGTGATGGCCGTCGTGCTGGTCGTCGAGGCCGTACGGACTGATGGGGGCCGCGCCCTCGATCCCGCCGACCACACCGCTCGCCGAATTCCGGACGCTCGTGGTGCCGCCCGGCCGTGGCGCCGCGATCGTCGCGCTCGCCCTGCTCGCCTTGGCCGCGATCCTGCCGGCGACCGGCGACGAGTATCGCCTGGTGCTCGCCACCGACATTCTCGTTTTCGCGCTCTTCGCGGCGAGCCTGCAGTTCGTGATGGGCACCGGCGGCATGGCCTCGTTCGGGCACGCCGCCTACTTCGGCCTCGGCGCCTACGCGGCGGCGCTCGGCGTGAAACATGGCCTGCCGATGGAAGCCGCGCTCGGCCTCGGCGCCCCTCGTCGCGATGGCCGGGGCGCTCGTCGTGGGCGGGTTCTGCGTCCGGCTCTCCGGCGTCTACCTCGCGATGCTGACGCTCGCGTTCGCGCAGATCGTCTGGTCGATCGCCTACCAGTGGAACGACGTCACCGGAGGCTCGAACGGCGTCGTCGGCGTCTGGCCCGCCGCGTGGCTCGCCGGCAAGACCGCCTACTACTGGTTCGCACTCGCGCTCGTCGGAACGTCGCTTGCGGCGATCGTGTGGATCGCGCACACGCCGTTCGGCTATTCGCTGCGCGCCTGCCGGGATTCGCGGCAACGTGCCGCCGCCATCGGCATCGACGTGCGCAGGACGCAGTGGATCGCGTTCGCGCTGGCCGGCGGCTTCGCCGGACTCGCCGGCGGCCTCTACGCGTTTTCGAAGGGCAGCATTTCGCCGGAGACGCTCGCGATTCCGCGCTCGGTCGACGCGCTGGTGATGGTATTGCTCGGCGGTCTCAATGCCTTGCTCGGCCCCCTGCTCGGGGCGGCGGCCTTCACGTGGCTCTCCGACACGCTGGCGCGCGTCACCCAGTACTGGCACGCGGTGCTGGGCGCTGCGATCATCGTGATCGTCGTCGCGGCGCCCGGTGGCATCGGCGGCGCGCTGTCGTCGGCTGCTGGCCTGGAGGCCGCGATGAGCGCCGCCGGGCCGCCCCAAGGCGCGAAGGCGCCCCTCGGGGGGCGCGCAGCGCGACATCGACGGGGAGCCGTCCAAGCGCGCGCCGTGCTCCGCGTCGAGCGGCTGACGAAATCATTCGGCGGCGTCGACGCGGTCCACGACGTGTCATTCGGGGTCGCGGCCGGCGAGTTGGTCGCGCTGATCGGGCCGAACGGCGCCGGCAAGACCACCTGCTTCAATCTGATCGACGGTCAGCTCGCGCCCGACGCCGGCACCGTGACGTCTCGCCGGCGCGAGGATCGACGGCCTGCCGCCGCGCGCCATCGCGCGAATGGGCGTCGGCCGGACGTTCCAGGTGGCCGCCACGTTCGCGTCGATGAGCGTGCGCGAAAACATCCAGCTCGCGCTGCTGTCGCATGCCGGCGCCCAGTAGGGCCTCGGCGCGCGTGCGGCCGACCGCATGCGCGCCGAAGCGGATGCGCTGCTCGAGCGCGTACGGATGACGAAATTCGCCGACCAGGGCTGCGCGACGCTCGCCTACGGCGACGCGAAGCGTGTCGAGCTCGCGCTGGCGCTCGCCGGCAAGCCGCGGCTGTTGCTGATGGACGAGCCGACCGCGGGCATGTCGCCGCGCTCGCGCGGCCGCCTGATGCAGCTCGCGGCCGAGGTGGCCCGCGCTTCGATGATCGCGGTCCTCTTCACCGAGCACGACATGGACGTCGTGTTCGGCCACGCCGACCGCGTCATCGTGCTCGATCGCGGCCGCATCATCGCGGAGGGACCGCCTGCCGCCATCCGGGCCAACGTCCTGGTGCAGTCGGTCTACCTCGGACGAGGAGCCGGCTCGCCTGAGGCCCGCCGCTTGCCGACTCATCCGGCAGAGTCGAGCGAGTCCCCGCGGCCAGATCTCGCGATCAGATCGTCGGGATCCTCGAGCCCGATGGCAAGGCGCAGGCACGGCCCGCCCGCATCCCACTTCGTGGCCGTCTGCACACGCTCCGGATAGATCGGAATGATGAGGCTCTCGAAGCCGCCCCAGCTCCAGCCCATTCCGAACAGGCGCATGTGGTCGAGCATGGCGTCGATACGCGCCTTCGCCACCGGCTGCAGCACGACCGCGAACAGGCCCGACGCGCCGATGAAATCGCGCTTCCACAGCTCGTGGCCGCGCGAGCCCGGAAGCGCCGGGTAGATCACCTCGCGCACTTCGGGTCGCGTCTGCAGCCACTGCGCGATCCTGAGGCCGCTTTCGACGTGCCGCGCGAGGCGCAACGGCAGCGTGCGCAAGCCGCGCAACGCGAGGAAGCAGTCGTCGGGCGACGCCGTGACGCCCATGTCCGTCCAGAGACGGTGCAGCGCCGGGAACGTCGCTTCGCTCGCGAGGATCAGGCCGGACAGCACGTCCGAATGGCCGCCGATGTACTTGGTCGCCGCATGCACCGAGACATCGACGCCATGGTCGAACGAGCGAAAGCCGAATGGCGTGGCCCACGAATTGTCGGTGACGACGAGCGCACCGCGCCGATGCGCAACGGCGGCGATCGCCGGGATGTCCTGGACGCAGAACGTCAGCGAGCCCGGCGACTCGGTGAACACGACGCGGGTGTTCGGCCGGAACTCGCGTTCGATCGCGTCGCCCAGCAGCGGATCGTAGTAGGAGACTTCGACGCCGAGCCGGAGTCAGATGATTGTTGCAGAAGCGTCGCGTCGGGCCGTAGACCGCATCGGTGACGAGCACGTGATCGCCCGCCTTCAGGAGCGCGAGCAGCGGCAACGTCGTCGCCGTGAGCCCTGACGGCACCGCGAGCGCCCGATGCGCGCCCTTCGATGGCCGCGACCGTGTCCTGCAGATCGGTGACGGTCGGCAAGCCGTGCAAGCCATAGCCGATGCCCGCGTACTCGCCGCGCGCCGCCTGCTCGAGCTCCGCCACGGTGGCAAAGAGCATCGTCGACGCGCGAAAGACCGGCGTGTTGACCGCGCCCAGATACTTGCGGGGCGTGCGCCCCAGATGCACCGCACGAGTGGCCGGCTTGCGTTGATCGTCGCTCATGCGTCCCTCATCGTTGACATTCAATGCCGCGCGGATCTTCGCCACCTGCACGGGAACGGCATCGCGCACGTCGACGACGATCGCATCGGTCGGCGGCTCGAGCGTGGCGAACTGGCTGGCGAGGAGCGTCGGCGGCATGTAGCGGTGCGACCGCGCCGCGAGACGTGCGGCGATGGTGTCGTGATCACCGGCGAGATGGACGAAGCGCACGCGCCCCGAGCGGTTGATCCGGTCACGATAGGCCTGCCGCAACGCGGAACACGCGAGCACGGCATGCTCGCCGCGCGCGTCGATCGCCGTCATTTCCGAAGCGAGCCGATCGAGCCACGGCCAGCGATCGGCATCCGTGAGCGGCGTGCCGGCGGCCATCTTGGCGACATTGGCTTCGGGATGAAAATCGTCGGCGTCGAAAAACGGCCAGCCGAGGTCGGTCGCGAGCGCCTGCCCCACGACGCTCTTCCCGGACCCGCTCACGCCCATCACCACGACGATCACCGCTCGTCGCTCCGCTTTTCCAGGGGGAATGCCCGATGCTACCCAATCGGCGCGCGCGAGCGAACCGTGCGCGAGATGCGAACGGCGCGTCGCGATGATGGCGGCGGCCGACGATCAGCGCACCGCCGGCGATCGTGCGCGAGCCCGGAACTTCCCCCAGGAACGCCGAACGCCAGGACGATGCCGTAGACGGGCTCCAGGGCCGCGATCACGCTCGCCGTGTGCGCGAGTCACGACGGCGAGCCCGCCGATGAACAGCGTGTGCGCGAGCGCCGTGCAGGCGAGGCCCAGCACGATGCAGCAGCATGATCTCGCGCCCGCCGATCGTCCCGATGGCCCAGGGAGCCGCCCAGGCGAAGGGCAGCAGCGCGAGCGCCGCGAAGCAGCGTTCTGCCAGAAAGCGATGTCGGTGGCGCTGCCCGGGTTCCGGTCCAGCGCCGGTTCATCACCACCAGCAGCGCGAACGTGAATCCGGAAACGAGTCCCCAGCCCAAGCCCTGGACCACGGGGTTCGCGAGCGAGAACTCCGGCACGAGCAGCGCGAGACCCGCCGTCACCAGCAACGCCGTCAGGCCCTCGCGCCTTCGCATCGGCGCGCGAAGAACACGCGCTCGGCCAGCAGCGTGAACAGCGGAAAGCTGGCGTAGCCGAGCAGGCCGACGGCGACGGTCGACACCTGGATCGCGGCGAAGAAGCTGAGCCAATGGACGCGCGAGCACGATGCCGTTGCCGATGAGACGCACGTCGAACGGTGCGTGCTCCCGGGTGCGCAGGTACAGGATGCCGAGCGCAACGGCCGCGATCGCCGTCCGTCCGAGCACGATGGCGACCGGCGACAGCGCGAGCCATTTGCCGAAGAGTCCCGCGAAGCCGAAGAGCGCGACGGCGACGTGCAGCGCAACGAGAGCGGCGACGTGCGTCAGGCGTTGCGGCGCGGGCACCGGGTAGTCTCCGGCCCGATTGTGCCATCAGCGGCCGGCATGAGCGTGCCGGGCCTCCAGCGCGAATACCGGAGCGCGAGCGCGAAGGTACTCCAGTGAGCCGCCTGCGCTAGAATGCCGCCGGATGCCCTCTTGGAGGAACGCATGCCGAACCCATCGTCGGCCGCCATCGATCATCGCCGCCGTCCGCAACACGCCGGGCAATCGCGTCAAGGTCGCGGTCTCGGACATCGACGGCGTGCTGCGCGGCAAGTATCTCCACAAGGAGAAATTCTATTCCGCCGCCGAAAGCGGGTTCGGCTTCTGCGACGTGGTGTTCGGCTGGGACATGATGGACGTCACCTACGACAACACGACGCTGACCGGCTGGCACAAGGGCTTCCCCGACGTCCTCGCGAAGATCGATCTCGGCACCTACCGGACCGTGCCGTGGGACGACGGCGTGCCGTTCTTCCTCGGCGAATTCGTCGCGGAGAAGAACGGCAAGGAGGTCCCGCTGCCGATCTGCCCGCGGCAGGTGTTGAAGCGCGTGCTGAAGCGCGCCGAGAAGCTCGGCTTCACGGCGATGTGCGGCATGGAGTACGAGTGGTTCAACTTCGCCGAGACGCCGCAGTCCTGGGCCGACAAGAAGGGCGTCGGCCCGACGACGATCACGCCGGGAATGTTCGGCTATTCGCTGCTGCGGGCGAACGCCAACCGCGAGTTCTTCGCGGCGCTCATGTCCGAGATGGGCGACTTCGGCGTGCCGATCGAGGGGCTGCACACGGAGACCGGTCCCGGCGTCTACGAGGCGGCGATCCTGTTCTCCGATGCGCTCGAGGCGGCCGACCGCGCGATCCTGTTCAAGACGGGCGCCAAGGAGATCGGCTCGCGCTTCGGGATCATGCCGAGCTTCATGGCGAAGTGGAACCAGCATCTGCCCGGATGCTCGGGCCACATCCATCAGTCGCTGTCCGACGGCAAGAAGAACCTCTTCTTCGATCGCGAAGGGCAGGAACAGCATGAGCAAGCTGTTCGAAAGCTACCTCGCGGGCCAGGTCAGCGGGCTCATGGAGCTGGCGCCGATGTACTGGCCGACGATCAACAGCTACAAGCGGCTCGTCGACGGGTTCTGGGCGCCGGTGAAGCCGACGTGGGGCGTGGACAACCGGACGGCGAGCTTTCGCGTGATCTCGGGCTCGCCCAAGTCCACGCGCCTCGAGACGCGCTGTCCGGGCGCCGACATGAATCCGTACCTCGCGGCGGCCGCAGTGCTCGCCGCGGGCCTCGCCGGTGTCGAGAAGCGACAGAAGCTCACCGCCAAGCCGATCCACGGCACCAACCAGGGCGCCGAGAACGTGCCGCGGGCGCCGCGCACGCTGATCGAGACGACGCGCATCTTCCGCGACTCCGACCTCGCGCGGGACTGGTTCGGCGACGATTTCGTCGACCACTACGCCGCGACGCGGGAATGGGAATGGCGGCAATGGCAGGATGCCGTCACCGACTGGGAAATGAAGCGCTACTTTGAGATCATCTGACCTCGCGCTTCGGCGGCTCGTTCCCGACGACGCCGTCGCCTACCGGACGCTGCGTCTGCGCGGCCTCTGCGAGCATCCGGACGCCTTCACGTCGAGCGATGCCGAGGAGAGCGAGCGGCCGCTGGCGGTCACGGCGCAGCGTATCGCGCCGGACAGCCCGGACTGGGTGTTCGGGGCTTTCGCAGGCGGCGCACTCGCCGGCGTCGTCGGCCTCGCGCGGGAGCAGAGAGCGAAGAACCGGCACAAGGCGGCCGTGTTCGGCATGTATGTCGCGCCCGGCCATCACCCGGGCGCGGCATCGGGGCGGCGCTGCTGCGACACGCGATCGAGATCGGCGCGGTCGATGCCGGGACTCGAGCAGCTGGTGCTGACGGTCACCGAAACGAATGTCGCCGCGCGCACGCTCTACGAGAAATTCGGCTTTCGCTCCTTCGGCATCGAGCCGCGCGCGATTCGGGTGCAACGATGTCTACTACGACAAGAACCACATGATCCTCTTTCTGGCGCAACCATGACGATCTCGCGTTTCAGCTTCCCGACCACCATTCACTTCGGCCCCGGCGCCCGCAAGCTCGTCGCCGATCACCTCAAGGCCGAAGAGCATCCAGCGACCGCTCATCGTCACCGACCGCGGGATCGCGCCGTTGCCGCTGCTCGCGGAGTTCGTCGCGTCGCTGTACGGGCTCGACGCCGGCGTCTTCTCCGAGCATCTGGGGCAATCCCGTCCGCAGCCAGGTCCGGGAAGGCGCGGCCGCCTACAAGGCGCACGGCGCCGACGCCGTGATCGGATTGGGTGGCGGCGCCGCGCTCGACGTGGCCAAGGCCATCGCGCTGATGGCGAGCCATCCGGGCGACATCCTCGAATACGCGTGGGACCATCCCGAGGTCCGGCCGATCGGCCGGCCGCTGCCGTATTTCATCGCGCTGCCCACCACCGCCGGCACCGGATCGGAGGTGGGCCGGTCGGCGGTCGTGTCCGACGACGCGACGCACGTCAAGAAGATCATCTTCTCGCCGCAGCTCCTCGCGAAATGCGTCTTCGCCGACCCTGAGCTGACGTTCGACCTGCCGCCGGCGATCACCGCGGCCACGGGCATGGACGCGCTCACCCACAACATCGAATCGTACCTCTCGCCGGAGTATCACCCGATGTGCGACGGCATCGCGCTCGAAGGCGTGCGCATCGCCGCGCGCGCGTTGCCCATCGCCTACCGCGACGGCCGCAACCTGCAGGCGCGAAGCGACATGCTGATGAGCTCGATGATGGGCGCGATCGCCTTCCAGAAGGACCTCGGCGCCGTGCACTCGTGCGCCCACGCGCTGTCGACGGTGGCCGATCTGCACCACGGGCTCGCCAACGGGATCATGATCGACCACGTGATGCGCTTCAACCTGCCGGCGGCGCACGGTCAAGATGGCCGAGCTCGCCCGCGTGGCCGGCGTCCCGGGCGCCGGCGGCCTGTCCGAGCGCGACGCGGCCGCCGCGTTCATCGACTGGCTCGCGCGGATGAAGGCCGATCTCGGCATTCCCGCGACGCTGTCGGCGCTCGTCGCGAAGCGCGCCGTGACCCGCGCCGACGTGCCGGCGCTGGTCGAGGTCGCGATCCACGACACCTGCCACAAGACGAATCCGCGCCCCTGCACGCGCGAGGACTTCGAGCGGATTTTCGCCGCCGCGATCTGACGCGATTCGCGCCACTCCCGCTTCCCCCCCCATGCTCAAGATCGGCATCGCCGCCTGCTTCTTTCACGAAGATCCCAAGCGCGCGATCTTCAAGGGGATGACGTTGCAGTACATCGAGCAGAACGTCGCGCACTGGCTGATGCAGCGCGACGTGCTGGCCTTCATGGTGCCGTCGCCGGAGGGACGCACGCGTCGCGCCGGCAGCAAGGCGACGCTGTCGGCGTATGCGCAGGAGCTCGACGGCCTCGTGCTGATGGGCGGTTCCGACGTCTGTCCCGGAGTCGTACGGCGAGAACGGCGCTGCGGCCCGAGTGGAACGGCGATCGCATCCGCGACGATTACGAAATCGCGCTGCTGCGCGAGTTCATGGCGCTGCAGAAGCCGGTGCTCGGCCTCTGCCGCGGCGCGCAGCTCATCAACGTCGGCCTGGGCGGCACGCTCTACCAGGACATCGGCACGCAGGCGCCGCACGCGCTCAACCACCGCAACTGGGCGATCTACGAGCAGAACTGCCATGCGACATCGTTCGTGCCGGGCAGCGGGCTCGCCCGCCTCTACCCCGGTACCACGCTCGTCAAGACCAACTCGATCCACCACCAGGCGGTGAAGACGCTGGGCCGCGATCTCGTGGTGGAAGCCTGGTCGGAGCCGGATCGGATCGTCGAGGCGATCCGCTACACGGGTCCGACGTACGTCTTCGCCGTCCAGTGGCATCCCGAATTCCACGCGCCCGGACGATCCCTCGTTCGTCGACGACACGCCGATTCTCGACGAATTCCTCGCGGCCGCGGCGCAGCACAAGGCTGCCGCGTACACCATCTAGCACCCGTCCAGCGCGGAGCCCTCATGAAGATCGTCAATCCCGCCACCGGTGCCGTCATCGCCGACATCGCGGCCGACAACGCCGCGGCCGTCCGCCGCAAGTACGACGCCGCGCGCGCGGGCCAGGTCCGCTGGGCGAAGGTGCCGATCAGGAAGCGGCTCGAAGCCATCGCCAGGTTCCGCGAGCGGATCGTCGCCATGCACGAGACGCTCGCGCGGACGCTCACGCACGAGGTGGGCAAGCCCATCCGCCAATCGAGGAACGAGCTCACCGGCCTCCTCGGACGGATCGACTTCTTCCTGGCCGAATCGGTTCGCGCGCTGCGCGAGGAAGCGCGTCCACACCGACGTCAAGCAGCACATGGACGAGCGGATCACGCACGAGCCGCTCGGCGTCGTCGCCAACATCTCGGCGTGGAACTATCCGTATTTCGTCGGCGGCAACGTCTTCGTCCCCGCGTTGATCGCCGGCAATGCCGTCCTCTACAAGCCGTCGGAGTTCGCGACCCTCACCGGCCTCTCGATCGCGGAGATGCTGCACGAAGCGGGGATTCCGCGGGACGTGTTCGTCCCGGTCGTCGGCGACGGCGCGACCGGCGCCGCGCTCATGCGCCAGCCGGTCGACGGCGTGTTCTTCACCGGTTCCTACGCGACGGGGGCGAAGATCGCCGCCGCCGCCGGCCGGCGGATGACCAAGGTCCAGCTCGAGCTCGGCGGCAAGGATCCCGTCTACGTCTGCGACGACGTCGACGTCAAGGCGGCCGCGGCCGGCATTGCGGACGGCGCGTTCTACAACACGGGCCAGTCCTGCTGCTCGGTCGAGCGCATCTATGTGCACGAAGCGATTCACGACGCGTTCGTCGCCGCCTTCGTCGCGGAGGTCAAGGGATTCCGGATGGGCGACCCGATGGACGAGTCCGACCTACATCGGCGCGATCACGCGCCGGCCGCAGCTCGACGTGCTGAAAAAGCAGGTCGCCGACGCGAAGAAGAAGGGTGCGAAGCTTCTCGCCGGCGGCAGCGTCGTGCGCGGCAAGGGCAACTGGTTCGAGCCGACGGTTTTCGTCGACGTCGACCACTCGATGACCCTGATGAAGGACGAGAGCTTCGGTCCGATCATCGGCATCGAGGCGGTCGCCGACGACGAAGCCGCGGTCGACCTCATGAACGACACCGAATACGGGTTGACCGCAGGCGTGTACACGGCCGATCCCAAGCGGGCGCGCAGGATTCTCGGCGCAGGTGCGTTCCGGCACCGTGTACTGGAATTGCTGCGACCGCGTGAGTCCCCGGCTGCCGTGGTCGGGCACCGGCCATTCGGGGATCGGGCTCACGCTGTCCACGTACGGCATCCAGACGTTCACGCGGCCGAAGGCCTGGCACCTGCGTTCGCCATGACGCCAAGGCAACGTCCTCGTCCATCTGCTGCTGGAAGGCGAGCAGCCGCCACGGGCGCGGGGGCTGCTGGAGCATGACCCCGAATTTACGCCTACGACGCGCATTATCTCGTGGTCAGCTGTCCGTGATTCTTCAGGACCCGATTTACCACCAGTTCGCCGACCAACGGCAATGGCTCGGCGTCCCGAACGCGGCGGACGTGTTTTCCAACCTCGCGTTCGCGCTGGTGGGTGTCGCCGGCGTGATTCGGCTTGCCTCGCATCGACGTTTGCGCTTCTCGCCGGCGACGGAAACGGGCCTGTGGTGCATCGCTCTCGGCCTCGTTGGCACGGCGATGGGCTCGGCGTGGTATCACCTGGCTCCGAGCGATGCGACGCTTTTTTGGGACCGCTTGCCGATGACGCTGGTGTTCGCCGGCGTCCTGGGGACCTCCCTGGCCCAACGTGTCGGCAGCAAGGTCGGACACCGGAGCCTCGCCTTCCTGGTCCCGCTTGGCATCGCAAGCGTCGTGTACTGGCGAGTGACAAACGACCTTTCGTTCTACGTCACGCTGCAATTGGGCGGCATCGGCATGTTGCTGCTCCTTCTCCTCGCGACCCGCCGAGGAGAGGATCCGTTTCCCTGGGCATGGGTCATTGTGTGGTACGTCCTCGCCAAAGCGGCCGAGGCGGCAGATCGGGAAATATGGGGCGTTACCGGCGGCGTGATCGCTGGGCACACTCTCAAACACCTGCTCGCCGCCACTGCGGCTGCAGCGGCGCTATGGCCGCTGCGCGCAAGGCACTGAACGGCGCGAAGGTGCGCGGCCTCAGGTCGCGCTGTCCCGCAACTGGGCCGCGCGCAGCGTGTTGGCGAGCAGCGTCGCGATCGTCATCGGACCGACGCCGCCCGGCACCGGCGTGATCCACGATGCGCGCTGTGCAACCGCCGCAAAATCGACGTCGCCGCAGAGCCTGCCATCGGCGCCCCGGTTGATGCCGACGTCGATCACGATGGCGCCCGCCTTGACCCAATCACCCTCGACGAAATTGGCCCTGCCCACACCCGCCACGACGATGTCCGCCTGCCGGACGAGCCCCGGCAAGTCGCGTGTCTTCGAGTGGCAGATCGTGACCGTGCAGCGCTCCATCAGAAGCTCGAGCGCCATCGGCCGGCCGACGATGTTCGACTGGCCGATCACGACCGCATGCTTGCCGACGAGGTCTTCCCCCGTATCCTTCAGCAGCGTCATGCACCCATAGGGCGTGCACGGCCGCAGCGTCGGCCGCTTCAGCACCAGACGTCCGATGTTGTACGGATGAAAGCCGTCGACATCCTTGCCCGGATCGATCCGTTCGGTGACGAGTGCATCGTCGATGTGCTTCGGCAGCGGCAACTGCACGAGAATGCCGCTCACCGCCGGATCGCCGTTCAGCCGCTCGATGAGCGCGAGAAGTTCGGCTTGCGACGTGTCCGCCGGGAGATCGTGCGCGAACGAGCGCATGCCGACCGCATCGGTCGTCCGCCGTTTGTTGCGCACGTAGACCTGCGACGCGGGATTTTCGCCGACGAGCACGACCGCAAGCCCCGGCGGCGGCAATCCGGCGGCCACGCGGGCCGCGACCTGGCTCGCGATGTCTTCCGTGAGGCGCAGCGCGCGCGCCTTCCCGTCGATGATGCGGGCGGTCATCTGGCATTCTACAATGCAGTGATGATTTCGGACGGCGTCCTCGCCGCTGCGCGCGCGCGGCTCTCCCGGGCGCTGGCGCCACCCTCAGGGCGCCATGCTCCTCTCAGGGTTGGCGCCGCGACGGCCGGCTTGCTCGACGATGCCCGCCTTGCCCGCCTCGCAGCATGGAGTGACGTCTTCGGGTCGGATGGCGATGGTCTGTCGCTGGTCGCGGGGCTCCGCGACGTCGACGCGCGCACCCACGCGCTCGAACGAGTAGCGCGCGTCCTCGCAGCGGAAGGCCTTCTCACCGCATGGCGCGACGAGCGCTATGACGTCGCGCCCGAGTTCGGGGCTCCGCCGTGGTTCCGGCTCGAGCGCGCGGCGGCGCGCTACTTCGGGGTGCACACCTACGCGGTCGCACGTCAACGGGCTCGTGCGTCGCGGCAAGGACATCGCGATGTGGATTGCGCGGCGCAGCCCGACGAAGTCGATCGATCCTTCGCTGCTCGACAATCTGGTCGGCGGCGGCATCGCGACGGGGCAGACGGTCGCGTCGACCGTCATCAAGGAAGCCTGGGAGGAAGCCGGCATCCCCGCGCACCTCGCCATGCTGGCGGAGCCCGCGGGCACGGTTGACCTTTGCCGCGAACAACCGGACGGCCTGCAACGCGAGACGATCTTCGTCCACAACCTGTGGCTGCCCGACGACTTCACCCCGGAATGCCTGGACGGCGAAGTCGTCGACCATCGGCTTGTGCCGTTGCACGACTTGGGCGATCTCATCGCCAATGAAACCGGTCCCGACGTCGTCACCGTCGACGCGAGCCTCGTCATCGTCGACTGCCTGCGGCGTTATGGAGTGTGGCCGGAATGCTAGTATCGATCGGATGGGTTCAGGCGGCCGCGCGGGCCACGGAGGCGGCCGGGCTCACCTGCCGGATACCCATCTCGCGCAAGGTATCGCGCACGGCATTGACCGCATGCCGCATTTCGTCGGGACCGACGGCGCCGATGCAGCCGACGCGGAACGTCTCGACCTTCGTGAGCTTCCCGGGATAGAGGATGAATCCCTTGTCGCGAACGCGCGCGTAAAACTCCTTGAAGTTGTACGCGGGGTCCGGCGGCGCATGGAACGTCAGGATGATCGGCGCCTGTATTTCCGGTTTCAGGAACACCTTGAACCCGAGCTCCGTCAAGCCGGCGACGAGCGTCTCGCAATTCCTCGAGTAGCGGGCGAGCCGCGCCGGCTGTCCGCCCTCGGCGACATGCTGGTCGAGCGCGGCGTTGAACGCGACGACGACGTGCGTCGCCGGCGTGTAGCGCCATTGCGTCGTCTTCTCCATGTACGTCCACTGGTCGAAAAGATCGAGCGACAGCGACGTCGAGTTGCCGGCGCACTTTTCGAGCACGCTGCGGCGCGCCAGCACGAAGCCCATGCCCGGCGGGCCCTCGATGCACTTGCCGGAGGCCGCGATCAGGGCGTCGAACTTCGTCGTGCGGGCGTCGATGCCGATCGCGCCGAACGAGCTCATGGCATCGACGATGAGACTTCTCGCCGTGGCGCTCGACCACGGCGGCGATTTCCGGCAGCGGGTTGAGGATGCCCGTCGAGGTCTCGCAGTGGATGAGGCCGACATGCGTGATCGACGCGTCGGCCTTCAGCAGGCGATCGACGTCCGCCGCCGTCGTCGGCACGTCCTCGGCGGTCTCGAACGTCGAGACCTTCCGGCCCATCATCTCGGTGAGCTTCGCGAGCCGCTGGCCGTACGCGCCGTTGATCAGCACCAGCACGTGACCGGTGCGCGGGACGAGCGTGTTGATCGCCGCCTCGACCGAGAACGTGCCGCTGCCCTGCATCGGCACGCAGACGTGCGTGTCGCGGCCGTGAACGACGTCGACGAGCTTCTTCCTCACCTCGCCCGTGACGGCGTTGAAATTGGCGTCCCACGATCCCCAGTCGCGCAGCATCGCCATCTTGGTGGCGAGCGACGTCGTGATGGGGCCGGGCGTGAGGAGGATCGGATCGCGCGAAAAGAGGCTCATGGGATGCCCTTCGGGTAGCGACGGTGGAAGCAGATTGGCAGCAGTACGTTTTGTAGATTGTTGACAATCTACATCAATGCGGGTCCAATGCGCAAGATGCTGAAATCCACTCTCGCCGGCGGCAACGGCGGCACCGCGCCGTCAGCCGCGCCAACGACGCCGCAAGCCCCAGCCCGTCCCGCTGCGAACGGCGCACCGTCGCCGGGACGCGGCGCCGACGCCATCGCGCTCGTCCAGTCGAGCTCGCTGCCGGCGCTCGTGCAGGACGAGCTCGAGCGGATGATCCTCGGGGGCGAGCTGCCCGCCGGCAGCAAGCTCAACGAAGCCGCCATCGCCCTCAAGCTCGGCGTCTCGCGCGGCCCGGTGCGCGAGGCCTTCCGGGCGCTCGAAGAATCCGGCCTGGTCGAGCTCGAGAAGAATCGCGGCGTGTTCGTGCGGGAGATCCGCATCGAAGAAGCCGACGAGATCTACGAGCTTCGCGCCGTGCTGGACGAGTTCGTCGGCCGCCGGGTCGCGCAGCTGGCATCGCGCGATCAGGTGCGCGAGCTCACCATCCCGCGTCGACCGGATGGAACGTGCCGCCGGCAAGGGCGATGTGGCGGCCTATCTGGCGGCCAACGTGGACTTTCACGATCGGCTGGTCGAGCTCGCGGGCAACGCGAAGCTGCTGGTCATGTATCGCCGGCTCGTCAACGAACTCCACCTCTACCGGCACGCCACGCTGGCCCAGGGCGGCGTGCTGCCCGTCTCCACGCGCGAGCATCGCGCCATCGTGGAGCGGATCGCGGCCGGCCAGACGGCCGCCGCCGGTCGCGCCATGTACGATCACGTCATGGCGAGCCGCGAACGGATGCACCGCGCCGCCCTTCCCACCGCCGCGGGACGTCGCGGCCGCGCCGCCACCTCGAGGAAACCCCGTTGATTCCCGCCACCCTTGCCGTCAACGGCCGCACGTATCGCCGGCCGGTGCGGCCGCTGGTCGTCGCCTGCGTCGACGGCTGCGAGCCCGAGTACATCAACCAGGCCATCGCCAGCGGACGCGCGCCGTTCATCGCGGGGTTGCGCGAATCCGGCACCTGTCTCACCGCCGACTGCGTCGTGCCGTCGTTCACCAATCCGAACAACCTGTCGATCGTCACCGGCGCGCCGCCCGCGGTGCACGGCATCTGCGGCAACTACTTCTGGGATCGCGACGCCGGTGCCGAAGTGATGATGAACGATCCCAAGTATCTGCGCGCCGGCACGATCCTCGCCGCGTTCGCCGACGCCGGGGCCAAGGTCGCGGTCGTCACCGCCAAGGACAAGCTCCGCGCCCTCCTCGGCCACAAGATGTCGGGCATCTGCTTTTCGTCGGAGCGCGCCAACGAGGCCACGATCGCCGCGAACGGCATCGACGGCGTTCCGGCGCTGGTGGGCATGGCCGTGCCGTCGGTGTACAGCGCCGAGCTGTCGGAGTTCGTGTTCGCCGCCGGGGTCAAGCTGATGGAGCGCCACCACCC
Source organism: uncultured beta proteobacterium (assembly GCA_963724685.1). GTDB lineage: Bacteria > Pseudomonadota > Gammaproteobacteria > Burkholderiales > Casimicrobiaceae > CAIWHR01. The sequence goes on along the minus strand of CAVRVQ010000002.1, from coordinate 425,941 downwards.
GGACGTGATGTATCTGTCGACGACCGACTACGTCCAGCACAAGGTGGCGCCGGGCGTGGGTGTGGCCAACGATTTCTACGCGATGATGGATCGCTACCTCGGGCAGCTCCATGCGATGGGGGCCACCGTCGTGCTGACGGCCGACCACGGCATGAATGCCAAGACCGACGCGTTCGGACGCCCGAACATCGTCTTCCTGCAGGACGTCCTCGACCGTGCGTACGCCGCCGGCACCACGCGCGTGATCCTGCCGATCACCGACCCGTACGTCGTCCACCACGGCGCGCTGGGCTCGTTCGCGACGGTCTATCTGTCGTCGCCCGTCACCGTCGCCGATGCGGCCGCGCGCGTCGCGGCCTTGCCCGGCATCGACCTCGTCCTGCCGCGCGCAGAGGCCTGCGCGCGCTTCGAGCTCCCCGAGGATCGCGTCGGCGATCTCGTCGTCGTCTCCGAGCGGCTCACGGTGATCGGCACCAGCCGGGATCGCCACGACCTCTCGGGGCTCGAAGTGCCGCTGCGTTCGCACGGCGGCGTGTCCGAGCAGCAGGTGCCGCTGATCGCCAACCGGATCGCCGCCGCTTCGCTGCCCACCGGTCGCCGCTGGCGCAACTTCGACGCGTTCGATCTCGCCCTCAATCACCTGCAGTGACCGCCGTTCGACCATGAACATGATGACCGAATTGCAGGACGTCCGGCACGGCGCCGTGCTCCACGCCAAGATGCGCATCGCCGGCGAACTGGTCGGCGGTGAGCGCACCATCGACGTGCGCAATCCCTACACCGGCCAGGTGGTCGGCACGGTGCCCAAGGCCACCGTCGACGGAAGTCCGGCGCGCGTTCGCCATCGCCAAGGCCTACAAGGCCGACGCTGACCCGTCACGACCGCTACCGCATCCTGTATCGCACCGCCGAGATCATCAGGAGCCGCACCGACGCGATCTCCGACCTCATCACGGCCGAGTGCGGCATCTGCAAGAAGGACTCGCTCTACGAAGTCGGCCGCGCGTGCGACGTGTTCGTGTTCGCCGGCAACGCGGCGCTGACCGACGACGGCCAGATCTTCTCCTGCGACCTCACGCCACACGGCAAGAAGCGCAAGGTGTACACGCTGCGCGAGCCGCTGCTCGGGGCGATCTCCGCCATCACGCCGTTCAACCATCCGCTGAACCAGGTGGCGCACAAGGTGGCGCCGTCGATCGCGACGAACAACCGGATGGTGCTGAAGCCGACCGAGAAGACGCCGCTCACGGCGCTGCTGCTCGCCGACATCCTGTACGAGGCGGGCCTGCCGCCCGAGATGTTCTCGGTCATCACCGGCGATCCGCGCGAAATCGCCGACGAGATGCTGACGAATCCGGACATGGATCTCGTCACGTTCACCGGCGGCGTTCCGATCGGCAAATACATCGCGGCAAAGGCCGTCTACAAGCGCCAGGTGCTCGAGCTGGGCGGCAACGACCCGATCATCGTGCTGGAGGACGCGGACCTCGAAGAGGCCGCGGCGCTCGCGGCCGCGGGCTCGTACAAGAATTCCGGCCAGCGCTGCACGGCGGTCAAGCGGATGCTCGTCCACGAAGCCGTGGCCGATCGCTTCGTCGAGCTCCTGCTCGAGCGCACCCGCGCCTGGACCTACGGCGATCCGATGGATCCGGCGCTGGACATGGGCACGGTGATCGACGAGGCCGCAGCGAAATCGTTCGAAGCGAAAGTGAACGAGGCCGTGCGCCGGCGGCGCGAAGCTGCTCCACGGCAACGTGCGCCGCGGCGCGCTGTATTCGCCGACGCTCGTCGACCACGTCACGCCCGACATGCCGCTCGTCAAGTACGAGACGTTCGGGCCGGTGTCGCCGGTGATCCGCTTCCGGAACCTGGACGAGGCGATCCGCATCTCGAACTCGACCGACTTCGGACTGTCGTCGGCCGTCTGCACGAATCGCCTCGACTACATCACGCGGCTCGTGTCCGAGCTCAACGTCGGCTCGGTCAACGTGCGCGAGGTTCCGGGCTACCGGCTCGAATTGACGCCGTTCGGCGGGATCAAGGATTCCGGACTGGGTTACAAGGAAGGCGTCCAGGAAGCGATGAAGAGCTTCACCAACACCAAGACCTACTCCCTGCCCTGGTGACGGCTTGGCCCCTTGCTCTTCCCCGCACGCGATGAATGATCTGCGCCCGCCCGGCGACGCCGCCGCCGAAGGCGACATCAACACGTCGCCGCTTCGCCGCGAGTTCGAGCAGGCGCACGTGCACGGGGCGACGCGCGCATTGCTGGCGAAGGACGCCGAGGTGTTCCTGCACCAGTCGCTGTCCACGCCCTGCTTCAACGCGGTCGCCTCCTGCGACGGCATCTGGCTCACCGATGTCGAAGGCCGTCGCGTGATGGATTTCCACGGCAACAACGTCCATCAGGTGGGTTACGGTCATCCGCACGTCATGGCGGCGGTGCGGCGCCAGCTCGACACGCTGCCGTTCGCGCCGCGCCGGTTCACCAATGCCGCCGCCGTCGACCTGGCGTCGAAGCTCGTGGCCCTGGCGCCCGATCCCCTCGGCAAGGTGCTGTTCGCGCCCGGCGGCACGCTCGCGATCGGGATGGCGCTGAAGCTCGCGCGCCTCGCCACGGGCCGGCACAAGACGCTGTCGCTGTGGGACAGCTTCCACGGCGCCTCGCTCGACGCGATCTCGATCGGCGGCGAGGCCGTGTTCCGCAAGCACATGGGCCCGCTCCTGCCGGGCACCGAGCACGCGCCGCCGTGCGATCCCGGCAGCTGTCGCTTCGGCTGCGGCGGCACCTGCAACGCGAAGATGCGCCGACTATCTCGACTACGTGCTCGGCAAGGAGGAGGACGTCGGCGCCGTCATCATCGAGACGATCCGCTGCACCGACGTGCAGATTCCGCCGCCCGAGTATTACCGCAAGGTGCGCGAGGCCTGCGACCGCCACGGCGCGCTGCTGATTCTGGACGAGGTGCCGATCTGCCTCGGGCGCACGGGTCGGATGTTCGCTTTCGAGCACTACGACATCGTGCCGGACATGGTTGTGCTGGGCAAAGGGCCTCGGCGGCGCCGTGTTCCCGATGGCGGCGCTGATCGCGCGGCGCGATCTCGACATCGCCGCCGATCGCGCGCTCGGCCACTACACGCACGAGAAGAGCTCGGTCGGCTGCGCCGCGGCGCTCGCGACCCTCGAAGCGATCGAAAACGAGCACCTGCTGGAGCGATCGCGCGAGCTCGGCGTGCACGCGCTGGAACGGATGCGCGACTTGAAGCGCCGCCACCCGCTCGTCGCCGACGTGCGCGGCATCGGCCTGCTCCTCGCCATCGAGCTCGCGCGCGACGGCGTGCCCGCGCGGCGCGAAGCGGAACAGGTGATGTACCACTGCCTCGCCCACGGCCTGTCGTTCAAGGTCGGCCAGGGCAACGTGCTGACGCTGTCGCCGCCGCTCGTGATCGCCCGCGACGATCTCGACGCGGCCTTCTCGATCATCGACGCGGCGCTCACCGCCGTGGAAGGCCGCGTCGGCCTGACGCATGCAGACCCTGCTCAACCTCCTCGCCGGCGTTTCGCTGCTCGTCTACGGCACGCACATCGTGCGCACCGGCATCCTGCGCCTGTACGGCAGCAACCTGCGGCGCTTCCTGCGGATCAGCGTCGCCAACCCGATCCGCGCGTTCTTCGCGGGCGTGGGCATCACCGCGCTGATCCAGAGCAGCACGGCGACGGCGCTGATCGTCGCCTCGTTCGCCGGCCAGGGCTTGATCGGCACGGCGCAGGCGCTGGCGGTGATGCTCGGCGCCGACGTCGGCACGTCGCTCGTCACCGTCGTCCTGTCGTACGACCTGTCCTGGCTGTCGCCGCTCCTGATCTTCGTCGGCGTCGTGCTCTTCCTCGCCCGGCAGGCGGATTCGATCGGCCGTTTCGGACGCGTGCTGATCGGCCTCGGCCTCATCATGTTCGCGCTGCAGTGGATTTCCGTCGCCGCGAAGCCCGTCGTCCAGGCCGCGGGCGTCCAGGTGATCTTCGCGTCGCTCACCGGCGACGTGCTGCTCGACATGCTGGTCGCCGCGCTGATGACCATCCTGTGCTATTCGAGCCTCGCCGTCGTGCTGCTGATGGCCACACTCGCCTCCCTGCACGTGATCGCGCTGCCCGTGGCGCTCGGCCTCGTGCTCGGCGCCAATCTCGGCAGCGGCATCCTCGGCATGCTGTCGACGCTCAATTCGCCGCCCGAAGCGCGCCGCGTCACGCTCGGCAATTTCCTGTTCAAGCTGATCGGCTGCATCGTCGTCGTGCCCTTCATCGCGCACGCCGAGCGGCCGATCGCAGGCGCTGGGCCTCGGGCCGGCGCAGGAAGTCGTGCTCTTCCATCTCGCCTTCAACCTCACGTTGTCCGTCGTGTTCATCTTCTTCACGGCGCCGATCGCGCGCATCGCCGAGCGTCTGCTGCCCACCAAGCCGATCAGCGACGACCCGGCCAAGCCGCGGCACCTCGACTCTGTCCGCCCTGGCGACGCCCACGCTCGCCATCTCGTGCGCCGCGCGCGAGGCGCTGCGGATCGGCGATGTGATCGAGCAGATGCTGAACGGACTGCTGACGGTCCTGAAGACCAACGATCGCGTGCTGGCCGAGCGGCTGCGCAAGATGGACGACGTCGTCGACGACCTCTACACCGCGGTCAAGCTGTATCTCACGCAGATCTCGCGCGAGGCGCTGGAGGAGACCGAGGGCCGGCGCTGGGCCGACATCGTGTCCTTCACGATCAACATGGAGCAGGTCGGCGACATCGTCGAGCGGATCATCATCGAGCTCGAGGAGAAGAAGATCGACAAGGGACGCAACTTCTCCGAGGCCGGGATGGCGGAGATCTGCGATCTCCACGGGCGGCTCATCGCCAATCTGCGCCTCGGGCTGTCGGTCTTCCTCAACGGCGACCTCAAGAGCGCGCAGGAGCTCCTCGCGCAGAAGGTGCTGTTCCGCGACCTGGAGCGCGCCTACGCCGACTCGCATCTCGCGCGGCTCGCCGAGAACACGCAGGACAGCATCGAGACGTCGTCGCTGCACCTCGATCTCATTTCGGACATGAAGCGGATCAATTCGCACATCTCGTCGATCGCCTACCCGATCCTCGAGCAGGCCGGCGTGCTCGCGAAGACGCGTCTCAAGGAACCGGAACCCGTGCCCGCACGCGCTGTTTGAGCCTGGTCTGATCCGACTCGATGCCCGCAACTGAACTCACGCTCGCGGTCACGCTCGCCGTGCTCGGCGCGGGGCTGCTCCACGCGGGATGGAATGCGCTGCTGAAGTCGGCGCCCGGCGGCGATCCGCTGCTCGACACCGCCACGGTGGTCGCGGGCTCCGGCGTGTGGGGCCTCGCTGGTCATTCCGTTCGTCGGCTTTCCGAACGCCGCGGCGTGGATCTTCATGCTGCTGTCGGTCGTCATCCACTGGGCGTACTACGTCACGCTCGCGCACGCGTATCGGACCGGCGATCTGTCGTTCGCGTACCCGCTGATGCGCGGCACCGCGCCGCTGATCGCCACGCTGCTCAGCATCATCTTCCTGCGCGAGTGGCCGACGCCGCAGGTCGCGCTCGGCATCGTGCTGATCTGCGCCGGCATCGTCGGCATCGCGTTCGTCGGCCGCAATCCGCACCCGCGGGCCGCCGTGATGTTCGCGCTCGCCAACGCCGCGATCATCGCCGTCTACACGCTGGTCGACGGCACCGGGGCCCGCGCGGCGGGCACGCCCGGCGAGCTACGCGGTGTGGCTCACGTTTCTCGAAGCCGTTCCGTTCCTGTTCTGGATCCGGTGGCGACGGGGCCGGGAGGCCGTCGCCTACGTCGCCCGCGGCTGGCGCCGGGGTCTGATCGGAGGCGCCGCGAGCCTCGGCGCGTACGCCATCGTCCTCTGGGCGATGACGCGCGCGCCGATCGCCGCGGTGGCCGCGCTGCGCGAAACCTCGGTGCTGTTCGCCGCGCTCATCGGCGCCGTCTGGTTGAAGGAAGGCTTCGGCTGGCCGCGCCTGGCCGGAGCCGCAAGCGTGGTCGCCGGCGTGGCCGCCCTGAAACTGTGAGCGCCGAGCGTTCACCGCCCAAGCCCGCGCCGTCGTCGTCGGCGGCGGCATCGCCGGTGTTTCCACGGCCTACCACCTCGCGCAAGCTCGGCGTGAAGGACGTGATCCTGCTCGAGCAGGGCAAGCTCACGTGCGGCACCACGTGGCACGCCGCCGGTCTCGTCGGCCAGACGCGCGCCACGCGCAACGCGACGCGGATGAGCCGCTACGGCATCGACCTCTACGCCTCGCTCGAACAGGAAACGGGGCTCGCCACCGGCTGGAAGCAATGCGGCAGCCTCAACGTCGCGCGCACGCCGGAGCGGCTCGTGTCCATGCAGCGGCAGATGGCGCGCGCGAAGAGCTTCGGCATCGAGTTCGAGTTCGTGTCGCCGGCGGAGGCCGGCCGGCGCGTGCCGATCCTGCGCACCGACGATCTCGCCGGTGCCGTGTGGATTCCCGGCGACGGCAAGGCGAATCCCACCGACCTCACCCAGTCGCTCGCGAAAGGCGCGCGGATGCACGGCGCGACGATCGTCGAAGGCGTCAAGGTCACGGGCGTCGACCACGCGGCGGGTCGCGTCACGGGCGTCCGCTGGCGGACGGCCGACGACGAGGGTCGGATCGCCTGCGAATCGCTGGTCAATTGCGGCGGCCAGTGGGCCCGCGCGTTCGGACGCCTTGCGGGCGTCAACGTGCCGCTCTTCGCGGCCGAGCACTTCTACCTCGTCACCAAGGCGATTCCGGGCGTGGCGACCGACATGCCGGTGATCCGCGATCCCGACGGCTACCTCTACTACAAGGAGGAAGTCGGCGGGCTAGTCATGGGCGGCTTCGAGCCGAAGGCGAAGCCGTGGACGGTGGATCCGATTCCCGACGGCTTCGAGTTCCAGCTGCTGCCCGAGGATTGGGATCACTTCGAGATCCTGATGCAAAATGCGATCCATCGCACGCCCTGCCTCGAGACCGCCGAAGTGAAGCTGCTGCTGAACGGGCCGGAGAGCTTCACGCTCGACGGCAACTTCATCCTCGGCGAAGCGCCGGAGCTGTCCGGCTATTTCGTCTGCGCCGGCTTCAACTCGGCCGGCATCGCGAACGCCGGCGGCGCGGGCAAGCTCGTCGCCGAATGGATCGTCAACGGCGAGCGCCCCGCTCGACCTGTGGGACGTCGACACGCGGCGCTTCGCGCCGTTCCACGCCAATCGCCGGCACCTGGCCGACCGCACGGTCGAGACGCTCGGCCTCCACTACGCGATGCGCTGGCCGCGCGAGGAGCTGGAGACGGTCCGTCCCTTGCGCCGATCGCCGCTCTACGATCGCCTCGCGGCCAAGCGGGCGGTGTTCGGCAGCAAGATGAACTGGGAACGCGCGAACTACTTCCTGCCGCCCGGTGCGGACAAGCCTCCCTACACGCTCGGCACGCCGGGATGGCTGCCGCACGTGCTGGACGAGCAGCGCGCATGCCGCGAGGACGTCGTCGTGTTCGATCAGACGTCGTTCTCGAAGTTCGTGCTCAAGGGCCGCGCGGCGCTCGCCGTCCTGCAGCGAACCTGCGCGAACGAGATCGACGTTCCGGTCGGCCGCATGGTCTACACCGCGATGCTCAACGCGCGCGGCGGCTTCGAAAGCGATCTCACGGTCGTGCGGCTCGCCCTCGACGAATTCCTCATCATCACCGGATCCGCGCAGACGACGCGCGACTTCGCCTGGATCGAGCGCGCCATCCGCGACGACGAGCATGCGTCGCTGGTCGACGTCACCAGCGCCTATTCGGTGATCTCGGTGATGGGGCCGAAGGCCGAGGCGCTGCTCGGCCGCGTGTCCCCGGACGATCTGTCCAAGGCGGGAATGCCGTTCGCCTCGACGCGGATCATCGACGTCGGGTACGCGCGCGTGCGCGCGGCCCGGATGAGCTACGTCGGCGGACCGGGCTACGAGCTCTACGTGCCCACCGACCAGTGCGTGACGCTCTACGACGCGCTGTGGGAGCAGCGGCGCCGAATTCGGCCTGAAGGATGCCGGCTACTACACGATCGACGCGCTGCGCATCGAAGCCGGTCGCCGCGCGTGGGGCGCGGAACTGTCGCCCGACGAGACGCCCTGGGAAGCGGGCCTGGGCTACGCCGTGAAGATGGACAAGCCCGCCGCCTTCGTCGGTCGCGACGCCCTCGCGGCGCAGCGCGCCGCGGGCATCACGAAGCGCCTGGTCCTGTTCACGTTCGACGATCCCGCCGTGTTCCCGTGGGGCGGCGAACCGATCCTGATGGACGGCCGGAACGTCGGCGAATTGACGTCGACCGGCTACTCCCGTCGCCACGGCCGAGCGGTCGCGATGGGCTACGCGCGCGCCGATCGCGTGCTCACGGACGACGTCGTGCTGGGCGCCAGGTACCAGGTCGACATCGCCGGCGTGCTCCATGCCGTGACGCCGCACCTGGCGCTAGAATGACGACGCGGGGCTCGTTGCGCGCGCCCAAGTCGAGGCGTATCCGATTGCACCCCGTGGAATACCGAGCCATCGCGTCGCCCGGTCCGACCCTGCGCGTCGTTCGACGCGCGTCGCCGCGGCGGCGTTCACGGCCCGCGAGTGGCGGCGGCTGGCGGGGCTGTACGGCGTCATCGCCCTGCTGCACGTGGTGGGCTGGGGACTCTATCTCCACTATGCGCGCCAGCCATCCGGCGCTGGTCGGGCTCGGCTTCGTCGCCTACATGTTCGGTCTGCGCCACGCCTTCGACGCCGATCACATCGCGGCGGTCGACGACACCGTACGGTTCATGCTGCAGAAAGGCAAGCGGCCCCTTGGGCATCGGCTTCTTCTTCTCGCTGGGCCATTCGACGATCGTGTTCGCGCTCGCCGTGGCCATCATCGTCGCCGCGACGACCATCAAGCAGGCACTGCCCGAGCTGCAAGAACTCGGCGGTCTCATCGGCGCCAGCGTGTCCGGCACCTTCCTCCTGTCTGATCGGAATACTCAATCTCGTCGTCCTGCTGGATATCCTCAAGCTGTGGCGCCAAGCGAAGACCGGCCAACACAGCCATGTCCACCTCGAAGAACTGCTGTCCCAGCGCGGCTTCCTCAATCGGCTGTTCGGCGGCCGGTTGCAGCGGATCGTCAATCACAGCTGGCAGATGTATCCGCTGGGCCTGCTGTTCGGTCTGGGCTTCGACACGGCGTCCGAGGTCGGGCCTCCTCGCGATGACGGCGGGCGCGTCGACCGGAGACCTTCCGGTGGGGGCCGTGCTGTCGCTGCCCATCCTGTTCGCGGCCGGCATGACGGCGATGGACACCACCGACGGCGTGCTGATGATCGAAGGCCTACCACTGGGCGTTCGTGAACCCGCTGCGCAAGATCTTCTACAACATCACGATCACGAGCCTGTCGATCGTCGTGGCGCTCGTGATCGGGACGATCGAGCTGCTGCAGGTCGCCATCCGCGTGCTCGAGTCTCGACGGCGTGTTCTTCGATCGGGTCGCCGCGCTCGACTTCGGGCTTCTCGGCTATGTGATCGTCGGCACTCTTCCTCGCGGTCTGGGGCACGCGGTCCTCGTGTGGAAATTCGGTCGCATCGAAGAGCGCTATGGGCACCTCCACCCGGCCCATGCGCACCAGCACGTCCACGACGACGGCGTGAGCCACTCGCACCGGCATTTTCACTAGCGCCCGTTCACACCAGTCGCGCCCGTTTGTGTTAGCGTTCCGCCGATCCCCGTGACCGCCAACGCGACCCGACCGCCGATGCCGCACCGCTTCACCACGCCGCCGCGCCGCGGCCGCACGCCCTCGAAGCCCGGCGCCGTCGCCGGGCAGGTCCAGAGCCTGACGCGCGGCCTCAATCTCCTCGAAGCCCTCGCCAGGGCCGACGGCGGGATCACCCTCACCGACCTCGCCCACCGCGTGAGCCTGCCGCCGTCGACGACGCACCGGCTCCTCTCCACGCTGGAGCGCATGGGTTACGTCTATCAGGCAGGCGACCTCGGGCTCTGGTACGTCGGACTGCATGCGTTCACCGTCGGCGCCGGATTCCTCGCCAATCGCGACTTCGTCGCGCAGAGCCACGCCTACATGCGGCGCCTGATGGAGCAGTCCGGCGAGACCGCGAACCTCGCGATCCTCGACGGGACCGAGGCGGTCTTCATCGCGCAGGTCCAGTGCCACGAGATGATGCGAATCCTGGTGAAGCTCGGCAGCCGCGTGCCGCTGCACGCGTCGGGCGTGGGCAAGGCCATCTTCGCCTCGCTGCCCGACGAGCAGATCGACGCCATCCTCAAGGTGAAGGGACTGCCGCGCATCACGCCGCACACGATCGTCGCGCCCGAGACGATGTGGGCCGCGCTGAAAGTGATCCGCCATCGCGGCTACTCGTTCGACGACGAGGAGCACGCGCCGGGCACGCGCTGCGTGGCCGCGACACTCTACGACGAGCACGCGGAGCCGCTCGGAGCGATCTCGCTCGCGGGACCGTCGTCCCGCCTGCCGGACGAACGGATACGGCAACTCGGTCCCGTGGTTGCGCACACCGCCGAGGAACTCACGCGGAAGCTGGGCGGCCGCTGGCCCCACCCGTATTGAAGCGGGGTCGCGGCCATTCGCGGCCATCGCTTCCGCCCGGCGCGCGAGGTCACCGCCAAGCGCGGGACGGAAGTTCGCGAGCAGGTCCTCGGCGGCCGCGAAGTCGTTGCAGGCGAGCACCATGTCGCAGCCCGCGGCGAGCGATGCCTCGGCCCGGGCGACGAGATCACCGGCGCCTTGCGCGCCGGCCATCTCGAGATCGTCGGAAAAGATGAGACCGTCGAAGCCGATCCGGCCGCGAAGGATCTCCTGCAGCCACCGGCGCGAGATAGCCTGCCGGCGCCGGGTCGACGGCCGGGTAGACGACGTGCGCCGGCATGATCGCCTCGAGACCGTGCCGCACCATCGCTCCGAACGGGACGAGATCCTCGGCGGCGATCTCGGCGAGCGTCCGATCGTCGACCGGCAGGTCCGTGTGCGAATCGGCCGCGACGTGACCATGTCCCGGAAAGTGCTTGCCGACCGCGGCCATGCCGCCGGCGCGCAGTCCGGCGTGGAGGGCCGCCGCGAGGTGCGCGACGGCATTCGGATTGCGATGCAGTGCGCGGTCGCCGATCACCGTGCTCGCGCCATGATCGAGATCGAGCACCGGCGTGAAGCTGAAATCCACGCCGTGCGCGCGGAGCTCCCCCGCGATCGTGCGCCCGATCCGCGTCGCTTCGCGCGCCGCACCGGCAATGTCGCGATCCCAAAGCTCGCCCAGCGTGCGCATCGGAGGTATCGCACTGAACCCCTCGCGAAACCGCTGCACCCGTCCGCCTTCGTGATCGACGGAGACGAGGAGCCGGGGCGTGCGCAGGCCGTGGATCTCGGCCGGTCAACGCCTTCAGTTGCGGTGACGACTCGAAGTTGCGCGCGAACAGGATCACGCCACCGACGAGCGGATGCAACGAGCCGCCGGCGGTCGTCGGCGGACAACCGCACGCCTTCGACGCCGATCACGACCGGACCGCGCGGCAAGGCGATCATGGTGTACCCGTGGCGCTGCGCGCCGCCTCTCTGATCAATGCCTTCATCTGTCGTACGGCTTCGCGCATGCCGACGAACACCGCGCGGGAGACGATCGCATGCCCGATGTGAAGCTCGCGCACGCCCGGCAGCGCCGCGACCGGCTGCACGTTGAAATAATTGAGCGCGTGGCCGGCATTGAACCTCATTCCCGCCCGCCGTATGGCCTCGCCGGCGGCGCGGATCTGCGCGAGCTCCTCGACCACCGGCGCGCTCGGGGATCGCGTCCTTTCGCGTGGAACGCGTGCGCATACGGTCCCGTGTGCACCTCGCAGACGCTGGCGCCGATGCGCGCCGCGGCCGCGACCTGTCGCGGTTCGGCATCGATGAAGACGCTGACGCCGATTCCAGCGCCGGCGAGACGCTTCACGGCCGCGCCGAGCTTGCCTCCTGCGCCGCCACGTCGAGGCCGCCTTCGGTCGTGATCTCGTGGCGTCCTTCGGGCACGAGCATCGCCATCTCCGGCTTCAGGCGCACGGCGATGTCGACCATCTCGGCCGTCGCCGCCATCTCCAGGTTGAGCTTGATGTGGATCAGTTCGCGCAACCGACGCACGTCCTCGTCCTGGATGTGCCGGCGATCCTCGCGCAGGTGAACGGTGATGCCGTCGGCGCCTCCGAGATGAGCCTCCACGGCCGCCCACACGGGATCGGGCTCGTAGGTCCGACGCGCCTGACGCACCGTCGCGACATGGTCGATGTTGACGCCCAGTTCAATCACGGCGGTCGTTCTCCTGTTCGCGGCGCCCGTCGAGCGCCTGCAGATCCTGGACCACGCGGCGGCTCTCGACGCCGCGCTGTTCGAGGTAATGGTCGAGCACTTCGCGCATCAGCCGCTTCGCCTCGGCCGCCGTTTCGGCATCGGCATAGCGTCCGTCGGCCAGCGCCAGCAGAGTCGCCCCGCGCACGACCGGCAGTCGCGCGAACGGCTCGGACGGCGCGCGGCGCGCACCACGGTCGAATGCGTAATGGTATCGCGCCGCGGGATCGATCGGCTCGCCGGTATCGGCCTCGCGCACGAGCGGCAGCGCGTAACCCAATTCGGCGAGCAGCAGAAGCTCGAAGCGGCGCAGGATGGAGGCCTGCTCGCCGCCCGTGGCCAGGTCCGCCGAGCGCCGCCTCGTAGCTCGCGAACAGGCGCGGATGCGGATCCTCGCGCGGCAGGAGCTTCAACAGCAGCTCGTTGAGGTAGAAGCCGCAGACGAGTGCCGACCCGCCGACGCGCGGTAACCCGCCGCGCCATTCGGCGCGCAGTAACGTCTTCAACTCGTGCTGCCCCGACCAGGACAGGAGCAGCGGCTGGAAACCCTGCAGCAATCCCCGCAATTCGGAACGCGGCCGACGCGCTCCCCGCGCGACCATCGCCACGCGCCCGTACTCCGCCGTGATCGCCTCGACGATCACACTGGTCTCGCGGTAGGCGAACGTGTGGAGCACGAATGCGGGCTGGTCATCTCGGCGCAGCGGTTGGGCGCGGGGTGCCATCGTGATCCTGTCGACCGCCTTCAGTAGCCGAAGCGCTTCAGTTGTGCCTCGTCGTCGGCCCAGCCGCGAGTGACGCGCACAAACACTTCGAGGTACACCTGCCCGCCGAACAGGCGCTCCATGTCGGCGCGAGCCGCCGTGGCGATCTCCTTCATCCGGACCCCACCCGCGCCCAGCAGAATGGCGCGCTGATTCTCGCGATCCACGTGGACCGTGGCGTGAATCCGGCGCAGCGTGCCCGCCTCCTCGAAGCTGTCGATTGTCACCGTCGTGGCATAAGGCACTTCCTCGCCCAGCAAGCGAAATATCTTCTCGCGCACGAACTCAGCAGCCAGGAAACGCTCGTCACGATCGGTGATTTCGTCAGCTCCGTAGATCGCCGGGGCCACCGGCAGCAGCGCGCGAACCCCGGCCAGCAGCAGGTCGAGCGCGCGATCCTTTTCTGCGCTCACGGGAACGATCGCCGCGAACGGAAAGAGCGCGGCGAGTTCGGCCATTTGCGGCAGCATCGCATCGCGATCCTTGAGTCGGTCGATCTTGTTGAGCGCGACCACCGCACCGGCGTTCGGTGGCAGGAGCCGTATCACCGCGCGGTCGGCGGCGGTCGTGCGTCCGGCTTCGATCACCACGACCGTGGCATCGACATCGGCGAGGCATTGCGTGACCGCCCGGTTCATCCGGTCGTTGAGGCGCGAGCGGTGCTTCGTCTGGAATCCCGGCGTGTCCACGAACAGGACCTGGCAATCGGACGTCGTCACGATTCCCGTCACGCGGTACCGCGTCGTCTGCGCCTTGCGCGACGTGATGCTGACGCGCTGTCCCACCAGCCGGTTCAGGAGCGTCGACTTGCCGACATTCGGCCGGCCGGCGATCGCCGCGTACCCGCAGCGAAAGTCGGTCGCGCCCGGGGCGTCAGCCACGATCTGCGTCACCGGCGGCAGCCACCACCTGCCCGAACGCCTCCGCGGCGGCCGCCTGCTCCGCCGTCCGGCGATTGGTGCCGGTACCCGTGGCCGCGACCTTCAGCGCCGGTATGCGGCATTCGATCGTGAACGTCTGCGCATGCGCTTCGCCGATGATGCCGGTCACCACGTACTCCGGCACGGAGAGCCGACGCGCCTGCAGCCACTCCTGCAACCGGGTCTTCGGGTCCTTGCCGAGCGCCGCGGGGTCGAGATCGGCGAATTCGGCGGCGTAGACGTGCTCGATCACGCGGCGTGCGGCGTCGAATCCGGCGTCGACGAAGACAGCGCCGAACACCGCCTCGAGCGCATCGGCCAGGATCGACGGCCGCTCGTCTCCGCCGCTCCTGGCTTCGCCCTTCGCCCAACACGATTTCGGCGCCGATATCGAGCCCGCGGGCGACTCGCGCCAGCGTATCGCGATTGACGAGGCTCGCCCGCACGCGGGAGAGCTCGCCCTCCGGGATGGCCGGGAACCGGTCGAACAGCACGACGGCGACTGCGCAGTTCAGCACGGCGTCGCCGACGAACTCTAGCCGCTCGTTGTGCGTTGCGCCATGGCTGCGATGGGTCAGGGCGCGTGCGATGAGGTCGGGCCGGCCAAAGGCATGCCCCAGGCGGTCGAGAAACGAGAGCGACGGCATCCCACTTCCCCGTTCACGCTATCGATGCCGCACGCGATTCGCGCGAAGGCCGCCGCGCGGCCCCCGCGAACATCACTTGGTCGCCGTCGATTCGAATTCGAGGAACAGGCTGACGTTCGCCACCAGCGGGAGCTTGCGCGTCCAGCTGATGCTGGCCGTCACTTCGTTTTTTGACTTGCTGATCTCGATGTCCCGGCTCTGCACCGATTCGATGTATCCGGCGTCGGCGCGCCGCTGGAACGCGTTCTTGATGTCCGCCGCCGAATTGACGTCCTTGGCATCGACCAGCGCCTGCTCGAGGGCCTTGGTCACGGAGTACCACTCGATGTAGGCGGGCATCACGCGAAAGCCGACCATGACGCAAACGACGACCACCACCGCGACGAAGAGGAATCCCAGCATCGACAGTCCGCGTTGGTGCGTTCGCATCTGCATTGTCGTCTCCCTATCGTATGCCGCTGCCGACCCGCTTGAACGCGAGGCTCGAGATATCGTCCCAATTGAACCAGATGAAGAAGGCGCGGCCCCGCAGGTGGTCGTCGGGCACGAATCCCCAGTACCGGCTGTCGTCGCTGCGATCACGGTTGTCTCCCATCACGAAGTAGTGCCCTGCCGGAACCTTGCAGGAAAAGCCGCTGCCGTCGGAATTGTAATCGCAGTTCTCCCGCCCGGCGAACTGGCGGACCTGGCCGGGGCTGACCGCCGGCAGCATCGGGTCGACGGCGATCGAATGATCCTTCGTGCCGCCGCCTGCCGGCACGGCTTCGGTGAACTGATCCATCGTCTCGAACCGCAGGCCTTCGAGATAGCTGTAGGTGCCCGTCGATTGCTGCTTCCAGGGCACGCCGTTGACCGTCAGCTCCTTGTTCCGGTAGACCACCGTATCGCCGGGGAGCCCGACGACGCGCTTGATGAAATCCTGCGCGGGGTTGAGCGGATACCGGAACACGACGACGTCGCCACGCTCGCGGATCGGCGATCGGCACGACCTTCTGTTCGAGGATCGGCAGCCGCAGCCCGTACGCGAACTTGTTCACGAGGATGAAGTCGCCGACGTCGAGCGTGGGCCGCATCGACGACGACGGGATCTTGAACGGCTCCGCCACGAACGAGCGCAGCAGGAAGACGATCAACAGCACGGGAAAGAAGCTCTTCGAATACTCGACCCACCACGGATCCCGCGCGTCGGAAGCGCGGCCCCTGGCGAGCAGCCAGCGGTCGGCGAGCGCCAGCCCGCCGGTGAGCACGGTGGCGAGAAAGAGGATGAGCGGAAAATTCATCGTCATGGTCGGGCGCCGGTGCCGGAGATTGTCCCACACGCCCGTCATTTGTCGCCGATCGACAGGATCGCGAGGAAAGCCTCCTGCGGAATCTCGACGCTGCCGACGGCCTTCATCCGCTTCTTGCCCGCCTTCTGCTTCTCGAGCAGCTTCTTCTTGCGCGTGATGTCGCCGCCGTAGCACTTCGCGAGCACGTTCTTGCGCATCGCCTTGATCGTCTCCCGCGCCATGATCTGCGCGCCGATCGATGCCTGAACCGCGACGTCGAACATCTGCCGCGGGATCAGCTTGCGCATCTTGGTGACGACCTCGCGGCCGCGGTAGATCGCGACCGTACGGTGCACCATCACCGACAGCGCATCGACCCGTTCGCCGTTGATCAGGATGTCGAGCTTCACGACGTCGGCCGCGCGAAACTCCTTGAACTCGTAGTCCATCGATGCGTAGCCGCGCGACACCGATTTCAGCCGGTCGAAGAAGTCCATGACCACTTCCGCCAGCGGCAGCTCGTAGGTCAGCATCACCTGCCGGCCGAGATACTGCATGTTCTTCTGCGCGCCTCGCCGCTCGGTGCAGAGCGTGATCACCGGACCGACGTACTCCTGCGGCATCAGGATCGTCGTCGTGATGATCGGGCTCCCGGATCTCCTCCACGCGCGACAGATCGGGCAGCTTGGACGGATTCTCGATCTCGATCACGTAGCCGTCGCGCGACAGGATCTGATAGATGACGGTCGGCGCCGTCGTGATCAGGTCCATGTCGTATTCGCGCTCGAGGCGCTCCTGCACGATGTCCATGTGCAGGAAGCCGAGGAAGCCGCAGCGGAAGCCGAAGCCTAGCGCCTGCGACACTTCGGGCTCGTAGTGCAGCGACGCGTCGTTCAGCTTGAGCTTGTCGAGCGCGTCGCGCAGCGCCTCGTACTGGTTCGATTCCACCGGATAGAGTCCGGCGAACACCTGCGGCTTCACGTCCTTGAATCCCGGCAGCGCGGCGGCGGCCGGACGCGACGCGAGCGTCACCGTGTCGCCCACCTTCGCCGCGTGGATTTCCTTGATCCCCGCGATGATGAAGCCGACACCGCCCGCCGACAGCGACTCGCGCAGCACCGACTTCGGAGTGAAGACGCCGACCTGCTCGCAGTTGTACGTGGCCCCGGCGGCCATCAGCAGGATCTTGTCGCGCGGCTTCAATGTCCCCTGCATCACGCGGACCAGCATGACCACGCCGACATAGTTGTCGAACCACGAATCGATGATGAGCGCCTGCAGCGGCAGTTCCGCGTTCCCCTTGGGCGCGGGTATGCGCGCGATGACCGCCTCGAGGATGTCGTCGACGCCCTCGCCGGTCTTCGCGCTGCAACGCAGCGCGTCGTGCGCCGGTATGCCGATGATGTCCTCGATCTCCTCGATCACCCGGTCGGGCTCGGCCGACGGCAGGTCGATCTTGTTCAAGACCGGCACGACCGTCACCGCCTGCTCGATTGCGGTATAGCAGTTCGCCACCGTCTGCGCCTCGACGCCCTGCGAGGCGTCGACGACCAGCAGCGCGCCCTCGCACGCGGCAAGGGAGCGCGAGACCTCGTAGGCGAAGTCGACGTGGCCCGGCGTGTCGATCAGGTTGAGGTTGTAGATCTGCCCGTCGCGCGCCTTGTACGAGAGCGCGGCGGTCTGCGCCTTGATCGTGATGCCGCGCTCGCGCTCGAGGTCCATCGAATCCAGCACCTGCTCGCCCATCTCGCGCTCGGCCAAGCCGCCGCAGCGCTGGATGAACCGGTCCGCCAGCGTCGATTTGCCGTGGTCGATGTGGGCGATGATGGAAAAATTGCGGATCAGGTGCACGTTCTTCGCCCGTTACGGCTGCGGCAAAACAAAGGGGCACCGGAATAGTGCCCCTGCCTGCACGAATCATGTTGAATTTTAGCGGATTTTTGCCCGGAACGCGACCTCATGCCGGCGGGCCCCCGGCGGCGGCCAGGGCAGCCTCGACGCGGGCCGGGTCGAGGCGATAGCGGCAAAGCTCGACGCCGGTCGCCGGGTCGCCCGCGAACAGCACCGGGACGCTGTTCGCCGAAGGCCTGCTCGAGCGCGGGATCGGCATCGACGTCGATCACGGCGATCGGCGCCCCGCGGGCCGCCGCCAGCGGCCGGACGGCGGCGAGCATTTCGTCGCAGAGGTGGCAGTAGGCCCGCGTGAGCAGCGTCAGGTGAAAGGCGCCCATACGGCGGTTCGCCTGCGCGCCCGCCTCGCTCATTCGCCGTTATTGATCTTGAGCGTGGCGAAGAACTCCTGCTCGCCGCGCCGCAGGCGAAACGTCACCGAGGCGCCCTTTTCCATCCTGGTCAGAAGACCGTTGATCTGTTCGGCGTTCTTCGCGTCCGTCGTCTGGCCGCGGCTCACGATCGCGAGAATGATGTCCCCGGGCTGCACGTTTCCGCGCACCGAGCCGGCAGATCTCCTCGACCAGCACGCCGCTCTTGCCGTCGAGGTCCTTTCTCTGCTCGTCGGTGAGGTCGGAGAGCACAAGACCGAGGCGATTGGGCTTGGCCTTCTCCTTCGGCGACGGTCCTCCCTTGCGCGCGGGCGTCACCGGCGCGTCCTCCTTGATCTCGGCGACCGTCACGGCGATCTCCTTTTGCGCTGCCTTTGCGCCAGACCGTGAGCGTGACCTTGTTGCCCGGCTTGATCATGGTGACGATTCGCGGCAACTCGGAGGATGTGCGCACCTCCCGGCCATCCGCCTTCAGGACGATGTCGCCGGCCTCGACGCCCGCCTTGTCGGCAGGCCCGCCCTTCTCCACCGAATTGACGAGCGCGCCGCTCGGCTTCGGCAATCCGAACGATTCCGCGGTCTCCTTGCTCACCTCGGTGATCTGGAC
Source organism: uncultured beta proteobacterium (assembly GCA_963724685.1). Taxonomy (GTDB): domain Bacteria; phylum Pseudomonadota; class Gammaproteobacteria; order Burkholderiales; family Casimicrobiaceae; genus CAIWHR01. The sequence goes on along the minus strand of CAVRVQ010000002.1, from coordinate 407,061 downwards.
ACCGATCCGCCCGCGCGTCACGCGGCCCTTTTCCTTCAATTGCGCGACGGTGTTCATCGCAAGGTCGATCGGAATCGCGAAGGAGAGGCCCATGTAGCCGCCGGTGCGCGAAAAGATCATCGAATTGATTCCGACCACCTCGCCTTTGAGGTTGAACAGCGGGCCGCCGGAGTTGCCCGGATTGACCGCGGCGTCGGTCTGGATGAATGGCACCAGATTCTCCTGCGGCAGGTCGCGTCCTTTCGCACTGACGATTCCGGCGGTCATCGTGTTTTCAAGCCCGAACGGCTTGCCGATAGCGACCACCCATTCGCCGACGCGAAGCTTCTCGGGATCGCCGATCGTGACCTTGGGCAGATCCTTCGCGTCGATCTTCAGCAGTGCGACGTCGGTACGCTTGTCCGTGCCGACGACCTTGGCCTTGAACTCGCGCTTGTCGGTCAGTTTGACCGTCACTTCGTCCGCGCCGTCGACCACGTGCGCGTTGGTGATGAGAAAGCCGTCGCTCGAAATGATGAAACCGGAGCCGACAGATTGCTGGTCGAACTCGCGATCCGGCCCTCCTCGCGGACGCGGGATCTGCCCGAAACGACGGAAGAATTCGTAGAACGGATCGTCCTCGGAGAGTTCAGGACCGCGCGAACGCTTGACCTTTTGGGTAACGTCGATCGCGACCACCGCGGGCCCCTGTTTGTCGTAGAGCTCGGTGAAATCGGGCAGCCCGGCCCCGCGGCCCAGCAAGGTCGCCTGGCCGGCCGCAAGGGTGGGCACGGTGGCGAGCGCCGCAACGACAATGGCGGCGAAAAAGGTCATGGCACGATGCATCATGGGAAGTTTGCCTCTAGGCTCTGCACTGGAAAGGGAAAAAAGGAAGGCGGTCAGCGGCGCGCCACGGAGTGCGCGATCTGCCGAACGGTCGTGACGGGCACTTCGCCCAGCACCGTGACGAGATTGTCGTCCTGCTGCCGGATCACGACGTTGACGCCGCCTTGCCGGGAGGCTCCGAACGGACGCGAAGCGGCGCCGATCGGTTCGATGAACACCGAGACCGCGACCAGGCCGTCCGAATAGACGAGATGCGCCACCCGTCGCGTGCCGCGAAGGCTCCGGTAACCATCGACGATCTTGACGAAGCCCGGCGGCACCCGCGTGACCGTCCAGCCGGTGTCCTTCGGCTCGCCTTCGCCCGTCCCCGACTGGCGCACCTGCCAACCCGGCGGGGTGACGGCCCACGTCGGATTCACCATTTCGCGCTCGATCTTCATGCCGATCGCGATTTCGGTGAAAGCGAACTGCTCGATGACTTCGTTGTGCTCGTCGACGATGCGGGCCTTCACGAGCAGCCCGGACACCGGATCGGCCCAGAACTTGTGGCCGTAGCGCAGTCCATCCTTGGGCTCGAACACCCAGGCCTGCGTTTCGATGCCGGCGACGCGCCCGCGTTCGGCCATTCGGAAGGTGTAGAAATTCGTCAGCGAGACCTGCTGCTGCGGGGAGAGCGACGGAAAGGCGTTGCGGAACGTGCGTGGCTCGACGCGGATCACTTTGGCGTCCGGATAGTAGCAGCGCACCTCGCCGTTCATGCGGATCACTTCACGAGCCGGGCCTTCGAGGTTGACGAGCTTTTCGAACTCCTGCCCCTGATCGTTGAGGTGGACGAGGCGAGAGGTTTCGACCCGTCCTCCGTGCTGGTAGACGATGGTGCCGATGTAGTTCTGCTTTTGCGCCGCGGCGGCAGCGCGCGCGAGCCAGTCCGCGGCGTCCTCGGCAAAGGCGACAGGAGTCGCGACGAGCATGGCCGCGCCGAGCAACGCCGCGCGCAACGAGGCGCAGTCCATTCGCAAGGCATGGCGGAAGGCGAACATCATTGCGATCCTGTCGGGAAGACGAGACTACGGGCGACCATCCACGCCCTCCGCCGAAACCGCCCGCAGGTAGGGGCCGACACCCTGGATCTGCGTGGTCGGCGAATACTCCTGATGCGCGATCAGATAATCCGGCGACACCGGCTGAACCTTCGATGGCACCGCGCGGACGATGTTGGCCTCACGCGCCTTGGCAATCGCGATCGGTTGCGGATCGAGCATGCTGACGGCCACCGACCCGACGACCGCCACCGCTGCCAGCGTGGCCGCCGCCGCCCAGGCGAGCGGCAGGCGTGATGCTTGCATCGGTCTGGGCGCGAGCACGGTCGGTTCGGCGTCGAGTCTTGCGGCGAAACGCCCGGTGAAACCGGCGGAAGGAGCGCCGGACCGGCGCAGGCAGTCGCCGATGACGTGGCAGCACGCCCAGAACTCGAGGGCGTCGTCCTTTTTCAGTTCGCGGAATGCCGCTTCGGCCTCGGCGCCATCGAGGTCACCGTCCATCAGGCGTGAAATCTGGTCTCGCATCACCATCTCCGATCCTTTTCCGTTCCGAGCAGCGGTCGCAGTTCCGCGGCGATCGCGTCGCGCGCACGGAAGATCCGCGAGCGAACGGTGCCCACGGGACAATTCATCACAGTGGCAATTTCCTCGTAGCTCAGGCCCTCGATCTCCCGCAGCGTAATCGCCGTCCGCAGGTCAGCCGGGAGGGCGTCCATCGCGCGGTTCACGGTGGCCGCGATCTCCTTGCCCTCAAGCTCGGACTCGGGCGTGCTCGAGTCGCGCAGCTGCTCGGCGTCCTCAAAGCCCTCCGCCTCCTCGTTGTCGAACCCGGTCGTCGTAGGCGCCCGGCGGCCGAGGGCGACGAGGTAATTCTTGGCGGTGTTGATTCCGATACGGTAGAGCCATGTATAGAAGGCGCTGTCGCCCCTGAAGCTCGGCAGCGCCCGATATGCCTTGATGAAAGCTTCTTGCGTCACGTCCTCGACTTCCGCCGAATCGCGCACGAACCGGGACAAGAGGCGTCCCAGCTTGCGCTGGTACTTCAGAACCAGCAACTCGAAAGCACGCTTGTCGCCGCGCTGCGCGCGCTCGACGAGCTGCTGATCGATTTCGCGATCACCCATCCAATCCCTGAGTCATTTGTTGTTATGCCCGCCGAACGGCGGGTGCGGCATCCGGCCTCAAATGCCAAGCGCCCCGGACCTTGAGCAGACCCTCGTACGGGGCACCTTGCGGTGCGCGCTTGCGCAGACAGACCACGGCACGAGAGGGAAGTTCATCCCGAGGTAGGGTTATTGGCATGTCGGCGCACAGCACCACCCAAGGAGCTGTGTTTGTCCAGGACAACAGATGCCAAGATTCGTCCCGTGGCGATTCCGCGGTGGTTGCGGATGACCGGTTCGAACCATTCCGCGAGCTCGGCCCTGGATCTTGCATCGAGCAGTTGCAGCTGTTCCAGAATCGAGGCGATGACCGGCCGGAGCACGCGTTTGTTGCCGTCCGCAACCTTGATCGCGATGCCGACGCCCGCCGCGCGGAGGCCGATGCCCTGGACTCCCTCGGCGCCGATCTTTGCTACCCAGTCGCCGCGTCCGGCGCGCATGAGTGCGAGGTCGCTCCGCCCTTCCCCTGACACCATTTCCGGGTGCGCAGTCATCGCGTCCGCCAGTACCTGCGGCGCGCGACCGAACACGGCGTCGTCGTGCCGGGCCGCAAGCCGCGCGAACGCCAATGCCAGACGCTCGAGCGGCACGGCATAGTTCGGCGCGGAACAGCCGTCGATGCCGGCCACGAGGTCCGCTTCGGGCGTCGACGTGAAATGCGCGACCGCGCGGCGGATCGCCTGCTGCAACGGATGGCCAATGTCGAGGTAACTCTCCTTCGGCAGCCCGCATTGCACGCAATACGCGAGCATGCCGCTGTGCTTGCCGGAGCAGTTGTTCGCGAGCGGCGAATGGGGCGGCGCGGGGGGTACCAGGCCGCGCTCCTCGTAGAACCTGGGCACATGCGCGCCGCACTGGAGGTCGTCGGCGGTGTTGCCCGCCTTAGCGAGCATGTCCGCCGCCGCCGCCACATGGCGCGGCTCGCCGGAATGGCTCGCGCAGAGCATCGCCGTCTCGACCGGCGAGTAACGGAACCGCTCGAGGCCGCCCCCCGCGACGAAGGGCATGGCCTGAAACGGCTTCAGCGCGCTCCTCGTCATGGTCAGGACATCCGGATCGCCGGCGGCGTGCAGCAGGCGCCCGTGGCGGTCGACGATGGCGATCGATCCCACGTGGAGGCTGTCCACGGCATCGCCGCGAGTGACGGCGGCAAGCGGCACGTGCCCCGGAGGGTGGGCGACCGACGCCGCAGTCGCGCGCTCCGACAGCGTGGCAGTGGGGTGGGGCATGGGCAGGCTGGAAAGGCGAAACGCCTATTATCGCCCGCCGCGGGGCTCTGCGCGACCCGCAGGCAAAAGTCGGCCGGTAGGCTGCGGCTCTCAGGCCCCGGCGAGCGCCAGGCGGATCTGCTCCAGCGCGGCCGGATCCTCGATCGTCGTGAGGTCGCCTGGATCGCGCCCCTCGGCGAGCGCCTGGATCGTGCGGCGCAGCAGCTTGCCGGATCGCGTCTTGGGCAGGAGGGTCACGAAATGCACGGCGCCGGGCCGGGCGATCGCGCCGAGCTCCCGGTCCACCGTCGCCATCACTTCCCTGCTCATCTGTGCAGCGCCTGCGGGAGTGGCCACCTTCGTCGCATCCTTCACGACCGCGAACGCGACGGGAACCTGGCCCTTCAGCGGATCGGCCACGCCCACCACCGCCACCTCGGCGATCCCGGGATGCGCCTGCACCGCTTCCTCGATCTCGCGCGTGCCGAGCCGATGGCCGGCGACGTTGATCACGTCATCCGTACGGCCCAGCACGAAGTAGTAGCCTTCGGAATCGCGGGTCGCCCAGTCGAACGTCGAATACGCGAGCTTCTTGCCGAAGTCCGAGAAATACGTCTTCACGAAGCGGGCATCGTCGCCCCACACGGTCGTCATGCAGCCGGGCGGGAGCGGCGGGAGAATCGTCAGCACGGCCTTTTCGTCGGCGCCCGCCTCGTCGCCGGTGCCTTCGCGCAGCAGCCGGACGTCGTACCCGTAAACCGGGAAGGACGGGCTGCCGAACTTGCGCGGCGTGTCCTCGATGCCCGGTTGCGCGGAAAGGATCGGCCATCCCGTCTCGGTTTGCCAGTAGTTGTCGACGATGGCCACGCCGAGCGAATCGGCGGCCCAGCGCGCCGTCGGTTCGTCGAGCGGTTCCCCGGCGAGAAACAGGTAGTTGAGCGCCGACAGGTCGTGCTGCTTCATGTACGCCGGATCCTGTTTCTTCAACACACGAATCGCCGTGGGCGAGCTGAACATGGTCCGGACCTTGTTTTCCGCGACGATCTTCCACCAGATCGCCGGATCGGGACGGATCGGCAGCCCCTCGTACATGATCGTCGTCGAGCCGTTGATGAGCGGCGCATAGATGATGTACGAATGCCCGACCACCCAGCCGATGTCGCTCGTCGTGAACATCGTCTCGCCCGGCTCGACGCAGAAGATCCTGCGCATCGACGACGCGAGCGCGACCGCGTAGCCGCCGGTGTCGCGCTGGACGCCCTTCGGCTTGCCCGTCGTGCCAGACGTATAAAGGATGTAGGACGGCTCCGTCGATTCGAGCCATTCGCAGGGCACCTGCGCGTCCATGCAGCCGGCGCGCAGGGCGGCGTAATCCAGGTCGCGACCGGCGACGAGGGCCATCGCGGGATCGAGACCACGATTGACGATGACCACCGTTCGTGGCGGGTTCGCCGCGAGCCGCAGCGCCTCGTCGACCAGGTGCTTGTAGGGGACCGGCTTGCCGCCGCGCATCCCGGCATCGGACGTGACCATCACCTTCGGCGTCGCGTCGTCGATGCGGGTGGCGAGACTCGCTGCGGCGAAGCCGCCGAAGACCACCGAGTGGATCGCGCCGATCCGCGCGCAGGCGAGCATGGCGAACGCCGCCTCCGCGATCATCGGCATGTAGATCAGCACGCGATCGCCCCGGCCCACGCCCTGCGCCTTGAGGATGGCGGCGAACCGGTTCACTTCCGCCGCGAGTTCGCGATACGTGTAACGCTTCGTCTCGCCGGTCTCGGTCGAGATATAGATCAGGGCCGGCTGGTCACCGCGCGCGTCGAGATGGCGATCGATGGCGTTGTGGCAAAGATTGATCCGGCCTCCGGCGAACCACTTCGCGAAAGGCGGACGCGAGTAATCGAGCACCGCCGCGAACGGCGCGTGCCAGTCGACAAGCGCGGATTCATCGCGCCAGAAGGCCTCGCGGTCGGTGATGGACCGGCGATGCAGCTCGCTGTATCGGGACATCGATCGTTCTCCTCGTCGGTCGGCTCCAGCGTCGTGGAGCGCGGAGGTGCGGCACACACTTGCGGCCGCGCTGCGGAACCGGGGACGCACCGCCGGCCACGCTGCGCCATGCTAGGGTCGTCGGCGCCGCGCGACCTTGCGCGACGTCAAGGCCGCGCAAGGCGGATGACGGCCGGCACCGTTGCGCCGTGCCGCGTACCGGTGTCCTAGGGATGGGTGTCGGGCGCGATCCGCACCACCGTCCGGCCCCGGACCATGCCCTTGAGGTAGGGATCGAAATGCGTCGGCAGCTCGTCGAAGTCGATCGTGCGCACCTGGTCGTGGACGCGATCGGGCCGCCACTCCACCGCCAGCTTGTTCCAGATCCTCTGGCGCTGCGCCATCGGCGAATTGGCGCTGTCGCAGCCGAGCAGGGCCACCCCGCGCAGGATGAACGGCGCCACCGTCGTGTTGAGCTTCATCCCGGCGGCGAGGCCGACCGCCGCGACCGTACCGCTGATCTTCGACGTCGACAGGAGCCACGCGAGCATGTCGCCCCCCAGATTGTCGATGGCCCCGGCCCACGTCGACTTGTCCAGCGGACGGATCTTCGCAAGCTCGATGGCCTGTCGCTGCAGGACCTCTTTTGCCCCGAGCGCGCGGAGGTACCTGGCTTCTTCGGGCTTGCCGGTGATCGCGACCACGTGATACCCGATCTTGGCCAGGATTTCGACCGCCACCGAGCCGACACCGCCGGTCGCGCCCGTCACGGCAACGGGACCGTTGTCGGGCTTGAGACCGTTGTGCTCCATCAGCAGGATGGCCTGCGCCGCGGTGTAGCCGGCCGTGCCGAGCGTCATCGCGTCGAAGGCCGTCATGCTTTCGGGACGCCGTACCACCCAGTCGCCGGGAACGCGGACGTACTCGGCATAGCCGCCATCGTGCGCGACGCCCATGTCGTAGGCGTGCACGATGACCTTGTCGCCGCGCTTCCACCGGGTGTCCTGCGACGACTCGACCGTGCCCGCCATGTCGATGCCGGCGTTGGTCGGGTACTTGCGCATGATCTTGCCGGCACCGTTGTACGACAGCGCATCCTTGTAGTTGATCGTCGAATACTTCGTCCGGACGACGACGTCGCCGGGATCGAGTTCGTCCACCGCCATCTCGACGAATCGGCTCTTGACCGCGTCGTTTTCCTGAAACGTCCGATAGGCCTTGAATTTCTGCAATGGAGTCTCCTCGTGGATGCGGTTCTTGTTCGAAGGGCTGGGGCAGGCAGTACGCGGACGGATGGCTCAGGCCGGCGGCGGGATGTCGGCGGCGATATGCGCCTCGCCCATGTACTCGTGCGTCTGCATCGCGACGAGCCGGCTCACCGTGCGGCCGAATTCGCGGCTGTTCGGCCCCTCCCGGTAGAGGTCGTGCGGAGGAGCCGCGGCGGAGGCCAGAAGCTTCACGCGATGATCGTACAGTATGTCGACGAGCCAAGTGAAGCGCCGTGCCATGTCGCCCATGTCGGCGGTCATCCTGGGCACGCCCGACAGGAACAGGACCGAAAACCGGCGGGCAAGCTCGAGGTAGTCGCGCTGCGAGCGCGGGCCGTCGCACAACGTTGCGAAATCGAACCAGGCGGCGCTGCCGGCGCGGCGCCGGGCTTCGATCGTCCGTCCTTCGACCACGAGCTTTGGATCCTCGTCCGACCCGGCGCGCATCGTTTCGAAGGCCGCCGTGAGGGCCGCGTCGGCGGCGGCGCCCAGGGGCACATGCCAGGCAATCACCCGCTCCAGCGCCCGCAACCTGTAGTCGATGCCGGAGTCGACCTCGACCACGTCGAGCCACTCCTTCAGCAGCGCGATCGTAGGCAGGAAGCGCTCGCGCTGCAGCCCGTTGGGCCACAACCGGTCGGGGGCATAGTTGGTCGTCAGCACGAACACGACGCCATGCTCGAACAGCGCCGCCAGGAGCCGGCCGAGGATCATGGCGTCGGCGATGTCCGACACGTGAAACTCGTCGAAACAGATGAGTCGCCACTTGCGCGAGATCCGCAGCGCCACCGTGGCGAGCGGGTCCTCCTCTCGCTTCAGCGTGGCGAGATCCTCGTGCACGTCGCGCATGAACGCGTGGAAATGAACGCGCGTCTTGCGTCTTATGGCCACCGTCGTGAAAAAGGCATCCATGAGGAAGCTCTTGCCGCGCCCTACGCCGCCCCAGAGGTAGACCCCGCGCGGGACCGCGGGCGACGCGAAGAGCTTCTTGAGCGTCGATTGTCGTGCCGCGCGAAATGCCGTGAGTTCGGTCGCGAGGCGTTCCAGGCGCTCGCGCGCGGCGGACTGCGCCGGATCCAGCGTGGTGCCGCGCGCCGCCAGGATCGGTGCGAGCCAGTCGGACAGCGCGGTGGGCGAAGACGGCGTGGCGCCCCCGGGAACGGCGTCGCTCATCGGCCGAGGGCGGTACGGTTCATGGGGCAGCGGCGCACGCGCCGGCTAGAAATTCAACGTCCGCCCGTCCACCGCCAGTGCCGCTTCCTTGGTCGCCTCGGACAGCGACGGATGGGCGTGGCAGATCCGCGCCAGATCCTCGCTGGCTGCGCCGAACTCCATCGCGACCACGCCTTCGGCGATGAGCTCGGACGCGAGGGGCCCTATGACGTGCATGCCCAGGATGCGGTCGGTCGCGGCATCGGCCAGTATCTTCACGAAGCCCGTCGTGTCGCCCAATGCCCGCGCCCGGCCGTTGGCCGCGAACGGAAAGGTGCCGGCGCGATACGCGACGCCTTCCGCCTTCAACTGCTGCTCGGTCTTGCCGACCCAGGCGATCTCGGGCGACGTGTAGATGACCCATGGCACGGTGTTGAAATCGACGTGCCCGTGCTGCCCGGCGATGCGCTCGGCGACGGCCACGCCCTCTTCTTCGGCCTTGTGCGCGAGCATCGGTCCGCGCACGACGTCGCCCACGGCCCAGACGTTGCCGAGGTTCGTGCGGCATTCGCCGTCGACTGCGACGAAGCCGCGCTCGTCGAGGACGAGGCCGACCGTCGCGGCGCCAAGGCCGGCCGTATGCGGCACGCGCCCGATCGAGACGATCAGCCGGTCGAACGTTCCGCGCTGCGCCTTGCCTTCGGCGTCGTTGTACCGGACGACAATGTCGGCGGCCGACACGTCGACGCCGGTGATCGCGATACCGGTATGAATCGCAAGGCCCTGCTTCGCGAAGACCCGCTTCGCTTCCTTCGCGACTGCCTCGTCCGCGGCGGGAAGGAGCGCAGGCAGCGCCTCCAGCACGGTCGTCTGCGCGCCCAGCCGGCGCCACACGCTGCCCATCTCGAGCCCGATCACGCCCGCGCCGACGACGCCGAGCCGCTTCGGCACCTCCTTCATGGCCAACGCACCCGCGTTGTCGAGCACGCGCTCGTGGTCGAACGCGATGCCGGGCAGCGCGCGCGGAGCCGAGCCCGTGGCGACGACCACGTGCGTGGCCGCGAGCTCGGCGGGTCGCGCGCCGTCGACCTTGATGGTCCACCCGCCTTCGGCGTTGCCGCCGGTGAACGAGCCCCGGCCGTGAAAGAACGCGATCTTGTTCTTCTTGAACAGGAACAGGATGCCGTCGTTGTTCTGCCCGACGACCTTCTCCTTGCGCGACTGCATCCGCGGCACGTCGATCGTCAGTCCGGCGATCGCGATGCCGTGGTCGGCGAAGCCGTGCCCCGCATGCTCGAAATGCTCGGACGACTGCAACAGCGCCTTCGACGGGATGCAGCCGACGTTGGTGCACGTGCCGCCCGGCGCGGGTTTGCCGCCGGCTCGCGTCGCGTCGTCGATGCAGGCGGTCCTGAATCCCAGTTGCGCACAGCGGATCGCGGCGATGTAGCCGCCGGGGCCGGCGCCGATCACCACGACGTCGAAGCGTTCGGTCGTCGCCATCGCCGCCTCAGAGGTCGAGCAAGAGGCGCGCCGGGTCTTCCAGCGCTTCCTTGATCGCGACGAGCGACAGCACCGCTTCGCGACCGTCGATGATCCGGTGATCGTAGGATTGCGCGAGGTAGTTGATCGGCCGCACGACGACCTGTCCGTTCTCTACGACGGGGCGCTCCTTCGTCGCGTGGACACCGAGGATCGCCGACTGCGGCGGATTGATGATCGGCGTGGAGAGCATCGAGCCGAACACGCCGCCATTGCTGATCGTATAAGTGCCGCCGGTCAGTTCGTCGACCGTGAGCTTGCCGTCCTGCGCGCGCCGGCCGAAGTCGGCGACCGTCTTCTCGATCTCGGCGATCGACAGGATGTCGGCGTCGCGGATGATCGGCACGACGAGTCCGCGCGGGCTGCCGACCGCGATGCCGATGTCGAAGTAGCCGTGGTAGATGATGTCGGTGCCGTCGATCGAAGCGTTGAGGGCGGGGTACTTCTTCAATGCGTGGACCGCCGCTTTGACGAAGAATCCCATGAAGCCGAGCTTCACGCCGTGCTCCTTCTCGAACCGGTCCTTGTACCGGTTGCGCAGGTCGATCACGGGCTGCATGTTGACTTCGTTGAACGTCGTCAGGATCGCGGCGGCGGATTGCGACTGCACGAGGCGCTCGGCGACGCGCTGCCGCAGCCGGGACATCGGCACCCGCTGTTCGGGACGGCGCGACGGCGGCGTGGCGAGTGCGCCGGACGGCACCGGCGCGACGACCGGAGCGCGCGCCTCGGTCCCGGCGACGGAGGCCGGCGGCGCTGGTTCGCTCGCGGGCCTCCCCGTCGCGATGACGTCGCCCTTCGTGATCCGGCCGCCACGGCCCGTGCCGTCGACATCCGCCGGATTCATCGCCTGGTCCGCCATCATCTTGCGCGCCGCGGGCAATGCGGTCGGTGCCACCGCGGCCGCCGCGGCTGGCAGCAGCGGCCTGGCCTTCGCGGCGGGTGTGGCGGTGGCGACGGTGGCAACGTCGCTGTCGATGACGGCAATGACTTCCTGGCCCGCGACGGTCGCGCCGTCGGCCTGGCGGATCTCGACCAGCACGCCGGCCTGGGGCGCCGGCAGCTCGAGCACCACCTTGTCGGTCTCGACATCGACGAGATTCTCGTCGCGCGCCACCGCCTCGCCTACCTTCTTGTGCCAGCTGACGAGGGTCGCCTCGGCGACCGACTCCGGCAGCTGCGGAACCTTGACTTCGACTCGCATCAAATCCTCGGTGCTTGCTCTACGTCGCGACGAGCATCTCGCCCTGCGCGAGGTTCGGTCCGAACGCATCTTCGATCAGCTGCTTCTGCTGCGCCAGGTGCTTCGACATGTAGCCGACGGCAGTCGACGCCGAAACGGGCCGGCCGGCGTACGACACAACCTGCTTCGGCAGCGCATCGGCGCGGAAATACGCGCGCAGCCGGTACCACGCGCCCTGGTTCTGCGGCTCTTCCTGGCACCAGATGACTTCCTTCGCCTGCGGAAACTTGGCCAGCGCGGCGGAAAAGTCGGAGTGCGGAAACGGATACTGCTGCTCGAAACGGATGATCGCGACGTCGCGGATCTTCTGTTCGCGCCTGTGCGCGGCGAGCTCGTAATAGATCTTGCCGCTGCACGCGATGACCCGCCTGACGTTCTTCGCGGTGATCGCCTCGACCTCGCCGATCACGTTCTGGAATCGCCCGTCCGCGAGCTCGTCCAGACTGGACACGGCATCCTTGTGCCGCAACAGGCTTTTCGGGCTCATCACGATCAGCGGGCGCCGGAAGCGCCGGATCATCTGCCGGCGCAGCAGGTGGTAGATCTGTGCGGGCGTCGACGGCACGCACACCTGCATGTTGTGCTCGGCACAGAGCTGCAAGTACCGCTCGGGCCGTGCCGACGAATGCTCCGGGCCCTGTCCTTCGTAACCGTGCGGGACCAGCATCACCAGCCCGCAGATGCGGCCCCACTTCGCTTCGCCGGAGGCGATGAACTGGTCGATCACGACCTGCGCGCCGTTGGCGAAATCGCCGAACTGCGCCTCCCAGATCACGAGCTTCTGCGGATCCGACGTCGCGAACCCGTACTCGAAGCCCAGCACCGCGTTCTCCGTCAGCACCGAATCGATCACTTCGAACGTCGCCTGGCCGTCCTTCACGTGCTCGAGCGGAATGTAGATGCCCGAATCCCATTTCTCGCGGCTCTGGTCGTGCAGCACGGCGTGCCGGTGCGCGAACGTGCCGCGCCCGACGTCCTGTCCGGACAGCCGCACGCCATACCCGTCGTCGAGAAGCGTCGCGTAGGCAAGCGTTTCCCCCATCCCCCAGTCGAGTGACAGCTTGCCCTCGCCCATCGCCCTCCGGTCGGCGATGACCCGCTCCACGCGCGGATGCAGCTTGAACTCTGCGGGGATCTGCGCGAGCCGCCGCGAGAGCGCCTTCAGCGTCTTCAGCGGGACGCGCGACTCGTACGGCTCCGTCCAGGCGTGACCCTTGAACGACGACCAGTCGACGGTGTTCGGCGGCTTGTAATTGGAAAGGATGGTGGTGTTGGTGTGGAGCCCCTTGTCGGCGGCGTTGCGGTAGGTCGCGATCATGGCCTCGGGTTCGTCGGGCTTGACCACGCCGGCCGCGACGAGCCGTTCGGCGTAGAGCGCCCGCGTGCCGGGATGCTCCGCTATCTTCTTGTACATGAGCGGCTGCGTCACCATGGGCTCGTCGGCCTCGTTGTGTCCGAGGCGCCGGAAGCAGACGAGATCGATGAAGACGTCCTTGTGGAACTGCTGTCGATAGTCGAGCGCGATCTCGATCGCGAGCAGGCAGACCTCCGGATCGTCGCCGTTGACGTGCAGGATCGGCGCTTCCGACATCTTCGCGATGTCGGTGCAATAGATCGTGCCGCGGGTGTCGCGCGGGTCGGAAGTAGTAAAGCCAATCTGGTTGTTGACGACGAGGTGGATCGTCCCGCCCGTGTAGAAGCCGCGCGTCTGGGCCATGTTCAGGACTTCCTGCATCACGCCCTGGGCGGCGACCGCAGCGTCGCCGTGGATCAGCACCGGCAGCACGGTATCGCCCTTGGCGTCGCCCCGCCGGTGCTGGCGCGCGCGCACGGAGCCCTCGACGACGGGATTGACCGCCTCGAGGTGCGACGGATTGAACGCGAGCGTCAGGTGCATCGGCCCGCCGGGAGTGACCACGTCCGACGAGAATCCCTGGTGATACTTCACGTCGCCGGCGGAAAACTCCTGCGCCTGCTTGCCCTCGAACTCCGAGAAGAGGTCCGCCGGCATCTTGCCCAGCGTATTGACCAGCACGTTGAGCCGTCCCCGGTGCGCCATGCCGATTACGGTCTCCTGCACGCCCAGCGCGCCGGCACGCTGGAGCAGGTGATCGAGCATCGGGATCATCGTGAGCCCGCCTTCGCCGGAGAAGCGCTTCTGTCCGACGTACTTCGTGTGCAGGTAGCGCTCCAGCGTTTCCGCCGCGGTCAGCCGCTCCAGGATGTGCCGCTGCACGACGGGCGAATACGTGGGCCGCGCGCGTATCGGCTCCAGCCGCTGCTGGATGAACCGCTTGGTCGGCGTATCCGAGATGTACATGTACTCGGCGCCGAACGTGCGGCAATACGTCGCCTGCAGCGCGGCGACAAGTTCGGCCAGACGCATCCGGTCCGTGCCGGCCCGAAACGAGCCGACGTCGAACTCGGTGGCGAGGTCGGCAGGCGTGAAGGCGTAGGTCGCGAGGTCGAGATCGGCGATGTACGGCCTTTCGTGCCGCTGCAGCGGGTCGAGGTCCGCGTGAAACACTCCGAGCGTGCGGAACTTGCTGATGAGCCGCAGCACGAGCACCTGCTTGTGCATGGTCGTCGCATCGACCATCGCCCCCGCGACCTTGCGGTTCCGGGCGAGCTCGATGAACGACTGGACGATCGGCGCATGCGCCACGTCGGCCGCACCGTCGCGCAGCGAGTCGAAATAGACGCGCCACTCGCCCGCGACGTCGGCCGGATTCGCCAGATAGCGCTCGTACTGCTCCTCGATGTACGGCGCATTGCCGCCGAACAGCGTGCTGCCGGAGGCGAATTCCTGCAACGTGCTCATCGCGCTTCGACGGCCTTCACCGACCGGCGGGTCGCCCCGGAGAACAGCTGCCGCGGACGGCCGATCTTGTATTCCGGATCGGCGATCATCTCGTTCAACTGCGCGATCCAGCCGACCGTGCGGGCGAGCGCGAAGATCGCGGTGAAGAGCGGCACCGGAATGCCGATGGCCTTCTGCACGATGCCCGAGTAGAAGTCGACGTTCGGATAGAGCTTGCGCGACACGAAGTACTCGTCCTCGAGCGCGATCTTCTCGAGCGCCATCGCGAGTTTGAACAGCGGGTCGTCGCCCAGGCCGAGCTCGCTCAGCACTTCGTAGCAGGTCTCGCGCATCAGCTTCGCGCGCGGATCGTAGTTCTTGTAGACGCGATGGCCGAAGCCCATCAGCTTGACGCCGGAATTCTTGTCCTTGACCTTGGTGATGAACTCGCCGATCTTGCTCACGCCTCCCATCGCCTGGATCTGTCCTAGCATGTTGAGACACGCCTCGTTCGCGCCGCCGTGCGCCGGGCCCCACAGGCAGGCGACACCGGCGGCGATCGCCGCGAACGGGTTCGTGCCGGACGACGCGCACATGCGCACCGTCGACGTCGACGCGTTCTGCTCGTGGTCGGCGTGCAGGATGAAGATGCGGTCGACCGCCCGCACCAGCACGTCGTTGACCGTGTAGTCCTCGCAGGGCGTGGCGAACATCATCCGCATGAAGTTCCCCGCGTACGACAGGTCGTTCCTCGGATACATGTACGGCTGGCCGACCGAGTACTTGTACGCCATCGCGACGAGCGTCGGCAGCTTCGCGATGAGCCTTATCGCCGAGATGTCCCGCTCGCGCGCGTCGTGCAGGTTCATCGAGTCCGGGTAGAACGCGGAGAGCGCGCCCACGAGCCCGGTCATCACCGCCATCGGATGAGCATCGCGCCGGAAGCCGCGCATGAAAAAGTGCATCTGCTCGTTGACCATCGTGTGGTGCGTCACCCGGCTCACGAAATCCTTCTTCTGCGCAGGGTCCGGCAATTCGCCGTACAGGAGGAGATGGCAGACTTCGAGAAAGTCGCACTTCACCGCCAGTTCCTCGATCGGATAGCCGCGGTAGAGCAGCTCGCCCTTGTCGCCGTCGATGTAGGTGATTGTCGAGTTGCACGAGGCGGTCGACATGAAGCCCGGATCGTAGGTGAACTTCCCGGTCTTGCCGTAGAGGGTGCGGATGTCGATCACCTCCGGCCCGACGGTCCCCGCGAGTACCGGGAACGTGATGCTCGGCGACCCATCGGAGAAGGTCACGGTGGCGGTGCGGTCGGTCATGGTATTGGCTCCCTCCAGGTTTGATCTTCCGAAGTGTTCCTTACGCCGAACGCAGGGCTGTCACCAAGGGGAGCAAATCCGGATCCCCCGGCTCCGTCCGGCCCACGATCAGGTTCCACAATTCGTCGTCGGCGAGATCGAGCAGCCGGTCGAGCGCCGCCACGTCCCCGTCCGACATCGTGCTCCCGCGCGCATCGAGGTAACGCGCGAGAATCAGATCGTTCTCCAGCAGGCCCCGCCGGCAGCGCCAGCGCAGGCGATTGAATTCGCTCGCATCCATTTTGACCGCCAAGCGAATGCACCTGGTTTGATCTACCGCAAGGCGACGCATCACACCGCGCGCTTGACCATGATCTCCTTGATCTTGCCGATGGCCTTCGTGGGGTTGAGTCCTTTCGGGCAGACGTCGACGCAATTCATGATCGTGTGGCAGCGGAAGAGGCGATACGGGTCGTCGAGATCGTCCAGGCGCGCGCCGATCGCCTCGTCGCGCGTATCGGCGATGAAGCGGTAGGCGGCAAGCAGCCCCGCCGGCCCCACGAACTTGTCGGGATTCCACCAGAACGACGGACAGGCAGTGGAACAGCACGCGCAGAGGATGCATTCGTAGAGTCCGTCGAGCTCCTCGCGGTCCTCCGGCGATTGCAGCCGCTCCCTCTCCGGCGGCGGCGAGTCGTTGACGAGATACGGCTTGATCGAGTGGTACTGCTTGAAGAACTGGCTCATGTCGACGATGAGGTCGCGGATCACCGGCAACCCCGGCAACGGACGGAGCTCGACGGGCTCCTTCACATCGTTGAGGTTCGTGATGCACGCGAGGCCGTTCTTGCCGTTGATGTTCATCGCGTCCGATCCGCACACCCCTTCGCGGCAGCTACGCCGGAAGGAAAGCGTGTCATCGACCGCCTTCACCCGGATCAGCGCGTCGAGCAGCATCCGGTCGTGCGGATCGAGCGCGACGTCGTAATCCTGGACGTACGGTTTCGCGTCCTTTTCGGGGTCGAAGCGGTAGATGCGGAATTTCATGGCGTCGATCAATAAGTCCGGGTCTTCGGTGGAAAGGCTTCCACCGACACCGGCTTCAGGTTGACCGGCTTGTACTCCATGCGATTGCCGTCGCGGTACCACAGCGAGTGCTTCAGCCAGTTCACGTCGTCGCGGTTCGGATAGTCGCTGCGCGCCTGCGCGCCGCGCGATTCGCGCCGCGCCTCGGCCGAGGCAATGGTCGCCTTTGCCGTCTCGATCAGATTGTCGAGCTCGAGCGCCTCGACGCGCGCCGTGTTGAACGTCTTGCTGCGGTCCTTGATGGCCGTCCGGTACACGCGCTCCTCGATTGCGGCCACCTTGCGCACGCCTTCCGTGAGCAGCTCCTGGTTGCGGAACACGCCGCAATGCGCCTGCATGACCAGGCGCAGGTCCCGCGCGACTTCGGATACCGATTCGCCCGACGTCGCCGCATCGAGGCGGGCGAGCCGCGCGCGCGTGGCTTCCGCGGCGTCCGCCGGCAACGGCTTGTGCGGGCGCTCTCCCGAGGTTCTGCTCGACGATGAAATTCCCCGCGGAACGCCCGAACACGATGATGTCGAGCAACGAATTGGTGCCCAGCCGATTGCCTCCGTGCACCGACACGCACGCGCACTCGCCGACCGCGTACAGCCCGTTGACCACCGCCTTGTAGTCGCCCTGCTTTGGCGCGACCACCTGTCCTTGGATGTTGGTCGGGATGCCGCCCATCTGGTAGTGGATCGTCGGCACGACCGGAATCGGCTCCCGGATGCAGTCGACGTTCGAGAACTTCAACGCGATGTCGCGGATCGACGGCAATCGCTTCATGATCACCTCGGGACCGAGGTGGTCGAGCTTCAGCAGCACGTGATCCTTGTGCGGGCCGCAGCCGCGACCCTCCTTGATCTCCTGGTCCATCGACCGGCTGACGACGTCGCGCGACGCCAGGTCCTTGAGGTTCGGCGCGTAGCGCTCCATGAAACGCTCGCCGTTGCAGTTGAGCAGGATGCCGCCCTCGCCGCGCACCGCCTCGGTGATCAGCACGCCGGCCCCGGCGACCCCGGTTGGATGGAATTGCCAGAACTCCATGTCCTGCAGCGGTATGCCCGGCGCGCGCCGCCATGCCGAGGCCGTCGCCGGTGTTGATGAAGGCGTTGGTCGACGCGGCGAAGATGCGACCCGCGCCGCCCGTCGCGAACATCGTCGCCTTCGCCTGGAGGATCACGACGTCGCTGGTCTCCATCTCCATCGCGACGACGCCGAGGACGTCGCCGTCGGCATCACGGATGAGGTCGAGCGCCATCCACTCGACGAAGAACTGCGTGCGCGCGCGCACGTTGCGCTGGTAGAGCGTATGCAGCAGCGCGTGGCCGGTCCGGTCGGCGGCGGCGCACGCGCGCTGCACGGACTTCTCGCCGAAATTCGCCGAGTGCCCGCCGAACGGGCGCTGATAGATCGTGCCGTCGGCGTTGCGGTCGAACGGCATGCCGAAATGCTCGAGCTCGTAGACGACCTGCGGGCGCCATCCTGCACATGTACTCGATCGCGTCCTGGTCGCCGAGCCAGTCCGAACCCTTGATCGTGTCGTACATGTGCCAGAGCCAGCTGTCCTCGGACATGTTGCCGAGCGCGGCGCCGATGCCGCCCTGCGCCGCCACCGTGTGCGACCGCGTGGGAAACACCTTGGAGAGCACCGCCACCGAAAGGCCCGCCTCGGCGAGCTGCAGCGACGCGCGCATGCCGGCGCCGCCGGCGCCGACGACGATCGCGTCGAATTTGCGTACTGGAGGCGTCACGCAATACCCCATAGCAGCTGCAAGCGTCCAGCCGAGATAGCCGACCAGCACGACGACGGTGACGGTTTCCAGCAGCAGGCGCACGCCCGCCGGCTTGATGTAGTCCATCAGGATGTCGCGCACGCCGATCCAGGCGTGGTACAGCAAGGCGACCATGAACAGGAACGACGCGAGCTTGAAGCCGCCGTGGGCGAAGAGGTCCGTCCACAGCGCATGGTCGATGCCGCCGCTCCACAACGCGATCGCGAGCACCAGCAGCGTGTAGAGCGCCATGACGACCGCGGTCAGCCGCTGGATCAGCCAATCCGTGAGGCCGTAATGCGCTCCGACGGCGTGCCGGCGCGTCACCACAACCGCACCCCCAGGATCAGCGTCAGGGCGAGACTCAGCACGAGCACCACGGCGCTCGAACGGCGGGCGGGCTCGAGCTCGATCCCGCAATGGATGTCGAGCAGCAGATACCGTATCCCGGCGCAGAAGTGATGGAGGTAGGCCCACAGCATGCCGAGGAGCACGAGCTTCGCCAGCGGATGCGCGAAGCTCGCCTTCATCGCCGCGTAGGCGTCGGGCGACGCGAGACTTTCCGCTACGGCGTAGAGCAGCAGCGGAATCCCCGCGAGGAAAAGCAGCGCGCCCGACACCCGGTGCAGGATCGACACGATCCCCGGCAACGGCAACCGGATGCGCGGCAAGTCGAGGTAGACCGGGCGTTGCTTCAAGTTTCGAACCGCAGACGGGGCTGGTGGATATCCGCACGGGCGTCGTGCGGGGCCTTCTACGCGCACCGGCGCGCGACGCGACGATCGCGGGCACGACGGTGTTTGTGCATAGCAACAGCAAATTATAGCGCGATGCGCACCCTTTCAGCCAACGGAAACGAGCGGATCGCGGCGATGCCGGGTTGCAGCCTCAGCCAATCTCGTTGACGTAGTGATGACGCTTCGTCGCGCAGAGTCCGCGCCGCCATTCGACCGGCCGCTCGCCGTAGGTAAGCGTGACGCGATCGACCGCCAGCAGCGGATCGCCGGGGCGCAGACCGAGGATGCGGGCGCTCGCCGCATCCGCCGGCACGGCGCGGAGCTTTTCCTGCGCCTTCAGCATGCGCACGCCGAACTCCGTCTCGAAGAAGCTGTACATCGAGCCCTCGTAGGCGTCGACCCTGGACTTGGTGAGCCCCTTGAACAGCCCGCCCGGCAGCGTGATCTCGTCGAGGATGACGGGCTCCCCCGAGAACTCCAGCACCCGCCGCAGGACGATCACGGGATCGCCGGGCTTGAGGTCGAGCATGCGCGCGGCCTCCGCGGACGCCTTGCCGCGGCGCACGTCGACGACGCGGCTTCCCGGATACTCGTCCTCGCCGTCGTTGCGGCGAATCCGCAGGAAGCGGAACAGCGACGACGCTTTCCTCCGTGTGCGTCGCCACGAAGGTCCCCTTGCCCTGCCGGCGGACGACGAGATTGTCGGCAGCCAGCGCCGCGATCGCCTTGCGCACGGTCCCCTGGGAGACGCCGTAACGCGCCGCCAGTGCGGTCTCGCTGGGGATCGCCGTGCCGGGCGCCATTCTCCGGCGTCGAGGCTCCGCTCGAGCAGCGCCTTGATCTGCAGGTAGAGCGGCTGGAAGGTCGGCGTGCGGTCGGGCATGGTGGCGGGGTCATTATCGGTCGGCCGTCGGCGCATGTCTAATTTCTATCTTATATCTTGTATAAGACATAAGACTTGGTTGACAGCGGTTGGGCGAGCGGTCTAGAATCGAGGCGCCTCGCCGGACGGCCCCGGTCGAACCTCGGCCGACGGGGCCGCCCGATTGATGCAACGCAACAAGCCGCATGAGACGACGTGAGACCATTGGGCCCTTCGCTCCGCTCCCCCTGATCGCTCGCCGACGCCTTCCCCTCTGACACCCGCCACGGATCCGCTCATGAAAAAACCCGTACGAGTTGCCGTCACCGGCGCCGCCGGCCAGATCGGCTATGCGCTCCTGTTCCGCATCGCCACAGGCGAGATGCTCGGCCGCGACCAGCCCGTGATCCTCCAGCTCCTGGAATTGCCGATCGACAAGGCCCAGGCCGGCCTCAAGGGCGTGATGATGGAGCTCGAGGACTGCGCGTTTCCGCTGCTCGCCGGCATGGTGGGCACCGGCGACCCGAAGGTCGCCTTCAAGGATGCCGACTACGCGCTGCTGGTGGGCGCCCGGCCGCGCGGGCCCGGCATGGAGCGCAAGGACCTCCTGCTCGAGAACGCCAAGATCTTCATCGAGCAAGGGCAAGGCGCTCGACGCGGTCGCCGCCCGCGACATCCGCGTGCTGGTCGTCGGCAATCCGGCCAACACCAATGCCTACATCGCGATGAAGTCCGCGCCGTCGCTGCCGAAGAAGAGCTTCACCGCGATGCTGCGCCTCGACCACAACCGCGCGCTGTCGCAGCTCGCCGCGAAGACCGGCAAGCCGGTCGGCGCCATCGAAAAGCTGTGCGTCTGGGGCAATCACTCGCCGACGATGTACGCCGACTACCGCTTCGCGACCGTCGGCGGCCAGTCGGTCAAGGCGCTGATCAACGACGAGAACTGGAACCGCAACGTGTTCCTGCCCACGGTAGGCAAGCGCGGTGCGGCGATCATCGAGGCGCGCGGCCTCTCGTCGGCCGCCTCCGCCGCCAACGCGGCGATCGACCACGTCCGCGACTGGGCCATGGGCAGCGATGGACGATGGGTGACGATGGGGATCGCGTCCGACGGCAGCTACGGCATCCCGCAGGACGTCATGTATGGCGTCCCCGTGACCACCGCCGGCGGCGAGTACACCCGGGTGACGGGCCTCGAGATCGACGCTTTCTCGCGCGAGAAAATGGACGCGACGCTGAAGGAGCTCGAGGAAGAGCGCGCGGGCGTCGCCTCGCTGCTGGGCTGATGCACCGGTGATGACCACGCCATCGGCCGGTGCCCGGTTTCGCGCGGCCGTCGCCGCCGAACGACCGCTGCAGGTTCCCGGCGCGATCTGCGCGTACCACGCAATCCTGGCGGAGCGGTCCGGTTTCTCGGCGATCTACCTCTCCGGCGGCGGCGTCGCCGCCGGCTCGCTCGGCCTCCCCGATCTTGGCATCAGCAATCTCGACGACGTGCTCACCGACGTGCGGCGAATCACCGACGTCTGCGCGCTGCCGTTGCTGGTCGACGTCGACACGGGATTCGGCGCCTCGGCGTTCAACATCGCGCGCACCGTCAGGTCGATGATCAAGGCCGGCGCAGGCGCGATGCACATCGAAGACCAGGTGGGCGCCAAGCGTTGCGGCCACCGGCCGGGGAAGGAGCTCGTGTCGCGCGGCGAGATGGTCGACCGGATCAAGGCGGCCGTCGACGCGAGGACCGACCCCGGCTTCGTCATCATGGCGCGCACCGACGCGCTCGCCGGCGAAGGTCTCGCGGCCGCGATCGACCGCGCGTGCGCCTGTGTCGAAGCCGGCGCCGACATGATCTTTCCCGAGGCGATCACCGAGCTCGCGATGTACAAGGCGTTCGCCGCCGCGGTCAAGGTGCCGATCCTCGCCAACATCACCGAGTTCGGCGCCACGCCGCTCTTTACGCGCGACGAGCTGCGCTCCGCCGACGTCGCGATCGCGCTCTACCCGCTGTCCGCGTTCCGCGCGATGAACAAGGCCGCGCTCACCGTGTACCAGGCGCTGCGCCGCGACGGAACGCAGAAGGCCGTCGTCGACAGCATGCAGACGCGCGCGGAGCTCTACGATTACCTCGGCTATCACGCGTACGAGCAGCAATCTCGACGCGCTGTTCGCCGCCAAGAAGTGATGGCGTCGTCAGTGTGCTGACGCGCCGCCCCAGACGAAGGAGAAACGGATGACCGACGCCCCCGCCGCGCCCAAGCCCAAGAAGTCGGTGGCGCTTTCCGGCGTGGCCGCCGGCAACACGGCGCTGTGCACGGTCGGCCGCACCGGCAACGACCTCGCGTACCGCGGCTACGACATCCTCGACATCGCCGACAGCCTGCGAGTTCGAGGAGATCGCGCATCTGCTGATCCACGGCAAGCTGCCCACGCGGGCGGAGCTCGCCGCGTACAAGGCGCACCTGAAGTCGCTGCGCGGCCTCCCGGAGCCGGTCAAGGAGATCCTGGAGCGCATTCCCGCGGCCGCCCATCCGATGGATGTCCTGCGCACCGGCGTGTCGGCGCTCGGGACGGTGCTGCCGGAGAAGGAGGATCACGGCACGCCGGGCGCGCGCGATGCCGCCGATCGCGCTGCTCGCGTCGCAGGGCTCGATGCTGCTGTACTGGTACCACTGGAGCCACAACGGCAAGCGCATCGACGTCGAGACCGACGACGACTCGATCGGCGGGCACTTCCTGCACCTCCTGCACGGCCGCGCCCCGAAGCCGTCGTGGGTCAAGGCGATGCACACGTCGCTCATCCTCTACGCCGAGCACGAATTCAACGCGTCGACGTTCGCCGCGCGCGTGATCGCCGGCACCGGCTCCGACTTCCATTCGTGCATCGCCGGGGCGATCGGCGCGCTGCGCGGACCGAAGCACGGCGGCGCGAACGAGTTCTCGTTCGAGACGCAGAAGCGCTACGACTCGCCCGACGACGCCGAGGCGGACATCCGCCGCCGGGTCGACAGCAAGGAGGTGATCATCGGCTTCGGCCATCCCGTCTACACGATCGCCGACCCGAGGAACAAGGTGATCAAGGAGCTCGCACGGAGCCTGTCGCAGGACGCCGGCAGCCTCAAGATGTTCGCGATCGCCGAGCGGATCGAGACCGTCATGACGGACGCGAAGAAGATGTTCGCGAACCTCGACTGGTTCTCCGCGGTCTCGTACCACATGATGGGCGTGCCGACCGCGATGTTCACGCCGCTGTTCGTGATCTCCCGCGTCACCGGCTGGTCGGCGCACGTCATCGAGCAGCGGATCGACGGCAAGATCATCCGCCCCTCCGCCAACTACGTCGGACCGGACGACCAGGCCTTCGTCCCCATCGACCAGCGCAAGTAGACCGCAACCCGCAACCGCGAGCCTCCATGTCCGCCCCCGATCAGCAACGTCCGCCCGAAGCCCGACCGCGTCCTCACCGACATCGCCGACTACGTGACGAAGTTCAAGATCACGAGCAAGGAGGCGCTCGCGACCGCGCGGCACTGCCTGATCGACACGCTGGGCTGCGGCTTCGAGGCGCTGTCCTACCCGGCCTGCACCAAGCTCATGGGGCCGATCGTCCCCGGCACGGTCGTGCCGAACGGCGCCAAGGTGCCGGGCACGCCGTACCAGCTCGATCCGGTGCAGGCGGCGTTCAACATCGGCGCGATGATCCGCTGGCTCGACTTCAACGACACGTGGCTCGCCGCCGAGTGGGGGCATCCCTCCGACAACCTGGGCGGCATCCTCGCCACGGCCGACTGGCTGTCGCGCACGGCGGTCGCCGCGGGCAAGCCGCCGCTCACGATGAAGGACGTGCTGATCGCGATGATCAAGGCGCACGAGATCCAGGGCGTGATCGCGCTCGAGAACAGCTTCAACCGCGTCGGCCTCGATCACGTCGTGCTGGTCAAGGTGGCCTCGACCGCCGTCGTCGCGAACATGCTCGGCCTCGCGCATTACGAAGTGATCAACGCGATTTCGCTCGCCTGGGTGGACGGGCAGAGCCTGCGCACCTACCGTCATGCGCCGAACACCGGCTCGCGCAAGAGCTGGGCCGCGGGCGATGCGACCGCGCGCGCCGTGCGTCTCGCGCTCATCGCGAAGACCGGTGAAATGGGCTATCCGTCGGTGCTGACCGCCAAGACCTGGGGCTTCTACGACGTGCTCTTCAAGGGCAAGCCGTTCGAATTCCAGCGGCCTTACGGCAGCTACGTGATGGAGAACGTGCTGTTCAAGATCAGCTTCCCGGCCGAGTTCCACGCGCAGACCGCCGTCGAATGCGCGATGGAGCTGCACCCGCGCGTGAAGGATCGGATCGACGACATCAGCCGCATCACGATCCGCACGCACGAGTCGGCGATCCGGATCATCGACAAGCAGGGACCGCTCGCCAATCCGGCCGACCGCGACCATTGCCTGCAGTACATGGTGGCGGTACCTCTGATCCACGGCCGGCTCACGGCCGCCGACTACGAGGACGATGTCGCGTCCGACCCCCGCATCGACCGCCTGCGCGCCAAGATGGTGTGCGTCGAGGACAAGGCGTTCTCGAAGGACTATCACGACCCCGACAAGCGCTCGATCGCGAATGCGATCGCGGTCGAGTTCGCCGACGGCAGCAAGTTGCGCGAAGTGGTGGTCGAGTATCCGATCGGCCACCGGCGGCGGCGCAAGGAGGGCTTGCCCGTGCTCGTGGAGAAATTCAGGACGAACCTCGCCCGGCGCTTTCCTGCGAAACAGCAGCAGGCGATCCTCGAAGTCGCGCTCGACGCCGCGAAGCTCGAGGCCACGCCGGTGCACGAGTTCGTCGACCTGATGGTGGTCTGACGGCAGCGCCCGCTCCGCCCCCCATCCCCCAACCGATGCCGCGCCTGCTCGCTCTCATGCTCGTCCTCGCGGCCACGACAGCCGGCGCGCAGGATTTCCCGAAGCTGAAGCCCGGCCTGTGGACGTCCACGACCACCACGGTCGGGCGCCCGAAACAGGATCTGCGCCCCTCGCTGCTCTGCCTCGACGACACGGTCCAGCAGGACATGTACCGGATGTCGGTGGGCATGATGATCGGCCTCTGCAGCAAGCACA
This sequence comes from uncultured beta proteobacterium, assembly GCA_963724685.1. Classification (GTDB taxonomy): domain Bacteria; phylum Pseudomonadota; class Gammaproteobacteria; order Burkholderiales; family Casimicrobiaceae; genus CAIWHR01. Next base: position 381,979 of record CAVRVQ010000002.1, on the reverse strand, counting down.
ACCTCAAGGTCGCCGGCAACAGGGTGACGGTCGATGCCGTCTGCGATCTCGGCGTGACGAAGATGCAGACCACGTCCGTGATGACGCTCACCGGCGACACCGCGTATCGTACCGAGGCCCGCGCCAGCTTCGATCCTCCGCTGAAGGGCACGCCGCGCGAATCGTTGACCGTCATCGACGGCAAGCACGTCGGCGCCTGCAAGGACGGGCAGCAGCCGGGCGACCTGACGCTGCCCGACGGCCAGAGGATGAACATCCGCAACTGGATGGGCGGCAAGAAGGGCTAGGGCCGGTTCACCGCTCCCTCAACTGTTTCGAACCTCGAGAACCGACATGGCGCACAACCTCTACAACTCGCTGCAATCGTTCAAGCTCGCCTCCGGCGCCACGGGCCGGTACTACTCGCTGCCGGCGCTCGAAGCGGCCGGCATCGGCCGCGTCTCGCGGCTGCCGGTTTCGATGCGCATCGTGCTCGAAAGCGTGCTCCGCAACTGCGACGGCAAGAAGGTCACCGAGGAGCACGTCAAGGAGGTTGCCAACTGGGCGCCCTCGGCCGCGCGAACCGCGGAAATTCCGTTCGTCGTCGCGCGGGTGGTGCTGCAGGACTTCACCGGCGTGCCGCTCCTGGCCGACCTCGCGGCGATGCGCAACGTCGCCGCGGACATGGGCAAGAACCCGAAGGCGATCGAGCCGCTCGTTCCCGTCGACCTCGTCGTCGACCACTCGGTGATGATCGACTACTACCGCCGCCCGGACGCGCTCGACCTCAACATGAAGCTCGAATTCAAGCGCAACGCGGAGCGCTACGAGTTCATGAAGTGGGGGATGCAGGCGTTCGACACGTTCAAGGTCGTGCCGCCCGGCATCGGCATCGTCCACCAGGTGAACCTCGAGTACCTCGCCCGCGGCGTGCACGCGAAGGGCGGCATCTACTATCCCGACTCGCTCGTCGGCACCGACAGCCACACGACGATGATCAACGGCATCGGCGTCGTCGGCTGGGGCGTCGGCGGCATCGAAGCCGAAGCCGGCATGCTGGGGCAGCCCGTCTATTTCCTCACGCCGGACGTCGTCGGCGTCGAGTTGAAGGGCCGCCTCAACGAGGGCATCACGGCCACCGACCTCGTGCTGACGGTCACCGAAATGCTGCGCAGGGAGAAGGTCGTCGGCAAGTTCGTCGAGTTCTTCGGCGAAGGCACGGCGTCGCTCGCGGTCCCCGATCGCGCGACGATCGCCAACATGGCGCCCGAATACGGCGCGACGATGGGTTTCTTTCCCGTCGACGATGCGACGATCGACTACCTCAAGGCCACCGGCCGCACGGCGGTCGAGATCGATGCCTTCGCGTCGTACTTCAAGGCGCAGGGACTCTACGGAATCCCGCGCGCGGGCGACATCGACTACACGAAGGTCGTGACGCTCGACCTCGCGTCGATCAAGGCGTCGGTCGCGGGACCGAAGCGGCCGCAGGACCGCATCGAGCTCGGCCGGCTCAAGGAGCAGTTCACCGCGCTCTTCGCGAAGCCGGTCGCCGAAAACGGCTTCGCACAACCGGCCGCGAATCTCGGCAAGCGCCTCGCGACGCGCGATGGCATCGAGATCGGCAACGGCGACGTGCTGATCGCGGCGATCACGTCGTGCACGAACACCTCGAATCCCGGTGTCCTGCTCGCCGCCGGACTGCTCGCGAAAAAGGCGGTCGAAGCGGGGCTCACCGTCAAGCCGCACATCAAGACTTCACTGGCCCCGGGCTCGCGGGTGGTCACCGACTACCTGACGAAAGCCGGACTTCTCCCCTATCTCGATCAGCTGGGCTTCGGCGTCACCGCGTACGGCTGCACGACGTGCATCGGCAATGCCGGCGATCTGCGGCCCGAGTTCAACGAAGCCATCACCGGCAACGATCTCGTCTGCGCCGCGGTGCTGTCGGGCAACCGCAATTTCGAGGCGCGCATCCACCCGAACCTCAAGGCGAACTTCCTCGCGTCGCCGCCGCTCGTCGTGGCCTACGCCATCGCCGGCACGGTGCTGAAGGACCTCACGACCGAGCCGGTCGGCATCGGCACGAAGGGGCCCGTGTATCTCAAGGACCTCTGGCCGACGTCGCACGAGATCGCGGCCGTGATGAGCTTCGCGAAGGACCCCGCCATCTACCGCTCGCTCTACGGCGACGTCGCCAACGCCAATCCGCTCTGGGGCACGATTTCCGGCGCGACCGGACAGGTCTACGACTGGCCGAGCTCGACCTACATCGCGAAGCCGCCTTTCTTCGACGGGTTCAAGATGACGACCGTGCACAGCGGCGACATCAAGGGGGCGCGGGTGCTGGGGATCTTCGGCGATTCCGTCACCACCGACCACATCAGTCCGGCAGGCTCGATCAAGCCCACGTCACCGGCGGGTGTCTATCTGATGGAGCACGACGTGTCGGTCGTCGACTTCAACAGCTATGGCGCGCGCCGCGGCAACCACGACGTGATGATGCGCGGCACGTTCGCCAACGTGCGGATCAAGAACCTGATGCTGCCGCGCGAAGGCCGACGGCGGGCGCGAGGAAGGCGGCGTCACGCTGTTCCAGCCGTCGGGCGTGAAGATGCCGATCTACGATGCCGCGATGAAGTACATCGCGGAAGGCACGCCGACGATCATCTTCGGCGGCGAGGAATACGGCACCGGGTCGTCGCGCGACTGGGCGGCGAAGGGCACGCAGCTCCTCGGCGTGAAGGTCGTGGTCGCGAAGAGCTTCGAGCGGATTCACCGGTCGAATCTCGTCGGCATGGGCGTGCTGCCCTGCCAGTTCAAGGGCATCGACACCGTGGCCTCGCTCGGCATCAAGGGCGACGAGACGTTCGACCTCACCGGCATCGAGGCGGGCATCAGGCCGCAGATGGACGTGACGCTGACGATCCACCGCAAGGACGGCACGGCGCAGAAGGTGCCGGTTCTGCTGCGCATCGACACGCCGATCGAGGTGGATTACTACCTCAACGGCGGCATTCTGCCGTTCGTGCTGCGCGAGCTGATGGCGACGGCGGCGTAAAACGCCTATGCCCACGCTAGGTTCGATACATCTACAGTAGTCGTGTGAGGGTGCCGGGTCCCGCTTCATATGTTGGCGACAGACGTGCGAGGATGGCATGCCCCGCCGGGCTTCATACCCCAGGCGCCCGGCAGGGCATGCCACCCTCGCACGACTCGGTGACTCGAAGCGCCGTCAGCGCTCGCCAAGGTTGAGTGGGGTCACCTCAAGGGTCACCGGGCGCCTGGGGTATGAAGCCCGGTGACCCTTGGGGTGACCCGACGATTGGCACGCGCCGCCTAGCTGATACCTCGTTCAGTCCGCGGTGAAGCCGGACGCCTTCACGATCGGGCCCCACTTCGCGTAGTCCGAGGCGACGATCAGCGCGAAGCCCTCGGGCGTGCTCGTCGCCGGATCCATGCCCAGTTTCGTCAGCCGCTCGACGACATCCGGTGCCGACAGCGCCTTGTTGATCCCGCGATTGAGCGTGTCGATCGCCGCCTTCGGCGTATTGGCCGGCGCGAAGAAGCCGAACCAGCCGCTCGCGACGACATTCTTGAGCCCGAGCTCCGCGAATGTCGGAACGTCCGGCGTCGCTGGCGCGCGCGCTGCACCCGTCGTCGCGAGAATGCGGATGCGCCCGCCCGATGCAGCTCCGAAAGGTCCGCCACCGTGTCGATCGCGGACGGCACCTGTCCGCCGACCAGATCGTTGATGTACGCAGCGGAACCCTTGTAGGCGATGTGCACCATGTCGACGCCGATGTCGCGCGACAGCAGGACGCCGACGAAGTGCGGCAGGCTGCCCGCGGCCGACGTCGCGTACGACGCCTTCGCCGGATTCGCCTTGGCCCAGGCGGCGAACTCGCCCCACGTCTTCGCGCCGCTGCCGGGACCCGCGGCAAGCGCGAACTGGAACGTCGCGCCGAGGCCGATCGCCGTGAAATCCTTCACCGGATCGAATGGGATTGTCTTCAGCGTGTGTGGAACCACCGCCATCGGACCGATCGGCATCACCATGATCGTCGAACCGTCCGGTGCCGCGGTCTTGACCGCATCGGCCGCGATCCGGCCGGCGGCGCCGGGGCGGTTCTCGACGATGACCGGCTGGCCGATCGTGTCCTTCAACTTGTCGGCGACCACCCGAGCGATGAGGTCGGCTGTTCCGCCCGGCGCGAACCCGACGAGTATCCGCACCGGCTTGTCCATCCGGTCCTGCGCCGGCGCCGGCGCGGCGAATGCGAGGAGTCCGACGCAAGTGATCGCGAGCAGCAACGAACGAACCGCGCAGTGCGTTGGCATGGATTCCTCCTTCGTTTGATTGAACCGCGTCCTCGTCTGGGCGGGACCGCGACGGGAAGTATACGAGAACGCCGTGTCGCCCCCGGCCCGCGCGGGCCGTTCCGCTAGACTATCCGGATGCGCGCGGCACCCTCCGCTTCGCACCTGCCGCCCGGCATCGGCCATCGGACGCTGGTCGCGCTGATCGGCTGCCTGCTCATGCTGCAGGCCGTGTCGACCGATCTCTACCTCGCGTCGCTCCCCGGTCTCGCGCGCACGTTCGCGACGTCGATCGCGACCGTCCAGCTCACGTTGTCCGTCTGGATCACGGCCTTCGGCGTGATGCAGCTCGTCGCCGGCCCCCTTTCCGATCGATACGGACGCCGGCCGGTGCTGACCGGCGGGTCTCGGCCTCTACGTCGCCGCGAGCGTCGGCTGCGTCCTCGCGACCTCCATCGAGCTCCTGATCGTGGCCCGCCTCTTTCAGGCGATCGGCTGTTGCGCCGTCGTGGTCGTCGCCAGAGCCATCATCCGCGACGTCTACGAGCCGCGTGCCGGCGCCACCGCGCTGGCCCAGGCCGCCACCATGCTCGCCATCGGGCCCCATCGTCGGCCCCATTCTCGGGAGCTACCTCGAAGTGCGCTACGGCCACCGGGCCGCCTTCGTGACGCTCACGCTGTTCGCGGCATTGCTGCTCGCGGCGACGCTCGCGAAGCTCGCGGAGACGAACCGGCATCGCGACGCCGCAGCGACCGGGCTGCGCACACTCGCCGCCAATTACCGCTGGGTGCTGCGCTCGCCGGAGTTTCGCGCGTACACACTGGTCGGCGAGCGCCTCGTACGGCGGTCTTTTCGCGTTCATTTCGGGCTCGTCGTTCGTGCTGACGGGCGTGCTCGGCGTGCCCTACGGAATACTTCGGCTACGCCTACGCCTTCTGCGTATGCGGCTACCTCGCGGGCACGTTCGTCTGCCGCTATCTGCTCGGCCCGGACGACGGTGGAGCGCGCGCTTCGCACCGGCGCCGTGCTCGCCCTGGCGAGCGGGTTGGCGATGGCGGTGCTCGCGGTTGCCGGCATCCACCACTGGGCGGCGGTCGTGGGGCCTGCGTTCGGTTTCTTCCTGTCGCATGGCATCAATTTCCCGTGCGGCCAGATCGGCAGCGTGGCGCCGTTTCCGCGCCAAGCCGGTGCCGCCGCCGGCCTGTACGGATTCTGCATGATGATGGTGGCGGCGCTGACCGGCGTCCTGATCGGCGCCAGCTACAACGGAACCGTCTATCCGCTCGCCTTCACGATGGCAGGCTTCGGTGCGGCCCTGTTCGCGATCGTCTTCGTCGTGGTTGCGCGGCTCGGCGCGAAGGCCGCCCGACGGAAGGCGCGATTCCCGGAGGGCGAGGACACCGCGCTGTGATGCCCGACCGCACCTGGTGAGCTATAATTACCGAGTTGCGCGGTAGCCTCGCGGCCCCCGCGGAACATCGTCCAACGCGTCGTCAGAATCCAGGAGAGCCCATGAAACCCCGATTGCTCGTCACCCTGATGGCGCTTGCCGTCGCCACGACCCTCACCGCCTGCGGCAAGGAGTCGACGACCGCCGCCGACGCCGCCAAGAAGGCCGCGGGCGAAGCCGCCGACAAGGCGAAGGAAGCCGCCTCGAAGGCCGGCGAAGCCGCGAAGGAAGCGACGAAGGAAGCGGCGCACGGCCACCACGGACGCGGCGAACAAGGCCGCCGACGCGACCAAGGATGCAGCGGCGAAGGCCGTCGATGCGGCGAAGGAAGCGGCCGCGCCGAAGAAGTAACACGCCTTCTTCAGCGTGGTGCAAGACGCCGGCCATGGGCCGGCGCTGTCTTTTGTGCCCGAGACATCGACCCTGCCCGGAACGGGTCCCCTACTCGCACCCGCGCCTCAGCCATTGGACGCCGTGTGCCGCGCGATCCAGCGCGTCAGCGGCTTCCACTGCTGCCAGTCCTGCTCGCCGCGCGAGCGCGGCAGATCGAAGACCGACGCGCCGTCGCGCGCGCAGTGGACATAGACCTGCGTGTCGCGCAGGTGCGCGATCACCGGAAACTTGAACGCCTCGAGGAACGCATCGAGCTCGGCGGCGCTCACGCGTGCGCGGATCGACGCGCATCGCGACGATGCCGAGCGCGAGCTCGCCCTTCCGGATCGCCTTCAGTTCCTGGATCGCGGCGAGAAAGTGCGCGGCGGCCGCCATGTCGAAGGCCGACGGCGTCAGCGGCACGAGCATCACGTCGGCGCGCCGCACGGCGTCGCGCAGGTCGTCGCCGTGCAAGCCCGGCGGGCGTGTCGACGACACGCCAATCGGGATCGTCCTCCTTGTGCCCGTGCTTCGCGTCCCGCGCGAGCCCCGCGATGTGCGGAAACAGCGCCGGACGACGCTGCGAGCCATTCCGTCGACGAGCGCTGCGGATCGAGGTCGCGCAGGACGACCTGCTGCCGCTTGCCCGCGAGCCAGCCGGCGACGTTGGTCGCGAGCGTCGTCTTGCCGCTGCCGCCTTTGGGATTGGCGACGAGGATCGTCTGCATCGGAGTCTCCCGGGTTCCTGACTGTTGGCAAAAGGCCCAATCTTAGCGCCAATCGCGCCGCCCGCCGGTAGAATGACGGAGCCCATGGATACCCCGCCCGCCACCCTCCTCCGGTCGCCGCCGCCGGACGCGCCCGCGGCCGGCCCGGCCGCGCGCCGCCCCGATCCGCGGAAGGCCGAATTCGAGGCCAACAAGCTCCGGAAGCGCCTGCGCCGGCTGGTCGGCGAGGCGATCGGCGCCTACGACCTCATCGCGCCGCACGACCGCGTGATGGTCTGCGTGTCGGGGGGCAAGGACAGCTACGGCCTGCTCGACATCCTGCTGACGCTCAAGGGCCGGGCGCCGTTCCCGTTCGAGGTCATCGCGATGAACCTCGACCAGAAGCAGCCGGGCTTTCCCGCCGACGTGCTCCCGCGCTACCTCGAAGCGCGCGGCGTGCCCTTCCGCATCGTCGAGCAGGACACCTACAGCGTCGTCAAGCGCGTCATTCCCGAAGGCGGCACGCTCTGCTCGCTGTGCTCCCGGCTGCGCCGCGGCGCGATCTATCGCGTCGGCCGCCGAGATCGGCGCCACCAAGATCGCGCTGGGCCATCACCGGGACGACGTGCTCGCGACGTTCTTCCTGAACCTCTTCTTCGGCGGCAAGCTCAAGACCATGCCGCCGAAGCTCGTCTCCGACGACGGCCGGCACATCGTCATCCGCCCGCTGGTGCACGTCCGCGAGCGCGACCTCGCGCGCTACGCCGAGCTCAACGCCTTTCCGATCATTCCGTGCAATCTCTGCGGCTCGCAGGAGCATCTGCAGCGAAAGCAGGTCACGGCGATGCTGCGCGAGTGGGAAAAGAAATTTCCCGGCCGCATCGACTCGATCTTCGGCGCGCTCGGCAACGTGGTCCCGTCGCACCTCATGGACCGCGCGCTGTTCGATTTCGCGGCCGTGCGGACGACCGGCAGCGCCGTGGCCGACGGGGACATCGCGTTCGACGTCGACCCGGTGCTCGAACGTGCCGCCGATGTCGCCGCCGCCGGCCAGCAGTTCGGCATCGACACCATCGGCCTGCGGCGCGCGTCCGACGACTGACGGCCGCATCGCCCACGCGCCGCCGGCCATGCGCTCGCTCTCCGGATTCGCCGTGCCGCGCCTTCGCGGCGATTCGGCGCCTGGTCGCAGCGATGGGTCGCGCTGCTGCTCGGCGCTGTCGCTCGCCGCGGGCGCGGCACAGGCCGCCGATGCCGCCACCGCGCGCCCGGCGCTCGCCGGCACGGCGCTGCTGCAGCGCGCTGCGCGCGGGCGGCTACGTGCTCTACTTCCGCCACACGGCGACGGATTTCGGCCAGAACGACGAGAAGATGACGGGCTTCGAGGACTGCGCGACGCCAGCGCAACCTCACCGACGCCGGCCGCGCCGACGCGCGCGCGATCGGCGCCGCGATCCGCTCGCTCGGCATCCCGATCGGCGACGTGCTCGCGAGCCCCTACTGCCGGACGCGCGAGACCGCGGAGCTGATCTTCGGCCGCGCCACGGTCGCCCCGGCGGTGCGCGGCGGACCCGCGATCGGCGGAAGCCGGGCGCTATGCCGAGCTGAAGGCGCTGCTCGCGCGGCGCAGTGCCCGCCGGCGTCAACGTCGCGATCGCGAGCCACGGCAATCCGTTCGTCGCGGTCGCGGGCGGACCCTATCTCGCCGAAGGCGAAGTCGCGGTGATCGAGCCGCTGGGCAACGCCGGCTTTCGCGTCGTCGCGCGGATCCGGAAGGACGAGTGGGGAGATTTGCGATGACCGCGGCACCCGCCGCGACCGCCGGGGGGTCCGTTCTCGAAGCGTGCTTCGCGCGGATTCGCGGGCGCGGACTTCGCGTGGTGTTTCCCGAGCACGACGACGAGCGGATCGTCGCGGCGGCGCGGCAGCTGCGCGAGCAGGATCTGGCTGTGCCGATCCTGCTCGCGAATCCGCAGGCGAGCGACCGGCTCGACGCGTACGCCGCGGCCTACCTCGAAGGACGCCCGGACGCGAACCCGAAGATCGCGCGCCGCCTCGCGGCAAAGCCGCTGTTCCACGCCGGCCTGATGGTGAAGGCCGGTGATGCCGATGCGATGGTCGCCGGTGCCGCGAGCACGACCGCGCGGGTCATCGAGGCGGGGATGATGACGGTCGGCCTCGCGCCGGACTGCGCCACGCCGTCGAGCTTCTTCCTGATGCTCTTCGCGGATCGCGCGCTGATCTTTGCCGATTGCGCGGTGAATGCCGACCCGTCACCCGAGGCGCTCGCCGACATCGCGATCGCCTCCGCGGCAAGCTGCCGCCGCGTGCTCGCCGAGGAGCCGCGCGTCGCGCTGCTGTCGTTCTCGACCAAGGGCAGCGCCGCGCACGCGCACGTCGACAAGGTGGTGCGCGCGCTCGCCATCGCGCGCACCCGCGCGCCCGAGCTTGCGATCGACGGCGAGCTGCAGGCGGACGCAGCGTTGAGTCCCGCCGTCGCCTCGAGAAAGATGAAGGAGGCCGGCCCGGTCGCCGGGAGAGCCAACGTGCTCGTGTTCCCGGATCTCGATGCCGGCAACATCGCCTACAAGATCAGCCAACACCTGGGCGGAGCGCGGGCGATCGGCCCGATCCTGCAGGGCTTCGCGCGTCCGCTCTCCGACCTGTCGCGCGGCGCCTCCGTCGAGGACATCGTCGCGACGACGGCGCTCGTCCTCGCGCAGTGCGCCGGGGCGGTTTCGGCCCAGTCACAGGGTTGAAGTCGTCGGACCGATCGGCCCGGCCCGCTGCGACCGTTGGGCGGAGTGCAATAATCCCCGCCATGCGCGACCCCCTGGCCGATATCCACGGCGTCCTTGCCGAGCTTACAGACGACGAATTGGAGGTGCTGTTCGCGACCTCATGGCTGCGACCCGCGCCTTCCATATCGTTACTGGCCTGGATCGAACACGCGGCCGACTGGGAAGTGAATCGCCGAAAAGGATTCGACTTCCATCTGGAGCCACCGGACGAAGCAATCGACCCGTCCGAAGATTTTGTCGCCATCAATGCGGCGATCGCGCTGCACGACGAGTATGCAGGCGACTCGGCGATTGCGCGATTCTTCGCCGCGGCTGTCGACATCCTGATCGAACGCGGTCAGCGCCAGTAAGTTGCGCGCGCGGATTTGGTGGGATGGGCTCGAAATGTGGCGCGGATGTGCTGGCACAAACGGCCGGGTTCGACCCACGGCAGACATGCGGGCTGTAGAGGGGCAGGAGCACGAAGAAACGGTGACCTCCTTGGTCTCCGCTTCATGGCCATTGGACTTTCGGAGCCGCGAGGAGAATGATGGTTGCATTCGAACGCCGGCCACTGTGGACATCATGAACGCGCTGCGACGACTCCTGACCGCTGCGTTGCTCGCGGGCCCCCTGCATGCGTCGGCTCAGGACTCGTATGCCGACCAGCGCCGGCGCCTCGTCGACCAGATCGTCTTCGAGATGCAGGCGACGTCGCGCGACACGGGACTCGACAAGCTGCGCGATTCGGTGCTGCGCGCGATGCGCACGGTGCCGCGGCATCGCTTCGTGCCGCCGGAGCTCGCGGCCGAGTCGTATCGCGACCGGCCTTTGCCGATCGGCCTCGGCCAGACGATTTCCCAGCCGTTCATCGTCGCGCTCATGACCGAGCTCCTCGATCCGCGTCCCGACGCGCGCGTGCTCGAGATCGGCACGGGCTCGGGCTATCAGGCGGCGGTGCTCGCGGAGTGCGTGGCGAAGGTGTACACGATCGAGATCGTCGCGCCACTCGGCGAGCGCGCGCGCGAGGTGCTGAACGGGCTCGGCTACAAGAATGTGGAGGTGCGAATCGGCGACGGCTACAAGGGCTGGCCCGAGGCCGCGCCCTTCGACGCGATCATCGTGACCGCGGCGCCCGATCACATTCCGCAGCCGCTGGTCGAACAGCTCGCGCCCAAAGGTCGCATGGTGATTCCCGTCGGTTCACGCCATGGCATCCAGGATCTCCTCGTCATCACCAAGGACGCCGAGGGCCGCGCGGTCACCAAGCGCACGATCGCGGTGCGGTTCGTGCCGCTGACGAGAGAGAAATAGAGGTTACTTCGGGAAGCCGACCCGAAGCTGTCGGCCACGGTCCTTGGGACGGGTCACAGAAATCGATTGAAGCCGACGTTCAAGTGCTTGACCCGCACCACTGACCCTACCAGAATCAGGCTCGCGTGATTGAAGCGCCCATTCTCTTGTGGAGCGGCGATGGCCGTGGTTGCGCCAAGCGAGGAATTGCGAGCGTTCCTGCTCCGTATTTACGCGGCGATGGAGGCCGACGATGCGGAGACCTTGCGCGGGATGTTCTCCACCGGCGCCCACTCGCTCATGATCGGGACAGACCCGGAGGAATGGTGGACCGGGATGAACGGCATAGAGATCGTTATCCGCCAATCGCGAGAACTGGGCGGGGTCCGGCTGTTGCCCGGAGAGCCGGTGGCGCATTTCCAAGGTGAAGTCGGCTGGATCGCCGACCGGCCGCGTCTGGTCTTGCCAACCGGGACCGAGGTGCCACTTCGGCTCACTGCCGTGGTGGCCATGGAGCGCGGCCATTGGCATGTCGTCCAATGGCACAACTCCATTGGCGAGCCCGATCAAGTCTCGTTGGGCCGATCATTGACCAAGAGCATCGCGGCGATAGAACACAGCGTCCGCAGAGACCGACCGGATTTTCGGCCGGCGTCCGCTCCGGACGGCACTGTCACCATAGCCTTTACCGACATTGAATCGTCGTCGGTTCTGTTGGACCGCCTCGGGGACGCCGCTTTCGTTCGCCTGCTTTCATGGCACGACCGCATCGTGCGCGACGCCGCGGAACAGCAGAACGGTTTCGTTGTGAAGTCGCAGGGCGACGGCTTCATGCTGGCGTTTCCTTCAGCGGCGTACGCGCTGCGGTCGAGCGTGACAATGCGCAACCGAATTGCGGAGGGCTTTGAAAATCTCCCGGTCCGCATACGCGTCGGATTGCACTCGGGCGAGACCGTGAAGCATAGCGACGACTTTTATGGCCGCACCGTCGTGATCGCTGCGCGTATCGGCGCTTTGGCGTTTGGAGGGGAAATACTTGCGTCGGACCTGGTCTATGCCCTGGCGCGGGGGTTGGGGACTTTTGCGTTTGGAGAGTCGCGAAAATCTACGCTGAAGGGGTTGGATGGGTCATTCGATCTCTATCCGGTGCTTTCCTGAGCATGCAGAGCGGCTAGAAGGCCGGTGCCGGCGAGGAGGTGATCGACTTCTGCGTGGACGGCCGCTTTCGGGCGAACTGGCCCACGACGCCGAACGGCAGCAGTTGGTTTCCGGCCGTTCGTGTCGTCAGCGCGCGTCGATCGCCACGTAGTCGCGTCGCGCGGGGCCGTCGTAGAGCGTCAGCGGACGGATCAGGATGTTGTTCGCGAGCTGCTCCATCACCTGCACCGTCCAGCCCGGCACGCGGCCGACGGCGAACACCGGCACGAACAGGTCCTCGGCGATGCCGTTGAGGAAGTAGACGACGCCGGCGTAGAAGTCCACGTTGACGTTCACGCCGTGGCGCGCGTAGGGCTTCATCGCCTCGACCAGCGCCTCGAGGATCTGGAACCAGCGCGGGTCGCCCTTCTCGCGCGAGAGCGTCTCGACGCCGGCCCGCATGTGGCGGGCACGCGGGTCCTCGGCGCGATAGACGCGGTGGCCGAAGCCCATCACCGCCTCCTTGCTGGCGCGCTTCGCCTTCACGTAGTCGGCGACCCGCGACGCATCGCCGATCTCCTGCGCCATCCGCATCACGTTCTCCGCCGCGCCGCCGTGGGACGGGCCGGACAGCGCGGCGATCGCCGCGGTGATCGCCGCGTGCAGGTTGGCCTGGGTGCCCGCCACCACGCGCGCGGTGAACGCCGACGCGTTCGAGCCGTGCTCGGCATGCAGGATCAGGTCGACGTCCATCAGCCGCGCGGCGGCGGCGCTCGCCGGCTTGCCGGTCACCATCTGGAGGAAGTTGGCGGCATGCGAGAGCGAAGGATCGGGCGCGGGCGGCGCGCGATCGTGCCGGATGGCCTCGTGCGCGGCGACGATCATCGGCACCTGCGACGTCAGGCGCACCCCCTTGCGCAGCGTGGCCTGCGGCGAATTGTCGGCGACGTCGGGATCGAACGCCGCGAGCGCCGACACCGCCGTGCGCAGCACGTCCATCGGATGCGCAGCGCGCACCGATGCGGATGACGTCGAGAATCCCCGCCGGCAGCACGCGCGCCGCCTTCAATTCGGCGTCGAACGTCCGCGAGCTCGGCGCGCGTGGGCAGCTCGCCCTTCAGCAACAGGTAGCAGGTTTCCTCGAAGGTCGAGCGCTCCGCGAGGTCGTGGATCGAATAGCCGCGATAGAGGAGCTCGCCCGCGCGTCCGTCGATGAAGCACACGCGCGAGCGATCGAAGTGCACGCCCTGCAAGCCGCGATGGATCTCGACCTTTCCTGTGTCCTCGGCCATGCCGTTTCTCCTCGAGTGCGCGCGCGCGCGGAAGCTCAGCCCTTGTACTTCGCGCAGAGCGCTTCGGCGCCGCGGGCGAGGATGCCCGCATCCGCGCCGACCGCGGTGAACAACGCGCCGGCCGCGATGTAGCGCCGGATGTCGGGCTCCGCGAACGCCAGCACGCCGGGCGCCTTGCCGCACTTGCGGATGCGGCGCATCGCCTCCTCGATGATCGGCACGACCGCGGCATTGTTGATCTCGCCGGTGTAGCCCATCGACGCGTGGAGATCGGCCGGGCCGATGAAAACGCCGTCGACGCCGTCGACCGCGCAGATGGCTTCGAGCTGGTCGAGCGCGTCCTTCGTCTCCACCTGCACCAGCACGCAGAGCTCCTCCGGCGCGCGCTTGGCGTAGTCCTTGACGCGCCCGAAGCGCGTGGCGCGCGTCGATCCCGCGACGCCCCGCACGCCGGCCGGCGGATAGCGCGTGTAGGACACCGCGGCCTTCGCCTCGGCCACCGAGCACACGTAGGGAATCAGCAGCGTCTGGATGCCGATGTCGAGAAAGCGCTTGATCGTGACCATGTCGTTCCACGGCACGCGGGCGATCGTGCTCGTGGGGTACGCCGCCGCGGCCTGCGCCTGCTGCAGCACCGACTCGAGATCGTTGGGCGAGTGCTCGGTGTCGAGCAGGATCCAGTCGAAGCCGGCGCCGGCGATCACCTCGACCGTGTAGTTCGACGAGAGGCTCGACCACAATCCGATCTGCGACTTGCCGTCGCGAATGGCGTGCTTGAATGCATTGTGCGGCAGTTCCATGGGAATCCTCCGTGTGGCCGGGCGCGACGGCGCCGGCGTGGCCGTTACCTGACCGTGTCCTTGCTTTGTCCGAACAGGATCGCGCGCGATTTGGCGTCGTCGACCGCGGGCTTGACGTTGACCGTCTTCGCGAACGCGTACGCGCGCTGCACCGCCGGCCGCGCGGCGATCTCCGCCAGCCAGCGCGCGAGATGCGGGAACGCCGTGATGTCCTGCTTCTGCCGCTCCGGCTGCACCCACGGATAGCAGGCGATGTCCGCGATCGAATACTCGCCGGCGATGAACGCGCCGATCGGCGAGCCGCTTGTTCAGCACCGCGTAGAGCCGGCCGGTCTCGCGCACGTAGCGATCGATCGCGTAGGGAATCTTCTCGATCGAGTACGAGTGGAAGTGGTGGTTCTGCCCGGCCATCGGGCCGAGACCGCCCATCTGCCAGTACAGCCACTGCAGGCACTCCCAGCGGCCGCGCAGATCGGCCGGCAGCAGGCGTCCTGTCTTCTCGGCGAGATACTGGAGGATCGCGCCCGACTCCATCAACGACAGCGGACCACCGCCGTCGGCCGGCGCGTGATCGACGATGGCCGGAATCCGGTTGTTCGGCGAGATCGCGAGGAAGGCCGGCTCGAACTGCTCGCCGGCGCTGATGTTGACCGGAATCACCCGGTGCGGCAGGCCCGTCTCCTCGAGGAAGATCGTGATCTTGTGCCCGTTGGGCGTGGTCCAGTAGTAGAGGTCGATCATGCGCAGACGTCCGAGAGTCGGTGCCGTCAGAACGTACCCGGGTAGTTGCCGCCGTCGAGCAGGATGTTCTGGCCGACGAGGTAGCCCGCATGCACGCTGCAGATGAACGCGCAGACGGCCCCGAACTCGTCGCGCCTGCCCGAAGCGTCCCGCCGGGATGGCCGCGGCACCTGCGGCCATCAACTCGGCGATCGGCTTGCCGGCGGCCTTCGCGCGCCCTTCGTAATTCGTCCGCAGCCGGTCGGTGTCGAAGGAGCCGGGGAGCAGATTGTTGATCGTCACGTTGTGGACGGCGACCTTGCGCGCGACCCCGGCGACGAAGCCGGTGAGTCCCGAGCGTGCGCCGTTGGACAGCCCGAGGATGTCGATGGGCGCCTTCACCGCGGACGACGTGATGTTGACGATGCGGCCGAACCGGCGCGCGATCATGCCGTCGACGGTCGCCTTGATGAGCTCGATCGGCGTCAGCATGTTGGCGTCGAGCGCGCGGATCCATGCGGCGCGGTCCCAATCGCGAAAATCGCCGGGCGGCGGTCCGCCGGCGTTGTTGATCAGGATGTCCGGCTCGGGCGAGGCCGCGAGCGCCGCGGCCCGGCCTTCGGGTGTGGTGATGTCGCACGCGACCCAGTGCACGGGCCGGCCGGCCTGGGCGCCGATTTCGTCGGCCGTGCGCCGCACGTCCTCCTCGGTACGGGCGATGATCGTCACATCGCAGCCGGCGTCGGCGAGCGCCTGCGCGCAGCCGCGCCCGAGTCCCCGGCTGGCGGCGCAGACCAGCGCGCGCTTGCCGGCGATTCCGAGGTCCATGCGTCAGGCCACCTGGCGGGCGAGCGCCGTGCGTCGCATCGACGCGCGGCGCACCCGA
The DNA here is from genome assembly GCA_963724685.1 of uncultured beta proteobacterium. Taxonomy (GTDB): domain Bacteria; phylum Pseudomonadota; class Gammaproteobacteria; order Burkholderiales; family Casimicrobiaceae; genus CAIWHR01. The sequence continues at coordinate 366,242 of CAVRVQ010000002.1, read as the reverse complement.
ATGACGGTGCCGATCGCGACGAGGTAGCACGCGGCGACGCGCGAAGAGCATCTCGCGGGGGTGGCCGTGATCGAGCATGAAGCCGAATGCGACGGGGCCGATGATGCCGCCCAGGTCGAGCCCGGAATAGACGAAGCCGTAGACCCGTCCCGCGGCGCCTTTCGGCGTGGCGCCGCGAACGATCAGGTCGCGCGACGGGCCGGTCGAGCCTGAGCGCGAATCCGATCAGCGCGAACAGGGGCAGCAGCAGCGGCGGCGGGACCGATCCCGGTCGCGACCACCGCCAGCACGGCCGTGGCGAGCAGCATCCCGGCGGCGGCGACGCGATCGTGGCGTTCGGTCCGCGCGGCGAGAAAACCGCCAGCGAGAATCCCCGCGGCGCCGCCCAGCAGGTACGCCGTCAGCGTCGACGTCGCGAGCGCCAGCGATACGCCGTACACCGATCCCAGCACGGTCGGGATGAACGTCTGCAGGCCCAATCCGCCGATCGTGACGAACACGAAATAGAGGAAGCACAAGCAGGATCGGCAGCTGCAGGAAGAGCGCGGCGCTGCCCTTCACCGTTTGGAGATGCGAGTCCGCGGCGCGGTGCGAGACCAGGAGCGAGCGCTGGCTCGCCATGATGCGCGAGGGCGGCGAGCCCGAGTACCCCCATTCCGGCCAGGGCGAAGCGCCAGCCGAACGCCGCGCCGAGCGCGAAGCTCACGACCGGCGCGAGGGCGTAGCCAAGGTTGCCGCCGATTCCGTGCGAGCTGTACGCATGGCCCAGCCGCCGCGGCGCGACATTGGCATTGAGGATCGCGAAATCCGCCGGGTGGAACACGCCATTGCCGATGCCCATCAGCGCGACGATGGGAAACAGCCAGCCGACGCCGGGCACGACGCTCGCGACGATGATCCCGCCGGCGGCGAGCGCCAGCCCCGCGAGGAGCACCGGGCCCGCGCCAAGACGATCGACCGCGAAGCCCGACAGCGAACTGCGAGACGCCGCTCGCCGCATAGTAGACGCCGACCAGCGTGCCGAGGACCGCATAGCTCGTTCCGAACTCGGCGCGCAGCAGCGGAAAGAGCGGCGGCAGCGCGAGCTGGAAGAAATGCGACATCAGGTGCGCGAAGCCGACGACGCCGATCACCTTTGCGTCGCGGCGGAACGAGTGGGGGTGAGCGAGATCCAAGGCGGGGCCGTGCGCAAAACCTCAACTATACTGGATCCGGAACCGGCGCCTGTTCGTCGTCCGGCCGCGCGGGTCGTAAGGTTGCGCCGGTCCGCACCGACATTGCGCCTATCCGCATCGCCTCAGGAAGGATTCCCGATGGTCGACAAGGTCACGAAATCGGATGACGAGTGGCGCGCCCAATTGACGCCCGAACAGTTCAAGGTCGCCCGCAAGAAAGGCACGGAGCGCGCGTTTTCCGGCGAGTACTGGGACAACCACGCCGCCGGGACGTATCGCTGCGTCTGCTGCGGCACGCCGCTCTTCGGCGGGGAGACGAAGTTCGACTCGGGCACAGGCTGGCCCAGTTTCTACGCGCCCATCTCGGCGCAGAACGTGCGCAACGTGGAGGACTCGAGCTGGTTCATGCGCCGCACCGAGGTCGTCTGTGCGGCCTGCGACGCGCACCTGGGCCATGTCTTCGACGACGGCCCCGAGCCGACGGGCCAGCGCTACTGCATGAATTCCGCCGCGCTCAAGTTCGAGCCAAAGGGCTGAACTTCAGGCCGATTGTCGCGCCGGCCGGAGGGCGGATCGGTCGTCACGGGCGCAGGCCCGCGATCAGCATGTTCACCCAGCGGTCCGGCTTGATGTAACCCGTTGCCCCATTTGTCGTCGAATTCGCGCGTCGGCTTCGAATCGACGATCTCCTGCGTCGGTCGGCCGGCGGCGATCTGCGCCTTGATGCGGCCCAGCACCGTCGCCAGCATGTCGCGATAGGCGTTGAGGTCGGCCTTGGTCGCGAGCGGGCCGTGCCCCGGGATGATCCTGCGTCCTGTCCGTGGCGAGCGCCAGCGCGCGGTCGACCGCTGCGATCACGCCGTCCGCGCTGCCGCCGCTCGCGCTGTCGATGAACGGATACAGGTAGTTCCAGTGGATGTCGCCCATGTGGATGACATCGGCGCGCCGGAAATGCACGATCGCGTCGCCGTCGGTGTGCGCCGCGGGACAGTGGAACGCCGTCACCTCGTCGCCATTGATGTGGAACGTGACATCGGTGCTGAACGTCACCAGCGGCAGCGCGGCCTTGGGCGAGGCCTCGACCCGCATACTGAAGAAGGCGATGAACTGCTCGGTCGACATGCGCTTCCGGACGTTGTCGTGCGCCACGATCAGCGCGCCCGCCTCGGCGAAGCGCTCGTTGCCGCCGGTGTGGTCGCCGTGCCAGTGCGTATTGAGGACGAACTGCACGGGCTTCTTGGTGATCGCCGCGATCGCGGCCTGGATCTTCGGCGTGAGCGGCGCGTACTGGTCGTCGATCAGGAACACGGCGTCGGGGCCGACCGAGAGTCCCAGGTTGCCGCCGGAGCCGGTCAGCATGTAGACGCCGTCCGCGATCCTCGTCGGTCGCGATCTCGACCTTGGCGAAGTCCCCCTGGGCGATGGCGGGAGCCATGGCGAAGAACGCCGCGCACGCCGCGAGCGCGCAGCGCGCCGGCAAACGTGCAATCGGTCCCCGGTTCGTCATTGCTCCACTTTGGCACAGGTTGTCGGCGCTGTCGCGGACATGGCGAGAGCGCCAGCGGCTGAGCCACCCCATCGCCCGTCGGCGCTGTCGCGGACATGGCGAGAGCGCCAGCGGGCTTAGCCACCCATGCGCCCGCCGGCGCTCTCGCCATGTCCGCTGCGCCGCGCGCGCCACGCGGCATTGCGGGCGGCCCTCACCCGACAGCCGCATCCACTGCGTGTTGCCCTTGACGTATGATATTTTTATGATATCATTTCGCTATCGCATGTTGTCGCCGGCTGCGCCAGCCTTCGGCGTGGCGCGGGCCGATCACGACCAGGGGAGCGACGATGAATACGCTGTCGAAGCACGGGGGACTCTGGATCGCCGTCGGCACGGGCGCCGGCGCACTGATCGGAGTTGCGCTTGGAATGGCTTCCGTGGGCCTCGCGCTGGGACTCGCCCTCGGCATCCTCGGCGGCTATCTCGCCCGGCGCTGATCCCGCGCCCGTCGGCGCTCTCGCCCCGCGTCATTGGGGGCGGCGCGCTTCCCTGTCTCCCGCTAGGCCATGGCCGACAAGAAAGCCTTCCTGTTGCGCGTCGATCCCGGGGTGTGGGCCGCCATCCTGCGGCTCGCGCAGGCGGAATTGCGCAGCATGAACGCCGAGATCGAATTCCTGCTGCGTGACGCCCTCGCGCGCCGCGGCATCACCCCGAAGAAGAGTCCGCCGAAATCCCGGGACTAGGCAAGGACACGCACGAGGAACGTGCTCACCGCTTCGATCTCCTCCCAGACGACCGAGTGCGGCATCGGGTAGGTGTGCCATTCGACGCCGTAGCCGGCCGCGACCAGCGCACGGCGTCCGGCCTCGCCCCATTCGAGGCGGACCATCGGATCGGACGTCCCGTGCGCCATGAAGATCGGCACGTCGCGATTCGCGGCGCTGCCCTCGTCCGCCAGCCGGTCCGGCATCACGACGTACGTCGACAGGGCGACGATGCCCGCCAGCCGCTGCGCATGGCGCACGCCGGTATGCAGCGCGATCACGCCGCCTTGCGAGAATCCGGCGAGGACGATGCGCCGCGCGTCGACGCCACGCGCCTTCTCCCGCGCGAGCAGTGCCTCGATGTGCGCCTGCGACTCCCGCACGCCGGCGGCGTCGGCACGATTCGTGATGTCGCCCGCCGAGAGGTCGTACCACGCGCGCATCCGGAATCCGTTGTTGAGCGTCACCGGCCGCACCGGCGCGTGCGGGAAGACGAAACGGATCGGCAGCGACGCCGGCAGTCCCATCTCGCCGACGATCGGCACGAAATCGTTGCCGTCGGCGCCAAGGCCGTGCAGCCAGATCACCGCGGCGGTGGGGTTCGGCCCGGTCTCGAGTTCGATGGAGGGCAACAGGTCGGCAGTCATGGTGGTCTCGCGGCAATGTGGGCCGCGCATTCTACCCGTGCGCCGCGGTCGACTGTGGGAGAATGCCGGGCAAAGCAGGATCCGAGACCACTTTCCCACATGCCTGCCACCAATGCCCCGCCCTCCGCGGTTGCCGACCTCGCTCCGCGAGGTTCGCTCCGCGCCGCGATCAACTTCGGCAACCCCGTCCTCGCGTCGCGAGATCCCGTGACGGGCGAGCCTGGCGGCATCTCGACCGATCTCGCGCGCGAGCTCGCGCGCCGCCTGGGCGTGCCGATCGAGTTCGTGCGCTACGAACAGGCAGGCAAGGTTGTGGAGGGGCTCACATCGGCGGCATGGGACGTCTGCTTCCTCGCGATCGATCCGTTGCGGGCCGCCGACATCGCGTTCACGGCGCCCTACGTCGTGATCGAAGGCGTTTACATGGTCGCGAGCGCTTCGTCGGTCCTGCGCAACGCCGAGGTCGATCGCGCCGGCGTGCGCGTCGGCGTCATCCTGGGCAGCGCCTACGATCTGTTCCTCACCCGCGAATTGCAGCATGCCGCGATCGTCCGCGCGGCGGATGCCGCGGCGGTCATGGACCTGTGGATCGCCGGCAAGCTCGACGCCGTCGCCGGCGTCAAGCCGCAGCTCGAGACCGATGCCAGGCGCGTGGGCGGCTTGCGGCTCCTGCCGGAACGTTTCATGGCGATCAACCAGGCGATGGGAACCCAGCGGGAACGCGCCGCCGGCGCGCGCTACCTCACCGCCTTCGTCGACGACGTGAAACAGTCCGGCTTTGTCGCGCAGGCATTCGTCCGCAACCGCATCACGGGCGCCTCGCTGGCGCCCTGACGCGCTGCGCTACGCGCGAAAGTGCAGCCGGCGATCGATCGCCAGCAGGATTCCGTTCACGCTCGCCGCGAAGACGACGAGCAGGAACGTCACCGACATGATCACCTCGACGTTGTAGAGGCTGATCGCGTTCATCAGCAGGTGGCCAAGGCCATGTTGCGACGCGAACATCTCGCCGAGCACGGTCCCGATCAGCGTCAGTGAAAAGCCGACGCGAAGGCCGGTGAAGATCTCCGGAACCGCCGCGGGAAACAGGATCGAGCGCACCATCGCGGAGCGGTCGAGCCTGAACACGCGTCCGGTCTTGATGAAGATCGGCCGCGTGCTGCGCACGGCACCCAGCGTGAACAGCGCCACCGGAATGATGCCGTGGATCGCGCCGAAGGCGACCTTCGCCGACATGCCCAGCCCGAAGACGAGCAGGATGATCGGGTAGAGCGTGATCTTGGGAATCGAGTAGAGCGCGACCAGCATCGGTTCCATCGCCTCGGCCGACAGCCGATGGAGGCCGAGCGCGAAGCCGATCAGCAGACCGAGCACGACAGCGATGGCGAGCGCGGCGGCAAACGCGCGCAGCGTGCTGTCTACGTCGAGCCAGAACCAGTCCTGCCGCGCCAGCTCCACCGTGGACAGCACCGTCCGCCACGGCGATCGCATCGCGACGTCGCCGACCACGAGATACATGAGCTGCCAGAAGACCAGCAGGCCGACGATGAGGACGACGGTGTTGCGCAGGGGTTTTCGCTCGTCGCTCATCAATGTTGGCCCCGGCGGGCGAGCAGCAGTTTCTCCCAATGCGTCAGCACGCCGTTGAGGATGATGGAAAGCAGCAGGATCAGGACGATGAGCGGATACATCGTCGCATTGTCGAAATTGGTATAGGCGAAGCCGATCTCGTAGCCCATGCCGTTGCGCGCCATGATGAATTCGGACCCGATCACGCCGATGAACGCGTAGGCGAGCGCGAGCTTCGCCGCGGTCAACAGGTAGGGCGCGCAGAAGGGCAGCGTCACGTGCATCGCCGTCTCGAACGGTCCCAGACGGCCGATCAGCGCCGTCTTCCTGAGCACGCGGGGCACCCGATCGAGGCCGTTGAGGATGGTGACGATCACGGCGACGACGCCGAGCAGGAATCCGATCAGCACCTGCGGTCCGTCGCCGAGACCGAAGATGAGGATGAACAGCGGGTAGAACGCGAAAATCGGGTATCGCGTAGTAGGTGGCGAAAAGCGGATCGAGCGTATCGCGAACGGACTTGAAGCCGTGCAGCACGGTACCGGTCGCAATCCCGACGGCGTAGGCCAGGACGAAAGCCAACAGGACGTTGGCGAGACTCTTGCCGATCTCCGGATAGAGCTTGCCGGAGGCCATCAGGCGATAGAAATCGACGGCGATGCGATGCGGCGGCGGCATCGTGATCTTGTCGATGGCGCCACCGAGGCAAAGTGCCTCCAGCAGCAGCACCAGGCCCGCGACCACTCCGATCTGGTAGAGCGTCTTGCGACTCACCGCGCCACTCCCGTCCGCCCCATCGTCTTCATCGACTCTTCGCGCAGCGTCTTCCACAGGCGGCTCGTCACCGCGCCGAAGCTCTCCCGCTCGACGATCCGGCTGTCGCGTTCGCGTGGCCAATGGGTCTCGACCACGTCGATCACCGTGCCCGGCCGCGCCGACATGACCGCGATCCGGTCGGCGAGCATCGCGGCTTCGTCGAGCGCGTGCGTGATCAGGAAGACCGTCGCGCCGATCTCCCGCCACAGCCGCAGCACCTCGTCGCCCATCAGCAACCGGGTCTGTTGATCGAGCGCCCCGAACGGCTCATCCAGCAGCAGCAGGCGCGGCTTCGTCACCAGCGTGCGCGCGATGCAGACGCGCTGGCGCATGCCGCCCGAGAGCTGCGCCGGGTAGCTCCCGGCGAACTCGCCCAATCCCATCATCGCGATCGCGTCGACCACGCGGCGATTCTTTTCGGCCTCGTCGAGCGGGGCCTTGCGCAGCCCGAAGGCGACGTTGTCGCGCACGCTGAGCCAGGGAAAGCAGGCGTCCTCCTGGAACACGACGCCGATGCCTTCGGGGACGTCCGCCTCGACCGGCTGCTCCTCGAATTCGACGCGGCCCTCGGTCGCGGGAACCAATCCGGCGATGATCTCGAGCAGCGTCGACTTGCCGCAGCCGGAAGGACCCACGACCGCGAAGAACTCGCCCTTCCGGATGCCGAGGTCGATCGGGCCGAGCGCGTGCACGGCCTGCCCGCCCGCGCTGGCGGGGAAGCGCTTGACGATCCCGTGGAGCGCGACGTGCGCCGCAGGCGTGCCGGTCACGGGCGCCGCGGTCACTTCGGCGTCTTGATGTCGTCGGGCAGGAATCGCGTGTCGATCATCTTCATGAGATCGACCTCGCCTTCGAGGGCGCCGACGCTCCTCTGCACTTCGATGATCCGCTTCATGCCCTCGAGGTGGATCTGGCCGCTGCCCCAATAGGGAATGCCCTGCGTGTAAGCTCGTGGTGAGGTTGCGCACGGCGCTGCGGGCCACCTCGGGCGTGATGTTGAAGGGCTTCGCCACGATGTCGCCGGCTTCGTCGGGATTGGCGATCATGAACTCGACGGCGCGGCGCCGGGCCTTGATGACGCCGCGGATGAAATCGCCGCGCGTCCTGATCGCCTCGCCGGTCGCCATGCCGACGACGTTGTCGAGCGGCGGCAGCGCCTCGGCCCCCGTGACCAGCACCCGATACTTGTCCTTGACCTTGGACCAGAGCGGCTCGGTCACGGCGGCGACGTCGATCTGATCGAGGTCCAGCGCGGCGAGCATCGGGCCGAACCCGCCGGTCTTCACGAGCTCCGCATCCTTCTCCTTGTAGCCCGCCTTCTCCAGCAGCAGCACGGCCAGGGCCTGGCTCGTCGAGCGCGGATTGGTGTAGCCGATCTTCTTGCCCTTCAGGTCCTTCAGCGTCTTGATCGGGGAATCCTTCTTCACCATCCAGGCGAATTCGGCGATGGTCAGCACGTTGTCGCTGACGATCTTGATGTCGGCGCCCTGCTGGATGGCCACGGCGATCGCGCCGGGATTGGCCTCGCCGTACGCGACGCCCGCCATCGCGTTGCGCACCGATGTCCCGCCACCCTGCGAAGCGATGATGCCGGTGACGTTCGCGCCCTCCTGCTGGAAGTAGCCCTTGGCGAGCGCGACCGCGAACGGCATGCCGTTCGCCGAGCTGCCGTAGTTGCCGACCGCGATGTTCTCCGCGGAGGCCGGGCCGAGCGTCGCGCACAGTCCCAGCAAGGGCACGGCCAACGAGAGCAAGACCTTCCTGTGTCGATTCAGCATTTCATCCTCCTCGACGTTATGCTGACAACTTCGATACCCGACCCCGTGTCGAATCCGCGTCACGTTCCCGGCGGCAAGCGCAAAGTGACGTTGACGTTCTTGATCTGCGTGCAGGCGAGGAGCTCCTCGATCGACTCCTCGCGGCCGATGCCCGACTGCTTGACTCCGCCGAACGGCACGCCCACGTGGTGCGTGCTCGCGCCGTTGACCCAGATGTAGCCCGCCTCGACTCGCGACGCGAGCCGGTGGGCGCGATCGAGGTCGTGCGTCCAGATCGACGCCGTGAGCCCGACGTCGAGCGCGTTCACGCGCGCCAGAAGCTCGTCCTCGTCCGTCCAGCGCAGGATGCTCACGACCGGCCCGAAGATCTCCTCGCGCGCGATGCGCATGTCGTCGGTGACATCGGCGAAGACGGTCGGCTCGACGAAGAACCCGCGCGCGAGCTTCGGGTCGGCCGGCCGCTTGCCGCCGTACGCGAGCCGCGCGCCGCCCTCGAGGCCGAGCTTGATGTAGCTCATCGTCTTGTCGAACTGGGCCTGGCTCGTGAGGCACGACATCTCGGTGTCGCGCTCGGTCGGCAAGCCCACCTTGATCGCCGCGACGCGCTTGACGATCTCGGGCAGCGTCGCGTCGTAGATCGCATCGTGCAGATAGACCCGGCTCGTCGAATTGCACGACTGCCCGGTGACGTAGCGGAAATTCATCCCCCGCACCACGCCTTCGGCGACCTCGTCCGGGCAGCGCGTCCGAACAGGCGATCAGCGCGTTCTTGCCGCCCAGCTCGAGCGTCAGCGCCTTGAGCGTCGCGGCGGCGCCGGCCATCACCGCGCGGCCCGGCGCCGACGCTGCCGATGAAGCCGATCTTCGCCACCTTCGGATGCGCGACCAGCGCCACGCCGGCCTCGCGGCCGCCGGTGACGACGTTGAACACTCCCGGCGGGAAGACGTCGTCCCAGAGCTCGGCGATCCGCAGCGACGAGAGCGGCGTCTGCTCCGCGGGCTTGACGACGAGCGTATTGCCGGCGACGAGCGGCGCGCCGCACTTGCCCGCGGTGAAGAGCAGCGGATGGTTGAAGGCGCCGATCCGGCCGACCACGCCCAGCGGTTCGCGCAGCGTGTAGTTGAGCGTGCCGGCGCCGATCGGGATCGTGCTGCCCTTGATCTCCGTGACGAGACCGGCGAAGTACTCCATGTACGCCGCGCTGATCTCGACGTCGAAGCGCATCGCCTGGAACGGATTGCCGGTGTCGAGCGCCTCGAGCCACGCGAGCTCGTCGGCGTGCCGAAGAAGCGTCGCGGCCGCCGCGCGGACCGCCTTCGCCCGCTCCTGCGCGGGCGTGTCGCGCCACGCGGGAAACGCCGTCCTTGCCGCGCGCGACGGCGCGATCGACGTCGTCGGCGGTGCGCGTCGACCGTCGCGCCGAGCGCCTCGCCCGGTCGCCGGCGCCGACGACCGCGATCGTGCGTCCGCCCTCCGACTCGTGCCAGCCGCCGCCGTAGTAGAGGCCGCGATGTCGGGGCAGGCGCGGGTCGGACGAAGCTTGCGGCAGTCTCGGGCATGCAGCGCCTCGTCAGTTGCGCGCCGGAATGTGGCGCATCAGCGCCGACGAAACGGTGCGCGAATACTCGGGCAGGACACGCGCGTCGATCACCGCCACGGCGCCGGCCCGCACGTCGGCGACGCCCTGCGCGATCGCGGCTCCCGAGCGGCGTCCACGGTGCGCACGGGACCGTAGCCCTTGGCGCCCTGGTCGCGCGCGAGCCCCGCGAGGTCCATGTCCGGGTCGGACAGGCGCAAGCCGATCCAGCGATTCTCCACCGGCCGGCCGCGCACGCGCGCCATGCGCTCCTGATGCAGCTCGTCGTTGAAGAACGATTCGTTGTTGGCGATGACGATCAGCACCGGGATGCGGTAGTGGACGCCGGTCCACAGCGCGGTAAGTCCCATCAGGTAGTCGCCGTCGCCCAGCACCGCCACCGGCAGCCGATCGCCGCCGCGCAGCGCGAGCGCCGCGCCGATCGCCATGCCGGGGCCGGAGCCGATGCCGCCGCCGCCGTCGAAGCCGATGTAGTCCAGCGGATGCTCGAAGCGGCAGTGCTCGCCCGGCCAGCCGAGCGGCAGGCGGATGTACGAAGGCCGATGCGGGGCGAGCGAGTCCATCGTCACCCGCGCGAGGTCGGCCAGCGGCATGCGGTCCGATGCGAGTCGTCGCAGCGAGGAGTACTCGGCGCCGCCGCGGCTTCCGCGGTCGGCACGAACCACGATCGCGCCGGCGTCGCGGCCCGCGCGCCGAGCAGGCGACGAGCGCCGCCACCAGCGCGTCCGGCGCGGCGAGCACCGAGAGATCCGTCGGCGGCACCGCCTGATAGTCCATGTTGTAGCCGTTGTGGACGTACTGATCCAGCGAACACTGGATGACCGTCGCCGCGCGGCAGCTCGCCGCCGCAGGCCTGGCGCAGCGTGCCGCCGAGGTCGATCCAGTCGAGGCTCAGGATCACATCGGCGTCGGCGATCAGCCGCGCCGCGTCGCCCGTCACGTACAGGCTCGGCGGAAACGGCTGCAGCGGATGCTTCGTCGGAAAGCGTCGCACCCGTCTTGATGTCGGTGAGCACGACGGCGCCGATCCGCTCGGCCAGCGCGACGCGCCGCGCGAAGTCCGCCGGATCGCTCGACCCGCGGCCGATCATGAGGAGCGGACGCTTCGCGCCTTCGAGCAGACGCGCCACCTCGCGCACCGACTCCTGCGGCGGCGTGCCCGACACCGCGGCGCGGAAGCGCTCGAGCTCGGGCAGCGGCACCGGCGCCGCGAGTGCTTCTTCCTGCAGCGCGACGTCGAGCGCCACGTAGGCGGGTCCCTGCGGCGGCGTCATCGCGATGCGATACGCGCGCAGGATCGCTTCGAGCGCGGCCGGCACCGATCCGGGCAGATCGTCCCACTTCGTGTAGCCGCGCACCAGCGCGCCCAGGTCGCGCGAGGTGTGAATCCAGTCGACCCACGGGCGTCGCTTCATCGCGTCGAGCGGGCCGACGCCGCCCAAGAGCAGCATCGGGATGCGATCGCACCACGCGTTGAAGATCGCCATGGTCGCGTGCATGAGCCCGACGTTCGCGTGCAGCGCGACCGCGAGCGGCCGACCCGTGACCCGCGCGTAGCCGTGCGCGAGCGCGACCGCCGTTTCCTCGTGGATGCACAGCAGCAGTTCCGGCCGCGTGTTGCCGAGGTGATTGACGAGGCTGTCGTGCAGGCCGCGGAAACTCGCACCGGGCGTGAGCGCGATGTAGGGGATCTCGAGCGAGCGCAGCATGTCCGCCATCACGTCGCTGCCCCATCCGGCGACGACTTGCGTCGCGGCGACATGCTGCGCGCGACGTCGTTCATGCGCGCTTGCCCGCTTGCCCGCGCGAGACCTCATGGACCACTCCCCTCTTCCGTCATTCGACGACCGGTGCAACTGTAGCCCATGCACCGAATGAGGGCAATGCGGAGCAGGACCGACTCGGCGGCTGGCGACCGGCCGAAATTGCCGTAACGGTGCCGGCGGCGTAAACTGCGCGCCGAAGCAACCTGAACGCGCCGGGGACACAATTCCCGCCGCGTGCGTCGCGCGCCCTACCGGGTGATCGCGCGTTCCCAAGACACGATTTTGTGGAGCATTGTTCATGGCCGCTGCCGCCCCCGCCCTGCGTGACGTTTCCCTCGACGACAAGTACGCGCTCGAATCGGGCCGCGTCTACCTCACCGGCGCGCAGGCGTTCGTCCGCCTGCTGATGCTGCAGCGGCAGCGCGACGCGCTCGCCGGCCTCAACACCGCCGGCTTCGTCTCCGGCTATCGCGGCTCGCCGCTCGGCGCGCTCGACCAGTCGCTGTGGAAGGCGGCGAAGTTCCTCGACCGCGCGCACATCAAGTTCCAGCCCGGATTGAACGAGGATCTCGCCGCGACCGCGTTGTGGGGATCGCAGCAGGTGAACCTCTATCCGCGCGCGAAATACGACGGCGTGTTCGCGATGTGGTACGGCAAGGGCCCCGGCGTCGATCGCTGCGGCGACGTGTTCAAGCACGCGAATCACGCCGGCACGTCGAAGCACGGCGGCGTGCTGGTGCTGGCCGGCGACGACCACGGCGCGAAGTCGTCGACGCTGCCGCACCAGTCCGACCACATGTTCTCGGCGGCGCTGATCCCGGTGCTCTATCCGTCGAGCGTGCAGGAGATCCTCGACCTCGGGCTGCACGGCTGGGCGATGTCGCGCTACTCGGGCTGCTGGGTCGGCTTCAAGTGCGTCGCCGACACGGTCGAGAGCTCGTCGTCGGTGTACATCGATCCGGAGCGCACGAAGATCGTCGTGCCCGACGACTTTCCGATGCCGCCGTCCGGCCTGTCGATCCGCTGGCCCGACGGCTTCCTCGAAACCGAAGCGCGGATGCAGGACTACAAGATCTACGCGGCGCTCCACTATTGCCGGGTCAACCGGCTGAACCGGATCGTCATCGATTCGCCGAAGCCGCGCCTCGGCATCATCACCAGCGGCAAGAGCTATCTCGACGTGCGCCAGGCGCTGGACGACCTCGGCATCACCGAAGCCGACGCCGCCGAGATCGGCCTGCGCGTCTACAAGATCGCGATGCCGTGGCCGCTCGAGCCCGAAGGCGTGCGCCAGTTCGCCGAGGGGCTGGAGGAGATCCTCGTCGTCGAGGAGAAGCGCCAGGTCGTCGAGTACCAGCTGAAGGAGCAGCTCTACAACTGGCGCGACGACGTGCGCCCGCGCGTGGTCGGCAAGTTCGACGAGAAGGGCGAATGGGTGCGCCCGCACGGCGACTGGCTGCTGCCCGCGCTCTCGGAGCTGACGCCGGCGATGATCGCCCGCGTGATCGCGCAACGGATCCGGCGGCTCAACCTGCATCCGCGCGCCATCGAGAAGCTCAACGCGCGCGTCGACTGGATCAACGCCAAGGAGAAGGCGCTCGCGAAGCCGAAGATCACGCTCGAGCGCATTCCGTATTTCTGCTCCGGCTGCCCGCACAACACGTCGACCAACGTGCCGGAAGGCAGCCGCGCGACCGCCGGCATCGGCTGCCACGTGATGGCGATCTGGATGGACCGCAGGACGTCGACCTTCACGCACATGGGCGGCGAAGGCGTGCCGTGGATCGGCCAGGCGCCGTTCACCGAAGACAAGCACATCTTCGCGAACCTGGGCGACGGCACGTACTACCACAGCGGCAGCCTCGCGATTCGCGCGGCGGTCGCCGCCAAGGTCAACATCACCTACAAGATCCTCTACAACGACGCCGTCGCGATGACCGGCGGCCAGCCGTTCGACGGCCCGCTCACGCCGGCCGCCATCGCGCGCCAGGTCGCCGCCGAGGGCGTCGTCCAAGATCGTCGTCGTCTCCGACGAGCCCGACAAGTATCCGTCGGGCTACTTCGCGGGCGACATCGAGGTCCACGACCGCGACGAGCTCGACGCGGTCCAGCGCAAGCTGCGCGACACGCCGGGCTGCACGGTGCTGCTCTACGACCAGACGTGCGCGGCCGAGAAGCGGCGCCGGCGGAAGCGCGGCAAGTTTCCCGATCCGGCCAAGCGCGTGGTCATCAACGAGCTCGTCTGCGAGGGCTGCGGCGACTGCGGCGTCAAGTCGAACTGCGTGTCGGTCGCGCCGGTCGAGACCGAGTTCGGCCGCAAGCGCACGATCGACCAGAGCTCGTGCAACAAGGACTTCTCGTGCGTGAAGGGCTTCTGCCCGAGCTTCGTCACCGTCGAAGGCGGCACGCTGCGCAAGCCGAAGAAGGCGGCGGCCGGCGAATTTCCCGAGCTGCCCGATCCGGTGCGGCCGGCGACCGACGGAGCCCTACGGCATCCTCGTCACCGGCATCGGCGGCACCGGCGTGGTGACGATCGGCGCGCTGATCGGCATGGCCGCGCACCTCGAAGGCAAGGGCTGCAGCGTGCTCGACATGACGGGCCTCGCGCAGAAGAACGGCGCGGTCGTCTCGCACGTGCGGATCGCCGACACGCCGGAACAGATCCACGCGACGCGCATCGCCGCCGGCGAAGCGAAGCTCGTGCTCGCCTGCGACATCCTGACCGGCGTGGGCTACGAGCAGCTCGCCAAGATGCAGAAGGGCGTCACCAAGGCGCGTCGTCAACACGGCGCTGGTGATGCCGGCCGGATTCACGCGCGATCCCGATCTCGCCTTTCCGCGCGGCTCGATGGAACGCGAGATCGAGGATGCCGTCGCGCCGGGCGACGCCGAGTTCCTCGACGCGACGAAGCTCGCGACCGGCCTCATGGGCGACTCGATCGCGACCAATCTCTTCATGGTCGGCTTCGCGTACCAGCGCGGCCTCCTGCCGATCAGCGAGCAGGCGCTCATCCGCGCGATCGAGCTGAACGGCACGGCGATCGAGTCGAACAAGCAGAGCTTCGTCTGGGGACGGCGCGCCGCCGTCGATCCCGCGCACGTGACGGCGGCGGCGATTCCCTCGGCCAAGCCGGAGTCGCAGCGGTTGTCGGCGTCGCTCGACGAGACCGTCGCGCGCCGCGTGGAATACCTCACGGCCTACCAGGACGCCGCCTACGCGAGGCGCTACACGGATTTCGTCGCGCGCGTGCGCGACGCCGAAAAGGCGAAGGTGCCCGGCAGCACGACGCTGACCGAAGCCGTGGCGCGCTACTACTTCAAGCTGCTCGCCGTGAAGGACGAATACGAGGTCGCGCGCCTCTACGCGGAAACCGATTTCGCGGCGCGGGTGGCGGCGCAGTTCGAAGGCGACTACAAGCTCACGTTCCACCTCGCGCCGCCCGTGTTCAACAAGCCGGACGCGACGACCGGCGAGGCGAAGAAGAGCGTCTACGGCCCGTGGATGATGCGCGCCTTCGGCGTGCTCGCGAAGCTGCGCCGCTTCCGCGGCACGCCGCTCGACATCTTCGGCAGGACGGCCGAGCGCAGGATGGAGCGCGCGCTCCCCGGCCAGTACGAGACGCTCGTCGCCGAGCTCCTCGCCGCGCTCGCGCCGCACAATCATTCGCTCGCGGTCGAACTGGCGCAGGTGCCCGAGCACATCCGCGGGTACGGTCACGTCAAGGAGCGCCACCTGGCCGCGGCGAAGACGAAGGAGGCGCGAGCTCCTCGCGGCCTTCCGCGCGGCGAAGCCGGTGGGGCCGAAGACGATGGCGCTCGCGGCCGACTGAGGACGCGCGGCGAGGCCGCGCTGAGACTACGCGGCGGTTCCGGCGCGCTTGCCGAGCTGCGGAATCAGCCAGTCCGTCGGCGCGCCGATGTCCTGCGCGACCGGCGCTGCCGGGCGTCGACCCGCTGCGACGTCCTGCCGTCGCCGGCGCTTGTCCGTCGCCGGATGCTCCGCCGCGCGGCGGTCGAGGACCTCGTAGGGCAGCCAGACGAAATCGTCCTGCTCCTCGATCGGCTCCTTCAGGCGAACGGTGTACTCGGCCGTCGCCGAGCGCAGCGTGAGGCAGCGCGATGCCGTCGGTCGCGGTCGCTCGCCATGATGAGCGTCTTGAACGGCATCGTGGGCTGCTTCGCGCTTTCGCGCAGATAGAGGGCGGTGAAGAGCTCGGTCTTGCTCCGGCGCCGATTCCGGCGGACGCGCGCCGGGTGCGCGCCTTCGACGGCCATCGTGACGCCCCGCGGATTCTGCCCGACGTACTCGACCCCGATGTCGACGCGGTCGCCGATGCGCGTCTTGAGCCGGCGCACGACGACGAGCGACCAGCGCATGGTCTCCTCGTCGCGGATGGCGACGAGCGTGCCCGGAGGCACCTTCGAGGCGTCGGCGACGGGCGCGCGCAGCCGGCAGCCGGACGCGCTGCGGTCCTTGAGCTGCCAGAACTGATGCGGCACGCCGAATTCGAGCCCCGGCGCATTCGTCGCGGGCCGTCGTGGTTCTCCGAGGCCTCGATCGGCGACTGCGTGTATCCGCCGTGACGGTGATCGTGATCTCCTCCACCTCCGGCACCGCCTGGGGCACGGCGGCGATCTTCTTCTTCTCCTCGTGCCGCAGCATCCGCATGATGTGCGCGAGGCCGATGACGGCCTTGACCGTCGACGCCGCCGGCTTGCGCTCGCCGCGGCGATTGACGCGCGGCGGGCGCGGCGTGTAGTTGGCGGCGACCTTGCGCAGCAGCTTGACCTGGCGCGCGCGCCCGAACGTCGACGGCGATGCGCACTCCGATTGACCGGATCGCGCAGCGACTCGATTTCGGCGTCGATCAGCTCCAGCAGCGGCGACACATCGAGATAGAGCGCGTGGCCCAGCGCCCCGGGCGACACC
Organism: uncultured beta proteobacterium; assembly: GCA_963724685.1. Lineage (GTDB taxonomy): Bacteria > Pseudomonadota > Gammaproteobacteria > Burkholderiales > Casimicrobiaceae > CAIWHR01. The sequence continues at coordinate 349,710 of CAVRVQ010000002.1, read as the reverse complement.
CGCTTCAGCCCTTCGGCGCTGTCGAGATCGACGACGAAATGATGGCCGTCCGGGCCGGCGCCGGCCGGGCTCCGCCTCCAGCGTCGTCACCTGGACCCAGTGCGGAATCCATTGGCTCAGCCAGAACGCATCGTACGGGGAGAACTGCCCGCCGTTCATGAGCTCGAGCAGCAGGATGTGGATGTACTCCTTCTGCAGCGTGCTCTCTTTGCCGTCGGCGTCCGGGTTGCTGGCCGACGGGGATCGGATGATGCGACCAGCCCTGGGCATCCGCGAACTGGTAGGCGGAATGGAGCTCGGCCCAGGTCTCCGGGATCGGCGCGTCGTTCAGGAACGGCCGCAGCAGGAACTCGACCTGCCGGTGCCGGAACAGCCGCAGCACCACCGCCGGGCGCGTACTCGCGCCAGCCGCGGGCGCTCTGCTCGTTCCTCATGTGGCGCAGGAACTGGGCGAAGGCCGATGGCGAACGACTGGCTCAACTCGACGGCCGCCCGCCAGTAGCGCCGCTCGAACGGCTTGCGCCTGCGGATTGCGCGTCGACGTAATTGACGAGCAGGGCGTCGCGCAGCGGGCGCGAGCGCTGGTCGAGGGCGAGCAGCGCGCGCAGGAGCTCCCGGTTCAGGTCCTTGCGCGCGGCCAGGTCCGAGAGCGCCTCGCACGATGGCCTTCTGTGCCGCCAGGGGGTCGTTGCGCGGCAAAGAGCGCCAAAATTTGTCCGCGGCGGCCACATTGGCCAGCGGACCCGTGTCGTCGCGGCGGGCAGGCGTCAGGAATCCAAACATGGGAAGTCGGAGACCTCGGTGCGGATGCGAAGGTGTGACGCACAAGTCGTGCCAGTGTCGACGCCCCCGCACGGCTCCGCCCGCCACCCCACGCTGCGCTCCCGGCTCGTCCGGCCACCCTTAGAATGCCGGGATGCAGCCCATCGCCGGACGCGGCCCCGGGCGACCCGCTGGCCCCGGCGCGCGCCTGGTTTGCCGCCCAGGGGTGGACGCCATTCCCGTTCCAGGAAGAGGTGTGGCGGGCCTACGCGCGCGGGGCGTCGGGGCTCGTCCACGCCCCGACCGGCATGGGCAAGACCTATGCCGCGGCGCTGCCGCCGCTCGTGCTCGGGGCGCCGGGCAGCGCCGGACGCCGCCCCCCCTCGCCCTCGCTCTGGATCACCCCGCTCCGCGCCTGGCCGGCGACACCGGCCTCGCCCTCGCAGCGCGCCGCCGCCGACCTCGCGCCGCACTGGACGGTCGACGTGCGCACCGGCGACACCGGGACCGCGGCCCGCGCGCGCCAGGGCAGGAGGTTGCCGACCGCGCTCGTCACCACGCCGGAGAGCCTGACGCTGTTCCTGGCCCGGGCCGACTGGCGCGAGCGCTTCGCCCATCTCGACGACGGTCGTCGTCGACGAGTGGCACGAGCTCATGGGGACCAAGCGCGGCGTGCAGACCGAGCTCGCGCTCGCGCGGCTGCGCGGCCTTCTTCCGGCGCTGCGCGTGTGGGGGCTCTCGGCGACGCTCGCGCAATCTCGACGACGCGCTCGCGTGCCTCGTCGGCCCCGCCGCGGCCGCGCGCGCGCGGTCGTCGTCAAGGGCCTCGACGCGAAGACGATCGTCATCGACAGCCTGCGTCCGCGCACGATCGAGCGCTTTCCGTGGGCCGGTCACATCGGCTTGAAGCTGCTGCCGCAGGTGATCCGCGCGATCGAGCGCGCGAAGTCCACGCTCGTGTTCACCAACGTCCGCTCGCAGACCGAGATCTGGTACCAGGCGCTGCTCGAGGCGCGGCCCGACTGGGCGGGGACGATCGCGCTGCACCACGGATCGCTCGAGCGCGACGTGCGCGACTGGGTCGAGGACGGCCTGCGCCACGAGCGGCTGCGCGCCGTCGTCTGCACGTCGAGCCTCGATCTCGGCGTCGATTTCGCGCCGGTCGACCAGGTGCTGCAGATCGGCAGCCCGAAAGGCGTGGCGCGGCTCCTGCAGCGCGCGGGCCGCAGCGGCCACCAACCCGGCGCCGTGTCGCGCGCCCTGGTCGTGCCCACGCAGGCGCTCGAGCTCGTCGAAGCGGCGGCGGCGCGCGAGGCCGCCGCGGCGCGGTGCGATCGAGGCGCGCGTGCCCGTCGCGGCGCCGCTCGACATGCTGGTGCAGCACCTCGTCACCTGCGCGCTGGGCGGCGGCTTCCGGCCGGACGAGCTGCGGGCCGAGATCCTGACGACGCATGCGTACGCGCACCTCGACCGCCGACGAGTGGCAGTTCGCGCTCGACTTCGTGCTGCACGGCGGCGCCACGCTCAACGCGTATCCCGAGTACCGTCGCGTCGTGATCGGCGACGACGGCGTGGCGCGCGTGCCCGACGCGCGGATCGCGCGCCGGCATCGCATCGGCATCGGCACGATCGTCTCCGAGGCGTCGATCACGGTTCGCTTCAAGAGCGGCAAGGCGCTGGGCCACGTCGAGGAGGACTTCATCGCCCGCCTCGCGCCCGGCGACGCCTTCATCTTCGCGGGGCGCACGCTCGAGTTCGTCCGCGTGCGCGAGCTCACCGCCTGGGTGAAGCCGGCCAAGGCGAAGGCGACGCTCGTCCCGCGCTGGTCCGGCGGCAAGATGGCGCTGTCCACCGAGCTCGCCGCGGCGACGCGGCAGCTCATCGCCGATGCGAAGCGCGGCGTCTTTGCGTCGCCCGAGCTGGAGCTCGTGCGGCCGCTGCTCGAACTGCAGGCCCGCTGGTCGGCGCTTCCCGGCGGCCAACGAGTGGCTGATCGAGCAGATCGCCACGCGCGAAGGGCACGCGATCTTCTTCTATCCGTTCGAGGGCCGGCTCGCGCATCTCGGGCTCGCGACGCTCTTCTCGTACCGGCTGTCCCGCGACACGCCGCGCACGTGGAGCCTCACCGCCAACGACTACGGCTTCGGCCTGCTGTCGCCGACGCCCGGTCGCCGCTCTCGCTCGGCGACCTCGGCAAGCTGCTCGCGGCACCCGATGTCGAAGCGGACCTGATCGAGGGGCTGAACGCCGCCGAGCTGGGGCGGCGCCAGTTCCGCGAGATCGCGCGCATCGCGGGCCTCATCTTCCAGGGCTATCCCGGCGAGCCCAATCCGGCGCGGCAGCTGCAGGCGTCGTCGGCGCTGCTCTACGAGGTGTTCGCCGAGTACGACCCCGACAATCTGCTGCTGCGGCAGGCGGTGCGCGAGGTGCTGGAGCGGCGCCTCGAGGCGCCGCGCATCGCAACGGCGCTCGCGCGCCTGCGCGGCAGCCGCGCGCTCGTCACGCGGCCGGCGCGACCGACGCCGTTCGCCTTTCCGCTGCTGGTCGAGATGTTCCGCGAGGAGCTCTCGACCGAATCGCTCGAGGCGCGCGTCGCGCGCATGGTCGAGGCGCTGGAGCGCGAGGCGGGCGCCGACGCGTGCCTAGAACGCCACCTTGGCGCGCCCCTTGAGCGCCAGGATCCTGCGCGCGTCGTCGGGCGTCGCGACCGCGAGTCCCATCGCCTTCGATGATCGTGCGCACCGCGCGCACCTGCGCCGCGTTCGATTCGGCGAGCTTGCCCGGTCCGAGCCACAGGCTGTCCTCGAGCCCGACCCGCACGTGCCCGCCCATCGCCGCCGACATCGACGCGATCGGCAGCTGATTGCGTCCGGCGCCCAGCACGCTCCACTGGTACTGATCGCCGAACAGGCGGTCCGCGGTGCGCTTCATGTGCGCGACGTCGTCGGGATGCCCGCCGATGCCGCCCAGTATTCCGAACACGCTCTGGATGAAGAGCGGCGGCTTCACCACGCCGCGATCGAAGAAATGCGCCGCCGTGTAGAGATGGCCGATGTCGTAGCACTCGATCTCGAAGCGCGTGCCGTTGTCGGCGCAGGACGTCAGGATGTACTCGATGTCCTTGAACGTGTTCTTGAAGATGCGATCCTCCGATCCGGCGAGGTACGGGCGTTCCCAGTCGAACTTGAAGGTCGGGAACCGCTTCAGCATCGGATAGAGCCCGAAGTTCATCGAGCCCATGTTGAGCGACGCGACCTCCGGCTTCAGCTGCAGCGCGGGCTGCAGCCGCTCCTCGATCGTCATCGTCGCGGCGCCGCCGGTCGTGAAATTGACGACGACGTCGCAGCGCCGCGCGATGTCGGCGGCGAACTCGCGGAAGTACTTCGGGTCCTGCGTCGGGTGCCCGTCGACGGGATCGCGGGCATGCAGATGCACGATGGCGGCGCCCGCCTCGGCCGCGCCGACCGCGGCCTCGGCGATCTCGCGCGGCGTGATCGGCAGATGCGGCGACATCGTCGGCGTGTGGATCGAGCCCGTCACGGCACAGGTGATGATGACTTTGCGATTGGCGCTCACGGTAGTTTTCCTCGCTCCTTCATTCGATTTCGGATTGTTCCGCTTGTGTCGGCGCGAGCGCCATCAGTCGGCGATCGCGCCAGCGCGTGCGCGCATCGAGTCGCTGCGCATCCGGCGGCGGGCCGAGCGTCCGCGGCGACCTCTCGGCGCTTCGCGCATCCCAGACGGACGGCGCAGGCGGTGCCTCGGCGAGCCGCCGGTAGAAGCCGCTGTAGCGCGCGCAATAGTCGGCGATGCCGCCCGGCGCATTGAGCTCGATCGTCGCCAGCGGGCCCATGAACGACCAACGCAGGCCGAGGCCGTCGCGCACCGTCTTGTCCAGATCCTCGGCCGACACGTAGCCCTCGCCGACGAGGCGCATCGCTTCCGCAGCAACGCGCCCTGCAGCCGGTTCAGGATGAACCCGTCGATCTCGCGGTTCACGACGATCGGGCACCTGTCCCACGTCGGCGTAGACGCGCTTGGCGCGCTCGATGACCGCCGGCGCGGTCCACGGCGCGCCGCACAACTCGACGACGGGCACGAGATGCGGCGGATTCACGGGGTGGGCGACGAGGCATCGCGCACGTCCGGGCAGCGTCTCGGTGAATTGCGACGGCGGAATCGCCGACGTCGAGCTCGCGAGCACGGCCTCCGGTGGCGCGTGTCGGTCGAGCGCGGCGAACACCTCGCGCTTGACGTCCAGCATCTCCGGCAGATTCTCCTGCACCCAATCCACGCCGGCCAGCGCGTCCGCCAACGCCGGCACGATAGTCGATGCGCGCCAGCGCCGCCTGCGGCTCGGTGACGAGCCCGTAACCCGCCTGCTCGTCGAGGCTCGCCGCGATGAACGCCTTGCGCCGCGCCGAGTTGCCCGAGCGTCGCGATCGTGGAGCCGCACGCGCCAGCCCGCGCGCGCGAACACCATGGCCCATGCCCGCCCGATGAGGCCGGCTCCGATGACTGCTAGGGTCTTTTCCATGTCCTCGCATCACCTTCGCATTGCACTTGAACGACCGACGGTCGCGGGAAAAGTCATGTGTGCCAAAAAGGAACCTAATTGTCCTTGCCTGCATCAGTGATTGAGCCACACTATACGAACGCCAACAATAATGAAAACGATATAAATCATGAAGTTATTCACTGGTCTGAAAAAGATAAGGGAGTATGAAAGGCAGCAACTTCCCTTCCTCAAGTCCATCGTCGATTTCGACATTGTCATCGAGATCGGGTATGCGGAGGAGCAGGGGCAACCGTTGACGCTGAAACAACTCTTTCTTGCTGAATATCTGTTCGCGCACGACGGTGCGCCGCAAATTGGCCATGCTCATCGAGATGGGAATCTTAGATCCGCCGCAAGCACGCGAACGATCAGCGCGCAACCCTCCTGATCATTTCTCCTGCCAGTATCAAAATGCTGAGCAGATACGGCGGCACCCTTACCTCCATTGCTGCGGTTGCATTTCAAGTAGCCGGCAGCAGAGTCCGTCCGCCGCGACGCCATGTCGATTGCGCCTACGCCGAGGCAAAACCACCTTCTCGACGCCCTGCCGGCCAGCGACTTCGAGCGGCTCGCGCTGCATCTGGAGCCGATGCGATGAGGCCTCGGTGACGTTCTGTATGAATCCGGGCGCCAAGATGCGGTACGTCTATTTCCCCACCACGTGCATCGTTTCGCTGCTCTACGTCATGGAGGATGGTGCGTCGGCGGAAATCGCCATCGTCGGCAACGAAGGCATGCTCGGCATTTCCCTGTTCATGGGGGGCGAGACCACGCCCAGCCGTGCCGTGGTGCAGAGCGCGGGGCACGCCTTCCGGCTCAGAGCCGATCTGCTCAAGGACGAGTTCGCTCGTTTCGGTCCGTCGATGAACCTCCTGTTGCGCTACACCCAGGCGCTCATCACGCAGATGGCGCAGACGGCGGTCTGCAATCGGCATCATTCGATCGATCAGCAATTGTGCCGATGGCTGTTGCTGAGCCTGGATCGGTTGGCGTCGAACGAGCTCACCATGACGCAGGAGCTGATCGCGAACATGCTGGGTGTGCGCCGCGAAGGTGTCACCGAGGCTGCCAGGAAGTTGCAGGATGCCGGGTCTGATTCGCTACAGCCGCGGCCGGATCGCCGTGCTCGATCGTCCGCGTCTGGAGGCGCGGTCCTGCGAGTGCTACCAGGTGGTCAAGCGGGAGTTCGATCGTCTCCTGCCCTACGTCGTCAAGTAGCGCCTCGAATCCCCGGGACGCCAGCGCGCGCGATCCGCGTGGCAGGGCCGTTGCCGCCGCGACGCCCAGTTCGGTCCGCGTTCCACCCGCAGTGATTTCGTGCGCGACGGGGACGACGGCGTCCATCGTGGCCCAACGCAGCGGAGTGCCGATTGGCCGCGCCCGATCGGGACCGCGGCTATAATCCAAGGTGCCTCCCGCTGTCCAACGCATCGATCCGATTCATGAGCGTGTGCAGTCTCGGGTTGCGTCGCGCGGACCGCCATCGACGAGGTCGCCATGGACATGAAGATTCAAGGGTTGCGCGTGCTCGTCACCGCGGGCGCATCCGGCATCGGCCTCGCGACGGCACGCGCGTTCGCCCTGGAAGGCGCGCGCGTCTTCATCTGCGACGTCGACCGCGCCGCGCTCGCGGCCGTGGCGCGAAGCGACCCGGCGCTCGGCCAGATCGATTGCGACGTCGCGGACCCCGCCGCCGTCGACCGTCTCTTCGTAGCGGCGACGTCCGCGCTCGGCGGCCTCGATGCGCTCGTCAACAATGCCGGCATCGCCGGCCCCACCGCCGCGTGCGAGGACGTGGCGCTCCCCGACTGGGAGCGCACGCTCGCCGTCAATCTGACGAGTCACTTCCTGTGCGCGCGACGCGCGATTCCGCTGCTCAAGGCGAGCGCCAACGCGAGCATCGCGAACCTTTCCTCGGCCGCGGGCCGTTTCGGCTTCCCGCTGCGCACACCGTACGCCGCGGCGAAGTGGGGCGTCATCGGCCTGTCACGAAATCGCTGGCGATCGAGCTCGGCGCCTTCGGCGTGCGCGTCAACGCCATCTGCCCCGGGTCGGTCGCGGGCCCGCGCATCGACCGCGTGTTCGCGCACAAGGCGGCCGCACGAGGCGTCGCGCCCGACGTCGTGCGGGACGAAGCGCTCGCCAAGACGTCGCTGCGCCGGCTCGTCACCGCCGACGACATCGCCAACGCCATCGTGTTTCTCGCCTCGCCGCGCGGCATCAACATCTCCGGGCAGGCGCTGCCGGTCGACGCCGACACGCACGCACTCGTCTGAAGGAGCCTCCCATGACCGCACACCCATTCGACCTCACCGGCAAGATCGCGCTCGTCACCGGCGCGTATCGCGGCCTCGGCTTCGCGATCGCGCAGGGTCTCGGCGCGGCCGGCGCGACGGTCGTGCTGAACGGACGCCAGCCCGATCCGCTCGCGGCCGCCGCCAGGGACGCTCACCGAGGCCGGCATTCGCGCATCGACGTCGGTGTTCGACGTGGCGAAGCGCGACGCGGTGCGCGCCGCCATCGGCGCGATCGAGCGCGAGCACGGCCGGATCGACATCCTCGTCAACAACGCCGGCATCCAGCGGCGAGGTCCGCTCGTCGATTTCAAGCAGCAGGACTGGGACGACATCATCGCGACGAACCTCACCGCGCCGTTTCTCGTGGCGCAGGCGATCCTGCCGGGGATGATCGCGCGCAAGAGCGGCAAGATCATCAACATCGCGTCGCTCATGAGCGAGCTCGCGCGGCCGACCGTCGTGCCGTACACGGCCGCCAAGGGCGGCGTCCGGCAGCTCACCCGCGGGATGGCGATCGAGCTCGCGCCGCACAACATCCAGGTCAACGCGATCTCGCCCGGCTACTTCGCCACCGAGATGAATCGCGCGCTGATCGACAACGCCGAATTCAACGCGTGGGTGTGCAAGCGCACGCCGGCGGGACGCTGGGGCGAGCCGCCCGAGATCGCCGGCCTCGCGGTCTTCCTCGCCTCCGCCGCGGCGAACTACATCACCGGCCAGCTCATTACGATCGATGGCGGCATGAGCGTAGCGCTGTGAGTGGTCCGGCGTGAAACCGTTGCACGTCGTCGTCGTCGGCGGAGGCGTCCTTGGCTGTTCCGTCGCCTATCACCTGGCGAGATCCGGCGCCCGCGACCACGCTGATCGAACGTGACCGGATCGGCGACCACGCGTCGGGCAGGAATCCCGGGAACCTGAACCCGATCCTTGCGGCCGGCGCCGGATCTCTTGCCCTTGGCGCTCGAGTCGTTCCGCCTCCATCGAAGCTTGGCGCAGGAGCTCGCGGCGCTGCGGGTGCGCGCCGTACGGGATCGCGCCGGTCAGGCGCGTGTTGGTCGCATTCGACGAGCAGGATCGCGCACGAGCTCGATGCTGCCGCTCGCCTGTTCGCCGGCCATGCGGGATTCCCGACCACGCGCCTCGACCGCGCCGGAATTGCGATCGATCGAACCGCGCCTGTCCGAGGCGGTGCTGGAAGGGCTGGTGATCGAAGGCAACCATTCGCTGCACAGTCGGCGCGTTCATGCTCGCGCTCGCCGAAGGCGCGCGGAAGGCCGGCGCGACCCGCGTGCACGCGGCGGTCCAGCGGCCTTCGCCACGATGGCCGGCGGGCCGTCGCGCGGTGCGCACCGAGTCCGGCGAGCATGCCTGCGATGCGCTGATCCTGGCGACCGGCCCGTGGGTCGCCGAAACGCGCGACCTGGCTCGGCGTCGACCTCGCCGTGGAACCGGTCAAGGGCGAAATGCTGCGCCTCCGGCTGCCCGGCGCCAACATCACGCACGATTTCACGCACGGCCTGGCTTCCCTCTACCGCCGGGGCGACGACGAGCTGTGGGTCGGCGTGACCCGCGAGCGGTGCGGATTCGACGAGGGTCCGACCGCACAAGGCAAGACGGGCACTCGTCGACGCGGCGCCCGGATCCTGCCGGCGATCCGGGACGCCGTCGATGCTCGAGCATCTCGCGGCGCTGCGGCCGGCGACGCCGACCGGCCTGCCGGTCGTCGGTCGCGCGCCCGGCTGGGACAATGTCTTCGTCGCGAACGGCGGAGGGATCAAGGGCATGTCTGCTGTGCACCGGGATCGGCGTGGCGATTCGCGATCTGGTCCTGACCGGCGCGACGTCGATGCCGATGGCCGAATTTTCACTCCAGGGGACGCGTTGATGCGCTTTCATTGCGTGGCCTGCGGCAAGCCGGCGGGCGATGCCTATCACGCGTTCTGCGCGTGCGGCGGCATGATCGAGGTCGACTACGATCTCGCGCGCGTGCGGCTCGAGGACTCCGAGAATCCCTACGTCCGCTTTGGCGACCTGTTGCCGATCGCGAGCACGCGCGACCGGTTTCCGCCCGACGCCCGGTTCTCGCCGACGATCCATGCGAAGGCGCTCGGCGCGCATCTCGGCCTCGACTTCGCTCTACCTCAAGAACGAAACGGTGCTGCCGACGCGATCGACGAAGGACCGGATGGCGGTCGTCGCGCTCGGCTTCCTCTGGGAGCGCGGCGTGCGCTCGTTCTGCACCTCGTCGACCGGCAACAGCTCGACCGCCTACGCCCGGCGATTCGCGCGTTTCCCGGCATGACGCTGCATCTTTTCACCGCCGAGGATTTCGTCGAACGCGTGCAGCACGCCGACCATCGACCAGGTACGGCACTTCGGCATGCGCGACGCGAGCTTCGTCGACGCCTTCAACTACGCCGGCAAAGTACGCCGCCGGGCACGAGCTCGTGTCCGAGCGCGGGTTCTTCAATCTCGGTCGGCGCGAAGGGCTCAAGACGGCCTTCTACGAAGCGTGCGACCAGGTTCCCGGCCCGATCGACTGGTACGTGCAGGCGGTGTCGAGCGCGATGGGCGTCTACGGCACGTACAAGGGCGCGAAGGAGCTGCGCGGCATCGGGCGCATCGACCGCGTGCCGAAACTGCTCTGCGCGCAACAGGCAGTCCTGCGCGCCGCTCGTGCGCGCCTACCAGGAAGGCTGCGCCGCGATCGAGCCGCGGCACGTCGTGCCGCGCCCGCACGGCATCGCCGAGGCGATCCTGCGCGGCGATCCCTCGCGCGTCTACCCGTACGTGAAGGCGATCGTCGTCGAGAGCGGCGGCGATTTCGTTGCGGTCACCGAGGACGAAATTCGCGAAGCCCGGACGCATGACCGAAGAGCTCGAGGGCGTTTCGCCGTGCTTCTCCGCGGCCACGGCGGTCGCCGGATTGATCAAGCAGGTGCGCGGCGACCGCTTCCCGCGCGCCGATACGGTGCTCGTGAATCTGACCGGCGGCGACCGGCCGCGCACGCCGCCGGCGGAGAGCGTGCGCTGGCTGCGGCGCAACGCCGATGGGTGGGTCGAGGAATCCCCGCGGCGCGATTGATGCCGCCGACGACCGGAATGCCTGGCGTGGGCCAAGGCAGGCGCCGCCGGGCTTAGCCACCCCATGCGCCCGGCGGCGCCTGCCTTGGCCCCGAGAGTCCGCGATTACGACATGCCCCCCAGCAATCGCTCGCGCCACGCGAGGCCCGACTCGGTGTCGTGGAGGGGCCGATACTCGCAGCCGACCCAGCCGTCATAGCCGAGCTCGTCGATGCGCCGCAGCAGCCACGCGTAATTGATCTCGCCGATGTCGGGCTCGTGCCGGCCCGGCACGCCGGCGATCTGGATGTGGCCGATGTGCGGCAGCCAGCGCTCGAGCTTCCGCGCGATGTCGCCCTCGACGATCTGCGTGTGATAGAAATCCATCTGCACCTTGAGGTTCGGCGCGCCGACCGCTTCGCGGATCGCGTGCGCCTCCGCCTGCGTCGAGAAGAGATAATGCGGAACGTCGTGCGGATTGAGGGCTTCGACCAGCAGCGTCACGTCGCGGCGCGCGGCCTCGGCGCACGCATCGCGCAGATTGCGCACCAGCGTTGCGCGCCGCAGCGCGCGCTCCGCCCGATCGGCGCCAGGCGGCACGACGCCGGACATCACGTGAATGCGCGGGCAGCCAAGCGTCGCTGGCCAGGCCCAGCGCCTGCGCGATGCTCGCGGCGAACTCCGGCTCGCGCGAAGGCAGCGACGCGAGGCCGCGCTCGCCGGCGGCGAGATCGCCCGGCGGCGCGTTGATCAACACGCATTGCAGGTCGTGCTCCGCGAGCCGCGCGGCGATCTCGGCCGGCGCAACGTCGTACGCGAAGGCGAACTCGACAGCGCGAAAACCGGCGCGCGCCGCCGCGCCGAAGCGATCGAGGAACGGGAGTTCGTTGAACAGAAAGCTGAGGTTGGCGGAAAGGCGCGGCATTCGTCCCCGTGCGGCGGTCGTGTCGGGGGCTGTTCACCTCATGTCCGCAAGCGCGAACAGACCCTACAATGCTCCGGCCGAGTGTGCGCGACGGACGGTGCGCGCGGCAAGCATCGGCGAAGGCAGTCGAACCGGCGGCGCCGGCTTCGCTGCGTTGACACCACTCACTTGCGTGGACCTATCCCGGCGTGGCACGCCCTGACGCGCAATCGCTCTTCGCCCGCGACCCTGTCGCGTCCCGCCGTCGCGACGTCGGCATCGCCGCTCGCGGGCTTTGCGACGGCGACGCTGGCGGGCGAAGCCGTCCTGCTGCTGGCCGAGCGCGCGATTCACTGGCCCGGCGGGCACACGCTGTTCGTCGCCGACGTTCATCTCGGCAAGGCGGCGGCGTTCCGCGCCGGCGGCGTCGCGATTCCGCGCGGCGCGACGGCCCACGACCTCGCGCGCCTCGCTGCGCTTGATCGAGCGTACGGCGGCGCGGCGCCTCGTGGTGCTGGGCGACTTCCTGCACGCCGCCGCGGGACGCGTGCCCGCGCTCGACGTCGCCTTCCGGCGCTGGCGCGACGCGCATGCGGGGCTCGCGATCACCCTGGTGCGCGGCAACCACGACGAGCACGCGGGCGATCCGCCGCCCGCCTGGGGCATCGCGGTCGTCCCCGATCCGCACGCGCTCGCGCCGTTCGTGCTCTGCCATGCGCCGGCCTCGCCGGCCACGGGCCACGCGCTGTGCGGGCATGTGCACCCGGGCGTGCGGCTGACCGGGGCGCCCGCGAGTCGGTACGGCTGCCGTGCTTCGTGCTCGGTCCGGCGGCGCACGCTGCTGCCGGCGTTCGGACGATTCACGGGGCTCGCGCTCGTCACGCCCGCACCGGGGCGAAACGGTCGTCGCCATCGCCGGCAACCGCCGCTGTTCAGCCTCCCCGCGCTAGCCGCTGCCGTTCGCGCCTGGGACGGTCCTGCGGGCGCTCACGCGAGCGGCCTCGCGCGTTTGTCGCAAAACTGCAACGCGCCGGCAACCGTTCGTCGGCCGGGCTTCCTGTGGACAAGCCGGTGAATATGCGGTGGAACGTGCTTGCATATGCCGCGAACGGCGCCGCAGGGGGCTGTTTTTGTTGTCGTTTTTCGACCCCTCTCCTGTGCATCAAAAAGCGCTTGCCAAGCGTTTCCCACCCTACTATGCTTGGTGCTCATCAGGCACTTCAACACAAGATGTAGTAGATTTTGATTTGCAACAAGAAACCGGCTCCCCTCCTGGCGGTCACGCCAACCCGGGGCGGCGCCCACAGGGAAAAACCCAGCGTGTAGTCCCGAAACCCGTAGCGCGCCTCGCAATGTGCGAAAGCGCTCATACCGGCGAAAACCCGCTGATGGCATTCACAACGACAAGATTTCGACAGGAGACCCTTCCATGCAACTCACGAGCGCTTCCGCCGCCAATGCGTCCCAGCCCCGGCGTGACCTCCTGGCCGGCGAAACCGGAAGCGCCATGACCCCGACGGACGCCCGCTACGAACAATACAAGGTGATCCGCCGCAACGGCGCGGTGGTCGGCTTCGAGCCGGCGAAGATCACGATCGCGGTCACCAAGGCGTTCCTGGCCGTCAACGGCGGCCAGGGCGCGGCCAGCGCCCGCGTGCGCGACGAGGTCGTGAAGCTCACCGACGCCGTCGTCCACGCGCTGATGAAGCGCAAGCCGGAAGGCGGCGCGATCCACATCGAGGAAATCCAGGACCAGGTCGAGCTGGCGCTCATGCGCGGCGGCGAGCACGAGGTCGCCCGCGCCTACGTGCTCTACCGCGAGCGCCGCTCGCAGGAGCGCGCGCACGAGAAATCGCAGAAGCGGGGCAAGCCCGAGTCGACGACCATCACGGTGGTCGAGGACGGCGTGTCGAAGCCGCTCGACCTCGAGCGCCTGACGGCGCTCGTCAAGGAGTCCTGCGAGGGCCTCCCCGACGTCGAGCCCGAGCGCATCCTCAAGGCCACGCTGAAGGATCTCTACAACGGCGTGGCGATGGAGGAAGTGCGGAAGTGCGTCGTGCTCGCCGCGCGCACGCTGATCGAGAAGGACCCGGCGTACAGCTTCGTCACCGCGCGCCTGCTCCTCGACTCGCTGCGCCACGAGGCGCTCGGCGAGGAAGCGACCCAGCACGACATGGTGACGAAATACGCCGAGCACTTCCCGGTGTTCGTCCAGCATGGCGTCAAGATCGGCCTCCTCAACGAGGCGCTGCTGCAATACGACATGAAGGTGCTCGGCGCGGCGTTGAAGCCCGAGCGCGACCTCCAGTTCGGCTATCTCGGACTGCAGACGCTCTACGACCGCTATTTCCTCATCGACCAGTATGCGACGCACGGCAACGCGGGCCGACGGTTCGAATTGCCGCAGTGCTTCTTCATGCGCGTCGCCATGGGCCTCGCGCTGAACGAGGTCGAGCGCGAGGCGCGCGCGATCGAGTTCTACAACGTGCTCTCGACGTTCGACTTCATGAGCTCGACGCCCACGCTGTTCAACGCCGGCACGCACCGCTCGCAGCTGTCGTCGTGCTACCTCACCACGGTGTCCGACGATCTCGACGGCATCTACGAGGCGATCAAGGAGAACGCGCTCCTGTCCAAGTTCGCCGGCGGCCTCGGCAACGACTGGACCAATGTCCGCGCGATGGGCTCGCACATCAAGGGCACCAACGGCAAGTCGCAGGGCGTGGTGCCGTTCCTCAAGGTCGTCAACGACACGGCCGTGGCGGTCAACCAGGGCGGCAAGCGCAAGGGCGCGGTCTGCACGTACCTCGAGACCTGGCACCTCGACATCGAGGAGTTCCTGGAGCTCCGCAAGAACACCGGCGACGACCGCCGGCGCACGCACGACATGAACACGGCGAACTGGATTCCCGACCTCTTCATGAAGCGCGTGATCGAAGGCGGCGACTGGACGCTCTTCTCGCCGGCCGACACGCCCGACCTCCACGACAAATGGGGACGCGCGTTCGAGAAGGCCTACACGCACTACGAAGCGCTGGCCGCCAAGGGCCAGATCAAGCTCTTCAAGCGCCTGCCGGCGGTCCAGCTCTGGCGGAAGATGCTGTCGATGCTGTTCGAGACCGGCCACCCGTGGGTCACGTTCAAGGATGCCTGCAACGTCCGCTCGCCGCAGCAGCACGCGGGCACGGTGCACAGCTCGAACCTCTGCACCGAGATCACGCTCAACACCAGCGCCACCGAGATCGCCGTGTGCAACCTGGGCTCGATCAATCTGGTCGCGCACATGAAGCCCAAGGCCGGCGGCAACGGCGCCAACGGTGCCGACTGGGAGCTCGATCACACCAAGCTGCAGCAGACGGTGCGCACCGCGATGCGGATGCTCGACAACGTCATCGACATCAACTATTACGCCGTGGTCAAGGCGCGCAATTCCAATCTCAAGCACCGCCCCGTCGGCCTCGGCATCATGGGCTTCCAGGACTGCCTGCACCTGACGCACACGCCGTACGCGTCGGAAGCCGCGATGAAGATCGCCGATGCCACGATGGAAGCCGTCTGCTACTACGCGTACTGGGCGTCGACCGAGCTCGCCGCCGAGCGCGGCCGCTATTCGTCGTACAAGGGCAGCCTGTGGGAGCGCGGCATCCTGCCGCAGGACACCCTCAACATGCTGCGCGAGGAGCGCGGCGGTTACGTCGACATCGACGAGTCGGCGACGATGGACTGGGACGCGCTGCGCTCGCGCATCCGCATCCACGGCATGCGCAACTCGAACTGCGTGGCGATCGCGCCCACGGCCACCATCTCCAACATCATCGGCGTCAGCGCGTCGATCGAGCCCGAGTACCAGAACATCTACGTCAAGTCGAACCTCTCCGGCGAGTTCACGGTCGTCAACGAGCATCTCGTCGCCGAGCTGAAGAAGCAGAACCTGTGGGACGAGGTGATGGTCGCCGACCTCAAGTACTTCGACGGCTCGCTCGCGAAGATCGACCGTGTGCCGGCCGACCTGCGCAACCTCTACGCCACGGCGTTCGAAGTCGACGCCAAGTGGATCGTCGAGGCCGGAGCGCGGCGCCAGAAGTGGATCGACCAGGCGCAGAGCCTCAACATCTACATGGCGGGCGCGTCAGGCAAGAAGCTCGACGAAACCTACAAGCTCGCGTGGCTGCGCGGCCTCAAGACCACGTACTACCTGCGCACGCTGGCGGCGACGGCCGCCGAAAAATCCACCGGCGAAGGCGGCGAACTGAACGCCGTGTCCGACGTCGGGCGCGCAGTTCGGTTCATCAGCGGCCACCGGCGCGTCGAGCCGCAACGCCTCACCAGCACACGCGCCGAAGGCCGCCGAACCGGAAGCGAAGTACTGCAAGATCGACGACCCGTCGTGCGAAGCCTGCCAGTGACGCGCGACGCAAGCACATTTGCAACTGCAGCAGAGCATCGAAGGCCGTAGGCATCACCTGCGACCGATCCGTCAGGACAGTCACGAACGGATCGCGCAGCCGAGGATCGACAATCCGCAAACCCGGACAGGAGGGCACGCGATGAACGCAAACAAAGACCGGTGGGAGTCCTACACCGACAAGACCGGCCGGCGCCATTGGCGCTGGCCGGCCACCAACGCGGCGTCGGAACGCGACGGCCGCGATGTCGATGCGGATTTCCGGCAGCGCACGGGTTTGCCTGCGCCGCAGCAGGCGACTTTTTTTGCGCCGCTGCCGGTGCGAGGCAAGTAGCCCGAGCGATCGGCATGGGCTTCAGCATCGGCCCGTCCGGTTCCTGCCGCGGGTGCCGCGCGCGAAGGGCGCGCGGCGCAATCCCGCGGCGCGTTCGTCAACCTGCCCGGTGGAGGTCGAGTTGGCCCATTACGAGAATGTGCAACGACACGTGACGGAAGCGCGGTATCTGGGTGACTACAAGATCTGGCTGGAATTCAACGACGGACGCAAGGGGGTAGTGGATCTCGCCGACGACCTGTATGGGGAGAACTTCGAGGCGCTGCGCGACACGCGCCGCTTCGCCGACTTCTACCTCGACTACGGGCTGGCGACGATCGCGTGGCACCACGGCGTGGATTTCGCGCCGGATTATCTGTACGACAAGCTGAGCGCGATGCACTAGCCGTCCGGCGCCGCGCGACGATGGGATGCAGTACTGGAGAAGACCGACATGCTGAGCTTCGAAGATGAATTCGCATCGGCCGCGCCGCCGCGGATCGCACCGCCCGCTCCCGAGACGGGCCGCGCCCGAATGGCCGGCATCCTGGCGCAAGCCATGACGACGCGCGCTGCGCACGCCGGCGCAGGTCGCCGACGCCGAAATGAAGGCCGAAGCGAACGGCTTCCGACGCGTGCGGATGGAGGACAAGCGCGTCATCAACGGCTCCTCGGACGTCAACCAGCTCGTGCCGTTCAAGTATCGCTGGGCCTGGGACAAGTACCTTGCCGCCTGCGCCAACCACTGGATGCCGCAGGAAGTGAACATGCAGCGCGACATCGAGCTGTGGAAGAACCCGAACGGCCTGACCGACGACGAGCGCCTCATCATCAAGCGCAACCTCGGCTTCTTCGTCACCGCCGATCAGCCTCGCGGCCAACAACATCGTGCTCGGCACCTACCGCCACATTTCGGCGCCCGAATGCCGGCAGTACCTGCTGCGCCAGGCGTTCGAGGAGGCGATCCACACGCACGCCTACCAGTACATCGTCGAGAGCCTGGGACTGGACGAGGCGGAGATCTTCAACGCCTACCACGAGATCAAATCGATCCGCGACAAGGACGAATTCCTGATCCCGTACATCGACGTCCTGACGAATCCGCTGTTCAAGACCGGCACGCCGGAGGCCGACCAGGCGCTGCTGAGGAGCCTGATCGTGTTCGCCTGCATCATGGAAGGCCTCTTCTTCTACGTCGGCTTCGTGCAGATCCTGGCGATGGGCCGGCAGAACAAGA
This sequence comes from uncultured beta proteobacterium, assembly GCA_963724685.1. Taxonomy (GTDB): domain Bacteria; phylum Pseudomonadota; class Gammaproteobacteria; order Burkholderiales; family Casimicrobiaceae; genus CAIWHR01. The sequence goes on along the minus strand of CAVRVQ010000002.1, from coordinate 332,171 downwards.
TGACGGGATCGAGCGAGCAGTACCAGTACATCCTGCGCGACGAATCGATGCACTGCAATTTCGGCATCGACCTCATCAACACGATCAAGATGGAGAATCCGCACCTGTGGACGCCGGAGTTCCGCGAGGAGATCCGCGCGCTGATGAAGAAAGGCGTGGACCTCGAGTACGCCTACGCCGAGGACACGATGCCGCGCGGCGTGCTGGGCTTGAACGCGACGATGTTCAAGGAATACCTGCGCTTCATCGCCAACCGTCGCTGCCAGCAGATCGGCGTCGATGCCGCTATTCGACAAGGCGGACAACCCGTTTCCGTGGATGGCGGAGATGATCGATCTCAAGAAGGAGAAGAACTTCTTCGAGACGAGAGTCACGGAGTATCAAACAGGCGGCGCGTTGAACTGGGATTGAACGTCGCCACGGCCACAACGGCCTGACGACCCAATGGAGCGCGGCCGCACGAGGCGGCCGCGTTGTCAGCGATTACGGGAGCGAGGTCCCGTCCGTTGCTCAAGAGCGTCTTGCCGAGCTGTGGAGGCTCTCACGATGGTCGGATTGCTCCGGTTCGTGTCAAGACCTGGCGAGCATTGGAAGCGCATCGCTGACGGTCCCAGTATGATTCAGCGAGTCGGCGGTCGAAACCAGACAATGGCCCGATCGCATGTCAGGGCAGTCCTACGTTCGCCAGGGGCTCCATGGTGGTGTCGACCGCGCGGAAGATCGTGCTCCAGTTCGATCCGGCCCTCGATGTGCTGGCCACCGGCAAGCGCCTGAGTCAGGGCATTTCGGCGGCGTCGGCGGTGGCCGATACCTTGTGGCTCGCGCACGACGAAACCATCGCGATCGAGCGCCTTCTAGCCGAGCGGACGAAAACGGGCTCCATCCGCTACGCCCACCATAAGCGTTTCGACCTGCGGGACTTTGTTGCCCTTTCCGTCCCGGCGAGCGGCACCGGACAAGAGCCCCCTCCCGAAGCCGATCTCGAAGGCATCGCCTTTGCTGACGACTACCTCTGGCTCGTGGGGTCTCATGCCGCCGTTCGAGATCATCCCCGAGAACGGCCGGCCTCCGAGGCTATCGCCGCGCTGGCCAGAGTTCGGCGGTCCGGGAACCGGTTCCTGTTGGCCCGAATTCCCATGGCCAAAGGGATCGGCGGGCCCACGCTCGTCCGGCATTGCCGAACCAAGGATGGACGCGTGTTGAATGCTGCCCGGCTTGCCGGCGGACGAAAGCACGACGCACTCACGCGCGCGTTGAGCGACGACCCGCATCTTGGCCCGTTTCTGTCCATTCCGAGCAAGGACAACGGCTTCGACATCGAAGGGCTCGCGGCCGCGCCGGGCGGGCGCCTGTTTCTGGGGTTGCGCGGACCCGTGCTCAACGGCTGGGCCTGCATCCTGGAGCTCCTTGTCGCCGCCCATCCCGACCGGGATCGCGAGCTCGTGCTTCGGAAGATCTCCCGCTCATCCGGCTCCGAGACCGCGAGCTATCGCAAGCACTTCCTCGACCTGGGAGGCGTCGGGATCCGCGACCTCTGCCTCGCCGGGCCCGACCTGCTGATTCTCACCGGACCTCCCATGCGCGGCAAGGGACGCGCCGAGGTCAGGCGCTGGAAAGACGTCCTCGCGGTCAGAGGCGACAGCATTCTCGCGGAGACGGAACTTCCGACCCTGCTGGAACTGAAGTACCGGGAAAAGAGGGATCACGCCGAGGGCATCACGATCGTGGGGCGACGCGACGGCCGGGTGTTGCTCATGGTGCTCTATGACTCGGCAGACAAGGATCGACGCCTGCCGCCTGCCGGGATGTGGGCGACAGTCCACGTCCTTGCGCTGCCGCGCTAGGACGGGTCGCCTCCGCAGATGCGGGCACGCATGATTCCATCGCCGAATTGCAGCGCGCCTGCGCCGGGTAGCGTCGGCCGCGCCGCGTGCATCGTTCGGCTACGCGAATTGCGCGCGCGATGCCGTGCGGTTCGACAAATGCCGCAGCAAGACTGCGGAAACCGAAGAGCCGAGCGCGGCCACCGTCCGCGCGTCACGCGAAAGAACCACGATCACCTGGTCCAGCGCGTTGCGATTGCTTTGCTCCGCGTAGCGCACCAGCTCGAACACCTGGCTCGAAGTGACGCGCGCGGCATCGGCGAGCGATATGGACATCCGTGGCCAGTGGGCCTGCGCCACGAACTTGACGAATACGCCGCCGCCCAGCACCGCCAGAGCCAAGGGGCCCACCGGCATCAGCAGCCGTCGCAGGACACGAACGCGCTGCGCGAGGCCGAGCCTCGTGAAGATACCGGCCACGATTATCGGCAGCGACGCCACCTCCTGGACCGGCGGCCCGCCTCCGGCAATCTCGGAGCACTGCGCAGTGGCGTGACCGCCCCGCAATGCCCGACGCTTCGATTTTTTCACGAGGCTCCTCGGGGTGCTCGGACGGTATCGGGGTTCGCGGCGATCTCCTCGGCCATCTTGCCCATCAACTCGACGATCTTTTGGCCCTCTGCCACGTAATCTTCCGCCATCCGATTGGCGAATTCCGCCTGCACGGCGAGTGCCTCGTTCGGATTCGTACAGCGCGCGAGCTGTGCGACGGCGTCGAGCTCCTTCGTGAATCGCTCGTGGGCGAACCGCATCGTTTCGTCCCGCATTCTGTTCGCCTGATTGAACCAGGCCCCGCAGGCCTTCATCATGGTCTCGATCGACGGCGGATCCATGTTCCATGGCGCTTCCGCATGGGAGGGCCGAACCGCTTTGTATCTATGCATGGCGGGGGTTCCTTCGAGATTATGACGCTGTCATAATCACACTTTGCGCTGCGCCTGCCCGATTGTCAATGACGATTCGTCCGGCATGGATTCTCCACCGTCGCTTTCATCCGGCCTGATTAGTGACGGAGACGAACAGGACGAGAAGCGCGGCGAGCGGCATCACCAGCGCATCCGGCGCACCCATGGTCCAGGCGACGGCGCCGCTCGACACGCACCAAAGCAGCGGGATGATCAGCAACTCCCAGGGCACCCGGCGGGCGACCAGCAGCAGAATGCCGAGCGTGGCCATCACCGTGGGGTCGGGCGCCGCTCCGAAGATCTCCATCTGCAGCCATTCCCTCCCCAGGAGTGGGCCGATGAAAGGCTGCAGGACCAGCGCAAACAGAAACACGCCAAGGCCGAACCGGTGCGCCACGGTCGACACCGGATTGAATGCCAGCCCGTTGCGAATGACGCCGGTCCCGATCAGGAGCAGCGCCTCGCCGCCGAAGGCCGCAGCGAAATACGTCGCTGCCCAGTTGATGGTCGCGTAGCGCTGCCAGTGATACGCCCACGCGACCCAGATCCAGCAGGCGGCGAGGATCGCGGCCACAAGCCGGCCCTGCCAGGCGTGCGGATTCCGCAGCAGGCCGAGGATCACGATGCCGAGGACGAGCGTGAGCACCTGCGCCGGCCAGATGTCGGCGTTGTAGAGCTCGAAGAGGCGGTAATACGTGCGCGACGAGAAGAGCAGGAAGTCCGATGGCGAATACGTCCACCACTCGGACATCAGAGCTGTGCGACGTAGGCGGCCATGCGCCCGCGCGTTGGTTCGTCCGGCAGGCGACCGTAGGCGGCGCCCATGTTCTCGCGCACGTGGGCGACGCTCGTGGTCGCCGGAATGGCGCACGCGACCGCCGGGTGCGACACGATGAACTTCAGCAGGAATTCCGCCCAGTTGGCACAATCGACATCGCTTGCCCAGCCCGGGAGCGGATGACGCCTGACGGACTTGATCAGGGCCCCCTCGCGGAACGGCCGGTTGACGATGACGGCGATGCCGCGCTCGCGTGCAAGCGGGAGGATGCGGGCTTCGACGTCCCGCTCGACAGCACTGTAGCTGACCTGGACGAAATCGAGCGGCTGGGTGCGCATGATCTGCTCGATCTCCTGATGGCGCCTGCCTTCCGACGTCGTGACGCCGACGTAGCGCACCTGGCCGGCGGCCTTCATCGCGAAGAGCGTCGGCAGGTGCTCCTGCCAGGCGAGCAGGTTGTGGACCTGCACGAGGTCGAAGCGCGGGACGCCCCAATGCTGGCGTGACTTGTCGATCTGCGCCCGGCCGCTCGCCCCGGAGGAAATCCAGACCTTGTCCGCGGAGAAGATGCGAGTCGGCCCGCCGAGCTTCGCGAGGCCGTATCCGATCACGTCCTGCGAGGAGCCGTACATCGGAGAGGAGTCGATCATCCGGCCGCCGGCGTCCAGGAAACTGCGGATGACCCCCGCGCACGCATCGCGGGCGACGCGATCGTTGCCCACGTTGAAGGTGATCCAGCTGCCCAAGCCGACCACCGGCAAGGCTTCGCCGGTGGACGGGATCGGACGGGTGATCAGGGCCTTCCCCTGGGCTGACCCACGCGTCGGCCTGAGCGCGGTGAGCGCTCCCAGCGCCAGCAGCGAACCGAGCACTCGGCGCCGCCCGACAGGCGGCAGTGTCCGCATTGCGTTGCTCTCGCCAGCGCATGTCTTCATTGTGTCATTGTGCCATTGCGCTCCGTTTTGCAATATTTTCGGTACGACGCGAGAATGCACGCCATGACACTGCCGGGCGTGCGGGAAACCTGTGGCGCGGTACGGACGGCACGTTGCCACCATGCGCCGCTCGATCGTTCGATGGGCGCGATCCTCGTTGGTTCCCTGGCGGCCATCGCCGCGTGCGGCATGATGTACATCGCACCTGTCGCCGCCGCGGCCGACGCGTCAGTTCGAGCGAGCGAAGGCATCCTGATGTCGCGCGGCATGTCCGTGAAGGACCGGGTCGAAGCAGCCGATTCGCTGGCGCGCTACGCACCTCGCGCGGCCGTGCCGATCCTGATCGTGGCTCTGAACGAAACCAGCGAGCCGGTTCGCCGCGCCGCCGCACGCGGCCTCTGGACCATCGCCCAGAACGACAAGCCCGAGGACGCCGCTGCCGCGCGCATCGCGATACCCGCGCTGCGGATCGCGCTCGGCGACTCCAGCGTGTCGGTGGCGATGAATGCGGCCGGAGCGCTGGAGCGCCTCGGCGAGCCCGTCGCCACTCTGGCCGACGCTCGCCGCAGCGCGTTGCGCACGCCCGGTCCCCATTCGTACGAGCGCTTTCTCGCGGCGCGCGGCTTGATCGAGATCGACCCCGCACCCGCACTGACGCCGTACGTGCTCGACTGGCTCTTCGACGAGCATCGGCGCGCCAATTCGTCGAACAGCTCCGGCGCACGGGACAACATCCGGATCGCGAACGCGGCGTTGACGCGTCTCGTGCAAACGGGCGACCGCGGTGTGCTCGTCATCCTCGAACGCGAGCTGCCGGCGGCCCGACCTGGAACCCCGGACTTGCTCCGCTCGATGGCGATCGCCGTGCCGCCGCCGGATCGTTTCGCGCGCACGCTGGTGGTCGCCGCCGACTCGCCGAGCGCGGACATCGCCGCCACCGCCTACGATCTGATGGCGAAGCTCACGAGCCCGGCGGACCTGGACGTATGGGTGCCGGCTGCAGCGCGCGCGCTGGCCGACCCGCGCCGGCAGGGCCTTGCCGCGCAGGCGTTGCGCGACGTCGCGGGCAAGACCGCACTCGGCATGCCCGACCTCGCGCGCCTCGCGCAAAGCGACGCGCCGGAAACCGTACGCGTGACGGCGATCGACGCGCTCGCCGCGGCGAGCGACGCGACGCGCGATCGCCCCGCCGCCGTGCTGGCGGCCGCGAGGCCCGCGGCGCTGCAGGCCTTCCGGACCGTACTGGCCCGCGAGCGTGCCGGCGTCGTGTTCGAGCAGGCCCGCCTCGGCCTGCGCTACGCCGAGCGCGATTTCAAGGTGTCCGCGGCGATGTATCTCGAGGCCCTCAAGCAGAACGCCGACGCTGCAGCACAAGCGCAGCTCCTCGTTGCGATCGCCCAATCGCACAGCCAGGCCGGCGAGCTCGCGGACGAAGTGCGACCCTACGCCAACGCCGGCGATCCGGCCGTGCGTGCGGCGGCCATCGCGGCGCTGGATTCGATCAGGCCCTCATGGCGCGAATCGAACGAGCGCGCGCAAGCGGTGGCCGCCGGCAGCGTGCCGAAAGCGACGCCGCCGCTGCCGGGCGCCAGAGGCGCCGACCTCGCCAAGTTCTATGGCGCCGTCCTGAACGGCGACAATGCCGCGATCGCGCGCCTCGTCAACGCCGGCAACGTGAACGTGCCGCTCGTGATGCCCAACGGCACGGCGGCCGCGGTCACACCGATCGGCGGAGCGTTGCAGCATTGCGGATTGCCGCAAGTCCCGCCGGCGAAGCTCGCGGCAGCGGTCGCGCAACTCGTCGCGCTGGGCGCCGACCCCGAGCGGCGCGATTCCGGCGGATCCACGCTGCTCGATCATGCGAAGGCGGCCTGCCCGGCCGAGGTGCAACAGGCGCTGCTCGGCCGTCCGAACTGAGCGACACCCCCCGCACAGCCAGCCGCTGACATGCGCTCGACATTGATACACTGAACGCCGAGTAGCGGCGACATTGGGGACACTTCACCCTCGCCGTTGCCAATGACCATGCTACCTCCACCTTCAGGAGAATTCGATTCGTGAAAGCCCATCTCGCCCCCTGGTCTCCCCAGCTTCTTAGCATCCTGCGCATCGTCGCCGGATTCCTGTTCATGGCGCACGGCACGCAAAAGCTGCTCGACTTTCCGGTTCCGCCGTCGTTCACGGTGCAAGTGGGGTCCCTCTCCCACATCGCGGGCATGCTGGAACTCGCGGGCGGCGCGATGATGATCGTCGGCCTGTTCACCCGCTCGGTCGCGTTCGTGCTCTCGGGACTGATGGCATTCGCCTATTTCATCGCGCACGCGCCGCAGGGCTTCTGGCCCATCGTCAACCGCGGCGAACTGGCCGCGCTGTACAGCTTTGTGTTTCTCTATCTTGCCGCGGTCGGCAGCGGGCCGTGGAGCCTCGACCATTGGTGGCGCGGGAAGAGCGACGCCAATTGAGCGGCGATGCAGCGGTGAGCATCCGCGCGAGCGCCGCCCTCAATCCGCTTGCAGGATCGAGGGGGCATGGCTACCATCGTCCTCGATGTGCGGGTCCGTGCGCGCCATTGAATTGGGGGAGGAACGTATGAAGGCCAATGTCCTGAAGTGCATCGCGTTCGTGCTCGTTGCGGCGCTGCCGCTCTCCGCCGCGAAGGCCGCGGACTGGAAGCCGACGGGCGACGTCGAGTTCGTGATTCCGTACGGCTTGGGCGGTGGTGCCGACCTTCTGGCGCGCGTCATGATCAAGATCATGACCGACGAAAAACTGGTTCCGGTCAACGTCACCGCCGTCAACAAGCCCGGCGGCGGCGCGTCGGTGGGCGTCGCGTACGTGCTGACGGCCAGGAACGCCAATCCGAACACGCTGGTGCTGTTCAATCCGCAGACCCAGATCACGCCGCTCACCGTGAAGGACGCGCGCGGCTGGCGCGACCTCACCCCGGTGACGAACCTGATGCTCGACGACTACCTGATCTTCGTCGGCAAGGATTCGCCGTACAAGACTGCGGGCGACTTGGTGAAGGATGCCAAAGCAAAGCCGCCGAAGACGGTCTCCATCGGCTCCGCCGGTACCGCCGACGACATGGCGATCGCCGTGTTCGAGGCGGCCTCCGGCATCCAGCTCAACGTCGTGCGCTTCAACTCGGGCGGCGAGGTGCTGACTGCGCTGGCCGGCGGCCACGTGAACCTCGCCGCGGGCAATCCGCTCGAGTTCATGGGCTACCTCGGCGGCGGACAGGTGCGCGCGCTCGGCGTGTTTCGGCCGACCCGCTTCGCGGATCTGCCCAGCGTGCCGACGATGAAGGAACAGGGCATCGACGTCGCGCCGTTCCAGATGTGGCGCGGTGTGGCCTTGCCCAGGAACGTTTCGCCCGACGCGGTGGCGTACTGGCAGGGAGTGATGCAGAAGGTCGCTTCGTCCAAGGCGTTCACCGACTACATCAAGCAGAACGTGGCGACGCTGCACGTGGTCAGCGGTCCCGACTTCACCCGGTTCCTGGAATCCCAGGAGTCGCTCTACAAGGACATGCTGAAGCGTCTCGGGAAGATCTGAGATGGCGGATGCGCCGTCGATCCGCGCGGTCGAGGCCGTGCCCGTGCGGATCGAGGGAGCGCGCGAGTTCCGCATTTCGGAAGGTGCCACGCGGGCCCACGTTTCGGTTGTCCTGCGTCTCCTCACCGATGTCGACGGCCTGGAAGGCAATGCCGAGGCGGTCTCCGCGCCGCCCGGCAAGCCCGAGGAGTTCCTCGAGGAGATCGTCGGCGCCATCGATCGCTACGTCGCGCCGGCGCTTATCGGCATCCCGGTGCGCGCACGCGCACGCGCCATAGAGGCGGTTGGCAAGACCCTCAAAGGCCGCGTCTGGACCAAGGCCGCGGTCACCAACGCGCTCTACGACCTGCATGCGAAGGCGATCGGCGTTCCGGTCGCCGATCTCCTGGGCGGAAGGCTGCTGCAACGGGTTCCGGTGATCGGCCCCGTGGTCGGCATCATGGCCCCGGACGCCATGGCGACCGAGGCCGCGGCGCAGGCGGCAGCCGGCTTTGTCGCGGTAAAGATCAAGGTCGGTGAAACGGTGCAACGCGACATCGACCGGGTCGCGGCCGTACGCGAGGCGATCGGCGCGGCGATGTCGCTGCGCGTCGATGCCAACGACCACTACGTCCCTGCCGACGCGATCCGCCTCACGCGCGCGATCGAGCGCTACCGGCCGGAGCACATGGAGCAACCCGTGGCGCGCCACGACATCCTCGGGCTGGCCGAAGTGCGCCGCAACGTCGGCGTGCCGATCATGACCGACGACATGGTGGCGACACCCGAGGATGCGATGAACGTGATCCGCCTCGCTGCCGCCGACCGCGTCAAGGTCAAGGTTACCAAGCATGGTTTCGACGGTGCCCGGGCCATCTGCGCGATGCTGGCGGCGGCCGGCCTTACGCCCGTGCTTGGCCACGTGTTCGAGATGGGGCTCGCAGCACTCGCCGAGGCGCAGTTCGCGGCATGCACTCCGGGGCTCGCGATGCCGTGCGAGATCGGCTCGATGGCGCCCATGGGCACGGCCGCCGACATCATCACCAACGATCTGCGCCCGCAAACCGGTTACCTTGCGTTACCGGATGGACCCGGACTCGGCGCCGAGATCGACTGGCCGCGGGTCCAACGCGACCGCGCGGAAGCCCGCCCATGAGCGGCGCCGGGCCGCCCCAAGCCGCTCATTGCGCCCCCTTGGGGGCAGCGCAGCGGACGAATTGGCCAATGCGGCCGCAAGCGTGGGGGTACACCGATGAAGCTGCGCGGTGAACTCGTCGCCGGCGCGTTGTGCGTGCTGTTCGGCACGCTGTGGATCGCGACGTCGCTCGGCCTCCCGTACATGGGAGAGTTCGCGCCGGCGTCGGGCTTCCTGCCGTTCTGGCTCGGCGCGTGCCTCGTCGCGCTCTCCGCCTTCCACGTCCTGTCGTGCCTGCGCACGCAGTCCATCCCCGTCCCGGCCGGCCATGGGCGCAAGGTCGTGGCCGTCGCGCTCGGGCTCATCGTCTGCGTGGCGGTGATCGACACATTGGGTTTCGTGGTGGCCGTGGGAGCGTACGTGCTGTTCCTCCTGCGCGGCGTGGAGAAGGAAACCTGGCAAACCGCGTTCGGCGTGACCGCCGGCGCCATCGTGGCGCTGTTCGGCCTTTTCCACGTGTGGCTGCACGTGCCGCTGCCCAAGGGCCCGTGGGGGTTCTAAGCCGTGGACGCATGGACCCACCTCGCAGGCGGTTTCGGCATGGTGCTGCAACTCAAGTACTTCGGCTTCTGTCTGGCCGGCGTGCTGGTGGGACAGGTCATCGGCGCGCTGCCCGGCATCGGACCCAGCGCCGCCATCGCGATCCTGTTGCCCCTTACTTTCGGCGGCGACGCCGCCGGTTCGATCATCATGTTCGCCGGCATCTACTACGGCGCCCAGTACGGCGGCACGCTGACCTCGGTGCTCGTCAGCATCCCCGGTGAATCGTCCACGGTGATGACCAGCCTCGACGGCTATCAGCTGGCCCGGAAGGGACGCGCCGGCGCCGCGCTCGGCATCGCGGCGATCGGCTCGTTCTTCGCCGGCACGGTGGGCACGCTGGGACTGATGCTGCTCGCGCCAGCGCTGGCCGCGGGCGCGCTGTACTTCGGTCCGCCCGAATATTTCTCGCTCGTGCTGGTCGGGCTCACCGCGCTGTCGCTCGTCGGCGGCGGCCTGGTCAAAGGTCTGATGATGGGACTCGTCGGCCTGATGATCGCCACGATCGGCGTCGATCCGCAAGTCGGCAACACGCGCTTCATGTATGGCCAGCTCTGGCTGATGGACGGCATCGATTTCCTGGTGCTGGCCGTGGCGCTGTTCGGCATAGGCGAGGTGCTGGCCAGCGTCGAACAGGGACTGACGCCGCCGAAGGTCGCGCTCACCGTGCGCAACCTGATGCCGACCCGCGTCGACTTCATCCGCAGCCGTTTTGCCGTGCTGCGCGGCACCGTCATCGGCTTCCTGATCGGCGTGCTGCCTGGCGCCGGCGCCACGATCGCGTCGTTCATCGCCTACGCCGTCGAGAAGAAGGTGTCGAAGCACCCGGAGGAATTCGGCACCGGCGCGATCGAGGGCGTGGCCGCACCCGAAGCCGCCAATAACGCTGCCGCCACCGGCGCGATGGTGCCGATGTTCGCGCTCGGCATCCCGGGCTCGGGCACCACCGCCGTCATGCTGGGCGCGCTGATCATGTTCGGCCTGCAGCCGGGGCCGCAGTTGTTCGAGAAGAACGCCGGCCTCGTCTGGGGCGTCATTGCCAGCATGTACGTCGGCAATGCCATTCTGCTGGTGCTGAACCTCCCGCTGGCCGGCCTGTTCGCGACGCTGCTGCGCGTCCGCTACGCGCTGCTCTATCCGGTGATCCTCGCGCTGTGCATCGCCGGCGTGTACAGTCAGGCCAACAGCGCCGACGATCTGTGGGTGATGGCCGGATTCGGCATCGTGGGCTATTTCATGAAGAAGTACGGCTTTCCGATCGCGCCGCTGGTGCTCGGCCTGGTGCTCGAGCCCATGCTGGAAACCGCGTTGCGCCAATCGATGACGCTGTCGCACGGCAGCCTCGCGATATTCGTCACCCGCCCGATCTCGGCTGCGCTGATTGTCGTCACACTGCTGATCGTGACCGTGCCGCTCCTCGCACGCCTGTTCCGGCGGCCCATCGAGATCCATTGAACGGGCCGGATCAGCCGAGTCGACCGATGGATATCCGCGCACGCATCGGCATCGACTGCGGCCGCCAGCTGGCGATCGAGGACGCCGTCGCCTGGGCCGCGCGGCACCAAATATCGTATCTCGAGGTGGAGGCCGACCACGCCCCCAACGCGCTCGAATCATTCTCCGACGAGCGTTGCCGTCCCTTGCGGACGGCGTGCGAGAAGCACGGCATCCATCTCGGCCTGCACACGCTGTCGGCGGTCAATATCGGTGAGACGTCGCCGTTCGTGCGCGACGCCGTCGACCGTTATCTGGAAGGCTACGTCGAGGCGGCCGCGCGCCTGGGTGCGGAATGGATCGTGGTGCATGCCGGATTCCATTTCGGTTCCGACAAGGCGCGACGCATGGCAGCGGGCCGCGAGCGGCTGCAGCGCGCGGCCGCGTTCGCGGAGAGGAAAGGCACGCGCCTGCTGCTCGAGAATCTCAACAGGGAGCCGGACACCGCGGAGGTCCATTACCTCGCCCACGATCTCGCCGAGTTCTGCTACTACTTCGACCTCCTCGATTCGCCGGCCTTCGGCTTGTCGTTCACCGTGAACCACGCCCATCTCGTGCCCGAAGGGATCGACGGCTTTCTCGATGTCCTGCCGGTCGCGCGCGTAGGCGAAGTGCGCCTCGCCGACAATCTGGGGGACCGCGAGGTCCATCTGCGGCCCGGCACCGGCAACATCGACTTCGCCCGGCTCTTCCGCCGTCTCGAAGCCGCCGGCTATCACGGACACTACATGAACAACTTCGGCTCGCTTGCCGACATGCTGGCCGGCCGCGACGTGCTGGCTGCGATCGCGGCCGGCGCGTAATCCGCCGCCGTTCGAGAAATGCGCCGGCTGCGATACGTTGCATGGGTGCGCTAGCGCGGCTGCTGCTGCCCGCGGGCGTCGACCCCGCCGCTCTTCCGCTGCTCGTCGGCAAGAGTCTGCGCGCTTTCGCCGACGGCTATGTCGCCGTCCTGTTGCCCGCGTATCTGCTCGCACTCGGCTTCGGCCAATTCGACGTCGGGCTCCTGAGCACGGCCACGCTCGCGGGTTCGGCGCTCGCGACGCTCGCGGTAGGCGGTATCGGACATCGCTGGTCGCAGCAGACGCTGTTGCTCGGGGCCGCGCTGCTTGATGAGCGCCACCGGGCTCGGCTTCGCGAGCGTGACGGCGTTCTGGCCCTTGCTCATCGTCGGCTTCGTCGGCACGATCAATCCGGGATCCGGCGACGTGAGCGTGTTCCTGCCGCTCGAGCATGCCCGCCTCGCCCACGCCGCCGAAGGCAACGCGCGCACCGCGCTGTTCGCGCGCTATTCGCTCACGGGGTCGCTCTGCGGCGCCGTCGGCGCTCTGGCCGCGGGCGTGCCCGCGTGGCTCGACGCGATCGCCGACATCTCGCTCCTGAACGGATTGCGCGCAATGTTCCTCCTGTACGCCGTCCTGGGTGGCGTGATCTGGCTCCTCTACCGACGCCTTCCCCGCGCCAAGGGAACGGCGGCGCCGATCACGATGCCCCTCGGCCCCTCGCGCCCGGTCGTCTTCAAGCTGGCCGCGCTGTTCAGCGTCGACGCGTTCGCAGGCGGGCTCGTGGTGAATTCGCTGCTGACCCTCTGGCTGTTCGAACGCTTCGGACTCTCCCTCGGCCGAAGCCGGCCTGTTCTTCTTCTGGTCGGGACTGCTGTCGGCGTTCTCCCAACTTGCGGCGCCGATCGTCGCCCGGAAGATCGGACTCCTCAACACGATGGTGTTCACGCACATCCCCGCCAACGTGTTCCTGATCCTGGCGGCGTTGGCGCCGAGCCTGCCGCTGGCCCTCGGCCTCCTGTTCGCGCGCGAGCGCGCTGTCGCAGATGGACGTTCCCACGCGCACCGCGTTCGTCATGGCGGTCGTCACACCCGCCGAGCGCGCGGCCGCGGCGAGCTTCACCGCCGTGCCGCGAAGCCTCGCCTCGGCGGCGAGTCCCGACGCTGGCCGGCGCGTTGCTGGCTGCGGGCCTCCTCAGCATGCCGCTGGTGGCATGCGGCGCATTGAAGATCGCCTACGATCTCGCCCTGCTCGTGTCCTGCCGGCGGATACGGCTGCCGGCGGACTCCCGATAGCGCGTGCCTGCTAGAATCCGGCGCCAGTCGCGATCTCCGCTCCGTGCAACGGACTCCTGCCGCGAAAGGCCACGCCATGATCAAGTTCTACTTCAACCTCGCCCCCAACCCGACCAAGGTCGCGTTATGCCTGGAGGAAATGGGGCTGCCGTACGAACTGGTGCCCGTCGACACCCGCAAGGGCGAGCAGCACTCGCCGACCTATCTCGCGATCAACCCGAACGGCAAGGTGCCGGCCATCGTCGACGGCGACGTGACGGTGTTCGACAGCAACGCGATCCTGCTCTACCTCGCCGAGAAGACCGGCAAGTTCCTGCCGGCGAACACGCCGGCCGCCCGCGGACCCCTCCTGTCCTGGCTGATGTTCGTCGCGAGCGGGATCGGCCCCTACTCCGGCCAGGCCGTGCATTTCAAGCACTACGCGCCCGAGCAACTGCCTTACGCCGCTCAACCGGTACCGCTACGAGGCCAGGCGCCATTACGGGATCCTCGACGCGCGGCTCGCGCAGCATCGCTACATGCTCGGCGACACCTACACCATCGTCGACATGGCCGTGTGGGGCTGGGCGCGCACTGGTGCCGTTCGTCCTCGGCGACGATGCCTGGGCGACGATGCCGCACTTGAAGCGCCTGGTGGACGAGATCAGCGCGCGTCCGGCCGCGATGCGCGCGCTCGCGCTCAAGGAGAAGTACACGTTCAAGACCGAGATGGACGAGGAGTCGCGCCGCAACCTGTTTCCGCAGAACTACGCGCAGGTCTCCTGACGTTGATGTCTGGCGTGCCGTGAGCCGCTGATTGTGGTTCGGCGCTGGTTGTGGTTGGGGCGCGGAGCGAGCAGCTTGTCAGGGCTTAGGTGGGTTCGGATCGCGCGTCGATGCGTCGAGGCGTGGAACTGCCGCCATGCTAACAGAATCGGACGTGCGAGGCACCGACGCCCAAGCGCCACGATGCCATGTCCGTCGGCGGTACCGTTCGCGCACCGACGACGTCGACCGACGCGCACATGCGTCCTCCCACGTCTCCAGCGCACGGCGAATCCCCAGAGCCTGCGCATCTGCAGGACGCCCGTCGGCAGTCGCCTCGCAGCGGACGCCCGCGGCGGCGCAGATGCCGCAGCGTCAGCGAACGGTCGCCGTCACGGTCGTAGCGCACGACCTGCACGTCGGGACGCGGATTTCCTGGCGTGGCGGGAGGATTGGCGGCGGGCGCCTGTGCCGCGGTCCGCCGTCGCGGGTGGTACGGCCGCGAGGCGGACATGGGGGTCCGCCCGCGCGCCGCACCGGGTACCCGCAGGCGGACGTGCTTCGCGGCACCGAAGCCCTGAGCCAACCTCCCGCCGCGCCATCTTGACCACGAACGGTCGCGCTCAGGAAATGCAGGGCCGGAGGCGATTCTCTTACTGCGTTACGCCGGGCATTCGACGACGTCGCCTACGCGGAAGTCGTCTTCCCACGTCTCGAGCCGCACGGCGAATCCCCAGAGCCTGCGCAAATGCAGGACGACTTCGGCCGTCGCCTCGGTGAGCGGCCGCCCCCGCCGGCGGAGATGCCGCAGCGTCAGCGACCGGTCGCCGCCCCGATCGTAGCGCACGACCTGCACGTCGGGGACCCGGATCTCCTGCGCGTGCTGCCTCGCGAGGAGCTTGCGCACCCTCCGGTAGCCGCGCTCGTCGTGGATGCTGTCGACGGTGAGCGCGTCTTCGGCGACGTGATCCGCGACCGCGAACAGGTGGAACTCGCGGATCAGCCGCGGCGACAGTACTGCGCGATGAACGATTCGTCCTTGAAATTGCGCATCGCGAAGTCGAGCGTGACTCGCCAGTCGGTGCCGCAAAGCTGCGGGAACCACTCGCGATCCTCGGCATCGGGCGTCTCGCAGATCCGCCGCAGGTCGCGGAAGAGCGCGAAGCCCAGCGCGTACGGATTGAGCCCGCTGTAGGCACCCGAATCGAATCCCGGCTGGGCGACGACGTTCGTGTGGCTCTTCAGGAACTCGAGCATGAAGCCGTCGTCGACCGACCCTTTCTCGTGCAGCCGGTTGAGGATCGTGTAGTGCCAGAACGTCGCCCAGCCCTCGTTCATCACCTTGGTCTGGACTTGCGGATAGAAGTATTGGGCGAGCTTGCGCACGATGCGCACGATCTCGCGCTGCCAGGGTTCGAGCTTCGGCGAATACTTCTCGACGAAATAGAGGATGTTCTCCTGCGGGCTCGGCCGGAAATCCCGCGCGCCGTGACGTCGTGCCTTCGGCTCGGCGATTCCGGGACCGTGCGCCACAGGTCGTTGAACTGCCGTTCGCGATGGGCTTCGCGCTCCGCGAGCCGCGCGGCCTCCGCCTTGAGCGTCAACGCCGCCGGGCGGCGATAGCGGTCGACACCGTGCGGCATCAGCGCGTGGCAGGCGTCCAGCACCTCCTCGACCGCCGTGGCGCCGTGGCGCTCCTCGCATTCCATCACGTAGCGGCGGGCGAACACGAGATAGTCGAGGATCGCATCCGCGGACGGTCCATTGCCGGAACAGATGGTTGCCCTTGAAGAAGGAATTGTGTCCGTAGCAGGCGTGCGCGATGACGAGCGCCTGCGTCGTCATCGTGTTCTCCTCCATCAGGTACGCGATGCACGGATTGGAGTTGATGACGATCTCGTAGGCGAGGCCCTGCATGCCGCGCCGGTAGGCCTGCTCGTTGCGGATGAACTCCTTGCCGTACGACCAGTGCGGATAGCCGACCGGCAATCCGCTCGTCGCGTACGCGTCCAGCATCTGCTCGGAGGTGATGATCTCGATCTGGTTCGGGATAGGTCTCGAGGCCGAACTCGCCCGCGACCTCCGCGATCGCGATGTCGTAGCGCTCGAGCAGCTCGAAATCCCAGTCCGCGCCGTGCGAAATGGCACTCATGTGTTCCCCAGCTTGCGCGCCGCTGCGCTCATTGCGTATCCTTGCGGAAAAGCTCGCGGAACACCGGGTAGATCTCGTCGCGCCGCGTCGCGTGGCGCATCGCGAAATTCCGGCTTGCCTCGGCGACGCGCTCGTACTCGGCCCACAGCGTCGACGAGTGGTCCTGCGTATCGGGCGCGGCAAGCTCGAGATAGGTGTAGTAGCGCGTCGACGGCAGCAGGCGCTCGCGGAGGAAACGCGCGCTCCGCGCCGGATCGGCGCCGAAGGCGTCGCCATCCGAGGCCTGGGCCGCATAGACGTTCCAGCCGCTCGCGTAGCGGTCGGCGCGGATCTTGTCGGCGAGCTCGAGCGCCGAGTAGACGACGGTGCCGCCCGAGCGCGTGTCGTGGAAGAACGTTTCCTCGTCGACCTCCTCGGCGTCGTCGGTGTGCCGGATGAAGATCAGGTCCACCTCGCCGTACTTGCGGGTGAGGAAGAGATAGAGCAGCGTGAAGAAGCGCTTCGCGAGATCCTTCTTGTCCTCGTCCATCGACGCGGACACGTCCATCAGGCAGAACATGACCGCGCGCGCGATCGGCTCCGGCTTCCAGACGCGATTGCGGTAGCGAAGGTCGACGTCGTCGAGAAACGGCAGCTGGCCGCGACGGCGCTGCAAGCGCTCGAGCTCGGCGTGGAGTTCCGCGGCCCGCGGCGGCGTGCCCGGCGGCGACCGCGACGGTGAACGCCGACTCGATCGCCTCGACCTCGCGTGCGATGCCGCCGCCGAGCGCGATCCTGCGCGCGAGCGACTGCCGGAGCGTCCGGACCACCGCGAGATTGGCCGGCACCCCCGCCTTGGTGAAACCTGCCCGGATGCTCTTCTTTCGTTCGGTGTGTCCCATCTCCGTGCGGGCGAGATTCGGCAAGCTCGAGGTCGTCGAAGAAGATCTGCATGAACTCTTCGCGCGAAAGCGAGAACACGAAGTCGTCGTCGCTGCCGCCCTCGCCCCGCCGCTGCCGTTGCCGCCCCCTGCGCCGGCGCCTTCGGGCCTGGGAATGCGATCGCCCGCGACGTACTTGCGGTTGCCGGGCAGCACGAATTCGCGGTCACCGCCGCGGCCGAAGCCGAAAGACGGCTCGGAGATGTCCTTCTTCGGCACGCGGACCTCGCCGCCCTGCTCCATGTCGGCGAACCGCCGCTCGCCGACCATCTTCTTCACGGCGGCCTCGATCTGCGCCTTGTACCGGCGCAGGAACCGCTCGCGGTTGACCGCGCTCTTGCCGCGGCCGTTCGGCCGGCGGTCGATGAGGTGGTGCATCCGCGGGCTCCCGGCTCAGGCGCGCCCGGTCATGACGACTTGTGCACGCGCAGGTACCACTCCGCCAGCAGGCGCACCTGCTTCTCGGTGTAGCCCTTGGCGACCATGCGCGCGACGAAATTCTGGTGCTTCTGCTTCTCGTCGGCGGACGCCTTGGCGTTGAACGAGATCACCGGCAGCAGATCCTCGGTGTTCGAGAACATCTTCTTCTCGATCACCTCGCGCAGCTTCTCGTAGCTGCTCCACGCGGGATTGCGGCCGTTGTTGTGGGCGCGTGCGCGCAGCACGAAATTGACGATCTCGTTGCGGAAATCCTTGGGATTCGCGATGCCCGCCGGCTTTTCGACCTTTTCGAGCTCGGTGTTGAGCGAACCGCGGTCGAAGCTCTCGCCGGTCTCCGGATCGCGGTAATCCTCTTCCTGGATCCAGCAGTCCGCGAACGTGACGTAGCGGTCGAAGATGTTCTGGCCATACTCGGCATACGATTCGAGATAGGCGGTCTGGATCTCCTTGCCGATCAGCTCCGCGTAGCGCGGAGCGAGGTAGCCCTTGACGTGCTCGACGCAGCGGCGGCGCACCTCGTCCGGCAGGTCCTCGCGGGCGAGCCGTTGCTCGAGCACGTACATGA
The DNA here is from genome assembly GCA_963724685.1 of uncultured beta proteobacterium. Classification (GTDB taxonomy): domain Bacteria; phylum Pseudomonadota; class Gammaproteobacteria; order Burkholderiales; family Casimicrobiaceae; genus CAIWHR01. The sequence goes on along the minus strand of CAVRVQ010000002.1, from coordinate 314,004 downwards.
GGTGCACCGGATTGGCCGCGATCTCGGTCTGGTCGTGGTTGAACACGGCGGACAGGATCTTGTAGGCGAAGCGCGTCGACATCCCGGTCATGCCTTCGTCCGTGCCGGCGTAATCGCGATACTCCTGCAGCGTCTTCGCCTTGGGATCGACGTCCTTCAGCGTCTCGCCGTCGTACACCCGCATCTTGGAATAGATGCTCGAATTCTCGGGCTCCTTCAATCGCGTCAGAACCGAGAACTGCGCCATCATCTCGAGCGTGCCGGGTGCGCAGGGCGCGCCGGCGAGCGACGAGTTGGTGAGGAGCTTCTGGTAGATCTTGACTTCCTCGGACACGCGCACGCAGTACGGCACCTTGACGATGTAGATGCGGTCGAGGAACGCCTCGTTGTTCTTGTTGTTGCGGAAGCTGTGCCATTCCGATTCGTTCGAGTGCGCCACGATGACGCCGTTGAACGGAATCGCCGAAAACCCTTCCGTACCCTTGAAATTGCCTTCCTGCGTCGCGGTCAGCAGCGGGTGCAGCATCTTGATCGGCGCCTTGAACATCTCGACGAATTCGAGCAGCCCCTGGTTGGCGAGGCACAGGCCGCCGGAGTAGCTGTAGGCGTCCGGATCGTTCTGCGACAGATGCTCGAGCTGGCGGATGTCGACCTTGCCGACGAGCGACGAGATGTCCTGGTTGTTGTCGTCGCCGGGCTCGGTCTTGGTGATCGCCACCTGGCGCAGCACCGACGGCTGGATGCGCACGACGCGGAAGCGCGACAGGTCGCCGCCGAATTCCTCCAGGCGCTTGACAGCCCACGGCGACATGATGCCGTTCAGGTAGCGGCGCGGAATGCCGTAGTCCGACTCCAGCACCGCGCCGAACCGCTCCGGCGCGAACAGGCCGAGCGGCGATTCGTTGACCGGCGAACCCTTGATCGCGTAGATGGGGTGCTTCTCCATCACCGCTTTCAGCCGCTCGGCGATCGACGACTTGCCGCCGCCGACGGGGCCCAGCAGGTAGAGAATCTGTTTGCGCTCCTCGAGCCCCTGGGCGGCATGCTTGAAGAACGCGACGATCTGCTCGATCGCCTCTTCCATGCCGAAGAATTCGCCGAAGGCCGGGTAGCGCCGGATGACGCGATTGCCGAAGATCCGGGCGAGGCGCGGGTCGTTTCGGGTGTCGACCTGCTCCGGCTCGCCGATGCCGGCGAGCATCCGTTCCGCGGCGGTCGCGTACGCGGCCGGTTCCCGCTTGCACAGCTCGAGGTAGTCCTCGAGGCCCATTTCCTCGTTCTGCGTGGCCGAATAATTCGACCGGAAGTCGTCGAGCAGCGTCGTCATCGTCGTAATCCCATAAGGCCAGTCACCAAGATGCCGGATTCCCGGGGCCGATCCGCTCCCGCTCCCGGCATACGGAGCGGCACACCTTCTTGGTCTTGTTGCCTATATGCAGCTGCCAAGGTCCTGTCTCCGCCGGCCGCAGAAAACGTCGCGGCCACGGCGGTCGGACTCGGCGCTGCGACACGCCCGATGGGGCTCGATGGGGCACGTCGGCACTCGCCGATCCAGGAGAGTGCTCGCCACTTGTACTGCATAAGGCGTGCCAGACATGGGGGCCAGCGATCCCCGTCCCGCCGTCCCGGCCCGCGGGCGGCCCGCATTGGCCGGGCACGCGGTCGCGTTGCGCACACCGTCTCGCGCCCAGTCCGCACGGTGGCAACAAGCCGGCCCGGCGTCGAAAATGGGCCGGTGGCCTGCCCATTTTCGTAACTGCGGGTGCCGTTCGCGCGTCAGTGGCGACACGTCCGTGCCTTTCGAGATGCGATGGACAGGGAACAATGTGCCGACGTAACGTGTTCGTCCGCGCGCAGGTTGACCCGAAGGAGTGCTCCTGATGAAACTGCATCGACTCGCGTTGCCGATCCTTGCCGCCTTCGCTTGTTCGCCTCTCATGGCGCGAACGATCCCCGCCTCGGCGACGTGCACGTCGTGCTGTTGGGCCACGCCCACGGCGACCACATGCGGCGACCGCAGCGATGAAGGCGCAGGACGCCGGAACCTGCGCGGCGCCGGCTGCTGACGGTCGGACCTCAACCCCGTCGGGATCGGGCGCCGGACCTGCGACCGCGGCCCTTGGCTGGTGCCTTCCGCGGCGACTCCGAAGGCGCAGCGAGCCGCTCGGCCGCAATCTCCTCGTGCAGCCATCGGCGGAACAGCGCGAGCTTCGCCGAATTCGCCATCCGCGGCGGATAGACGAGCCAGAACCGGCGGGGCGCCGGCGCCACAACGTCGAAGAGCCTGCACCAGAACGCCGTTGCGGACATCGTTGCCCAGCAGCGAACGGCGGGCAAGCGCCACTCCCTGCCCTTCCGCGACCGCCTGCAGCATGTGCGACGAGTCATTGAAGATCGGCCCGCGTGCCGGTTCGGGCCAGTCGAGTCCGGCGGCTTCGAACCACGGCTTCCAGGGCTCATCGGCCGCGCGCAGCAGCGTGAACCTCGCGAGTTCCTCGGGACGCTTCGGGCGGCGTCCCTGCACCAGGCGGGGACTGCACACCGGGAAGAAGGCATCGTCCAGCAGGTGCTCCACGGTCACTCCCGGCCAGTCGCCATGGCCGTACCGGATCGCGACATCGGCATCGTCGCGCTCGAAATCGACGTTCGCCATATTGGAGCGTACGTCGAGATCGACGTCGGGGCAGGCCGCGAGAAAGCGGCCGATGCGCGGCAAGAGCCAGCGGGCGGCAAACGAGGGGACCGACGCTCACCCGCAAGAGGCGCGGATTGGTGTGCGCGGTGATTTCGCGAACCCCCGCCGTAAGCTCCGCAAAGGCGGCGCGCACGCGGCTCGCGAACCGTTCGCCTTCGTCCGTCAGGCGAATGCCGCGGCCGTGGCGTTCCGTGAGCCGCAGGCCGAGATCCGCCTCGAGCGATTTGATCTGGTGGCTGATCGCGCCGTGCGTCAGGTTGAGGGACTCCGCGGCCCGCGTGAGGCTGCCTTCGCGAGCGGTGGCCTCGAAGGCCCGCAACGCTTGCATCGGCGGCAGTCGGACGGCCATGATCGGTCTCCTCTTGTGTGAGCGGAATTCACATTACTCTGGAAAACAAATCGCTTGTTCCGTAGCCGATGCAAGACTAGATTCTAGCTCATGCCACCGCCCCGAGGGCACTCCATCATGTCAACGCCACTTGCAATTGAAAACCTCGGCGCCGCCGCCCGCAAGCATTTTCTGCGGACCCCCGTGCGCACGGCGGCATCGCACCGCACCGCACTGATCCGCATCGCGGCAGTCGGCCTCCTTGCCACGGCGGCCTGCCATTTCCTCCCCGGCGACGCCGATCCGACGCCACCAGCGACCGCTCATGCCAGCGCACCCGCGAAGGCCGCCCCCAACGCGGCGCACCACGTCGGAGAGTTCTCGGGCACGTATCACGACGGATTGCCCGTATACGTGTTCCCGACGATTACGGTCATAGGGCGGCGCACGCCGGAATAGCGCGAGGGAAGAATCGGTCGCGGCACGGTGTGGCATGATCGCCGTATCGTGCGGTACACATGGGCGTCATGGTGGCTGGTCGTCGCGGTTGCGGCATGCGCGCCGCCGCGCGAACCTGCGTCGCCCGCGCCCACGGCCGCGCCCGAGGCGTCCGCACCCGCCGTGACCCGGCGACCCCTCCCGGAGGCGGTGCCGCCTCCGGGCACCGGCGCGGTGGCACCGCAATCCCCGCCACCTGCGGCATCGGCGCCGATGCCGCCGATCGTCGTGCCGCCAGGCGTGATCTACGTGTGCGTCGTCGGGTCGGGAACCGCGATCAAGCAGACGGCCATCGAATATGTGCAGAAAGTCGATGCCATGTGCCGCAAGCATCCGGAGATGGGGCCGTGCCAGTACGAGCGCAACGCCTGCCGCCGCAACGGCGGCCGCGTCTTCGCCGCGGACGGCACCGAAATCACGCTTGCGACCGAGGCCGAGTACGACCGGAAAGTGCGGCGCGTCCAGTTCAGGGCGAACTGACGCGCGTTCCTAGGAATGAGCGCGTGGATCGGCAATCCCGCGGCGCGGCGGTTGGGGGTGCGGTTGCGGCGGCGCCGGCGCCTCCGCGACGTCGAGCTGTCGCACGTCGCCGCTGAGCGTGCCGCCGTCGTCCACGATCAGCCGACCATAACGGATCGTCCCCGACACCCGTCCGGTGCCGTGTACGACGAGGCGAGTCCGCGCAGTGAGCTCGCCCGTGAATTCGCCGTGAATTTCCGCGACGTCGACGAGCGCAGTCCCTTGCAAGTGTCCCCGGCTTCGCGATCTGCATCACCTTGCTGTGCACGGTCGCCTCCACGTGGCCCTCGACCACGAGGAGATCGCAGTCGGTTATTTCCACGCCCTTGAGCTTGATGTTGACGCCGACGAACAGCTTGCTGCCGGGCGCTTCGTTGGCTGAAGTTGCCGGCGCGGGATGCGGGGCCGCCGGCGTGGCCGCATGCGCGGCGTTCGGCTCGGGCGATGGTGTCCCTCGCCGGCGGACCGGGATCGGGCGGCAACGCGCGCACGGGCGCCGCGGAGAATCCTGGACGTCGGCGATCCCGGCGGCTCGTAGACGGCCGCGGGCCGCAAGCCAGGCTTGCCCGCGGTCTTGGCGTCGTAAGTGTCGGCGGGTCGATCGCGACGGCTGAAATTGAGCATGACGCCTCCTAGTGGCAACGGCAGGGGTTATGACAATGTCATTGTTCCCCTTTGCCGCGGACGGCGCAACTCCTATTTCTCCCCAGCCCGCAGGCCGCGCATTCGGAAAGCGGAGGTGCAATTCGGCAATCTGCACGCCGCAACGCGCAGCGTCGGTCCGTCGAGCTCGAACTGCGCGGCCGCGATATTTTCCGCGAGCTGCGCGAGCGACGTCGCGCCGATGATCGTCGCGCCGACATGCCAGCGACTTTTCACGTAGCCGAGCGCAAGCTCGGTGAGCGAAATGCCTGCCCGTCGCGCCAACGAGGCGTAGGCCGCGACGGCTTCGTGCACGATGGGCTTGCGAAATCGCATGCCCAACCCGTCGAAGAGCGCATACCGCGAATTCGGCGGCGGCGAACCGCCGAGATACTTGCCCGTCAGGATGCCCCCGCCGAGCGGACTGTAGGCGAGCAGCGACATCCGCTCGCGAAACAGCGTTTCGGCGAGATCGTTGTCGACTCCACGCGAGACGAGGCTGTAGCTGTTCTGGATCGTGACGGGTCCCGGCACGCCCTGCTCCCGCGCGACGCGGCGGAACTCGCACACGCCCCACGCGGTTTCGTTCGACAAGCCGTAGTAACGAATCTTGCCGGCCTTGACGAGCCCGGCGAGGGCCCCGACCTGCTCCTCGATCGGCGGCCCTGCGCGCTCCTTCGTGGGTTCGAACTCGGGCGCGCCGAACATGGGCACGTTCCGTTGCGGCCAGTGGATCTGATAGAGGTCGATGCAATCGATCTTGAGCCGCGCGAGGCTCGTGTCGACGGCCTCGGCGATGACGTCGCGGGTGAGATCGGTGCGGCCGTTCCTGATCCAGTCGCGGCGCCCGGGTCCCGCCACCTTGGTCGCCACGACGATGCCCTCGCGCCCGCGACGCGCGAGCACAGCGGCCGAGAAACGCTTCGGTGCGACCCTGCGTGGCTGCATTCGGCGGCACCGGATACATCTCGGCGGTATCGATGAAGTTGACGCCCTGCGCCAGCGCGCAGTCCAGTTGCGCCTGCGCGTCCTCTTCGCTGTTCTGCTCGCCCCACGTCATCGTGCCGAGGCAGACCTCGGAAACGTTGAGATCGGTGCCCGGCAACGTTCGATATTTCATCGCAATCCTATCGTCGAGGGATCGGCGCGGTCGCCGCGATCACCCCGCACGCCTCCGGCGCCAAGCTACACTTGCGCCGTGTTCGATCGCCTTGCCTCGCTGACCTCCAAGGTCGTTCGCGCGTCCCCGCTCCGGCACACCGCCTTCCGGCAGTTCTACATCGGGTCCGTGGGCGCGGCCCTGGGCTACACGACACAGACGACCATCGTCGCCTGGCTCATGGCGACGCTGACGCCTTCCGCGCTCATGGTGGCCCTGGTACAAACCGCAAGCACCGCACCGTCGCTGCTGCTGGGGCTCTTCGCGGGCGCGCTCGCGGACCTGGTCGACCGGCGGCGAGTGATCCTGCTGACGCAGATCGTCTCTCTTCGCCGCCACCGCAACTCTCGGCGTCATCACGCTGCTCGGCGCGACCACGCCGGCCACGCTGCTCGTCTTCACGTTCCTCATCGGCGCCTGCTTCACATTCTACATGCCGGCACAGTTGGCGAGCATCAACGATCTCGTGGCGGGCCCCGACGTGCCGAGCGCGGTCGCGCTGGGCGCAGTCGCTTTCAACGTGGCGCGCGCGGTCGGTCCGGCGCTCGCCGGAGCGGCGGTGGCCTGGTTGAGCTCGGGGAGCGCGCTCCTCGGCTGCGCGTTCTTCTTTGTCGTGATGATCATCGCCGCGCGCGGCTGGAAGAGCCCGGAGCGTCCGGTGCGTCCGATGCCCGAAACTCTCTTGTCCGGCATCGAGAGCGGCCTGCGCTACACCCGGCATTCGCCGGCCATGCGCTCGCTGATCGTTCACAACGTGAGCTTCGCGCTCTGCGCGAGTGCGGTGCTGGCGCTCATGCCCGTCATCGCCCGCGACCAGCTCGAGCTCGGCGCAGGCGGCTTTGGGTTGCTGTCGGCGAGCTTCGGGATCGGCGCCGTCGTCAGCGCGCTCCTGCTCCCGCGAGCCCTGCGTCGCATGTCGCTCAACACGATGGTCACTTCGTGCGTTCTGCTGTGGATCGTCGGCGCGCTGCTCATCGCCTCCGCCGGTTACACCGCGGTCGCGCTGTTGGGAGCCTTCGGCACCGGCGCCGCCTGGACGGGTGTGCTTGCGAGCCTGTCCGCGGGGACGCAAACATCCGCGCCGGCCTGGGTGCGGGCTCGCTCGGTCGCGACCAATCTCATCGCCGTTCAGGCCAGCATGGCGCTGGGCAGCGCCCTCTGGGGCTGGCTCGCGTCCCTGGCGGGTACCCCCACCGCCCTCGCCGCGGCGGCCGGTACCATGCTGGTGCTGCTGGGCGTCAATCGGCGCGTCCACCTCCGGATGGGCGACGAAGCCGACGTGACGCCCGGCATGCAGCTGCCCGACTTGGCGATCGCCTTCGAACCCCTGCCCGACGACGGGCCGGTGCTGATCCAGATCGAGTACCGGATCGCCCGGAGAACGTCGAACGAGTTCATCAAAGCCATCCACCGGGTCGAGGCGATCCGGCGGCGCAACGGGGCAAGCGACTGGCGCGTCTTCCGCGATCTCGGCGAGGAGGGTCGCTTCGTCGAGCGCTTCATCATCCGGTCGTGGGCCGAATACGTTCGCCTGCGGACCCGCCTGACGATGGCCGACCGGGCGAAACAGGAACGCGTCGAAGGGTTGCAGCGGCCGGATGTGCCGGTGCGCGTGTCGCGGCTGATCGCGACTTGATGGGATCGGCGACGCCTACCTGCGAACCGGATGTCCGCTACCGGCGCGGCACGACGGCCGTCTCCGACCCCACGTCTCAGTCCCGCTCGTCGCCCCGCTGCACCAGTTCGACCCGCAGGTCATAGAGATCGTCATCGAGCGCGTCGCGCGCGGACACGACGCCGAGCGGCCGGCCATGCTCGACGACCGGCAGATGGCGGAAGCCACGCTTGTGCATCAGCCGCAGCGCCTTCACGAAGGGCTCGTCGGGACTCATCGTCTGGGGCTGCGGGGTCATGACGTCACCGAGCATCGTGGTGGCGGGGTCGCGCCCGGCGGCGATCACCCGAAAGAGCGCGTCCCGTTCGGTGAAAATGCCGGTGAGGCGCGTCCCCTCGACCACCAGCATCGCCCCTTTGCCCTTTTCCTTCATGAGGATCGCGGCCTCCAGCACCGTCAGCGTCCTTTCCGCGACGGCCGGAGGCTGCCCGGCGACGATGGAACGAAGCGATCGAAGCGACATTTGAGACTCCACGTGACCCGCGAATGGCAACATTGGGCGCCACGCACCGGGCGAAAGTCAAGCGCCCGCGCGGCGCCTTCGGCACGTATTTTCGTGTTACCGTTTATCCGAAGCGGGTCGACCTAGAACGCAACGGGTGGGCGGCAGATGAAGAAGGCAACGCTGTACAGCAGGTCCGGCCGGACGCGCCCTCCGAGCGTCCCGCCGCGCGGCGCGTCCGCCACGAACGCCGCGTCGACGGCGCCACCGGATCGCCCCGCGTCTGCGCCGGCCCCACGCGCTCGCTGGCGCACGTTGCTGGCTCGCCACGAACGCGGTCTGCTCGTCGCCGGCGGCGGCCTCTTCGCGCTGATTCTGGTCGCGGTCCATGCGGCATTTGCGCCCACGCCGGCCGCGTTGACACAGAAGGACGTCGACGCCGCGGTGCTGTACACGCTGGAGAATGTCCCCATGCCGTCGCACGCGGCCAAGTCGTACGCGGCCGTGCAACGCTCTGTCGTGCGAGTGCGCGGTCGCTCGAGCGACCAGCGCGAGGACGGCTATCAGACCGAAGGCGTCGGCAGCGGGGTGGTCATCGTGGACACGGGCATCATTCTCACCAATCTGCACGTGGTCAACGGCGCCGACCAGGTGCAAGTCGAGTTCTTCGACGGGCTCGAATCCGAGGCAGTCGTCATCGGCGTGCGGCCGGAGCACGATCTCGCCGTGCTGCAGGCGAAGAAGCTCCCCGACGATCTCGTCGCCGCGACGCTGCGCTCGACCAGCGACCTCGCGCCGGGTGACGAGGTCATCGCGGTCGGATTTCCGTTCGGCATCGGGCCGTCGGTCTCCTCCGGTGTCATTTCCGGGTTGCAGCGCGAGTACCGATCGCCGCAAGGCAAGCGGCAGCTCACCAACCTCATCCAGTTCGACGCCGCGGCCAATCCAGGCAATTCTGGCGGCCCGCTCGTCACGGCCGACGGCGAGGTGGTGGGTATCGTCACGGCCATCCTCAATCCGACGGAAGAGCACGTCTTCATCGGCATCGGCTTCGCGGTCCCGATCGAGAGCGCGGCGGCCGCGGTCGGCATATCGCCGTTTTGACACGGCCGTTCTGACGCGGCATCACTTTGGGGCGCATACGCATGAACGACACCGCAACCGGTCACACCGAGGTCACGCCGCTGATGGAACGCATCCTCTACGAAGTGAAGAGGATCGTCGTCGGTCAGGATCATTTTCTCGAGCGCGTCCTGGTGGCGATTCTGGCGCAGGGACATCTCCTCGTCGAAGGCGTCCCGGGTCTCGCGAAGACGCTTACGGTCAAGACCCTCGCGCGCACGATTCGCGGCAGCTTCAAGCGCATCCAGTTCACGCCCGACCTCGTCCCGGCGGACCTTGTCGGCACCCGCATCTACAACCAGAAGACCGGCGAGTTCAACACGTCGCTCGGCCCGGTCTTCGCCAACCTGCTGCTCGCGGACGAAATCAACCGCGCGCCGGCGAAGGTGCAGAGTGCGCTGCTCGAGGTCATGCAGGAGTACCAGGTCACGATCGCCGGCGAGACGCACCGGGTCCCCGCGCCGTTCCTCGTGATGGCGACTCAGAATCCGATCGAGACCGAAGGCACCTACCCGCTGCCGGAAGCCCAGGTCGACCGGTTCATGATGAAGGTGCTGGTCGACTATCCGAGCGAGGAGGAGGAGTTCGTCATCGTCGAGCGGGTCACCGGGGTTGCGCAGGAGGTCACCGCCGTCGCGACGACGGACGAGCTCGCGGCGTTGCAGCGGGAGTGCCGCACCGGCTACGTGGACCCGTCGCTGATCCAGTACGCGGTGCGGCTCGTCGCGGCGACGCGCCATCCGGACAAGTTCGGCATCAAGGACGTGGGCCGCTACCTCACCTACGGCGCGAGCCCGCGGGCGACGATCCACCTCGTCGAGGGCGCGCGGGCGCTGGCCTTCCTGCGCGGGCGCTCCTATGTATTGCCCGAGGATGTCTCGGATCTCGTGCCCGACGTGCTGCGGCACCGGTTGTCCCTGTCCTACGAAGCGCTCGCCGACGCGCAGTCCGCGGACCAGCTCGTTCAGCGCATCATGCAGCACGTGCCGAGGCCCGAGAAGCCGCTCGAGAGCCATGTCCGAATCGACCCGAAACCCGACGCGAACGCCTGAGGCGGTCCTGCGCCGTCTCGAGTGGACGGTGATACGGCGGCTCGACGGCGTGCTGCACGGCGACTATCGGACGCTGTTTCGCGGCTACGGGCTCGACCTCGCGGATCTGCGCGAGTACCAGTACGGCGACGACGTCCGGCACATCGACTGGAACGTCACGGCGCGCCTCACCACGCCCTACGTGCGCGAGTTCAACGAGGAGCGCGAGGTCGCGGCGTGGTTCCTGCTCGACCTGAGCGCGTCGGTCGATTTCGGCTCGAGCGACATGAAGAAGGAGGCGGTGTCGACCGAGTTCGTCGCCGTGCTCGCCCGCATCCTGACGCGCCATGGCAATCGCGTCGGCGCGCTGTTCTACGGGGATCGCGTGGATACGGTCATTCCGACCCGAAGCGGCCGGCGCCAGGTGCTGCATCTCCTGCACCGGATGCAGACCCGGCCGGCGCACGCACAGATCGGGGCCACCGACCTGGGCGAGCTCCTGCGGTCCGCCTACGCGATGGCGCCGCGGCGCTCGCTCATTTTCGTCGTCTCGGACTTCATCAGCGCACCGGGATGGGCCGAGCCGCTCGCCCACCTCGCGCAGCGGCACGACGTCGTCGCCGTGCGCCTGTACGACCCGCTGGAGATGGAGTTGCCGGACCTCGGAATGCTGGTCGTGCAGGACGCCGAGACAGGTGAGCAGCTTTTCGTCGACACGCACGACCGCGGATTCCGCAAGCGGTTCGAGGCGGCCGCCAAGGACCGCGAAGCCGAGCTTCGGGCGGCGTTCGGCGACGCGGGTGTCGACGCCCTCGAGTTGTCGACGAACGACGATCTGGTCGACGCGATCCTGCGCTTCGCCGACCTCCGCAAGCGTCGCGGTCAGCTCGCCACGGGTGGCGGCTTCCCGAAACATCTCGGACTGCACACGTGACCTGGCTGTGGCCGGAAATGTTGTGGCTGCTGCTGCTCGTGCCGACAGTCGTCGCCGTGTACGTCGTCCTGTTGCGCCGCAAGAAGAAGAGCGCGCTCCGCTACGCGAGCCTGTCCATCGTCAAGGACGCCCTCCACGCCGGCGGCAGCCTGCGCCGGCACGTGCCGCCGCTCATGTTCCTCTCGGCTTTCACGCTGATGATCATTGCGATCGCGCGTCCGGCAGCAATCGTCACGCTGCCGTCGCAGCACGAAACCGTGATCCTGTCGATGGACGTCTCGGGAAGCATGCGCGCAACCGACGTCAAGCCGAGTCGCATCGTCGCGGCGCAGGAGGCGGCGCGCGCGTTCGTCGCCGAGCAGCCGAAGAGCACGCGCATCGGCGTCGTTTCATTCGCCGCCACGGCCTCGGTCGTGCAATCGCCGACGCACAGCCGCGAGGACATCCTCGCCGCCATCGAGCGGTTTCAGCTGCAGCGCGGCACGGCGGTCGGCAGCGGGATCCTGGTCGCGCTGAAAATGATCTTCCCCGATGCCGAATTCGATCTGCGCTCGTCCAATCCACGGCGCGAGGCGGCGCGGGCGAGCCCGCTCGATCCCGCGAAGGCGACGGACAGGGCGGAGGTCAAGACCGTGCCGCCGGGATCGTATTCGTCGGCCGCCATCATCCTGCTCACGGACGGGCAGACGACGACCGGCCCCGACCCGATCGAGTCGGCGCGCATGGCCGCCGACCGCGGCATCCGGGTCTACACCGTCGGCATCGGCACCCAGAACGGCGAGACGATCGGTGCCGAAGGCTGGTCGATGCGCGTGCGGCTCGACGAGCAGTCGCTGAAGACCATCGCCAATCTGACGCAAGGCGAGTACTTCTACGCAGGTACCGCCACCGACCTGCAGAAGATCTACAAGAACCTCAACACCAAGCTGTTCTTCGAGCAGAAGGAGACCGAGATCTCTGCGCTGTTCGCCGCCGCCGCGGCCGGCCTCGCCCTCGTATCGGGGCTCCTGTCCCTGCTCTGGTTCAACCGGATCCTCTGACGGCGGATCCTTCGCCGTCGCGCCGCCGTTCGATTGCGCGCGGGAGTGATGCGCGTCGAGGAACGCCGCCATCGGCTGCGGAACTTTGGCCGCGAACGCGAGTCGCATCATGATCGTCGTGTCCATGCTGCAGTACGCAGCGCGCGGTCGCGCTGCACGCGGACCCTCGACGCCTTCGCTTCCTCACCCAAGCGAAACGGTCGCCTCGCGACTGCAGGATTCTCACGCCAATCGAAGGAGATCGCCCATGGGAAAGCATTCAAGGTCCGCGCCCGACGCACCCGCTGCAAGCGCGTTGGGGGCCGCGCTGCCGGGAAGTCCCGACGGAGCGCCCACGCTGCCGGTCATCGTGGCCGCATCGTTCGATCGACTCGCGCTCCGGCAGCGGGCGCGCATGCTGGGCCGGCTGCTCGCGTCCGTGGGTCCGCTCGCGCTGGCCGTCCTGGGCGGCGGTGCCTTCGCCAAGTACGCCACGCACGCGCGATGGCCGGAAATCCCCGTCTCGCTGGAAGATGCGGCGCGCGCCTCGTCGGGACAGATCCAGGAAATCGTCCGCTACATCGAGCAGAGCAACCCGCAGCTGTTCAACCAGCTGCTCCAACTCCTGGCGCGCGACTCGGCGACGATCGCCGCGCTGGGCGCTTCGATCGCCGCGCTCACGGTGCATCAACTCGCGAGCCGCCGCAAGACGGGGCGCAGCTTCACTCCGGGCGACGGAGCCTCGCCGGCCAAGCGTCCGCCCGATCGCTAGCGCGCGGCGCGGCTGACCAGCCGAACCTCCTTCGCGCGGCACCGGCGGTCCCCATTGCTGCCGGGACGGCGCACGTCATATGATGCGCGTTGGGGTCGCTCCCGCGGCAGCGCAGGCCACGGGGCGCGGCGACCATCGCCGAATGCGGTTCATCGCCCTGGGGAGGACCACGCCGTGCCACCCGCCCGCCCGTTTGCCATTCCCGCGCTTGCCCTCGCTCTTGCCGCCGTCTTCAGTGTGCAGCCGCGCGTCGCGCACGCCGCGAAGATCTCCGAGTGCACGAGGACCGGCATCTGCTACTGCGTCAACGACGAGTTCAAGGCCGCCATCACTTCCAAGGTCGAGCGCTTCCGCCAGATCCTCGCGGAACAGCGCAAAGCCGGCAAGGCCGTCGGTTACCTGAGCGTCCCGCTCACATCGGCGGGCGGCGGTAATTTCAACATCAACTGGGAGGTCGCCGAAAGCGCCAAGACCGCCATCGAGAAACGCTTCGGCGCCGATTTCGTCTACGTGCTCAATCCGGCCACGCTCGATGCCGATCTCCCGAAGGGCGGCGGCGCCGACTACATGCTGATGTGGACCCAGCTGCTCGAGGGTCCCGACGGGCTCGGCGACTTCGACTTCGTTTACTTCGCAGGGCCGCAGGACTTCGCCCGTTATTTCGGCTTCGACGGCAACGCCGACATGGCGAAGCTCGATCAGTACTTCGACAAGCGCGTCAAGTCCGATCCCGACTTCGAGAAGGCCGTTCAGGGCGGCCTCACCAAGCCGGTGTTCCGCCGCTACTACGCGTTGCGCGCGTCGTCGTCCGTGAGTCGCGGCGCGCACGACGAATGGAACATCTTCCGGATGATCAACGAACGCCGCCGCGCCGACAGCAAGATCGGAACCGAGGCCAGATCCCGGTGCTCTTCGACGGCCGCGGGGTCAACCCCACGGACGCCGAGGCGGCGGTGTCCGAGGGTTACGTCGGCAAATGCGCGCCGTGAGCGTGCGCCAGGAAATCACCGGAGGAAGCCCATGATCATCTCGCATCGATCGCTGCGCGACGCGGCGCGCGCTGTCACGCTCGTTCCCTTGCTGGGTTTCGCGCTGCTCTTCGCCATGCCGGCGCGCGCGGCCGACGTCGTGAACGCGTACTCCATCTGGCCGGAGAACTGGGCGCGGCCGATGTTCGAGGAGTTCGAGAAGGCGACCGGCATCAAGGTCAACTTCGTCCGCTTCTCGTCCGGCGAAGCGCTCGCCCGCGTCATCGCCGAGAAGAACAACCCGCGCGTGGACGTGCTCTTCGGCGGACCGGTCGAGACGTTCGCCGCCGGCATCGGCGAAGGCGTGTTCGAATCCTACAAGCCGCCCGCGTACTCCGCACTGCCTCCGCGCTTCCGGCACGCCGACGGGCAATGGATCGCCATCGCCGACGACCCGCTCGTGTTCATGACCAACGAAAAGTTCCTGAAGGAGCACGGGCTGAAGCCGCCGAGCTCCTGGAGCGACCTGCTCGCCGCGCCGTACAAGAACATGCTGCAGATGGCCGATGCGCGGAACGTCGGGCACCGCGGTCACGCGCATCTTCTCGATCCTGGAAGTCAACGGCCGCGACGAGAACAAGGCGTTCGATTACATGAAGAAGCTGCGGCCTAACGTGCAGCTTTACACCAAGAGCGGCGGCGGCGGCACGCTGCCCGTCGGTCTCGGCCAGGCCGGCGGCGGCATCTTCTTCATCGTCGACGCGCTCGACACCAAGGCGAAGGGCTACGACGTGACGATCAGCTTTCCGAAGGAAGGCATCGGCACCGCGGCCGAGGGCATCGCCCTCATCAAGGGCGCCAAGAATCCGGAGCTCGGCAAGAAGCTCATCGATTGGGCCACCTCGCCCGCGATGCAGGGCCAGTTCGCGAAGTACAAGATCAACTTCGTGCCGGCGAACCCGGCGGTCGCGCTGGAGCCTAGCCTCGCCGAAGTGCTGAAAGGCGCGAAGATCTTTCCGATCGATGCCGACTATGCCGGCGCCAACAGGAAGCGTGTCGTCGACCGCTGGATCGCCGAAGTGCTGAACCCGTAGCCGGGCATCGTGGCCGGCCCCACCGGAGGCGTGCTGGCGGCCGGCCCCGTCGGAGTCCGCGAGGATCCCGTCGTCGCGGCGGCGGTGCTCGCCCTCTGGCTCCTGCTGGGCCTGTTCGTCGTCTATCCGCTCGCGATGCTGTTCGTGCGGATGCTGACCGACCATGGCTCGTTCACCACTGCCGGTATCGCTGCCGTCCTGACCGACCGGCACCAGGTCCGCGCCTTCTGGAACAGCCTGCTGCTCGCGACGCTGGTCGGCATCGCCGGTACCGTCCTTGGGTTCCTGTTCGCCTTCACCGCGGCGCGCGGTCGGTTGCCGCGATGGCTCCTGGGCATCGTCGACGCGAGCGGTGCTGCTGCCGCTCGTCTCCCCGCCGTTCACGACGGCGATCGCGATGATCTTCTCGTTCGGTCCGCGCGGCCTCATCACCTACGACCTCCTCGGCCTGAAGGGCGTGACGGTCTACGGCCTCGCGAGCACGCTGCTGTCCGAAACGCTCACGTACTTCCCGATCGCCTACCTGACGTTGCGACCGATCCTCACCGCGATCGATTCGAACATCGAGGGCATGGCATTCTCGCTCGGTGCATCGCGCTGTCGCGTGTTTCGCACCGTGACGCTGCCGCTCGCCGTTCCGGGCCTCGCCAACGCCTTCCTGCTGCTCTTCGCGGCGTCGCTCGCCGACTTCGCCACTCCGCTCATCCTGGGCGGCAACCAGTTTCCGGTGCTGCCGACCCAGGCTTACCTGCAGATCACCGGCCTCTTCGACCTCCGCGGCGGCGCGGCGCTGTCGTTCGTGCTGCTCCTGCCGGCGCTCATCGTGTTCCTGCTGCAACGCTACTGGGTGAGCCGCCGCTTCTACGTCACGATCACGGGCAAGGGCGCCGGACAGACGCCCTTCAACAGCCTGTCGCGCGCGGCGCGCAACGCCCTGCTGCTGCGCGTGCGCGGCCGTGGCCCGGTCATCGTCTATTTCTACGCGCTGCTGCTCTACGCGTCCCTGGTGATGGCGCTCGGCGCCAATCACACGTTCACCTTGCAGCACTACCGCGCGATCTTCACCGACGGCGCGAAGGCGATCCGCGACACGCTCGATCATCGCCGCCTTCGCCATGCCGCTCGGCGGCCTCTACGGAGTGCTGCTGGGCTACCTCGTCGCCAAGCGGTCGTTCGTCGGCCGCCGCACGATGGAGCTCGTGTCGATGATCAACTACGCGCTCCCCGGAACGATCGTCGGCATCGCCTACCTCATCGCGTTCAACGATCCGCCCATCGAGCTCACCGGCACGGCGCTCATCATCGTCGCGTGCTACGTCTTCCGCTACGGCCCCACGGGCATCCGGGCGACGGTGGCGCTCCTGCAACAGATCGACAAGAGCCTCGAGGAAGCGTCGCAGGGGCTGGGCGCGGGCACCGCGACGACGTTCCGGCGCGTCACGCTGCCGCTCATCCTGCCGGCGTTCTTCGCGGGGCTCGGCGTCGTGTTCATCCGGTCGATGACGGCCATCAGCGCGACGATCTTCCTGGTCTCGATCGGCTGGACGCTCATCACCGTCAAGATCCTCGAGAACATCACGGAGCTCTCGCTCGGTCCCGCCGCGGCGTTTTCCGTGCTGGTCGTCGTCATCGTGTTCGTCGTGATCGCCGTCATCGGCCGCGTGCTGCGCCTCTTCCGGGCGCCCGGCGCGGTGCCGATGACGAGCCTGCTCGGAGGGTGAGACTATGAGCGCGACGGGCCGTCCCGAGCGCGAATTGGTCCCTCTCGGAGGGACGGCGCGCAGCGCCAAGGGAGCACCAGTGACCGCGGAATCGATCGGAGTGGACGTCGACCGGGTGTCCAAGCGCTATGCGCACCGCGTGAAGGGCGAGGTCTACGCCGCGCGCGACGTCGTGCTGCACGTGCGCCCCGGCGAGTTCCTGACGCTCCTCGGGCCGTCGGGGTGCGGCAAGACGACCACGCTGCGCATGATCGCCGGCTACGAGACGCCGGATGCCGGACGCATCCGCTTCGGCGGGCAGGACGTCACCGCGGAGCCCGCCAACCGGCGCAACATCGGCTTCGTGTTCCAGAACTACGCGCTGTTCCCGCACCTGTCGATCTTCGACAACGTGGCGTACGGCCTCAACGTGCGCAGGCTTCCCGCCGCGGAGGTGCGGCAGCGCGTCGGCGACGTGCTGTCGCTCGTCGGGCTCGCGGGCTACGACGGACAGTTCTCCGGCCAGCTCTCCGGCGGCGAGCAGCAGCGCGTCGCGCTCGCCCGGGCGATCGTCATCCGCCCGCGCGTCCTGCTGTTCGACGAGCCGCTGTCGAATCTCGACGCCAAGCTTCGCGTGCAGATGCGCCACGAGATCCGCGACCTGCAGCGGCGGCTGGCGATCACGACGGTCTACGTCACGCACGATCAGGAAGAAGCGATGGCGGTGTCCGACCGGATCGCGGTGATGAACGAAGGCAGCGTCGTCCAGGAAGGTTCCGCCGAGGACCTCTACCATCGCCCGGCGTCGCAGTTCGTCGCCCAGTTCGTCGGCCGCGTGAACCTCGTCGCCGGCCGCGTGGCCGCGGTCGCCGGCGAGTCGGTCGCCGGTGGCGGCGCTGGGGACGACGATCGACGCGCGCGCGGCGCGCGCGGGGCTCGCGCCGGGCGATGCGGTCCGCCTGGTCGTCCGTCCGAAGCGATCGCCATCGGCCACGGACCCGGCGGCGACGGGATCGCTGCAGGCCACCGTCGTCGCCGCGCACGTTCCTCGGCGAGAAGATCGAATACCTGCTGCGCTGTGCCGGACGAGACGCTGCAGGTCGTCCGGTACGACGCCGGACCCGGCGCGGTCGTGTCCGAAGGGTCGAACGTCGCGTGCGCTTTGCGGACGACGCCGTGACGGTGCTGCCGGAGACCGCCGCTCAGGACGGACCCGATGCGTGATTCGACGCGGACGGCTCGTGACGGCGCTGCTGTGGCTCGCCTGCTGCTGCGGCGCGATGGCGCTCGCCGGCCGCGCGATGGCAGCGGACAGCCCGCGCGAAGTGCACGGCTCGGCCGACGTCTTTTCGGCGCCCGGCGTGGCGCTCGCCTGGGGCGTGCTGCGCGGCGCCACCGAAGCCGACACGCAGGTCGTCGTTCGCGTCGCCGCCGACCGCGATGCCTTCGCGGCGTTGTCGCGTCGTCGGGAGCGATCCGTTCACCCAGCGGGAGCAGCTGATCCTGCCCGTCACCCGCTCGCCCCCAACGCATCGACGTTCGCGTGCCGCGCGCGCACTTCGCCGACTTTCCGCGCACCGAGCTCCGCCTGTTCGGATCCGCAAATCCCGCGCCGAACGAAGTCGCCGCGGCTCGTCGTGTTCTACCTCGGCGTGCCCGATACCGACGCCCGAGTTCGCGTCCGCGGCATGCGCTCGAAGCCTACCTCGTCGCGCGCATCGCCCGGGCCCGCGACGGCACCGGGAGCGAAAGCGCCATGACCCCGCTCGAACTCGCCGCGATGCTCGACCACTCGGTGCTGAAGCCGGAGGCGACCGAGCATGACGTCCGCTCCGGCGCCGACACCGTGCGCGAGTGGTCGATCGGCTACTACTGCGTGCAGCCCTGCTGGGTGACCCTCGCTGCGCGCTCGCTCGCCGGCACGGCCGCGACGCGTGGTCAGCGTGGTCGGCTTCCCGCACGGCAGCGATCGGCCGGACGTGAAAGCCCGCGCGGCCGCGCTCGCCGCCGCCGACGGCGCCGCCGAGATCGACATGGTGCAGAATTTCGGCGCGCTGAAGAGCGGCCGCGACGTCGCTGGTCGCGGCGGACATCGAAGCCGTCGTTCGCGCCGTGCCCGGATCCCGGTCAAGGTGATACTGGAAACCGCCGCGCTGACGGAGGACGAGAAGCGCCTCGCGTGCCGTCTGGCGCTCGCCGCCGGCGCGGCGTTCGTCAAGACGTCCACCGGCTTTCATCCGGCCGGCGGCGCTACGGTGGCCGACGTCCGCCTGCTGCGCGCCACGGTCGGGCCCGGCATCGGCGTCAAGGCGTCCGGCGGCATCCGCAGCCTCGCCGATGCGCTGGCGATGCGCGACGCGGGTGCCAATCGCATCGGCACCTCCGGCAGCGCCGCGATCCTCAAGGCGCTCGGCGCCGCTTGAACCCCGGAGTGTTCACTGGCCCTAGTCCGTCGCGCCGCTCGTCGTCGGCTGCGGCAGCGCAACGGACCCGGTGGCGCCGGCCAGCATCGATGCCCGCGCGGCGAGGCGCACCCGCATCGGTTCCTCGCGTCCGCGCAGCGCGATCTCCATGGCCGGCAGCGCTTCGGGCGCGAGCCCCGCCCTGCGGCACACGTCGTCCGACAGCACCACTTCGCACTCGAGCGTCTTCGTCAGCTCCTGCAACCGGGCGGTGACGTTCACGGCGTCGCCGATCGCGGTGAACACCCGATGGTCGGCGTAGCCGACGTCGCCCAGAATCACCTCGCCCCCATGGATCCCGATGCCGAAGCGCACGGGCTCGCCCAGGCTTTCGGCGAACAGTTCGTTCACGCGGCCCACATTGGCGGCAATGAGGCCGGCCGCGTGAATCGCCTGACGACTCGCGGTGGCCGGGTCCGCCGCGACCCCGAAGAGCGCAAGGAGACCGTCGCCCAGGAACTGGTTCGGCGCTCCGCCGGCCTCGAGCACCGCCTGCGAAACGGCCGCGACGAACCGGTTGATGATGAACACGATGTCATACGGCATATGCTGCTCCGCGAGCCGCGTCGAACCGCGCATGTCGACGAACATGCTCACGACGTAGCGCTCCTCGCCCGCATGTGCGCGCATCCTCGCATGCGCATGCGACACATCCGCATTCGGGGGCAGCAGCGGCACGACGACGAGATCCGCGCGGGGCCGCAGCTGGCAGGCGAGGCGCACGCCGGAATCCGCGCCGAATCCCGCCCGCTCGAGCACGGCCGTCTCGCCGGGCGCCGGTGGCGGCAGGGCCCGGCGGTCGCCGATGATCCGGATCCGGCACGTGGAGCAGCGCCCGCGGCCGCCGCAGACGCTTGCATGGGGGATGTTGAAGCGCCAGCTCGATTCGAGCACCGAGAGTCCGCGCGGGACACGAATCGTCCGACCGTCCGGGTACGTGATTCGATTCGTCCCGCGGCGACGCTCCAGCAGCGCACGCGCGCCGCGGGCAACAAACACCAACGCGATCGATCCGGCCCATGCGGCGAGCACGATGTCGCGGATCGCGGCGAGTGCCGCGCTCTGTTCCGGCGTGCCGGTCTGCCCGGGCGAGAGGTTGTTCTCGCTCCATTCCGGCAGCGCGCTCAAGGTCAGGATCGTTCGCCCCGACTGGTAATACCCGAGGAGCGCGAGCGTAGGCAGCAACACTGCCGCCGTGAGCAGGAACGGCGCCGCGTGCGCGAAGAACGGCTTCAAGCGCAGCCAGAAATACACACCGATGGAGCCGTGGACCCATGCGACGACCAGCGCTCCGACCTGCAGCGTGCCGAGGGCCGGCGCCGCGACCCAGAACAGATGCAGCGCTTGCGCATAGCCCCGCTCGATGCCGAAGACGTCGAGCGCGACCCGCTGGCCCACCACGTGTCCGGCGAGCAGAAAGGGAATGGACAGACCGAAGACGAGTTGAATGGCCTCGATCACCCGCCAGTGAAAATGACGGCGCTCGTAAAGAGCCCACAAGCCCAGCGCCGCATGGAGCGTCAGAGCCGAATACAGGAGCAGCGTCCCGGGCAGGCTTTGCCAGTACAGGACGTGATAGACGAGGCCGGCATCCATCGCCGCCAGCGAGACATTGCCGAGCGCGTGATTGGCGAAGTGGGTCAGCAGGTACGCATAGAGCACGAGCCCGCTCGCGAGCCTGAGCCGGCGCACCGGAAGTCGTCGGTCACGCGGCAACGCCGGCGAGTTCAACCTGGGGACACCCACGCCATGGGGCGCCTAGTAACCTGCCTTGCCGTACACGTGAATTCCCGCGCGGAGCACCCACCACACCCACTTGGGTACCGCACGGAACGGAATGTGCCCCTCCTCCTCCTCGTGCCTCGGGCGTCCATTCATCATGGCCCGGGTGATGGTGGCAGGCTGGCCCGCGGCTGGCTCGCACGACCAGTTGCCGCGATCCTTCACTGCGCATCGGCTGAATTTGCCGTAGGGCTGCGCCGAGCCGACCACCCAGTAGAGCACTTCCTGTTTGGTGGCGCTCGCCCTGAACCGGTACCGGTCGCCGGCGACCATCCTTCCCTTGCACCGGAGCCCTTCCCAGTTCCCGTGCTCGCAGAGCACAGTGTAGATCGTGCGCTCGCCCTCGTAGGTGATCTTGTCGCTCGCCCACAACGCAACGCCGAGCACGATCACGACGACCACGACGGCGGTCCATTTCACGTTCATTGCCGCATTCCTCCACCTGCGTGCGTGTTCCACGCCGGTGCAGTGTACCCACTAGGACGATTGCACGCACGCGGCGCCGCGGCTTGTACGCCCGCAGGGGGCTGGGGGATAATGCGCCGTCCGATTCCTTCGCCGTTCCCATCACCCGCCCACCGTCGACCATGGCCGAACTCGTGGTGAATCCGCTGTTGCAAGCCTGGGATACGCCGTACGGCCTCCCGCCGTTCGACCGGATCCGGGCCGAGCACTACCGTCCCGCTTTCGAGCACGCGATGGACACGCACCGGGCCGAGGTGGACGCCATCGCCACCTGCAGCGACCCGCCGAGCTTCGACAACACGATTGCGGCGCTCGATCGCAGTGGCCGCGCTCTCGGGCGCATCGAGCGGCTCTTCTTCAACTTGACGGCTTCCGAGACGTCGCCCGATCTGCAGTCGATCGAACGCGACATCTCGCCTCGTCTCGCGGCGCATTACAGCGCGATCAACCTGCACGCAGCGCTTTTCGCGCGCATCGAGGCGCTCCACCGCCAGCGCGACAGCCTTGCACTGGGCTCCGAGCAACTGCGGCTGCTGGAGCGCATCCATCTCGATTTCGTGCGCGAGGGCGCGCGCCTCTCGGCGCCCGCGAAGGCGCGCTACGGCACGATCGTCGAGCGGCTCGCCGAACTCACCACCCGCTTCATGCAGAACGTGCTCGCGGACGAGACGAGCTACCGCCTGCGCCTCATGGACGAGCGCGACCTCGCGGGTCTGCCGGAGGACGTCCTGGCCGCGGCGCGCGCGGCGGCGCAGGAGCGCGGCGAGGATGTCGCCGGGATCATCACGTTGTCCCGTTCGCTCATCGTGCCGTTCCTCACGTTTTCGGACCGGCGCGATCTCCGCGAGCAGGCCTTCAAGGCGTGGATGCAGCGAGGCGAGCACGACGGAGCGCACGACAACCGGCCGGTCGCCCGCGAGATCCTGGCACTGCGCAACGAGCAGGCGCGGCTCCACGGCTATCGGCATTACGCCGACTACGCGCTGGTCGACCGGATGGCCGGAACGCCGGAGGCGGTGGCCCGTCTTCTCGCGCAGGTGTGGGAGCCGGCCAAGGCCCGCGCGGCGGCCGAGCGCGACGCGCTCCGCGCACTGGCCGAGGGCCAGGGAGCGACGCACGCCATCGAACCGTGGGACTGGCGCTACTACGCCGAAAAGGTGCGCAAGGCGCGGTATCGCATGGACGACGCGCTCCTGAAACCCTATTTCTCGCTGGACCGCATGCTGGCCGCGGCGTTCGACACCGCGCGCCGCCTGTTCGGGCTCCAATTCGTCCCACGTCCGGAGGTCACGGCCTATCACGCCGATGTGCTGACCTTCGAAGTGCGCGGTGCCGACGGGCGGATGATCGGGGTCTTCCTGAGCGACAACTTTGCGCGGCCGAACAAGCGCGGCGGCGCCTGGATGAATGCCTATCGCTGGCAGTCGCGCACGGACGGCGAGACGCTGCCCATCGTGGTCAACAACAACAACTTCGCGAGGGCGCCTGCGGGCGCGCCGACGCTTCTGTCGGCGGACGATCTGCGCACGCTGTTCCACGAGTTCGGACACGGGCTGCACGGTCTACTCTCGCAGGTGACCTACGAGCGCCTTTCGGGCACACACGTGCTCCGCGACTTCGTCGAACTGCCGTCGCAACTGTTCGAGCACTGGGCGTTCGAGCCCGCGGTCCTGAAGCGGCACGCGCTGCATCATGCGACGGGCAAGCCCATCCCCGACGAGCTGATCGAGCGCCTCCAGGAAGCGCGGCGCTTCAACCAGGGCTTCGAGACGGTCGAGTACACCGCGAGCGCGCTCATCGACATGGCATTGCACGCGCAAGAGGATCCCGCCGGCGTGGACATCACGGCATTCGAGCGCGCTGAACTGGAGCGCATCGGAATGCCGCGCGAGATCGTGCCGCGGCACCGGCCTCCGCATTTCGGCCACCTGTTCGCGAGCGCCGGGTACGCAGCCGGGTACTACGTCTACCTGTGGGCCGAGGTGCTCGATGCGGACGGCTACGATGCCTTCCTCGAGGCGGGAGACCCGTTCGATCCGGAAGTCGCCGAGCGCGTCAGGCGCTATGTCTACTCGTCCGGCGGCACGCTGGCTCCCGCCGAGGCCTACCGCCTGTTCCGCGGCCGCGAACCGCGCGTCGAGCCGCTCCTCGCCCAACGCGGCTTGGCCGAAGCCGCGCTGCCGGCCTGACTCGGCCACGCGCTCCCCCTCGCGCGGGACCGGTCCCGCGCTCAGAGGACGAAGCGATCCGACATGCCCGCCTGCAGGCGGGCGATTCGTGCCACCAGCGGAAGCAGGTTGAGTCCGGTGTCGCGTTTGAGGGCGAGCGCACCCGCCTTCAGCTGCGCGAGCGACACATCGACCTGCGCGCCCGCGGCTGCCAGCGCGATGATGTTGCCCGACGAGCACGCCGGCAGGGCGCAGACCCGGGTGGCGAAGGCGTCGTCCAATCGCTTCATGCTCCCCGGGAGGCCGCGGTGGCGATTGAGGAAGTTCGTCACCAGGAGTCCCGCGTCGGTCAGGTGCGCGCGCGCACCGCAATAGAACGGCAGCGTGTCCAGCATGCCGACGCGGCACTTGGCATCGTAACCGTCCACGACGATGAGATCGAAACGGCGCTCCGTCGCGGCGACGTAATCGTGGCCATCCGCGATCTCGATGGTGAAGCGTCGCGGATCCTCCGGCAACATGAAGTACTGCGCCGCGGCGGCCACGACCTCCGCCTCGATCTCGACCACCGTCAGGGCCGCCTGCGGCCGGTGCCGGTAGAGGAATTTCGGCAGCGATGCGGCGCCGAGGCCGATCAGCAGCACGCTCTTGGGCCAGCGCAGCGGGGGTCGCAACAACAGCGGAAACATCATGTCCCGCGTGTACTCGAGTTCGAGCGCCCACGGGCGCGCGACGCGCATCGCGCCCTGTATCCAGCGCGATCCGAAGTGCAGATAGCGCACACCCCGCTCCTCGCTGATCTCGATGGACACAGCGATTCACTCCGCAGTCGCGTCGACAGCTCCCGCGAAGTAGCTGCGGCTATCCGCAAGGAAGTGCGGTCCCGCGTCGGAACGCATGGCCGTGCCGATGCCGGAATTGGTCAGCACCTCGAGCAGCAGCGCGCTGCCGACGCCGCCGTCGATGATGTGGACCGAGCGCACGCCTTCGCGCACGGCGGCGAGCGCCGCGACGACGCGCGGCTGCATTTCCGGCGGCACCGCGCCATCGCGCAGCAGGTCCTCGGCCTCGCTTGCGGTCAGGACGAAGGCGAGCTTGCCGTCGCGGCCGTGGACACCGGGCACGTTGGTCATGAGGATCAGTTTTTCGGCGTGCAGCGTCCGGGCGAGCTGCCCGGCGAACGCGTCGGAGTTGATGTGATAGGCGGTGCCGTCCGCGCCCACGCCGATGGGCATGATGACCGGTATGAAGCCGCGCGACATCAGCAGGTGGATGACGTCGGGATCGATGCTCTCGACCTCGCCGACCAGGCCGAGGTCGGGCGCTGCGCCCCCGTCGTACGCCGGCAGCGCCAGGCGCCGGGCATGGATGAAGCGGCCGTCCTGTCCGCTCAGGCCGACGGCCCTGGCGCCGAACCGGTTGATGAGGCCGACGAGCTCCTGGTTGATCTCGCCCAGCACCATTTCGATGACATTCAGCGTCGCCTCGTCGGTCACCCGCACGCCATGATGCCGCCGAGTCCCGATGCCCATCGTCTGCAGGAGTTCGTCGATCCGCCAACCACCCCCGTGCACGATGATCGGATTCATGCCGACGAGGCGCAGCAGCGCCACGTCGCGCGCGAACCCCTCTTTCAGCACCGGGTCCGCCATCGCGCCGCCCCCGAACCGGATGATCAGCGTGGACGCGTGGAACGCCCGAATGAACGGGAGCGCCTCGGCGAGGACCCTCGCCTTCTGCAGCGGCGAAACGGAGACGGGCGTCATGAAAGGGATGATACCGGGGATCGGGTCAGTGCCTTGGCGTCAAACGCTGCGCCACGATGACCACGGCGAGCAAACCCAGGCCGACGGCGTCGGTGAAGTAGCCCGGCTTGATCAGCAGGATCGCCGCCGTTAGCAGAAGGGCGCGCTGCCACCACGGCGCTTCGCGCAACAGGTAGCCCTGCAATCCGGCGGCGAGGCAGACCACGCCGACCACGGCGGAAGCGCACGACGTGAGGCTCGTGACCCAGTCGCCGATCAGGAGCAGCGACGGCTCGTAGATGAACATGAACGGGATGATGTACGCCGGCGCCGCCAGCCGCACCGCCTCCCAGCCGGTGCTCCAGATGCTCGTCCGGGCGAGCCCCGCCGCGGCGAACACCGCGAGCGCCACCGGTGGCGTGATGGCCGAAAGGATCGCGAAGTAGAACGCGAACATGTGCGCCGCCGGCGGGATCGCCCCGAGCTTGATCACGGCGGGCACGAGCAGCGAGACCATCACGATGTACGACGGCGTCGTAGGCATGCCCATGCCGAGGACGATCCCCGCGATCGCAGTCAGCGCGAGCGCCGCCGCGAGGGAATTCTGCGACAGCGTGATGACCACCTGGGTGAAGGTGATGCCGAGCCCGGTGATCGTGACGCAGCCGATCACGATGCCGGCGCACGCGCAGGCCATCGCGACGGCCAGCGTATTGCGCGCGCCATCGACGAGGGCTTCGAGCACGTTGCGCCAGCCGATGCCTTCGCGGGTCGTGGCCCGCATCAGCGCAATCGGAATGCAGGTCAGCGCGCCGGCCAGCGCGCAGCGCGGCGCGGAATACCCGAGGATCAGCCCGACCAGCACCACGAACACCGGCACGAACAGGTGTCCCCGCACGGCCATGACCGTGAGGAAGCGCGGCAGCTCCGACTTCGGCACGCCCGCCAGCCCGTAGCGCTTCGACTCGAGGTGCACGGCGACGAAGACGGCGACGTAGTACAGGAGCGCCGGCACGAGTGCCCACAGCGCGACCTGCGCGTAGGGCACGACCAGGAACTCGGCCATCACGAACGCTGCGGCCCCCATCACCGGCGGCATGATCTGCCCGCCGGTCGACGCGACGGCCTCGACCGCGGCGGCGAACGGCGGACGAAACCCCGTGCGTTTCATCAGCGGGATCGTGATCGGTCCGTCGACCATCACGTTGGCGACGGCGCTGCCGGAGACCGTGCCGAACAGGCTCGACGACACGACGGCGACCTTGCCGGGCCCGCCCGCCGAATGCCCGGTGATCGACATGGCGAAATCCATGAACAGCTGTCCCGTGCCGCTGCGCTCCATGAACGATCCGAACAGCACGAACAGCATCACGTAGCTCGCCGACACGCCGAGCGTCGAGCCGAAGATGCCCTTCCGTGGACAGGTACAGCTGCTCCATCAGCACCGGGGGCGTCACGCGCGTGAAGCCGATCGCGTAGATCAGGAACGCGATCGCGGTCAGCGGCAGCGAGAGCCCGATCACCCGCCGCGTCGCCTCCAGCACGATCACCACCGCGGTCACCGCGTAGAACTTGTCCGCCGCCGTGAGGTCGTCGATGTAGATGATGCGATTGATGAACGCTTCGTAGTCGAGAAAGATGTGGAGGACGAAGCCGGCGCCGAGCGCCAGCAGCGCGAGATCGAGCGTGCGCCAGGCCGCGACGCCGGGGCGCGTCGGGTACAGCAGGAAGACGAGCGTCAGCGCGAACAGCAGGTGCGTGCCGCGGAAGATGATCGCCTCCGGCGGGCCGAACGCCGCCACGTACATGTGGTAGAGCGACATCGCCACCGCGACCGCCGCGATCAGCCAACGGAGGTATCGGCTGGTCGGCGTCGTCGGCTGCGCCTCCTCGGAGACGACAGCGGTCGCGATCAGCGTGGTCACGTCGGTATCCGTCGCGTCGGCAAGCCTCGGCGCGATGCAGCCGGCAATGCCGGACACGAAACGGGGCGGCCTCGCGCCGCCCCGCCGTTCACCATGAGGCGCACGCCCACGGGCTACATCGCGCCCACTTCCTTGTAATACTTGACGGCGCCCTTGTGGAACGGCACGCAGATGTCCGACGCCATGTCCTTCGCCGTCAGGCCGGCGATCGGCTTCACGACCGCCGCCATGTCGTTGACGCCGGTCGCCATCGCCTTGGTCATCTTGTAGACGACGTCCTCGGGCAGATCGCAGGCGGCGACGATGTGCGTCATGTAGCCGATCGCGGGCACGTCCTTGTCCTGCTTCGGGTAGGTGCCGGCCTTGATCGTGACCTTCGTTGTAGCCGCGAATTCCCGCTTCGCAGCTCCGCCATCGTCTTGTCGTCGACCGGCACCAGCTGCACATTGCGTGCGCTGGCGAGGTCCATAACGGCGGAGGCCGGCGCGGTGGTGCCGAGCGTGAACACCTGGACGTGCCCGTCCTTCATCATGTCCACCGCGTCGGTGTACGACGCCTGGAAATTCGACCTTGGCGAGCGACTGGTAGGTCATGCCGTTGAGTCTTGAGGACGTCCGCGGTCAGAGCTCCGCCGTGTTGCCCTTCGATTGCGTCACCAGCGACTTGCCCTTGAGGTCGGCAAACGAATTCACCTTGGCGTCGGTCAGCGCGACGACCTGGAAGTACTGCGGATAGAGGTTCGCCACCTGGCAGACCTTGGTCGTCTTCTTCGGATACGGCGCGCGGCCCTCGACGCCGTCGACCGTGGTGGACGAGTTGGCGAAGCCGATCTGCGCCTTGCCCTCGTCGATGCCGCGGACGTTGGCGATGCCCGCGCCCGGCTGCTGCTGGATCTGCAGTCCCGGGATCGCGGCTCTCCCACATGTTCTTGAGCGCGCCTCCCAGCGGGACCCACGACCCGCCCTGCGGACCCGTCATCATGGTGACCTGCTGCGCGGCGGCGGGAACGGCGAGCGCGACTGCGACCACCAGCGCGCCGAAGCGCGTACGACGAATTGCATTCATAGCTTCCTCCGGGGACTGGCGGCGCGATTCGCCGGGAAGGCGGTGCGCCGATCGCAGGTGCCGGCGGATTCTGGAACCTCGCGCGGAAGAGGTCAAGCGCGGCGGCCAGGGGTAGCGACGGCCTTACCCTGCCTGCGGGATCGCGCGGACGGACAGCACGCCTTCGATCGCGGCGACAGCGTCGACCGCCGCATCCGGCACCGGGCTGTCGACGTCGACCAGCGTGTAGGCCATCTCGCCGCGCGACTTGTTCACCATGTTGTGGATGTTGAGGCCGGCGTGCGCCATCGCCGTCGAAATCTGCCCCAGCATGTTGGGGACGTTCGCGTTGGCGATCGCGACGCGGTACGGCGATTCGCGCGGCATGTCGACATTGGGAAAATTGACGGCGTTGGCGATCGTGCCGTTCTCGAGATACTCGCGCACCTGATCGACGACCATCACCGCGCAGTTCGCCTCCGCCTCCTCGGTCGAAGCGCCGAGATGCGGCAGCGCCACGACGCCCGGCTCGCCCAGCAGACCTGCGCTGGGAAAATCGCAGACGTAGTACTTGAGACTGCTCGCGCGCGCAGCGCCGCGCGGACGGCTTCCTCGTCGACGAGCGCATCGCGCGCGAAGTTGAGCAGCACCGAGCCGGGTTTCATCGCGGCGAGCCGCGGCGCATCGATCATGTGGCGCGTCACCGGCAGCAGCGGCACGTGCAGCGTGACGAAATCGGCCCGCTTCAGGAGCTCCTCGGTGCTGTGCGCCTTGCGCACGCTCGACGGCAGGCGCCACGCGGCATCGACGGTGATCTCCGGATCGAAGCCGACGACGTTCATGCCGAGCTTGATGGCGTGTCGGCGACGAGACTGCCGATGGCGCCGAGGCCGACGATCCCGAGCGTGCGCTGCGGCAGCTCGATGCCGGCGAACTGCTTCTTGCCGTCCTCGACCTGTCGATCGAGGTCGGCCGCATCGGCGTCGAGACCCGTCGACGAAGTCGAGCGCGGGCACGACATTGCGCGCCGCCATCAGCAGCGCCGCCAGCACGAGCTCCTTCACCGCGTTGGCATTGGCGCCCGGCGCGTTGAACACCGGCACGCCGCGCTTCGACATCTCGGCCACGGGGATGTTGTTGGTCCCGGCGCCGGCGCGGCCGATCGCCCGCACGCTCGGGCCGAGAGGCATCGCGTGCATGTCGTGCGAGCGCACCAGGATGGCGTCCGGACGTTCGACGGTCTTGCCGACGACGTAGCGCGCGTCGGGAAAGCGCGTCGAGGCCCTGGCTCGCGATGTGATTGAGCGTGAGGATCTGGAATCGGTTCGTCATCAGCCGTGCCGCTGCTCGAACTGCTTCATGTAGTCGACCAGCACCCGCACGCCTTCGAACGGCATCGCGTTGTAGATCGACGCGCGCATCCCGCCCACGGCGCGATGGCCCTTCAACTGGTCCATGCCGGCCTCCTTGGCGCCGACGAGAAACGCGGCGTCGAGCGACTCGTCGCGCAGGTGAAAGCGCACGTTCATCCGCGACCGGTCGATCTTGCGGGCCGGCGCGCGGTAGAACTCCGTCGTGTCGAGATAGTCGTAGAGGAGCGCCGCCTTGGCGATGTTCTTCTTCTCGATCGCCGTCACGCCGCCCTGCGCCAGCAGCCACTCGAACACGAGTCCCGCGATGTAGATCGCGTAGGTCGGCGGCGTGTTGACCATCGAGTCCGCCGCCGCCTGCTCCTGCCAGTGAAACGCCGACGGCGTGATCGGCAGCGCGCGATCGAGCAGGTCGTTGCGCACGATGACGAGCGTCAGGCCCGCCGGACCGGCGTTCTTCTGCGCGCCGCCGTAGATCACGCCGTACTTCGAGACGTCGACGCGCGGGAGAGGATGTGCGACGACATGTCCGCGACGAGCGGCACGTCGCCGGTCTCCGGCGTCCAGTGGTACTCGATGCCGCCGATCGTCTCGTTGGTGCAGATGTGCACGTAGGCGGCGTTGCGGTCGAGCTGCCAGGTGCCCGAGCGCCGGCACGCTGGTGAAGCTGCGTGTCCTCGGAGGACGCGACGATCTTGACCGTGCAGTATTTCCTGCGCTTCCTTGATCGACTTCTTCGACCACTCGCCGGTGTTGACGTAGTCGGCGACGGTTCTCTTGCCCAGCAGGTTCATCGGGATGATGGCGTTCTCCGCGATCGCGCCGCCCTGGAGGAAGAGCACGCTGTAGTCGTCGGGAATCGCGAGCAGCGTGCGGAGGTCGGCCTCCGCCTTGGCCGCGATGCCCATGAACTCCTTGCCGCGATGGCTCATCTCCATCACCGACATGCCGGTGCCGCGCCAGTCGAGCATTTCGGCTGCGGCCTGCGCCAGCACGCTTTCAGGCAGCGCCGCGGGGCCGGCGCTGAAATTGAACACTCGCATGGGAAGGTCGGCGGAATCGAATTCGCGTGACGTAACGGAACCGGTGATTCTAGCAGGTCACTTCCGCGGCGTCGCAGGTTGCCGCGAGGGGGGCCGCCTCTGCACCGGGCCCGTCCCGAGGATGCCCGATCAATTGCCGCACTCCCCTCACCCGCACCCACGTATTGTTCCCGGAGGTTCTCATGAAACTCCTTCCACGCATCCTTGCCACCACCCGCCGTGCACTCGCATGCGCCGCCGTCGGCCTCGCCCTCGTCGCCTGCGGCGATGCGCTTGCCATCGACAGCCTCAAGATCCTCGTGCCCGCGGCGCCCGGCGGCGGCTGGGACCAGACCGGCCGCGCGCTGCAGGCCGCGCTGCAAAGCGACGGCATCGTCAAGAAGATCACCGTCGACAACAAGGGCGGCGCCGGCGGCACGATCGGCATCGCGCAGTTCGTGAGCTCGAGCAAGGGCGACCCCAACGCGCTGATGATCGGCGGCATGGTCATGGTCGGCGCGATCATCACCAACAAATCGCCCGTCAACCTGTCGCAGGTGACCCCGATCGCCCGTCTCACCGGCGAATACGAAGTCATCGTCGTTCCCGGCACGTCCAAGATCCAGTCGCTCAAGGAACTGGTCGCCCAGTTCAAGGCCAATCCCGGGCAGCGTCGCGTGGGGCGGAGGTTCCGCCGGCGGCACCGATCACATCCTGGCCGGCATGATCGCGCAGGCGGTCGGGCGTGGAGCCGGCGAAGGTCAATTACATCGCCTATGCCGGCGGCGGCGAGGCGCAGGCGGCGATCATGGGCGGCCACGTCGCCGCGGGAATCAGCGGCTACGGCGAATTCGCCGCGCAGATCAAGTCCGGCAAGCTGCGCGCACTGGCCATCTCCGTCCGACAAGCGCGTGCCCGGCATCGACATTCCGACGCTCAAGGAACAGGGTGTCGACGTCGAGATGGTCAACTGGCGCGGCGGTGTTCGGCGCGCCGGGCATCACCGACGCGCAGAAGAAGGAGCTGATCGACGTCGTCGGCAAGACGGTGAAGACGGCATCGTGGCAGGACACGCTGAAGCGCAACGACTGGACCGACATGTACCTCGCCGGCGATGCGTTCAAGACGTTCCTCGATGCCGACCAGCAGCGCATCGACAAGATCCTCGCGGGCCTCGGCATGAAGAAATAGCGGACGCGGAATGACGCGCGCGCTCCGCCGTCCATCCGGGCGAGCTGCTGCTCTCGTTCGGGCTCATCGCTGCTGGGAGCCTTCGTCGTCTTCGAGACCGGCGGCATCGCCGAGAACCAGGGCTACGCGCAAATCGGGCCGCGGCTCTTTCCCTACCTCATCGGCTGCGGGCTCATCGATCTGCGGCGCGGTGCTCGCGTGGCATGCGCTGTCGGGCGGGTGGCGCAATGTCCCGCTCGACCAGGAGGGGCACGACGCCGCCGGACTGGTTCGCGTTCGCCATCATCAGCGCCGGTATCGTCCTCCACATGGCGATCATCGGCTGGGCCGGATTCATCATCGCATCCACGCTGCTGTTCGTGCTGATCGCGCGTGGCTTCGGCAGCCGGCGGCCGGTGCGCGACGTCGTCATCGCGCGTCCTGCTGGCCATCGCCGTGTTCCTCGTCTTCACGCAGGGCCTCGGCCTCAGCCTGCCCAAGGGTCCGTTCGGGCTCACGTGATGGAAACGTTCGACGCGTTGCTGGCGGGCTTCGCCGTTGCGCTGACGCTCAAGAATCTGCTGTGGGGCTTCGTCGGCGTGACGCTCGGCACGGCCATCGGCGTGCTGCCCGGCGTCGGGTCCGGCGTTGACCATCGCCCTGCTGCTGCCGGCGACGGCGTCGGTCGATCCGACCGGCGCCCTGATCATGTTCGCCGGCATCTACTACGGCGCGATGTTCGGCGGCTCCACCACCTCCATCCTGCTCAATACACCCGGCGAATCGTCGACCATCGTCACTGCGCTGGAAGGCAACATGATGGCCAAGCGCGGCCGCGCCGGACCGGCGCTGGCGACGTCGGCCATCGGCTCGTTCGTCGCGGGCACGATCGCCACGATCCTCCTGACGGTGATGGCCCCCGTCATCGTCGATTTCGCGCTGAAGTTCGGGCCCGCCGAATACTTCGCCGTCATGGTGCTCGCCTTCACCACGGTGTCGGCCGTCCTCGGCGCGTCGGCCGTGCGCGGATTGGCCAGCCTGTTCCTCGGTCTCGCGATCGGGCTCATCGGACTCGACAGCCAGACCGGCCAGGCGCGGTTCACGCTCGGCATTCCCGAGCTCCTCGACGGCATCGACGTCGTCGTCGTCGCCGTGGGCCTGTTCGCGGTGGGCGAGACCCTGTACATCGCGACCTATCTCAATCGCCAGGAGGACAGGCTCGAGACGATGAAGGGCTCGATCTGGATGAACCGTTCCGACTGGAGGCGATCGTGGAAGCCCTGGCTGCGCGGCACCGCGCTGGGTTTTCCGTTCGGCACCATTCCCGCCGGCGGCGCGGAAATCCCCACGTTTCTCTCCTACGCGATCGAGAAGAAGCTCGCCCGGAATCCGGAGGAGTTCGGCAAGGGCGCCATCGAGGGAGTCGCGGGACCGGAGGCCGCCAACAATGCGTCGGCGACCGGCACCCTGGTCCCGCTGCTCACCCTCGGCTTGCCCACGACGGCGACGGCCGCGATCATCCTCGCCGCGTTTCAGCAATGGGGGCTGCAGCCGGGCCCGCTGCTGTTCGAGACGCAGCCCCAGCTGATCTGGGGACTCATCGCCAGCATGTACATCGGCAACGTCATTCTGCTGATCCTGAACCTGCCGCTGGTGGGAATCTGGGTCAAGCTGCTCGAGATTCCGCGCCCGCTGCTCTATGCCGGCATCCTCATCTTCGCCACGCTTGGCGCCTACGGGCTGCGCAACTCGTGGTTCGACCTGGCCCTGCTCTATGCGATCGGCGTGATCGGATTCCTCATGCGGCGCTTCGACATTCCGGTGGCGCCGGTGCTGGTCGGCATGATCCTGGGACCGCTCGCCGAGCAACAGCTGCGCCGCGCGCTCGCCATCAGCCAGGGGGATCTTTCGATCTTCATCACGCAGCCGATCTCCGGTACGGTGTTCGCCATCACCGCGCTGGTCCTGATCGGTCCGCCGGTTTGGCGGCGGATCGTCGCGCGGCGCAACTGACCCGCCATCCGACACGCGCGGAATGCGCCACAGGCGGTACAAGCCTTCGCCTTCGTAGCTTGGTCGGCGCAGGGCCACAGGCGGGGCACCCGGCGAGCTTCATGACCCAGGCGCTCGCCGGGTGCCCCGCCTGTGGCCCTGCAAGGGGACGTCGGTGGCCGTCGGAACGAAGCCGCGGAAATGGCAGGATCCTGTGCGGCCCAAGGGCAGTGCCCGCGGGCGCCTGGGGTATGAAGCCCGTGGGCACTGCCCTTGGGCCGCACTGAGTAGCCGTGGGGATGAAGGCGGAGTGCTCTGCCCTCGCGCCACATCGACGTGATTCCTCAGCCGCTGAAGCCCTTCATCCCCTGCAGCAGACGGAAGAACTCCGCGCGGGTGTCCGAATTGTCGCGCAGCTTGCCGCGCAGGACCGACGTGGTCATGTCCGACGCGTGCTCGCGCACGCCGCGGTGCGTGACGCACATGTGCTCGGCCTTCACCACGACGGCCACGCCTTCGGCGACCGTCTCGGACTCAACCAGGTCGGCGATCTGGATGGTCATCTCCTCCTGGATCTGCGGCCGCGCCGTGATCCATTCGGCGAGCCGGTAGAACTTCGACAGCCCGAGGACGTTCTTGCCCGGATAGATGCCGATCCAGCAGTTGCCGCGGATGTTCTGCAGGTGGTGCGCGCACGTCGAGCGGATCGTGATCGGGCCGACCAGATACAGCTCGTCGTAGGACGTGACGTTCGGAAACGCCGTCAGGTCCGGCGAGGGCTCGTAGCGTCCGGCGAAAATCTCGTTCAGGTACATCCGCGCGACCCGCGCGCCGGTCTCGCGCGTGTTGTGGTCGTTCTCGGTGTCGATGACGAGACTGTGCAGCAAGTCCGAAACGCGCTCGGCGACCTCGTCGGTCAGCGCGTCGAGCTCTCCCGGCTCGATGAACGCCGCGATATTGTCGTTGGCGCGAAAACGCCCGCCTGCCGCGGCGAGGCGCGCGCGAATTCGATCGGACGGTTTTGCCATGACGTCTTTCCTTGCTCGTGCGAATGTACGGTCCGATTCTAACCGGTATTGCGCGAGGTCGTTCCCGCGCCCCCGAAGTGGTGTCCAGGGCCCGTTCACACTATGTCCCGCGACTTCTGCGATACTGCGGGCTCGTCGCTGCCACGAAGAGTTCTCCATGCGGCTTCTTCTGTTCGGCCTGGTGCTTTTTCTGGGCGTCCACCTCGTCCCTGCCGTGCCGGCACTGCGCGCCGCGCTCGTCGCCGGCTTGGGCGAACTTCGCTACAAAGGCGCGTTCACGCTGGTGTCGGCGCTCGGCCTCGTGCTGATCGTAGCCGGCTATGCCTTCGCGGGCGAGCGCACTGTCCTCTTTGCGCCGCTGCCTGCCGCCCGCGCCATCGCGCCCTACGCGATGATGCTGTCGTTCGTGCTGTTCGCTGCCGCGAACATGCGGGGACACCTGCGTCGAATCGTCCGGCATCCCATGCTGCTGGGACTCGCCATCTGGGCCACAGTGCACCTGCTGGCCAACGGCGACCGCACGGGCACCGTGCTGTTCGGCGCCTTTCTCGCCTACGCGCTGGTCGACCTTGTCTCGGCCGTCGGTCGCGGTGCGGTCAAGACGTTCGACCCGGTCGCAAAGCACGACGTGATCGCCGTCATCGGCGGGGTCGGGCTCGCCCTTGCCGTGATGGCGTTCCACCGCGTGCTGTTCGGTGTCCCTGCGGTCGGCTTCGGCTTCTAGGCGCGGCGTGGCAATGAACACGGGGCAGGAACTCGCCGGGAAGGTCGTTCTGGTCACGGGCGGCGCCCGCAACATCGGCGGGGCGATCGCGCGCGCGCTCGCCGCTGGCGGCGCCGCCGTGATGGTCAACGCGCTCCATGCGCATGACGACGTGGACCGGACCGTGCGCGACATCGAGGCAACCGGTTCTCGTGGGGGGAAACACATCGCCGACGTGAGCAATCCCGCGGCCGTCGTCGCGATGGTCGAAGCGACCGTCGAGCGGTTCGGACGGATCGACGCGCTCGTGAACAATGCCGCAATTCGGCCGGAGCAGCCGTTCGCGGAAATGTCGTTCGCCGACTGGCGGCGCGTGCTGGCGGTGATTCTCGACGGTGCGTTCCTGTGCGCGCAGGCGTGCGCGCCCCACATCGCGCGGGCCGGCGGCGGCTCGATCGTCAACATCGGCGGCGAGACCGGGCATCGCGGCGCGGCGGGCCGTGCGCACGTCGTGACGGCGAAGGCCGGGCTCGCGGGCCTGACCAAGGCGCTCGCGCTCGACCTCGCGCCACAGCGGATAACGGTCAACTGCGTGGTACCCGGCCGCATCGACACGGTGCGCGCGGGGTCCGGTGTCCCGGGAGCACACGTCCATCGGCCGGTCGTGCCGCCGATCGGGCGGCTGGGAACGCCCGACGAAGTGGCTGCGATGGTGCGCATGCTTTGCGGCCCGGACGCGCGTTACATCACCGGACAAGCCATTCACGTCAACGGTGGCGCTTACTTGCCATGACGGCTGCCCTGACGCAGGCCGACGTCGCAGCGAACCGGACAAGGGGAGGAGCCATGCACGAGCGAAACCGACGGACAGACCTGGCCAGCTTGCTGCGCGACCTTGGCGCCATTGTGGTGCTTTGCGCCATGGTTTCCGCGGTGCTCTTCTTCCCGCGCCACGCCCACGGTGAAGCCGCTTACCCGAACCGGCCGATCAGGATCATCGCGCCTGTGCAACCAGGAGGCGGCGTCGATCTCGTCGCCCGCACCATTGCCGACCGCCTCGGGCGCTCCCTCGGACAATCGATCGTCGTCGAGAACCAGAGCGGCGGTGGCGGCATCGTCGGCTCGCTCGCGGTCGCGCGCGCGGCGCCCGACGGCTACACGCTGATGGTCGGATATGTCGGCACGCACGGCACCAATCCGGCGGTGCGCAAGCTTCCCTACGATGCCGTCAAGGATTTCACGCCGATCGCCATGGTCGGCGGAACGCCGAACGTGCTCGTCGTCCCGCCGTCGGTGCCCGTCAGCACGCTGCGGGAATTCGTCCAGTACGCCAAGAGCAATGCCGGCAAGCTCTCGTACGGCTCGGCCGGCCCGGGCACGCTCACCCATCTCGCGATGGAGCAGCTGAAGGTTGCCGCCGATCTCGATCTCGTCCACATTCCGTATCGCGGCATCGGCCCAGCGATCACCGACATCCTCGGTGGGCAGACGCAGGCGCTCTTTCCCGGGCTCGCCGCCGCGTTGCCGCACATCAAAGCCGGCAAGATGCGCCCGCTCGCCGTCACCGGACAGAAGCGCCATCCGCTGCTGCCCGACGTCCCGACCTTCGAGGAGCTGGGCTACAAGGGCTTCGATGGCGTCCAGTGGTACGGCATCGTCGGACCGGCGAACCTGCCTGCGCCGATCGTCTCGCTCCTGAGCGGCGAAATCAACAAGCTGCTGGCCAATCCCGAGTTGCGCGAGCGCCTCTCGGGCGAAGCGCTCGAGCCGATGCCGATGTCGGCCGAGGAGTTCGCACGCTACATGCGGGACGACATCGCGCGCTGGACGCGCCTGGCGAAGGAACGCAACATTGCCATCGTCGACTGATCCGCCGCCGGTCACGCGCATCCTCGCGGACTTCGTCGCGACGCACCCGGCGCAGGGCTGGGATGAGGGCGTCGAGCGCGAGGCGCACCGCACGTTCGCCAACTGGGTCGGCTGCGCGATCGGCGCGTCGCGCCAC
This sequence comes from uncultured beta proteobacterium, assembly GCA_963724685.1. Lineage (GTDB taxonomy): Bacteria > Pseudomonadota > Gammaproteobacteria > Burkholderiales > Casimicrobiaceae > CAIWHR01. The sequence goes on along the minus strand of CAVRVQ010000002.1, from coordinate 276,525 downwards.
GCGGCGGTCGAAACCGCGCTCGCGGCCGTGCGGGAGCTCTCGCCCAGTGCGCAGGCCACGCTCCTCGGCCGCTCCGAACGCGTCGACATGGCGAGCGCCGCGCTGCTGAACGGGATCGCTTCGCACACGTTCGACTACGACGACACGCATCTCGCCACGATCATCCATCCCGCGGGCCCGGTCGCGTCGGCGGCGCTGGCCGTGGCCGAGCACCTTGGCGCCTCGGGGCGGCAGCTGGTCGATGCCATGGTGATCGGGATCGACGTCGCGTGCCGCGTCGGCAGCGCGATCTATCCCGACCACTACGACCGCGGATGGCACATCACCGGCTCCACCGGCATGCTCGGCGCCGCCGCAGCCTGCGCGCGGCTCCTGGGTCTGGACGCGCAACGAACCACCATGGCGCTCGGCATCGCCGCGTCGCAGCCCATCGGCGTGCGCGAGCAGTTCGGGTCGATGACGAAGCCCTTTCACGTCGGCGGCGCGGCGCGGGCAGGCCTCGTCTCGGCGTTGCTCGCGCGCCATGGCTTCACCGCTTCCGACCGGGCACTCGAAGCCCCGCGCGGTCTCATGCGGACCTATTCGACCAAGTGCGACTGGACGGAAATCACGGACGAGCTCGGAGCGCGCTTCGAGATCTCGTTCAATACGTACAAGCCGTTCGCCTGCGGCATCGTGATTCATCCGTGCATCGACGGTTGCGTACAGCTGGCGGTCGCGAATCGGCTCGCGGCCGGCGATATCGAGCGCATCGAGCTCAAGGTGCATCCGCTGGTGCTCGAGCTCACCGGCAAGACCGCGCCGCGCACCGGGCTCGAGGGCAAGTTCAGCGTTTACCATGCCTGCGCGGCGGGCATCGTGTTCGGCAAGGCGGGCGAGGCCGAATTTGCCGATGCCGTGGTGACGCGCACCGACCTGATCGCGCTGCGCAAGCGCGTCCGGGCCACCGCCGACGCCGCCATCGGGGAGGCGTCGGCCGACGTGTCGATCGTCTGCACGGACGGGCGTCGATTCCACACGTTCGTCCGGCATGCCATCGGCAGCCTCGAGCGCCCGATGACCGATGGCGACCTCGCCCGAAAGTTCCATGATCTCACCGACCCGGTGCTCACCTCCGGACGCAGCACGGCGCTGATCGGACACTGCGCCGGGCTTGCGGCGTGCGCGGACGTCAGGACGTTCGTGGCGCACACCCGCGGCTGACGCCTGCGGCACGATGCTCGCCGCGTACCTGCCGCTGCTGGGTCTGCTGTTCGCGGCCGGCGTCGCCGCCCCGCTTGCCGCGCAGGATTTCCCGCAGTACGGCGATGACCTCCATCGTCCGCGGCTGCGCCAGCCGGGGAAGGACGTGATGTGGCTGCCCACGCCGGACGCGATGGTGGAGCGGATGCTGCGGATGGCGAAGACCACGAGCGCCGACATCGTCTACGACCTCGGGGCCGGGGACGGCCGGCTGCCCATCGTCGCGGCCAGGCAGTTCGGGGCCACCGCCGTCGGCATCGAATACGACCGCGAGCTCGCGGCCCTTGCAAGGCGCAATGCGCAGCGCGCGGGAGTGGCCGACAAGGTGACGATCATCGAAGGCGACATCTTCAAGGAGGATTTTTCGCGCGCATCGGTGGTCACGCTCTACCTCCTGCCGGATCTGAACCAGCAGCTGCGGCCGCAGCTCCTCGCGCTGAAGCCTGGTACGCGCGTTGTCTCGCATGCGTGGGACATGGGCGAGTGGGAGCCGGACGCGACAGTCCGGAGCGGGGAGAGCGAAGCGTTTCTCTGGATCGTACCGGCACAGGTCGCGGGGCGGTGGGCCCTGCAGGACGACGGGGAATTCTTCGTGGGCGACCTCGAGCTTGCCCAGCAGTTCCAGCGGATCGGGGGTACGCTTACGTTGCGCGGCAAGGCGCAGCCTTTGCTGGGAGCGTACGTCGACGGCGAGTCCCTGGGCTTCACGTTCGTCGACCTCGACGGCGGCGTGCGCAGCGTCCGGGTGCGAATCAGCGGCGGCATGCTGTCGGGCTCGCTGCGATTCGCCGGCAACCTCACCGCCATCACCGGCCGGCGGCAATGATAGGATCGCGCCCATGACCGGCCACGCTCTCCTGCCCCGCCGGCACCCGCGACCGGTGCCGCCGCGATCGGCCTGCGCCAGACGATTCCGCCACTCACTCCTGGTGGCCGGATTCGCGCTGGCGGCACTCGGCGCGACCGCGCCCCACGCGCAGGACTATCCTTCGCGCACGGTGAAGGTGATCGTGCCGTTCTCGCCGGGCGGCGCAGTCGACGGGCCGATGCGCATCATCGCGCTGGAGCTCGGCAAGCGCCTCGGGCAGCAGTTCGTCGTCGAGAACAAGCCGGGCGCGGGGGCCACGATCGGCACCGAAATCGTCGCCCGCGCCGCGCCGGACGGCTACACGCTGCTGCTCGCATCCCAGACCAACGCGATCAGCGCGACGCTCTATACGAAGCTCGCCTACGACCCGATCGAGGATTTCGCGCCGATTTCGCTCATCGGCCGCGAACCGGGCGTGCTGGTCGTCAATCCGGCGTTGCCGGCGAAGACGTTCCAGGAGTTCGTAGCCTACGTCAAGGAGCGGCCCGGCCAGGTCGATTACGCGTCGTCGGGCAACGGCAGCGGTCAGCACCTGTTCGCCGCGTTGCTCGCGTCGTCGGCCGGCCTCAAGATCAACCATATTCCCTACAAGGGCAGCGGCCAGGCGACGACCGATCTCCTGGGCGGCCAGGTGATGGTGTCGATACCCGGGACCGCCGGCATGGTCGGGCACATCAAGGCGGGCAAGCTCCGCGCTTTGGCCGTGACGGGCGCGACGCGCTCGCCGCAGCTCCCCGACGTGCCGACCCTGATGGAAGCGGGCGTCGCAGGCTACGAGGCCTACGTCTGGATGGGTTTGCTCGCGCCAAAGGGCACTCCCCCGCCGATCATCGACCGGCTCCACCGCGAGTTGATCCAGGTGCTCGCAACGACCGAGATCAGGAACTACATGGCGACCGCCGGCATCGAGATCGTCGGCTCGACTCCCGCCGAATTCGGCCGGTTCTTCCGTTCGGAAAAGGATCTCTGGGCCAAGGTCGTCCGCGAGACGGGTGCGAAGATCGATTAGGACCCGCTGGCGGACCCCGTGAGAGCACAAGGAAAGGCATGAGCGCCGTCGGGCCGTCCCAAGGCGCGAATTCGGCCCCCTCGGGGGGTGTGGGGGTCGTCACGAGCGCCGTCGGGCCGTCCCAAGGCGCGAATTCGGCCCCCTCGGGGGGTGTGGGGGCCGTTCCACCTAGCGGCGCCGACGCACCGGTCACGGGTGTGCCGCATTGGACCGTCAAGCCGACGCCTTCCGGCGACGTCCGCCTGTTCCTCTGGGAAAAATACGAGGGCACCCCGGAAGGCAAGCCCGCCGTGCTGTTCGTCCACGGCTCGTCGATGGCCTCACAGCCGACGTTCGACCTGACCGTGCCGGGGCGGCCGGATTCCTCGGCGATGGATTGGTTCGCGCGGCGCGGCTTCACCTGCTGGTGCGTCGACATGGAAGGCTACGGGCGCTCGGACAAGACGCGCGACATCTTCTGCGACATCGCCAACGGCGCCGACGACCTCACCGCAGCCACCGACTACATCGCGCGAGCGCGCGGCATCCGGGCGTTCATGACCTACGGCATTTCATCGGGTGCGCTTCGCGCGGCGCTCTTTGCCCAACGTCGCCCCGACCGCGTAGCGCGGCTCGCGCTCGATGCCTTCGTGTGGACCGGAGAAGGTGCACCGACCCTGGCCGAGCGGCGCAAGAAGCTGCCCGCCTTCCTCGCCTCGAAACGCCGGCCGATCGACCGCGCGTTCGTCTACTCGATCTTCGCGCGCGACCACCCGGATTGTGCCGAGCAGCGTGTGGTCGACGCGTTTGCCGATGCCATCCTGGCCCTCGACGACTCGATGCCCAACGGCACCTACATCGACATGTGCTCCAAGCTGCCGGTCGTCGACCCCGCGCTGATCACGGTGCCCACGATCGTGCTGCGCGGCCAGTACGACGGGATCGCCGGGTTCGACGACCTGATCGAATTCTTCAAGCGACTGCCGAACTCGGACAAGCAGTTCTCGGTCATGGCGGGCATCTCGCACGCGAGCTTCCAGCAGAAGAACTACCGGCTGGTCTACCACCTCCTGCACGCTTTTTTCACGCAGCCGGCCCCGGCTTATGTCGGGCCGGCGGACGCGACGCCGGGCACGCCTGCCTGACGCGGTCCCCGCGTTCGTCGCGATGTGGCAGCTGTCCCCGCTGGAAACGATCTGGTGTGCCTTCGCCCTGACGTTGGGCTATGCCGTGCGGGGCGTCGCCGGCTTCGGCTCGGGGGTGGTCGCGACGCCGCTCCTGGCCTTCGTCCTGCCGATGACGACGACGGCCCCGCTCGTCACCCTCATCGGCTTCCTGGTTTCGGTGCGGCAGGCGTTGCGCGGTTGGCACGATATCCAGTGGCAGGTCATCCTCCGATTCGTTCCGAGCTCTCTCGTTGGCGTTCCGCTCGGGCTTTGGGTGGTCACGACCGCGGACCAGGACCTGCTCGCCCGGCTGCTGGGGGCGTATGTCGTCGCTTATGCGCTGTTCAGCCTTTTCGGCGAGCGCCTGCTCGGGCGCGCGCTCACCATGCCGAGCTACATGGTGCATCCGATCGGCGTGGTCGGCGCGCTGATCTCGACGCTATTCGGCGGCCTGGCCGGGCCGGTGTACGTCACCTATTTCGACACGCTGGGGCTCGCGAAAGGCGTCTTTCGCGTGACGGTCTCGACGACGCTCCTGTCGCTCTCCATCGTGCGCGCGGCCGGCTATTTCGTCACCGGCGTGTTCCGGGCCGAAGACATCCTCCTCGTCGCGGCGGCGCTGGTGCCCGCCGCGGTCGGCACGCTGGCCGGAGAATGGATGCATGATCGCATCGAACAGCACGCCTTCCGCCGGTACATCGGCGTCTTGCTGGTAGCGAGCGGAGCCGCCCTTCTCTTTCGTTGAGGTCCCGATGACCTGGTCCATCGTCGCGCTCGATTCGAACGGTGCCCTTGGTGTCGCGGTCGCGAGCCGATTCTTTGCCGTCGGTGCGCTGTGCCCGCACGCCGCGAGCGGCGTCGGGGCGCTCGCGACGCAGGCGCTCGTCAATCCGCTTTACGGACCGGCCGCGCTCGAGGCGATGGCGAAGGGAACCGAGCCCGCGACCATCGTGCGCGCGTTGACCCATGCGGATCCGGGTCGCGACCAGCGGCAGCTGCACGTCATCGACCGGGACGGACGGATCGCCGCGCATACGGGGACAGGCTGCGTCGACTGGTGCGGGCATCGTGCCGGGCGCAACTATTCGGTGGCCGGCAACATGCTGGCGGGTCCGCGCGTGGTGGAAGATACCGCCGCCGCGTTCGAGGCGGCGGCTGCTTTGCCGTTTGCCGAGCGGCTGGTGATCGCGATGGAAGCCGGCGAGGCGGCCGGCGGCGACAAGCGCGGGAAGCAGGCTGCGGCGCTGATCGTGTACACCACCGAGCGCTACCCGGCGCTCGACCTTCGCGTCGACGACCACCCCGAGCCCATCGTCGAATTGCGGCGGCTCTACGAGAAGAGCCTCGAGCGGTTCCAGCCGTTCACCGCCTGTCTGCCCCGCCACGACGATCCGGCCGGCGTGACCGACCGCGCGCTCATCGAAAGCTCGATCGAGCGCTTCCAGGCGGCGCGATCGCGCAAATGAGACGTCCGCGCGCCGGCCGAACGCCGGTCGCGCTGTGCTATTCTGAACGCCGCTGCCGGCGGGGTCCTCCGCTGCGCATTCTCGGAGAATTCCATCATGCAGACCGCTCTTCGGATGGCTCGAATCGGATTCGCGCTGGCCTTGACCGCATTCGCGGCCACGGCAACCGCGCAGACGCTGCGCATCGGGCTCGCCGAGGATCCGGACGTGCTCGATCCGACGCTCGCCCGCACGTTCGTCGGGCGCATCGTGTTCGCCGCACTGTGCGACAAATTGTTCGACATCGACGAGAAGCTCGCCATCGTCCCGCAGCTCGCGACGTCCTACGAGTGGTCCGCCGACAGCAAGGCGCTTACCCTGAAGATCCGGCCGGGCGTCACGTTCCACGACGGCGAGAGGCTCGATGCCGCCGCGGTCAAGTACAACATCGAGCGGCACAAGACGATGGCGGGCTCCAACCGCCGCGGCGAGCTCGCGCTGGTCACGACGGTGGATGTCGTCGACCCGGCCACCGTGCGCCTCAATCTGTCCGCTCCGTTCGCGCCCCTGCTCGCCCAGCTCGCCGACCGCGCCGGGATGATGGTCTCGCCCAAGGCTGCGCAGGAGGCCGCCGATAAGTTCGGCGCGAAGCCCGTATGCTCCGGGCCTTTCCGCTTCGTCGAGCGCGTCGCCCAGGACCGCATCGTGCTCGAGAAGTATGCGAACTACTGGAACAAGGGCGAGGTCTTCGTCGAGCGGATCGTCTATCTGCCGATCGTCGACTCGACCGTCCGCCTCGCCAACCTCAAGTCGGGCCAGCTCGACTTCATCGAGCGCATGGCAGCCTCCGACGTGCCGGCGCTCAAGTCCGACACCCGCTTCAAGATCTCGAAGATCACCGAGATCGGCTACCAGGGCATCACCATCAATGTCGGCAAGAGCGATCTCGCGCAGAAGAACCCCCTGGGCAAGGACCCGCGCGTGCGCGAGGCCTTCGAGCTCGCCCTCGACCGCCAGGGCATCGTGCAGGTGGCGATGGACGGCGAAGCGGCCGTCGGCAACCAGTGGGTCGCGCCCGACAACACGTTCTACGCGAAGAACATGCCGATCCCGAAGCGCGACGTTGCGCGGGCGAAGGCGCTGCTGGCCGAGGCCGGCGTGCCGAATCCGGCGTTCACGCTGATGACGCCGACGACCTCTGACGCGCAGAAGGTCGCGCAGGTGGTGCAGGCGATGGTCAAGGAGGCCGGCTTCGACGTGAAGATCCAGTCGACCGAGTTCGCGACCTCGCTCGACCTCGCGGACAAGGGCCAGTACGACGCCTACGTGCTGGCGTGGAGCGGACGCGCCGATCCCGACGGCAACATCTTCAGCTTCGACGCGTGCAAGCAGCCGCTGAACTACGCGGGCTACTGCAAGCCGGACGTCGACGATCTCCTGAACAAGTCGCGCACCACGCGCGATCCCGCCGAGCGCCGCAAGCTCTTCGAACAGCTGGCGGCCATCGCCTTGAAGGATCGACCCATCGTCTACCTGTACCACCGCCATTGGTTGTGGGCCTATTCGGCGAAGCTCTCGGGCCTGCGCACGGTGCCCGATGGTCTCGTGCGCGTGCAGGGTCTCAAGTTCAATTGATACGGGCAACAGGCGGGCCCCCGCCACGCTGGAGCGCCGTTCGCACGCGCCGGGCAGTGCGCCTAAGGGCCTGCGGGCGCATGCTCCATCCTAAGCCCGCAGGCCCTTAGGCGCACTGCCCGGTATCACTCACACGAATGTTCACCTTCCTGGTCCGCCGCGTCGCGACGATCATCCCGACGCTCGTCTTCGTGTCGATGCTGATCTTCGGCCTGCAGCAGCTGCTGCCGGGGGATCCTGCCGTCGTGCTGGCCGGCGAGGATCGCGATCCGACCGTCGTCGCCTACCTGCGCGAGAAGATGCACCTGGACGAGCCGCTGCCTGTGCGCTACCTGTACTGGATCAAAGGGGTGCTGCAGGGTGATCTCGGCGAATCGCTGCGGATGCAGAAACCGGTGCTGGAGCTCATCATGGAAAAGCTCCCGGTGACGCTCGAGCTCGCGGCGCTCGCCATCGTCATCGCGGTGGCGATCGGAGTCCCCGCCGGCATCATTTCGGCCGTGCGGCGCAACACCGCGCTCGACTACGCGGCGAATGCGGTGGCGCTATGGGGCCTCTCCACGCCGAACTTCTGGCTCGGCATCATGCTGATCCTGCTGTTTTCGGTGACGCTCGGCTGGCTGCCGGCGTCCGGCTTCGTGAGCCCGTTCGAGGACTTGAAGGCGAACCTGGCGGCACTGATCATGCCGGCCTTCGTGCTGGGCAATGCGATCGCCGCCGTCCTGATGCGTCACACGCGGAGCGCCATGCTGCAGGTCCTCTCCTCGGACTATGTGCGTACCGCCCGCGCCAAGGGCCTTTCCGAGAAGAGCGTGATCCTCAAGCACGCGCTGCGCAACGCGCTCATCCCCGTCATCACGCTGGGTGCGCTGGAGCTCGGCACGCTCCTCTCCGGCGCGGTGCTGACCGAGCAGGTGTTCACGATTCCCGGGTTCGGCAAGCTGATCGTCGACGCCGTATTCAACCGCGACTATGCCGTCGTGCAGGGGGTCGTGCTGTTCACGGCGACGGCGTACATCCTGCTGAACTTCGCGGCCGACATTGCCTACGTCGTGGTGAATCCCCAGATCCGGGCACAGTGATGGCCCCGCGCGAGGATGTCCTGCCTGCGCCGGCCGATGCGACCCGGGTGTCGCCGCGCGCCCATCCGTTCCGGCGCCTGTTGCGCCGGCGCGGCGCGGCGGTCGGGTTGGTGGCGATCGTGTTCTTCGTGGTGCTCGCCCTGCTGGCGGGGTTCGTCGCCCCCTACGATCCACTCGCCACCAGCTGGTCGGCGGTTCGCCAGGCGCCGTCCGCCGCCCATTGGTTCGGCACCGACGAGATTGGTCGCGACGTGCTGTCCCGGGTCGTCTGGGGCGCGCGCGCCTCGCTTCTCGCCGGCGTGGTCTCGGTGCTGATCTCCCTGTCGATCGGCGTGCCTGTCGGCCTGCTCGCGGGCTATGCGGGCGGGCGGATCGACATGCTGATCTCGCGGCTGACCGACGCCGTGCTGGCGTGCCCTTTCCTCATTCTCGCGATCGCGTTGGCGGCGTTCCTGGGCCCGAGCCTCACCAACGCGATGATCGCGATCGGCGTATCGGCCACGCCGGTGTTCGTCCGCCTGACGCGGGGGCAGACGATGGCGATCAAGGCGGAGGATTTCATCCTCGCCGCCCGCGCCATCGGCAATCCGTCGTGGCGCGTGGCCATTGTGCACGTGCTCCCGAACGCCGCTCCCGCGCTGATTGTCCAGGCCACGCTCGCCATCGCGGCCGCCGTCATCGCCGAGGCGAGCCTGTCGTTTCTCGGGCTCGGCCAGCAGCCGCCCGCCCCGAGTTGGGGCAGCATGCTCAACACGGCCAAGAACTACATCGAAAACGCGCCCTGGATGGCCGTCTGGCCCGGCGTGTCGATCTTCGTGCTGGTGCTCTCGTTCAACCTGGTGGGCGACGGCCTGCGCGACGCGCTGGATCCGCGGCACGCGTGAAGCGCGCCTCGCCAAGCAGCCCACTCCGCGCTTCGAAACGCTGGTGGCATGCGTGCAAGGACCTCGCACCATCGCTGGGCTGGCAAGCAGTCGAGTCAGCAGGATGCGTCGAGGCGTGGCGGGAGGGTTGGCGGCGGGCGCCTGTGCCGCGGTCCGTCGTCGCGGGTGGTACGGCCGCGTGGGGGACATGTTGGTCCACCCGCCGGCCGCACCGGGTACCCGCAGGCGGACGTGCCTCGCGGCACCGAAGCCCGGAGGCAATTCTCCCGCCACGGCAATCCGGCGACGACCGGATTTGAGTGCGGCGCCACGGCCGCAGCCGCCCTACGATTCGATGCAGACAAACGCGAGCGTCTCGTCGAGAACGTCTCCCCAGCCGTGCCCGAAGCAGACATGGCCGCGACCGCGCAGGATCAATTCCTCGCGTCGCAGGTGGATTTCGGGCTCGCCCTCGACGGTAACGAAGGTGCCGTTCGAGCTCTGATCGATCAGGACGTACTTGTCGCGCCGGCGCTCGATGCGCGCGTGCATCCGGGACGCCATCCGGTCGGCCACCACGACGTCGTTCTGCGCGTCGCGGCCGAGCGCGAGGCTCGGGTGGGTTTCGTCCAGTTCGATCTCTCGCGTGCCGTGCCGCAACTGCAGGCGCGACGGCTTGCGCACCGGCCGCATGGCGAGCGATGTGAGATCCGCGTCCGTGCTCTGCCAGATCAATTCGAAGATCCCGATTTCCTCCAGCTTGCCCTTCACGTTCAACGAATCGATCTCCCTGACGCGGGAGCGCGTGAGCGGCGACAGCGCTTCGGCCGTCGCGGCGGAGAGGATCACCTGTTCGCCCTTGGCGAGCGCGGCCATCCGCGCCGCGACATTGACCGAATCGCCGAATACGTCGCCTTCGACCGCGATGGCGGGTCCGAAGTGAAAACCGACGCGAATCGCGAGGCGCACGCGTCCGACGGGCGGGAGCTCGGAGATCCGCGCCTGCATCTCGGCCGCGGCCTCGGCAGCCTGGTCGGCCTTCGGAAACACCGCCATGATCTCGTCGCCGATGGTCTTCACCACCCGGCCGGCCTGTCCCTCGACGGCGATGCGCACCAATCCGAGGCAGCGGCCGATGGCCTGGAGCGCGTCGGCGTCCCCCACGGTCTCGTAGAGCTTGGTGCTGCCGCTGACGTCAGCGAACAGCACGGCGACGTCAGAGGTGTTGCTGGTTTCGGCCACGGCGCGTCTCGTCGTTCATGACGCAAGTATAATGCGTCGGGGGATTTCACTCGCCACGCTGCCCCGAGACTGGATTTCCGGGCCGGCTTGGACTAATCTGCGCGAGCGCACCCTGCGCCACTCCATCGCCCCCAAGCAGGAACCCGCCATGCGACTGATGTTTGCGTTCTCGCTGCTCGCCGCGCTTGTCCTGCTGCCGGCGGGGCCCGCGGGCGCCCAGGGTTTCAAGTTCGAGCAGCCCAAGACCGGGCCGACGGCCGAAGACGCGGCGAAGCAGGACCGGATCGCCTGGGAGCTGTCCACGCCCTGCCGCGCCGACCTCAAGGGCAAGAAGATCATGTTGATCATCGGCGAGGTTCAGTCGAACGGCTATATCGCGGCGCAGCAGCAGAACTACGGACCGCATTTCCAGGCGATCAACGGCCGGTTGCGCAGCCTCGGGCTCCTCACCTTCACGCCGGAGGAGATTCGCCGCCAGATCGCGCAGGCCGAGATCGACGCCTACTTCAAGAACGACCCGGATGCCGCGCTGTCGGCCGCAAGGCGGCTCGGCGCGAGCTTCATCCTGCGCGGATTGATCTCGTCGCAGGCCATCCCGAGCATCATCGCCGCCGTCAACACGGTCACCGTGAGCTTCGGTTTCACGCTGACCGGTGCGAACGGCCGGATCATTTCGGATGTCGGTGCGAGCTCGAGCTCGTACTCGGGCACGGACGTCTCGCGGATGGCACTGACGCTCGTGAACGAGCAGATCGACGAGGTTGTGGCCAAGCTCTACGGCGACTACTGTCGAAACGCCGCGCCCGAAGGCCAAGCAATAGAACGCATTTCGCGACCCCACCGGATTCCTGGGAGAACTGGCATGAGCAAGCCCACCTTGATAAACGCCTTCCGTCTGGCCCTCGGCGTGTCGCTCCTGGCCTCAACCGCGGGCGTATCCGCACAACCCACGTTCGGCAATCCGTCGCCCACGGCGGGCAAGGAGACGTCGCAGAAGGCCAACGCCGCCGCCGACCAGGCGGTCTACCAGCCTGTGGTGTACACCAACGCCGGGAAGAAGGGCCCCGCGCTGATCGTGCTGCCGGGCGAGATCAAGAGTACCAACGCGACGTTCATGCAGAAATTCACCGCGAACAACATCGCCGACTTCGGCGAGATCGAGCTCTCCGCCGCCAACTTCCAGGTGCTCGAGCGTTCCAATCTCGGGCCGATCCTCAACGAGTTCACGCTCGCCTACAACCTCGGCGATCCCGCCGCTGCGCGCAAGTTCCTGGGCATGGGCAAGCTCAAGAGCACCAAGTACATCGTGAAGTTCGACATCCTCAAGACGGAGCAGGTCGCCGCCGCCCAATCCGGCTTCGACGGGCGAGCGCTCGGGCAGATGGCCGGCCTCCTCGGCGTCTTTGGCGGCTCGCGCGGCGCGGCGCAAGCAGGCACGGTGGCCGGCGCCGGCATCGGCTCGGTGCAGACGAGCGAGACGTCCGGCGTCTGGATCATCGGCATGCGCTACAAGATCATCGATGCCGAGACCACCGAGCAGCTCGCCAACGGCTATGCCGAGGAGAAGATGGAGGTCGGCACCACCTCCACGTCGGTGCTGGGCGTGTCGCAGTCCCAGCAGGGCGGCGTTTCCCTCGACACCATGGTCCAGCGGCTGATCCAGAAGACCGTGTGGGACATCGACAACAAGTACAAGTGACACCGACCGGCCCGGCAGGAACGCGACGCCGGCCCGCCGCCGGCGTTGCCGTTTTCGCAGCGGTCGGAACCTCGCAACTCCCCGGGAGCCAGGCATGGCGGAGATAAGCACGATCGGCAAGTACGAGATCCGCCGCGAGCTCGGCCGCGGCGCCATGGGTGTCGTGTACGAAGGCTACGATCCGATGATCAAGCGCATCGTCGCGCTCAAGACGATCCGCGCGGATCAGCTCGTCGGCGAAAACGCCGAGAGCGCGATCGCCCGCTTCCGCCGCGAGGCGCAGGCGGCCGGAAGGCTGCAGCACCCCAATATCGTTTCGATCTACGACATCGGTGAGGAGGCCGGCACCTGGTACATCGCGATGGAGTTCATCAAGGGCCGCGAGCTCAAGGACTATTTCGAGTCGAACGAAAGATTCGCGCCGGCGGATATCGTACGGATCATGACGCAGATCCTCGATGCGCTCGGCTATTCGCACAGGCTCGGCGTCGTCCACCGCGACATCAAGCCCGCGAACGTCATCCTGCTCACCGACGGCGGCGTCAAGGTGGCCGATTTCGGCATCGCGCACATCGAGTCGTCGAACATGACGCAGGTGGGCACGGTGATGGGCACGCCAAGCTACATGTCACCGGAGCAGATCATGGGGCTGCCCGTCGACGGGCGCTCCGATCTGTTCTCCGCCGGCGTCATCCTGTACCAGTTCCTGACGGGCGAGCGTCCGTTCGCCGGCTCGGCGACCGCGACGATGCACAAGGTGCTGGAGGAAGACCCGCTCCCGCCGTCGCGCTTCAACGTGCAGGTGCCCGGCGCCATGGATGCCGTCGTACGCAAGGCGCTGGCGAAGCGTCCCGACGAGCGGTATCAGAACGCCGAGGAGTTCGCCGCCGCCTTGCGCGCCGCCGCCACGCAGCAAGCGGAGCCCGCCGCCGACGCCACGGTGCTGGCCGCCGAGGCGACCCCTCGGCCGTCGGATGCCACGCGCACGCAGCGGGTCGCGCCTGCCGCCGTCGCGGCAGCGGCGGCGAGCGCAGCGGAGCCTGCGCGCGGGGGTGGGGAGACTGCGGCACCCGCGAAAAAATCGCAGACGACGGCCGTCGCGGTCGTGGCGGCGGTGGCAGTGATCGCGCTCGGCGCGGTCGCATGGTCGCTGTTCCAGCGACCCTCGGGCGACGGGACGAAGCTGGCGCAGGCGCCGGCGCCGCCGATGACGAACACGGCACCAGCCGCACCCGCTCCGGCGCCGGCCGCACCTGCGGCGGTGCCGAAAACCGATTCCGGCTCGGTCACGGTGTCCGCCGAAGGGCTGGTCGATCCCAACGATCCGCGCTACGGCACCGACAAGGCGCTGCTGCAATCCGATCTTCGTGCCGATGCCAAGGGCCAGCTCGTCGCGAAGGCGCTCGGGCTCATGGTCGAGCCCGCGTCGCTCGCCAAGAACTACGACATCGTGCGCGACAAGCTGCTCACGCAGAGCGGCAACTACATCTCGACCGTCGTGGCGGAAACCCAGCCCCAGCTCGGCAAGGACGGCCTCATGTCGATGACCACGCAGGCGGTGGTCAATGTCCGGGCGCTGCAGAAATCGCTCAACCAGATGTCGCGCGATGACCGGGTCGAGTTCATCCGCGCGAGCGGCGACCCCAAGATCTCGGTGCACATCACGGCGCGTGACGCCGATCAGCCCAACGCGCCGCCGCAGGTGTCGCCGGTCGCCGAGAACCTGCTCAAGGAGCGGATCAAGGCGTTCGGATTCCGCACATGGTCGGAGGACGGTAACCCCGCCGACCCGAAGCAGGTTCCGGATTTCGTGGTGCTGGGCGAGGTGCAGATCAAGAAGCTCTCGGCGCGGCTCGAAGCATCGGGAGTGGTCGTCACGAAGTACACGCTGACGTCGTGGACGGTGAAGTGCATCGATCGCGCCACCGGCGAGGAAATCTACTTCAACACGACGCTGCCGAAAGGGATCGGCAGTTGGGCGGGCGAAGGCGACGCGATGAAGGCGATCGGCACGAAGATCGCCGACGAATTCTCCCGCAACTTCTTCCTGCAGCACGTCACGGTGACCGGCCGCAAGGTCGCGCTTCGCATCGACGGCTTTCCCGAAGCTTCCGAAGAGTTGCTGCTGCAGGAGTTGATTGGACTGCCCGCCGTCATCACGGTCGCGCCGCGCGCCAACGCGAAGCCGCGCGTCTACGACCTGCAGCTTGCGGGGAGCGGCGGCGAAGGCGATCTCATTGCAGCAGGCGTGCTGAAGGCGCTCAACGCGAAGCTCGGGCAGCCGTGCTTTTCCCTAGGGCGTATCGCCGGCGAGGACGTGGACGTGCTGTTCGCCAAGGCCTGCGCCGACGCGAGTCGTCCTGTCCCGGCTCGAGACCAATCCGCCCGCGGGCCTGTACGGAGCGCCGCTCCGCCGGCAGAAGGCGCTGATCAAGAATCCGGAAACGCTGCGCCAGCTGGCGATCTGATGAACCGTCCCCACGCCCACGACGTTCGCTGCCCCCCGAGGGGGCGCACAGTGCGCTTCGGGCGGCCGTACGCGCACTGAGCACTTCGGTCGAGCCTGCCCGCATGGCCCGCGCGATCCTGGACGAAGGCCGCATCCATCCGGCGATTCGCGCCAAGGTCGCCGGCCACCACGTCGACATCGTGCGCGAGGTCGAGTCCGCGACGGCCGGCAACGACGTCGTCATCGTCGGCATGAAACAGAACCCGATGCCGAGGAGGGCCAGGAAGGCGCTCGACGCGCGCGGCATCCCCTACAAGTACCTCGAATACGGCAGCTATCTCAACACCTGGCGGCGGCGCAACGCGCTCAAGATGTGGACGGGCTGGCCGACCTTTCCGATGATCTTCGTCAAAGGCGTGCTGATCGGTGGCGCGACCGATCTCGACCGGCTGATCGAAAGCGGCGAGCTCGCCCGGATGCTGACGCCGTAGACGCCGGCCGCGATGATCGCCATCCCCGCGGCCGAGATCGAGTGGACGGCCATCCGCGCGCAAGGCGCAGGCGGCCAGAACGTCAACAAGGTATCGACGGCGCTGCATCTGCGCTTCGACATCGCCGCGTCGTCGCTTCCCGACGAAGTCAAGGCACGGCTCATCGCGCATCGTGATCAGCGAATCACGGCCGACGGCGTCGTCGTCATCAAGGCGCAACGGTATCGGAGCCAGGACAAGAATCGGGCCGACGCGCTGGCGCGACTGCACGATCTCGTGGCGAGCGTTGCAACGGTGCAGCCCGTCCGGAAACCGACGCGGCCGACGCGCAGTTCGCAGCGCCGGCGCGTGGACGACAAGGTCAAGCGCGGTCAGGTCAAGGCCGCGCGCGGCAGGATCGTCGACTAGCGCGCAGGCACCATCACGAGCCGGGAATTGCCGGATTCCGCGCCCCAGGCCTCGCCTGCGCGGCCGAGCATCTGCCGCACATTGGCGCCGTTGCGATCGGACGGGAAGACCGCGAAGGTCTCCGTGACCGGGTCGAATCTGACGATGGCGTTGGCCGTCCATTCGGTAAGCCACACCTTGTCCATGGCATCGACCCAGACCGAATACGCTCGTGGCCGATTGCCCGGCAGCATCCATTCGCGCCACGTCCGCGCGACCGGATCGAACATTCCGACGTGGCCCGTGTTCCAGTAGCTGACCCAGATCCGGCCTTTCGAATCGGACCACACACGGCGCGCGCCCTGATCCTTGGTGGGCGGCTCGATGACCGTCGCGACGCCCGTTTCGGTGTCGATGCGCGCGATGTGGTTGCCGGCGAGCGAGGCGTAATAGACATCGCCGGACGGCGTGGTCGCGATGCCGTACGGTCCGCGTCCGTGCGGCGCCCTCCACACCTTCATATCGTTGGCCTCGGGCACGAGACGGCCGTAGTAGCCGGTCTGGCCGGTGAACCAGACGCGACCCTTCGCATCGAACGTGAGCGTGTTGAGGTTGGCGTATTCGACGTCCTTGCCGAGCGGCCAGACGCGTACGGCGTGCGTCCTGGCGTCGACGCGCACTATCGCGTTCTGTCCGCTGTCGGTGATCCACGCCGCCCCGTCAGGCCCGACGACGACGCCATGCGGCGCCGAATTCGGGCCCAGAGGAATCTCCTCGACCTTGCGGGTCTTGGGATCGAGAATGCCGAGCTTTCCCGTCATCTGCGCCGTGTAGTAGACGACCCCGCCGGAAGCAGGCGCCGCCGCGACGTCGTGCGGATGCGCGCCGCGCGGCACGTCGAAATACGCAGGCTCCACACCTGCTGGCGCCGCGGGCGAGATGTTGGCGAAGGTTACCGCTGTGACAGCGGCGAGCCGCCTCACGTACTGCCGATGCGAAAGCGTCATCCTGTCCTCCTCTGCGCGCGCGGCGGCGCCGCCCTTGTGGAAATGAGGGGCACACGGGTGCCTTCCTCGCAGTGTAGCAACGGCTGGCAGTCCCGGGATCGGCGGCGCAGCGCCGCATCGCGAACGGTGCGCCCGCTCGCCAGCCCCAAGGCGCGCGGGTATCATGGAATGCCCCCAGGCATCGACGAGATGCCGGGCTCACTTCCAGGAGGAAACACCATGGCGAAGAAGGCTTCGAGCGACGGCGTGTATCGCGTGACCGACGTGATCGGCACGAGCAAAGTGTCCTGGGAGGATGCGGCCAAGAATGCGGTGACCGCCGCCAGCAAGACATTGCGCGACCTCCGCATCGCGGAAGTCTCGAAGCTCGACATGAAAGTCGAGGACGGCAAGGTCGTCGCCTTTCGCGCGCGCGTCCAGCTGTCGTTCAAGTACGACGGCTGACGGCGGCACCGCGCGGAGTGCGGGCGCAGCGTCGAGCAACGGCGCCGGCTAGCGGGTGTTGTTGTTCGCGACGCTTCCGGGGCACTGCGGCGCGGTGCCCCAGTACCCTTCGCAATACTGCAGCCGCGCACGCTCCTTGCAGAGAAGCCCGGCGATGGGATTTTCGCGTTCGCAACGCGACGTTGCGGACGCGAGCAACTGCCAGCGATCCGGAGCGACCGGTTCCGGCGTTTCCACCACGAGGGGAGGCGGCGGCGCCGCGACCGCGTCGCTTGCACTGGCCGGCGGCGCAACGGGCGCGGCGATCGCATAACTCGCCTCGTATGCCGGTAACGGCTGAACTTCCCTGGGCTGCTTCGGTTCTTGCGGCGATCGCACGTCCGCCGGGCCTGGCGCGCCGGATGACGGTTGCGCATCCTGAGCTTCGGTCGGAGGGGGGCTTTCGGCCGGGGCCGCCTCGGCAGCGAGCGACGGCAGCGGCGGGCGGGCCTGTGCCGCGCCGCCGGGGACGGCGGCCGTCGTCGGCTGAGTCGAATTCAACGCGTGACTCGGATTCGTTGCATGGTCAAGTTCCGAGAACGCGAGATATGCGGTTACGCAAACGGCGACGCCAAAGGCGATCAGCGTCACATAGGTACCCCATCCGCCGGGGACCGGGCGCGTCGCGGGGCGACTGCCCGGCAATGCCGTGGCGCCGCCGGATTCGGGGGACGATCCGCGACCCGGTGCGGCCGAAGGGTGCGGCAGGAGCTCGGTGCGAACGCTCGGAACCTGGCGGGCGCGCTTGACCGCCGCCTTGCATTGCGCGCACAGCGTGGCGCCTCGCCGCGCGGGTCGCGCGCAGATCGCGCACCGCACGGACGATGATTGCGTTGCCAGCGACGTGATGACCATGTCCCTCATTCGCTCGGCGCCCCCTACGGGCGCAATGACGTTGGCATACTAGCAGGACTCGTGCCAAACACAACCCCTCCGCCCCCGACGGCGCGGGAACGTGCGGCGCGGCCGGCAAGCAAAAGACGAGCACGAACTTGCCTCGCCCGCGACTTCCCACGGACAATGGCGATCCGTCCACGCGAGAGCCCGCAACGCGACCTGCAACGGCGTGACGAGGGCTTTCCCAACCCGAGGCCCACCCCATCATGAGCACGTCCCCGAAAGTCGCCATCGTCACCGGCGCCGGCACCGGTATCGGCAAGGCCGTCGCGCTCGCGTTTCTCAAGGAGGGCTACCGCGTCGTCCTCGCCGGACGCCGCAGCGAGCCGCTGCAACAGGCGATCGCGGAAGCGGCGGCGCCCAAAGGGGCCGCGCTGGCGGTGCCCACCGATGTCGGCGATCCGCGTGCCGTCGGCAACCTGTTCGCGCGCACCAGGGAGGCGTATGGCCGTCTCGATGTACTGTTCAACAATGCGGGCGTAGGCGCGCCGGGGATCAACCTCGAAGACCTGACGTTCGAGCAATGGAAGAACGTTGTCGACATCAACCTGACCGGCGTGTTCCTGTGCATCCAGGAGGCCTTCAAGATGATGAAGAGCCAGAACCCGCGCGGGGGCCGGATCATCAACAACGGCTCGATCTCGGCGCACGCGCCACGACCGAATTCAGCACCCTACACGGCGACCAAGCACGCCGTGACGGGCCTCACGAAGTCGGCGTCGCTCGACGGCAGGAAGTACGACATCGCCTGCGGGCAGATCGACATCGGCAACGCCGCCACCGAGATGGCGGCGCGCATGGCGACCGGCGTGCCGCAGGCGAACGGCCAGATCGCGATCGAGCCGCTGATGGACGTCGCGCATGTGGCGAGCGCTGTGCTCTACATGGCGAGCCTGCCGATCGAGGCCAACGTCCAGTTCCTGACGGTGATGGCGTCGAAGATGCCGTTCGTGGGCCGCGGGTAGCCGCGCCGCGTCACTTCCACAAGTCGACGTTCACCCCGCGCGCGCGCAGCCGTTCCGCGCGTCCCTCGATGAAGCGCTGAAACGACGGCTCGTCGCGATACGCGCCGCTGGCCACGTAATCGAGCGACGATTCGAGATGGAACGGCCGCAGGTAGGCGTCGATCCGGAACACCTCGCGACCTGTCCGCGTCGAAAAACACGATGGTCGGCGTGAATGTGACTCCGAGCGCCGTCGCCCACGCCTGCAGCCGTGGTGACCTGACCCGTCGGCGTCGTCAGTGCGTGTGGGCGCGCCGAACGCGAACCGGGCGACGTCGAACCGTTCGAGCAGCGTGCGCACCGGCGGCCGCTTGAGTCCCTCCCGATGCAATTCGTCGCACGGACTGCAATAGGGGGTCTCGAACAGCACGGCGAGCGGCTTTCCGCCCGGGCCGCGTCGAAGGTCGTGCGGCGGCGGCACGAAGAAGGGCTCGTCGGCCAGGCGCGGGCTCGCCGGATCCCGGACATGCCGGGCGAGCCAGGCGGCGAGCGTGGTGCTTCCGCTCGTGCTTGCCGGCCACATAGTCGAGCACGGCTTCGAACCGGTGCGGCGGGTAGTAGCCGTTGAGCCGC
The DNA here is from genome assembly GCA_963724685.1 of uncultured beta proteobacterium. Classification (GTDB taxonomy): domain Bacteria; phylum Pseudomonadota; class Gammaproteobacteria; order Burkholderiales; family Casimicrobiaceae; genus CAIWHR01. The sequence goes on along the minus strand of CAVRVQ010000002.1, from coordinate 257,004 downwards.
GCCACGATCGCGCCCGCGCTCGTCGAGGAAGAGGAGCGTCGGCGTGAACTGCACGTCGAGCCGCCGCGCCAGCGCTTTCTCGCTCATCGTGCGGCCGTCGATCCAGGTGGTCTCCCGGTCACCCCACAGGTTGAGCGCGATCGCGACGAAATGGCGGCGGGTCTTCTCGACGATTCCGCGCTGCGAAAAATTCGTCGTCATCAGCGCCCGGCAATACGGACAGCCGTCCTGGCCGAAATAGAGCATGAGCCGGCGTCCTTCGCGGGCCGCGTCGCGGATGTCCTCGCGAAAGTCGAGGAACGACTCGGTGAACCACGTCGGAATGTCGATGGCGTGCGGGGAGGCGTCCTGCGCCCGCGCCGCGCCCGGCATCGCCGCGAGCGCGAGCGCGGCGGCGAGCACCGCACGGCGCAGCGCGCGCGCCAGTTCGCGGCCGATGCCATCGGTGGCAGGCGACCTCGCGGACATGGCGCCATGAACCTCGCGGAATCCGATGCGGAAGGTCATTATCGCAGCAAATCGGCACGCCGCGGCACCGATGCCGGCGCGTGGCGGCGCACATCGGCATGAACTCCCGCGAAAGCCTCGGCGACCACGATCGCCACCCGCGGCTTCCGCCGCTGGTACGAGCGTCAGCTCATCGAGGCTTCGCCCACATGATCACCGGCGTGCTGAGCCTCATCATGATGGCCGTCGCCATCGAAATGCTGGAGTTCAAGTCCACGGCCGAAGGATTGCTCGCGCTGGCGGCGATCGCGCTCGCAGGTGGCGGCCTATGCGTCCTGTCGTGGCGCCGGTTCCACCGGCTGCTCTCGCGTCGCCGAGCATCTCGGCGAGCAGGCGACCTGTCGGAATTGCCGCGCCTACGCGCGATTCGCCGTGCGTCTCGTCGCGCGAGCTTGCCGACGCACCGGCCGGCTGCGCGATCGACGTGCGGTGCCGCGCGTGCGGCAAGGAGTGGACGATCGCCTGATGGACCGCCGTACGGGTTGGCGTCAGCCGACGTGGCGCTGCAGGAATTGCAGCGTGCGCTCGCGCGCGAGCTTGGCCGCCGCGGCGTCGTAGGACCCTCGCTGATCGCAGTTGAAGCCGTGGTCCGCGGCATAGATATAGATCTGCGCGTCGGGATGCGCGACGGCGAGCTCGCGCACGCCCGCGACCGGAATCATCGTGTCGCGCTCGCCGAAATGCGCCAGCACCGGGCATTTCGGACTGCTCGGCCGAGGCGTCGAGAATCCCGCCGCCGTAGTACGGGATCGCGCAGGCGAACCCCGGCAGGCGCGACGCCGCCATCCACGCGACGTAGCCGCCCCAGCAATAGCCGATCACGCCGACCTTGCCGGCGCTCGTCGACGGCGTCGCGCGCGGCCGCGACGTCGCGCAGCGCCGCCTCGATGCTGCGCCCGGCCCTTGAGCTCGCGCCCCTTCGCGATGTCGTCGGGCGTGTAGCCGATGTCGACGCCGCGCTCGTAGCGGTCGAACAGCGCCGGCGCGATCGCGAGATAGCCGTCGGCGGCGAAGCCGTCGCACACGCTCCGGATGTGGCTGTTGACGCCGAAGATCTCCTGCGCCACGACGAGGCCGCCGCGCGGCGTGCCCGCCGGATCGGCGCGGTAGGCCGAGAGCGTGAAGCCGTCGGCGGCGGTCAGTTCAAGCATTTTTCCCATGATGATTCCTTGGTTCGATGGTCCTCTGAGCGTCGAGGCGTCTACGGAGGACGCCCGACTGTCAAACGTAATACGCAATGAGATAGGCGGCAAGCATTACCGCAACCCACAACACCATACCCCCACTCGTAAGCGTACGCGACGGGTCGCGATTGCCGCTCGTCCCGCGCCTGCAGGCATCGATGCCACCCGCGACGGCCGCACGAATGGCGACACGAATTGCGCGGTCCGCCTCGGCCAGCGCACCGCCCGCGACGCGGGCGAGCGCCGGAGCAAGCTTCCGGTACAGCCAATCGACGTCCAGCGTGAGCGTGAGCGTGCGCCGCAGCGCGGGCAGCATGACAAAGAACGCCAGTCCCGAAAACAGCAGCAGTTGCAGCTGGCCGACCACGTGGGCTCCGGTGTAGGGAACGTAGTCGACGGGAAACGGCAGCAGCGCATAGAGTGGCTCGTACCAGATGCCGAGGCCGATGCACAGCGCTGCGAAGAGCACCATCGCGAGGCGCATGGACAGCGCAGGGTCAGGCGGGCGCAGGCCCGAATCCTTCTGGAAGAAGACGAACCAGGGGTACTTGATGCCGGCGTGCAAGAACACGCCCGCAGAGGCGGCGGCCAGCAGGTACCAGACGAGGCTGAGATGTTCCGCCATCGCCGCGTTGGCGATCATCGACTTGCTGACGAAGCCCGAAGTGAGCGGGAACCCCGAGATCGCCAGCGCACCTACCGTCCCGCAGAGGGTTGTCAGCGGCATCGTGCGGAAGAGCCCGCCCAGGTCCGTGCACTTGCGCCGTCCCGTCGCATGCAGCACAGCGCCGGCAGACATCAGCAACAGCGCCTTGTAGAGAATGTGGGCGAACGCATGCGACGCGGCGCCGTTCAATGCCGTCGCGGTGCCGATGCCGATGCCGGTGACCATGAAGCCGACCTGGTTGACGATGCTGTAGGCCAGGATTCGCCGCATGTCGTTCTCGAGCAGCGCGTAGACGATGCCGTAGAACACCATGAACAGCCCCACATAGATGAGGAGCTCCGTCCCGGGAAACCCCCGCAGCAGAACGTACACCGCCGCCTTGGTCGTGAACGCCGACAGGAACACCGTCCCGCTCCAGGACGCCTCCGGGTAGGCATCCGGAAGCCAGGCCGAGAGCGGCCATGCCCCGGCATTCACGAGGAAGCCGGCGAGGATCATCCAGTGCGCCGGCGAGTCGAGGGCGAAGCGTTCGAACCCCAACGATCCCGTCGCCGACGCGTGCCCGGCGATCCCGGCCATCAGCAGCACGCCGCCGGCCAGGTGCACGGCTGCGTAGCGCAGGCTCGCACCGTACGCGGAAACGGTGCCCGCGCTCCAGATCACGGCCGTCGACCCGATCGCCAGCAGTTCCCAGAAGACGAACATCGTCGCCAGGTCGCCGGCGAGCGCAACGCCGATCGCCGCACCTGCGTAGATCATCGCGGCGGGCACTTCGAGCCGGTTCTCCTGGCGGTACGCGAAGAGTCCGCCGCCAAAGGCCATGATTGCGAAGATCAGCGCAAAGAGGCGCGACAGCCGGTCGACGGCGAACGGCGTCAGGTCGTAGCCGAGAAAGCGCGCTCGCCACAACACCCCTTCGGGCAGCGCGAGCGTTACACCGATCGCCACGGCCGCGGCGACGAGAACGACTGCGCCGCGCGCATTGCCGCGCAGCGGCGCGGCCAGGACGCCGGCGGCGATCAGCAACAGGCCTGGGTGCAGCAGATCAATCATTGCGGCGTTCGAAGTCGTAGTAGGTGTCGGGCCGCTTGAGGAAGACCGCGAGCACCTTGGCCGCCGCGATCAGCGCTGCGCACGCGCCGAAGCCGAACCAGGCGCCGAAGGCGAACGTCGACTCGGGCCCGGCAAGGTGGTCGTGGCTCACGAAGAAGCCCGCGATCACGGTCAATGCCAGCACGGCGATGAAAGCGCGCCACAGCAGGCGAATGGTCTCGGGACGGACAAGCCAGTGCGGTTCCATGGTCAGCTCCGGACGAGTTGGCGCGCGAGCGCGAGAGGCACGTCGGCAAAGAAGAACATCAGCACGGTCAATGCGGCCGTAACCACGAGCGCGGCGACCATCGGCAGCGGCGCCTCGCCGTGCACCCCGTCTCCGGCGCGGAAGAACGCCCGGTAGACGATCGGCAGGAAATAGCCGGCATTGAGCAGCGTGCTGGCGACGATCACGGCAACGGCCACCCAATGGCCCGTCGTCATGGCGCCGGACAGAATGAACCACTTGCTGACGAATCCTGCCGTCGGCGGCAGCCCGATCATGCTGATTGCGCCGATCGTGAACGCGCCCATCGTCCACGGCATGCGACGCCCGATGCCGTCGAGCTCGCTCACCTCCGTCTTGTGGGCCGCCGTATAGATCGCGCCGGCGGCGAAGAACAACGTGATCTTGGCCACGGCGTGCGCCGCGATGTGCACCACGGCGCCGATGATCGAGAGCGGGACGAGCAGCGATGCGGCGAGGACCACGTAGGAAAGCTGGCTCACCGTCGAGTAGGCAAGGCGCCGCTTGAGGTTGTCGGCACGCAGCGCCACGATCGACGCGGCGATAATCGTGAAGCCCGCGACCGTCGGCAGCCAGTCCACGCTCGTCAATCCTGCCAGCGTCTCGACGCCGAAGATATAGACGATCACCTTGACGACCGCGAACACGCCCGCCTTCACCACTGCTACCGCATGCAGCAGCGCACTGACCGGGGTTGGCGCGACCATGGCCGCCGGCAGCCAGCGATGGACCGGCATCAGCGCAGCCTTGCCGATGCCGAACATGTAGGCGGCGAGCAGCCCACCGAGCGCCGCGTTGCCGAGTTGCCCATCGAGGATGCCGCCCATGCGGAAGTCGAGCGTGCCCGCGAGGTGCCAGGTTGCGACCATGGCGACGAATAGCAGCAGGATCGAGGTCCCCAGCAGCACGCCGAGATAGACGCGTCCGGCGCGCGTCGCCTCCGGCGTGCCGTGGTGCGTGACCAGCGGATACGTGACGAGCGTGAGCAGCTCGTAGGCCAGAAACAGGGTGAGGAGATTGGCCGCGAACGCGACCGCGATCGTCGCAGCGAGCGCCAGCGCAAAGCAGGCGTAGAAGCGCGTCTGATGCGCCTCGTCATTGCCGCGCATGTATCCGATCGAGTACGTCGAGTTGACGATCCATAGCCCCGAAGCCACGAGCGCGAACAACATGCCAAGCGGCTCGACCTCGAACGCGAGCGGGATGCCCGGCAGCAGCTGCGCGAGCCGCAGCGACGGACGGGCTCCGGCCAGCACGTCGGGCAGGAGCCACAGCACGCAGACGAACAGGAGCGACGCCGTCGCGAGCGTGACTGCCTCACGCACGTCGGGAGCGCGATGCGCCGCGACGATCAGCAGCGCCCCGACCAGTGGAACGGCGAGCGCGGCGACGACGGCCGACTCGGCGTTCATCGAATCCCTCCGAGCAGGGTTTCGGCGGCCCGCGACGCGGCCGCGACGGGCCAGGCGCTGTCCACGCCGAACCAGACCACCGCCCCCACCAGCAGCCAAGCCGGAACCAGCAGCGCGAGCGGCGCCTCGCGCATCGCCCGCACCTCGTCGGTCGGCTCACGGAAGTACGCGATCTCCACGAACCGCCACACGTAGGCCACCGCCAGCAGCGAACTCGCCACCGGCAGCAGGGCGATCCACCAATGGGCGGTTTCTATGGCGGCAAGCACGAGGTACCACTTGCTCACGAAACCCGCCGTTGCCGGCACGCCGATGAGACTCAGACCGCCGACGACGATGCCCGCGCACGTCCAGGGCATCGACCGGCCGATGCCCGCCATGCGGTCGAACCGCACGCTGTTCAACCGAAACGCGATGCAACCGGCAAGCAGGAACAGCGCGCCCTTGGTGATGCCGTGGTTGAACAGGTGCAGTACGCTGCCCGTCACCCCGGTCTGCGATGCGAGTCCGATGCCGAAGGTGATATAGCCGATCTGACCCACGCTCGAATACGCCAGCATGTGCTTGAGATCGTCCTGCCAGATGGCGGCGGCGGAGGCCACGAACATGGCGGCGACTGCGAGCACCAGGAGCAACTGCTCCATCGGCAGCGCCCCGAACACGGCGCCAACGCCGAAGATGGAGAAATAGAAGCGCAGCAGCACATACACGGAAACCTTGGTCGCGACGGCGGCGAGCAAGGCGGTAACCGCCGACGGGGCGTAGGCATAGGCATTCGGCAGCCACATGTGGAGTGGAAACAATGCCAGCTTGAGCGAGATCCCGACCGTGATGAACGCAAGCGCGGCAAGCACTGCGCGCTCGCCGTGGATGTCGTCGAGGCGCGCGGCAAGGTCGGCCAGATTGAGCGTGCCCGTCTCCAGGTACAGGAGGCCGACCCCGATCACGAAGAAGGTCGCGCCCACGGTGCCGAGGATCAGGTATTGGTAGGACGCCAGCAGCGCACGCCGGTCGCGACCCAGGGCGATCAGCACATACGTCGACAGCGACGAGATCTCGAGAAAGACGAAGATGTTGAACGCGTCCCCGGTGACGGTGATGCCGGCGAGGCCCGCCAGACACAGGCAATGCAACGCATAGAACAGGTAGTGCTGGTCACGCGGCAGCTCGGCCGCTACGCTGGTCCAGGCAAACGGCGCGACGACCGCGGCGATGGTGCCAAGGAGCACCAGCAGGAAAGCGTTCGCGGCGTCCAGCCGGTACTCGATGCCCCAGGGCGGAGGCCAGCTCCCGATCTCGTAGCTCACGACCCGGTACAGCTGGACCTCCGCGAACAGCATCAGCGCGCCGACGAACATGAACACGCCGACTGCGGATGCGATCAACCGGGCCACGTCGCCGCGGCGCAACACCACGATGAGCGGTGCCGCCATCAACGGCACCACCACTTCGAGCACCAGCAAATGGTGAATCGTCACGCCGCGGGATCGTCCGGCGCGGCGGCCGCGTCGAGCGCGACGATCTCGTCCTCCTCGATGCTGCCGTAGGCTTCGCGGATGCGCACCACCAGCGCGAGACCGAGCGCCAGGGTCGCGATGCCTACGACAATCGCGGTGAGGATCAGCACATGCGGCAGCGGATTGGAGTACAGCGCGTACTTGTCGCTGACGATGGGTGCAGTGCCCCCGATCAGCTTGCCGGGAGCAATGTAGAGCAGATACACCGAAGTCTGGAAGATCGACAGCCCGATCAGCTTCTTGATCAGGTTGCCGCGCGCGATGACGATGTACAGCCCTGCGATCAGCAGGAAGATCGTCACCCAGTAACTGAAGTGACTGAGGGGGCTCACTCGTCGGAGTCGCGGCGGCGGCCCGCGAACATGTAGAAGATCTTGAGCATGACCCCGGAAACGGTGATTGCGACGCCCGCCTCGACCCAGAAGATGCCGCGCTCCTGCCCGTGAACCGGATGGCGGTCGAGCACGAAGTAGTCGAGATAGTTGCCGCCAAGCACCAGACCCGCGACGCCGACACCCGCATAGAGCAGCACGCCGGCCGCCATCATGCTCTCGAGCACCGAATCGGGCACCACCTTTCTCGCCGTCGGTAAGCCGAAGATGATGGCATAGAAGATGATCGCGGCGGCGATGATCACGCCCGCCTGAAAGCCGCCGCCGGGACCGTAGTCGCCGTGGAACTGCACGTAGAGCGCGAACAGCAGCATGAACGGGATCATGAGCTTCGCGATGACGCGCAGGATCAGATCATGCTTCAACGCTGAGCCCTCCTTGCCGTCCGCTTGCTTCCTGCGCCGGCGCAACAGCGCCACGACTCCGACGCCCGCAGTGAAGACCACCGTCGTCTCGCCCAGCGTGTCGTAGCCACGGTAGCTCGCCAGGACCGCAGTGACCACGTTCGGCACGCCCGTTTCGTTCACGGCGTCGTTGATGTAGCGCGGGACCACATGGCGATGGATCGGCGCCACCGGGTCGGAAAAGGCCGGCAGCCCGAACGTGCCGTACACCAGCAGTCCGCCGATCACGACGGACGCCACGAGCGGAATCGCCGGGCGCAGGAAGGGCTTCGCCTCGTTGCCGCCGCAAAGGTGGAGTGCCGCCAGAAGCAGCACCGTCGAAATGCCTGCGCCCACGGACGCTTCGGTCATCGCGACGTCGACCGCGTCGAGGGCCACCAGCACCGTGGCCATCAGGAAACTGTAGGCGCCGCCCAGCACGACGACCGCAAACAGATTGCGTTGCACGACGATGGTGAACGCAACCACCGCCATCAGCGCCAGCAGCACGTTGACGATCAAGGCTTCGACGGCGCCCTCCCTTGCGGACCGAGCAGGGGTTTGATGCCGCGCGTCATGCCCGCTTTGACGAGCGCGTGAGTGGCGGTCGGGCTGATGAAAAAGGCCAGCAATCCGATGATGGCAAGCTTCGCCGTGATCAGCGACAGGCCCGCCTGCAACATCATGCCGAGGAGCAACAGCCCGAATCCGATCGTATCGGTGATGCTCGCGGCATGCACCCGCGTGTAGAAGTCCGGCATTCGCAGGAGGCCGACGGCCCCGATGACGCAGAACGCTCCGCCGGAAACGAGCAGGACCCAGCTGGCGACCGTCAGCGCAACGTCCATCATGCGCCTCGCTCGCTGTCGCCCGGGTCGCCCAGATCGCCGTACCGAAAGAACTTGAGTACCGCGATCGTGCCGACCAGATTGAGCAGACCGTACGTGATCGCGAGGTCGAGAAATTCCGGGCGGTCGGTGAGAAAGCCCATGACAGCGAGCAGCAGCACCGCCCCGGTGCCGACGGTGTTGACGGCCTGCACGCGATCGAAGACCGTCGGACCGATCACTGCTCGCACGACGGCGATGGCAATCGTGACCAGAAGCGCGAGGGCGGCGGCGGCAAACATCAGCAGGGCCCCTCGAAACGCGTGACCTGCCGGTCCATGTCGCCGCTCACCACACCTTCGGCGCCCGCGGCCGTCAACGCGTGCACCAGGAACTCGTCCGCGTCGATATCCATGGTGATCGTGCCGGGTGTAAGCGTGATCGAGTTCGCATGCGTGCACAGTCCGACCGGGGTGCGCTGACTCGGCCGAAACCGCACGAGCGTCGGCTCGATCGGGATCTGCGGGTGCACAACGAGCTTGGTCACGTCCCAGGCCGATTTGGCGATCTCTTTCATCAGCCAGGGCCAATACCAGAGTGCGCGGGGCGCAAGATGCATGGGCAGGCTCTCGTTGTCCGCGACCCTCATCCGACGCAGGAGCCAGACGACGGCAATCGCCGACCCGATTCCCGCGCCAAGCAGAAACGGCGTGAAGAATCCGGACAGCACGATCCAGAAGGCAAACAGGATGAGTACCGAAGCGACGGCGCGCAGCAATTGGCACCTCCCCCTTGACGCCTTCGACGAACAACGGACCCGATGAACTCGACACCCGATTCTCGCTCGATTGTAAACATTGCATTACCAAGCGACAACCGGTCGCGATCTTGGTAGTCTCCGATGCCCCGACAAGCCCCATCCCATCATGCCCCGCCTCCAGTTTCGCCTCACCGGCGAATTCATCGCCCTCAACGACCTGCTGAAGGTCACGGGCGTCTGCGCGAGCGGCGGCGCCGGCAAGGCGCTCGTGGCGACCGGCGCGGTGGCCGTCGACGGCGCCGTGGAAATGCGCAAGACGTGCAAGATCCGCCGGGGTCAGACGGTGGTCGTGGGCAACGTCGAGATCAGCGTGCTGCCCGCCGACCCGGCGGCATGACGCCATGGCCCTGAAATCGACCATCTTCAAGGTGGAGCTCAAGGTCGCCGACATCGAGCGCAACTACTATGCCGATCATTCGCTGACGATCGCGCGACACCCGTCCGAGACCGACGAGCGGATGATGCTGCGCGTGCTCGCGTTCGCGCTCAACGCCGGCACCGGCCTCACGTTCGGCAAAGGCCTTTCCACCGACGACGAGCCGGACCTGTGGCAGCGCGACCTGACCGGCAGGATCGGCTCTGGATCGACGTCGGCCAGCCCGACGAGAAGCTCGTGCGCCGCGCCTGCGGGCGCGCCGATGAGGTCCTCGTCTACACGTACGGCCGTGGCGCGGACCTCTGGTGGAGCCGCAGCCGGGCTGCGCTGGAGCGGGCGCAGAACCTCACCGTGAAGAGCGTGGCGACGGCGGTGAGCCAGGACCTCGCGCAAGCTCGCGCAACGCACGATGCAGCTCTCGTGCACGATCCAGGACGGGCACGTCTGGCTGGGTGACAAGGACGGGGCCGTGGAGGTCGCGCTGACCACCGTGACGGGCCCGCCCGCCGCGTCCCGCTGACGAAGTCAGTCGGGCGTGCCCGCCTGGGGACCTTGTCTGCTGTCTGCTATAATCCGTCCACGCGGCAACTCGTCCAGTCCCCCTGCCGCTGTCAGTTCCGACGCTCTACCCCCACGCGTTTGCCTGCGACTGGCGCCCTCAAGCGGCGACAGGCCGATCGTTTTTTCGAAAGTCATCATGTCCTTTGCCTCGCTCGGCCTGTCCGACGCGCTCGTGCGCGCCGTGACCGAACACGGCTACACGCAACCCACTCCGATTCAATTGCAGGCGATCCCCGCGGTGCTCGCCGGCGGCGATCTGCTCGCCGGCGCGCAGACCGGCACCGGCAAGACCGCCGGCTTCGTGCTGCCCATGCTGCAGCGGCTTGCGGCGGCGGGAGCCACGGCCGCCCATCCGCCGAGAACCGCAAAGAAGGTCATCCGCGCGCTGATCCTCACTCCCACGCGCGAGCTCGCCGCGCAGGTCGAGGAGAGCGTTCGCGTCTACGGCAAGTACGCGAAGCTGACGTCGATGGTGATGTTCGGCGGCGTGGGCATCGGCGCGCAGACCGCGCAATTGAAGCGCGGCGTCGACATCCTCGTCGCCACACCCGGCCGTCTGCTCGACCACCAGGGTCAGGGTAACCTCGACCTCTCGCGGGTCGAGATCCTCGTCCTCGACGAGGCCGACCGGATGCTCGACATGGGCTTCATCCGCGACATCAAGCGGATTCTCTCGCTCCTGCCGAAGAAGCGGCAGAACCTGCTGTTCTCGGCGACGTTTTCCGACGAGATCAAGGACCTCGCCGACGACCTCCTCGATGCGCCCGCGTTGATCGAGGTCGCGCGGCGCAACTCGACGGTCGAGATCATCACGCAGACCGTCCATCCGGTCGATCGCGACCGCAAGCGCGAGCTCCTCTCGCATCTCATCAAGACGCAGAACTGGTATCAGGTGCTCGTCTTCACGCGCACCAAGCACGGGGCGAACAAGCTCGCGGAGCAGCTGAACCACGACGGCATCACGGCGCTCGCGATTCACGGCAACAAGAGCCAGGGCGCGCGGACGCGGGCGCTGGCGGAATTCAAGGATGCGAGCCTGCAGGTGCTCGTCGCCACCGACATCGCGGCCCGCGGCATCGACATCGATCAGCTGCCGCACGTCGTCAACTACGACCTGCCGAACGTGCCGCACGACTACGTGCACCGGATCGGGCGGACGGGTCGCGCCGGCGCCACCGGCGAGGCGATCTCGCTCGTCTGCGTGGACGAGCACGAATTCCTGCGCGACATCGAAAAGCTCATCAAGCGGACGCTGCCGCGCACCGTCATCGCCGGGTTCGAGCCCGATCCCCATGCCCGCGCCCAGCCGATCCTGCAGCGCCAAGGCCGCGGCCAGCCGCGGGGCCACGCGCCGCAAGGCGCCGCGCGGGGCAAGCCGCGCGGGGAGACGCGGCACGGCCAGGGTCGTGGTCACGCCAGTGCGGCCACCCAGCCGCGCACCGGCGCGGCGCCGGCACGGCCGCCGCGCGCGGCGACTGCCGCCACGGCGGGCGCGCCCGGTGGCCGCGGCCACGGGCCGGCGGCCGCGCGACGCCCGCGAAGGCCCGGGTGATTCACCGCTTCGGCGGACGAGGCCGATAGCGCCGCGCGCACTTCCGCCGGCCCTCCCGACCTGCCCCGTCGCATACGGCGATGCAGGCCATCCCGCACGTCGTCGCGCTCACGTCGCCGCTCTTCCTGCTGGCGGGCCTGGGCTACGCGCTCGTGCGCTGGCTCGGCTGGCCGAAGAGCGTCTCCGACGCGCTGACGCGGTTCGTGTTCGCGGTGGCGATTCCGGCGGTGCTGTTCCGGCTGATGAGCGATTTCTCCCGGCTGCCGCCGGTGGATGCCCGGTTGCTCATCGCGTACTTCGGCGGCTGCCTCCTCGTGTTCGTGGCGGGCCGGTCGATCGCCTACCGGCTGTTCCGGATGGATGGCGTGGAGCAGTCGGTCTTCGGCGTGGGCGGCATCTTCGCGAACAACCTGCTGCTGGGCCTGCCCCTCGCGACGATCCTGCTCGGCGACGCGGCGCTGCCGGTCGTGTCGCTGGTCCTCGTGTTCAACTCGCTGCTTGCTGTGGATCCTCGTGACCATTTCGATCGAATGGGCGCGCACCCGTCACGTCTCGCTCGCCGGCTTCGCGACCACGGTGAAGAACGTGGCCACCAATCCGGTGGTCGGCAGCATCCTGATCGGCGCGGCGTGGGGTTGGATCGGCATTCCGTTGCCGGGCATGGCGGACCGCACGCTCGAACTGATCGGCCAGGCGGCGATCCCGCTGTCGCTGATCGCGCTGGGGATGGGGCTCGCCGAGTACGGCGTCCGCGAAGGCTGGCGGGAAAGCACCGCCATCTGTGTCGTCAAGCTCGCCTTGCATCCGCTCGTGGTCTACGCGCTTGCCCGCCTGCTCGAACTTCCGCCGCTCGAGACGCGCGCGGTCGTGCTGCTGGCATCGCTGCCGGTCGGCGCGAACGTCTACCTGATGGCGCGCGAGTTCGGCGCGCTCGCCGGACCGGTCGCGGCGAGCCTCGTTCTATCGACCGTGGCCGCCGCAGTGACCACGCCGGTCGTGCTGGTGTCTGATGGCGAGGCGGCTGACACACGCCGCGGCGGAACCCGGTAGCATTGGTGTCGGCGGGACATCCCGCGGACGACGGGAGGCGAGCATGGCGAAGGGCAAGGGCGGCGCGGCAGTTATCCCAATCCCAAGGGGCACACCGGACCGAAGACGCAGTTTCCGCAGGCGCGTCGGCCACCCTCCGCGGTGGTGCCGCGCGTCGTTCCGAGAACGAAGGCGAGCCCGAAAGGACGATAGGCAGCGCAGCGCTTCGCCGCGCGACGTCGCTCCCGATGGCGCCCCGTCGTCCTCGACCTCGGGACCGTGCGACGACCTCCGGGCGGTCGCGCTTCGCTTCGGGCCGGAGCATGCGACGGCGAAGACGCGGGCGCTGGCGGCCGCCGCGTCCCGCGCCGTGACCGACGTCGCGGTGCTGCTCGCGTACCACGATTGCCTGCTGTGCCTCCTCGCGTATCCCGAGACGCGCGCGCTGCGCGACACCGCGCGCCGGGAATTGAAGCGCGTCGCGGCCGCCGCACGCGAGCTCTTCGGCTCCGGCCCCGCCCGCACGCGAGCGAAGCTCGCGAACAGCGGGATCGCGTTCACCGACGTGACGATCAATTTCGGCTGGGACATCGCCCGCTGGCTCGTCGAACGCTTTCCGCGGCGGGCCGACATCGATTCGTTCGGCGAGCACGGACTGCCGCCGCAGGAGATCATCGGCGAGGCGCTCGTCGGCGATGGAGTTCGAGCTCGGCGCCCGCGATGCGCCGCCGCTCGAATTCATCGCGGAAGCGGACGCCGGCGGGCGGGGCACGCGCCTCGCCTGGCTCGTCGGCGCCGCTCCTGCGACTGCAGATGCACCGACGCGTTGCGCGGCCAGCTGTGGGACGCGATGCAGCCGTTCATCGTCATCCGGCCCGGCCGCTCGATGCTGTCGCGGACATTCGCGCGCGGGTTGCCGGCGCCCACGCTATTATCACCGCGACGAACTCCCGCGCCGGATCGACCTTCCCGCGCTCGTCGACCTCGCCGCTGCCGGCGCCGCGGCGCCTTTCGCGCTCCGAGCGGCAACAGGTGATCGACGCCGGCCGCGCCATGCTGGCGGCCCTCGGCCGCGAAACCGATGCCATCGCGCTCGCCTGCGGCGAGGGCGTGCGGTACTACGATCTTCCGCGCGGCACGGCGCTCGCGCTCTACACGATGCGGCCCGATCGACGCGCCCCGCTCGATTCGCACATCGGCATGATGCTGTTCAAGAACGGCGTGCCCGTCGGCTATGGCGGCGGCTGGCCCTTCCTCGGCACGTGCAAGATCGGCGTCAATGTGTTCGCTCCCTTCCGGGGAGGCGAGTCCGCGCTGCTGTTCGGACAGGTGTTGCGCGTCTACCGGCAATGCTTCGGCGTCGGGCGCTTCGTCGCCGAGCCGTCGCAGTTCGGCGGCACGAACAGCGAGGGCTTGCGCTCGGGTGCGTTCTGGTTCTACTACCGGCTCGGGTTCCGTCCGGTGGAACCCGAATCCGCGCGGCGTGCGGAGGACGAATGGTCGCGCATGCAGGCCGATCCGGACTATCGGACGCCGCTCTCCCGGTTGCGGCGATTCACGGGTTCCGACATCGAACTTCGCCTCGAGCCGGCGCCCGAGGTCGACACCGGCCATTTGAGCGACCTCGTCACGCGCTGGATCGGCGCGCGATTCGGCGGCGATCGCGCGGCAGGCGCAACGCGCGGCGATTCGCGGTGTCGCCCGGTCGCTCGACGTCCTCGACCGCGATCGTTGGCCGAAGGACGAGCAGCACGCCTTCGATGCGCTGGCGCCGCTCGTCGCGCAGATCCCGGGGCTCGCCGCGTGGCCGGACGGCCGACAAGCGAAGCCTCGTCCTGCTGATGCGCGCCAAGGGCGGCGACGAGTTCCGCTTCCACGACCGGCTGCGACGCCATCGCCGCCTGCGCGACGCGCTGTGCGAACTGGGATCCGCGGCCGAGCGCAGTTGAGGCCTCTATCGGGTAGAATCCGCGATCGCGGCGACGCATGCCGCCGCAATCGCGACCCGCCCACCGCCCGATGGCCCGAAACCGCACGGAGAAGCCGTATCGCGTCCGCCATTCCGCGATCCACGGTCGCGGCGTGTTCGCCGCGACGACGATCGAGAAGGGCGCGCTGATCATCGAATACCGCGGGCAGCGCACGACCTGGGACATCGTCAACGCGCGGCCGGACAGCGATCCGGACGCATCCCGAGCACACGTTCATCTTCGAGACGAGCGACGGCAGCGTCATCGATGGCGGGCGCCGCGGCAACGCCGCGCGCTGGATCAACCACTCGTGCGCGCCCAACTGCAGGTCGTTCGAGGCCGACGACGGCCGCGTCTACATCGAAGCCCGGCGCACGATTGCCGCGGGCGAGGAGCTGACGTACGACTACCGGCTGTCGCTCGACGGACGGATCACGCGCCGGATCCGGAAAGCCTATGCCTGCCGCTGCGGCGCACGGCGCTGCCGGGGTTCGCTGCTGCTGGGGACTGAATCCAGGGCGCCCCTGCGGGGGATGATTGGGGGAATTCGCCGATGGCTCGCAAACACACGACCTCGCCTTCCGGCACGCTCGTCGTCCTGGAACACCAGTCCCGGGTGCTCGCGCGGAATCCGCTCGGCGATCCGCACGTCCGCAAGCTCACCGGTCTGGCTGCCGCCGCAATACGACGAGGGCGCAACCCGCGGTCGCGGCCGGCGCCTGCCGGTGCTCTACGACCTCGTCGGCTTCACCGGCTCCGGGATCGCGCACACCAACTGGAAGCCCTTCGGCGACAATGTTCCGGAGCGGGCCGCGCGCCTCATCCACGAACGGAAGATGGGGCCCGCCATCCTCGTGTTTCCCGACTGCTTCACGTCGCTCGGCGGCAATCAGTACGTGAACTCGTCCGCGATCGGCGCCTACGCCGATTACCTGACGCGGGAGATCATCCCGTTCGTCGATCGCGAGTTCCGCACGCTCGCCTCGCGCGACCATCGCGGTTGCTTCGGCAAGTCGTCCGGGGGCTATGGCTCGATCATCCACGGCATGAAGTACGCGCAGCACTGGGGCGCCATCGCGAACCACTCGGGCGACGCCTACTTCGACGTCGTCTACCACCACGACTGGCCGAACACGCTGAACGAGCTCGCCAAGTATCGCGAGCCGAAGCGCGTGCCCGGCCCCTACGACGTGCTGGCCGAGACGCGCGCGCGCAAAGGGCTGGCGCTCGGCCTGGACGATGGTCGCGTGAAGCGCTTTCTCGACGCCGTCTGGAAGAAGGAGAAGCTGTCGCCGGCCGAAGTGCACGCGATCATGAACGTGTGCATGGCGGCGACCTACGATCCCGACCCGAAGGCGCCTCTGGGGTTCCGCCTGCCGTTCCACCTCGAAACCGGCGAGAGGCTCGACGCCCGGTGGAGGAAATGGCTGCAGCACGATCCGATCCGGCTCGTCGGCAAGCACGCGGCCAGCTTGAGGACGCTCAAGGGAATCTACATCGATTGCGGCTGGCGCGACCAGTACCACATCCACTACGGCGCGCGACTCAGCTCTCGCTGCGCCTGGCCGAAGCCGGCATTCGCCACCGGTACGAGGAATTCGACGACAATCATTCGGATGTCGACTATCGGATGGACGTCAGCCTGCCGTTTCTCTACCGGGCGCTGAAGCCGTAGCGCCGGCATCGATCGGAGGAGCCACATGCGCTGGGGCGATTTTCGCAGGAGCGACAACGTCGACGACCGCACGACCGGCGACCCCGGCGGCGGATCTCCTCGGCGGCGGCGGCATGCGGCTCGGCGGCGGCGCGCTGGTCGTCATCGTGATCGCGAGCCTCATCTTCGGCGTGAATCCGCTCGAGATGATCGGCGCGCTCGAAAGCGGCGCGCCGGGCCCCGCCGCCGGCAGCGCAGCGCCGCAGCCGCGCCCGGTTACGGTCCGCAGGGCACGCCGGGCCGCACGCCGCGTGCGACCGACGCACCGAAGGATCCGGCGAAGGACTTCGTCGCCGCCGTCCTCGGCGACACCGAAGACGTCTGGCAGGCCGTGTTCAAGTCGATGGGCGCGCGCTACGAAGCGCCGCGGCTCGTGCTGTTTCGGCGGACGACGCAATCCGCCTGCGGTCGCGCCTCGGCGTCGACCGGGCCGTTCTACTGCTCCGCCGACCGCGAGCTCTACCTCGACACCGCCTTCTTCAACGAGCTGTCGCGCCGGTTCGGCGCGCCCGGCGATTTCGCCCAGGCCTACGTGATCGCGCATGAAGTCGGCCACCACGTGCAGAACCTGACCGGCACGATGCGCAAGGTCGACCAGCAGATGCAGGGGACGGACGCGCGCGGGCCGCAATGCCCTGTCCGTGCGTCTCGAGCTGCAGGCCGACTGCTATGCCGGCATCTGGGGCTTCTTCGCGCAGAAGCGAAACAAGCTCGAGGCGGGCGACCTCGAGGAGGGCTTCCGCGCGGCCGCCGCGGTCGGCGACGACGCGATCCAGAAGCGCGCGCAAGGCTACGTCGTGCCCGAGTCGTTCACGCACGGCAGCGCGGAGCAGCGGCTGCGCTGGTTCCGGACGGGGCTGGAATCCGGGGACATGCGGCGTTGCAACACCTTCGGGTCCTGAGGAACCGCGTGTCCGCCACCACCGACGTCGACCTTGCGGCGTTGGCTCCATGACGCCGCCTCGCTCCCCTGCGGCTACGCCGATCCCCTCGGCCGCCGCCGCGACCGCCGACACCGTCGCCGACCAGGCGCGCGGCATCGCGCGTCTGCTGCTCGAAGGCTTCGACCACCACTACGCGGTGTTTCGCGAGTGCGCGCGCGCGGCGCAGGCGGCACTTCGAGGCCGGCAACTGGCTCGCGATCCAGCACGTGGCCGGCGATCGCATCGACTTCTACGACCGCCGCGTGCTGGAGACCGCCGCCAAGATCGAGCGCGAGTATCGGTTCGTCGGAGCTTCCGACGCGCGGACGGCGAGCGGCTGTGGGAGGAGGTCAAGCGGAACTTCATCGGGCTCCTGATCGACCACAAGCAGCCCGAGTGCGCCGAGACCTTCTTCAACTCCGTCTCGGTGAAGACGCTGCGCCGCGGGTATTACCACAACCGCTTCATCTTCGTGCGGCCGGCGATCTCCACCGAGCACATCGATGCCGATCCGCCGTCGTACCGCAGCTACTATCCGCTGCAGCAGGGCCTGCGCCACGCGCTGATCGACATCGTGCTCGACCTCAAGTTCGAGCGCCGGTTCGCGGATTTCGGCGCCGACCTGCGCCCACGTGCTCGCCGCGTTTCGCCGCCGCTTTCCGCGGCCGTTCCGCCTCGAAGCCAACCACCAGATCCAGGTGCTGTCGTCGCCGTTCTTCCGCAACCAGACCGCGTACATCGTCGGGCGCGTCGTCAACGGCGCCCACGCGTATCCGTTCGTCGTGCCGGTCAAGCACGACGCCGCGGGCAAGCTCCGCTTCGACGCGCTCCTCATGGACGAAGTCGATCTCGCGATCCTGTTCTCCGCGAACCGCGCCTATTTCCTGGTCGACATGGAAGTGCCGTCGGCCTACGTCGACTTCCTCCGCGCGATCCTGCCGGACAAGACGGCCGCGGAGCTCTACACGATGGTCGGGCTGCAGAAGGCGGGGAAGAACTACTTCTTCCGCGACTTCCTGCACCACCTCAAGCACTCGCGCGACAAGTTCATCATCGCGCCGGGCATCAAGGGCCTCGTGATGACGGTGTTCACGCTGCCGTCGTATCCGTACGTGTTCAAGGTGATCCGCGACAAGATCGCCGCGTCGAAGGACACCGACCGGCAGAAGGTCAAGGACAAGTACTGGCTCGTCAAGCACCACGATCGCGTCGGCCGCATGACGGACATTCTCGAGTACTCCGACGTCGCCTTTCCGCGCGAGCGCTTTTCCGACGAGCTCCTGGCCGAGCTCCTGGCCGTGGCGCCTTCGGTGCTCGAGATCGAGCGCGACCACATCGTCGTCCGGCATCTCTACATCGAGCGGCGGATGATCCCGCTCAACCTCTATCTCGAGCATGCCGACGACGCGCAGCGCGAGCATGCGATGCGCGAATACGGCGACGCGATCAAGGAGCTGGCCGCGGTCAACATCTTCGCCGGCGACCTCCTGTTCAAGAACTTCGGCGTCACGCGGTTCGGCCGCGTCGTGTTCTACGACTACGACGAGATCGAGTACCTCACCGTCTGCAATTTTCGCAGCATTCCGCCGCCGCCGCCCGGCTGGGACGAGATGTCCGGCGACGTCTGGTATCCGGTCGGGCCGCTCGACGTGTTCCCCGAGGAGTTCGCGACGTTCCTGCTCACCGACCCCAGGACGCGCGAATGCTTCATGCGCTATCACGCCGACCTCCTCGACGCCGCGCTGGTGGCAGGCGAACCAGGCGACGCTCCGCGCCGGCAAGCCTCGCGGAAGTGCTGTCCTACGGCGACGCCGTGCGCTTTCCGGCGCCCGCGCCGCGCGTGCTATCCTGAATTCGAGCCTTCGCCGGAGTCGATCGATGCGCAACGTCCCGCCGTCGCGCCTCGCTCGCCGGCCGCCTTGCGCCGCGGCGCCTGGCGGCGCTCCTCTGCGCGGGGTGCGCCATGCCGCCCAGCAAGGAGGAGCAGGAAGCCGCGAAGAACACGTTCGCGTGCATGTTCGCGGACGAGCGCATCGTGATCCGCTTCGACGTCGGCGAGGCCCGGCTGCTGATGCCGGACGGCAATCGCGTGGCGCTCTACCAGATTCCCGCCGCGTCCGGCGTCCGCTTTTCCAACGGCAACATGGAGCTGCGCGGCAAGGGCATGGACCTGCAGCTCGTGAACAACGGCGTCGCGACGCAGCTCGAGCGATTGCCAGCCGTTCGTGGTGCCGCGAAGTAGCAGGCCGATGACGGGGCCTTATCCTCGCGTCGGCGTCATCGGCACCGGCGCCATGGGCGGCGGCGTTGTCGAAAGCCTCGTGCGGGCCGGCGTTGCCACGTCGGCGCGCGACATCCGGCCCGAAGCGCAGGCCCGCGCCGTTCGCCACGGCGCCACGCCGACGGTGTCGCCTGCGGACCTCGCCCGCGCGTGCGACGTCATCATCGTGCTCGTCGTCGACGCGGAGCAGGTCGAGACCGTGCTGTTCGGGACCGAGCGGCGTGACGACGGCGAAGCAGCGCGAGCGCATCGTGCTGGTGTCGTCGACCGTGGATCCGGCCTATGTCGCGGAGCTCGGTCCCCGCCTTGCGAGCTTCGGCATCGCGCTCCTCGACGCGCCCGTTTCCGGCGGGCCGGCGAAGGCCGCTGCCGGAACGATGACGATGATGGTGTCGGGCGATGCCGAGGCCTTCGGGCGCGTGCGCACCCTCCTCGACCGCATCGCCGGCCGCGTCTTCACGCTCGGGCCTCGTCCCGGCGACGCATCGACGTTCAAGATCGTCAACAACATGCTCGCCGCCGCGAACCTCGCGGCCGGCGCCGAGGCCCTGGCGCTCGCCAGGCGGCGGGCCTCGATCTCGAGCGCGTGTGCGAGGTCGTCAACGCGAGCTCGGGCGCGAGCTGGATCTTCGCGGACCGCGCCGCGCGCGCGCTCGGCGGCGACTTCGCCCCGCGAGCAGCGGTGCGCCTGCTCGACAAGGACGTGGGCATCGCGGCCGCGCTCGCGGACGCGGCTCGGCGTCGACGCGCCGTTTGCCCGCCTCGCGACGAAGGCGTTCGCCGCCGCCATCGCAGCGGGGCGCGGCGACGACGACGACGCGGTGCTGGTGCGCCTCGCCCTCGACGCCGCGGCGCGACGTCGCGAGCGTTAGCGCGAGCCTCGGTTCCGACCGCGCCGCGCGTCTACTTCGGCCGCGGCTTCATGTCCACGTCGACGTACTGCCAGACCTGTCCCTTGATGGGGTGCGCCACGTAGGGTCCGACCCACGGCTGCAGCAGCTGGTCCTCGAAGCGGTGTTCCGTCAGCCGCCACGGCGCGTACGCGAGGACGAGCTCGGTCATCCGGTCGAAGAGCGCCGTGCGTTCCGGCGAATCGGGCAGCGTGCGCGCGCGGTCGTACAGCGCGTCGAATTCGGGCAGCCGGAAGCGCGCCTGGTTCTCCTGGCCCGCGTTCGGACCGTACAGGAGCTGCATGTAGTTCTCGGCGTCCGGATAATCCGCGTTCCAGCCGTCGGTGCGCATCGGAATCTTGCCGAGCCGCGCCATCTTGCGCAGTTCGGGCGTCTTGTCCTTCTTGAACACGATCCGGATGCCGATCGCGTCCATGTTCTTCTTCCAGAGCTCGTCGCCCTGCCGCGCGATGCAGCGACGGCGCGGACCAGAACTCGAGGGCGAGCGGCTTGCCTTCGGGCGTCTCGCGATAGCCGTCGCCGTCGCGGTCCTTGTAGCCGAAGCGGTCGAGGAGCGCTCGCGCCGCGGCAGGGTCGTAGAGCTGCGCCTGCGTCCGCTGCTTCGGATCGTAGCCGACGATGCCGGGCGGGATCGGGCTTTGCGCCGGCGCGGCCCGCCCTTCGAGCAGCACGCGGATCGCTTCCTTCTCGTCGTAGCCCATGCTGATCGCGCGGCGCAACGCGATCTGCACCGGCGTGTAGCCGCCGACGACGGGATCCTCCATGTTGAAATAGGTCCACCGCGTGTTGGGCCGCAACAGCATCTCGTGCCGGATTCCCTTGGCGGCCAGCGCCGGCTTCAACTTGCCGTCGGCCAGCGCCTCGTCGACGAAATCGGACGGCAGCCGTTCGAGGAGGTCGGCTTCGCGGTTGAGGAACGCGAGCCACTGCGCCTGGCCCTCCTCGATGACGGTCGCCTCGATGCGGCCGGGGATCGGAAGCTTCTTGCCCTTGAGCGCCGCCGCGACGGGCAGCGCCTCCGCCGGCACCGGGCCCGCCGGCACGTACGTCGTTTCCCGGTAGCCGGGATTGGCGACGAGCACGATCTTCGCGCTGCGCCGGTATTCGCCCAGCACGTAGGGCCCCGTGCCCACCGGATGCGCGCCGAAGTCGAGCCCGTAGGTCTCGACGACCTCGCGGGCGACGGCGGCCGTGTTCGGCACCGCGAGCGCGTAGAGGAAGCGCAGATCCGGCTGCGTGAGGCGGATCCGCAGCGTGTAGCGGTCGACGACCTCGAGCCCGGGAATCGGCGCGTCGTAGTCGAAGCGGCCGGTCTTCACGGCCTTCGCCCGCGCCTCGTTGGCGCCGACGATCTTGCCGTCGACCAGCCACAGCCATGGACTCTTCACCGCGGGGTCGAGCAGGCGCTTGAGGCCGTAGGCGTGATCGGCGGCGGTGAGCTCGCGCGGCTTGCCCTTGAACGCCGGGTCCGGCGTGAAGAAGATGCCCTTCTTCAGGCGAAAGATATAGGTCCCGCCGTTGTCCTGCACCGTCGGCATCGCTTCGAGCGTCCGCGGCACGAGCTGCAACGGCCGCGCGAGATAGTCGTAGTCGAGCATCGCCTCGTAGATGTTCTCGATGATCGAGTCGGAGGCGGCATCGGAGGCGAATTGCGGATCGAAGGAGGTCTCGGCGATGGCGAAGACGACCCGCAGCACTTTCGCCGGGTCGGCGGCGATGGCCGGGGATGCGACGATCCCTGCGAGCGCGATGGCGAAGACTGCCGAGCACGCGGCTGGCGATCGTGCGGCGGGTCCGGCTTCGGTAGGGGTGCGCATCGACGGTTCCGCTCGGCGAATTCCAAGGGGTCCGCGCGGGGTTGCGGATTGCCGCCGCTATAATCGTAACATCGCCGCGCGGGCCGACCGGTGTAAGGGAAGGCCCCGGGCGGACGACCAGACGCTTGCCGCCACCCCGTGCGGCACTCGACCCGAGAAGGATCCCGATGCCTTTCCCGATTTCCGCCTTGCTTTCCCACCTTCGCGCCGCGGCGTTCGCGCTCGCGGCGCTGCGTCGTGCTGCCCGCGGCGGCCCAGATGGCGAAGCTGCCCGCCGCCCCGCCGGGCAGCGCCGTCGCGACGTTCGCCGGCGGCTGCTTCTGGTGCATGGAGCCGCCCTTCGACAAGCTCGACGGCGTCATCGCCACGACGTCCGGCTACATCGGCGGGACGAAAGCGAAACCCACCTACGAGGAGGTCTCGAGCGGCGGCACCGGCCACACCGAAGCCGTCCAGGTGCTCTACGACCCGAAGAAGGTGTCCTACGAGAAGCTGCTGGACATCTTCTGGCACAACATCGATCCGACGGTGAAGGACCGCCAGTTCTGCGACGTCGGCAGCCAGTACCGGACGGGCGATCTTCGTCCACTCGGACGACCAGCGGCGGGCCGCGGAAGCGTCGAAGGCCGCGCTCGACAAGGCGAAGCCGTTCAAGGAAGCCGATCGTCACCCCGATCGCTCGCCGCGACCGAGTTCTGGCCGGCCGAGGAATACCACCAGGACTACTACAAGAAGAACCCTGTCCGCTACACCTACTACCGCACCGGCTGCGGACGCGACGCGCGCCTGAAGGAGCTGTGGGGCAGCGCGGCGCCCGCACTGAGATGGAGATGAAACGGCTCGCCGGCGGCAACCTGCGCGCCGCCGGCTACGACGCCACCCGGCGCGTGCTCGTCGTCGAGCTCACGGCGGGCACGTTCGAGTACGGCGGCGTGTCCGCCGACACCTTCCGGCGCCTCGTTTCGGCGTCGTCGCCGTGGAGCTTCTTCCGCGACAACATCGACGAGGAATATCCCGCGAAGCGCGTGCGGTGACGGCCGCAGCGCCGCAGGGCGGCTCCGACATCTGAGGCGCGGAGCCCCTCGGGCCCGGCGCGGCGAGCAAACCTGCGGCAATCCCCCGGTTACTGGATCGTCAGCTTGCGGCCCGCGACCGCGGCCTTCTTCGTCAGCGTCAGCTCGAGCACGCCGTTTTCGTACTTGGCGTTGCTGGCGGCCTCGTCGATCTCGACCGGAAGCGTGAACCCCCGGTAGACGCTGCCGCTGTAGCGCTCGGTGCGAAGCAGACGCTGGCCGTCCTTGGCTTCGGATTCGCGCTTCACTTCGGCGCCGATCGTGACCTGGTTGCCTTCGATCGATACCTGGATGTCGTCCTTGGTGACGCCGGGGATTTCAGCCTTGACGACGTAGGCGTTGTCCTGCTCCATGACGTCCATCTTGATCGTCGCCGGCGTCTTCTCGACGCGCACCGGCCGGAAGAAGACCGCGGAACAGGTCGTCGAATCCGGAATCGGCGAAGGGGTGATACACGGTCATGTTGTGCATGAGGATCTCCATCGAGTGTTTTGGGTTCGGCGGATCCGCGGCCCGCGCACACAGGGTCGGCCGCCTCGTACTCGATCTGCGTCCGATCGCAGTTTTTTCAAGTCCCCGACGAATCGATTCCGCCCCGCCCGGAAAATGGGATAATGAGCCGAAAGTCGGTCCACCCCTCCTCCCCCATGACCAAGAACGCACTGACCGCCGCTGACCGGGCGCGCCTGAAGGCCGAGCTCGAGGCGCGCCGCACTGCGCTTCGCGTCGAAGTGAAGACGCAGCTCGCCGGCAGCGGCGACGAGGGCGTGGTCGGATTGCGCAACCGGATCCAGGAGAGCGGCGACGAATGGGGCGTGGCCGACGGGCTCGCCGAGCTCGACCTCGCGGAAGTCCGGCACGTGCTGGCCGACCTGACCGAAGTGGACGTCGCGCTCGCCCGCATGCGCGACGGCACGTACGGCGACTGCGCGGATTGCGGCGAGCGCGATCGCGCCGGCGCGGCTCATGGCCTACCCGACCGCGCAGCGCTGCGTCGCCTGCCAGGGCGCCTACGAGCGCAAGCTGAGCGGGCCGCCGCTCACCGCGGTCTAGGGGCTGTCGGACTGGCAGGCGGGTCCCGCGGCGACCGGCCCTGCGCAATGTCCCCGGAATCGGCGCGTCAGCGCGCGCTTGCGGCGCGCGGGGCCGCCGGGCGCGTATCGCGCCACCCAGTCGAAGAATTCGCGGTACCAGAGCCGCGAGTTCTGCGGCTTCAGGATCCAGTGGTTCTCGTCGGGAAAATAGACGAGCCGCGCCGGGACGCTCTTGGCCTTCAGCGTGTCGTAGTACTGCAGCGCCTGCGTCGCCGGAACGCGGTAGTCGAGCTCGCCGTGGATCACGAGCGTCGGCGTCTTCGCGCGCTTGACGTAATGATGCGGCGACTGGCGCATGACGCGCGCCGGATCGTCCCAGTGGAACGCGCCCAGCTCGTCGGCGAAGAAGCTGGTAGCCGTCGGTCGCCATCATGCTGACCCAGTCGTAGCATCCGGCGTGGCAGACGAACGTCTTGTAGCGATCGGTGTGGCCGTTCATGTAGGCGACCATGAAGCCGCCGTAGCTGCCGCCGGTCGCGACGAGCCGCGTGCGGTCGATGTAGCCCTGCCGCAGCAGCCAGTCGGTGCCGGCCTCGACGTCCGCGAATTCCTTCTCGCCGTAGCGGCCGGCGATCGTCTCCAGCCACTTCTGGCCGAAGCCCGACGAGCCGTGGTAATTCACGCCGGCCACGACATAGCCGTGGCCCGCGAACACCTGCGTGTTCCAGCGGAAATGCCACGTGTCGTGATGCGCCGCATGCGGTCCGCCGTGGATCGTCTGCAGCAGCGGCCACTTCCTGTTCGGATCGAAATTCGGCGGATAGACGATCCACATCTGGACGGGCGCCCCGCCCCAGCCCTTGACCGTCACCTCGCGCGCTTCGCCCATCGCGTGGCGCGCCAGCAAGCGCGATTGAGCGTCTCGATCGCGCGCTCGCCGGAGCCGTCGCCGCGACACGCGAAGAGCGCCGGCGGGTGCATCGACGCTCGCGCGCTCGAAGGCCAGCACCGAGCCGTCGCGCGATTGCGCGAAGCCGCCGATGGTGCCGCCGGCGGCGATCGGCATCGGCGCCGTCGCGGCGTCCGTCGCGTGCGCCGGCAACCGCCACAAGCCGACCCGTCCGCGATCCTCGATCGTGCACAGCAGCGAGCGCGAGTCGGGCGCCCACGCGACGTGCTGGACGTGCCGGTCGAGCCGCGGCGCGAGCGGCCGGGTGCGTCCGGTGCGGCGCTCGCGCAGCATGAGGCGTCCCTGGTCGTTGAACGAGCGCTTCGTGTCGTACGCATGAAACACGAGCGCGCGACCGTCCGGCGAATAGACCGGCGCGGCGTCGTCGGTTCCGGACTCGGCGGTCAGGACGCGCTTGCGCCGCGTCGCGAGATCGACGGTGACGATGTCCCGCCGACTCATCATCCGCGGCTCGGGACCGAGGTCGACGGCAAGCGCCAGCTCGCGGCCGTCCGGCGCGATGTCGAAGTCCTCGGCCTTCGGTTCCCACGGCGGCAGCGCGAGGCCGGTTCCGGCGAGCGCGTCGCGGCAGCGGCCGGTCGCGACATCGCAAATGTAGACGTGCGGCTCGCGGCCGTCGGTGAGCCAATGGTCCCAGAAGCGGAATTCCGCGCGCTCGGTGACGTGCGCCTTGACCTTCGCGTCCTTGCGCTCCTTCTTGCGCTTCGCCTGCTCCGCGTCGGACGCGAGATCCGGCCACACCCACGAAACGAACGCGATCCGCTTGCCGTCGGCGAACCATTTGATCGCCGCACAGCCGGTCGCGAGCGACGTCAGCCGCCGCGCCTCGCCGCCGTCGGGTGCGATCAGATAGATCTGCGGCTCCTCGTCGTCCTTGCGCTTCGCGGTGAACGCGATCGCATCGCCGGCGGGCGACCATTTCGGATCGCTGTCCTTGTCGCCGGCGGTGAGCCGGCGCGGTTTCGCGCCGGATTTGCCGGCGAGGCCCGTCGGGAAGAGCCAGAGCTCGGTCGTGCTGTCGTTGCCGGCCATGTCGAAGCTCGTCACGGCGGCGCAAGCGAGCGCGCCGTCCGGCGCGAGCGTCGGGTGCCGCGATGCGCTTGATCGCCCACAGCGACTCGACGGTCAGCGGCGGCTTGCGGTTCGCACGGCGGACGGCGTGAGCGCGGCCTGGCGCGGGAGGAAGCGGGCATCGAGATTTTCCTGTGCGTACAATGGAGGGTTGCGATTCTACCGTGCGCGCCCGTGTCGCCGCGCAGTCCGCGCCGCCATATTTCGACGAAGATCGACGATGACAACGATGCAATACCGGCGCCTCGGCGCCTCCGGCCTCAAGGTGAGCGAACTTTCGTTCGGCTCCTGGGTGACGTACGGCAACCAGCTGGGCGCCGACCTCGCGCGCGAGTGCATGGCGGCGGCGCACGACGCCGGCGTCAACTTCTTCGACAATGCCGAGGTCTATGCGAAGGGGCAGTCGGAAACGCCTCATGGGCGAGGCGCTCCGCAAGCTCGGCTGGCGGCGCTCGTCGTACATCGTCTCGACCAAGTTCTTCTGGGGCTTGAACGATGGCCCGAACGAGAAGAACACGCTCAACCGGAAATACCTGATGCAGGCGATCGACGCGTCGCTCGCGCGGTTCGGCCTCGACTACGTCGACCTCGTGTTCTGCCATCGCGCGGATCCCGACACGCCGATCGAGGAGACGGTGTTCGCGATGCACGACATGATCAGCGCGGGCAAGGCGCTCTACTGGGGAACCTCGGAATGGAGCGCGGCCGAGATCATGGCGGCATGGCAGATCGCCGAGCGGCACCATCTGCACAAGCCCGTGATGGAGCAGCCGCAGTACAACCTCCTCCATCGCGAACGGGTCGAGGAAGAATACGCGCGGCTCTACGACGACATCGGACTCGGCACGACGATCTGGAGTCCGCTCGCCTCGGGCCTTCTGACGGGCAAGTACAACGACGGCATTCCGCCGGGCTCGCGCGGCACGGTCAAGGGCTACGAATGGCTCGCCGAGCGTCTGTCCGATCCGGCGAAGATCGCCGTGGTCAAGCGCCTGGCGCCGATCGCCGCGGATCTCGGCTGCACGCTGGCGCAGATGTCGCTCGCGTGGTGCCTCAAGAATCCGCACGTGTCGACGGTGATCACGGGCGCGAGCCGGCCGGCGCAGGTGGTCGAGAACATGAGCGCGCTCGACGTCGTGCCGAAGCTCACGCCCGACGTCATGGCGCGGATCGACGCCGCGCTCTGCGGGCGCATAGCCTGCAGCAACGTCGGCATCGCAGTGCCTGCGCACAATGCTCCACCGCGACCATCATGTCGAATCCACTCGAAAGCTGGAACGAGGAGCAGCGCTCGGCGCTGCTCTATCGCGTCTGCGCGGACGCCGAATCGGACAACCCGCGCTCCGAGCTCTTCCGCCGCCTCGCCGGAGAAGCCGAAGCGCAGGCCGCCATCTGGCGCGCGCAGCTGACCGCGCGCGGGCACCCTGCGCCGCGGCCGTACGTGCCGGACGCCCGCACGCGCCTCGTCATGGCGCTGGTGGGAAGCTCGGTCCGCGGCGGATGAGAACGATGCTGGCCGCGATGAAAGTCCGCGGGATGGGCATCTACGATCTCGCGATCCCCGGAGAAGCCGGCCACGCGATGCCGCGGGCCGGCAGCGGCGCCGAGCACCGGCACCGCGGCCTGCACGGCGGCGGCAACCTGCGCGCCGCGGTGTTCGGCATCAACGACGGACTCGTCTCGAACGCGAGTCTCATCCTGGGCGTCGCCGGTGCGAGTCCCGACGCGCACGTCGTGCTGCTGACGGGAATCGCCGGCATGTGCGCCGGCGCCTTCGCGATGGCCACCGGCGAATACGTTTCGGTGCGCTCGCAGCGCGAGCTCTTCGAGTATCAGATCGGACTCGAGCGCGACGAGCTCGCCCAGTATCCGGAAGCCGAGGCGCAGGAGCTGGCGCTCATCTACGCGGCGAAAGGACTGCGGCCCGACGAAGCGTCGAAGCTCGCGACGCAAATCGTCGCCGACCCCGAGCATGCGCTCGACACGCTGGCGCGCGAGGAGCTCGGGCTCAACCCCGACGAGCTGGGCTCGCCGTGGGGAGCGGCGATCTCGTCGTTCCTGTCGTTCGCGGTCGGCGCGCTGCTGCCGCTCGCGCCGTTCATGGTGATGTCCGGCCCGCGCACGCTTCCGGTGGCGATCGGCGTCACCGCGGTCGCGCTCTTCGTGGTCGGGGCGCTCCTGTCGCTGTTCACCGGACGCGGCGCGCTTGCGCTCCGGATTGCGGATGCTCGCGCTGGGCGGACTCGCCGGCGCCGTCACGTTCGCGGTGGGTCACCTCGCCGGTGTCGCGCTTGGCTGACGCAACTCCGGTGCTGCGGCTTAAGCCCGGGCGCGAAAAATCGCTGCGGCAGCGTCACCCCTGGATTTTTTCCGGAGCGGTCGCGTCGGTCGACGCGGCGCCAGGTCCCGGGGACACGGTCACGGTGCGTTCGTCCGACGGCGCGTTCGTCGCGCACGCGGCGTACTCCCCGGCGTCCCAGATTCGCGCGCGTGTCTGGACGTTCGAACCGCGACGCGCAGATCGACGCCGAATTCTTCGCGCGGCGCGTCGCCCGCGCGGTCGCGGCGCGCGCGTCGATGCAGGATGCGAGCCACACGGGATGCCGGTTGATCCACGGCGAATCCGACGGCTTGCCCGGCGTGGTCGCCGATCGCTACGCGGACACGTCGTGCTGCAGCTGTCCTCGGCCGGCGCCGAGCGCTGGCGCGACGCGATTGTCGCCGGCACTCGTCGCGGCGACGGGCGCCGCGTGCGTCTTCGAGCGCTCGGATGCCGATGTGCGCACGCTCGAAGGCCTTTCGCCGCGCGTCGGGCGTCGTGCACGGCGCGCTGCCCGATGCCGTGACGTTCGTCGAGGACGGGCTCGTCTACCGCGTCGACGTCGTCGCCGGCCAGAAGACGGGCTTCTACCTCGACCAGCGCGCGAATCGCGCCACCGTGCGCGGTCTCGCCGCGGGCCGCGAAATCCTCAACGTCTTCTGCTACACCGGCGCACTTCACGCTGGCGGCGCTCGCCGGCGGCGCGGCGCGCGTCGTCTCGATCGACAGTTCGGCCGACGGCCATCGCCCTCGCGCGCGAAAACCTCGCGCGCAATCCCGCGCTGCCGCAGGATCGCGCGCAGTGGTGCGAGGCGGACGCCTTCGCCGAATTGCGCAAGCTGCGCGACCGGGCGGCCGCATTCGATCTCATCGTCCTCGATCCGCCGAAGTTCGCGCCGACCGCCGCGCACGCCGAGCGGGCGGCGCGCGCCTACAAGGACGTCAACCTGCTCGCGCTGAAGCTGCTGCGGCCCGGCGGCCTGCTCGCGACCTTTTCGTGCTCCGGCGGCATCGACGCCGACCTCTTCCGCAAGATCGTCGCCGGCGCGGCGCTGGACGCCGGCGTCGACGCGACGGTCATCGGCCAGTTCGGCGCGGGCGCCGATCATCCGGTCGCGCTCGCCTTTCCGGAAGGCGACTACCTCAAGGGACTCCTGCTGCGCAAGCCGTCGTGACGGGAACGCGGGGCAGCGGACAAAACAAGGCCCCAGCCGGTTGCCCGGTGGGGCCCTGTCAGTCGCGGCCGGATGGACAGGAAGTCACCCGGCCGTGTGTGGGTTGCGCTGTCGGTATCAGCCCGCGTTCATGCGCCTGCTTTCAGGCAATCGACTTGAGGCCTTGTTCGCTCGTCGCCCTTCTTGCCTTCGGTCTTCTTGTTGCACATCGTCATCTTGCTCTCCGCCTGTTCGGGCTTGGCCTTCAGGCAGGTGCTCACGAAGTCCTGCCGCGCCTTGCCCTTCGAGCTTCTTCGCGCCGGCCTGCGCCTTGCATTCCTTCATCCGTTCCTGTTGCGAGTTGGCGGCGGGCGCGGCGGCCGCGGCGGCCGGGGCCGCCGGGGCAGCGGCTTGGCGGGCGCAGCAGCAGCAGCGGGGGCGGCGGCCTTGGCAGGGGTGTCGGCGGCGAACGCCGGCGCCCCGGCCATCGTGAACGCGCCGAGAATCGCCAACGCTAGCAATTTCTTCATAGGGATCTCCTGGAATTCGGCCTGATCGACTATGCGGATGTCGTCTGTGGCTGGTTCATCTGCGGACGGTAGCCTTGGGACTGCCGGGTAGCCTGTCTTCGGACCCGCTGGGCGAGCCCAGCAGGGTCGAAGGGCAGTCTACGGCATCCTAAACGCGCGAAGCAACGATTTCGGCTACCGCCATTTGACCTATGTCTCAATTTCGCGATTCCGTCCCCTAATGCAATGCAACATGGGGCGTGGCACAATGGAGGCTGCACCGACCCGTAGTTCGTAATACCATGTTTTTGCTGAGAAAACGCTGACGGAGTCCCATCGTGCCCACGTCCACCGCCCATCGCAACCGGGCTGCCACCGCCGCCCCAACCGGCCGCCCGGCTGCCGATCGACGACACCCGGATCCGCGAGATCATGGAGCTCGCGCCCCCGTCGCATCTGCTGCGGGAATTTCCGGCCTCCGAACGTGCCGCGACGACCACGTTCGAGGCGCGGCAGGCGATCCATCGCGTGCTGCACGGCGCCGACGACCGATTGCTGGTCGTGGTCGGACCGTGCTCGATCCACGACTACGACGCGGCGATCGATTACGCGACGCGCCTCGCGGCCGAGAGGCGCGAGCTCGCCGCCGATCTCGTGATCGTGATGCGCGTCTATTTCGAGAAGCCGCGCACCACCGTCGGCTGGAAGGGACTCATCAACGACCCGCATCTCGACGACAGCTACCGGATCAACGAAGGACTGCGCCTCGCCCGCCGCATCCTGGTCGAAGTCAACGAGCTCGAGCTGCCGGCCGGCACCGAATACCTCGACATGATCACGCCGCAGTATCTCGCGGACATGATCGCCTGGGGCGCGATCGGCGCGCGGACGACGGAGAGCCAGGTGCACCGCGAGCTCGCGTCGGGGCTGTCGTGTCCCGTCGGCTTCAAGAACGGCACCAACGGCGACGTGCGGATCGCGGTCGATGCGATCAAGGCCGCGTCGGCGCCGCATCATTTCCTGTCGGTCACCAAAGGCGGCCACTCCGCGATCGTGCACACCGCCGGCAACGAGGACTGCCACATCATCCTGCGCGGAGGCAGGACGCCGAACTACGACGCCGCCAGCGTCGAGGCCACGTGCAAGGAGCTCGCGGGCGCGGGTCTCGCCGGCGAAGCTGATGATCGACTGCTCGCATGCCAACAGCCAGCGCCGGCACGAGCAGCAGCAGGAAGTCGCGCGCGACGTCGCCGGCGCAGATCGCGGGCGGCGACGACCGGATCTTCGGCGTGATGATCGAAAGTCATCTCAATCCCGGCCGGCAGGATCTCGTTCCCGGCCAGCCGCTCAAGTACGGCGTGTCCATCACCGATGCGTGCATCGGCTGGGATGCGACGATGGACGCGCTGCGGACGCTGGCCGAGGCGGTGCGCTCGCGCCGGGTGAAGCACGCGGACGAAGCCTAGACCGGCGCCCGGCCACGTCCCTCGCGCTTCGAGGCACGCCTCGCGGAGAACGCCATCTCGACCGAAATCGAGCTCAAGCTGGCGCTCGACGCCGCGCACGATGCCGCAGGCTGCTGCGGCACCCGGCGCTGCGTCCGCTGCGGCGCGGTCGCACGCGAACCGCGCAGGTCTTCAGCACCTACTTCGACTCGCCCGACTTTCGGCTGCAGCGCGACGGCGTCGCGCTGCGCGTTCGCCGCATCGGACGGCGCTGGGTCCAGACGCTCAAGGGACCGCCGCAAGCGGCGCGGGCGCCGGCCTCCATGCGCGAGCCGAATACGAGTGGCCGTTGCCGGGTCCCGAGATCGACTCGTCGCGACTCGCGGCCACGCCGTGGAAGAAGCTCGTCGCGAAGGCGGCCGAGGACGGCGGACTCGTCCCCTGCTGCACCACCGATTTCGAACGGCGGACGGTCGATCTCGAGTTTCCGGACGGAACCGCTGGCGCAGCTTTGCGTCGATCGCGGCGAGATACGCGCGGTGCGCGGCGGGCGCGCGCGGCGCGCGCCCATCGCCGAGGTCGAGATCGAGCTCGCACAGCGGCGACGCAGCCAATCTGTTTCGCCTGGCGGTGGCGCTGGCCGCGGACCTGCCGCTCGCGGTGATGACCGAATCCAAGGCCGCGCGCGGCTACGCCTTGCGCCGCGGGCTGCCGTGCGCGGCCGACGCGCCGGTGCGCGCGGCGAAGGTGGCGCTCGCCGCCGATGCGACCACCGCCGAAGCGCTCGCGGCGATCGCGCGCGAATGCCTGCACCAGATCGCCGCGAATGCGCCGGGGCTCCTGGCCGACGACGATCCCGAGTGGATTCACCAGATGCGAGTCGGCACGAGGCGGCTGCGCTCCTGCCTCTCGCTGATCGACGCCGTTCGCGTCCGACGCGCTGCTCGACCCGGTGGTCGCCGAGGTCAAATGGCTCGCGGCGCTCCTCGGCAAGGCCCGCGACTGGGACGTGTTCGTGACCGAGACGCTGCCGCCGCTCGCCGCCTGGTTCGCGCGCGACGCGAACGCGGCGCCCGGCATCAAGCGCCTTCGCGAGCGCGCGATGCGCCGCCGGCGCGCCGCCCGGAACGAGGCGCGCGCGGCGGTCGCGTCGCCTCGGCTGCAACACCTGTTGCTTGCCGCGGGGCTGCTCTGCGCGACGCCGCGATTCGGCTCGCCGGCGCACGCCTGCCCGCCTGCCGCGTGGCACGTCGGACGACCGCGCCCGCGTGTTCGCCGCGAAACTCCTCGCGCGGCGCCACCGCAAGTTTGCCGGCCTCGCCGCCACGCTGCGCGCACGCCGGGAACGAGGAACGGCATGCGGCGCGGATCGCCGCGAAGCGCCTGCGCTACGTCGCCGAGTTCTTCGCCCCGCTCTTCCCGGGCAAGCGCACGCGCACCTACCTCGAAACGCTCGCGGCCGCGCAGGACGCGCTCGGCCAATTCAACGACGCCGTGACCGCCGCCGCGCTCGCGGGCGAGCTGTCGGGACTCGCGGACGACGCCGCGGCCGGCGCCGTGCGCGGCTGGGTCGCCGCGCAGGCGGCGGCGCTCGAGCCGCGATCTCGCGAAGGCCGTGCGGCGATTCAACGCCGCGAAGCCGTTCTGGCCGTCGAGCTCATAGCGTGAACAGGTCCTAGGAAGAAATCATGCTCGAATCCGCGGAAATCGGACACTCGGATCGCGAAGAAGGAATACGCGCGCGACGAGCCGAAGCTGCGCGAAGCGCTGCTCAACGCGCAGTACGACCTCGTCGCAGTCGGGGCGCGGACCGGTGCTGCGTGATCATCTCCGGCGTCGAGGGCGGCGGCCGCGGCGAAACCGCGAATCAGCTGACCGCGTGGATGGACCCGCGCCACATCCGCGTCGCTGGCCTTCGGTCCGCCGCACGCCCGAGGAAGAGGCGCGCCCGCCCGCGTGGCGCTATTGGCGCGCGCTGCCGCCGAGAGGCAGGATCGGCATCTTCATGAACGCGTGGTACAACGAGACGCTGGCCGCGCGCGTGCGCGGCAAGATCGACGACAACGAGCTCGCATGCGCACATGGCGGCGATCCGCCAGCACGAGCGGATGCTGACGGACGAGGGACTCGTCCTGCTCAAGTTCTGGATCCATCTGTCGACGAAGCGCGCAGAAGGAGCGGCTGCGCGAGCTCGCCCGCGATCCGCTGCACCCGCTGGCGCGTCACGCGCGACGACTAGACGCGATCCCGCGATCTATGCGAGATCGCACGACCTGTGGGAACACGTGCTGCGCGAGACGTCGACCGGCGAAGCGCCGTGGTTCGTCGTCGAGGGCGCCGACGAGCGTTATCGGAGCCTCACGGTCGGCAAGATCCTGCTGGACGCGATGCACCGCGTGCGGCCGCGGAAAAGAAGTCGCTCGCGCCGACGCCACGCGCTCACGCCCACCGGCGCCGTCCGTCATCGACAACGTCAAGCTGATTCGCGATCTCGACCTCACGCAGAAGGTCTCCGCAAGGAAATACGAACGCGGCGTCGAGCGCTTCCAGGGGCAGCTCGCGAAGCTCACGCGCAACAAGCGGTTCGACGAGCATTCGCTGATCCTCGTCTTCGAGGGCGTCGACGCCGCCGGCAAGGGCGGCGCCATCCGCCGCGTCACCGCGGCGCTCGACGCGCGCCAGTACGTGACCGTGCCCGTCGCCGCTCCCACCGACGAGGAGCGCGCGCATCCGTACCTCTGGCGCTTCTGGCGCCAGATTCCGCCGCGAGGGCGGCATCGTCATCTTCGATCGCTCGTGGTACGGCCGCGTGCTGGTCGAGCGGGTCGAAGGCCTACTGCTCGCCCGCCGACTGGATGCGTGCCTACGACGAGATCAACCAGTTCGAGGAGCAGCTCGTCAGCGGCCGGCGCGATCGTCGTGAAGTTCTGGCTGCAGATCAGCGCGGCCGAGCAGCTCCGCCGCTTCCGCGAGCGCGAGAAGACGCCGTTCAAGCGCTTCAAGATCACCGCCGACGACTGGCGCAACCGCAAGAAGACGGAAGGCCTACGAAGCGGCGGTCGGCGATCATCGTCGATCGCACCGAGCACCGAAATCGCGCCGTGGACGCTGGTCGAGGCCGAGGACAAGCTCTTTGCGCGCCTCAAGATCCTGAAGACGATCGACAAGCGGCTCGAGGCGGCGCTTGGCTGAGCACATCATCGGCGCGCTCGCCGTCGCGCCTCGGCCGCATGCCGCTTCCGCAGCCCGGCGTGGCTGCCCAACGGTCACCTGCAGACCATCTGGCCGTATCTCCTGCCTCGTCCCGCGTCGCGTTTCGCCGCGAGCGCGTCGTCACGCCGGACGGCGACTTCTGGGATTTCGACTGGCTGGACGCCGGACGACGCGCCGGCCGGACGCGCCGCTCGTCGTGCTGCTGCACGGTCTCGAAGGCAGCTCGGCGTCGCACTACGCCCGCGCGCTGATGGTCGCGCTGATGGCGCGCGGCTGGCGCGGCGTGGTGCCGCACTTTCGCGGTTGCAGCGGCGAGCTCGAACCTGATGCCGCGCGCCTATCACTCGGGCGACCACGCGGAAGCGCGGGCGCATGCTCGCCGCCATCCGCGCGCGCATCCCGGCGGAGACCGTCGTCTACGTCGTCGGCGTTTCGGTCGGCGGCAGCGTGCTGCTCAACTGGCTGGGACGCGAGGGCCGCGATGCGGCGCGGGTGCGTCACGGCGGCGGCCGCGGTATCCACGCCGCTCGATCTCACGGCCGCGGGCATCGCGATCGGCCAGGGCTTCAACCGGATCTACACGCACAATTTCCTGAGCACGCTGAAACCGAAGAGTCTCGCCATGGCGCGAGCGCTTTCCCGGGCTCCTCGATGCCGCGAAGGTGCGGCGGGCGCGAACGATGGACGATTTCGACGACGCCGTCACCGCCGTGCTGCACGGCTTCGCGAGCGCGGAGGACTACTGGCGGCGCGCGTCCGCGAAGCCGTGGCTTGCCGGCGTCGGCGGTGCCGACGCTGGTGCTGAACGCCACGGAACGACCCGTTCGTGCCGATGGAATCGCTGCCCGGGCCCGGCCGACGTCAGCGCGGACGTCCTGCTGGAGCAACCCGACGAAGGCGGACACGTCGGATTTCTCTCGGGACCCTTTCCCGGCAATATCGATTGGCTGCCGCATCGCCTGCTAGACTTCTTCGTCCACGGTCGATAGCCGCCCGGACGTGCTTCGACTTCCCGTACCGACCCTCCGTCACGCCACCGCCCACTTCGATGACCCTGCCGCCCGAGATCTTCAAGGCCTACGACATCCGCGGCGTCGTCGGCAAGACGCTGACGCCGCCGATCGTCCGCTCCATCGGCCGCGCGCTCGGCTCGCTCGCGCGGGAGCGCGGCCGCGACACGATGGTCGTCGGCCGCGACGGCCGCCTCTCCGGCCCGGAGCTCGCCGCCGCGGTCGCCGACGGAATCCGCGCCTCCGGCGACCAACGTCATCGACGTCGGCATGGTCACGACGCCGATGACGTACTTCGCCGCGCATCATCTCGGCACGCAGTCGAGCGTGATGGTGACCGGCAGCCACAATCCGCCCGACTACAACGGCCTCAAGATGGTGGTCGACGGCACCACGCTGTCCGGCGCCGACATCCAGGATCTGCGCGCGCGCATCGACGCGGGGCGCCTCGCGACCGGTGCGGGAGGCCTGCGCACCGCCGACATCGCGGCGGCGTACGTCGATCGCGTCGCGGATCACATGCGGCTCGCGCGTCCGCTGAAGATCGCGGTCGATTGCGGCAACGGCGTCGCCGGGGCCTTCGCGCCGACGCTGTTCCGCCGGCTCGGGCTGCGACGTCACCGAGATGTTCTGCGCCGTCGACGGCCACTTTCCGAACCACCATCCGGATCCGTCGAAGCCCGAGAACCTGCGCGATCTGATCGCGCTGCTGGCGCAAGGGCGAGCACGATCTCGGCCTCGCCTTCGACGGCGACGGCGACCGCCTCGGCGTGGTGACCCGCGACGGCCACATCATCTATCCGGACCGGCAGCTGATGCTGTTCGCGGCCGACGTGCTCGCGCGCGAGCCGGGCGCGACGATCATCTACGACGTCAAGTCGACGCGCAATCTCAAGCCGTGGATCCTGCGCCACGGCGGCGTGCCGCTGCTCTGGAAGACGGGCCACTCGCTCATCAAGGGCAAGATGAAGGAAGTCGGCGCCGCGCTGGCCGGCGAGATGAGCGGCCACACGTTCTTCAAGGAGCGCTGGTACGGCTTCGACGACGGGCTCTACGCCGGCGCCCGCCTGCTCGAGATCCTCGCGCGCCATGCCGATCCGTCGGCGCTCCTCGACGCGCTGCCCGACGCCGTGTCGACGCCGGAGCTCAACGTCGCGTGCGCCGAGGGCGAGCATCACGCGCTCGTCGCCAAGCTGGGCGCAACGGCGCAGTTTCCCGGCGCGACCGACATCATCCGCATCGACGGCCTGCGCGTCGAGTATCCGGACGGCTTCGGACTCGCGCGCGGCTCCAACACGACGCCGGTGATCGTGCTGCGCTTCGAGGCGGACGACCACGCCGGCGCTCGAGCGGATCAAGGCCGAGTTCCGCCGCGTGCTCGACGCGGCGAAGCCGGGCATCGCGCTGCCGTTCTAGACTGCAGCGCTAGTTCGTGCGCGCGCCGCTCCGACGATGGTCACGCTCGCCGACATCGAAGCCGCCCGCGACCGCATCGCCGGCGGCGTCTACTACTCGCCGTGCGTCGAATCGATCCCGCTGTCGCAGCTCACCGGCGCGCACATCTACTGCAAGCTCGACTACCTGCAGCGCACCGGCAGCTTCAAGGAGCGCGGCGCGCGCAACGCGCTGCTGCAGCTGTCGCCCGAGCAGCGACGACGCGGCGTGATCGCCGCGTCGGCCGGCAATCACGCGCAGGGCATCGCCTATCACGCGAAGCTGCTCGGCATTCCCGACGACCGTCGTGATGCCCGTGTTCGCGGCGCTGATCAAGGTGACCAACTGCCGCCAGTTCGGCGCCAACGTCGTCCTGCACGGCGCGGACCTGACGGAGGCGCGCGCCCATGCCGGCGAGATCGCCGCGCGCGACGGCCTCACGTTCATCCATCCGTTCGACAACGCCGACGTGATCGCCGGCCAGGGCACGATGGGGCTCGAAATCCTCGAGCAGACGCCGGACGTCGAAGCCATCGTCGTGCCGGTCGGCGGCGGCGGCCTCATCGCGGGGATCGGCACGGCCGTCAAGGCGAAGGCGCCGCGGCGTGGCAGATCGTCGGCGTCGAGCCGGACCGCGCGGCGTGCCTCACCGCGGCGCTCGCGCAGGATGCGCCGACGACCGTCACGCTGTCGCACACGCTCGCCGACGGCCTCGCGGTCGGCAAGCTGGGCGATGCGCCGTTCGCGATCGTCAAGCGCGTCGTCGACCGCGTCGTGACGGTGGACGAGGCCACGATCGCGCTCGCCATCCTGCGCCTGATCGAGCTCGAGAAGAGCGTCGTCGAAGGCGCCGGCGCGGCGCCGCTCGCCGCGTTCCTCGCCGGCCGGCTCGACATGCTCAAGGGCAAGCGGGTCGTGCTGGTGCTGGCCGGCGGCAACATCGACTCGTCCGCGCTGGGACGCATCATCGACGTCGGGCTCGTCGCCGATGGCCGGCTCTGCCGGTTCACCGTCACGATCAGCGACCGGCCCGGCGGCCTCGCGCGGCTCGCCGAGATCATCGCGGCGACCGGCGCGTCGATCAAGGAGATCGTCCACGATCGCGCGTTCGCGGGTCCGGATCTCTCCGCGGTGCGCGTCGTGTGCGTGGCCGAGACGACGGGCCACGAGCACGTGCAGCGCCTGCACGAGGCGCTGCAGGCGGCCGGACTGCCGCGCCGATTCGGGAGCTCGCAGCTAGTAGTCACGACGGCGGCTGCACGGGTCAGTAGGGAATCCCCGCGCGGCGATAGACGAAATGCAGGAGCCATGCCGGGCCGACCAGCAGGAACTTCACGTCCTCGAAGAACGACGGCTTCCTGCCTTCGATCGCGTGGCCGATGAACTGGCCGATCCACGCGAGCGACGAACACCGCCGACGGCGACGACGAGCGTGTTCGACCCGAGCAGCGTCAGCGGATACACCATCAGCGCGAACAGCGCGAGCATGCCGACGGCGATCTGCACCGAGAGCCACGCATAGAACGCGACCGACAGCGCCGATGCCGACGTAGGCGACGGCCGGCGACGCGGCCCACAGCGCCGCCAGCACGCTCCACGTGATGAGCGGCACGCAGATCCAGTGGATCGCCTCGTTCGCGGGATGGCGATGCGATTCGCCGTAGCGCTCGAACAGTTCGTCGACCTTGCGCATGAGGGCTCCGCGGCGGACAACGCGCCGATCATACCGCGCGCACGGCCGCGAGCCGCGCCGCAGCGCCGGGAGTTGGTCGCCGGAGCGCCGGTCGCCGCGGGCGCTACGCCGCCGCGACGCGTCGCGGCAGCGCGTTGGATCGCTTGAACTGCCCGAAGATCGCGGGCCGGGCGATCGCAAATCCCTGCGCGTAGTCGACACCGATCGTCCGCAGCGCGTCGAGGATCGCCGTGCTCTCGACCGATTCGGCGATCGTCTTCTTGCCCATGATGTGACCGATCCGATGGATCGCCTCGACCATCGCGTGGTTGACGGGATTCTGCAGCATGTCGGTGACGAAGCTGCCGTCGATCTTCAGGAAGTCCACCGGCAGGTTCTTGAGATACGTGAACGAGGAAACGCCGACGCCGAAATCGTCGAGCGCGAAGCGGCAGCCCAGGCTCTGCAGCGCCAGCATGAAATCGGTCGCTTTCGACAGGCTCGTGATCGCCGTCGTTTCCGTGATCTCGAAGCAGATCTGCGAGTGCGGAATCCTGAACTGCGTGAACTGGGCGCGCACGAAATCGAGGAATCCGTCCTCGCCGATCGAAGCGCCGGAAATGTTGATCGCGATCGTTCTCGCCGATCGCGTCGGCCGTCGTTCGCCTCGAGGTGCTGCGCCAGCATTCCGAACGCGGTGGTGACGACCCAGCGATCGATGTCCGGCATCAGGTTGTAGCGCTCGGCCGCCGGCAGGAACTCGGCCGGCGGAATCAGCTGGTTGTTCTCGTCGCGCAGCCGCAGCAGGAGCTCGGTGTAAGGCGGTGTCTGGTTGTCCCCGCGCGTGCCGTGACACGGGCTGGGCGAACAGGCAGAAGCGATGCTCGGCCAGCGCGCGATGCAGGCGATTGACCCACTCCATCTCGCCGTGGCGCAACGCCACCTCGTTGCTGTCCGGGCGATAGACCTGGACCCGGTTGCGGCCGTTGTCCTTCGCCATGTAGCAGGCGGCATCGGCGGCGGACAGCACGGCGGCCAGCGTCTGCGACGCGTCGGAGACGTTCACGACGCCGACGCTGACGCCGACGTTGAACGCGCGATCCTTCCAGACGAAGCGGAAGTCGGCCACCGCCGTGCGCAACATTTGCGCGATGTGCAACGCGGGCGCCGCCGCGCAGTGCTCGAGCAGCACGCCGAACTCGTCGCCGCCGAGCCGCGCCAGCGTGTCGCCCTCGCGCAGCCGCGGACGGAGCAGCACGGCGATCTGGCGCAGGAGCTCGTCGCCGGCCGCATGTCCGCAGGTGTCGTTGACGAGCTTGAACTGGTCGAGATCGAGGTAGAGCACCGCGTGATTGACGCCCAGTTGCGCGCCGTCCACGAGGACCATGCTCAGCCGGCGCTCGAATTCGCGCCGATTGAGGAGACCGGTCAGCGGATCGTGGCTCGCGAGGTGCGCGAGTCGCGTCGCGTATTGGCGCTCGCGGCTCATGTCGTGAAAGACGAGCACGGCGCCGATCACCGCGCCCATCCGGTCGCGAATGGGAGCGACGCTGTGATCGATCGCCACGGGCGCGTCGCTGCGTCCGCCGCAGCACGACGTTGCCGTCCGGCTCGACGATGCAGCCGTCGCGCAGCGCGCGGGCGACGGGATCGGGCACCTCCAATCCGGTGCTTTCGTCCATCACGGAAAAGACGGTCGACACGGGACATCGCTGGGCATCCTCGTTGCGCCAGCCGGTCAGCCGCTCCGCCACCGGGTTGAGGAATTCGACGCGGCCCGACGTGTCGACGGTGATCACCGCATCGGCGATCGAAGCCAGCGTGACCTGCGCCCTTTCCTTCTCCTCGAAGACCTGCGCTTCGGTCTGCTTGCGATCCGTGATGTCGGTCAGCGAGCCGGCCATGCGCCGGGGCCTGCCGTCGGGTCCCAGCACCGAGCGTCCGCGCGTGCGGAACCAGCGATACGTCCCGTCCTGCATGCGAATGCGGAATTCGAGGTCGAACGAGCTGCCGGTGCGCAGGTGCGTGCGCAGACCCGCGGCCGCCGCATGGCGGTCGCGCGGATGGATTCGCCGCAGGAACGAGGCCGGCGTTTCCCGCATTGCGCCGGGCTCGAAGCCCAGCAGCGATTCGAAGCGGGCCGACAGGAAGAGCTGCTTCGCTCCGCAGCGTCCAATCCCAGATGCCGTCGTTGCTGGCGAGGATCGCGTACTCGAAGCGCTCTTCGCTGATGCGCAGCTCGCTTTCGATGTCCTCGTCGTTGCGAACGAGCGCGGTGGGTGACGACGATTGCGATCAGCACCAGCGCGATGCCCACCGTGACATTGATCAGCGTCAGCAAAGTGCCGGTCTGCCGCGACGCCTTCGCCCAGGGTCGCCGTCATCGCGTCGCCCAGCGACGCCGAGCTTGCGATCGAGCGTGCGTATCCGGGCCATCGTCGGCTGCAGAGTTGGCGGCCTGCGCCTTTGCCGCCCGCGACGATCGAGCTGCAACGCCTGGCCCGCGGCGGCGAGCTCGGCGACCTGCGCGTCCGCCTGGTCCCAGAGCGCGACGGTGGTCGTCATGAAGCCGACGCCCCGGAAGCGCCGATACCAGGTCGACCATGCTCTCGACGTCGTCCGGATGGATGCGCGGCGTCGCGCAGCCGCCGCTTCGCGAGCGCTGATGTCCGGACGCGGCCTTGTCGAGCTCGACGCGCGCGTCGCGCAACGCGGAGATGGCCGCCATTTCGGCGAGAAAGCGACCGTAGGCGCTCTCGTTCCTCGTCTGCGCGTACTGCTCGAGGTCGCCCACGGCGTAGGCCAGCGCCTTCGATCGCGCGCCTTCGGCGTTGGCAAAGGCGCGCATCCCCGACATCACCTCGAGGCTGGCGTGGCCCAGGAGCAGCATCAGCGCGACGATCGTGACGAACGGCCAGATGACGCGCACGCGGTGCCACTGGGATCGGGATTCGGTCGTAGCGGTCGATCGAGGATGGCTTGTGGCATCGAAACGTTGGCTCGGCAGTCGCTCCGGGACGCGATGCCGCGCTTCGGGTCTCGGACAGGCGCAGAGCGGACCGCCCAGCTCGACGAAGCAATTGCCGCGCCAAGCCGCCGGCATTGCGAGCCGGCCGGCAACCGGATGCCGCCGGATTCGACGATATTGGCCTGAACATTGCTTCCGGATCGACGGACCGTCGCACGTGCGCGGGGCAATCGACACTCGATGGAGCGACCGGAGACGCTGTAGAGCACAGCATCGGGGACCGATGACCATTTCACGCGACGAGGACGGCGATGAAATGTCGACTTTGTGACCGACCGACCGCCGCCGGTACCGGCAAGCTATGCC
Source organism: uncultured beta proteobacterium (assembly GCA_963724685.1). Taxonomy (GTDB): domain Bacteria; phylum Pseudomonadota; class Gammaproteobacteria; order Burkholderiales; family Casimicrobiaceae; genus CAIWHR01. The sequence continues at coordinate 214,583 of CAVRVQ010000002.1, read as the reverse complement.
TGGATTGCACCAAGGCGCTCCACGCGCGCGCGCGGCGCTCGGCCGCGATGCGCAAGCCGCCGACGTCGCCGCCCGATCAGGTCGAGGCAGTGGCGGCGATCGACGCTCCGCCGTCGCCGCGGCCGACGTCGGTCGCTGGCGCCCGGTCGGCGACGGCACGTCGCCTGGGCGGCCGGCCGGCCTCGTCGCGATCGGAATCGTCTACTTCGGTCAGCGCGAACCGGAGCCTCGGCCGCACCGAGCGCGACGTCGTCGACCGCGTCGCCGTCGGCGTCGGCGGAACGCTCCGTGGTCGAACCCGCGGCGGTCTCGCACCGCGCAGTCGAAGAGCCCTCGTGGACGGCGCTCGGCGAATGCCGCGGAATCCCGTCGACGCGCTCGGCGGCATGCCAGGCCGTGGCCGATGCGCGCGAAGCGCGATGCTCCGCCGACGGCGACCGGAGCGCGGACCGGACGAAGTCGAAGACGCGCGAACTCCGGACGCGAAGCGCGTCGCGCGACCTGCCGCATGCGCACGGCGAACGGCGAGTCGCGCCGCCGGAACCGGAAGCGTCGCAGCTGCTGGCGCGGGCGAGCGTCGCGCCAGCGGCCTCGCCGACGGACGGCGCGCAGGTCCTCTGCGAGCGCGCATGGAAAAATGCGGGAACGAGGGTCTGCTGTCGCGTTCGTCTGCGAACAGAAGACGTACATGCAGTACTGCGAAGACAAGTGGGACAAGGATCCCCGCTGCATGAGAAAGCAGCAGGCAGCAGCTGACCCTTCAGGCCGCGGCGCGGCGCCGCCGCAACCCACTGCACCGCCAACACCAGCGCGACGCCGCCGAGGCCGACGACGTCGGCGGCCGGCGCCGGGTAGACGAGCAGCAGCCCGCAGGCGATCAGCGTCCAGCGTTCCCATTGCGAGCACGCCGACAGCAGCCACTTCTGCGTGCCGGCGGCCAGCGCGGCAATCCCGATGCACGCGGTCAACGCGATCCACGCGACGTGCAGCCATGAGCCGTCCGGCGGCATCTTGAGCAGCAGCGCCGACGCCGGCGGGGTCGAGGACGAACACGAACGGCACGACGAAGGCGGGCAGCGTGTATTTCCACGACTGCAGCGTCGTCCGGTACGGGTCGCCGCCGGTGATGGCGGCGGCCGCGAACGGCGACAGCGCGGTCGGCGGCGACACCTCGGAGAGCACCGCGTAGTAGAAGATGAACATGTGCGCCGCGAAGTCGGGCACGCCGAGCTTGGTCAGCGCCGGCGCGGCGATCACCGCGCAGATGATGTAGCTCGCCGTCACCGGCACGGCGAGGCCGATCACCCACACGATCAGCGCCGTGTAGAGCGCGGTCAGGAACAGGCTGCCGCCGGCGTAGGCGATGACGATCGCGCTGAACTTGAGGCCGAGCCCGGTCTTGGCGACGACGCCGACGATGATCCCGGCGGCGGCGCAGGTGGCGGCGACGTTCAGCATCTGGCCGGAGCCGTCGCGCAGCGCGGCGACGACCTTGCGCCATCCCATCGCCGTGTCGCGGCGCAGGAACGACACCGCGAACGTGACGACGGTCGCCCAGAAGACCGCGAGCATCGGCGAGAAGCCCCAGACCATGAACGCGACGATCGCGACCAGCGACACGAAGTGGTACCAGTAGCGCTTCGTCAGCAGGCGCGAGCTGCCCCTCGACGGCGACCGCCACGTTCGGCAGGCCGAACTTGCGCGTGTCGAGCTCGACCATCAGGAACAGCGACAGGTAGTAGAGCAGCGTCGGGCACGGTCGCCATCAGCAGCACGTCGAGATAGCTGATCTTCAGGAATTCGGCGATGAGGAAGGCGGCGGCGCCGAGCACCGGCGGCGAGATGATCGCGCCCAGGCCCCCGGCCGCGAGCAGACCGCCCGCCGCTTCCTTGCCGTAGCCCGCGCGCTCGAGCATCGGATACGCGACCGAGCCGATCGTGACCGTCGTCGCGACGCCCGAGCCCGAGGGCCCGCCCAGCAGGAACGACGCCAGCACGACCGTGCGTCCCGCCCCGCTGTGCTTGCTGCCCATCGCGGCGAAGCTCCAGTCGAGATAGAACTTGCCGGCGCCGGAATGCTGCAGGAACGCGCCGTAGATCGTGAACAGGATGATGAGCGACGACGACACGTCGACGGCCGTGCCGAAGATGCCTTCGAGCGTCTGGTACATGAAGCCCGACAGGCTCGACACGTCGTAGCCGCGATGCGCCCACTGCCCGGGCAGCCACGGGCCGAGGAAGCCGTACGCGAGGAACAGGCCGATCACGAACAGCAGGATCCAGCCCGACGTGCGCCGCACCGCCTCCAGCACGAGCAGCACGAACGCCACGCCGAAGAAGACGTCGGCGCTGGTTCGGCAGCGTGTTGCGGTCCCAGAAGTCGTCGCCGCCGGCGAGCAGATAGACGATCGTCGCGACGCCGAGCGCGGCGCAGACGACGTCCCACCACATCAGCCGATTGCGATAGCGGGCGGCGATCGGGAAGAGCAGGAAGACGAGCAGCAGCGTCCATCCGACGTGGACCGGGCGCAGCACCTGCGCGGGAACGATCGCGACCGCCGCGTAGAGATGGAACAGCGACATGCCGACGAGCAGCACGGTCGCGAGGCCCGCGAGCGCGCCGCGGTAGCGGTTGGTGGCGCCCTCCTCCGCCTCGATGTACGTCGCGGCCTGCTGCAGGCGCTCCGCGGCGACGGCTTCGGCTGCTTCGACCGCGCTCCTGCCCGCCGGCTCCGCCATGTGCGCTCCGGGAACCTGCGCGCCGCGAGGCGCGCCAGGACGTCAGTTGACCTTGATGCCCTGCTCCTCCAGATACTTCTTCGCGCCCGGATGGAACGGGATCGGCGAGCCCGGCGCCTGGCTCTTGAGCTCGATGTTCTTCGCCTCGCCGTGGACGGCGACGAGCTCGGCCTTCTTCTCGAACAGCGTCTTGACGATGGTGTACGCCATCTGGTCGCTCATCTTGTCGCTCGCGACGAGGATGTTCCAGACGTCGACCTCGGCATTGGCCTTGTCCTGCCCCGGGTAGGAGCCGGCCGGGATGACGCTCTTCACGTAGAGCGGCCCGTACTTCTTGTTCATCGCGTCGACCACTTCGTCGTGGTCGATCAGCTTCATCTTGATGCCGGGCGTCGCGGCCAGATCGGTGACGGCCGCGGTGGGCACGCCGCCCGACCCAGAAGAACGCGTCGATCTTGCGGTCCTTGATCGCGTTGACCGACTCGGCGGCGCCGAGGCGCTCCTGCTTGATGTCCTTCTTGCCGTCGATGCCGGCAGCCTCGAGCACGCGAAACGCCATGATCTCCGTGCCGCTGCCGGCGGAGCCGGTCGACACGCGCTTGCCCTTGAGATCGGACAGCTTGTTGATGCCCGTGCCCTCGATGGTCACGACGTGCATCTTGTTGGGATAGAGCACCATCAGCGTCCGCGCGTTGACCTTGCCGTCCTTGAACTTGTCGATGCCCTGGTACGCATCCCAGCCGGCGTCGGCCATCGAGAAGGCCGACCTCGGACTTGCCGGCGTTGATGAGCTTCAGGTTGTCGACGGAGCCGCCGGTCACTTCGGCCGTCGCCGAGAGGCCGGGCACGTACTTGGACAGGATGTTGGCCATGCCGCCGCCCATCGGGTAATAGACGCCGCCGGTGCCGCCGGTCGTGATCGAGATCCGGTTGGTCTGCTGCGCGGCGCCGGCAGCGCGAGGGTCACGGCGACCGCGGCGGCCACCGTCGGCGAGACGCGCCAATGGCGAGTGCAGGAATTGCATCGAAGCCTCCAGTCCAGTGAACGATGAATGTCACGACGGCTTGCGGGATCCGACGCCGCTTGAGTCGCTCGACCCGATCGCCGCGAATTTTACTCGAAAGCCGCCGGCGCCGCAGTGACCTCACGCGGCGCCGGCCAGATCCGGCCGCGGCGCCTTGCGCTCGAGCACGCTGACGCGCGTCGGGAACGTGCCGAGCTTGCGATCGAGAAAGTAATTGCGCAGCGTGCGGCCGATCGTGCGGAACGCCATCTCCTCCCACGGGATCTCGTCCTCGTGGAACAGACGCACTTCGAGGCTCTCGGGACCCGGCCCGAAATCGAGATCGACGAGTCGCGCGCGGAACATCATGTAGACCTGGCTGATGTGCGGCAGGCTGATCATCGTGTAGAGGTCGCCGACCTCGACCCGCGCGCCGGCCTCCTCGAGCGTTTCGCGCACCGCGCCGGCTTCCACCGTCTCGCCGTTCTCGAGAAAGCCGGCCGGAAGCGTCCACAGCCCGTGCCGGGGCTCGATCGCCCGCCGGCACAGCAGCACCTGGTCGTCCCATTCGGGCAGGCAGCCGACGACGACCTTGGGATTCTGGTAGTGGATCGCGCCGCACGCGGCGCAGACGAACCGGCGGCAGGTTGTCGCCGTCGGGAATCCGGCGCTCGATGCGGTCGGAACCGCAGGCGCTGCAGAACCTGATGGTCGTAGGCGCGGGACTCGCCATGCCGGCTCAGCCGCGACGCGCGGAGCGCCGCGAACGCGTCGTCGACGATCCCGAGCGTGCGGTCGACGTCCGCGTCCGTGTGCGCGATCGAGATGTAGAACTTCTCGTTCGGGTTGACGACGAGGCCGCGCTTCATGAGCTCGATCGCCCAGCGGTAGCCCAGGTCCTTGTCCGCGGTGGTGAGGTCCATCCAGGTGCGAAGCGGCCGCCGGTCGGTGAAGCGCACGCCGAACACGGCGTCCTCGCCCGGCGCCTGCACGGCGAAGCCGTGCCGCGTGCCGGCGTTCGACGATGCCCGCACGAAGCCGCGCGCCGATGCGCGCCAGGCGGTCGTAGACGCCGGGCTCTCCCAGCACGTCGAGCGCCGCGCATCCGGCCGCGGCGCACACCGGATTGCCGTTCAGCGTGTTGGTCGCCCAGACGACATCGGCGCGCGGGCGCGACCGTGCGTCGAGCACCGCCATCACCTCGGCGCGGCCGGCGATCGCCGCCAGCGGAAAGCCGCCGCTCACCGCCTTGCCGTAGCACGCGAGGTCGGGCACGACGCCGTACTTCTCCTGCGCGCCGCCCCACGCGATGCGAAAGCCGGTGACGATCTCGTCGAAGACGAGGACGATGCCGTGCTTCCGCGTCACGTCGCGCACGGCCTCGAGGAAGCCTGGCTCGGGCAGCAGCACGCGCTGCAGCGGCTCGACGATCACCGCGGCGAGCTCGTGCGCGTGGCGCTCGATCATCGCGACCGCCGCCGCCGGTTTCGTTGAACGGCGCGACCAGCACCGACTCGCCCGATTGCGGCGGCACGCCGACGGAGTCGGGCTTGGCGCGCGGGTAGTCGGAGGCAACGGTCGGCACCGTGCCCCACAGCCCGTAGTCGTGCATGCCGTGCCACGCGCCTTCGAATTTCAGGATCTTGTTGCGACCGGTGAAGGCGCGCGCGATGCGCAGCGCATAGAACGTCGCCTCGGTGCCGGATCCCGTGTAGTGGACGACGTCGGCGCAGGGGATCGCGTCGACCAGCCGTCTCCGCCAGCAGGATTTCCGGCTCGTTCAGGAAGTAGTAGGTCGTGCCCTTCGGCAGTTGCGCCGCGACCGCCGCCGTGATCGTCGGATGCGCGTGACCGAGGAGCGCCGGGCCGGAGCTCAGGTGGTAGTCGAGGTATTCGCGCCCCGCGACGTCCCAGACGCGGGCGCCCTCGCCGCGGGCGATGACGAGGTTCAACTCCGGCGGCAGGACGAAGAGTCCGAGGCCGCCGCCGGCGAGATATCGGCCGGCCGCGGCGAGCAGCTCGGATTGGCGTTCGGAAGGATTCATGAGGGGATACGGGTCGCGTTGGGGAGGCGACGATGTGTCGGGTAGACTTGCGACGAGCGCTATTGTGCTCCGTAATCGGAGTCCGGAAACCATGGCCCATCGTTCACTGCTGCCGCAAGCCGTCGACGACTACCTGCGCACGGTAGTTGCGCGCGAAACACCGCTCCAGCAGCGGCTGCGCGACGAGACCTCGCGGCTGCCGATGGGGGGCATGCAGATCGGCGCCGACCAGGGCGTGCTGCTCGCCTTCCTGGTTCGCCTCATCGGCGCGCGCAACGCGATCGAAGTCGGGACGTTCACGGGCTACAGCGCCCTTGTCGGTCGCGAGCGCGCTGTCCGCCGGCGGACGGCTCGTGTGCTGCGACGTGAGCGAGGAATGGACCTCGATCGCGCGCCGCTACTGGGCCGAGGCCGGCGTCGCCGACCGCATCGAATTGCACCTGCGGCCGGCACAGCTGACGCTCGCGGAGCTCCTGCGCAACAACGGTGCCGGCGCTTTCGATTTCGCGTTCATCGATGCCGACAAGACGGGCTACGACGCCTACTACGAGGCGTGCCTCGCGCTCCTGCGCGCGGGCGGGCTGATCGCGATCGACAATGTGCTCTGGAGCGGCACCGTCGCCGACCCCGCGGACCAGAAGCCGGACACCGTGGCGCTGCGCAACCTGACCGCCAAGATCCGCGACGATTCGCGCGTCGACGCGTGCCTCGTCACCGTGGGCGACGGCGTGCTGCTCGCGCGCAACGCTGATGAACGACCCCCACGCTCACTGGGTTCGCTGCCCCCCGCGGGGGCAGGCAGTGCCCTTCGGGCGGCCGGGCGGGCACTGCGCGCCCTACGCGCGGATGAAGTTCTCGCGATAGTACCTGAGTTCGGCAATCGATTCGTAGACGTCGGCCAGCGCCTCGTGCTTGCCTTCCTTCGGCACGCCCTTCATCAGCTCGGGCTTCCAGCGGCGCGCAAGCTCCTTCAGCGTCGAGACGTCGAGGTTGCGGTAGTGGAAGTAATCCTCGAGCGCGGGCATCCAGCGCGCGAGGAAGCGCCGGTCCTGGCAGATCGAGTTGCCGCACATCGGCGACGCCTTCGCCGGCACATGCTCGCGCAGGAACGCGAGTGCGGCGCTTTCGACGGCGGCCTCGTCGTGCGGCGCCGCCTTCACCTTGTCGATGAGCCCCGAGCGGCCGTGCGTTCCCTGGTTCCACGCGTCCATGCCGGCCGAGCACGGCGTCGGCTCTGGCGGACCACCCAGACCGGCGCCTCGGCGACCGTGACGAGCTCGCCGTCGGTGACGACCAGCGCGATTTCGATGATCCGGTCGCCGTCAGGCTTGAGGCCGGTCATCTCCATGTCGATCCAGATCAGGCGGGAAGCGTCTTGGGGCATTGCGGAATTCGCGTAAAATGGGTTGCTCATTTTCGCACACTCACCGGAAGACGCCGGCTCGGACCGGCCCATCGTGACCGCATTCGCTTTCGCCACCCTGTTCGTCGCCGCGCTGGCGCTCTCGCTCGCGTTGCGCCTCTGGCTCGCCTTCGCCACGTCGGCTACGTCAGGGCGCACCGCGACGCGGTGTCCGCCCGCCTTCGCCGACCGCATCGGCCTGCCGGCGCACCGGAAGGCGGCCGACTACACGGTCGCGCGCATGCATCTCGGCATCGCCGAAACGCTGACCGAAACCGCATTGCTCGTCGCCTTCACGCTGGGCGGCGGCATCGCCGCGCTGGTCGCCTTCACCGACGTGCTGCCATTCGGCGTCCTGGTCCGCGATCTCGCTCCTGATCGTCGCGGTCGCCGTGATCGCGGGGGTCGTCAGCCTGCCGTTCTCGTATCGGCAGACGTTCGGCATCGAGGTGCGGTTCGGCTTCAACCGGACGACACGCAAGCTGTGGTTCGCCGATCTCGCGAAGGGCGTGCTGATCGGCGCCGCGCTCGGGCTGCCGCTGGCGGCGCTCGTCATGTGGCTGATGCGCGCCGCGGGACCGTTGTGGTGGCTCTGGGCGTGGGCGGCGTGGATCGCCTTCCAGTTCCTGCTGCTGGCGCTCTACCCGACCGTGATCGCGCCGCTCTTCAACAAGTTCTCGCCGCTGCCGGCAGGCGCGGCGCGCGACGCGATCGAGGCGCTGCTCGCCCGCTGCGACTTCGCCAATCGCGGCCTGTTCGTGATGGACGGATCGCGCCGCTCGAGCCACGGCAACGCGTTCTTCACCGGATTCGGGCGCGCGAAGCGCATCGTGTTCTTCGACACGCTGCTCGAGCGCCTCACGCCGGACGAGGTGGAAGCCGTGCTCGCGCACGAGCTCGGCCACTTCAAGCTGAAGCACGTGCTGAAGCGGATGCTGTGGATGGCCGCGTCGTCGCTCGCCTTTCTCGCGCTCCTCGCGTGGCTCGCGGCGTCGCCGTGGTTCTACGAAGGGCTCGGCGTGCCGCCCGCCATGGACCGCCCGGGCGTCGCGCTGATCCTGTTCGTCCTCGCGCTGCCGGTGTTCACGTTCGTCCTGGCGCCACTGGCGTCGTTGTACTCGCGCCGGCACGAGTTCGAGGCGGACGCGTTCGCCGCGCAGCACGCGTCGGCGGCCTCGCTCGTCCGCGCGCTGGTGAAGCTCTACGAAGACAACGCCGCGACGCTTACGCCGGATCCGCTGTACTCCGCGTTCCACGACTCGCATCCGCCGGCGGCGGTGCGCATCGCGCGGCTCGAGGCGTCATGAGTACCGCCTACGAAGTGAGCGTGCTTGCCGCGCTGCATTGCCGCCCGGGCATGCCACAGCTCGACGACGGCGAGCTCGGGACCCTGCTCTCCTGCCTGTCGGACTGGACGCACGTCGGAAACCGGATAGAGAAGACATTCCGCTTCGCGGACTACTACCGGACGATGGCATTCGTGAATGCCGTGGCGTCGATTGCGCATCGCGAGGACCATCATCCCGATCTCGCCGTGCACTACGACCGCTGCGTCGTCGCCTGGTCGACGCACAGCGCCGGTGGCGTCACCCTCAACGACGGCATCTGCGCAGCCAAGACGGACGCCGCCGCGGCGTGACGCGTATCGCGCAACCTGTCCGGCCCTGTCCCGAGGTTCTCGAAAGCGGTCTCGTCACCGCGAGCCGGCGCCGGCACTACGCCGTGCGCCTCGACAGCGGCGAAATCGTCGAGTGCGTGCTGAAGGGTCGCAACACGACGCTCGCGTGCGGCGATCGCGTACGCGTCGCGCGCATGGCCGGTGGCGGATCGATCGAGTCCGTCGACCCGCGCACCACGCTCTTCTACCGCTCGGACGAATTCCGCGAAAAGCTGATCGCGGCCAACGTGACGCAGGTCATCGGCGTCGTCGCGCCTGACATCGCCGTCGACGAGGAGCTCGTCAACCGCTGGATCATCGGCGCCGAGGCGCAGGGCTGCCGGTTCGTGCTGGTCGCGAACAAGTCGGACCAGCAGGACTTCGCCGCGTTTCTCGCGCGCCTCAAGCCCTTTGCCGCCTTGGGCTACGCGGTCGTACCGCTTTCGGCACAACGCGATACCGCGCCGCTCTTGCCGCTGCTTCGCGGCGAGCGCACCGTCCTCATCGGCCAGTCGGGCATGGGCAAGACGACGATCCTGAACGCCATCGCGCCGCACGCGCAGGCGAAGACCGCGACGATCTCGGAAGCGCTTTCCACCGGCCGGCACACGACGTCGCAGTCCACGCTCTATCCGCTGCCCGAGAGCGATGGCGGCGGCTGGATCGTCGATTCGCCGGGACTCAAGGTGTTCGGCCTCGCGCATGTCGCGCCCGAGACGATCGAGGAGGCGTTCGTCGAGATCCGGCCGCTGCTGGGCCACTGCCGCTTCCGCGATTGCCGCCACGATCGCGAGCCCGGTTGCGCGGTGTGGCAGGCGGTCGACGCGGGCAAGGTCGCGCCGCATCGCGTCGCGCTCATGCATCGGCTCGTGCGCGAAAGTCAGGCGGCGCGCGATGCCGGGCGCGCTGAGCGCAACCTCGCGGGCCCACAGCAGTCTCGATCCCGGTGACCGCGCCGAACGGCGCGACTGCAGGCTCCACCGATTCGCCCAGCTGCCGTTCGTCGATCCACTGCGAAAACGCTGACCGGACTCGCTCGCGGATCCGATTGCGCGGCGAGACGCGCGTGGAACTCGCGGTCCGAAAAGGCTTCGGCCACCATCGCCAGCAGCTGCAGATGTTCGGTGCGGGCGCCTTCGGCCGGGACCAGAATGACGTAGAGCTCGGACACCCGCTTGCCATCCGGCGCCGCAAAGTTCAACGGAACCCTCATGCGAAGGTAAGCCGTCACCGGTTCGGTGATCCCGGTGATGCGCGCATGCGGGATGGCAAGGCCATTCCCCATGCCGGTAGACCCGGCCATTTCCCGGCGCCACAACGCGCGATAGACCGGTGGTGCGCTCAGTCCGTTCGCGCGGGCGATCATTACGCTGACTGCACGGAGCGCCTCCCGGCGATCGGGAACGTCGACATCGAGCTCGATCTGCTGCGGGCACAGCCATTGCGTCACTGTTTCCATGGTGTCCTCGATCCGAAAGTGGTTCACGTTGGCCGCCACTGCGCGAAGGCCGCATGGACCGCGGCCGCATCGGCGCAAGCACGCAGACGCTCGCGAAACGACATGTCGCAGAACATCGCCGCAGCTGCAGCGAGTAGCAACAGGTGGGCTTCCGTGGCGTGCTGCGGCACCAGAATGACCAGCATGTCGCTCACCGGCTTACCGTCCGGCGCATCGAACGGCGATCGGAATTTCCGTGCGCACGAATGCGGCGATCGGCTGCGACAGTCCCGGCACGCGCGCATGCGGGATGGCGAATCCCTGGCCGAGCGCAGTGGACCCGACCTCTTCCCGTTCGACGAGACTTGCGTACACCTCCTCGCCGACCAATCCGTGCCGCGCCGCAACGAATCGGGAAATGTCCTCCAGCGCGCGCTCCTTGGTGTGCACGTCGAGGTCGAGAAGGATGTCGCTCGGACTCAGCATCGCGGCCACGGCGTTGGGCGGCGCGATCGCGGACGGGTCCTTGCGGATCCTCGCCGCCTGGGCGATCGAGGGATAGGCAGCATTGAGCATCGTCGACTCCTCTGATGTTTGCTGGTCATGCGTTGAAGGCTAGCCTTCCCCGCATAAACTTCCTGTCAGGATCGATGCGCCGCCCATAGAGAATTTGTAAAGACAGGTCCGGTCTCCGCCTGCACTCATATCGACGCCCAGGGGCGGCCCGTGGGCGGCCGCTCTCGCGCGCCATTCCTTTGCCAATCCGGCCGGAATTGGCCACGCGTTCCGAAAGCCGACGTCTTTACGAATTCTTTACGCGATGCCGAAGGAATTGAGCGCCCTCTTTACTTGCGGCCCGCTACATTGCCTCCATGGTTGGAGTGAAAGGAGAAGGATCATGGATCTGTTCCAAACTGGAATGCTGATTCGGGTATCGATCGTCCTGGGGTCGCTCGGTTTGCTGGTCATCGCCGGTGCGCTCTTCGCTCTACGCGAAAGGCGCCGCGTTGCGAAATCCGCCGCCGACACGCCGGAGTCTTCGCCTGCAGGGCTGGCCGTGCTGGATGGTGGCCCGCGGCAACGCGGGGATTGCGGACCGCTGGAGGCGAACGATTCCGGTGAGTCCGCGCCCGTGATGCATCGGCGCGCGGCCTGACGCAATCGAAGCAACGCGGGGACCTTGACGACCGTCAACGTTGGAACATACGCGAAGCGTACCGTCGAAGCGTGTGCTTCCGGCGACGAATGGGAGAGGAGAATGTGATGGATTTCGTCTTCATTGGCCTGATCGTAGGATTCTTCGCCTTGTCGGCAGGATTGATCCGATTTCTGCGCCGGCCTGATGGGCAAGGGAGGCCGCTCATGAACTGGGTCTACTGGCTGAGCGGCGCCGCCGCGCTCGTCATCTTCGTCTATCTGATCGTCGCACTGTTCAAGCCGGAGATCTTCGAATGAACACCTCGGGTTGGCTGCAACTGGGACTCTACGTCGTCGTCCTGCTGGCGCTTGCCAAGCCGCTCGGCGCCTACATGGCGGCGGTCTACGAAGGCCGCGCGCTACGCGCGCAGCGGATCGGCGGGCCGCTGGAGCGGCTCATCTACCGTGGCGCCGGTGTCGATTCCACACGCGAAATGGGCTGGATCGAGTACGCGCTGGCGATGCTCTGGTTCAACCTCGCCGGCGCCCTGGTCGTGTATGGATTGCAGCGGCTGCAGCAATGGCTCCCGCTCAATCCGCAGGCGATGGCGGCGGTCAGCCCGGATTCCGCGTTCAACACCGCGACGAGCTTCGCGACCAACACCAACTGGCAGGGTTACGGCGGCGAGACCACGATGAGCTATCTCACGCAGATGCTCGGGCTCGCCGTGCAGAACTTCGTCTCCGCGGCCACCGGAATGGCCGTCCTCGTCGCACTGATCCGCGGCTTCGCCCGCAAGGAAGCGAGCGGCATCGGCAACTTCTGGACCGACCTCGTCCGCACGACCGTCTACATCCTGCTGCCGCTGTCGATCGTCCTGTCGCTCGTGCTGGTGAGTCAGGGCGTGCCGCAGACGTTCGACAAGTACGCGACGGTGACACTGGTCCAGCCGGTGAGCTACGACGCGCCCAAGGCCGGCCCCGACGGCGCGCCGCTCAAGGACGACAAGGGCAATCCGGTCACCGAGAAGCGTGACCGCGACCGAGCAGACGCATTCCGCTCGGTCCCGCCGCGTCGCAGATCGCGATCAAGCAGCTCGGCACCAACGGCGGCGGCTTCTACAACGTCAATTCGTCACACCCGTTCGAAAACCCGACGCCGCTCTCCAACTTTTTCGAAGTGCTGGCGATCCTGCTCATCGGCGCGGCGCTCTGCTACACGTTCGGCAAGATGATCGGCGACACACGTCAGGGCTGGGCGCTGCTCGCCGCGATGACGCTGATCTTCGTCCCGCTTCTCGCCGTGACCTACATCGGCGAGGGCGCGGGCAACCCGGTGCTCACCGGGCTCGGCACGGATCCGGTCGCCACCGCGACCAATCCCGGCGGCAACATGGAAGGCAAGGAAGTTCGCTTCGGCGTCGCCAACTCCGCGCTGTGGGCGATCGCCACGACCTCGGCGTCGAATGGCTCGGTCAACTCGATGCACGATTCGTTCATGCCGCTTTCGGGAATGGTGCCGATGTGGCTGATGCAGCTCGGCGAGGTGATCTACGGTGGCGTGGGCTCGGGGCTCTACGGAATGATCATGTTCGCGATCGTCGCCGTGTTCATCGCCGGCCTGATGATCGGCCGCACGCCGGAGTATCTCGGCAAGAAGCTCGGCGCGTTCGAGATCAAGATGGCGTCGATCGCGATCCTGCTTCCGCCGCTGCTGGTGCTCTGCGGAACAGCGATCGCCGTCATGATGGACGCCGGCAAGGCCGGGGTCGCGAATCCCGGCGAGCACGGCTTCTCGGAGATCCTGTACGCGTTCTCGTCGGCCAGCAACAACAACGGCAGCGCGTTCGCGGGCCTTTCGGCGAATACCCCGTTCTACAACACGGCGCTCGGCATCTGCATGCTGTTCGCGCGCTACTGGCTCGCGATTCCAGTGCTGGCGCTGGCCGGCGCGTTGGCGGCCGCGAAGCGTGTGCCCGCATCGGCGGGAACGCTGCCCACGCACACGCCGCTGTTCGTGTTCGTGCTCATCAGCGTCGTCGTCACCGTCGGCGCACTGACCTTCGTGCCGGCGCTGGCGCTCGGCCCCGTGGTCGAGCACCTGCTCCTCTACGGCGCCCACTGATCGCGCAACTCTCCGAGGAATCGACATGACAACTCTAGTCGCCAAACGGACCGCGCTGTCGTGGTTCGTCGGTCCGGACGCGATGAAGACGGCCCTCATCGACAGCTTCCGGCGACTGACGCCCCGCTACCAGTGGCGCAATCCGGTGATGTTCGTCGTCTACATCGGCAGCATCCTGACGACGATCCTCTGGCTCCAGGCGCTGACCGGCAAAGGGCGAGGCGCCGGCCGGCTTCATCCTGGCCGTGACGCTGTGGCTGTGGGTGACGCTGCTGTTCGCCAACTTCGCCGAGGCGATCGCCGAAGGGCGCAGCAAGGCGCAGGCAGCCTCGCTCAAGACCGCGCGCAAGGACACGATCGCGAAGAAACTCGCGAAGCCGCAGCGCGACGCAACGCAGACGCGCACTCCGTCCGCGAACCTTCGCAAGGGCGACATCGTGCTGGTGGAACAGGGCGATCTCGTTCCCGGCGACGGCGAGGTCATCGAGGGCGTGGCCTCGATCAACGAGAGCGCGATCACGGGCGAGAGCGCGCCGGTGATCCGCGCCGCGGGCAGCGACTTCAACACGGTGACGGGCGGCACGCTCGTCCTGTCGGACTGGATCGTCGTGCGCATCGACGTCAATCCGGGCGAAGCGTTCCTCGACCGGATGATCGGGATGGTCGAAGCCGCGAAGCGGCAGAAGACGCCGAACGAGATCGCGCTCACGATCCTGCTGGTCGCGATGACGCTCGTGTTCCTGCTCGCGACGGTCACGCTGCTGCCCTACTCGCTCTACAGCGTCGAGATCGCGAAGGCCGGCACGCCGGTGACGATCACCGTGCTCGTCGCCCTGCTCGTCTGCCTGATTCCGACGACGATCGGCGGATTGCTGTCGGCGATCGGCGTCGCCGGCATGGGCCGGATGATGCGCGCCAACGTGATCGCCACGTCGGGCCGCGCCGTCGAGGCGGCCGGCGATTGCGACGTGCTGCTGCTCGACAAGACCGGCACGATCACGCACGGCAACCGCCAGGCATCGTCGCTCCATCGCGGTGTCCGACGGTCACGCCGCAGCAACTTGCCGAGGCCACGCTGCTGGCTTCGCTCGGCGACGAGACCCCGGAGGGAAAGAGCATCGTCGCGCTGGTCAAGCGCGCCTTCGGGATCGCGCCACCGCCGCTCGAACCCGGTCACTTCACGATCATTCCGTTCTCGGCGCAGACGCGGATGAGCGGCGTCACCTATCAAGGCCGCGAGCTGCGCAAGGGCGCGATCGACGCCATCGGCGCCTGGATCGTTCCGCAGGGCGGCGCGCTCGACCCGGAGGTCAAGGCGCGGGTCGACGACGTGGCGCGGCGCGGCGCGACCCCGCTCGTGGTCGCCGAGGGGCGGCATGTTCTCGGCGTGATCGAACTGAAGGACATCGTCAAGACGCACATCAAGGAGCGGTTCGCGGAGCTGCGCCGGATGGGCATCAGGACGATCATGATCACCGGCGACAACAAGCTCACGGCGGCGACCGATCGCCGCCGAGGCCGGCGTCGATGACTTCCTCGCCGAAGTCACGCCCGAGGCGAAGCTCAAGCTGATCCGCGACACGCAGGCGCAGGGCAAGCTCGTCGCGATGACCGGCGACGGCACCAACGACGCCCCGGCGCTGGCGCAGGCCGACGTGGCGGTCGTGATGAACAGCGGCACGCAGGCGGCGAAGGAAGCCGGCAACATGGTCGACCTCGACTCGAATCCGACCAAGCTGATCGAGATCGTCGAGATCGGCAAGCAGCTGCTGATGACGCGCGGCGCGCTGACGACGTTCTCGATCGCCAACGACGTCGCCAAGTACTTCGCCATCATTCCCGCGGCATTCGCGAGCACCTATCCCGTGCTCGGCAGCGCTCAACGTCATGGGGCTCGCGACGCCGGCGAGCGCGATCCTGTCGGCGGTGATCTTCAATGCGCTCGATCATCCCGGCGCTGATCCCGCTGGCGTTGAAGGGCGTCAAGTACCGTCCCGTCGGCGCGGGCGCGGTCCTGCGGCGCAACATGCTCGATCTACGGCGTCGGCGGCATCATCCTTCCGTTCGTCGGCATCAAGCTGATCGACCTGCTGCTGGTCGGGATGAATCTCGCCTGACGCCAAGGAGAACGACCATGTTCCGACAATTCCTCCCGGCACTGCGGATGCTCGTCGTACTGTCGGTGCTGACCGGGGTCATCTATCCCTTGGTCGTCACCGGCGTAGCCCGGATCGCCTTTCCCGGCCCAGCGACGCGGGAGCCTGGTCGTGGTCGACGGCAAGGCGGTCGGTTCGGATCTGATCGGCCAGCCATTCGACGACCCGAAGTACTTCTGGAGTCGGCCGTCGGCAACCTCGCCGATGCCCTACAACGCCGGCGCCTCGAGCGGATCCAACCAGGGCCCGCGCAACCCGGCGCTGGCCGATGCGGTGAAGGATCGCATCAAGGCGCTGCGCGACGCGGATCCCGACAACAAGGCGTCGGTGCCGGTCGATCTCGTCACGGCGTCCGGCAGCGGGCTCGACCCGGACATCAGCGTCGCGGCCGCGCACTACCAGCTGCACGCGTCGCCAAGGCGCGCGCATGCCGGAGGACAAGGTTCGCGCGCTCGTCGACGCGAGCACGCTCGGGCGCACCTTCGGCATCCTCGGCGAACCGCGCGTCAACGTGCTCACGCTCAACCTCGCGCTCGATCGTTCGTTGCGTTGACGGATTCGGAAATCCGGTCGGTGGTAGGCCACGCGATCGCCGATTGTCCGGTCCCCCATTGCATGCGCACTGCTACACTTGCCCGGATTCCCTGACGGCCCGGCATGCAGAACGAGCGCCCCGATCCCGACCAGCTCCTCGCGGAAGTCAAGGCGCAGGAAGCCGCGGCACGGCGCGGGCGCCTGCGCATCTATTTCGGCGCCTCGGCCGGCGTCGGCAAGACCTATGCGATGCTCGCGGCGGCCCGGGCGCTCCGCAACGAAGGCAAGGATGTCGTGGTCGGCGTCGTCGAGACCCACGGCCGCAAGGAGACGGAAGCGCTGCTGCAGGGCATCGACGTCCTGCCGCGCGCGGAAATCGAGTACCAGGGACGCAAGCTCACCGAGTTCGATCTCGACGCCGCGCTCAGGCGTCGTCCGGCGCTGATCCTGGTCGACGAGCTCGCGCACACCAACGTCGAGGGATCGCGTCATCCCAAGCGATGGCAGGACATCGAAGAGCTGCTGGCGAGCGGCATCGACGTCTTCACGACGCTCAACGTCCAGCATCTCGAAAGCCTGAACGACGTCGTCGGCGGCATCACCGGCATCACGGTCTGGGAAACCGTTCCGGACACGTTCTTCGACAACGCCGACGAAGTGATGCTGGTCGACATTCCCGCCGACGATCTGCTCGCCCGCCTCCAGGCCGGCAAGGTCTACCTGCCCGAGCAGGTCGAGCGCGCGGCGCGCAACTTCTTCCGCAAGGGCAACCTGATGGCGCTGCGCGAACTCGCGCTGCGCCGCACCGCGGACCGCGTCGAGGACGACGTCCAGGCCTATCGCTCGGACCAGGCGATCGACCGGGTCTGGAAAACCGAGGCGTCGCTTCTCTGCTGCATCGGTCCGCGCGCCGGAAGCGACTACCTCGTGCGGAGCGCAGCGCGCCTGGCCACCCAGCTCGGCGTCGAGTGGACCGCGGTCTACGTCGAGACGCCCGCCCTGCAGCGCCTCCCGGCGCCGGAGCGCGAGCGCATCCTGCGCACGGTCAAGCTCGCCCACGAGCTCGGCGCGAAGACGGCGATCCTGTCGGGCGAGGATCCGGTGGCGCTCGTCGTCGACTACGCGCGCCGCACAATTGCTCCAAGGTCGTCACCGGGCGCGGCGAATCGAAGCGCGCGTGGCCTTGGACGCGGAGCCTGGCACAGCGTGTTGCCAGGTCGGCGCCCGACATCGACCTGATCGAAATCGGCCGCGCGCGAGGGGACGAGCACCGGACCGACCCGCCACGAGCGCGCCTCGTCGCCGGATACCGAAGACCCGCGGCGCGACGTCAAGCGCCTCCGTTACGTGTGGGCCGTGGCCGCCTGCGCGTTCACCACCGCCGTCGCCACCGCGCTGCTGCCCTTCTTCGAGCTCGCCAACATCGTCATGCTGTTCCTGCTGACGGTCGTGCTGGTCGCGCTCCAATTCGGGCGCGGTCCCGCGATCCTGGCGGCCTTCGTCAGCGTGGCGGCGTTCGACTTCTTCTGCGTTCCGCCGCGCATGTCCTTCGCGGTGAGCGACGCGGAGTACCTCCTGACGTTCGCGGTGATGCTCGCCGTCGCGCTCATCATCGGACAGATGACCGCCGGCCTCCGGTACCAGGCGCGCATCGCATCGTATCGCGAGGAGCGCGCCCGTTCCCTCTACGAATTCGCCCGCGACCTGTCGAGCCTGCTCGAGACCCAGCTCGTGGTGGACACCACCGCCCGGTTGATCGCCCGAACGTTCCGGGCGGAAGTGGCCGTGCTGGTTCCGGACGACCGGGAACGGGTTGCGGTCCGCAACGATGGAGGTGCGACGCTCGCCGTCGACATCGGCGCCGCGCAGTGGGCGTACGACAAGGCGCAGCCCGCGGGTCTCGGCACCGATACCCTTGCCGGCAATGCCTTCCTGTACCTGCCGCTGCGCGCGCCGATGCGAACGCGCGGCGTGCTCGCCATCAAGCCCGAGAATCGCCGGATCCTGCTGGTCCCCGAGCAGCAACGCCAGCTCGACACGTTTGCCGCGCTCGCCGCGATCGCCCTCGAGCGCGTGCACTATGTCGAGGTGGCCCAGCAGGTGCTCATCCAGATGGAGTCCGAGCGGCTTCGCAACTCGCTGCTCGCCGCCCTGTCGCACGACCTGCGCACACCGCTCGCCGCCCTGGTCGGCCTGGCCGAGTCCCTGGCGATGACGACGCCGGCACCCGTCCGGGACGCAGCTCGAAACCGCACAGGCCATCGCGGAAGAGGCACGCCGCATGAATGCACTGGTCAACAACCTGCTCGACATGGCGCGCATCCAGAGCGGCGAGGTGAAGCTGCGCCGGCAGTGGCTCCCGTTCGAGGAGGTCGTGGGCAGCGCGCTCAAGTCGGCGCAATCGGCGCTCGTCGCGGCACCCGGTCGAAGTCGACCTCGGCCGGGATCTGCCGCTGGTCGAGCTCGATGCGACGCTGATCGAGCGCGTGCTCTACAACATCCTCGAGAATGCCGGGAAGTACACGCCGGAAGGGACGATCGTCCGCCTCACCGCCGAAGTGGCGGGCACCGACCTGCTCGTGGCGATCAGCGACAACGGGCCCGGCGTGCCGAAGGGCCAGGAAGAGGCAATCTTCGAGAAGTTCGTCCGCGGCGCGCGCGAATCGGCAACCCCCGGCGTCGGTCTCGGGCTTGCGATCAGTCGCGCGATCGTCGAAGCGCATCGTGGAAAGATCTGGGCCGAGCACTCTGCCGCGGGAGGCGCGCGCTTCTGTTTCACGCTGCCCTTGGGCACCCCTCCCGCCGCGCCGCGCGAGGAAAACCTGAGCGCTGCGAGCGCGGTCTCGGGCATGCCATGACCGTGACCTCGCCGGTGGCGCTGCTGGTCGAGGACGAACGGCAGATCCGGCGCTTCGTCCGCACGTCCATGGAAGCCGAGGGCTGGCACGTCGTCGAGGCCGAGACGCTGAAACAGGGGCTGATCGACGCCGGAACGCGCAAGCCCGACCTCGTCATCCTCGACCTCGGTCTTCCCGACGGCAACGGCATCGAGTTCATCCACGCCTTCCGCGGCTGGTCCTCGGTTCCGGTGATCGTGCTGTCGGCGCGGGTCGACGAGACCGACAAGATCGCCGCACTCGACGCCGGCGCGGACGACTATCTGACGAAACCTTTCGGTGTCGGCGAATTGCTGGCGCGCGTCCGCGCGACGCTGCGCCGGCAGGTGCCGGTGTCAGCGGCCGGCGACGGCGTGATTCCGATTCGGCAGTGTGGAGGTCGACCAGGCCAACCGCATGGTCCGGAAGGCAGGCGTTGTCGTGCATCTGACGCCCATCGAATACCGGCTCTTGTCCCTGCTGCTCGGCAACGCGGGCAAGGTGCTGACGCATCGTCACCTGCTCCGCGAAGTCTGGGGACCGAGTTACGTCGAGAGCAATCACTATGTCCGCATCTACGTGGGACACCTGCGGCAGAAACTCGAAGCGGACCCCGCCCAACCCCGCCACATCCTGACCGAATCCGGCGTCGGCTATCGCTTCCAGCTCTAGCGGGCGGCGCGGGGGCCGAGTCCCGCGGGCGCCTGAAGTACGAAGCCCAAGGGACTCGGCCCCGCGCCGCCGCGCGACTACGGCGCCCAGTTCGCGAGCGTGAGCAGCAGCATCAGCAGGAGCCAGAGCACGAGCGCACGCCAGACGAGTCCGACACGCGCTCGGCAGGAGATCGGCTTCCGGCTTGTCGCCCGAGCCGAGGTCGGGCCGGACGTCGGGCTCGCCGCCCACCGTGGGCACCGGACCGCCGAGCTCCATGCCCAGCGCCCCGGCGCCGCTCGCGAGCACGATGCCGGCATGCTCGCCGCCCTCCTCGTCGGCCCAAGCCGTCGGCCTGCGTGCGCCAGCAGAACGCGGCGTCCTCGAAGTCGCCGACGATCGCGAACGACAGCGCCGTGAGCCGCGCCGGAATCCAGTCGAGCAGCCAGAGCGAGCGCGCGGGCCGGCCGGCCGAACACCGCGCGCGACGGAGGCGATGGGCGTCGTGTCCGTGCCTTTGGCCTCGCCGCGCCACTCCTGCGCGAGGAGCGACGCCGCGCGATAGAGCACGGCGCCCACCGGGCCCGGCAGCACGGCGAACCAGAACAGCGTCGCGAATACCTGCCGGTACGAATCGATGAGGCCGCGCTCGATGGCGAGCGTCGCGATCTCGCCGCTCGACAACTCGCCGGCGGCCACACCGCGCCAGGCCGCGAGCGCGCGCCGCGCGGCGTTGAGGTCGTTGGCCTTCAACGCCGCCTCGACGTTGGTGTAGGCGTGGCTGAAGCGACGAAATCCCATCAGCAGATAGAGCGCGGCCACGTTCCAGACGAGGCCCAGCAGCGGATGCACGGCGTCGAGCGCGAAGTACACGCCGCCAGCCACGAGCACCGGCGGCGCCAGTGCCGCCAGCGCGGCGACCATGCCCTGCTGCGCGCTGCCGCCGTTGAGCTTGCGCTCGAGCGTGCGCGCGTAGCGTACGAAGAGCTGCTCCAGCGCCGCGCGCCAGTGAAAGGCGCGCCACTGCTCGAGGCCCAGGGCGGCGAGGATGGCGATGACGTTCATCCGCGCAGGAACTCCCGGCTCACGGCCCGGAAGAGCGGCGTTCCCGCTTCCGCCGAGCCACTCGAACACCACCATCTCGCGCGAGACGATCCGCGCGCCCTCCTGCCGCATCCGCGCGAGTGCGCAGTCGCGATCCGCCGCGTGCCGCGAGCCGACGGCGTCGGCGACGACGTAGACGTTCTTGCCTTCCAGGATGAGCTCGAGCGCGGTCTGCAGCAGGCAGACGTGCGTCTCGATGCCGATCAGCACGACCTGCGGGCGGTCGGCGCCGGGCAGCGGCGGACAGGCACTCTGCGGCGACCGCGGAGAACCGGACCTTCTGCGCAATGGCGCCTTCCGGCAGGAGGTCGCGCACGTCGCCCACGGTGCGGCCGAGCCCCTTCGGATACTGCTCGACTGCCGCCACGGGAACGCCGATCCTCTGCGCCGCCCGGATGAGCCAGAGCACGTTGCGGAGCAGGGGCTCGTGCTCGTGGATCACCGGCAGCAGCTTCTCCTGGAGATCGACGACGAGCAGCTGCGAGCGTGCGGCGTCGATCAGCACGGCCGCGCTGTCCGATGGCTCGGGCAGGACTCATGTCTTCAGCTCCTCCCGGTCGCGGAACTGCTCGAGCGCCTCGGGATTGGCGAGCGCGTCGATGTTGCGAACCGGCAGTCCGTGCACGACGTTGCGCACGGCGAGCTCGACGATCTTGTTGCTCTTGGTGCGCGGAATGTCCGTCACCTGCACCACCTTGGCCGGCACGTGCCGCGGCGTGGTGTTGGCGCGCACGTGCTGCTTGATCCGGTCGACGAGCGCGCCGTCGAGCATGAGGCCGTCCGTGAGGCGCACGAACAGGATCACGCGCACGTCGCCGACCTCGCCGGGCGGCCAATCCTGGCCGATGACGAGGCTCTCGACGACCTCGGGCAGCTGCTCGACCTGGCGATAGATCTCCGCGGTGCCGATGCGCACACCTCCGGGATTGAGCGTCGCATCGGAGCGGCCGTGGAAGATCAGCCCGCCGTGCGCGGTCAGCTCGACGTAGTCGCCGTGGCACCAGACGCCGGGAAAGCGTTCGAAGTAGGTGGCGCGGTACTTCGACGTCGCCGGGATCGTTCCAGAAGCGGACCGGCATCGACGGGAACGGCGCCGTGCAGACGAGCTCACCCTTGACGCTGGGATCCGGGGGCGATCGGCGTGCCCGCGTCGTCGTAGACGTCGACCTTCATGCCGAGACCGCGGCACTGCAGCTCGCCGCGCCACACCGGCAGCGTCGGGCGAGCCGAGCGCGAAGCAGGAAACGATGTCGGTGCCGCCGGCGATCGACGACAGGCAGAGGTCGCCCTTCACGCACTGGTAGACGTAGTCGAAGCTCTCGGGCGCGAGCGGGCTGCCGGTCGAGAACAGCGTCCGCAGGTCGGTGAGCGCGAAGTCCTTGCACGGCACGACGCCGATCTTCTTCGCGTGGTCGATGTACTTGGCCGACGTTCCGAAGTGCGTGATGCGCTCGGCATCGGCGAAATCCCACAGCACCTTGCCGCGGTCGATGAACGGCGAGCCGTCGTAGAGCAGCAGCGTCGCGCCAGCAGCGAGCCCGGAAACCAGCCAGTTCCACATCATCCAGCCGCAGGTCGTGAAATAGAACAAGCCGGTCGCCCGCCTTGACGTCGCCGTGCAGCAGATGTTCCTTGACGTGCTGCAGCAGCGTTCCCCCGGCGCCGTGGACGAGACATTTCGGTACGCCGGTCGTCCCCGACGAAAAGAGGATGTAGACGGGATGGTCGAACGGCAGCTGCGCATACTCGATCGGCGCCGCAGCCCCGGCGCCGACGAACGCGTCCCACACGACGGCCCCGCGGATGGCGCGCCAGATCCGGCGGACCCTGCCCCGTGGCGGCGAGATACGGAATCACGACGACGCGCTCCACCGTCGGCAACCGCGAGGCGATGGCGGCCACCTTGTCGAGGATGGGCAACGGCTTGCCGTTGTACCAGTAGCCGTCCACGACGATGAGCACGCGCGGCTCGATCTGGCCGAAGCGGTCGAGCACGCCCTGCACGCCGAAATCCGGCGAGCACGACGACCAGACGGCGCCGAGGCTGGCCGCGCCCAGCATCGCGGCGATCACCTCCGGCATGTTGGGAACGTACGCCGCGACGCGATCGCCCGCCGCCACGCCCGGAAGCCTTCAACGCCGCCGCCACCCGCGACGTCGTCGCCACCAGGTCCGCGTGCGAAACGCGGCGGGCGAGCTTGTCCTCGCCGCGGAACACGAGCGAATCGCCCGCATCATCGGCGGCGCGGCGCGTCAGCAGGTTCTCCGCGAAATTGAGACGCGCGTCCGGAAACCAGCGGGCGCCCGGCATGAGCGTGGGATCGACGAGCGTGCGCTCGCCGCGGATGCCGACAATGCCCGCAAAATCCCACACCTCGCGCCAGAACGCCTCGCGCTCGTCGGTAGACCAGCGCCAGAGGGACGCATAGTCGGGGAACGAGCGCCCGGACGCGCTCGCGGCGCGGCGCGCGAATTCGGTCAGGTTCGCCTGTGCGATGCGCGCAGGCGTGGGCTGCCACAGCAGGGCTTCAGTCGTCACGGCGAGCCTTGTCTCATACCACTCATCGCAGCGCGCGCATCTGGGACCTGACGTCATCCGGCAAGGGCACGCTGCGGCCGCTCGCGAGGTCGATCCAGACCATCTTGGCCGCACCTTCCGCGTATGCGCGCTCGTTCATCGCCAGCTCGTAATAGCTGGCGATGCTCGTGCGCCCCGGATCGCCGAGATACATCCGCACCTCGATGTCGCCGGGATACACGAGCGGCACGAGGAACGTGCAGCTCGCGTTCACGACGACGGGACCTGTGCCCTTGAACGCTTCGCCGGGACCGTGCAGCGCATGGACCCATTCGATCCTCGCCTGCTCGAAGTAACGGAAGTAGGACGTGTTGTTGACATGGCCCAGCATGTCCATGTCGGCCCAGCGTATCGCCTGGCGCGACGTATGCACGAGCAGTCTCGGTTTTGTCGTCATGGCGGGCGTGCGGCGTGCCGACTCGCGGGGCGGGCGTCGCCGGAACTCGCGGCGCCGAGCATCGCCGGGGCCCGCGCATTATACAATTCGGCACGCTCGCCCGAGCGGAACGGCGGAGGATGTAGAGCGTGCCACGCGAAGCCATGGAATACGATGTCGTGATCGTCGGCGGCGGCCCCTCGGGACTCGCGGCGGCGATCCGCTTGAAACAGCTTGCCGCGGAAGCGGGCCGCGAGACCTCTGTCTGCCTCCTCGAAAAGGGGTCCGAAGTCGGCGCGCACATCATGTCCGGCGCGATTATCGATCCGCGTGGGTTGAACGAGTTGCTTCCCGAGTGGAAGGCGCAGGGCGCGCCGCTCGACACGCCGGTGGCCGAGGATCGCTTCCTGATCCTGACCGACAAGAAGTCCTACCGGATTCCGGGGTGGGCGCTACCCCGGCTGATGGACAACCACGGGATGTACATCTCGAGCCTCGGCAGTGTGTGTCGCTGGCTCGGCCAGCAGGCGGAGGCGCTGGGCGTGGAGATCTATCCCGGCTTCGCCGCCGCCGAGATCCTGTACGACGACAAGGGTGCCGTGCGCGGTGTGGCCACCGGCGACCTGGGTGTGGCGAAGGACGGCTCGCACAAGGGCGAATACCAGCCCGGCATGGAGCTCCACGCCAAGTACACGCTGTTCGCCGAAGGCTGCCGTGGGTCGCTGTCGCAGGAGCTCATGCAGCGCTTCAACCTGCGCGACGGCGTCGACCCGCAGAAATACGGCATCGGACTCAAGGAATTGTGGCAGCTCGCGCCGGAGAAGCACCAGAAGGGACTCGTGCTGCACAGCCAGGGCTGGCCGCTCGACCCCAAGACGGGCGGCGGATCGTTCGTCTATCATTTTGGCGACGGCCTCGCATCCGTCGGGTTCGTCGTGCATCTCAACTACGAGAATCCGCACCTGTCGCCCTACGACGAGTTCCAGCGCTTCAAGACGCACCCGGCGATCCGCGGCATGTTCGAAGGTGGCAAGCGGCTCGCCTACGGTGCGCGGGCGATCAACGAGGGCGGCCTGCAATCCGTGCCGAAGCTCGCGTTTCCCGGCGGGGCTCTCGTCGGCTGCGCGGCGGGATTCGTGAACCTGCCGCGGATCAAGGGCTCGCACAACGCGATGAAGACCGGGATGCTGGGTGCCGAGACGGCATTCGCCGCGATCAGCGCCGGAAGGGAGCACGACGAGCTCGCCGCCTACGCCGACGCTTTCCGGAAGTCGTGGGTGTACGAGGACCTCTACAAGGTGCGCAACGTGAAGCCGGGCCTGAGCTGGGGCATGTGGGCGGGAACGATCCATGGCGGCATCCACATGTGGCTGAACGACCTCGGCCTCGGCGCGCTCGTGCCGTGGACGCTGCGCCACGACAAGCCGGATCACGCGTCGCTCAAGGCCGCAGGCGAGATGCCGAAGATCGACTATCCGAAATACGACGGCGTGCTGACGTTCGACAAGCTGTCGAGCGTGTTCCTGTCGAACACCAGCCACGAGGAAGACCAGCCCGTGCATCTGCAGCTGCGGGATGCGTCGATCCCGGTGACGATCAACCTCGCGCTCTACGACGGCCCCGAACAACGCTATTGCCCGGCCGGAGTCTACGAGTTCGTCGACGCGGACAATGGATCCGGCCGGCGACTGCAGATAAACGCAGCGAACTGTGTCCACTGCAAGACGTGCGACATCAAGGATCCGCTGCAGAACATCCACTGGGTGACGCCCGAAGGCGGCGGTGGTCCCAACTATCCGAACATGTAACGCATTCGTCCGTACGCGATGAGAACACCGGTATTGCTCGTATCCACGGCCACGCGCTGGCTCGGCACCTCGCGGGTGCCGTTCGCGCTCGCGAGCGCCGGTTTCGACGTTTCGCTGCTCGCGCCCCGCGAATCCCTCGCGACGAAGAGCCGATCGCTGACCAAGGTCGGCTACCTGCCGGACAATGCCAACGTCGACCAGTGGATCTATTCGTTCGCCGCGATGGTGAAGGCGACGGCTCCGCGGCTGGTGCTCCCGTGCGACGACATGGCGTTTCGGCTGCTGGCGATGCTGGTGCTATCGCCGCCGCCCGCCCTGCAGCCGGCACTGCAGTTGCAGCTCGCCGCGCTGATCGAGGAATCGATCGGCGCGCCCGCACACTACCGCAGCAGCGTGGACAAGGTGCTGCTTCCTCCCGCCGCCGAAGCGCTGGGCATCCGTGTCCCGCCCTATGCCGTCGCATCGAACATCGACGACGCGGCACCGTTCGCCGCCACCTACGGTTTTCCGATCGTCCTCAAGCTCGGCCACGGCTTCGCCGGCCAGGGAGTGGCGACCTGCGCCAATCGCGATGAGCTCGCCGGAGCGTTCGACCGCTTCCGCAGCATGCCCGCCCAGAACCTCGAGCGGACGCCGGAGATCCGCTACCTGCTGCAGGCGCACATCGCGGGACCGTCGGTGTTCCACCAGATCGCCGCCTGGAAGGGCGAATTCCTCGCGGGCTGGGCGGCCGAGAAGATCGTCGCCAACCCGCATCCCGCAGGGCCGGGAACGGTCGGCCGGTATCACCGCGCACCTCAGATTCGGGCCATGGTGGAAACCCTGGTGCGCGGCCTCGGGATGTCGGGCCTCGCCGGCTCCGAGTTCATCGTGGAGGCGAGCACCGGTCACGCCTATCTGCTCGAATTTTCCCGTCGTGTCACGCCCGGAACCCATCGTGGCCGGGACCTTGGCGTCGATCTGTGCGCCGCCCTCCACGCCCGGATCAACGGCGTGCCGTGCGCATCGCGCGCGGGCCTCGACGACGAAGAAGAAGGCATCTACGCGCTGTTTCCGCAGGAGTGGCTGCGCGACCCCTCGAGCCCCTACCTGCGCGATCATCCCGTCGACGTGCCGTGGGAGGAGCCCGAGCTGATCGAAGCCATGCTCGCATTGAGGCACGAGACATGAAGCGGCTCGTCGCCCGCGCAGCGCAAGCGGCATGCCGACATGCGGCGCGCAGCATGGTCGCACTCCTGACCGGCGTCGGCGCCGTGGCGGCGTGCCATGCCGACGCGGGCTTTCCCGCCAAGCCGGTGCAGCTGATCGTCCCGTTCTCGGCCGGCACGCAGATCGACGTCGCGATGCGCGCGATCGGCGAGCCGCTCGCCCGCGCGTTGGGGCAGCCGGTGCTGGTGATCAATCGTCCGGGTGCTTCCGGCAACATCGCCGCCGATTTCGTGGCGAAGTCGGCACCCGACGGGTACACCCTTTTCGTCGCGGGAGTCACGCAGACGATCCAGCCCAATCTGCCGGGATCCCAGGCGCTCGACCCCTCGCGCGCCTTTGTCGCGATCACCAAGCTCGCGACGCAGCCGATAGTGATCGCCGTCAACCCGTCGCTCGGCGTGGATTCGCTCGCCGATCTCGTGGCCCGCGCGCGGCGCGAGCCCGGCAAGATCGCTTACTCGACCGGAGGCATCGGATCGACCGGCCACCTCGCGGCCGAGATGCTGTCGTCGGGCGCGCA
Source organism: uncultured beta proteobacterium (assembly GCA_963724685.1). Classification (GTDB taxonomy): domain Bacteria; phylum Pseudomonadota; class Gammaproteobacteria; order Burkholderiales; family Casimicrobiaceae; genus CAIWHR01. Next base: position 187,224 of record CAVRVQ010000002.1, on the reverse strand, counting down.
GATCCAGCTGCTGCACGTGCCCTACCCTTCCGCCAACCTCGTCATGCGCGATGTGGTCTCCGGCCTGGTGCCGCTCACGTTCAATCCGCTGAGCGCGACGACGCCGTACATCCGCGACAAGCGGCTCACGGCGCTGGCCGTCACCGGGAGCCGGCGCGTGCCGCGATTTCCGGAAGTGCCCACCGTCGCCGAGTCCGGCTTCCCTGGCTTCGACGTGAGCTCGTGGTACGGGATCGTGGCGCCGCTCGGCACTCCCCCGGAAATAGGCGACCGACTGCACCGGGAATTCGTGGCCGTGCTCGCGCAGCCCGACATCAGAGCGCGCCTGGTGGAGCTCGGCATGGAGATCGTCGGCAACACGCCGGCCCAGTTCACGGCGGAGATCAAGGCGGACGTCGCGCGGTGGGCGCCGATCGTCGAGGCGATCGGGCTGCGCTCGGAAGCGAAGCCGTAGGCGAATGACCGATCCGTCCCTGCCGCCGGAGCAGGCGACCCGGAAGCTTCTCTCGCTTCTGGACCGAGCGTGGATTCCGCAGGCGCTCTGCGCCGCGGTCGAGCTCCGTCTGCCGGATCTCCTTGCCGGCGGCCCGCTGTCTGCCGCCGCGCTCGCCGGAAAAGCTGGCGCGCACGCGCCGTCGCTACAGCGTTTGCTCGCGGCGCTCGTCACCGTCGAGATCGTCCGCGAGCACGAGGACGGGCGTTTCGAGCTGACGTCGTTGGGCACCCGGCTTCGGGACGACGTCGCGGAGTCCTTGCGCTCGCGCGCCATCTGGGTCGGACGATACCAATGGCCCCTCTGGGCGCGCCTCGTCGACAGCGTGCGCAGCGGGCAAAGCGCGCGAACGCTCCTCCTCGGCACCGAGGGATTCGAACACCTGGCGCGGGATCCGGAGCAGGCGGCCGTGTTCAACCGGACGATGGTCGAGCTCACTCGGCTCCTCGCGCCACAGGTCGCCCGCGCCTACGATTTCTCCGGAATGCGACGGATCGTCGATGTAGGAGGAGGCTATGGCGAGCTGCTGGCGGCCATTCTCGCCGCCAACCAGGCGCTGCGGGGGGTGCTCTTCGATCTCCCGCACGCCGTCGACGAGGGCCGGCGCCGGCTGGAGCACGTCGGCTTGGCGGATCGCTGCGAAATCGTCACCGGCGATTTCTTCGTTTCGGTCCCGGGCGGTGCCGATGCCTACGTGCTGAAGAGCGTGCTCCACGACTGGGACGATGGGCAGGCCGCCGCCATTCTCGACAACGTCCGGCGGGCGATGGACGAAGATGCAAGATTGCTGCTCGTGGAACGGATCCTTCCCGAACGCCTCGGCGTGAGCGCGGTGGATCAGGCCATGGCCGGCAGCGATCTCAACATGCTGGTGTCGTTGGGCGCGAAGGAGCGCACCGAGGCGCAATTCCGTGCGCTCCTCGACGCGGCCGGCCTCCGCCTGATGCGAATCCTGCCCGTCGGACGCGGCTTTCGCCTCATCGAGGCAGGGGCTGCGCGGCAGCCTTGACGCCGTAATCCGGCGGCGCTGGCGGGCTCAGGTCGAGGCCGCCCCGCCATGCTGCCGGTGGTCGAGGATGGTGAAGGGCGACCAGACGAACTCGGCTTGCTCGTCGAGCGGCTCCTTCAGCTCGATCGTGTACGCGTCCGTGCGCGATCGCACCGACAGGCGTTCGCCGGGTGCGAGCCCGCGCACGGGCAAGACCATCGTCTTCATCGGCAGCGACGGACACTTGGCACTCCCCGCAAGATAGAGCGCGGCAAAGCGCTGCTGAGCACCGCCGGAAGAGCCACCTGCCTCCGCTTCCGATTCCGATTCCGATTCCGGGGTGACGACGATGACCCGGCGCGGATCGCGTCCGAGATATTCCATGCCGATCTCGACCCGCTTGCCGGCCAGCCTCTTCCTGACCCGGCGTACGACTGCCAGCATCCACGGCGAAGCCACTTTCTCGCGGAACGCAATCAGCATACCTGGCACGATCGGATTCGAGGCGAGTGTGGGCCCATGCAACCGGCAACCCGAATCGCTGTGATTCACCATCATCAACGGCGGGTGCGGCGCCTCGACCAGCGGGACCGTACCCTGCGTCAGCGTAGTCGCACCGTTGACGTAGGTGCCGGTCGGTTCCGACAACGCGCCGAACGCCGTGATCGTCACCTCTTCGCCCACGGCGGCGGCCCGCAATGCCGTGACGGCCGCGTCTTGCGCCTCGCTCCGGAGCTTGCCGAGAATCGGGGCCATGCCGACGACGACTTCGACCGTCAACGCCGTCGGCTCGCGCACACCTCGGCGCACGATCACCGGCCGCTCGGTTGCACAGAGGATGTTGAGCTTGGCGAGAACCCTGCGTCGCTGGCCGTACCCCGGGGACGAACCTTCGACCGGGCCGTCGGGGACTTCGCGCAGCGACGCGTATTCGTCGCGTATCGCCTGCACGACGGGACTCGTATCGAGCCCGAGGGTCGCGCCGGTCGATTCGGCATTCGCCCGCGAGATCCCCGCGTCCGCGTCCAGATCGAGCACGAACCCATTCTCGGCAATGGAGTGTGGCCGGGATTTCAGCGCCAGGGCGCCGGACCAGCGCGGGATCGCCTCACTCACCCAGAGGGCGTCGCGAGGCGGGAAATGCCCGCCGTTCGTGAGGTCCTGCAACAACACGTGGATGTACTCGCGCTCCAGCGTGGTATCCAAGGCGCCCGGCGAGTGGCGATGGTTGACGGGGAGCGCGTCGTGCGCGAGCCCGCGCGACTGGGCGAGCCGGTAGACGTCGTGCAACTCCCGCCACGGAAACAGCGTGGACTTCTCGTCGACGAACGGCCGGAGCAACAACTCGGTCCGGCGGTGCTGGAAAAAGCGCAGGGCCACGTACGGCAGGTATTCGTTCCGGCCCTGGAACTTGGGATTGTTGCCCATGGACGTCAGGTACTGGCCGTGGACCCTGCCCAGCGACCGGCAAAGCTCGAACGCCGCCTGCCAGCCAGGCAGACCGAGCGGGCGCGCCTGTGGATTGCCGGACATCAAGCTGTGGAGCAGCGTGTCGACCACAACTTGTGCACGCTGATCGAGCGCCAGCAATGCGCGCAGCCGGTCCATACCCGGACCGCCCCGGGCATCGGGCTCCGCCAGCGCCGCGCAGATGGCCACTTGTGCCGCAAGGTGGTCGTCCGGCGGCAAACCGCGGCAAAACGCCTCCGCCGCCTCCGCGTCCGCCAGCGGATCGGCCGATTCCTTGCTCAGGAGCGTCAAAAAACCGAACATTCGTGTGCTCGCTTCGACTGGGTCGTCTTGTGCAAAGCACACGGCGTGCCATCGCCTGCCGCTGCGGTAGGCGGACGCCGGCCAGGGGGCCGTTCAGCGCCCGCCCGCCCCCTTGGCCGCGATGCGGGCGGCGAGGTTGAACGCCTCCACGAGGCCGTCGGCCTTGGCCACGTTGCGGCCGACGATGTCGAACGCGCTGCCGCTCGCGCACGTGGTGACGGGCACCGGCAGCCCGCCATGGAGCGTGACGCCGTTGTCGAAGCCCAGGAGCTTCATCGCGATCTGGCCCTGGTCGTGGTACATCGACACCACGGCGTCGAAATCGCCGCGGCGGGCAGCAAGAAAAAGGGTGTCGGGCGACAGCGGTCCGCGGGCGTCGATGCCTTCGCGGCGCGAACGCGCCACGGCCGGCGCGATGATGTCGATCTCCTCGCGCCCGATCGAGCCACCGTCGCCGGCGTGCGGATTGAGGCCCGCGACCGCGATGCGCGGCGCGGCGATGCCCGCGGCCTTGAGATAGCGATCGGCGATGCCGACCGCCGCGCACACGCCCTCGCCCGTGATCGCGTCCGCCACGTCGCGTAGCGGAATGTGCGATGTGACCCGCGAAGTCCACAACGCGCCGGTGACGTTGAACTCGCTGACGAAGCCGGTGACGCCGAACTTCTCCTGCAGGTAACGAAGCTCGTCCTCCTGCACGAGTCCGCCCAGGCGCATCGCGTGCTTGTTGAGCGGCGCGAACACGATGCCGTCGACTTCGCCGCGCTTCGCCGCGTCGGCGGCCGTTTCGAGCGCGCCGAGCGCCGCTCGGCCGCCGGCCGCGGTCGCCTCGCCCGGCGTGATGGCCGTGGCGCCGATGAGATCGAGCGCCGCGAGCGTGGGTCGACCGGGCTCGAATGCAAGCGCTCCGGGGGTACAGCGCAGCATGTCGATGCGCGTTCCCGCGACACGCTCGCCTTCCGCCAGCATGGCGGGATCGGTGTAGACGACGACGTCGGCGGCCGCGCGCGTTTCACGCCGCGCCAGCAGTTTCACCGCGACTTCCGGACCGATGCCGTTCGGGTCGCCCAGCAGCAAGGCGAGCCGCGGCCGGCGGGTGGCAACAGCGGCGGGGCCACGCTGCGCGTCAGTCGACACGGATGTTCGCCGTCTTGATGAGCTTCCCGAAGCGGTCGTACTCGTCGCGGTTCATCTGCGCGAACTGCTCGACGGTGAGTTTGCCGGGCTCGCCGCCCAAGCCCCTGAGCCGTGCCTGGACATCGGGCAGCGCCAGCGCCTTCACGAGCTCCGCATGGAGCAGATCGACGATCGGCTTCGGCGTGCCGCCGGTGACGAACATGCCGTACCACGTCGTCATTTCGGCGGCGGGATAGCCCACCTCCGCGATCGTCGGCACGTTCGGGAACTCGGCCGAGCGCGCGGGCGAGGTGACCGCGAGCGGCCGGAACTTCCCGGCCTTGATCTGCCCCATCGCGGAGGAAGTGGTGTCGAACATCATCTGCACTTCGCCGGACAAGAGATCGACGTGGGCCTGGCTGCTGCCTTTGTACGGAATGTGTGTGGTCTTCACGCCCGCCGCGAGGTCGAACGCCTCGCCGGCGATGTGCTGCGTGCTGCCGACGCCCGACGATGCGTACTTGATATCGCCCGGCTTCGCCTTGGCCGCGGCCACCAGGTCCTTGACGCTCGTGTACGGCGTCGTGGCGCCGACCACGAGGACATTGGGCACCACGACGACCAGACCCACGGGCTGCAACTGCTTCAGCGGATCGAAGGCGAGCTTGATGAGATGGGGGGCGATGGCCTGGCCCGTGTTGGTGGCGACGAGCAGCGTGTAGCCGTCGGGCGGGGCCTTTGCGGTAAGATCCGCCGCGATCGTGTTCGACGCCCCGGGCCTGTTCTCGACGATGAACGACTGCTTCAGCGCCTCCTGGAACTTTTCCGCGAGCATCCGCGCGATGATGTCGGTGCCGCCGCCGGCGTTCGCGCCGACCATGATCTTCACCGTCCGTGCCGGATAGGCCGGGTCGGCCGCCGCCGCGCCGCCGACCAGCGTCATTGCCAGCAGCGCCGCTGCCATCCTGCGTAGTGCGTGCATCGCATTCCTCCTGGGGATCCGCGGCCAGTCGTGGCCCGATGCGGGTCTCCGAGCGCCGTCCTGGCGGAATCGTATGCCCGCCGGCAATAACCGTCCAATCGAGTTTTGCTAATATGCGATAACTTATTAGGATCACTTAGTCCCAGTGCTGCGAGCCCGATGAACCGGACCATTCCTCCCGACTGGCACCTGCGCTCGCGGTTGAAGGCGCGGCAGCTCGCGCTGCTCGTCGCCATCGCCGAGCACCGCAGCCTGCGGCAGGCGGCGCAGCACATCGCGGTGACGCAGCCGGCGGCGACCCGGATGCTCGCGCGAGCTCGAGGACGCCCTCGGCGTGCCGCTCTTCGACCGCTTCGCCTGGGGCATGCAGGCCACGCCCTACGGCGACACGATGATCCGCTACGCCCGCGGCGTGCTGACGGACCTGTCCGAGGCGCGCGACGAGATCGCCGCGCTCGCGTCCGGCGCCAAGGGCAAGCTGCGCGTCGGCTCCGTGACCGGCGCGGTTCCCGGCCTCGTCGCGCCTGCGCTCTCCGCCGTGCGGCAGGGTCGCCCCGGGCCTCAAGGTGTTCGTGCTGGTCAACACGAGCGACGTGCTCGGCGCCGCGCTGCGGCAGGGCACGCTCGACGTCGCGATCGGGCAGCTGCCCGCGGACGCGGAGCCCGGCGAGTTCGACGTCGAAGCCGCTGCGCGACGAGCCGCTGTGCCTCGTGGCGCGCGCCGGCCACCCGCTCGCGCGCGCGAAGGCGATCGACATCGCGGCGCTGGCCGGCAGGACCTGGATCCTGCATCCGCCCGAGAGCCGGATGCGCGCCGACGTGAACGCGATGCTCGCGCGCGCCCGCCTGACGCTTCCGGGCGACGTGATCGAAACGGTGTCGATCGTCGCGACCCTCGCGCTCCTGCAAGGCAGCGACGCCGTGTCCGTGCTGCCGCTCGATCTGGCGCTGCACTACGCCGAACTACGGATTGCTCGCGCGACTGCCGCTCGACTTTCCCGCCGGCGGCAGCGCGACGGAGCTCATCACGCGCGCGAACCGCCGGCTGGCGCCGGCGGCCCAGGACTTCGTGGCGGCGCTGCGGAATCTCGCGCCTTCGCCCGGGGCGAAGGCCGGCGCGCCGCCTGCAGCCTCCCGTGCGACTCGTGCAACGACGCGAGCCAGACGTGCAGCACCGCGATGAGGTAGAGGAACGCGGGCACGAACCACAGGTTCTCGACCAGCGGAATCAGCGGAACGCCGGCGAGCACGACGGCGAGCGGACCGTGCGCGAAGAGCCAGCGATCCGCCTTCCACGCGAGGAGGACGATCGCGGCCGCGTGGAGCGCGAGGGCGACGATGCCGGGGACGAGGTACGGATGGACGCCGCGGAACGACAGCACGCTCTCGGGCGCCGCGAGATCCCGGCCCGAGAGCAGGCTCACGGCAATCCCGGTCCACAGCAGGACAAAACCGCCGAAGTAGATGATGACCATGGACCTCGGCGCAGGCTTCCACCACTTCATGGTCGGCCCTCCACCCCGCAATACTACGCCGAACGGCTACGACGGGCGTCGCCGCGCCCTTTCCTCCGCGATGCGCTCGCGCCAGCCGTTGCGATGTCCCGCAGCTGACGCATCTCGGGCGGCAGCTTGTCGACGAGGGCGCTCGCCTCCGCCAGCTGGGCTGGCGCGTCGCCCAGACCCGCGACGCTGGCGACGTAGAGCGCGAAGGCGAGCTCGAAGCGCTGCGCTCGGGTCGTCGCGATTGCGCGGCGCCAGATCCCGCTCGAATTTCAGCACCGGACCGATGAGCTTCTGGGCGTCCGCCTGCCGGTCCAGTCGCGCGAGCGTGAGCGCGGCGAATGCCTCCTCGAAGGCGATCGCGACGTTTGTCCCACGTCCTCGCCCAGGGTTCCTGCCGACGCAACTCCAGGAGCTGCGTGATCTCGCGCTGGGCCCTCGCGTAATCCTTCAACGCGTACGCCGACTGCGCCAGCGACCAATGGATTCCGCGCAGGATGAAGTTCTTCGTGCGCCGCTGACCCTCGTCGGCCGGCGTGACCTGCTCGAGCCTCGGTACCACCACCTGTCCCAATTCGATGGCGCGCCGATCGTCGCCGGCCGCCTGCGCGACGAGCGCGCGCCAATAATCCGGCGACCCCGTAATGAGCTGCGCGGTCGAAGCTGCTGGAAGTACCCTCGCCGACGAGGTATTCCACCAGCTTGCCGTGAACGGCGAGCGCCTCCGCCGCTTGCTTCGCGTTCCCGCGGTTCGCCTCCAGCACCGCCAGCAATCCCGCACTCAGGGCGAGAACCTGCCGTACCCGGTAGCTCCGCGGTGCCTGCCGATCGACCTCCAGCGAGCTCCACAGGGCCGCTGCCGCGTCGGCCGGCCGCCCCATCTGCTGCAGGACCTCGCTCTTGTTCTGGTAACCGACGAGCAGGTTGCCCCAGGCGATGGTATTGCCCGGATCGAGGCGAACGAACTCCTTCCATCCGCGCACGGTCGCGTCCGCCATCGCGAGCGCTTCGGCGGGGTTCATCTCGTTCTGATAGACCTCCGCGAGCGGCTTCCCGAAGAGCGACTGCGCGCGCAGCGCCTGCATGTGGCCGGGGCGCCTTTCGAGCACGTGCGCGGCCACCGCCAGCCCGTCCTTGCCGGCGCGCTTGGCGTCTTCGTCCCGACCCAGCTGGACCAGCGCATTCACCTGCCAGGCCGTCGCTTCCGCGTACGTTGCCGCGGCGGCCAGGTCGGTCTCGCAGGTTGTCGATGCTGCGCAGCATCGAGCGCGCCTCGTCGAACGTCGCGACCGCCTCCTTGGACTTGCCGACGCGCCACTGCATATCCCCTTGGGTCGTGAGCGCCTCGCCATAGGCCCGCCGTACCGTCACCGACGAGTTCGGCGCGGTGGCGGCCGGCTTTAGCGCTTCCACGGCGCGTGTGGCGGTGGGCACGGCTTCGCCGTCCAGGTTCGCGATCGACGCCAGTCGCGCCTGGGTGACGAGACCCATGCCGAGGCCGATGGCGGTGGTCTCGGACTTGTCGCCCTGCTCGCGCATCTGCCCCAGCACCTTCACCGCCTCGTCGATGGCTTTCTTGCCGTCGGCGAGCCGCGACTGTATGCGCAGCACCGAGCCGTAGCGCACGAGCGCCAGCGCGCGATTGCGCTCGGTCTGCGTGGTGCGCAGCGGTTCCGGCAGCGCGTTGTAATAATCGACGCGCGCGCTTCGCCAGCTCGCCGACGATGTCGAGCCGGCCGACCGGCGCGAGCTCGAGGTAGAAATCGTCGAGCAGGTAGACGACGAGCTTCTCCGCCTCGCCGCGCGCCTGTTCCGCCAGCAGGCGCGTCTGCTCGGCCTTCGCCTCCGCCTCCTGCGCGCGCTTCATGCTGAAGTAACCGAAGACGGCGCTGCCGAGTGCCACCACCGCGAGGACCGCGCACACGGCGGCGATCTGCCGCGCGCGCACCAGCGCCCTGCGCGTGGCGCGTTCGCGCTCCCGCTGCGCCGCGAGCTTCTTCTCCGCCTCGTCGCGCGCCTCGCGCTCGAGCCGCAGGTCGCGGCTGGCCTTGACGACGCCGCAAAGTACGTCGTGCGTGAGCTCCACGCGGCGCACGTCGAGCCGCTCCTCGATGCGCAGCAGCCGGCGGTCCACGAGCGTTGCCAGCGTGCCCGCAGGCGCACCCGCCGCGGCGAACGCCTTCTGCACGCGCTCCTCGGCGAGGCTCTCGCGAAAGCCGGAATCGGTGAGGAGGTTGTCCTCGATCACCTGCCGCACGCCGGGCGGCTGATCGGCGAGCGCCCGCTCGTAGAATTCGGTGAGGATCGTGTCGCGCGAGCCGGCCAGCACGTCGGCGGAAATCTCCGCGCGACCCTTGGCGATGCGCGCGTTGTTGAGCTCGCGGCAGATGAGGGAGAGCAACGACGGCTCGACTTCGGCGTTGGCGAGCTCGGAGCCGCCGGCCGTGAAGCGCACGATGGCGGCGGCGACTTCCTCCGTCACCAGCTTGCCGCCCGGCTTCATCACGGCGGCGAGCGCCTGCTGCCCCGTCATCCGGGCGAGGCGCATCCGGTTCTGCGTGATCGAGGGCATGGCGCCCTTCAATCCCTCCAGGTGCGCGAGGTAGTCCTCGCGCAAGCGCGATCAGGATCCGGTAGTCCGCGCGCGCGAAGTCGAACTGCTCGGCCGCCGAATCATCCGCGTCGATCCTCGCTTCGAGCGGCCTTCGGCGCACGGTTCTCGACGAGATCGGCGAGATCCTCGAGGAACTGCGCGGCGCGCTGGCGGCCGAAGTCGTCGCTCTGCGCCAGCGTGAAGATCTCCTCGAACTGGTCGAAGATCAGCAGCGGGACGAGCGTCTTGCCCGAGCCGTCGCGCAGCACGTCGTCGCGGTGGTGCAGGAATTCCCACAGCGATTCGCCGCCGACGGCCACCCCCGTCTGCGTCCACGCGCCCGCCGCCTGCGTGGCACGGAAGATGGCCTCCTTGATCTGCTCGGCGGGCGTGGGCGAATCGCGCGAATAGTCGATCCGCACGTACACCGGGCAATAGCCCTCGGGGCGCAAGCGCGGGACGATGCCCGCGCGCAGGATGGACGTCTTGCCGAGGCCGGATTGCCCGAAGAGGATCGTCAGCAGCTTGCGCTGCACGCGGCGGCCGAGCTCGGCCACCTCCTCCTCGCGGCCGTGGAAGTACTGCCGCGTCTCCTCGGTGAACGACGCGAGCCCGAGCCACGGGTGCTGGCTGTCGACGGCGCCGTCGGAGGATGCGGTGGCCGAAGGCGTGCTGTGCCCCGGTGGCCGTGGGACCTGCGCTCATGGACGGCGGGCGGAGAGCAGTTCCTGCAGCCGCGCGGCGAACGCCGGCGACACCTCGCCGCCCGCGAGGCGCGTGAAGTGCACGGCCCGGAACTTCTCCGGCACCTGCGCGTCGCCCTCGTTCGTGTCGTCGATGCAGACGGGCAGGATGAACACGGCGCCGTCGGCGATGTTGCGCGCGCGGTCGATCGCGTAGCTCCACTCGCGGCGGAAGTAGCCTTCGAGCCGGCGCTGCGTGGTCGCCGACACGATCGGGATGAAGAACGAGCAGCGCGCGATGTTGCGCTGGATCTTGCGATCGTAGTCGTCGCCGCTTTCGAGGCGCTCGAGGTCGAACCAGGTCTTCACGCCGGCCGCGTCGAGCCCGGCCTTGAGCTTCTGCACGGCCGGCAGGTCTTCCCGCGCGTAGCTGATGAACACGGCGTTGTCCGGCATCTCGCGCTCGGGCGGCAGGAAGCGCTGCGGCGACGCGCCGAGCGGAATCACGTCCGCCGGCTTGCGGCGCGCCATCCAGCGGCGGTGCAGCTCGTCGACGAAGCCCTCGGCGCCGCTGTAGATCCGCGTGCGCAGGCTCACCTGCTGCAGGAACGCCATCAGGCGCTCGTCGCTGCCGGAGTGGTCGTCCGCCAGCACCTCGCCGACGTCGCGCGGGTCGGACAGGCGGCGGCGCTTGGCCATGCGCAGGAAGAGGCGGACGAGCCAGTTCGAGAAATTGCTGCCGATCAGGAGCAGGTGGTTGTATTCGAGCTCGTGGAAGAGCTTCTCGGGCGTGAGGTGCTCGCTTTGCAGCGCGCAGACGAATTCGAGCGTGTCCTCGTCGGAGATCACGTACGTGGGCGACGCGGACACGCGGCCCAGCAGGTGGTAGACGACCGGGCGCTGGAACTGCTCGCGCTCGCTCGGCAGATCGGCGACGCGATTGGGCGAGTAGCCGATGACCTCGGTGGATTGCGCGCCCTGGAACCGCTCGGCGTTGATCGCCTGCTCGAGGAGCGAATCGAAGGTCGTCGTGACGAAGAGATCGAAGTCGGTGATCTGCGCGAGCTGGGTGAGCGCGCGCGGCGGCGCGAAATTCGCGTCGCGCAGGATGCCGCGCATGCGCGTGTAGGTGTCCTCGCGCCGGCCGTGCGACGAGAGGAACCAGCACACGACGTCGTTCAGCGTGTACGGCTGCGGCAGCCGCGCGGTGTCGACATTGAGCTTCGCCGCGAGCTTCTCGGCGATCCAGTCGTAGAAAAGGCGCGGCCCGGTCTCGGTCTCGACCTTGAGCAGTTCGGGGCCGATGATCGGGATGACGCGGCGCTCCTCGATGAAATCGAGCAGATCCTCCCACGCGTCGTCGTCGAGCGTGGCCAGCGGTTGCTGCAGCGACAGCACCGTGCTCATCGCTGCAAGATAAGTCATTTCCCGGCATTTGCAAACTGCAGGGGCGCGTAAACTCCGGGCTTTGCGCGAACGCAAAGGGCGACTCGTTGGAGAACGCGGCAGCAAGGATCCGGGAAGCCCTCGACGGCGGACGAAACACCGAGGCGCTGGATCTCGCGCGAAGCGCGGCCGCCGGCGCCCCGCCCTCCGCCGAAATCCGCTACCTCGGCGCGCTGGCCTCGGCCCGGATGGCGGCGATCGGCGAAGCCGAGCAATGGCTCGGCGCGATCGATCGCGACGCGCTCGGCGACAGCCCGCTCGCCACCGAGGTGTGGAGCCTCGCCGGACGCATCGCCAAGGAGCGCTATGCCGCCGCCAGGGACCGCGCGCCGGAGGCCGCGCGCGATTTCGCTCGCCTCGCCATCGAAGGCTATCGGCGCGCGTTCGACCTCTCCGGTTCGGCGTATCCCGCCGTGAACGCCGCCACGATGGCGATGTTGTCCGGCGATCCGGCGCTTGGCCGGACACGCTCGCGCAACAGGCGCTGACCGCGATGGAGTCCACGGGCGACCATTGGCATCACGCGTGTTCGCGGCGAAGCGCGCTGCTCCTCGGTGACATAGACGCTGCCCGCGCGCACTACGCGGAAGCGCGCCGGCTGGCCGGCAGCCGGCATGGCGACGTGGCGACGATGCGCCGGCAGCTCGGACTGATCGGAACACCGGCATCGCTCGAGCTGCTCGACGTCGTTCCCGCGCCGTGCGTCATCGCGTTCTCGGGCCACATGATCGATCGTCCGGATCGCAAATCGCCGCGCTTTCCGGCACGCCTCGAAGCGCCGGTGGCCGCCGCGCTGCGCGAAAAGCTCGCCGGTCTCGGGCCCTCGATCGGCTACGCGCAGGCCGCCTGCGGCGCCGACCTCCTGTTCCTCGAAGCGATGCAGGACGCCGGCATGGCGACGCATGTCGTGCTGCCGTTCGCGCCGGCCGACTACGTCAAGACCAGCGTCGCCTTCGCCGGCGACGCGCTGGACCGAGCGCTTCCAGCGCGCGCTCGGCCGCGCGACGCAGGTGACGCTCGCCACCGAAGAGGCGTTCCTCGGCGACGACGTGCTGTTCGAGCACGCCAGCAACCTGATTCAGGGCATGGCGCTGCTGCGGGCGAAGGAGCTCGCGGCGCAACCGCTGATGCTGACGGTGCACGATCGCGGCTCGCGCGAGCTCGCCGGCGGCACGGCGGCGACGTCGCGGGCCTGGTCGCGCCAGGGCGGACGGATCGAGAACATCGATCTCGCGCTCCTGCGCGGCGGCGACGGGTCGCAACCGTCCGCAGACGGCATGCGACGCGCGTCGCCGGCGCCGGGCGCGCCGTCCGCTCCGCGCGCAGCCTGAAGAGCCTGCTCTTCGCCGACATCACCGGCTTTTCCCGCTTGCCGGAGCAGTACACGCCGCGGTTCGTGGAAGTGTTCCTCGGGACCAGCAAGACCATCCTCGATGCGCTCCAGCATCCCGTCGGTCGACGCCCATACGCTGGGCGACGGCCTGTTCCTGGTGTTCGACCAGCCGAGCCACGCCGCGGAATTCGCGGTCCGCCTGCAGAAGGCGCTCGGCCTCGTCGACTGGCCGGCGATGGGCATGGCGCCGGAGACCGCCGCACGCATCGGCCTGCACACAGGCCCCGTCCTGCGCACCTACGATCCGATCATGGCGAAGCCGGCCTTCTACGGAACCCACGTGAACCGGACGGCCCGCCTCGAGCCGATCGTGCGGCCCGGGCACATCTTCGTGACCGAAGCGTTCGCGGCGTCGCTCGGCGCCGAAGACGACGATCGCTTCAGCTGCGACTACATCGGCGCCATGTCGCTCGCCAAGCAGTTCGGCGATGCGCGGCTGTATCGATTGCGGTCCACCGAGGATTGAGGTTCGCCGGCCCCGAGCGGCCATCCGAGCCCATCCCGGGTCACCGGCGCCCGGCTTTATGACAGAAGCATTGCCTCCGCCGCGTTTTAGCGCTAGCCTTCAGGGCCCCCCACAACCGATAGGTGCGCCATGGCTATGTGGAAAGACAATACCGCCGCTCGGCAGACCCCGATGCCTGCCCCCGAACCGCGAGAACCGGCCAGGCTCGACGTGCCGCCGAAGCCCGATTTCGCCCCTGCCCACGCCCCCGCCCCTGCACCGGCGCCACGTGCCGACACCGCCGGACCACGCAAGGAATCGCTGATCGCCGCCGACATCACCATCGAAGGCAAGATCGAAGGCGGCGGCAGCGTACGCATCGCCGGCAAGTTCAAGGGCGACGTCAACGTGGAGGGCGACCTCGCGATCGAGGCCGGCGCCAAGCTGACCGGCTCGGTGCACGCGGATAAAGTCACGATCGCCGGCGAACTGGAAGGCAGCGTCGCGGAAGCCTCGCGCATCGACCTGTTGCCGACCGGCGTCGTGCTGGGCGATCTCAAGGCCGGGTCGCTGACGGTCGCCGCCGGCGCACGCATGCGCGGCCAGGCGGATTTCGGCTGGGGTGACGGCAAAGGAGCCAAGGTCGGCAAGTTCGGCGGCGATCACGGCATTGGGAGCGGCTAAAGCTCATGAGCAGCTTGCGCCCGGGAAGTCCCGGCGCGACTCGCGAATGCCCGCATTGCCGGGAGACCGTGCTCGAAAGCGCAGCCGTGTGTCCGGGCTGCCGGCATTACCTGCGCTTCGACGACCGCATTGACGAGCCCCAAGCGCCCGCGCTGACGCCGCTGCGCGTCGAAGGCAGCATCCGGCATCCGGCCGACGGCGAGCCTTGGGAATACACCGTCGTCGTGTCGATCTTCAACGATCGTGGCCAGGAAATCGCCCACAAGCTCGTCGGCGTGGGGGCGATGAACCCGAACGAGCAGCGCACCTTCACCCTGTCGGTCGAGGCCGTGCTGGCCCGGAAGGGCCCCGGCAAAGGCGGCACCCGGCATTGAGCACGCCGCCGTTGACGGTGCCCTCTGCGCACGCGCACTATCTCCCGCCGCGATGGCCGGAGCTTCCGCGCCGGCGGCAGGACTCACGGGGGCTGCGAGATGACGGGTAAATGCGGGGACCGGTCAGGTAGTGTGACGGTTTCGGCGTCGCGCGTGGCCGGCGCGGTCGCGGCATGGGCGGGCGCCGCGATGCTGGCCGGATGCGTCGGTTACGGCAGCGGGCCTGCGGCGCAGAACAACGTCAAGCCCGGTTTCGTCGGTGCGATCACGAAGACCACCTACGACGGCGCGAGCGACGACCTCCTCACCGCGGGACTCGGCAAGACGGGACTCGGCGCCGCGGCCGCGCCGGCGCCCGCCAATCCCGCCGTTCCTACCGCGGCGGAGCTGCGTCGAAACGCGATCTTCACCAACTACCGGTCGATCCTCGACATCAGCCCCAAGGGCGGCTACGGCACGCTGTACGGCCCGAACATCGACGTCGACGGCAACGACACGCTGGGCGAAGGCAAGATCGCGGGCATCGAATATCTCGCCTATGCCGATGACGGCACCGGCAAGAAGAACGTGACGATGATGGTGCAGGTTCCGGTGTCGTTCAATCAGAACCGGCCCTGCATCGTCACCGCCGCATCGTCGGGATCGCGCGGCGTCTACGGCGCGATCGGCTCCGCCGGCGAATGGGGACTCGAAGCACGGTTGCGCCGTCGCTTACACCGACAAGGGCACGGGCATGGGCACCCACGACCTCGCCACCAACACCGTCAATCTGCAGGACGGCGCGCGCGCCGATGCCGCCGCGGCCGGAACGAAGGCCAATTTCATCGCCGCGGGAAGCGTCACTGCTCTCGCTGGTTTCAATGCCACCTTTCCGAACCGGGCGGCCTTCAAGCACGCGCATTCGCAGCAGAACCCGGAAAAGGACTGGGGCAGCGACACGCTCAACGCCGTCCGCTTCGCGTTTTACGTCCTGAACGAGCAGTTCGCGCCGAAGGGCGCCGACGGCAGCACCACCGTCCGGTTCAAGGCGGACAACACCATCGTCATCGCGTCGTCGGTTTCCAACGGCGGCGCATCCGCGATCGCCGCCGCCGAACAGGACACCGAAGGTCTGATCGACGGCATCGCCGTCAGCGAGCCCGTCCTCGAGCAGGCGGCCAACCCCGCCCTCATCGTCCGGCAAGGCAGCAAGACGCAATGGCCGGCGGCGGCAAGGCGCTGCTCGACTACTACACGCTCGCCAACCTGTACCAGCCCTGCGCCTCGCTGTCGACGCGGGCCGCAGGATCGCCGGGCCTTCCCGCCATCCTGCCGAATGCCGCGATCGCGACGAACCGCTGCACCGCGCTGAAGGCGAAAGGCCTGCTCAAGACGTCGACGACGGCCGAGCAGGCCGAGGAATCGATGGACGCGCTGCTGGAGGCCGGGTACCTGCCGGAATCGAACGTGCTGCACGCGTCGCACTACCCCTTCGGCATCTCGCCGGTCGTGGTGACGTTCGCCAGCGGCTACGGCAGATTCGGCGTCGTCGAACGACTGTGCGGCTACTCGTTCGCGCCGACCGACGCCGCCGGCAAGCCGGCGGCGATCGCCGCCGCCGCGCTCGCCCAGGTCTTCGCCAACGGCAACGGAATTCCGCCGACGGCGTCCATCAACATCGTCAACGACAACAATCCGGGCGGCCCGCTCCTCACCGGGATTTCGGTATCTCCTTCCACCGGACGGCAGGATTTCAATTTCGACGGCGCGCTCTGCCACCGCAACCTCATCACCGGCAGCGACGCCAATGCGACTGCGGGTGCAAAGCCGGCATCAAGGAGACGCTGCGGAACGCGAACCTGCGCGGCAAGCCCGCGCTGATCGTCGCCGGACGCGCCGACACGCAGGTGCCGGTGCCGTTCAATGCGCGGCCCTACTTCGGCCAGAACAAGATCGTCGAAGGCGCCGCGAGCAAGCTCGTCTACATCGAAGTGCTCAATGCCCAGCACTTCGACGCGTTCATCGACAACGCCGCGTTCCCCGGCTACGACGCGCTCTACGTTCCGCTGCACTACTACTTCGTCCAGGGCTATGGACCGCATGTGGGCGCACCTCACGCAGAACGTACCGTTGCCGCCTTCGCAGGTGGTGCGCGCCACGCCGCGCGGCGGCGCTCCGGGTTCGGCGCCCGCGATCGCCAAGGCGAACCTGCCACCGATCAGCACGGCGCCGGTTGCGACGAATCTCATCACGTTCTCCGGCACGACGGTCACGATTCCCGACTGAGCCGCGAAGCGCACGGCCGGATCGTCCGACAGGAGAATCACGATGGGCACTCTAAGCGGCAAGGTGGTCGTGGATCACCGGCGCCGGTTCGGGCATGGGACTGTCGGGCGCACAGCACCTCGCCGCCGCCGGCGCGACGGTCGTGATGTCGGGACGGCGTGCCGAGGTGCTGGAGCGCGAGGCGGTGTCCATCCGCAAGGCCGGCGGCAAGGCCGACGTCGAAGGCGCTCGACGTGAGCGACGCCGACGTCGGCGCAGCGCGTCGCGGACGCGATCCTGGCCCGTCACGGCAAGGTGGACATACTCGTCAACAGCGCGGGCCTCAACAACCCGAAGCGCTCGTGGCGCGATCAAACCGTCGAAAGCTGGAACGAGGTGATCCGCATCAACCTCGACGGCACGTTCTACTGCATCCGCGCGGTACTGCCGTCCATGCGTGCGCGCAAGGACGGCCTCGTGATCAACATTGCCTCGTGGGCAGGCAAGTACACGCTGGCGATGGCGGGCGCCGCCTACAACGGCAGCAAGCATGCCGTGGTCTCGCTGACCGAGACGCTCAACATGGAGGAATGCGTCAACGGGATCCGCGCCTGCGCCCTCTGTCCGGCCGAGGTAGCCACGCCCATTCTCGACCGGCGTCCGGTGCCGCCGTCACCCGAGGAGCGGGCCAGGATGCTGCAGGCCGACGACATCGGGAACGCGATCCGCTGGGTCGCCGAACAGCCGCCCCACGTCTGCGTCAACGAGATCATCATCAGCCCGACGTGGAATCGCATGTACGTCGGTGGCGCGGATCTCAAGCCACGGTAGCTACTTCTTGCCTCGGTACTGGGCAATCGCGCGCTCGAGGTCCTGCAGCTCTTCGCACGGCAGGAGGCAAATGCTCCTGAGCGTGGCGAGGTGCTTCTCGGCGCTCGCGAGGTCACCCGTCATGAGGTACGCCTCGCCGATGTATTCGTGCGCACCGCGATGGCGCGGATCGAGCTCGATGGCGCGCCGATAGTGCCTGAACGCGACGTCGTACTGCTTCAGGTTGCGGAAGGCGAAGCCGAGGGCGTTCTGCAGGTCCGCATGGTCGGGATGGCGTCGTTCCGCGCGCTGGAAGTAGCGCACGGCCTCCGTCCAGTCCTTCCTGTCGGCCGCGCGCTTGCCCGCGGCATAGTCGTCGTCGCGCGCGGCGAGATCGGGATCCGTCTCTTCCGGATCGGCGGCAGCCATCGGGGCGAACGCCGCGATCGCCGTCAACAGCAGGATGGCCGGGATGAGGCGGGCGACGCCGTTCACCGCGATGCGAATTGCTTCGCGCTCGCCAGCTCGGGCCGTGCCGTATCGGCATCCTTCGCGAGCACCAGGAGCTTCTGATAATAGGCAGCGGCCTTCGCTCGGTCGCCGGCCAATTCCGCGGCGCGCGCGGCGCCGACGTAGCTGCGGAAGCGGTTGGGCTCGCGCCGCTGCGACGCTTCGAACTCGGCGATGACAGTCAACCGACTGCGCAGGCTAACGAACAAAGCGGACTGCCGGCCCGTGAAGGGGTCGTGCGGTGATTCACTTCACCCGGAAGACACCTCTGACCAGCCGGATCTGGCCCTCCTGGAGACTGCGTCGCGCGTTCCCGGCCTTTTGCGCGAGATTGTCGACGTACACCGCCAAGGTCAGCGGAGTCGGCGCAGCGTCGGCGGTAGTCCTGCTCAAGTGAGCGTCGCTCGTATCCTCGAAGAGTTCGGCGATGAATCCGCTCTCGCCGAGGATCGAGCGAGTCTCCTCGGCAGGGACAAGGTAGCTGTCGGCAGCATCGGTGGCCCAAGGAAGCGGGAAATAGCAGGTAGGTGCTTCCCCAGCGGCCATCTCCTGAAAGGCGTACCGGCCGCCTGGCTTGAGGACCCGGTAGATCTCGCCGTAGAGCTTCGGCTTGTCCGAAATGTTCATGCCGACATTCTGCATCCAGACGACATCAAAGGAATCGTCGGGAAAGGGCAGCTCGAGCGCGCTGCCCTGGTGCACTTCGATTCGGTCGTCAAGGCCGGTCAGCCGATTCAGCAGTACCGCACCGGCGCAGAAGTCGGGCGACATTTCGAGGCAGTCGACGCGGCAGCCGAGCGCCGAAGCGAGGAGCCGGGCGGCACCGGCCAGCCCCGCTCCAATGTCGAGAACGCGATCGTCGGGCCGAATCTGCGCCAGCTCCAGCAACTCGCGCGAAGCGCGGAGTCCGCCCGTATGGAAGTGGTCAAGCGCTCCGAGCTCCTCAGGCGAAAGGCGCTGCTCGGGATCCAATCCGGCCGCGCGCATGGCCGCCAGGATTCGCGCCTCGATGTCGCGGGCCGAATAGTGTGCCTCCAGACCAGCCATAGACATCTCCTCCTCAAGCCCCGAAGTGTTCGGCACGGCCAGGATGTCCCACGCTCAGTTTCCGAAGAGATTCGTTGTGAAAAAGGTCACTGCAAACTCTCGAGATTGACGGGCGATGTCGGCATTCGCGTGCACCGTCACAATTCCCCCCTTGCCTTTCTTTGCGCCGATATCGTAGGTCGCGCTGCTAAACCGGCTGTCCCACGCGAATGTCGCGCCGGGATAGACGGTGAGGGTGAAATGGGGACGAACCCGGGAGGGCAATTCCGCCAAGAATTTGTGGCAGCTGTCCGGATCGTCGAAGTCGTCCTTGTCGCCCGCAAGGATATGGACCGGACTTCCGGTAACCCGCTGATAGACGGTGGGCTTTAGGCTCTTGTACGTCCCTGCGAGCACCGTACGGTGCCTCCAGCAGATCGGATAGATCCCCAAGTGGGCCGCGAAGTGAAGCCCGCCGCCGGTGTGCTGTCGGGTCAACTCCTCCGAACTCGTCAGCACCGATAGGATCCCTCCCCACGAGAATCCCAAGATCCCGATCCGCTTTGCATCGAGCCGGGGATGTTTGGCCAGATACTGCAAGGCTTGATAGACATGCGGCAAGTTGTGAAGCGGCGTTGCCGGCATTCCCCTGCCCTGCAAATAGTCGATCTCCACCGTGGCAATTCCCGCTTGATTGAGCGCGTCGGCGTAGAACGCTCCGCGCCCATCGAACCCGGGGGAGCTATGCAGGATCAATACCGCAGGCAGGAGATCTCGTTTCGATTCTGGAATTCTGAGCTCACCCGATACTGTTGCACCCGGTTCGAACGCGTCAGTGACAACGAAGAACATCCGCTCGATCGCCACCACGCCTTGTGCGTTGGCGGTCACCGTGACGAGTGCGCCCAAGAAGGTGCCGACGACAAAACCGCAACACTTGGTCACGGTCGTCCTCATTGAATCCTTCGTGGTCGCACCCCGTGCTTGAGATATCGGCGCCCCCCCGAAGCCCCGCCGACGCGTGTCCATGTCGACCGCCCGCTCGGGCCACAGGGAATTCACGACCGCCGCTCAATCTTGAACAAGACTCGCCACAGCGCGTAAGTCAGCAGAATCCATGCCACGAATACGCTCACAAACCAGGGCCAACTGTCGTCCACCGACATCAGGAGGCCGCCGGCAACGCCGCCGATAATGAATGCCAATAGCCCGGCAGCAAATGGATTGGACTTGAGTCTGTCGCCGCAGGCGGGACAGGCGAATTCGGAGTGCACGAACTCCGCACGCAAGCTAGCGGAACAAGTGGGACACGAAGCCATTTGCTTGGTCAGAACCAGACGGTGTTGGTTTGAGTATCTAACGATTGAGTTCCGCGGCCGCCGAAGGCAGGCCGCTGGAACGATGGGTTAGCGCAATGTGGCCAATGCCAACGCGCAAACATAAAGACCAACACCAAAAATACAGTGATTAAGCAAACTGCGCAGTCGAGCCCGATTCGGATTTGGCGTTTTAGATGCCGCAATACCCGCCCCTAAACCCGGCTGCAGGATAAGAAATGGAAAGATAACCGTGGCAAAGCCAAAAGCCAGCGCTGGATATAGTGTTGGTTGACGCACCCATTCAACACCCATAAGCAAAAACAGGGTGACCGCGAAGACAATGCCCGTTACGTAATGACTAACCCATCCAATGATGCATTCGCCTCTAATCGAGGGGGTTCTTGCCATGCTCTGACGTGAGAAGTTACCCCTTGGCAGATAGCCAACCCATCTGCCCACAACGCACCAATTGGTCGGCGGGGCAGAAAACACCAGTCTCTGCAAAATGGTCCAAAGATCCAGTAGGGCGGTAGCGCCGATTCCAACAATAAGCCCACTAAGAACCAAATGCATTGCGCTCTCCATTTTCAGATTTCCACCGCGACAGCGCTAACATGCAAGGTAACCGGCGACCCGCTGGGGGGGCGAAGCCCCGCATGCGGGGCCTCGGCGTCGAGCCGGGTTAGGCGGCACTCTCGGCAAGGCATCACAGCGCTCGCCGAACATACACGCTGCCATCGTCGTCCTCCCGATACACAGAGAAACCCGCTGACAGATACAAGCTCAGTGGTCCAAAGTGGTTTGCCGCAGCCGAGTCGGAGTCGGTTCTCGGATTCCCTTCGGCAATGCGAAGACCTTGCAGTCGCAGCCCGTCACAGGCGACTTCGAGCAACTGCCGTGCGACGCCGCGGCCACGGTGGCTTGGCTCTACCAAGAAACAGATGATCGCCCCGACTTGCTCGGCGTCTGGAATCGGCTCGTCGTCCAGTGCGTGAAGCAACGTGCGCGGGGCCGCGTTGCACCAGCCGACCGGAGAACCGTCCAGATAGGCAAGGTAGCCTTGCATCAGCCCGCCGTCGATGCGCTCGCAGGCGCGTGCCCGATTCTCGGGTGCCGTGCGCTCCGACCATTTCACCACCCGGTGATCTTCGTAGAAACACTGGCAATAGCACGACGACCACTTCGGGTTGTCCGAAAACGCACTCCCATCGAAGAATTTGAGGAAGTCCGGCAGGAGCTCGGGAGTAAGGGCGCGAACCTGGACACTTGGCTGATTCATGGGGAAGCATCACCTCGCGGCGAGACTCGCCTGTTCGACGGGGGCGATTGCGCCGCTTGATAGCCGGTCGGCAAAAGCAAACGGGTCAGAGTTCCCAGTGTCCGCGTCGATCAGTATCATGGCGACACGATTGAACGCTTGAAACCCGTTCCCGGCAAGTGCCACCCGAACAGGGCAGGTTTCTGCATTTCACCCCTCCCGGCGCGCATTCTGTCTTGCCGCGCTGGAGCAAAGCGGCCCCCTCCCGCAAACTTGCCCGGTGACAAGCAGGCGACCAGAGGGCAACGCATGAATACCGACCAACGCAGTCCGGGCACCGAAAACGCCGCCGCGCGCGACAAGCGCGATCCCGCGTCGCGGCCAACCACGACCAGGCAGGCCCTGCGTGAGATTCGCGCCGGCATCGTCGCGATGTGGTGGGGTTTCTTCGATTGGCTGGCCATCGTGTCGTGGAAGATGCTGCTGCTCGTTTCATTCCTGAGTCTTGTGCTGGCAGGCGGCATACTCAAGCATCCCACGCCGGCCTTCTTCCTCATCGTCGCCTCCTTCATCATCAAGGCGGTGGCGGGCGGCAAGCGCAAGGCGGAGCTGACCGCCACCGAGGCGACGAAGCGGGCCGATACCGAGCAACTAGAGCGCACCGTGCTGGAAGCGCGGCTGGAAGCACTGCAGGCGCAGATCGAGCCGCATTTTCTCTTCAACACCTTGGCCAGCATCGACCAGCTGATCCAGACCGACGCGCAGCGGGCCTCCAGGATGCAGCAGAGCCTGATCCGCTACCTCCGCTCGGCCATGCCGCAGATGCGCGAAGGACGCCGGCCATCGCTGGGTCAGCAGGTCGGTCTTTGCACCGCCTTCCTGGAGATCATGTCGGTGCGAATGGAAGGACGCCTGCAGCCGGTCGTGAGTGTCCCGGAAGGCCTGAAATCGGCGGTCTTCCCGTCGATGATGTTGCAGACCCTTGTGGAAAACGCCATCAAGCATGGGCTGGAGCCGAAGCCCGAGGGCGGCCGGCTCGAGATCGGGGCCGAGGTCGTCAATGGCCAATTGGCAGTTCATGTGCAGGACAATGGCGTCGGCTTCATGCCGAAAGCCGAAGGCGGCGTGGGACTCGCCAATGTTCGCGAGCGGTTGAAGGCCTTGTACAACGGCAAGGCTGAGTTGATCATCAGCGTGCCGCCCTCGGGGGGTACCTGTGCCACGATCAAAGTGCCCTACGAAATTGCCCCGGCCACACCACCAGCCTGACTGAACGAGCGCCAGCATGCCCTCCCCGCCCGCCCCCACCGCCGTCGTTGCCGACGACGAGCGCCTGATGCGCGAGCAGATCATCGGCCGCCTGAAGGAAGCCTGGCCCGAACTCCAGATCGTCGGCGAGGCCAGCAATGGCCGCGAGGCCGTCGCCATGGTGCAAAGCCTTGAAGCGGACATCGTCTTCCTCGACATCAGCATGCCCGGGATGAATGGCATCGAGGCGGCGCAGGCACTGGCCGGCCGGGCCCACGTGGTCTTCGTCACGGCGCACGATGAATACGCCATTCGTGCTTTCGAGCAGGGCGCGGTCGATTACCTGCTGAAGCCGGCGGAGCCCGAGCGGATGGCGGTGACCTGCGAGCGCCTGCGCACGCGGTTGCGGCAAGCGCCGGATCCGATGAGCGACCTGCTGGCGCAGCTGTCGCAACGACTCGCGGCCGGCGGCCTCAAACCCCGCGACTACATGCGCTGGGTCCAGGCCAGCGTAGGCCCCAATATTCGGATGATCCCGACGAGCGACATCCTGTTCTTCCGCGCCGAGGACAAGTACACGCGCGTGCAGACGCCGAGCTTCCAGGCGCTGATCAGGAAGCCGATCAAGGAGCTGATCGACGAGCTCGATCCGGACGAATTCTGGCAAATCCATCGCGCCACCGTGGTTCGCGTCGACGCGGTCGAACAGGTCAGCCGCAACTTCCGCGGCCAGCAGGTCGTGCACGTGCGGGGCAGCGACGAAAAGCTGGAAGTGAGCCGCACCTTCAATCATCTCTTCAAGCAGATGTAGTTCACGGGCGAGACGAAAGGTGGCGTCTTTGTAGACGTGGCGCGGGCCTCCGCCGAGTGCGCGAACTCGCAGAGCAACAGTCGACTTCGTCAACTATCTGAATCGGGGCGATGCGACAGTGCCGCGGCCGGAGGACAATGGCAAAGGGCCCCTGCGCGGGGCCCTTGCATCGCTGCAGCCGGCCGGAAAGGGGGGACCCCTTCCCGGTCGCGAGGCTCACATCACCGGCAGCTTCCTGCCGGGCAGCCCTTCCTTCCTGACGAGCTTCAACTCGAGCACGCCGCCGTCGTACGTGGCGACGCTCTTCGCCTCGTCGAGCTCATGCGGCAGGGTGAAGGAGCGATAGACATTGCCGAAATACCGCTCGCTGCGCAGCACCTTGTCGCCTTCCTTCTTTTCCCACTCCTTCTTCACTTCGGCCGTGATCGTGACAGCGTTGCCTTCGATCTCGACGTTGATGTTCTCCTTCTTCACGCCGGGCATTTCGGCGTGCACCGTGTAGCCGTCCTTGGTTTCGGCGACGTCCATCTTGATCGTCACCGGCGTGCGCGGGCCCTCCATCCGGACCGGCTTGAAGAAACCGCGGAACAGCTCGTCCATCCCTGTATCGACAAACGGATCGTACGATACGAGGTTGCTCATGTTGCCCTCCTTCGACTGCGACCTTGGTTCGGATCCCGAACCCTCGGAACCCTCCCCAATGCTGATTTTGGGCCGTCGCGGCGGCGCTTCAAGGCCGTCGTTTGACGATGGTCAATCGTTGGCGAAATAACCGGGTCGTGCCGCGCCCCGAGTCCGGGTCGTCGTCAACGTTGCGATGGCGACCGCCCGCCCGCCGTGCCGCCCCAGAGCCACGCCGCGCCGCGCACGCCGCTCGAGTCGCCGTGCACGTTGCGCACGAGGCGCGTGTCGACGCGATCGGAGAACACCCAGGCGTCCCACAGCTTCGGCACGTTCGCGTAGAGCCGATCGACGTTCGACATCCCGCCGCCCAGCACGATCACGTCGGGGTCGAGGATGTTGATCACATGCGCGATCGCCCGGGCGAATCGCTCCTCGTAGCGCACGAACGTCGCGTCGCAGGCGGCGTCGCCGGCGGTCGCGCGCGCGGCGATGTCCCTCGCGGTGAGCGGTCTCGCCGGTCGCCGCGCGATGATCGCGCTCGATGCCGGGGCCGGACAGCCACGTTTCGATGCAGCCCGACCGGCCGCAGAAGCACGGCGGCCCCGGTCGCTCGTCGTCGCGGGGCCAGGGCAGCGGGTTGTGGCCCCACTCGCCGGCGATGGCGTTCGGTCCGTCGAGCACCTGGCCGCGCACGACGACGCCCGAGCCGACGCCGGTGCCGAGGATGACGCCGAGGACCACACCGGCGCCCCGGCCGGCGCCGTCGGTCGCCTCCGACAGCGCGAAACAGTTGGCGTCGTTGGTGATGCGAACCTCGCGCCCGAGCATGCGCCTCGAGATCGCGCCGGATCGGCTGGCCGTTGAGGCAGACCGAGTTCGAGCCGCGCAGGAGGCCCGTCGCGCGCGAGATCGACCCCGGCGTGCCGATGCCGACGGTGCCGCGGGCACCGAGCTCGTGTTCGGACGCCTCGACGAGGTGCGCGATCGCGTCGAGCGTTGCACGATAATCGTGCGCCGGCGTCGGGACCCGGCGCCGCAGGAGCTCGCGGCCCTCCGCGTCGAGCGCGACGATTTCGATCTTGGTCCCGCCAAGATCGATGCCCGAGTCGGAGGTCGCTCGTCAGTCATGCCGGCATGCGGCGCGTACCAGCCGACGGTCCTGCCTCGATTTTCAGGCACATTTCCTGCATTCCTCCCGGCGAAGCGCGCCCGAAAACGCGGAAGCACGTTGTAGACTTGCCACTGCCATGACGATGACATTCCCCCACCTGCAATGCGTACCGCACGAAGACCGCGGCCTCCGTTCCGCCGGAGACTCCCACCACGGCCGGAATCAAGGCGACCGACAGCGTCCTCGCGTTCCGGCAGGCGGTGCTCGACAAGCTCACCTACATGGTCGGCAAGGATCCGGGCCATGCGCGCGATCACGACTGGCTCGTCGCGACCGCCCTCGTCGCGCGCGACCATATCGTCGACCGCTGGGTCGAAGCCACGCGGCGGACCTATCGCGACGGCCGCAAGCGGGTCTACTACTTTTCGCTCGAGTTCCTGATCGGGCGGCTGCTTGTTCGACGCGCTCGGCAACCTCGGCATCACCGAGACGGCGCGCGCGGCGCTGCGCGGCCTCGAAGTCGATCTCGACCGCCTGCGCGCGCTCGAGCCGGACGCGGCGCTGGGCAACGGCGGCCTCGGCCGCCTCGCCGCCTGCTTCATGGAAAGCATGGCCACGCTCGGCGTCCCCGCGCACGGCTACGGCATCCGCTACGACCACGGCATCTTCCGGCAGGTGCTGCGCGACGGCTGGCAGCTCGAGCTGCCCGAGGACTGGCTGTCGTCCGGCAATCCGTGGGAATTCGAGCGGCCGGAGGTCTCGTACACGATCGGCTTCGGCGGCACCGTCGAGAGCATCGAGAGCGACGACGGCACGACGCGCTACCGCTGGGATCCCGGCGGAGAGCGTCAACGCGGTCGCCTTCGACACGCCGATCGCCGGCTGGCGCGGCCGGCACGTCAACACGCTGCGCCTGTGGTCCGCGCGCGCGACCGATCCGCTGCGGCTCGACGACTTCAACCGCGGCGATCACGTCGGCGCGCTCGCCGACCGCGTGCGCCTCGAAGCGATCTCGCGCGTGCTCTATCCGAGCGACGACACGGCCGCCGGCCACGAGCTGCGGCTGCGGCAGGAGTTCTTCTTCGCCTCGGCGTCGCTGCAGGATCTCCTGCGCCGGCACAAGCAGCAGCACGGCGAGCTCGTGTCGCTCGCCGACCACGTGTCGATCCAGCTGAACGACACGCATCCGGCCATCGCGGTTCCCGAGCTGATGCGCCTCCTGGTCGACGAGCACGGGATGCCGTGGGAGCTCGCCTGGAACACCACGACGTCGATCTTCAACTACACGAACCACACGCTGCTGCCGGAAGCCCTCGAGACCTGGCCCGTGGCGCTGCTCGAGAACCTGCTGCCGCGGCACATGCAGATCATCTACCTCATCAACGCGCTGCATCTCGACGCGCAGCGCAATGCCGGCCACGACGACGACGCCTTCCTGTCGTCGATTTCCATGATCGAGGAGAACCACAGCCGCCGCGTCCGGATGGGTCATCTCGCGTTCCTGGGCTCGCGTCGCGTCAACGGCGTCTCGGCGCTGCACACCGAGCTCATGCGCCAGACGGTGTTCCGGGACTTGAACGTGATCCATCCCGACCGCATCGTCAACAAGACCAACGGCATCTCCTTTCGCCGCTGGCTCTACCAGGCGAACCCGGGCTCACCAAGCTCATCGTCGAGGCGATCGGCCCCGAGGTCGAGGACGACCCGACGCGGCTCGAGTCGCTCGTGGCGCTCGCCGACGATGCGTCGTTCCGCGAGCGGTTCGCCGCCGTGCGCCGCGTGAACAAGGTCGCCCTCGCGCGAGTCGTCGCCGAGCGCCTGGGCTTCGGCCTCGATCCCGACGCGCTGTTCGACGTCCACATCAAGCGCATCCACGAGTACAAGCGGCAGCTCCTCAACATTCTCGAGACGATCGCGCTGTACAACGCGATGCGCGCGCAGCCGACGCGCGCGTGGGTGCCGCGGGTGAAGATCTTCGCCGGCAAGGCGGCGGCGGGCTACCACCAGGCGAAGCTCATCATCAAGCTCGCCTCGCGACGTGGCGCGCGTGATCAACCGCGACCCCGCCGTGCGCGGCCGGCTCAAGGTGGTTTTCGTGCCGAACTACAACGTGAGCCTGGCCGAGGCGATCATCCCCGCGGCCGACCTCTCCGAGCAGATCTCGACCGCCGGCATGGAAGCCTCCGGCACCGGCAACATGAAGCTCGCGCTCAACGGCGCGCTCACGATCGGCACGCTGGACGGCGCGAACATCGAGATCCGCGACCATGTCGGCGGCGAGAACATGTTCATCTTCGGGCTCCTCGCCGAGGAAGTCGCCGCGCGGCGCCGCGACGGCATCGACGCGACCGCCACCATCGAGGGCTCGCCGGCGCTCGCCGAAGTGCTCAATGCCGTCGACTCGGGAATGTTCTCGCCGGACGACAAGAGCCGCTATCGCGGGCTCGTCGATGCGCTGCGGCATCACGACTATTTCATGGTCACGGCCGATTTCGAAGCCTACCGGACGGCGCAGCGCGCGGTGGGCGCGCTCTGGCAGGACAAGAGCGAGTGGTGGCGCATCGCCGTGCTCAACACGGCGCGCATGAGCTGGTTTTCGGCCGACCGCGCGATTCTCGACTACGCGCAGGAGATCTGGCGCGCGGAGCCAAGCTCTGCCCTGACGACTCTGCGATGCAGAGCCGAACGCTGCCCGCCGCCACCATCGACGCGATCGTCGAAGGCCGCCACGCCGATCCGTTCGCGGTGCTCGGCATCCACGAGGCCGACGGCGCCGTCGTCGTGCGGGCGTTCGTTCCGGGCGCCGTCGACCGTCGATGTCGTGACGCGCGACGGCGCGACGCTCGCCTCGCTCTCGCGCCGGCACGACGCCGGATTCTTCGAAGGCACGATTCCGCGCCGGACGGCGTATCGGCTGCGCGCCGCGAACCGAGCGAGAGCCTGGCTCGTCGACGATCCGTACGCGTACGGTCCGGTGCTCGGTCCGCTCGACGACTGGCTGATCGGCGAAGGCACGCACGCGAAGCTCTACGACGGCCTCGGCGCGCACGCCATCGAGCACGAAGGCGTCGACGGCGTGCATTTCGCCGTGTGGGCGCCGAACGCGCAGCGCGTCTCCGTCGTCGGCGACTTCAACGTCTGGGACGGCCGCCGCCACGCCATGCGGAAGCGCCTCGGCACGGGCGTCTGGGAGATCTTCGTCCCGGCGCTCGCCGAGGGCACGCTCTACAAGTACGAGATCGTCGGCGCCGACGGCGCGCTGCTTCCGCTCAAGGCCGATCCCGTCGGCTTCGGCGCGGAGCTGCGACCGTCGACGGCGTCGATCGTGCGCGACACCAGCGCGTTTCGCCTGGACCGACGCCGACTGGATGGCGGCGCGGGCCGCGCGGGATCCGCGCCGCGCGCCGATGTCGATCTACGAGGTGCATCTCGGCTCGTGGCGGCGCGGCGACGGCAACCGCTGGCTCACCTACGACGAGCTCGCCGACGCGCTCGTCCCGTACGCGGCCGACATGGGCTTCACGCATCTCGAGCTCATGCCCGTCAACGAGCATCCGCTCGACGACTCCTGGGGCTACCAGCCGATCGGGCTGTTCGCGCCGACGAGCCGGTTCGGCGAGCCCGCCGCGTTCGCTCGCTTCGTCGATCGCTGCCATCGCGCCGGACTCGGCGTGATCGTCGACTGGGTGCCGGCGCATTTCCCGGTGGACCCGCACGGCCTCGCGCAGTTCGACGGCACGGCGCTCTACGAGCACGCCGATCCGCGCCGGGGCTTCCATCCCGACTGGAGCACGGCGATCTTCAATTTCGGCCGGCGGGAGGTCGCGAACTACCTCATCGCGAGCGCGCTCTTCTGGCTCGACCGCTACCACATCGACGGCCTGCGCGTCGACGCCGTCGCCTCGATGCTCTATCTCGACTACTCGCGCAAGGCAGGCGAGTGGCTGCCCAACCGCGCACGGCGGCAACGAAAACCTCGAGGCCGTCGCCTTTCTGCGGCGGCTCAACGAAACGGTGTACGCGCGGCATCCGGGCGCGATCACGATCGCCGAGGAATCGACGGCGTGGCCCGCGGTATCGCAGCCGACCTTCGCCGGCGGCCTGGGCTTCGGGTTCAAGTGGAACATGGGCTGGATGCACGACACGCTCGAATACCTGGCCGAGGAGCCGGTGCACCGGCGCTGGCACCATGACAAGATGACGTTCGGGCTCATGTACGCATTCGCCGAGAATTTCGTGCTGCCGCTGTCGCACGACGAGGTCGTGCACGGCAAGAAGTCGCTGCTCGGCAGGATTCCCGGCGACGCGTGGCAGCAGTTCGCCACGCTGCGCGCCTATTACGCGGCTCATGTGGGCGCATCCCGGCAAGAAGCTCCTGTTCATGGGCCAGGAATTCGCGCAGGGCCGCGAGTGGAATTTCGACAGCCGGTCTCGATTGGCCGTCGCTCGGCATCGCGTGGCATTCGGGCGTGCAGGCGCTCGTTCGCGACTGCAACCGCGCTCTACGCGCGCGGAACGCGCGTTGCACGAGCGCGATTGCGAGGCCGACGGGCTTTCGCTGGATCGTGGTCGACGACGCCGACAATTCCGTGCTTCGCGTGGCTGCGCTTCGCGGGCGACGGCGCGCGGCCGGTGGCCGTCGTCGCGAACTTCACGCCGGTGCCGCGCCCGGGTTATCGCGATCGGCCTGCCTGCGCCGGGCCGCTGGCGCGAAATCCTCAATACCGACGGCGCGGTCTACGGCGGATCGAATTGCGGCAACGCGGGCGGCGTCGAAGCGGTCGCCGGCGCCTGCCATGGCCTCCCGTTTGCGGCCGACGTCATGTTGCCGCCGCTCGGAACCCTTTGGCTGGTGCACGAAGGCGGCGCATGATCTCGCCGTCCGTGATTCCGATGGCAGGATGGCGAAAGGAGCATCATGGACAAGGTAACGCCATGGACAAGGTAACCTACTCGACGCCGCTCGCGCGCTCCGCGATGGCGTACGTGCTCGCCGGAGGCCGCGGCAGCCGGCTGATGGAGCTCACCGAAAGGCGCGCCAAGCCCGCGGTCTATTTCGGCGGCAAGTCGCGCATCATCGATTTCGCGCTGTCGAACGCGCTCAATTCCGGCATCCGGCGCATCGCGGTCGCCACGCAATACAAGGCGCACAGCCTCATCCGGCACCTGCAGCGGGGCTGGAACTTCCTGCAGCCGGTGCGCAACGAGAGCTTCGACATCCTGCCGGCGAGCCAGCGCGTCGCCGAGGACCAGTGGTACGCGGGCACCGCCGACGCGGTCTTCCAGAACATCGACATCATCGACGGCTACGACGCCCGAATACATCATCATCCTGGCCGGCGATCACATCTACAAGATGGACTACGAGCGGATGCTGGTCCAGCACGTCAACGCCGGCGCGGACGTGACGGTGGCGTGCCTCGAAGTGCCGGTCGCCGAGGCGACGGGCTTCGGCGTCATGCACGTCGACGCCACCGGACGCATCGTGTCGTTCGTCGAAAAGCCGCCCGAGCCGCCGGAGATGCCCGACCGTCCCGGCTGGGCGCTCGCGAGCATGGGCATCTACGTGTTCAACCGCAAGTTCCTGCACGAGCAGCTCCGGCGCGACGCGGCGGACCCGACGTCGAGCCGCGACTTCGGTCGCGACATCATTCCCTGGATCGTGCACGAACGGCAAGGCGATCGCGCACCGCTTCGCCGAGTCGTGCGTCCAGTCGCGCGCCGAAGGCGGCGTCTACTGGCGCGACGTCGGCACGCTCGACGCCTACTGGGAGGCCAACATCGACCTGACCGACATCGTGCCCGCGCTCGATCTCTTCGACCGCGACTGGCCGATCTGGACCTACGCCGAAATCACGCCGCCCGCGAAGTTCGTGCACGACGTCGACGGGCGGCGCGGCGTCGGGATCTCGTCGCTCGTGTCGGGCGGCTGCATCGTGTCCGGCGCGGCGATCAAGCGCTCGCTGCTCTTCACCGGCGTGCGCGTGAACTCGTACAGCAACATCGAGAACACCGTCGTCCTGCCCTACGTCGAGATCGGGCGGCGGGTCGAGCTCGCCAACGCGATCATCGACGCTGGCGTCAAGATTCCCGCCGGCCTCGAAGTCGGCGTCGATCCCGAGCTCGACGCGCGCCGCTTCCGCCGCACGGCGCGCGGCATCTGCCTCGTCACGCAGCCGATGATCGACCGGCTGGAGAAGGCAGCCTAAATGCGGCGCCTGCACGTCCTCGCGGTCGCGTCGGAGATCTTCCCGTTGATCAAGACCGGCGGCCTCGCCGACGTCGTCGGCGCGCTGCCGCCGGCGCTTGCGCGCGAAGGCATCATGACGCGCACGCTGATCCCCGGGTATCCGGCCGGTCCTCGCGGCGTTGAAGGACGCCACGGCGACGCACACGTTTGCCGCAATTGCACGGCGGGCCCGCGCGCGCTGCTCGTCGCGCGCGCGCGGCGGGACTCGATCTCTTCGTGCTCGACGCGCCTCATCTCTACGCGCGGCCCGGCAACCCTATGTCGGACCCGACGGGAACGAATGGCCCGACAACGGGCTTCGCTTCGCGGCGCTCGCCGCGTGCGCCGCCGCGATCGCCCGCGGCGCCATCGCGGGTTATCGGCCCGACATCGTCCACGCCCACGACTGGCAGGCGGGCCTCGTTCCCGCGCTGCTCCATTACGGAGGCGCGCCGCGGCCGGGCACGATCATGACGGTGCACAACCTGTCGTTTCAGGGACAGTTTCCGCGCGAGCTCCTCGCGCGGATCGGCCTGCCTCCGCATGCCTATGCGCTGGACGGCGTCGAATACCACGGCACGATCGGCTACCTCAAGGCGGGGCTCGCGCTGGCCGACCGGATCACCACGGTGTCGCCGACCTACGCCGCCGAGATCCGCACGCCCGAGGACGGGATGGGGCTCGACGGCCTGCTGCGCAAGCGGGCCGGGCGTCTTGACCGGCATACGCAACGGCATCGACGACGCGGTGTGGAATCCGGCGACGGACCCGCATCTCGCCGCGCGCTTCGACGCGAGACGCATCGCGCGCCGTTCCGTCAACAAGGCGGCGCTGCAGACGCGCTTCGGGCTGGAGCGCGACCCGGCGGCGTTCGTGCTCGGTGTCGTCAGCCGATTGACGTCGCAGAAGGGCATGGACCTCCTGCTCGATGCGCTGCCGGCGATCACCGCCGGCGGCGCCCAGCTCGCGCTCATCGGCTCGGGCGACAAGCCGCTCGAGCAGCCGCTTCGCCGCCGCCGCGGCGCGTCATCCGGGTCGCGTCGGCGCGATCATCGGCTACGACGAGTCGATCGCGCATCTCGTGCAGGCCGGCGCCGATGCGCTGCTCGTTCCGTCGCGCTTCGAGCCCTGCGGCCTCACCCAGCTCTGCGCGCTGCGCTACGGCGCCATTCCGATCGTGGCGCGGGTCGGCGGCCTCGCCGATACCGTCATCGACGCCAACGAGATGGCGCTCGCGGCCGGAGCGGCGACCGGCATCCAGTTCGCGCCGGTGACGCGCGGCAATCTCGAGCTCGCGATCGGCCGTGCCGCAGCGCTGCGCAGCGACCGCGCGTCGTGGCGGCGCATGCAGTTGCGCGCGATGGCGACCGACGTCGGCTGGACGCGACCTGCGAAGCGCTACGCCGCGCTCTTTCGCGCGCTGGTCGCGAAGCGCGCCTGAGCATGAGCGCCGCCGGGCCGACCCAAGGCGCGAATTGCGCCCCCTCGGGGGGCGGCGCAGCGGCCGAATTGGCCAGTGAGGCCGCAAGCGTGGGGGCACACCAATGAGCGTCGGCCCCGGCAGCCCCGAACCGCTCGGCGTGACGCTCATCGCGCACGGCGCGAATGTCGCCGTCGCGTCCGCGCACGCGACCGCCATCGAGTTTTGTCGCTTCGACCGGAGCGGCCGCGACCGAGATCGAACGCATCGCGTTGCCGGAGCGCACCGGCGACGTCTGGCACGGCTTCATCGCCGGTGTCACCGAGGGCGAGCGCTACGGGCTGCGCGCGCACGGCCCCTACGACCCGCGGCAGGGCCATCGCTTCAATCCCGCGAAGCTTCTCGTCGATCCGTACGTGCGCGCGCTCGACCGGCGCGTTCGCCTTCGATCCCGCCATGGTCGGCGGCGGCGACGACCGCGCAACGCGCGACGACACCGACAGCGCACCGTTCGTGCCGAAGGGCATCGTGACGCGCGTTCGTGAACCCGCGGCGCGCCCATCGTCCGCGCGTGCCGTGGGCGAACACGGTCGATCTACGAGCTCAACGTGCGCGGCTTCACGCGCGCCCATCCCGACGTGCCGAAAGCCGCTGCGCGGCACGGTGGCCGGGCTCGCGCATCCCGCCGCGCTCGCGCACCTGACGCGCCTCGGCATCACGACGGTCGAGCTGATGCCGATCGCCGCCTGGATCGGCGAGCGCCACCTCGCCGCGTCTCGGCCTCGCCAACTACTGGGGCTACAACCCCGTGGCGCCGTTCGTGCCCGATCACGAGGCTCGCGCCCGGCGGCATCGACGAGGTCAGGGGCGCGGTGGCCGCGCTGCATGCGGCCGGCATCGAAACGATCCTCGACGTCGTCCTCAATCACACCGGCGAGGGCGACGCGCTCGGTCCGACGCTGTCGCTGCGCGGACTCGACAACGCGACCTACTACCGGACCTTCGCCGACGATCGCGCGCGCTACGTCGACGACACCGGCTGCGGCAACACGGTGGCGCTCGACCGGCCGCCGGCGCTGCGCCTCGCGCTCGACGTGCTTCGCTACTACGCCGAGGTCGCGGGCGTGGACGGCTTTCGCTTCGACCTCGCGACCACGCTCGGCCGCCGCGACGACGGTTTCGACGCCGCGGCGCCGCTGCTCCAGGCCATCGCGCAGGATCCCGTGCTGCGCGAGCTCAAGCTGATCGCCGAGCCGTGGGACGTCGGACCGGGCGGCTATCGCCTCGGCGCGTTCGCGCCGGGCTGGGGCGAATGGAACGACCGCTATCGCGACGCGGCGCGCCGATTCTGGCGCGGCGACCCGGGACGCGTCGGCGAATTGGCGACGCGCCTCGCCGGCTCGGCCGACGTCTTCGCGGCGCGCTCGCGCCCGCCGTCGCGATCGATCAATTTCGTCGCCGCGCACGACGGCTTCACGCTCGCCGATCTCGTCTCCTACGCGACGAAGCACAACGAGGCGAACGGCGAAGACAACCGCGACGGCAGCAACGTCAACGACTCGTGGAATCACGGCGTCGAAGGACCGACGGCCGACCCCGCGATCGTCGCCGCGCGCCGGCGCGACGTCCGCAACCTGCTCGCCACCCTGCTGTGCTCGCGCGGCACGCCGATGCTCGCGATGGGCGACGAGCTGGGACGCACGCAGCGCGGCAACAACAACGCCTATGCGCAGGACAACGCGCTCACCTGGGTCGATTGGGCCGCGGCGGACGAGACGCTCGTCGCCTTCGTGGCGCGACTCATCGACTTGCGCAAGCGCCACGCCGCGCTGCGCGAGGATCGATGGCTGACCGGGATGCCGGCCGACGCCGGCGGCTTTCCCGACGTCGAATGGCGGCGTCCCGACGGCCGCTCGATGGAAGGCTCCGACTGGACGAATCCCGATGGTCGGGCGCTGGTCGCGATCCTCCGCGCGAGCACGACCGATGCGGATTCCGGCGGCGGCGTCGCCATCGCGTTCAATGCCGGCAACGATCCGGTCGCCGTGCAGTGGCCCGACGCCGCGCGACGGCTTCGCGTGGCATCGATGCATCGATACGGCATTGCCGACGGGACGGCCCGACCCCGAGGACTGCCGGCGCAGTCGACGCCACGACGGTCGCGCCGCGCTCGGTCGTCGTCGTCACGGAGGAGCCGGAAGCGTCGCCCCGCCGCAGACCGCTCGGGGGTCGCGCCCGAGATCCTCGACCAGCTCGCGGCGGCGGCCGGCATCGCCGGCGACTGGTGGGATGTCGCGGGCGAGCGGCACATCGTCGGCGCCGACACGAAACGCGCGTTGCTGGCCGCGATGGGATTGCGCACCGATCGCACTCCGACGCGCGCGCGCACCTCGCCGCGATTGGCGGGCCGCGTTCGCGGCGCTGCCCGGCGCCATGACTCCGGCACACTGCACGGACAGATCGTCGCGTCGCCCGATCGGTGCTTCCTGCCGCCGGAGCTTCGCGACGGCGGCAGACGCTTCGGTCTCGCCGCGCATCTCTATGCGCTTCGGCGCGCACGGCGACCAGGGCATCGGCGATTTCACGACGCTGGCCGCGATCGGCGCCGCCACCGCGCGCGCCGGAGGAAGCATCGTCGGCATCAATCCGCTGCACGCGCTCTTCCCCGCGCGACCGGGAACGCGCGAGCCCCTATCACCCGTCCGATCGCCGCTTCCTCGATCCGATCTACATCGATGTGGACCGCGTGCCCGATCTCGCCGCGTCGGACGAGGCGCGTGCGCTGCTGGCGCAAAGCGGCCAACGCATCGCGGCGCTCGCGGCGAGCGCCGCTGTCGACTACGGCGCCGTCTGGCAATTGAAGGAGCGCGTGCTGCAGGCGTGCTTCGCCTCGTTCGAGCAGCGCCCGAAAGGCGATCCGCTCGTGGCCGAATTCGACCGTTTCGCGCCGGCCGGCGGCCCGCCGCTGCGGCAGTTCGCGCTGTTCGAGGCGATCGCCGCGGAGCATCCGCGCGTGCCGTGGCACGAGTGGCCGCAGGCGCTGCGCGATCCCGATGCCGCGGGACAGCCAGCGACTTCGCGCGCGGCACGCGCGACCGGATTCGCTTCGCCCTCTATCTGCAATGGCTCGCGGACCGCCAATTCGACGCCGCGGCCGTGCGAGGCGCGCGCGAGCGGCCTCGCGTTCGGCTTCTTCCGCGATCTCGCGGTCGGCGCCGCGCCGGACGGCGCCGAGGTCTGGGCGAATCCGTCCGCGTTCGCCCGCGGCGTGGCGATCGGCGCGCCGCCCGATCCGTTCTCCACGGATGGCCAGAACTGGAATCTGCCGCCACCGAATCCGCCAGCGCTCGTCGCCTCCGGCGGCGCCGCGTTTCGCCGAATTGCTCGCGGCCAACATGCGCCATGCCGGTGCGCTGCGGATCGATCACGTGATGGGGCTCTCGCGGCTGTTCTGGATTCCGGACGGCGCCACCGCGGCCGAAGGCGCCTATGTCGACTATCCGTTCGACCTTCTCCTCGGCGTGCTCGCGGCCGAAAGCGTTCGCGCGCGGTGCCTCGTCGTCGGCGAGGATCTGGGGACGGTGCAGGAAGGCTTGCGCGAAAGGCTCGCCGCCGCCGATGTCCTCTCGTACCGCGTGCTGTGGTTCGAGCGTGAAGGGTCGCGCTTCGTCGCCCCTGCGCGCTATCCGGCCCTGGCCGCGGCGACCGTGTCGACGCACGATCTGCCTACCATCGCCGGCTGGTGGAGCGGCGCCGACATCGCCGAGAAGGCCGCGCTCGGCCTCATCGATGCCGAGGGCGCGACGGCGGCGAACGCCGAGCGCGTCGAGGCGAAGCGGGCGCTCTGCGATGCGATCGCGGAGGCGGGTGTCGCCGACGGCGCGACGCTCTCCCCCGACGCCCCGCACGACGCCGCGATCACCGCGGCCATCCACCGCTACGCGGGCGCGACGGCCTCGGCGCTGGTGCTGCTCCAGGCCGACGATCTCGCCGGCGAAACCACCGCGCTCAACCTGCCTGGCACCGACCGCGAACGCCCCAACTGGCGCCGGAAGGTGAAGCGTCGGCGTCGAGGCGCTGTGGCAGCACGCCGTCCGCCCGCTCTGCGCGATCTCCGGGTTCAGCGCAGGTGATGGACCTGCTGGCCGAGCATCTCGGGAATCACGAGAGTGATCCCGCGCTGCGGTGACATGGAAACGTCGCCGATCCTCTTCCGGATCGAACCCGACGTGCAGCCCTTCCGGCAACCGGCAATGCTTGTCGATCACCGCCTTCCTCAACATGCAGTGGCGGCCCACATCGACGCCGGGCAGGAGCACCGAATCCTCGATCGTGCAGAAGTCGTGGACGCGGACGTTCGAGAACAGCAGGGAACGGCGCACGATCGAGCCGCTGATGATGCAGCCGCCGGCGACGATCGAGTCGATCGCCGTGCCGCGCCGGTCGTCGTCGTCGA
Organism: uncultured beta proteobacterium; assembly: GCA_963724685.1. Lineage (GTDB taxonomy): Bacteria > Pseudomonadota > Gammaproteobacteria > Burkholderiales > Casimicrobiaceae > CAIWHR01. The sequence continues at coordinate 149,686 of CAVRVQ010000002.1, read as the reverse complement.
ACACGAACTTCGCGGGCGGCAACTGCTCCTGGTAAGTCCAGATCGGCCAGTCCCTGGCGTAGAGGTTCAACTCGGGCACGACGTGCGTCAGCGCGATGTTCGCCTCCCAGAAGGCGTCGATGGTCCCGACGTCGCGCCAGTACGGAATGCCGTCGCTGGTGTTGACGCAGCTGTCGGCGAAATCGTGAGCGGATACGCGCGCGCCTCTGCCGCAGGAGGCGAGGGATGAGGTCCTTGCCGAAGTCGTGACTGGACTGCGCATCGTCGGCGTCGCGCACGAGCTCGTCGTACAGAAATGCGGCGTCGAACACGTAGATGCCCATGCTGGCGAGCGCCCGGTCCGGCCGGCCCGGCACCGGCGTCGGCCGTGACGGTTTCTCCTGGAACGCCATCACGCGACGCGCGCCGTCCACGGCCATCACGCCGAACGACGACGCCTCGGCCAGCGGGACGTCGATGCACGCGATCGTCATCTGGGCCAGGCTGCGGACGTGGTCGTCGAGCATGCGGCCGTAGTCCATCTTGTACACGTGGTCGCCGGCCAGGATCAGCACGAACTGCGGATCGTGCCGGCGCAGGATATCGAGATTCTGGTAGACCGCGTCGGCCGTGCCCTGATACCAGCGTGGTCTCGATCCGCTGCTGCGCCGGCAGGAGCTCGACGAACTCGTCGAAACGTCCGTCGAGAAAGCTCCAGCCGCGCTGGACGTGCCGGATGAGGCTCTGCGACTTGTACTGCGTGCAGATGCCGATGCGGCGGATCCCGGAGTTGACGCAGTTGGACAGCGCGAAATCGATGATCCGGAACTTGCCGCCGAACGGCAGCGACGGCTTCGCGCGCCAGTTGGTCAGTTCCGCGAGGCGGCTGCCTCGTCCGCCCGCCAGAATGAGCGCGAGGGTGTTTTTCGTCAGCGAGCCGGTCGGAGGCCTGCGCCGGACCCCGGCGGACGAGCGCCTCGAGCACATCCCGTTCGGTGACGCTGCTTTCCACGGCGCAGCCTCCGGCTGCCGGTGCGACGATGACTACTTGACGGACAGGACCTCGATCGAGGCCTCCGCCTCGTACCAATCGTCGAGGTCATGTCCCGGCGCGAAGCCTCGCCTTTCGGCGCGGTAGTACGCGGCCTCGGCGATCATCTGCCTGTTTCGTCGCGGGGTCGACCGGGCGATTCGGCGCGACCTGCGAAGCCATTTCCGAAATGATCCGGGGCTTGGCGGGTTCGGCAGGCGGCGGAACCGGTGGGATCGGGGTCTTGTCGCCTGTTTGCTGCAAGGGCGTAGTGTTGAACGCAGCCATTGTTCAACTCCTCATGCGTGGCTCTCCCTTGGCAGATTTCTCCTTGTTGTGATCTACATGCTACACACGCATTGTGTCACCGCGCTTGACCTCTGTCAATGGCGGACGATCGCCCGCGCGATCTGCCCCCTCGGCGGACGGAGCCACGGGCGAACCGCGGCGTCGAGGACGTCCTCGCGTTGACGATCATCAACGCGGCTTGGGTCCCGGCGCCGGAGACTGTAGGCCTGCCATGAGCGAACAAGAGTTCATCTTCGGCTTCGAGGAAGGCGACGGCAACGACCGGATGCTCCTCGGCGGCAAAGGCGCCAACCTGTGCGCGATGACGCAGATCGGCCTCGACGTTCCGCCGGGATTCGTCATCACGACGGCGGCCTGCCTCGCCTACCTGCGCGACCAGCGGCTGCCGGACGGGCTGATGGACGGAGTCCGGGCGCATCTGTCGACGCTCGAGCGGAAATCCGGCAAGGGCTTCGGCTCGGCCGGAGAACCCGCTGCTGGTTTCGGTGCGGTCCGGTTCGGCGATGTCGATGCCCGGCATGATGGACACGATCCTCAACCTCGGCCTCAACGCGGCGACGCTGCAGGGGCTCGCGGAGAAGACCGGCAATCGGCGCTTCGCGTGGGATGCGTACCGGCGCTTCATCCAGCTCTACGGCAAGATCGCGATGGGCGTTCCCGACGAGGCCTTCGACGCGGCCATGGCGGCGAGTCAAGCGCAAGCACGGCGCCGTGCACGACGTCGAGCTGACCGCCGACGCGCTGCAGGAGCTCGCGGAGGCGTTCCTCGGACGTCTACCGCGGGCACACCGGGCGAAGCCTTCCCCGCCGATCCCTACGAGCAGCTCGAACGCGCCATCGAGGCGGTGTTCCAGTCGTGGAACGGCAAGCGCGCCGTCGACTACCGGCGCCAGTTCAGGATCACGCCCGAGATGGCCAACGGGACGGCGGTCAACGTCTGCACGATGGTCTTCGGCAACATGGGCGACGATTCGGCCACCGGCGTCGGCTTCACCCGCAATCCGGCGACGGGCGAGAACGTCCTCTACGGCGAGTACCTGGTGAACGCGCAGGGCGAGGACGTCGTCGCCGGCATCCGCACGCCGAAGCCGATCGCGGCCATGGCGCAGGAAATGCCGGCGCTCTACCGCGCAGCTCGTCGAACTGCGCGACAGGCTCGAGACGCATTACAAGGAAGTGCAGGACTTCGAGTTCACGATCGAGCGCGGCCGGCTCTACTGCCTGCAGACCCGGAACGGCAAGATGAACGCGCGCGCGATGGTGACCACGTCGGTCGGGATGTGCCGGGAAGGTCTGATCGGCAAGGAGCGGGCGCTCAACCGGATCAACGCGCTCCTGCTCGAACAGCTGCTCGTGCCGACGCTCGATCCGGCCCACGAGCGCGAAGTCGCTGGCCCGGGGCCTTGCGGCATCGCCCGGCGCGGCGTCGGGCAGCATCGTGTTCGACGCGGACACCGCGGAGCGGCGCGGCCGGGCGGGCGAGCCCGTGATTCTCGTGCGCGAGGAGACCAAGCCCGAGGACATCCACGGCTTCTTCGCGGCGCAGGGCATCCTGACTTCCCGCGGCGGCAAGACGTCGCACGCCGCGGTCGTGGCCCGGGGCATGGGCAAGCCGTGCATCTCCGGCTGCGATGCGATCGCGATCGACGTGCGCGAGCGCACTTTGACGGATCGGCGACACGATCCTGCACGAGGGCGACGTCATCACGATCGACGGCACCACGGGCGACGTGTATCCGGGCCGGATCCCGACCGTCGAAGCCCGGTTCTTCGACGAGCTCGACACGCTGCTGACGTGGGCCGACGAAGCGGCGCGACTCGCAGGTCATGGCCAATGCCGATACGCCCCGCGACGCCGCCCGGGCCCGCGACTACGGCGCGAAGGGCATCGGGCTCTGCCGCACCGAGCGCATGTTCAACGATTCGAACCGCCTGCCGATCGTGCAGGAAATGATCCTCGCCGACACGCCCGCCGAGCGGCGTGCCGCGCTCGCGAGGCTGCTGCCGATCCAGCGCGCGGATTTCAAGGGCATTTTCGCCGCGTCTGGCGGGCCTGCCGGTCACCGTGCGCCTGCTCGATCCGCCGATGCACGAGTTCCTGCCGACGGCGTCGCAGCTCGAATTCGAGATCAGCCACTCTGCGCCACCTGCAACGGGCCGCGCAATCGGTGGCCGAGCTGCCGGACACGCTGAAGCTGCTCGATCCGGAACTGCCCCGCGACTACGTCGAGAGCCTCGGCAAGCTGCAGCAGAGCCTCGCGCAGTACCGCGAGGCGAAGCGCGGCGACGCGGCGCTCGAGCGGCGCGAGGCGATGCTGAAGAAGGTGCACCTGCTGTCGGAAGTGAATCCGATGCTGGGGCACCGCGGCGTGCGTCTCGGCCTCACCTATCCCGAGATCTACGAAATGCAGATCCGCGCGATCCTCGAGGCCGCCGCGGAGTGCCTGCAGGAAGGCATCGACGTGCATCCCGAGATCATGGTGCCCCAGGTCTGCGCGGCCGAGGAGCTGCGGCGCGTCAAGGCCATGGTGGATGCGCTGAAGACGGAAGTCGAGGCGAGCTACGGCGTGCGCGTCGAATGCAAGTTCGGCACGATGGTCGAGGTCGTCCGCGCGTGCATGCGCGCCGCCGACCTCGCCGGGATCGCCGAGTTCTTCTCGTTCGGCACCAACGATCTCACGCAGGCCACGTTCTCGTTCTCGCGCGAGGATGCCGAGAACAAGTTCCTGCCGCAGTACATCGAATCCGGCGTCCTCCCGCACAACCCGTTCGAGATGCTGGACGTCGACGGCGTGGGGCGCCTGATGCGGCTCGCCATCGAATGGGGACGCGGCGCACGGCCCGGTCTCGTCGTCGGCATCTGCGGCGAGCACGGCGGGCAGCCGGAGGCGATCCGCTTCTGCCACGACGCCGGGCTCGACTATGTCTCGTGCTCGGCGCCCCGCGTGCCCATCGCGACGGCTCGCGGCGGCCCAGGCGGCGCTGAAGGCGCGCGCACCAGCGTAGGGCGCCACGCGCCGGACAAGCGTTGTCCGGGCGTCGCGGCGGCGCGATAATGGCTGCCTTTCCGTGAACGTCCGTTCCTACGAGGGATTTCCGACAATGACCGACATCATGAGCCTCCTGGGCGCCGACGCCGCCGGCCTCCTCCAGCACGTCTGCAAGGGCATCCCGCGGGAGTCGCTGCATCTTCCCGGCCCGGACTTCGTGGATCGCATCGTCGCGCCGAGCGACCGTTCGCCTGCGGTGATGCGCAGCCTGCAGCAACTCGTCGGCCACGGCCGGCTCGCGGGCACGGGCTATCTCTCGATCCTGCCCGTCGATCAGGGCATCGAGCACAGCGCCGGCGCATCGTTCGCGAAGAATCCGATCTACTTCGATCCGGAGAACATCGTGAAGCTCGCGATCGAAGGCGGTTGCAACGCGGTGGCCTCGACGCTGGGCGTGCTCGGCGCCTGCTCGCGCAAGTACGCGCACAAGATTCCGTTCCTGCTCAAGGTCAACCACAACGAGTTTCTCACCTACCCCAACAAGTACGACCAGATCTTCTTCGCGAGCATCAAGCAGGCGCAGGATCTGGGAGCGGTGGCGGTAGGGGCGACGATCTACTTCGGTTCGGCGGAGTCGAGCCGGCAGATCGTCGAAGTGAGCGCGGCGTTCGCGGCCGCGCACGAGATGGGCATGGCCACGGTGCTGTGGTGCTACCTGCGCAACCCGGCGTTCAAGACCGACAAGGACTACCACGTGTCGCGCCGACCTGACCGGCCAGGCCAACCATCTCGGTGTCACGATCGAGGCCGACATCATCAAGCAGAAGCTGCCCGAGAACAACGGCGGCTACCTGGCGCTCGACACGAAGGGCAATCCCTACGGCAAGAACGACAAGCGCATGTACACGGACCTCGCGAGCGATCATCCGATCGATCTCGCGCGCTACCAGGTCGCGAACTGCTACATGGGCCGGGCGGGCCTCATCAACTCCGGCGGTGCGTCGGGCGCCAACGACCTCGCCGACGCGGTGCGTACGGCAGTGATCAACAAGCGCGCCGGCGGCATGGGCCTCATCTCGGGTCGCAAGGCCTTCCAGAAACCCATGCGAGACGGCATCACGTTGTTGAACGCCATCCAGGACGTCTATCTCTCGCCGCAAATCACCGTCGCCTGAGTTGACCTGAAGCGACACCAAGGAGGTCCCATGTTGCAGATCCGCATCCGCGCGGCGGCGGCCGCCCTCGTCGCGACGGCGGTCCTGACAGCGCCCGCATTCGCGCAGAACCAGCTCAATGTCATCTGTCCGGTGCAGGCCGAATGGTGCAATGCCGCGGCGGTGGCGTTCGAGAAGGAGACCGGCGTCAAGGTCGCCATGACGCTCAAGGGTTCCGGCGAATCGTTCGCTCAGATCGCCGCCGAAAAGGCGAATCCGAAGCTCGACGTCTGGTTCGGCGGCACCGGCGACCCGCACCTCCAGGCCGCCGAGCAGGGGCTGCTCGAGGAATACAGGTCGCCGCTGCTCACGCAGCTCCAGCCGTGGGCGCAGAAGCAGGCCGAGCAATCGAAGTACCGCACGGTGGGGATGTATCTGGGTGCGCTCGGCATCGGCTACAACACCGAGCTCCTCGCGAAGAAGAAGCTCGCGGCGCCCGCGTGCTGGAAGGATCTCGTCAAGCCGGAATTCGCGGGCGAAGTGCAGATGGCCAATCCCAATGCGTCCGGTACCGCCTACACGGCCATCGCCACGCTGGTGCAGGTGTTCGGCGAGGAAGAGGCGTTCAAGTATCTCAAGGCGCTGCACAAGAACATCAATCAGTATCCGCGCTCGGGCGTCGCGCCGATCAAGGCCGCCGCGCGCGGCGAAACGCATCGCGAGCGTCTCGTTCATCCACGACGTCGTCACCGAGGCGCAGGCGGGATTTCCGGTCAAGGGCGTGGCGCCCTGCGAGGGCACCGGCTACGAGATCGGGTCGCTGTCGATCGTGAAGGGTGCGCGCAACCTCGACCAGGCGAAGAAGTTCGTCGACTGGGCGCTGACAGCGAAGGCACAGGCGCTCGGCGCAGAGTCGAAGCAGTTCCAGATCCCTTCCAACGTCAGCGCGCCGATTTCGCCGCTGTCGCCGAAGCTCGCCGACATCAAGCTCATCAACTACGATTTCGCGAAGTACGGCACGTCCGCGGAGCGCAAGCGGCTGCTCGAGCGCTGGGACAAGGAGGTCGGCTCCATCGCCAAATAGGCCCGCCGCGCGGGGTCGCGCTTCACTGCCTCCGCGGGAGGCGAAGGCAAGTCCGTTCCGGGTGAGGCAATGCGTCTCTACTACTCCACGAGCGATGCTCGGATTTCGCTGCGCGCGCCCGACCATCGCATCGACCTTCGCGCTCATCCGCGCGGCTCGGCCCCCTCTTCGTTTCACGTCTACTGCATGACCGACCGGATCGCCGCGGTGATCGGCAGCTGGCTCGCCGAATACGGTCCGCGGGGCGCGCTGCGCCTGTTGCCTCCGGAGCAAGCCGCGGCATTCAAATTTCCGCCGTATCTCGGCGGCGCGACGCTCAGCGTGCGCTCTCTCCCTCCGCTGCCCGCCATGCTTGCCGACCTGCGGCCGTCCAGCCCCTCGGCTAGACCTGTGCTGGGTGTATTCAACGGGTTTGGCAGCGGCATCGGCGACACCATCGTCGGGCTCACCGCCCTGCGCTGCGCCCGCCAATGCGTCGTCGACCAAGGCGGTGCTGCCAGAAGTACGACGGGCTTTGGGACTTCGACGCGTTTCTGCTCGATCCCCGCGTGAACGACATGCCGATGGTCGACTACTTTCTCGACCGCCTGGGCGTGGCGCCAGAACTCGTGGATCCTGGCGCGAAGAACAACATGCTGCGGTTGCCGCGAGCGCCGAAAAGGCTCGCAGCCGTCCTTGCCCGCATTCCGGGCAGGATGCTCCTCTTCCACCCCAAGGCGTCGGCCAGCGTTCGGAGCATGCCCGACGTGCAGGCGCGCCGTATCGTGTCGGATATCCTTCGGCTCACCGATGACACGGTTGTCACCGCGATCCCCATGGATTTCCAGCATCCGCGTTTCGTCAGCCTGGCCCCGCACTGTGCCGGACCGGTCGATCTCTGCCACATCATTGCCCGCGCGAGTCGGATCTTGACGGTCGACACGAGTGTCTATCACCTGGCCGCCGCCCTCGGAGTTCCAACGGTCGCGCTCTTCACGACCATTGCGCCGGAACTGCGCATGAAGTATTACCTCAGCGTCGCCGGCATCCTGCTCGACGGCGCCGAGGCGACCCCCTATTTCGGTGTGCACTCGGACAAGGAGGGTCTACCCCCGGACGCCGTGCGCGCATTGTGGGAACGCTTCGACGTGTGGCGGGCGCTGCGGGAACTGGAAGCGCGCGCCGCTGCGGCACGGCCAAGCTGACCACCGCCCCGCCTAATCGGCGATAATCCTCGCGCCGGCGCGCTGGCGCTGGTGCCCCTCACCAACGGAGTCCCGCATGCTTCGCCGTCTCGTCGTCACGATCCTGTCCGCGACCGCCTTCGCCGCCGCCCTCCCCGCGGCGGGACAGCTCAACCTCTACTGCAGCTCGCCCAACACCGCCTGGTGCCAGGGCATGGCCAACGGCTTCGAGAAGGCGACCGGCATCAAGGCCGCGGTCGTGCAGAAGGCGACCGGCGAAATGCTCGCGCAGGTCAAGGCGGAGCGGGCGAACCCCAAGGGCGACATCTGGTGGGCGGGCCCGGGCGACGCCTACCTGCAGGCGGCGGAGGACGGCCTCCTCGAAACCTACCTGTCGCCGAACGTCAGGGACCTGCACGACTGGGCGCAGCGCATCACCGTGGTCTCGCAGAGCCGGGTGTCCGGCGTCTACGGCGGCATCCTCTCGCTCGGCTACAACACCGAGCTGCAGGCGAAGAAGAAGCTGCCCGTCCCGAAATGCTGGAAGGATCTGCTCGAGCCCGCCTACAAGAACGAGGTGATGCTGGGCAATCCGAATTCCTCCGGCACCGCGTACCTGATGCTGGCGTCGCTGGTGCAGGTGTTCGGCGAGGACGAGGCGTTCAAGTACATGAAGGCGCTGAACGCCAACGTGAGCTCCTACGCGCGCTCGGGCATCGGGCCGATGACCGCCGTCAAGCAGGGCGAGATCTACGTCGGCAGCACGGTGCTCCACGGCGTGATCAACGAGATCGTCGCGGGCTTCCCGGTCAAGCCGGTGCTGCCCTGCGAAGGCGTCGGGCTACGAAATCGGGTCGATGGCGATCATCAAGGGCGCGCGCAATCTCGACAACGCGAAGCGATTCGTCGACTGGGCGCTCACCGTGGAGGCGCAGAAGATCGGTCTCGAGGTCAAGGAGTATGCGATCCCGACCAACAAGAACGTGCCGCTGCCGCCGACGGTGCCCAACCTGACCGAATTCAAGGTCATCAACTACGATTTCGCGAAGTACGGTTCGAGCGAGACCCGGAAGCGCCTCCTCGAGCGCTGGGAGAAGGAGATCGGCCAAGCGCCGCGATGACCGATACGCGCCGCGCGGAGCGCTTCTGGCTCGCCGTCGGTGCGATCGGGTTCCTGTTCGTTCCGTGGTACGCGCTGCAGGACAGCGTGTTCGCGCTCGGCTGGATCGCGCAGTTCACGACGAAGGAAGCAGCGCCGGCGCTGCTGCAGGTCGCTCCTCCACGGCAGGGGCTGGCTCGCGCCGCTCGGCCTCGTTCTCGCCGCGGGCGCGGCGCTCGCGAGCCTGACCCTCGGGCGCGACGCGCGCGCGACGGCGCTGATCGCCCTCGGCGCGATCGGCTTCGTCTACCTTTTCGTCCAGGGCTTCGCCATCGGTCCCCAGGGATGGTATTTCGAGTCGCTGACGCGCGACGTTGCCGGCGCTGCCGCGCGGGCAATACGGCATGGGACTGGGCGCCGCGCTCGTCGCCACGTCGTGCGGCATGCTGTTCTCGCTGGGACTCGCCGGCCGCGGCTACTTCAAGGGCGATCCGTTCGTCGCCGCGAGCGTGATCGGGGCTCGCGCTGCTGGTCGCCTTCTTCACGTTCTTTCCGGTCGTCCGGATCCTGATCTCGGGGTTGCAGGACGGCGCCGGTGCGTTTTCGCTGACGGCGCTGCCGCGGCGGCTGTTCACCGAGAAGATCTGGGGCCTGGGCTGCATCGCCGGCAACACGCGCTGCGGCGTCGCGTGGAACACGCTGACGCTCGCGTTCCTGTGCGCCGCGGGATGCACGTCGCTCGGCCTCGCGTTCGCGCTGATCGCCACGCGCACCGGTTTCAGGCACAAGCGGGCGCTGCGCGTCCTCACGATCCTGCCGATCATCACGCCGCCGTTCGTGATCGGCCTCGGGCTCATCCTCCTCTTCGGGCGTTCGGGCCTCGTCAATCAGCTGCTCGAATACCTGTTCGGCTGGCAGCTCGGGCGCTGGATCTACGGCCTGCAGGGCGTGCTCGTCGCGCAGGTGTTCGCCTTCACGCCGATCGCCTTCCTCGTCCTGATCGGCGTCGTCGAAGGCGTGTCGCCCAGCATGGAGGAAGCGGCGCAGACGCTGCGCGCCGACCGCTGGCGCGTGTTCGCCGACGTCTCGCTGCCGCTGATGCGGCCCGGCCTCGCCAACGCGTTCCTCATCAGCTTCATCGAGTCGATCGCCGATTTCGGCAATCCGATCCTGCTCGGCGGCAACTTCGGCGTGCTGTCCACGGAGATCTTCTTCTCGGTCGTCGGCGCGCAGCTCGACCAGGGACGCGCGGCCACGCTCGGCATCCTGCTGCTCGTCTTCGCGTTCGGCGCATTCTTCCTCCAGCGCGCCGTGCTCGGCCGCAAGGTGTACACGTCGCTCGCCGGCAAGGGCGACGCCGGTCTGCCGACGCAGTTGCCGGACGGCGTGCGCCGCTTCTGCTACGGCGTCGCGCTGCCGTGGGCGGCGCTCACCGTCGTGATCTACGCCATGGCGCTGGCCGGCGGCTTCGTCGAGACCTGGGGCCGCGACTACACGCTGACGCTGCGGCACTACACGAAGGCCTTCGGCCTCGAATGGACCGCCCACGGCCTCCTGTGGACCGGCGCCGCGTGGAACTCGTTCTGGACGACGATCAAGCTCTCCGCGATCGCCGCGCCGGTCACCGCCGCGCTCGGCATCCTGACCGCCTACCTTCTCACGCGCCAGAAGTTCGTCGGGCAGGACGCGTTCGAGTTCGGCACGATGCTGTCGTTCGCGATCCCCGGCACGGTGATCGGCGTCGCGTACATCCTCGCGTTCAACGTGCCGCCGATCGAGATCACCGGCACGGCGCTGATCCTCATCGTCTGCAACGTCTTCCGCAACATGCCGGTGGGCGTGCGCGCCGGGCATGGCGGCGATGAGCCAGATCGACAAGAGCCTCGACGAGGCGTCGACCGTGCTCGGCGCGCGCGGCTTCACCACGCTGCGCACGATCCTGTTGCCGCTGCTCAAGCCCGCCATCGTCGCCGCGCTCGTCTACAGCTTCGTGCGCGCGGTGACCACGCTTTCGGCGGTGATCTTCCTCGTCTCCGCCGAGTACGAGTGGGCGACGACGTACATCATCAACCGCGTGGTCAACGGCGACTACGGCGTGGCGATCGCGTACAGTTCCGTGCTGATCGTGCTGATGCTGGCCGTGATCGGGGCGATCCAATGGGCGGTCGGCGAGCGCCGGCTCGGCCGGCGCGCGGCGGGTGTGGCGTCCGCGCCCATCGGCGAGCTCGGCGGCAGCGCCGCCTGACCGCAGCAGGACGGAGAGCCGGCATGAAAGCCGCATCGATCGAATTCCGGCAGGTGACCAAGCGCTACGGCGACGTCGTCGCCGTCAACGGCGTCTCGTTCACCATCGGCGCGGGCACGCTCGTCACGCTGCTCGGGCCCTCCGGCTGCGGCAAGACGACGATCCTGCGGATGCTGGCCGGGCTCGAATTGCCGTCCTCGGGCACCATCCGCATCGGCGACGAGGACGTCACCGCGCGCGCCGCCGCGCGAGCGCGACGTGTCGATGGTCTTCCAGAGCTACGCGCTGTTCCCGCACATGAGCGTCCTGGAGAACGTCCGCTACGGCCTCGTCGTCTCGGGCAAGCCGAAGCCGGAAGCCGACGAACGGGCGCGCGTCGCGCTCGCGACCGTGGGCCTCACCGGCCTCGACGCGCGGCTTCCCTCCGAGCTCTCCGGCGGTCAGCAGCAGCGCGTCGCCGTCGCGCGGGCGCTCGTGCTCGAGCCGTCGGTGCTGCTGTTCGACGAGCCGCTGTCGAATCTCGACGCGCGCCTGCGCCGGCAGATGCGCGAGGAGATCCGCGACCTCCAGCAGCGCCTCAATCTCACCGTCGTCTACGTGACGCACGATCAGTCGGAGGCGATGGCGGTCTCGGACCGCATCATCGTGATGAACAAGGCGGTCATCGCGCAGGAGGGCGCGCCGCGCGAGCTCTACGAGCAGCCGCGCGATTCGTTCGTCGCCGGGTTCATGGGCGATGCCAACCGCGTGCGCGGCGTGATCGTCCGCCGCGACGCGACGCGCGCCGACGTCACGCTGGGTCCGGTGACGCTGTCGCTGCCGCACGGCGGCGCCGCCGACGGCGAATGCGAGGTCGCCATTCGCCCCGAAGCGATCGAGCTCCGGTACGACGGCCACGCGCCGATCGCCGCCACGGTGAAGAAGGCGTCCTACCTCGGACAGTTGATGGAGTACACGCTCGACACGCCGATCGGCGCGCTCTTCGTCATCTCGACCGCCGTCGACCGGCCGCTCGCCGTCGGCGCCATCGTCGGTGTCGCGCTCGCGAACCACGGCGTCGTCGTCATCCCCAATGTCCCGCGCCCGGGTCATAGACCGATGCCGCGCACAGTGACGCTCGGCTCGGCCGAACGCAATCGATCCCGATGATGCGCTGGACCTGGGTTCTGCTGATCGCGGCCTTCCTGGGCGGCGTCAACTGGTGGCTCTACGAACGGAGCGTGTCGCGGCCACCGGGCGTGCTGGTCGCCGCGGAGCCGCAGCAGCAGAAGCTCGATCCGCCGCCGCAATTCGACGATCGCGGCTATCACTTCATCCAACGCGCGCGCTACGACATCACCGCGCGCGTGCTGCGCAAGGAAATCTATCGCGTCGACGGCGGCGCCTCGCTTGCCCCCGTCGATCTGGCCGTCGGCTGGGGTCCGCTCTCCGACTCGCGGATCGTCGACCAGCTCGAGTTCTCGCAGATGGGCCGGTTCTTCTACTGGAAGCCGAAGGATTTCGCGACGTTTCCGCTGGCGCCGGAGACGCTGATCGCGCATGGCGCGCAGATGCACCTCATCCCGGCGACGAAGGACATCGACGGCAGGATCCGCAAGCTGCGGCCGGGCCAGATCGCGACCATCGGCGGGTATCTCGTGGACGTGCGCGGACCGGGCGGCTTCACCTGGAACACGTCGCTCACGCGGAACGACACGGGCGACGGCGCGTGCGAGATCGTGTGGGTCGAGACGCTGGAGACGCGATGAGGATTACGCATTCCTGCTGTCACTGCTCCTTGCGGGGCTGGTGACCGCTGCCATGGCCCAAGCGCATGCGCGTCCGCCCTCCGCGTCGCAGTCGAAAATGCGCGAATCCGCGGAGCGTCTCCTCGCGTGCGCTGCCGGAGCGCCAGCGTGCCACGGCAACGCGTCCGTTCGACGACCGCGACCGCGTCGATTGGCACTACACGCCGCGCAGCCGCAACGGCATTTCGCTGAAGGAGCTCGACGCGCGCGGCCGCGACGCGGTGCACGCGTTGCTCAAGACCGCGCTGTCGGCGGTCGGGCTATCGCAAGGTGGTGAACATCATCGAGCTGGAGCTCGTGCTGCGCGAGCTCGAGGCGTTCGGCCTGATGCGCGATCCCGAGCGCTACCACGTCACGTTCTACGGCACGCCAAGCCGCACCGAGCGCTGGGGATGGCGCTTCGAAGGCCATCACCTGTCGCTCAACTTCACGCTCGCGGGCGAACGGCTGGTCGTGGACACGCCGAGCTTCTTCGGCGCCAATCCGGCGACGGTGCCGAGCGGCGCGAAGAAAGGACTGCGCGCGCTCGGCGACGAGCACGACGCCGGATGGGCGGTGCTCGATTCGCTCTCCGACGCGCAACGCCGCGAGGCGGTGATCTCCACGCGCACCTACGGCGACATCGTGACCTCGAACCGGGAAAAGGTCGATCCGCTCGAAGCCGTCGGGCATTCCCGCCTCGAAGCTCGACGAGCGGCAGCGCGCGCTCCTGTGGAAGATCGTCGAGCTCTATGCGTCGAGCTTCGAGCCCGGGCTGGCGGAGGCGCGTCTCGCCCGCGCCCGGCAAGGCGGGATCGAGAGCATGCGCTTCGGCTGGGCGGGATCGACGACGCGTGGCGCGCCGCACTACTATCGCGTGCAGGGGCCGCGCTTCCTGATCGAGTACGACGCCTCGCAGGACGGCGGCAATCACATCCACACCGTGTGGCGCGACTTCACGGGCGACTTCGGGCGCGAGCTGCCGGCCAGGAGCGCGTTCGGTCGCGACCTGCTTGCGCGACCACTATGCGTCCGCGCGCGGCACGTCGCACCGGCACTGACCCGGCCTTCCTGCCGCAAGCGCCTCTGCCCGTGCCCAACCCTTCGCAACCCCCGGCCGGATATTCGGCACGCCGCTCGCGCAGAAGCTCGGCATCAAGGACGACTTCAGGATCTTCGTCGCCGGGGCTCCTGCGGATTACCGGAAGTGGCTGGAACCGCTGCCCGCGTCGGTTCGGTTCACATCCAGGATCGACGCGTCGGTCGACATGGCGCATGTCTTCTCCGCGCGATCCGCCGATCTGTCCGCTGTACTCGCAACGTTGCGCAAGGAACTGGCGCCCGACGCCATGGTCTGGGTCTCGTGGCCGAAGAAGGCCTCGAAAATCCCCTCCGACGTCACGGAAGACACCGTGCGCGCGCTTGCGCTGCCGCTTGGCTTCGTCGACATCAAGGTCTGCGCCGTCGACGCCATCTGGTCCGGCTTGAAGCTGGTCGTCCGCCGCGAGCTCCGGTAGCGACCGAGCCACCGGAGAGAACGGACCGGACGTCCGACGTTCGACCGCGATGCGGCATGTGCGATAGCGCACAGAGTCCGCCCGACATTTCGAATACCCTGCATAAGGTGCGATGCGTGCCCCGTGGAGACGCAGGCTGGATCGCGCCCGGTACGTGCAATGTATCCCGACTTCCTTCTGTTCCGGACGAACCGTGACCAGCGCGCCCGCAAACACGCAGCCCCTCTCCACGGATCCGTCCCCGCCGGCCGTCGTCGTCAGCGGCGACGGGGATCGCCTGACCATGGCCGGCAACCTCGACCTGGTCACGCTCGCCGGCGCCCGGCACTCGCTGCAGAAATGGTCCAAGCAAGGCAAATCCCGCTCCCTCGACATTGCCGGGCTCGGACCACGTCGATACGCCGGGGGCGCTGTTCCTCTGCGGTCTCGTCGACAAGGGCGTGAAGCTCACCGGCGTTCGCGTCGAGCACCAGGCGCTGCTCGATCTCATCTGCGGCCTCGACCTCAAGCCCCTGCCGAAAGTGGTTTCCATTCCCCGGTGGCGCGAGATCGTCATCCGGCTCGGCAAGGGCGCGCACGACGCGAGGCACGAGGCGGCGGACGTCATCACCTTTGTCGGTCGCGCGGCGAGCTGGACCATCGGCTCACTGCTGCACCCGACCACCCTGCGCCCGGCCGCGATCTCGAGGCATATCGCGGAAACCGGCATCCATGCGCTCCCCATCATCGGCCTGATGGCCATCATGATTGCGGTCGTGATCGGCTACCAGGGCGTTGCCCAGTTGCGTCCCTTTGGCGGCGAGGACTTCACCATCAACCTGGTGGCGGTGTCGGTGCTGCGCGAAATGGGCGTGCTGATCACGGCGATCATGGTCGCCGGCCGCTCCGGCGCCGCCTTCACCGCCGAGATCGGAGTCATGCAGACGCGGGAGGAAGTCGACGCGCTCAAGGTGATGGGGATCGAGCCCATGCAGGTGCTGGTGGTGCCTCGGGTGATCGCTCTTGTCATCACGCTGCCGCTCCTCACGTTCTTCGCCGACATCATGGGCCTGACCGGCGGCGCCGCCATTTCCCAGTACCTGCTCAATGTATCGCCGACGCAATATCTGACGCGTCTGCCACAGGTCGTCGATGGGAGCGATCTCTTCGTCGGCCTGTTCAAAGCGCCCATCTTTGCCTTTTTCATTGCCGTCGTCGGCTGCATGCACGGACTGCGCGTCACGGGCTCGGCGGAAAGTGTCGGCCGGGAGACGACCCGAGCGGTCGTGAAGGCGATCTTCCTGGTCCTCGTGCTCGACGCCTTCTTCTCCATCCTGTTCGAGAGGCTGGGGTTATGAGCGCGCCGGGCCGTCCCACGCGCGAGACTGCGGTCCCTCTCGGAGGGAAGGCGCGAAGCGCCAAGGGTGCACCATGAGCGCGGCGCGCGCCAAGGCGAAGGTCGAGCCGATCCTCATCGCGCGGGGCATCGTCAACCGGTTCGGGGACCAACTGGTCCACGACCGGCTCGATATCGAGATCGTGCCCGGCGAGATCATCGGCATCGCCGGCGGCTCCGGATCGGGCAAGTCGGTCCTGCTCAAGACGCTCATCGGCCTGCACGTGCCGAATGCCGGCGAAGTGCTCCTCAAGGGCAAGGCGGTTCAAGCCATCGGCGCCTCGGAGAGAGCGGCCCTCTTCGGCGTGCTGTTTCAGCAAGGCGCCTTGTTCTCGTCGCTGTCCGTCGCGCAGAACATCATGTTGCCGATGCGCGAGCACACGAAACTGCCGACGGACGAGCAGGAAGAGATCGCGGCGATGAAGCTGGCGCTTGCCGGCTTGCCGGCCGACAACGGCGTCAAGTTTCCGTCCGCGCTTTCGGGCGGCATGGTCAAGCGTGCCGCATTCGCGCGGGCGCTCGCGCTCGACCCGGAGATTCTGTTTCTCGACGAGCCGACGTCCGGCTCTCGACCCGATCGCCGCGAGCGGCATCGACGCGCTGATACAACAGTTGAACGACAGCCTCGGCGTCACGGTCGTCATCGTCACGCACGACCTCACTACGCTGTTCACCGTCTGCGGTCGCATCGCCGTGCTCGTCGACCGGAAGGTGACCGTCGATACGGCGGACAAGCTGATGAAGTCCGACCACCCGTGGATCCGCGAATTCTTTCACGGGCCGCGGGCCGAAGGCGCAATGACCGCAAGGAAGAGCCATGGAAACTGACAAGCATTATTTCTTCGAGGGACTTTTCATCATCGTTTTCGGCGTTGCCGCAGCCATCTTCGCCGTTTGGCTCGGCAGTCCCGGTCAACACGACGATGTCGTGTACCGCATCCATTTCCCCGATTCGGTCAGCGGACTCGCGGCCGGCGATCCGGTGAAATTCCGCGGCGTCGATGTCGGGACCGTCAAGTCGATGACCATCGATCCGGACAATTCACGCCTCGTGCTCGTGGACGTGCGATTGCGCAAGGCAACGCCTGTCAAGACCGACACGCGCGCCAGCCTCGCGATGAAAGGCATCACCGGTGTCGTCTACATCGAGCTCAACGGGGGAGACCCGGCGGCGAAGACCCTGCTCGCGGTCACGCCCGACGGCAGCATTCCCGAAATTCCCTCGGAAAAGACCGGCCTTCGGGCGATGCTCGACGAATTGCCGAAGGTCGTCGCAAAGTTCGCGGCCATCGAGGACCAGGTCAAGAAAGTCGTGACGAGCGTTGGCGCGGTGACCGACAAAGTCAAGGACGATCCGTCGCTCTTGCTGCGCCGCCCCGAGAAGGACAAGCCCAGCGCCGGGATGGAAAGGCCCAGCGCCGGGACGAAGTGACCGGAGCGCCGGTCCCGCCCGAGTCAGGCTTTTTTCGCGGCCGACTTCCGGGCAGTCTTCTTCGCGGTCTTCCTGGCGACTTTCTTCACGGTCTTTTTCGCCGCCGGCTTGCCGGCAGTCTTCTTGGCGGCCGTCTTCACTGTCCTCTTTCCCGGCGGCCGGTTCGAAACCTGTTTCACGGCTCGCTTCGCCGCCTTCTGCACCGCGGCAACGGCGCCCTTGACCCCGCTCTTCACGGACTTGACGGCGTCGCTCGCCGCTTTCCTTACCTTCCTCTCGAGGGGACCCTGGGCGGCCGCTTTCTCCGCTTTCGACTTTTGGCGAAGGTCGGCGGCATGGGCGCGCTTGTAGGTCTGGATATCCTTGAACTGACCGCTCTTGTCACGGACGGCATAGAGTTTGGTGCCGGAACGGCTTCTCATCGTAGTTGCGCGTGGCCATGGTTTCTCCTGTCTCGAATGCGGTGTGCCGGCGCGGGTGCGCGGCACATCCGGCATTATTCCCAACGCGACGCGCGTCGGCAACACTTGTTATCAGCGACCGCCCGGGGGTTTTGGCCAATCGTCCTCGTCCTCGAGGATCCGTATGACCCGCGTACGTTTGCCTCCGGCGTACTTTTCCATCTGCACGAGCACCGGATAACGCTCTGCGAGCGCGGTTCGCGCGGCGCCCTCCGAGTCGAAAGTCAGCAGCTTGCCATCGTCGCCGTGGACGTCACTCCAGATACCTTTGCCGTCTTCGACTTCGATCTTGAACATGAGCCCCCCTATCCGGCGTATGCGCGCACGCCTGAACATGCAGCGATTCTAGACCTCCTCCGCCCCAGTGCTGTACGCACCCGCAAATTGCTGACATATCCGCGAACGCCAAGGTCCGCGACCCGGCTCGTCGACGTCGGCGCGATCCCGTTATGTGCGCTACAAAACAGACACTTCCGCGCCGATCCGTCGGCATCACCGCGCTCGCAGCGATCCGGTCGATGTCCCTTTTGGGCGAAGTCTTCTTGAAGAGCAGCCATGAGCATTCGCACATTCGCGTTCGTACTAGGTATCATATTCTCCTCCTCGGCGGCGCGAGCCGCTTCATTCGTGTGATGCTGCACCCGGCAGGCCGCGAGCAATGACATCGCGTTCGATCTTGCCAAGACAACTCGAGTCGGTTGAGCCAAGAGGAGTTGGGCCGGAGCGAATTGCAGTTGACCTTCGCGTAAGGAGCGAGGAACGCATGGATCTGTTGGGTCTTGTGAAGATGGGCCGGGTGTCACTCCGGCGCGGATTCTTCGCGATCCTGCTCGTCGCGAGCATGGGCCTGATGCCGTGGACGGCTGGCGCCACAAGCTATACCGCGACCTTCACGCAGATCTCGACATCCGGCACACCAGGCGCGGCGCCATTTCGCGCGTGGAGTGCGATGACCTGGGTCGATTCACTCGAGTGGATCGTGCTTTGGGGTGGTTCCGGAGCCAAGTTTCTGAACGATATCCAAGCACTGGACCCCCTCACCACCGAGTGGGTCACGCTCGACCCGGATGTCGAATGCCCCGGAAACACGTCGTTTGCGAAACCCAATGGCTCCGACGAAAGCGGCGTCGTCTGGGACTCGATTTCGGACCTGCTCTGGATATACAACGGCGGTAGTGGGTATCGCTGCCCCTCGGCCCAGTACGTTGGTCACACTGCCGGAGCCGGTACAACGTCGACGTCGATCGTCGATCCTGCGCTGCCGGCCGCGACGGAGGACTACTACAGGGACTGGACAGTGCGGGTCAATGGCATCCGTGTGTATGTGAACGCGTATTCGGCGGCGACCAAGACCCTCAGCCTCAGCGCTCCGCTTGCCGTGTCCCCCGGCGCCTACTACGACCTCTACGCGGACACCGGTGAGGGAACGTGGTCGTACGACTTTGCGACCGGCTCTTACTCGAAGCTTGCACTGCGGCATTGGGGCTATTCCGGAATCATCCCACCCTATCCGCGGCTGAGTCCCGGCTTCGCGAGCGACGGCACGAAGGCCATCCTGTTCGGGGGTCACGGTTACGATGACGCGACCTATAAGCTCGATTTCGCCGCGCGGTCGTATTCGATCGCTATCGCTGCAGGTTCGCCCGCGTCACCGCCCGCGCGGGGACAGATCCTGGGGCATTTCGTTTACGACAGCGGTCATCATAGGTTCGTCCTATTTGGCGGCCGCTGTTTCGATCCCGCACGATGTGCCCAGGGGCCGCTCGATGACACTTGGTTGTACGACCCCATCGCCAATACGTGGACAAACGTTACGGCCGCCATCCGCCCCCGAGCACGCGATCAGGCGCAGATGTACTTTGACCAAGCGAATGGCGTTGTCGTGCTCTATGGTGGCCGAAGCAACGGCGACGTACTGAACGATCTGTGGACATTCGATGTGGGCACGCTCGCGTGGACACAGCAAGCGATGCCGGCAGTGAATCCGGGTGGAGTCTATAACGGCCAGGTCGCGTATGCGCCGACGACAGACTGCGGCAACCTGGTATACGGGGGCAATGCCAACGGGGGATACGGCATTGCCTGGCAGCTTTGCCTGATCCCGTCGGGCACTACCCCGCCGCCGGCCGCGACCTCGACGGTGGTGACGAGTTCGGCGAATCCGGCGCTGGCCGGGACCACGGTCACCTTGACGGCGACCGTGACCGGCGCCAACCCGACCGGCAGCGTCGGCTTCACCGACAACGCCAACCCGATCACCGGCTGCACCGCCCTGCCGCTCACCGGCAGCGGCAATGCTCGCACCGCCACCTGTCCCGCGACCGGCCTCACCGTCGGCGCCCACGGCATCGTCGCCAGCTACGTCGGCGATGCCGGCAACTTCGCCTCCGTCAGCCTCGCGCTGACGCAGAACATCGACCCGGTGCCCACGGGCAGCATCAATGTGGCATTGGCCGCCAATGGCGGCGTGGCGAGCGCGTCGAGCACGCTCCCCGGGCGCGCGCCGGGCGTACTCATCGACAACGAGCGGGCAGGCATCAACTTCGCCTCCGCCGGCTATGGCGGCATCTGGAAGGACGCGACCTACGGCGCCTTTCCGGATTGGGCGCAGGTCAACTTCAACGGCAGCAAGACGATCAACCGTGTGGTCGTCTACACCGCGCAGACCAACTACACCGCACCGGTGGAGCCGACCGATACGCTGACCACCACGCTGGGTCTCACCGACTTCACCGTCCAGGGCTGGGACGGCGGCGCCTGGGTGGTGCTGGCCAGCGTCACCGGCAACAACCTGGTCAAGCGCACCCTCATCTTCCCCGCGTTCGCCACCGACCGCATCCGCGTCAACGTCACCCTCGCCCCCAACGAATCCCGCCTCGCCGAAGTCGAGGCCTGGACGGCAGCCGCCTCGACCAGCTACACGGTGACTCCGGCGGCGGGTACCGGGGGGACGGTGAATCCGGCTACGGCACAGACGGTCAGTGCGGGGGCGACCACGGCGTTCGTGGTCACGGCCAACGCCGGCTACACGCGCGACACGGCGGTCGGCGGCACGTGCGCGCCAGGCAACTGGAACGGCAACACCTGGACCACCGGGACGATCAGCGCCAACTGCACGGTGAGCTTCAGCTTCACGGCGGCGCCGATCAGCTACACGGTGACGCCGGCGGCCGGTGCCGGGGGACGGTGAATCCTGCTACGGCACAGACGGTCAGTGCGGGGGCGACGACGGCGTTCGTGGTCACGGCCAACGCCGGCTACACGCGCGACACGGCAGTGGGCGGCACGTGCGCGCCAGGCAGCTGGAACGGCAACACCTGGACCACCGGGACGATCAATGCCGACTGCACAGTGAGCTTCAGCTTCACGGCGGCGCCGATCAGCTACACGGTGACGCCGGCGGCGGGAACGGGTGGGACGGTGAATCCTGCTACGGCACAGACGGTCAGTGCGGGGGCGACGACGGCGTTCGTGGTCACGGCCAACGCCGGCTACACGCGCGACACGGCAGTGGGCGGCACGTGCGCGCCAGGCAGCTGGAACGGCAACACCTGGACCACCGGGACGATCAGCGCCAACTGCACAGTGAGCTTCAGCTTCACGGCGGCGCCGATCAGCTACACGGTGACTCCGGCGGCGGGAACGGGTGGGACGGTGAATCCTGCTACGGCACAGACGGTCAGTGCGGGGGCGACGACGGCGTTCGTGGTCACGGCCAACGCCGGCTACACGCGCGACACGGCAGTGGGCGGCACGTGCGCGCCAGGCAGCTGGAACGGCAACACCTGGACCACCGGGACGATCAATGCCGACTGCACGGTGAGCTTCAGCTTCACGGCGGCGCCGATCAGCTACACGGTGACTCCGGCGGCGGGTACCGGGGGGACGGTGAGTCCGGCTACGGCACAGACGGTCAGTGCGGGGGCGACGACGGCGTTCGTGGTCACGGCCAACGCCGGCTACACGCGCGACACGGCGGTCGGCGGCACGTGCGCGCCAGGCAGCTGGAACGGCAACACCTGGACCACCGGGGCAATCAGCGCCAACTGCACGGTGAGCTTCAGCTTCACGATCAATCCCACGGGCAGCGTCGAATGTGGCATTGGCCGCCAATGGCGGCGTGGCGAGCGCGTCGAGCACGCTCCCCGGGCGCGCGCCGGGCGTACTCATCGACAACGAGCGGGCAGGCATCAACTTCGCCTCCGCCGGCTATGGCGGCATCTGGAAGGACGCGACCTACGGCGCCTTTCCGGATTGGGCGCAGGTCAACTTCAACGGCAGCAAGACGATCAACCGTGTGGTCGTCTACACCGCGCAGACCAACTACACCGCACCGGTGGAGCCGACCGATACGCTGACCACCACGCTGGGTCTCACCGACTTCACCGTCCAGGGCTGGGACGGCGGCGCCTGGGTGGTGCTGGCCAGCGTCACCGGCAACAACCTGGTCAAGCGCACCCTCATCTTCCCCGCGTTCGCCACCGACCGCATCCGCGTCAACGTCACCCTCGCCCCCAACGAATCCCGCCTCGCCGAAGTCGAGGCCTGGACGGCAGCCGCCTCGACCAGCTACACGGTGACTCCGGCGGCGGGTACCGGGGGGACGGTGAATCCTGCTACGGCACAGACGGTCAGTGCGGGGGCGACCACGGCGTTCGTGGTCACGGCCAACGCCGGCTACACGCGCGACACGGCGGTCGGCGGCACGTGCGCGCCAGGCAACTGGAACGGCAACACCTGGACCACCGGGGCAATCAGCGCCAACTGCACGGTGAGCTTCAGCTTCACGATCAATCCCACGACCAGCGTCAATGTGGCATTGGCCGCCAATGGCGGCGTGGCGAGCGCGTCGAGCACGCTCCCCGGGCGCGCGCCGAGCGTGCTCATCGACAACGAGCGGGCAGGCATCAACTTCGCCTCCGCCGGCTATGGCGGCATCTGGAAGGACGCGACCTACGGCGCCTTTCCGGATTGGGCGCAGGTCAACTTCAACGGCAGCAAGACGATCAACCGTGTGGTCGTCTACACCGCGCAGACCAACTACACGGCACCGGTGGAGCCGACCGATACGCTGACCACCACGCTGGGCCTCACCGACTTCACCGTCCAGGGCTGGGATGGCGGCGCCTGGGTGGTGCTGGCCAGCGTCACCGGCAACAACCTGGTCAAGCGCACCCTCATCTTCCCCGCGTTCGCCACCGACCGCATCCGCGTCAACGTCACCCTCGCCCCCAACGAATCCCGCCTCGCCGAAGTCGAGGCGTGGACGGCACCTGCCCAAGCACCCACGCTCACCTTGCAGAGCGTCGCGACCGGATTGGCGTTCCCCGTGGACATTACCCACGCGGGCGACGGATCGGGACGGCTGTTCGTCGTCGAGCAGGATGGGCGGATCCGGATCGTAAGCGGCGGAGCAGTGTTGGCCACGCCGTTTCTCGATATCGGGTCGCTCGTTGCGACCAGCGGAAGCGAACAGGGTCTCCTGGGCGTGGCATTTCATCCGAACTACGTCTCGAACGGCTACCTCTTTGTGAACTACACTCGGCTTGGGGATGGCGCGTCCGTAATCGCCCGTTACCAGCGTTCGGCCACCGACCCCGACGCCGCCGATCCCGCTTCGAGCCAGGTCCTGCTCACGATTGCGCAGCCCTACAGCAACCATAACGGTGGACAACTGCGCTTCGGACCGGACGGCCATCTCTACATAGGGATGGGGGATGGCGGCTCGAGCAACGACCCGCAGAATCGCGCGCAGAACCTCGGTACCCTGCTCGGAAAGATGCTTCGCATCGACGTGAACAACCCGTCGCCCCCGTATTACTCGATTCCGGCCGGCAATCCGTTTCAGAACGAGATCTGGGCGTACGGCTTGCGCAACCCGTGGCGTTTCAGTTTCGATCGGCTGACGGGGGATCTGTTCATCGCCGATGTCGGTCAGGGATCGTGGGAGGAAATCAACTTTCAGCCCGCGGGCACCGGCGCCGGGGCCAACTACGGCTGGCGCATCACGGAGGGTCTCCACTGCACGGGTCTCGGCGGACCGTGTCCCGACGCGAACCTGACGCCGCCGATCCTCGAGTACGGACATGCGCTGGGCTGCTCGGTCACCGGCGGCACCCGTTATCGCGGGGCGGCATCGCCGAGCCTTGCCGGCTACTATCTATATGGCGACTACTGCAGCGGGCGCATCTGGGGCGCGACGCGAAACGCCGGCGGCACGTGGGATACGACCGAGCTGATGCAAACCGGCTTCAACGTCAGCACCTTTGGCGAGGACGAGGCCGGTGAGATCTATATCGCCGCCTACGGCCCGGGAACGATCTACCGGATTTCGGCACCCTGAGCATCGGGTGGGCACGGACACGCTGCTCGCGCCTTCGCTGAGCCAACCGGTCAGCGAGATGGCGAACCTGCCGCGGCCAGCGCCATGTCGTCGAGCAATCCGGCGAACGCCGCAAGGCGGCGCAGTTCCGTTCGCTCGGCCTCGTCGACGCCGAGTTGGGGCGGGCGCACTGTCGCGTGAGCGATCAGGCCCTGCATTTTCAGCACTTCCTTCATTCGTGGGCGATAGTCCCGGATCGGCGCGCGCCATGCGTAGCGCGCCAGCGGGCCGAGCCGCTCCCAGATCGCCGCGGCGCCGGCAAAGTCCTTCGCGGCCACCCGCCGCTGCATGTCGATGAGCTGCGTGGTCGCCGTGCAGGCGAAGCCGATGAGCGCGCCGTCGCAGCCCATCACCATCGCCTCGAAGATGAACGTATCGCTGCCGGTCATGATGCCGAGCTTGCGCGGCAGCGCCCGCGCCGTGTCGATCGTCTCGACCGTCTTCTGCGTGTCGAAGGACGCTTCCTTGAGCCCGACGATCTGCGGAATCGTGGCGAGGCGCGCGAGCGTATCCGGCGGAAAATCCGGACCGAACGCCTTCGGGAACTGGAACGCGATCAGCGGCAGACCGACGCCGTCGGCGATCGCCTTGTGGTACGCGTAGATCATCTCGGTCGGAACCGGATTGCCGAGGAAGGTCGGAAACGGCGGAAACACGGCGAGCGCCTGCGCCCCGGCGCTCTTCAACTCGCCACCCCAGCGCACGGCCGCCTGCGTGGACCCGGCGATCAGTCCGGACACGAGCGGCACCTTGCCCGCGATGACTTCGCCGCAGACACGCAGCACCTCGATCTGCTCGTCACGCTCGAGCGCCGGACCTTCGCTCGCATCCATGTTCATCGCGATCGCCATCGGTTTCTGACCGGCGATCCAGCGCATGTAGGAGCGCAGCGAGGTCCAGTCGATCGAATAGTCGGGCAGCATCGGCAACACCGGTGCGGCCACGATTCCCTGCACCGCGAATGGGGTCATGTCAGTGCGTCCTTGCCATTGGGCGCGGCGGCGCCGTGCAGCACGCCGCGCGCGAGAAAGATGTCGGTAATGCGCTCGGTCGCGTCCCGGAATGCCGGGGCGCGGCGCGCCCCGAGCCCGCGCGGCCGCGGCAGCGCGATGTCCATGATCTGCTCGATCTTGCCCGGGCGCGGTGACATTACGACCACGCGATCGGCGAGCAGCACGGCCTCGTCGATCGAGTGCGTGATGAACAGCACGGTCTTGCGGGTGGCGAGCCAGAGCGCCTCGAGATCGAGTCGCATCTGCTCGCGCGTCAGCGCATCGAGCGCGCCGAACGGCTCGTCCATCAGCAGGAGCGGCGCGTCGTGGATCAGGGCCCGCGCGATCGCCACGCGCTGCCGCATGCCGCCCGACAGTTCATGAGGATACCGGTCGACGAAGTCCTTGAGTCCCACTTGCTCGAGGAGGCGCACCGCACGCTCGCGATAGGCGTTCGGGTCCATCCCGCGCAATTCGACCTGGACGAGGACGTTGGCGAGCGCGGTCCGCCAATCGAGCAGCACCGGGCTCTGGAACACGATGCCGAGATCGGTCTGGGGTCCCGCGACGGCGTGGCCGGCGACGCGCACTTCGCCGGTGCTCGGCGGATTGAGCCCGGCGACGATGCGCAAGAGCGTACTCTTGCCGCAACCGGACGGCCCGACGATCGCCAGGAACTCGCCGGCGCACACCGTGAGGTCGATCCGCTCCAGCGCATGGGTCTCGCGCCGCGCCCGCCGATACGTCTTGCCGATGCCGGCAATCTCCACGTACGGCCGGCCGGCATCCGCCATCGATGCAGCCGCGGCGAGCGCGCGTGCGGCAGCGGCGACCGGCAACGCCACTACTGCGGCACGAACTCGTTGGTGTGGAACGTCGTCCAGCCCTTGTCGGTTTGGAGGTCGCGATAGTTCTTGAGGATCGCGAGCGTCTGGTCCCAGTCGCCCTGCGCGCCCCAGCCGATGCGCCCCTTGGAGTTCTTCGAGTCGAGGAGGTCGATGTCGACCATCAGCTGGTCGAGCGTGGATTGGCGGTTGAGGTCGGGCTTGACCTTCATCGCGACGTCGACCGCGGCGCCCGGGTTCTTCTTCGCCTCCTCCCACGACTTGGCCGTGGCGCGCACGAAGCGCTTGACGAGGTCCGGGTTCTTCTTGATCGTGTCGCCCGAGGTCAGGATCGTCATGCCGACGATGTTGGCGCCGTAATCGGCGTAGCGCATCGCGACCGGATTGCCGCCCTTGTACTTGATGAGGAAATACTGGTCGTCGGCGCCGCCGAGCAGCGCGTCGGTCTTCTTCTCGAGCACCGTGACGACCTTGGCCGCGGGGTCGACCTGGACCATGCTGATCTTCGCGCAGTCGACGTTGTTCGCCTTGCAC
Source organism: uncultured beta proteobacterium (assembly GCA_963724685.1). Lineage (GTDB taxonomy): Bacteria > Pseudomonadota > Gammaproteobacteria > Burkholderiales > Casimicrobiaceae > CAIWHR01. The sequence continues at coordinate 123,329 of CAVRVQ010000002.1, read as the reverse complement.
ACGGCCTGCAGCAGCGCGCCGAGCGGATCGCCGGGCGTCACCGCCACCTTCTTGCCTTCGAGGTCCTTCGGCGTCCTGATGGGCGCCTCGGCCAGCGACACCACCGAGAACCCGGTGGTGTTGAGGAGCGACATCACGCTCTTGATGTCGGCGCCCTTCGACGCCGTGAGGATCACCGACGACGAATCGGCGAGGCCGAACGTGTCCGAGCCCGCCGCCACTACCTGCACCGTGTTCGCCGAACCCCGCCCCTCGTTGATCGTGAGGTCGATGCCCTCCGCGGCATAGATGCCCCGGTCCTTGCCGTAGTAGAACGGCACGTGCAGACCACCCAGGTACCAGTTGAGGCGCAGCGATACCTTGTCCTGCGCCAGGGCGAGGTTCGCGGCGCCGAGCGCCATGGCGGCCGCGCCGATGGCGGCAATGCGGGCAAATGTCATGGGTTCCTCCTTGCGTGACGAAGCGTCATTCGCGGTCGGTGCCGCGGTTTCAAAGCGTCGCATCCTTGGCCGACGCCTGCTGGGAAACGTGCCAGGGAATGGCGAGGCGCTCGACGACCTCCACCGAATAATAGACGACGAGGCCGATCAAAGACAGGAGTACGATGGTTGCGAACACCATCGGCGTGTCGAGCTGGCCGTTGTATTGCAGGAGCAGGTAGCCGAGGCCCCGGTCGGACGCAACGAACTCGGCGACGACGGCCGCCGTGGCCGCCAGCGCGGCACCGACCTTCAAGCCGGTGAAGATGTGCGGCAGCGCCTGCGGGAGCTGGATCTTGAAGAACATCCGCATCGCGCCGGCGCCGGTGGTACGCGCGAAATCCATCACGTCGCGATCCGCGCTCTTGAAGCCCGCGATGCTCGACACCACGATCGGAAAGAACGACAGCAGGAAGACCAGCAGCAGCTTCGGCGTGAAGCCGAATCCGAACCAGATGATGAACAGCGGCGCGATCGCGATTTTCGGGACGATCTGCAGGAACACGATCACCGGATAGACCGCCTGTTCCATGAACCGGGAATGGGCCACCGCGAGCGCGAGCGGGATGCTCACCACGACCGCAAGGGTGTAGCCGGCCAGGATCTCCTGCGTGGTGACCCACGCGCCGCCCACCACCATGTCGTGCCGCTTCCAGAATTCGGTCCATACCTTCGACGGCGGCGGCAGCAGGTATTCCTTGATGCCAAGGAGATGGACAGCTGCTTCCCACACCACGAACAGCAGCACGAAGATCGACAGCGCGCCGCCGCGCTGGGCGAACCAGCTCGCGAGCGCGCGGCCGCGCGGCGCCGTCAGCGCCATGGCGGCGGGGGTTCCGGCAGGTTCCACGTGCCGTATTCGGCCGGCTCGTTGATCTCGATGACTTCGAGGTCGCCCGAACGCGCGACGACGTTGTGGGGCACGCCCGCCGGCTGGGACAGGCCGTCGCCCGCGCGCAGCGTCACGTCGCCCTCGACGCCCCCGAAGCGGAACGTGAGCGAGCCGCGCAGCACATACACGTAATGCGCGGTCATGTCGTGCCAGTGCCAGCCGGTGGGCGCAGTCATCGGCTTCAGCGCCCGGATGTGCTTGACGCCGATGCGGCCCCCGGTTGCCGCGGCGAGCCCCAGGTCGCGGTATTCGGAATCGTCGCGCAGGCCCTCGCGGTTCCATGGCGCATCGGGCGCGCTCGCCCGCGCGAACGCGGACAGCGATTCGGCCAGGGCACGCGGCCCGTCGTAGCGGGGCGAGGTGTCATCGGACATCGACGGTCTCCCTTACGGTCTGCGAGGCGACCACGGGCGGTCCCGCCATCGCCGGTTCAGAACTGTTCGGCGGCAAGGCCCAGCACTGACTCGCCGGCGCCGGTCACCGACTGCGCGAGCGCCGCGGCCTGAGGCAGCAGGGCATCCGCATAGAATCGTGCCGTAAGGACTTTCGCCTTGAGGAAATTGGCGTCGCCGACACCGCTTTTCAGGTGCCGACCCGCCACCACGGCGCCGCGGCCGAGCTGCCAGCCCCCGACAACGATGCCCCACAGCTTGAGATACGGCACGGCGACGGCATGCGCGGCGCGCGGGTTCGAGTCGTAGGCCGGTACCATCCATTCGGCCGCCGCGCGCACCGCCGCGACGCCTTCCGCGAGTCGCGCTCCGATCCCCTTCAGATCGGGGTCGGCCTGACCTGCGAGCTCCTGCGCGACCTTCTCCATCTCGTCGGCGATGCCGCGCGCCGCGGCGCCGCCGTCGCGCGCCGTCTTGCGGCCGATGAAGTCGTTGGCCTGGATGCCCGTCGTGCCTTCGTAGATCGTCATGATCCGTGCGTCGCGATAATGTTGCGCGGCGCCCGTCTCCTCGATGAAGCCCATGCCGCCATGCACCTGGATGCCCAGGGACGCGACTTCCTGCGCGGTCTCGGTGCTGCAGCCCTTGACGATGGGAATCATGAAGTCGACGAACGCCTGGTGCCGCGCCTTCGCGCCCGCGTCCGGTTGCCGATGGGCGTTGTCCATCGCCGCCGCCGTCACGTAGGCCACCGCGCGCATCGCCTCGGTGTACGCGCGCATCGTCATCAGCATCCGGCGGATGTCGGGGTGCTCGATGATGGGACCGGCCACCGCGCCGCGGTCCGCGCCCACGGCCTTGCCCTGCACGCGCTCCTTTGCGTAGGCTGCCGCGCGCTGGTAGGCGCGCTCCGAGATCCCGACACCCTCCATGCCCACGGAGAAGCGCGCGAGGTTCATCATGATGAACATGTACTCGAGGCCGCGGTTCTCCTCGCCCACGAGGTAGCCGGTCGCCCCGCCGTGGTCGCCGTAGGCCATCACGGCGGTAGGGCTCGCGTGGATACCAAGCTTGTGCTCGAGCGACACGCAGTGGACGTCGTTGCGCGCGCCGAGGTTGCCGTCGGCGTTGACGACGAACTTCGGAACGACGAAGAGCGAGATGCCCTTGACGCCCGCCGGCGCGTCCGGCGTGCGCGCCAGCACCATGTGAATGATGTTCTCGGTGTAATCGTGCTCGCCGTACGTGATGAAGATCTTCTGGCCGAAGAGCTTGTACGTCCCGTCGCCCTGCGGGACGGCACGCGTGCGGACGGCGGCGAGATCGGAACCCGCCTGCGACTCGGTGAGATTCATCGTGCCGGTCCAGGTGCCGGCCACCATCTTCGCGAGATACCGCTCCTTGAGGGCCGGCGAGCCGCGCATTTCGAGGGCCTCGATCGCGCCCTGCGTCAGCATCGCGCAGAGATTGAACGCGAGGTTCGACGAGTGCCACATCTCCTCGACCGCGGTGCCGACGAGATGCGGCAGCCCCTGCCCTCCGTAGGTCGTCGACTTGGTGAGTCCGTTCCAGCCGTTGTCGCAGAACTGCCGGTAGGCCTCCTTGAATCCGGCCGGTGTCGTCACGGTGCCGTCGTCCAGTCGGCGCGAGCCCTCGCGGTCGCCGCCGACATTCAGCGGATCGAGGACGTTGGACGCGAACTTCGCGGCTTCCTCCAGAATCGCTGCCGTCACGTCGGGGGTGGCCTCCTCGAAACCTGGCAGCGCGGCGACCTGTTCGAGACCGGCCAGCTCGACCATGACGAATTGCATCTCGGAAAGCGGCGCGTGGTATTGGCTCATCGCAAACTCGGAGTGGAGGGAACCGTGCGGACTACGCCAGTGCCGCGGTGAGGGCCGGGATCACCTGGAAGAGATCTCCGACGAGACCGTAGTCCGCGATCTGGAAGATCGGCGCCTCGGGGTCCTTGTTGATCGCGACGATCACCTTGCTGTCCTTCATGCCGGCGAGATGCTGGATCGCCCCTGATATGCCGACGGCGATATAGAGATCGGGTGCAACGATCTTGCCCGTCTGGCCCACCTGGTACTCGTTGGGAACATAGCCGGCATCTACCGCCGCCCGCGACGCGCCCAAGGCCGCGTTGAGCTTCGCGGCCAGGGCTTCCAGCAGCTTGAAATTCTCGGCGCTCCCCAAGCCGCGCCCGCCCGAGATCACGATCCGCGCACTGGTGAGTTCGGGACGCTCGGACTTCGAGAGCTCCTGTCCCGTCACCCGCGACAGGCCGTTGTCCGGCGTCGCGGCGACAGAAACGATCTCGGCCGTGCCGCCGGTCGCCGCGGCGGCGTCGAATCCGGTCGCCCGGACGGTGATGGCCTTGATCGCATCGCCGGAGCGCACCGTGGCCAGCACGCTGCCCGCGTAGATCGGCCGCACGAAGGTGTCGGGACCCTCCACCACGATGATCTCCGAGATCTGTGCGACGTCGAGCAAAGCCGCGATGCGCGGCATCGCGTTCTTGCCGAAACCGGTCGCCGGGGCAAGCACGTGCGAGTAGCCGCCCGCCTTGATGGCCGCCACGGCCGTCGCGGCAACATTCTCCGCCGTCGGGCTCTTGAGATGCGTCGCATCGACATGCAGCACCTTGGTTACACCCGCGATTGCCGCCGCGGCCTTCGCCGCCGCGCCGGCATTCGATCCGGCCACCAGCACGTGGACGTCGCCGCCGATGCGTTGCGCGGCGGTGACCGTGTTGAGCGTCGCCGCCTGCAGCGTCGTGTGGTCGTGATCCGCGATGATGAGTGTCGTCATGGTATGACCTTGGCCTCGTTGCGGAGCTTGGCGACGAGCTCGGCCACGTCGGCGACCTTGCCGCCGCCCTGCCGCTTCGGCGGCTCGACGACCTTGAGCGTGGTGAGGCGCGGCGCGACGTCGACGCCCAGCGCGGCCGGAGTAGTGGTCTCCATCGGCTTCTTCTTGGCCTTCATGATGTTCGGCAACGTCGCGTACCGCGGCTCGTTCAGGCGCAGATCGGCGGTGACCACGGCCGGCAGGCCGATCTCGATCGTCTCGAGCCCGCCGTCCACTTCGCGCTTGATCGTCGCGCGGTCACCGGCGATGTCGACCTTGGACGCGAAGCAACCCTGGGGCCAGCCGAGCAGTGCAGCGAGCATCTGGCCGGTCTGATTGGCGTCGTCGTCGATGGCCTGCTTGCCGAGGAGCACGAGCTTCGGTTGCTCCTTGTCGACCACCGCACGCAGGAGCTTCGCCACGGCGAGCGGCTGCAGCTCCACGTCCGTCTCGACGAGGATCGCCCGGTCGGCGCCCAGCGCCAGCGCCGTGCGCAGCGTCTCCTGGCAGGTGGCGAGGCCGCAGGAGATGGCGACGATCTCGGTGGCCACGCCCTTCTCCTTCATGCGCACTGCTTCCTCGACGGCGATTTCGTCGAACGGATTCATCGACATCTTGACGTTCGCGGTATCGACGCCGCTGCCATCCGTCTTCACCCGGACTTTCACGTTGTAATCGACGACGCGCTTTACGGCCACGAGAACTTTCATGGGGGCTCACGACGGGAAAAGGGAAAATTATACCGCGCCGGCGGTCAAGGCTGCCGCACCACCGTGACCGTCCCGCACCCGGGTTCCGGCGTCAATCGAGCACGAGGATGTGCACGCGGAACGGCCCGTGCGCCCCCAGCACGATCGTCTGTTCGATGTCGCCCGTGCGTGACGGGCCGGAGATCATGTTGACGGCGCGGGGAAGCGTACCCCGCTCGCTGCGGATGAGCGCGAACGCCTCTTCCATTCCCGACACGATGCGATCCGCGTGAACGACGGCGATGTGAGTGTCCGGCAACAGCGTGGTCGCGGTCGGCGTGTGCGCCCCGGTCAGCACCACCAGCGTCCCGGTCTCGGCGATGCCGCAGAATGCGCCGGTGATGCCGAGACGATCGTCGCCCGCCGTCGGCCGCGCTTCGATGGCGAGTCCGGCGGCGCCCCAATCGAGATCCGCGAACTCGGGCCAGCACACGCCCGCATGCGACTTCTGCGGCGCCAATGCCGGCGGCAGGACGAGCGCGTCGACATAGCGCGCAACCGCCGCCGGAACGTCGCCGCGGTCGGCGAGCCGTTCGACGCTGCTCTCCATATCCGTAGCGCGCTTCATGAAGCGAGACACGAGATCCACGGGCATGGCCGGACGCGGTCCGTGGACCCGCGCGGCGATATAGGCCTGGGCATCGGCGTGGGCGCCTGCCCGATCCCCCTTGCCGAGCGCCTTCCGCGCGCGCCCGAGCACCGCGTCGCGTGCCGTCCTGTTGTTTGCGAGCGAGGTCGCCATCGGACTGGCGCTACTTCATGTGCCGGCGTATGAACGCATCGAGCCGCGCGACGCCGTCGTTGATCGCGGCGGGGGAAGCCGCGTAGGAGAAACGGATGTGCTGGCCGTCACCGGGAACGCGGCGGCCGAAATGGATGTCGGCCAGCACCGCGACTCCGCCTTCGGTCAGCAACCGCTTGCGCAAGACTTCGGAATCGGCGCAACCGGTGATCCGGCACGCTTCGCTGACGTTCGGCCAGGCGTAGAAGGCGCCGCCGGGCGTCTTGCACGCGATGCCGGGCACGCTGTTGAGGAGTCCGACGATGAGGTCGCGGCGCGCGAGGAAACTCGCGCGCATGGCCTCTGCGGCGTCCTGCGGACCCGAGATCGCCTCGACGGCAGCCCACTGCGAGATCTGCGACGCGCAGGAATCGGTGTTCGTGATCCAGCGCGTGAACACCGGCGCAAGCGCCCGGTTGGCGATATAGCCGATGCGCCAGCCCGTCATGGCCCAGGTCTTCGACGCGCCGTCCGAGACGATCGTGCGCGCCTGCATCCCGGGCCGGCTCGCCAGCGACTCGAACGCGCCGGCGTACGCCAGGCGCGAATAGATCTCGTCGGCGAATACCCAGACCTGCGGATGCCGCTCGAGAATCGCCGCGATGGCGTCGAGGTCGGCCGCCTGCAGCATGCCTCCCGTCGGGTTGTGCGGCGTGTTGAGGATGAGGAGCTTCGTTTGCGGCGTGATCTTCGCTTCGAGCTCGGCGGGATCGAACGCGAATTCGCGGGCCTCGCGAAGATAGATCGGCACGGGCACCGCGCCGTTGGCGAGAATCTGCGACTCGTAGATCGGGAAGCCTGGAACGGGATAGATCACCTCGTCGCCGGTGCCGTGATCGGTGACCGACGCGATCGTGTAGGCAATGAACGGCTTCGCCCCCGCCCCGATCACGACGTCCTCGGGCAGGAATTCGAGGCCGCGCCGGGCGCCCAGGTCCTTTGCCGCCGCTGCGCGCAACTCGTCGATGCCGGCCGAGGGCGTATAGCCGTGCTTGGCCCCCTTGATCGCGGCGATCCCCGCATCCTGGATGTTCCGTGGCGTCGGGAAGTCGGGCTGCCCGATGCAGAAGGATACGATGTCCTTCCCTTGCCGCACGAGCGCGTTGACTTCCGCCAGCACGACGAAGGCGTTCTCGGTGCCCAGTGACTCGGCCCGACGCGAAAGTTTCGTCGCAGCGAGCGACGTCTCGTTCGGCGCGTTCATCGGTGCGTCCCCTCGCGTTGCCTGTAGAGATCGCGGAAGGTCCGCCCCGCCGGCGCGGGCATGTCCCGGCCGAGGGTCCACCCTCCCACCAGCGGCAGGCGGTGGATCAGGCCGTCGCGGCCGCCCATCACCTTCAGCGCGCGCGCGGCGATCCTGCTGCCCAGCGCGTACAGCGCAGGGCGCTGCGCGGTCCACGACCACGCCGCGAGACCGGCGCGTTCGTACCAGGGGCGAAGACCGCCCTCGAAAGCATGCTCGCGCAGCTTCCGCTGCAGGTCAGGCAGCGGGATCTTCACCGGACAGACGACGCCGCACTGATCGCAAAGCGTCGACGCCGACGGAAGGTCCTGCGCCTTCGCGAGCCCGACGTACATCGGCGTCAGGATCGAGCCGATCGGCCCGGGATACACCCAGCCATAGGCGTGTCCCCCGACGTTCTGGTAGACGGGGCAGTGATTCATGCAGGCGCCGCAACGGATGCAGCGCAGCGCGTCGCGGACGTCGCTGCCGAGAACGTCGGTGCGGCCGCAATCGACGATGATGAAATACATGTGCTCGGCACCGTGGTACTCGCCCTCGCCTTTCGGACCGGTCAGGACGTCGACGTAGTTCGAGATCGACTGCCCGGTGGCCGATCGCGGCAGCAGCCTCATCAGCGTGGCGACGTCCTCCAGCGTGGGCACGATCTTCTCGATGCCCGAGATCGCCACGTGGACCTTTGGCAGCGTCGTCGTCAACGTCGCGTTGCCCTCGTTGGTAACGAGCACGACCGAACCGGTCTCGGCAACGAAGAAGTTGCCGCCGGAGATGCCCATGTCCGCGGTGAGATAGTGCTGGCGCAGAACGCCGCGCGCCTCGAGGCACAGCTCCTCGATTACCGTCTTGACGGGCGTGCCGTGGGCCTTGTGGAAGAGATCGGCCACTTCCTCCTTGGACTTGTGCAGTGCGGGGCCGATGATGTGCGACGGCGCCTCGTAGTTGTTGATCTGCAGGATGTACTCGCCGAGGTCGGTCTCGACGACCGTCAGTCCTGCGGCCTCGATCGCGTGATCGAGCGCCGATTCTTCCGAGACCATCGATTTCGACTTGATGATCTTCGCCACGCGATGCTTCGCCGCGATCTCGAGCACCAGCGCGTTGATGTCGGCCGGCGTCTCCGCGAACAGGACGGTCGCGCCGCGCGCGGCGGCATTGCGCTCGAAGATCTCAAGCCACACGTCGAGATTCTCGAGCGCGCGGTTGCGGATCGCCTTGCCGGCCTCGCGCGTCCCCTCGAAGTCGTCGAGCTCGACGAGCGACGCCTTCCGCTTGGCGACGAACTTGGTCTGCAGCTTCTTGAGGTTTCCTTGCAAGCGCTCGTCCGCCAGGTTGGCGTGCGCGCGCTCCTTGAAATGCATCGAGGCGACTTGCATGGCGGCTCCGGCTGTCCGTCTTCCGCTCGCGCGGTCAGGCCGGACGTTCCCCCGAGAGAACCTCGGCCACGTGCAGCACCTGCGTCTTGCCGTCGCCCAGCCGGCGGAGCCGGCCCTCGATGTTCAGCATGCAGCCGAGATCGCCCAGCACCACCGCCTCGGCGCCGCTTGCCGCGATGTGCCCGCACTTGTTGTCGGCGAGTCGCGCGGAGATCTCGCCGAACTTGATCGAGAACGTACCACCAAAACCGCAGCACGTCTCGCACTCCGCCATCTCCGTGACCGAAAGACCGGACACCTTGGCGAGGAGCGTGCGCGGCTGCGCCTTGGTGCCCATCTCGCGCAGGCCCGCGCAGCAATCGTGATACGTCACGCGGCCGTCGAACCGCCCCGGTACGCGATCGAGCTTCAGATCGTTGACGAGAAAGTCGGTCAGCTCGCGGGTCTTGGCGGCAAGCGCCTCGACCCGCAGGGTCATCGCCGGATCATCGGCGAAGAGGTCGCCGTAGTGCGTGCGGATCATGCCGCTGCACGAGCCCGACGGCGCCACGAGAAAGTCGCAGTCCTCGAACTCCGCGACGACCTTCGCCGCGAGTGCCTTCGCGTTCTTCCGATCGCCGGAGTTGTAGGCCGGCTGGCCGCAGCAGGTCTGGTTCGGGGGCACGACGACCGTGGCGCCCCCGGCTTCGAGCAACCGGATGGCGGCAAAGCCGACCGAGGGGCGCATCAGGTCGACGAGGCAGGTGACGAACAGGCCGACACGCATCGGAGCGGATTTTCCAGGACCACGGGACGCGACCATCTTAGCATGCAGCCTGCATAGAGCCTCGTCGCCAAATGTCGACTCGTCGCTCGATGTAGCCTGGGCGGGGAGTGAGCTGCTCGTCTAGGGCTAAGGTGCCGCAAAGCGCGTCGGCCGGAGGCGTGGCGGGAGGGTTGGCGGCGGGCGCCTGTGCCGCGGTCCGCGATCGCGGGTGGTACGGCCGCGTGAGGGACATGTTGGTCCACCCGCCGGCCGCACCGGGTACCCGCAGGCGGACGTGCCTCGCGGCACCGAAGCCCGTGGGCAATCCTCCCGCCGCGCCAGACCAGTTGCTACAGCAACCCGGAATTCGCCAGCGCGACGACGCAGATTTCCAGCAGATGCTGGGGAAAGATGCCGAAGGCGAGCAGCGCGAGACCGTTCACCGACAGGAACACGCGATTGTCCGCCCGGGCATCGATCGGCATCGTGTCGGTCGCATCGTCGAAGTACATCAGCTTTACGACGCGCAGGTAATAGAACGCTCCGACCAGCGACGTCATGACCGCGACGACGGCGAGCCAGATGAAGCCCGCATCCACCGCCGCCTGGATCACCGTGAACTTCGCGTAGAAACCGACGGTCGGCGGTATTCCCGCCAGCGAGAACATGACGAGCAGCATCATGAACGCCCACCAGGGCGAGCGCTGGTTCAGCCCCTTGAAGTCGGCGAGCTGATCCGCCTCGAAGCCGTCGCGCGACAGCAGCATGATCATGCCGAACGAAGCCAGGCTCGTCAGCACGTAGGCGATCGCGTAGAACATCGCCGCGCTGTAGCCGCTCGGGTTGGCGGCCAGGAAGCCCATCAGCATGAAGCCCATGTTCGCGATCGACGAGTAGGCGAGCATGCGCTTCATGCTGGTCTGGGCGATCGCAACCACGTTGCCCAGCACCATCGACAGCACCGCGAGCACCATCAGCATGCCCTGCCAGTCGAACCAGAGGCTGCCAAGCGCGACGCCCAGCAGGCGGAGCATGAAGGCGTACGCGGCGAGCTTGGGCGCAGTGCCGATCAGCAGCGTCACCGCGGTGGGCGCGCCGTCGTACACGTCGGGCACCCACATGTGGTACGGAACCGCGCCGAGCTTGAAGGCCACACCGGAGACCACGAACACGAGCCCGAAGAGCAGGATCGTCCGGTTGCCCTCTCCCGTCGCGAGCGCACTGGCCACCAACGCGATATCGAGCGAGCCCGTTGCGCCGTAGATCATCGACATCCCGTAGAGCAGGATGCCCGATGCGAGCGCGCCGAGGACGAAGTACTTCATCGCCGCTTCGGTGGCGGTGTTCGAAGTCCGATACATCGCCACCATCGCATACAGCGACAGGCCGAGCAGCTCCAGGCCGAGGTAGAGCGTGACGAAGCTGCCCGCGGCGATCATCACCATCATCCCGAGCAGCGCGAACAGCGACAGCACGAAGGTCTCGCCGCGGAACAGACCCCGGGCCGCGCTGTAGCCGCGCGAATAGAACAGCATCAGCGACACCGCGACGGCGGTCATGAACTTGAGGGTGCCGGCGAGCCTGTCGTCGATCACCATGCCGGAGAAGGCTCCCGCGGGCTGCAGCGGCATGGTCGCGAGGGCGCTCCACGCGACCAGGGCGAGCACCGCCTGCGTCAGCCAGAACGACACATGGCGCTTCGCGTCCGCGACGAAAAGGTCGACCAGCAGCACCGTGCAGGCGCCGCAGAGCAGCAGGATCTCCGGCAGGATCGCGGCGAAATCGATGTTGGTCAGCATGTCGTCACGGCCCCGTCACAGCTTGCTTCGGGCCACGTGCGCGAGGAGGTCGGCGACCGAGCTGTGCATCACGTCGATGAAGGGCTTCGGCCACACGCCCATCCAGAACACCAGCAGCGCCACGGCGGCAAGCAGCCAGAACTCCCGGCGATTGAGGTCGGACAGCGCCGCGACCTGCGGATTGGCCACCTCGCCGTAGATCACCCGCTTGTACATCCACAACGTGTAGGCGGCACCGATGATCATGATCGTCGCGGCGGTGGCGCCAAGCCAGAAATTCACCTTCACGGCGGCCAGGATCACCATGAACTCGCCCACGAACCCGGACGTCGCCGGCAGCCCGGAATTGGCCATCGCGAACAGCATCATGAAGGCGGCGAACCTGGGCATCGTGTTGACGACTCCGCCGTAGTCGGCGATCTGCCGGCTGTGCATGCGGTCGTACATCACGCCGACGCAAAGGAACATCGCCGCCGACACGAAGCCGTGCGAGATCATCTGCACGAGCCCGCCCTCCATGCCGAGCTGGCTGAAGAGGAAGAAGCCGAGCGTCACGAACCCCATGTGCGAAATGGACGAGTACGCGATCAGCTTCTTCATGTCCGCCTGCACCAGCGCGACGAAGCCGATATAGACGATGGCGATGAGGGAGAGCGCGATCACGAAGCCGGACAGGTAACGCGACGCATCCGGCACGATGGGCAGGATGAAGCGCACGAAACCGTACGCGCCGATCTTGAGCGTGATCGCCGCCAGGATCACCGAACCGCCGGTAGGCGCCTCGACATGCGCGTCCGGCAGCCAGGTGTGCACCGGCCACATCGGCACCTTGACGGCGAACGAGAGGAAGAAGGCGACGAAGAGCAGGATCTGCACCTTGAGCGACAGCGGAACGCGGTACCACTCGAGGATCGAGAACGAGTCGGACACGTCGTAGAGATAGATGAGCGCGACCAGCATCAGCAGCGAGCCCAGCAGCGTGTAGAGAAAGAACTTGACCGCCGCGTACACCCGGTTCGGCCCGCCCCAGGCGCCGATGATGAGGTACATCGGAATCAGCATCGCCTCGAAGAACACGTAGAACAGGATCCCGTCGAGCGCCGAGAAGGCGCCGTTGATGAGGCCCGACTGGATCAGGAACGCCGCCATGTACTGCGCGACCCGCACCTTGATCACTTCCCACGCGGACCAGACGACGACGAGCGTCATCAGGCTGTTCAGCAGCACGAACAGCATCGAGATGCCGTCGACGCCGAGGAAGTAGTGGATGTCGAAGTGCGGAATCCAGTCGCTGTATTCGACGAACTGCATGTCCGAGGTGCCAGTCCGGAAATGCAGCCACAGCGGCAGCGTCACGACGAGGCCGGCGATCGGCGCCGGCCAGCGCGATCCATCGCGCGGCAGCCGCGTCGCGGTCGCGACCCACCGCCAGCACGGCGAGACCGGCGACGATCGGAACCCAGATGGCGAGCGAAAGGTAAGGCATCACGACTCGCTCACCGGGACCACCAGGTCAGCAGCGCGAAAACGCCGAGGATCATCGTGAAGGCGTAGTGATAGACGTAGCCCGACTGCACGTGCCGCATGAGCGAGGCCGTCCAGCCGACGACGCGCGCCGCGCCGTTGACGAAGAAGCCGTCGATGATCGTGCGGTCGCCGACCGTCGACAGGAAGCGGCCGAGCGCGCGCGCCCCGCCCGCGAAGAACCAGTCGTTGAACCGGTCGAAGTAGTACTTCTGGTCGAGCAGCGTGTAGATCGGGCCGGCGGCGCGCTTCAGCCTCTCCGGCAGCGCCGGATTGACGATGTAGCAGTACCAGGCCGAGACGATCCCGGCGACCGCAAGCCAGAACGGCAGGCTCAGCATGCCGTGCCGGACGAACGCGCCGATGCCGTGCCACTCCGCCCGGAGCCTCGCGATCGCGGCGTGCTCGGACCGAACGACGATGGAGTCGCCGAAGTACGTTGCCGATCACCATCGGCTCGATGTACGCCCAGCCCGCGTACACCGAAGGAATCGCGAGCAGGATGAGCGGCACGGTCACCACCCACGGACTTTCCATCGGTGGCCCGTGGTCATGTCCATGGTCGTCGCCATGCCCGTCGTCGTCGTGAGCATGCGCCGCGTCGGCCATTCGCTCCTTGCCGTGGAAGGCGAGAAACAGCATCCGGAACGAGTAGAACGCCGTGATGAACACGCCGGCCATCACCGCGAAATAGGCGTAGCCGTGACCGGGAATCGACGACGCGTGGACGGCCTCGATGATCGCGTCCTTCGAGAAGAAGCCGGCGAACGGCGGGATGCCGGCGAGCGCAAGCGAGCCCACCACCGCGGTCCAGTAGGTGATCGGCATGTACTTGCGCAAGCCGCCCATCCGGCGCAGGTCCTGCTCGTGGTGCAGCGCGATGATCACCGAGCCGGCGCCGAGAAACAGCAGCGCCTTGAAGAACGCGTGCGTCATCAGATGGAAGATCGCGACCGAATACGCCGAAACGCCGAGCGCGACCGTCATGTAGCCCAGCTGCGACAGCGTCGAGTAGGCGACGACGCGCTTGATGTCGTTCTGGACGATGCCGAGGAAGGCCATGAACAGCGCGGTCGTGGCCCCGATGATCGTGACGAACGACAGCGCCGTGTCGGAGAGCTCGAAGAGCGGGCTCATCCGCGCCACCATGAAGATGCCGGCCGTCACCATGGTTGCGGCGTGGATCAGCGCGGAGATGGGCGTCGGCCCCTCCATCGAGTCCGGCAGCCACACGTGCAGCGGCACCTGCGCGCTCTTGCCCATCGCGCCGATGAAGAGGCAGATGCAGATGACGGTGAGCACCGACCATTGCGCCGTGCCCCAGAGGTTGACCGTGGTTCCGTCGAGGATCGCCGCCTGCGCGAAGACCGGCGCGTAATCGAGCGTGCCGAAGAACGCGAGGACAAGGCCGATGCCCAGCACGAAGCCGAAGTCGCCGACGCGATTGGCGAGGAACGCCTTCAGATTCGCGTAGATCGCCGTCGGACGCGTGTACCAGAAGCCGATCAGCAGGTACGACACGAGCCCGACCGCCTCCCAGCCGAAGAAGAGCTGGACGAAGTTGTTGCTCATGACGAGCATCAGCATCGCGAACGTGAAGAGCGAGATGTAGGAGAAGAAACGCGTGTAGCCGGGATCGTCGGCCATGTAGCCGATCGTGTAGACGTGCACCATCAGCGACACGAAGGTCACGACCAGCATCATCGTCGCGGTGAGCGGATCGATGAGGAAGCCGATCGAAAATCGGAGGCTCCCCGACTGCAGCCACGTGTAGACGTCGCCGTTGAAGACGTGCCCGGCGCGCACGTCGTCCCAGACGAAATACGACGCCACCATCGCCACGGCCACGCCGAGGATGCAGAGCCAGTGCGACGCGGCGCGAGCCGAGCTTCGGGCCGAACAGGCCGACGACGACCGCGCCCGCGAGCGGCGCGACCGGCACCAGCAGATACAGATGGCGGATGTCCATCCGCTAGCCCTTGAGCTTGTCCATGTCCTCGACGTCGATCGAGCCGACGTTGCGGAACAGGAGCACGAGGATGGCGAGGCCGATCGCCGACTCCGCGGCGGCGACCGTGAGAATGAAGAACACGAAGACCTGCCCGGCCATGTCTCCCAGGAAGCTCGAGAACGCGATGAAGTTCATGTTGACGGCGAGCAGCATCAATTCGATCGCCATCAGCAGGATGATGACGTTCTTGCGGTTGAGGAAGATGCCGGCGATGCTGATCGCGAACAGGATCGCGCCCAGCACGAGGTAATGCGACAGCGTCGGCACCGAAGCCATCGCCTCAAGGCTCCCGCTTCTCGGAAGGCATCGACAGCACGCGCAGGCGATCCCGCGGCCGGACCTTCACCTGATCGCCCGGCCGCTGGTACTTGGTCTCGCGACGCGTCCTGTGCGTGAGCGCGATCGCCGCGATGATGGCGACCAGCAGGATCACCGCCGCGATCTCGAACGGATAGACGTATTCGGTGTATACGAGCGCCCCGAGCGCCGCCGTATTGCCGCCGCCACCTGCGGC
This sequence comes from uncultured beta proteobacterium, assembly GCA_963724685.1. Classification (GTDB taxonomy): domain Bacteria; phylum Pseudomonadota; class Gammaproteobacteria; order Burkholderiales; family Casimicrobiaceae; genus CAIWHR01. The sequence goes on along the minus strand of CAVRVQ010000002.1, from coordinate 107,977 downwards.
GTCGCCGGCGCGGTGCCCGCGCACCAGCCGCCCGCCGACCAGCGTCAGGGCCATCTCGACCAGCACCAGGGCGCCGACCGTCGCCCCCACCGGAATGTAGCTCCGGATCTGCTTGCGCAGATTGTCGAAGTTGATGTCCAGCATCATCACGACGAACAGGAACAGCACCATCACCGCCCCGACGTAAACCAGCACGAGCACGATCGCCAGGAACTCCGCCCGCAGCGTCAGCCAGTGCGCGGCGGCCGTGAAGAACGCCAGCACCAGCCAAAGCACCGCGTGCACCGGATTGCGCGCGGTCACGACGCGCAGTGCTGCGAACACGAGGATCGCGGCGAAGAAATAAAAGAGAAACATCGCAAAAGTCATAAATCACTCAAATTCGGCGCCGCCCGGCGGCGAAGCCCTGCCGGCGCTCGCGACGGGTTCATCGATACCTCATCGGACTTTGCGTCCTCTGCGCGATCCGCCGCGATCTGCGCCTCGTACCGATCGCCGACCGCCAGCAGCATTTCCTTCGTGTAGATGAGGTCGCCGCGCTTCTCGCCGTGGTACTCGAGCACGCGCGTCTCCACGATCGAATCCACCGGGCAGCTCTCCTCGCAGAAGCCGCAGAAGATGCACTTGGCGAGATCGATGTCGTAGCGCGTCGTTCGCCGCGTGCCGTCCGCGCGCTGCTCGGATTCGATCGTGATCGCCAGAGCGGGGCAGACGGCTTCGCACAGCTTGCACGCGATGCACCGCTCCTCGCCGTTGGGGTAGCGGCGCAGCGCGTGCAGCCCGCGGAAGCGCGGGCTCATCGGGGTCTTCTCCTCCGGGAACTGCACGGTGATCTTGCGTGCGAACATGTGCCGGCCGGTCAGCATGAGACCCTGCACCAGCTCGAGCAGCAGCCAGGTGCCGAAGAGACTCTTCACGCGCGCAAGCATCGCCTCGTCTCCTCTCAATGGAACAGATCCGCCCAGGGCGTCTGCATCATCACGCCGAGGAACACGATCCAGACGAGCGTCACGGGGATGAAGACCTTCCAGCCAAGCCGCATGATCTGGTCGTAGCGGTAGCGCGGCCACGTGGCCCGTATCCAGAGGAAGACGAACAGCACCGCGCAGGTCTTCGCGAACAGCCACGGCAACCCGTCGCCGAACGGATGCAGGCCGAAAATCGCGACGATCGTTCAAACCCGGCCACGGCGACAGCCAGCCGCCGAGGAACATGATCGACGTCAGCGTCGCGACCAGGATCATGTTCATGTACTCGGCCAGGAAGAACAGCGCGAACGTCACGCCCGAGTACTCGACGTGGAAGCCGGCGACGATCTCCGACTCCCCTTCCGCCACGTCGAACGGATGCCGGTTGGTCTCGGCGATTCCCGACACGAGATAGACGACGAACAGCGGGAACAGCGGCCAGACGTACCAGTTGGCCGCCCCGCCGTCCTGCCCGCGGACGATGTCCGACAGATTGAGGCTCGATGCCGCCATCAGCACGCCGACGAGCGCGAAGCCCATCGCGATCTCGTAGGACACGATCTGCGCGGCGGAACGCAGGCAGCCCAGAAACGCGTACTTGGAATTCGACGCCCAGCCGGCGAGGATGATCCCGTAGACGCCGATCGAGGTCATCGCGATGAGGTAGAGCAGTCCGGCGTTGACGTCGGCGAGCACGAGGCCGTCGGCGAACGGCACGACTGCCCACGCGGCCAGCGCCGGCGCGAGTGCGAGGATCGGCGCGATGTAGAACAGCGCGCGGCTCGCCCCGGCCGGAACGATGATTTCCTTGAAGATCAGCTTGAACACGTCGGCGAACGGCTGCAGCAACCCGAGCGGTCCGACGCGATTCGGGCCGATGCGCACCTGCATCCAGCCGATGATCTTGCGCTCGGCGAGCGTCAGGTACGCCACCCCCAGGATCAGCGGCACGGCGATGACGACGATCTTGACCAGCGTCCATACGACGGGCCACGCCGGCCCGAGCAGCGCCTCGACCGGCGCGGTCAGCGCATGCAGCGCATCCACGCTACGCGCGCTCCACGGTGACGGGACCGGACAGGCCATCGAGCCCGCTGGTCGACGGGTGCGCGGCGGCGATCCGGATCACGCCGGCCGGCACGCCGGCGTCCATCGCGGCCGACAAGCACGGCCTCGCCGCCCGCCTGCCGGACCCTGACCTGCACGCCTTCGGCGACGCCGACCTCCGCGAGCGTCAATGCGTTCATGCGTGCCCGCGGCGGCTTCGCATCGGCGGTCTGCTGCAGCGACCACGCCCGGCGCACGAGAGGATCCGCGAAATGGATCGGGACGTCGGCGACACGCTCGAACCCGGCGGCCTTCGCGAGCCGGCGTGTCGATCGGGACCCGGGAGTCGTTGCCGAGGTTCGCCACGATGTCGGCAGTCGGTCGGCAACGATGCGCGCACATCGTCGATCGACTCGAAATCGAAGCCGGGCAGTCCGAGCAGCGACCCCAGCACGCGCAGCACCTTCCACGCGGGGCGGGTCTCGCCCAGAGGCTTCACGACACCGTTGAACGTCTGCGACCGGCCCTCGCAATTGACGAACGTGCCCGCCGTCTCGGTGAACGGGCTGATGGGGAGCAGCGCATCGGCGTACTGCATGCCGTGCCGGAACGGCGACATCACGACGACGAAGTCGGCCTTCTCGAGTGCAGCGCGGGCCGCTACGGGCGCCGCACAAGTCGAACTCGGGCTCCGCGCCGAGCACGAGGTAGGCCTTGCGCGCCTGCGCGAACATCGACCACGCGTTCAGTCCGTCTTCGGTCTGCGGCATTGCGTCCGCAACGTAGCCTCCGACGCTGTTCGCGGCTTCGGTGAGACAGCCCAGCCTGGCCCCCACGATGTCGGCGAGCGCCTGCGCGAGCGCGAACAGCTGGGAGGCGTCCAGATGCTGCTCGGCATAGTTTCCGAGCAGGATCGCCTTGCGCTCGCCGCCGACGAGGCTCGCGGCGATCACCTCCGCGGCGGCGACCGGTTCGATGTCGGCGAGCGCCGCGGGTACCGGCTTGCCTGCGCCCTTCGCCGCGGCGACGACGATCTCCGCGAGCGCCTGCGGCAACAGCGACGGCACGGCCACGAACGAATGCGCGAGCCGGATCCGGGAGTCGTCCGCGACCGAATGCAGCAGCGAGATCTCGGCACCTTTGCGCGCCGCGTGGCGCAGGCGCTGCGCGGTGAGCGGGTGGTCCTTGCGCAGAAAGCTGCCGATGACGAGAGCACGGTCCAGCGCATCGAGATCGGCGATCGGCATGCCGAGCCACGGAATGCCGACACACTGCCCATCGCCGCGAAAATCGCTCTGCCGGAGGCGGAAGTCGACGTTGTCCGAGCCGAGCGCGCGGGTGAGCCGCGCGGCCAGCGCCATCTCCTCCAGCGTCGAGTGCGGCGACACGACCGTTCCCAGCGCCTTGCCGCCATGCTCGTCCGTCACCGTCTTGAGGCCGCGCACGACGAAGTCGAGCGCCTGCGGCCAGTCGACGGTCCTCCACTCGCCGCCTTCCTTGATCATCGGCGCGATCAGCCGATCGTCGCTCGCGAGCGCGTCGTACGAGTAGCGGTCCTTGTCGGAAATCCAGCACTCGTTCACCGCCGGATTGTCGAACGGCACGACCCGCAGCACGCGATCGCCCTTCGTCTGCACGATCAGGTTGCTGCCAAGCGAATCGTGCGGCGACACCGATCGCCTGCGCGCGAGTTCCCAGGTCCTCGCGGCGTAGCGGAACGGCTTCGACGTGAGCGCGCCCACCGGACAGACGTCGATCATGTTGCCCGACAGCTCGGAGTCGACACCCTGCCCGACGAACGCGACGATCTCGGCAGTGCTCGCCGCGGCCGATCATTCCGAGCTCCATGACGCCGGCGATCTCCTGGCCGAAGCGCACGCAGCGCGTGCACTGGATGCAGCGGGTCATTTCCTCCGCCGCCACGAGCGGTCCCAGGTTCTTGTGGAAAACGACGCGCTTCGGCTCGGTGTAGCGCGACGCCGAGCCGCCGTAACCGACGGCGAGGTCCTGCAGCTGGCACTCGCCGCCCTGGTCGCAGATCGGGCAATCGAGCGGATGGTTGATGAGCAGGAACTCCATCACGCCGTGCTGCGCCTTCGTCGCCTGGTCGGATTGCGTCCAGACCTTCATGCCTTCGGCGGCGGGCGTCGCGCACGCGGGGAGCGGCTTCGGCGCCTTCTCCACCTGCACGAGGCACATCCGGCAATTGGCGGCGATCGACAGCTTCTTGTGATAGCAGAAATGCGGCACGTAGATGTCGAGCGTGTTCGCGGCGTCCATCACCGTGCTGCCGGGCGCGACTTCCACCTTCCTGCCGTCGATTTCGAGGTTCAGCATAGCGGGATTCGAGCGCACCTCGGCGACCGAAGGGCCGCCCCGAGGTCGCCGTGCCCCCTGGGGGGAAACGAGCGAAGCGAGTTTCGGGGGGATGTCATCCTGCCGCCCCAAGGGCGCACTTGCCCCCTGGGGGGAGACGAGCATAGCGAGTTACGGGGGGATCTCATACGTAGCTCGGCACCAGGCACCGCTTGTGGTCGATATGATGCTGGAATTCGGCGCGGAAGTGGCCGACGAAGCTCTTAACCGGCAGCGCGGCGGCATCGCCCAACGCGCAGATCGTGCGGCCAGCGATGTTGTCGGAGACCGACAGCAGCAGGTCGAGGTCCTCGCTCCTGCCCTCGCCGCGCTCGATCCGGTCGACCACGCGCCACAGCCAGCCCGTGCCCTCGCGGCAGGGCGTGCATTGTCCGCAGGACTCCTCGTAGTAGAAGTACGACAGCCGCAGCAGCGACTTCACCATGCAGCGCGTGTCGTTCATCACGATGACTGCGCCCGAACCCAGCATCGACCCCGCCTTCGCGATCGAGTCGTAGTCCATGTCGGTCGCCATCATGACCGCGCCCGGGAGCACCGGCATCGACGAGCCGCCGGGAATGCAGGCTTTCAACGGGCGGCCGTCGCGCATGCCGCCCGCCATTGCGAGGAGCTCCTTGAACGGCGTCCCCAGCCGGACCTCGTAGTTGCCGGGGCGGGCGACGTCGCCGGATACGCTGAAGATCTTCGTGCCGCCGTTGTTCGGCCGGCCGAGATTCAGGAATGCGTCTCCGCCATGGCGGATGATCCACGGCACCGCCGCAAACGTCTCCGTGTTGTTGATCGTCGTCGGCTTGCCGTAGAGACCGAAGCTGGCCGGGAACGGCGGCTTGAAGCGTGGCTGCCCCTTCTTGCCTTCGAGCGACTCGAGCAGCGCCGTCTCCTCGCCGCAGATGTAGGCGCCGTAGCCGTGGTGGTTGAAGAGGTGGAACTTGAAGCCGGAGTCAAGGATGTCGTCACCGAGCAAACCGGCGGCGAAGGCCTCGGCCAGCGCTTCCTCGCAGCGCTCGTAGGTCTCCCAGATCTCGCCGTGCACGTAGTTGTAGCCGCGCGTGCATCCCATCGCATAGGCGGCGATCGTCATGCCCTCGATCAGCGCATGCGGGTTGTACCGCATGATGTCGCGATCCTTGAAGGTGCCGGGCTCGCCCTCGTCCGAATTGCAGACGAGATACTTGTCGCCCTGGTACTGCTGCGGCATGAAGCTCCATTTGAGCCCGGTCGGGAATCCCGCGCCGCCGCGCCCGCGCAACGCGGACTTCTTGACTTCGGCGATCACGGTGGCCGGCGGGATCTTTTCGGCGAGGACCTTCTTCAGCGCGTCGTAGCCGCCGCGCGCCACATAGTCCGCGAGTCGCCAGTTCGAGCCCGAGAGTCCCGTCATCAGGATGGCATCGGGACCGTAGTCGAGGAACCCCGCGGCGCTCACCGAAGCGCCCCCGCGCGCGCAGCGGCGGCCGGATTCCCGGCGGGCGCATGCCTCATCCTAAGCCTGCCGGGAATCCGGCCGCCGCTGCGAACACATTGGAAGAGCGCGGCGTTCATCACCGCTGCCCGCCCGCGCCGCGCAACTCGGCGAGCAGCGCGTCGATCTTGTCGGGGCGCATGAGGCCGCACATCCGCTTGTTGTTGACGAGGAGCACCGGCGCGTCGCCGCAGGCGCCCATGCATTCGCCCTCCTGCAGCGTCACGAGGCCGTCCGGCGTCGTTTCGCCGAAGCCGATGCCGAGCTTCGCCTTCAAGTGCTCGGCGGCCACGACGGCGTCCTGCAGCGCGCACGGGAGGTTCGTGCAGATCGTGATCTTGTATCGGCCGCAAGGCTGCCGGTTGTACATCGCGTAGAACGTCGCCACCTCGTACACGGCCACCGGCGGCATCCCGAGATAGCTGGCGACGAAATCCATGGTCTCCGGCGGCAGCCAGCCCTTCTCGTCCTGCGCGATCGCGAGCGCGGACATCACCGCCGACTGCTTCTGGTCGGGCGGATACTTCGCGATCTCGCGGTCGATCCGGCGCAGCGCCGCTTCGCTCAACACGGGTGTCCTCCGACCTTCACCGGTCGATCTCCCCGAACACGATATCGAGCGTACCGATGATCGCCACCGCGTCCGCGATCATGTGGCCGCGCGCCATCTCGTGCAGCGCCGACAGGTGGGCGAAGCCCGGCGCGCGGATCTTCACCCGGTAGGGCTTGTTCGCACCGTCGGAGATGAGGTAGATCCCGAACTCGCCCTTCGGGTGCTCGATCGCCGCATACGCCTCGCCCGGCGGCACGTGCATCCCCTCGGTGAAGAGCTTGAAGTGATGGATGAGATCTTCCATGCTGGTCTTCATTCCCTCGCGCGAGGGCGCCGCTACCTTGTGGTCGGCGACGATCACAGGCCCGGGATTCGCCTTGAGCCAGGCCGCGCACTGCTTGACGATGGCGTTCGACTGCCGCATCTCCTCGACGCGGACGAGATAGCGGTCGTAGCAGTCGCCGTTGGTGCCGACCGGGATGTCGAACTCCATCCGGTCGTACACCTCGTACGGCTGTTTCTTGCGCAGGTCCCACGGCACGCCCGATCCGCGGAGCATCGGCCCGGTGAAGCCGAGCGCCAGCGCCCGTTCGGGGGAGACGACGCCGATCCCGACCGTGCGCTGTTTCCAGATGCGGTTCTCGGTGAGCAGCGTTTCGTAGTCGTCGACGTATCCGGGAAAGCGCCGCGTGAAATCGTCGATGAAGTCGAGCAGCGTTCCCTGCCGGTTGCGGTTCATGTCCTGCAACGCCCGCGCGTTGCGCGTGTGCTGCGCGGCGTATTGCGGCATCCGGTCGGGCAGGTCGCGATAGACGCCGCCGGGGCGGTAGTACGCCGCGTGCATCCGCGCGCCGGAGACCGCCTCGTAGACGTCGAACAGATCCTCGCGCTCGCGGAACGCGTAGAGGAAGGTCGTCATGCCGCCCACGTCGAGCGAGTGCGAGCCGATCCACAGCAGGTGATTGAGGATCCGGGTGATCTCGTCGAACATCACGCGGATGTACTGCGCACGGAGCGGCACCTCGATGCCGAGCAGCCGCTCGATGGCGAGGCAGTACGCGTGCTCGTTGCACATCATGGACACGTAGTCCAGGCGGTCCATGTACGGCAGCGCCTGCAGGAATGTCCGGTGTTCGGCGAGCTTCTCCGTGGCCCGGTGCAGGAGTCCGATGTGCGGATCCGCGCGCTCGATGACCTCGCCGTCGAGCTCCAGCACCAGCCGCAGCACGCCGTGCGCGGCCGGATGCTGCGGCCCAAAATTCATCGTGTAGTTGCGAATCTCTGCCATTTAGCGAAGTCGCAGATGAATTTCGGTGAAGGCAAACTTGCGCAAGCAAGTTAAGGCCGAAGGCCGGCCGGAGCCAAAATTCATCGTGTAGTTGCGAATCTCTGCCATCTAGCGGCCGGTCGCGTAAGAGTCCTCGCGAATGATCCGCGGCGTGACTTCACGCGGCTCGATCGTCACGGGCTGGTAGATCACGCGGCCCTGCTCGGGGTCGTAGCGCATCTCGACGTGACCGGAAATCGGAAAGTCCTTGCGGAACGGATGTCCCACGAAGCCGTAGTCGGTCAGGATCCGGCGCAGGTCCGGATGCCCGGGAAACATGATGCCGAAGAGGTCGAACGCCTCCCGTTCGAACCAGTTCGCGCACGGCCAGATGTCGACGGCGCTGGCGACGACGGGAAACGCGTCGTCCGGGGCAAAGCAGCGCACGCGCAAGCGCCGGTTGTGGCCGAGCGACAGCAAGTGATAGACCACGGCGAAGCGCGGCCCGTCCCGCTCCTGGCCGCCCCAGGTCGAATAGTCGACGCCGCAGAGGTCGGCCATGAGCTCGAACGACAGGTCCGGGTGGTCGCGCAGCGTGCGCAACGTTGCCTCGAGCCGGTCGTGGGCCACGACGAGGGTCGCCTCGCCGAACGCGACGGTGAGCGTACCCGCGTCATCGCCGAGCGCGCCTGCCAGCGCCGCCGTCAGGGCTTCGATTTTCGTGGCCATCAACGCGCGATCGTGTTGGTGCGCCAGATCTTGTTCTGGAGCTGCAGGATGCCGTAGAGGAGCGCTTCGGCCGTCGGCGGACAGCCGGGGACGTAGATATCGACCGGCACGATGCGGTCGCAGCCGCGCACGACGGAGTACGAATAGTGGTAATAGCCGCCGCCGTTCGCGCAGGAGCCCATCGAGATCACCCACCGCGGCTCGGCCATCTGGTCGTAGACCTTGCGCAGCGCCGGCGCCATCTTGTTGCACAGCGTGCCGGCGACGATCATGACGTCGGACTGGCGCGGGCTGGGCCGGAACACCACGCCGAAGCGATCGAGATCGTAGCGCGACGCGCCGGCGTGCATCATCTCCACGGCACAACAGGCGAGGCCGAACGACATCGGCCACATCGACCCGTTGCGGCACCAGTTGATGACGTTGTCGAGCGACGTGGTGACGAAGCCTTTCTCGAGTACGCCTTCAATCGCCATGTTGGCCTCTTTGTACCCACTGCACCATGCGACTTTCCTCGCGTCGGCCTTGTTGCGTCGATTCGCCCCGGTCGCATCCCCAGGCGCTACCCGCGCCAGGGGCCCCTGCTCCCCGGCTCACGTCGCTACTCCCAATCCAGCGCGCCTTTCTTCCACTCGTAGACGAAGCCGACCACCAGCACGGCGAGGAAGACCATCATCGCGGCGAAGCCGAAGAAGCCGATCTTGGGCAACACCACCGCCCACGGGAAGAGAAAGGCGATCTCGAGATCGAACAGGATGAACAGGATCGCGACCAGGTAGTAACGGACGTCGAACTTCATCCGCGCGTCTTCAAACGCCTCGAAGCCGCACTCGTAGGGCGACAGCTTCTCGGCGTCCGGGCGGTTCGGCGACAGCAGCGTGCCGACGGCGAGCAGCACGGCGCCGACGGTGACCCCGAACAGGATGAACAGGAGGACCGGAAAATACTGCTCCAGCATCGTTGCCGCCTTCCGCGAAAAGTCGCTCGCGCGCGAATCGGTTCTCGTTGCCCAGCTTCTGGTGCCGACGGGGAGACTCGAACTCCCACGGCTTACGCCACTGCCCCCTCAAGACAGCGTGTCTACCAATTTCACCACGTCGGCTTGTTCATTTCGGCACCTCGCCCGATTTCGAGCCCTCGGCTCCGGAGGGCGCAGGCGGCACGGGTGCCTTGATCGGATCCGCGCCCGGCGCCGGCATGGACGGCGCTCCCGGCGCGGCGGGAATGTCGGAGGCCTTCGGCAGCTCGCCGGCCTTCGGCGCCATCTTCTCCATGACGCCCTGCTGCATCACACCCGAGGGGCCGGTATTGTGCGAGGCGAGCCACGTGAGGCCGAGACTCGAGGCGAAGAACACGGCAGCGAGTATCGCCGTCGTCCGCGACAGGAAGTTGGCGGAGCCGGCGGCGCCGAAGAGACTGCCCGACGACCCGCTACCGAACGCCGCTCCCATGTCGGCGCCCTTGCCGTGCTGCAACAGCACGAACCCGCAGATCGCCACGGCGACCAGCAGGTGCAGGACCAGCAGTACGGTTTCCAGCATGTTCATTCATCACTCCAGCATCGCGCGTTAGGCCCGCGCGATCGCCAAGAATTCCGTCGATCGGAGCGACGCGCCACCGATCAGACCGCCATCGATATCCGCCATCGCGAACAGCGATTTCGCGTTGTCGGCCTTCACGCTCCCGCCATACAACAGTTGCACCTCCGCCGCATCGCTTCGCGCCAACCGCGCGCGCAGCGCCGCGTGCACCGCCTGCGCCTCTTCCGGCGAGGCCGTCCTGCCCGTGCCGATCGCCCAGACCGGCTCGTACGCGACCACGAGCCTCGAGGCGTTCGCGCCGACCGCCGCCAAGACAGCGTCGAGCTGCCGCGACACCACTGCCATCGTCGCTCCGGCGTCGCGCTCCGCGAGCGTCTCGCCGACGCACGCGATCGGCGTCAGGCCCTCCGCCAGCGCGGCCACCGCCTTCCGCGCCACGACCTCGTCGGCATCGCCGTAGAACTGCCGCCGCTCCGAGTGCCCGACGATGACATGACGGCAGCCGAACTCGACCAGCATCCGCGCCGAAACTTCACCCGTGAACGCACCGGACGCATGCTCGCTCACGTCTTGCGCGCCCCAGCCGATGGACGTTGCGGCCAGGACGGCGCCCACCTGCGCCAGGTACGGATACGGTGCGCACACGGCGATCTGCCGGCCGGTTGTGGCCCGCCATCCGGCGACCAGTTCGGAGAGGAGCGCCGCATTGGCCGCCAGCCCGCCGTTCATCTTCCAGTTGCCGACGACGAATTTGCCGCGCATTGCGATGGAACTCCCCGCCGCCCGCGACGTCACCCCGCCGTCCTGAGTGATCGGGGATAGGGCTGCAAAACCTCGAAATTATACCGCAGCGCGGCAAAGACGGGCAATGCAGGGGCCGGGGAACGAGATCCCGCCGTCGACCGACGCGGCGACAGGACGGCGCGCGCCGCTAGGCTCCCGCCAGACGGCGCAGGCGGCGCAACAGCGGCGGGAGGAACCAGAGGGCGAGCGTCATGGCGCCCAGGACCGCGGCGACCGGACGCTCGACGAACGCGAGGAACGCGCCGTCGGACTTGATCATCGACGTAACGAAGTTTTCCTCGAGCATGCTGCCGAGCACGATCCCGAGGATCGCCGGGGCGACGGGAAAGCCGTTCTCCTCGAGAACGTAGGCGATGACGCCGGCGACCAGCATCACGGTGACGTCGAAGGTCGTGTTGTTGATCGCGAACGAGCCCACGACACAGAACAGCATGATGACGGGCATCAGCACGTTGCGCGGCACCTTGAGGATCTGCTTCGCCACCTTGATGCACCACCAGCCCAGCGGGATCATGATCAAATTGGCGATGATGAAGAGGAGGTAGACGGCGTAGATGTTCTGCGGATTGTGGGTGAACAGCGACGGCCCCGGGTTCATGTTCTTCATGTAGAGCACGCCGATCACGATCGCGGTGATCGAATCGCCGGGAATCCCGAAGACGAGCGCCGGAATCCACGCGCCGGCCAGCGCGCTGTTATTGGCGGCGCCGCTCTCGACGATGCCCTCGACGTGGCCGGTGCCGAATTTTTCCGGCTCCTTGGACATCTTCTTGCTGACCGCGTACGACATCCAGGCCGCGATGTCGGCGCCGGCGCCGGGCAGCGCGCCAACCGCCGTGCCGAGCGTGCTCCCGCGCAGGATCTGCATCGGGTACTTCCTGGCGAGTCCCCACATCCCCTTGAAGACGTTGCCGATCGGCTGGTCGACGATCTTCAGCTGCGGGTTGGTGTCGACGGCATAGCGGATGATCTCGGAGATCGCGAACATGCCGATCATGATGGGGATCATGCCGAGGCCGCCCATCAGCTCGACGTTGCCGAACGTGAAACGCGGAAATCCGGCCGGGTTGCCGAGGCCGACGGAGGCGACGAGGAGGCCGAGGAGCAGCGACACGAACCCCTTGAGCGGCCGCTCGGACGTCATGAACACCGCGCAGGTCAGGCCCATCAGCACCAGCCAGAAGTACTCGAACGAGCTGAATTTCAACGCGAACTCGGCCAGTGCGGGCGCGGCGATGATCAGCACCATCGTTCCGAACAGGCCGCCGATCACCGAGAACACGAGGCCGGCGCCCAGTGCCAGCTCCGCCTGGCCCTTCTTCGTCATCGCATACGCTTCGTCCGTGTAAGCCGCGGACGCCGGCGTTCCCGGCATGCGCATCAGGCAGCCCGGGATGTCGCCCGAGAAGATGGCCATGGCCGTCGCCGTGACGATGGCGGCGATCGCGGGAATGGGCGCCATGAAGAACGTCACCGGCACCAGCAGTGCCGTGGCCATGGTGGCGGTCAGGCCCGGGACGGCGCCGACAAACAGGCCGTACAGCGAAGCCGCCAGCATCACCCAGAGATTGTAGGGATCTGCAACCAGCGCGAACGCCTGCTCCCAGGGCCCGCTCATGTCCCGTGTCCCGAGCCGCGCACGGCTACCAGAGGAAGGGCTGCAGCACGCCCCACGGCAGCGGAACGCGCAGGAGCTTGTAGAAAGCCGTGTGGATCACGAAGGTCGCCACCACGGCAAGCGGGACGGCCCACCGGGCGCCCAGCCCGAAGACCGTGAACAGGACGGTGAGATAGACGATCCCGGTCGGAATAAAACCCAGCGAGCGCACCGCGAGAATATAGAACACGTTGATGGCGATGGTCAGCGCGAATGCGACAACGTGCCGATGCGAACGGGTCCAGGGTTGGAGCGCGATCCATGGCGCCCGCTGTTGCCCCAAGGCGCGCGCCGCCACACCCTTGATGATGAGCAGGACGGCGCAGATGCCGAGGCAGGCCGCGACAACCCCCGGGAACATGCCCGGACCGTATTGCTGCCCCGGAATCTTGGGAAAGCTCTGGACGTGGACGAGCAGCGCGACGCTGAGCAGCAGAAGCAACGCACCCCAGATGGCGTCGTTGACCTTCATGCGAGATCAGGTCTTTCCATCCGGAACGGATGCCGTTCGCCGCGAGCGGGAACGCACGCCCCCGCCCGGGCGATCGGAGTTACTTCGCCAGACCTGCCGCCTTCATCGTCAAGCCCATCGCGGCGTCGTTCTTCGCCATGAACGCGGCGAACTCGGCGCCCGGCGCCCATGCGGTACCGTAGCCCTTGCTCGCCGCGAACTCCTTCCATTCCTTGCTCGAGGCGACCTTCTGGATCGTGGCGATGAGCTTGGTGCTGACATCGTTCGGCAGGCCCTTGGGACCGGCGATGCCGCGCCACGCGGCCACCGGATAGTTCACGCCGATCGCCTGCTGCATTGTCGGCACGTCCGGAAACAGCGGGGAGCGCCTGTCGTCCATCACGGCGAGCGGCCGCGCCTTGCCGGCTTCGATCAGTGCGCGCGCCTCGGGCAGCGAGCACGTCACGATATCGACACCGCCGGCGACGAGATCCTGCATGGCCGGGGCCGCGCCGTTGGAGGGCACCCACGGCACCGCGGTCAGCGGTATCTTGAGGTCGTTCAGCAACCCGGCCAAGGCCAGGTGCCAGATGCCGCCCTGCCCGGTTCCCGACGCCTTGAGCTTGCCCGGGTTGGCCTTGACGGCCGCGAGCACCTCGTTCACGGACTTGTATGGCGACGACGCGCTCACCGTGAAGCCGGCGGGGTCGGAGTTCACGAGGGCGAGCGGCGTGTAGGACGCGGGGTTGAGCTCGGTCAGGCCCTGCCAGTGCATCATCGTGATCTCGACCGTGATCATGCCGATCGTGTAGCCGTCGGGCGCGCCCTGCGCGATCGCGCTGTGCCCGACGACGCCGCTGCCGCCGGTGCGGTTGACGACGTTGACGGGCTGCCCCAGTTCCTTTTCCATCATCGCGGCGAAGTAGCGTGCCGTGCCGTCGGTTCCGCCGCCGGCGCCCCACGGGACGACGAAGGTGATGGGACGATCCGGATACGCGGCCGCGGCAACTCCGGCGACGGCGAACACGGCCAGCGCGGCGAGCGCGCGGTGAATGAGCTTCATGGACCCTCCTGGCAAGAGATGGACGAGTCCGGATGGACGCGACCGCGCCAGCGCACCATCTTCTTCCGAAGCCGCGCCGACGCCAACGCGCGGAAGGTAGCAGCGCGGCCGGAACCGGTCAAGTGGTCTGACCAATGGCACGAACGCCCACCGCGGCGGCAACGATGGCGACGAGCGTCGCGAGATCCCGCTGGACCCGGCCGTAACCCGCGTTCGGCGCGAGCGTTGCTTCGTCCATGTACAGCGTGCGCTTGATCTCGATCTGCAAGCTGTGTCGATTCTGCGCCGGACGCCCGTGCCTCCGGACAAGTTCGACACCCTTGTACGGATCGTTCACGGCGACGCTGTAGCCCATGCCGCGCATGGTGCGCGCGACGAGATCGGTGAATCCGGCCGCGCACGTCGTCCCGTCGCGATCGCCGAGCACGACATCGGCGCGCTCGCGGCCGGGATCGTCGGCATTGGCATCGCCGACGGCGGGCATCGAATGGGCGTTGATGTGCCATACCGCACCGAATGCGCGGTGGAGGGCCTCGATCTCCGCGGCGATGGCTGCGTGATAGGGAACGTAGCACCCGTCGATACGCTGACGCACTTCGTCAGTCGAGAGCTTGCGGTCGTACATCGGAGCACCGTTGCGCGCGATGCGCCAGAGGAGCCCGATGCCCTGCTCCGTCTTGCGCGACGGCGCGACGGGATCCGGCCAGGCGTCTGCGAGCATCGCAGGATCGAGATCGGCGAGGCTGCGGTTCGCGTCGATGTAGGCGCGCGGAAACGTCGCTTCGATCAACGTGGCGCCATGTCGCGTCGCCGCGCGATACAGCCGCGCCACGTGCGTATCCTCGGCAAGCCGCACGACGGCCCTGGGCGGGACGTGATCGAAGTCGTCGGGATAGTGCTCGCCCGAGTGCGGCGAATCGATGACGAGCGGCAGTACGGCGTTCGCGGGGCCGTGGCGCAGGAAAGGCGGAACGGGCAGCACGCGCATCGCGCCCTCACGCGTCGTTCAAATGGCATGACGACCAGCGCGCTGGCGCGACCTCGCGCAGTTGCGGCGCGGTCGTCCGGCAAATCGCCATCGCATGCGGACATCGGGGATGGAAATGGCAGCCCGGCGGCGGCGCGAGCGGGGACGGAATCTCGCCCTGGATGGGCACGAACGTTCGCTTCCTCGGTTCGACCTTGCCGGCCTCGGCGAGGAGCGCCCTCGTGTACGGATGATTGGGCGCCGCGTAGAGCTCCGGTGTCGGTCCCGACTCGACGACGCGGCCGAGATACATGATGACGAGGCGATCGCTGATGTGCTCGACCACGCCGAGATCGTGGCTGATGAAAAGGTAGGTGAGATGGAGCGCCGACTGCAGGTCCATGAACAGGTTCAGCACTTGCGCCTGGATCGACACGTCGAGGGCCGCGACCGACTCGTCGCAGACCAGGAACTCGGGCTTCACCGCGAGCGCGCGGGCGATGCCGATCCGCGCCCGCTGGCCGCCGGAGAACTGATGCGGGAAACGTCGCGTCAGCGACCCGTCGAGCCCGACTCGATTCAACTGCTCCACCACGTATTGCGCCTTGTCCCGGGCGGCGACGAGACCGTGCGCGACAGGCGCCTCGCCGACGATGTCGACGACGCGCATCCGCGGATTGAGCGACGCGTACGGATCCTGGAAGATCATCTGCATCTTGAGCTGCTGCCGGCGTGCCGCGTCGGGGGAGAGCCCCGTGAGCGCCCTGCCCTGCCAGCGGCGTTCGCCTTCGGAGAGCGGAAGCAATCCCACCGCGAGCCGGCCCAGCGTCGACTTGCCGCACCCCGATTCGCCGACGAGGCCGACGACCTCGCCAGAATGGATCGCGAGGTCGACACCATCCACCGCGTGCACGATTTCCTCGCGCAGGCCGGCGCCCAGCAAGTTGCCGATGCGCGCGGAGACGTCGAGCGACTTCACGAAGCGCTTCGACACACGCACGAGCTCGACCAGCGGGGTTGCGGCCACCGCCGCGGCGCTCGACGCCGAAGAGTTCATGGCGCGGCCGACACGTCCAGGGGATGGTGGCAACGCACGGCCCGCCCATCGTCGGCGCCGGCGGCGCCCAGCGGCCGCATCGCCGGCATCGCCGCGCAGGCGTCGGAGGCGCGGCTGCACCGCTCGCGAAAGGCACAACCCTCCGGCAGGTCCTGCACCGACGGCGGCATGCCGGGTATCTGCTTCAGTCGCGCGCCGCGCACGCTGCGCGATGGCACCGAGTCGAGCAACCCCTGCGTGTAGGGATGCCGCGGTTGCGACAGCACATCAAACACGCTGCCCTGCTCGACGATGCGCCCGGCGTACATGACGCTGACATGGTCGGCGAGGCCTGCCACGACGGACAGGTCGTGCGTGATCCAGATCATCGCAGCGCCGGTCTCACGCGTGAGCTTCTGCATCTCGAACAGGATCTGGCCCTGGATCGTGACGTCGAGCGCCGTCGTCGGCTCGTCGGCGATGATGAGATCCGGATGATTGAGGAGCGCGATCGCGATCGCCACCCGTTGGCGCATCCCGCCGGAGAACTGGTGCGGGTAGGCCGCGAGCCGCTCGTCCGGCGACGGAATGCCGACCTGCACCAGCGCCGCCCGCGAGCGCTCGAGCGCCACGCGGCGCGGCACGTTCTCGTGCGCAAGGATGGTCTCGACCATCTGCGCCGCCACCGACAGGACCGGATTCAACGTCATCATCGGATCCTGGAAGATCATCGCGATCCGGTTGCCGCGAAGCTGTCGCAGCGCCTCGGGCGAGAGTGCGCGAAGGTCGCGGCCGCCCAAGCGGATCGTGCCGTCGACGATCCGGCCGGGTGGATCCACGAGACCCATGATCGAATAGCCGGTCATCGACTTGCCGGAGCCCGACTCGCCGACCAGGCCCATCACCTCGCCTTTGCGGACGACGAACGACACGTCGTCGACCGCCTTGACCACGCCCGCCCGAGTGAAGAAGTGCGTGCGCAGGCCGGCGACTTCGAGCAGCGGCGGGGTCACCGCGCGGCCTCCTTGTACCGGCCGTGCATCGGCAACGTCTGCGTGTCGGCCTCGTGCGAACTCGCGCGCCGACGCGCTCTTCGAGCCTTGGCTTCGCCCGGCGCGCTCATCGCTACCTCTGCAACCTCGGATTCAGCACGTCACGCAGCTGGTCGGCGACGAGATTGATGCTGACGATCGTGCACAGGAGCGCGATGCCGGGAAAGAAGCTGATCCAGTACTTCCCGGATAGCAGGTACTGGTAGCCGTTGGCGATGAGGAGGCCGAGCGAGGGCTCGGTGATCGGCAGCCCGAGGCCCAGGAAGGACAGGGTTGCCTCCAGCGCGATCGCCGCCGCCACCTGCACGGTGGCCACGACGATCATCGGCGGCAGGCAGTTCGGCAACAGATGCCGGAACACGATGCGGGAGGGCGACAACGCGAGACAGTGCGCCGCCTCGATGTACTCCTTGCGCTTCTCGACCAGCGCCGCGCCGCGCACGGTCCTGGCGTAGTAGGCCCACTGGACCGTCACGAGGGCTGCGATCACCTTGCCGGTCCCCTGTCCCAGCACGGCGATCAGGATCAGTGCAATCAGGATCGCCGGGAACGAGAGCTGGATGTCGACGACGCGCATGATGAGCGTTTCGACGCGACCGCCGACGTAGGCGGCGGTGAGGCCCATCGCGAGCCCGATGGCGAGCGCGAACACCGTCGACGCAATGCCCACGCCGAGGCTGATCCTGAGGCCGTAGAAAATCGCCGACAGCATGTCGCGGCCCTGGTCGTCCGTGCCGAGCCAGAAGGTGCCGCCGGTGGGTGACGCCGACCCCGGCGGCAGCCGGCTGTCCATCACGTCGAGCTGGGCGAGATCGTACGGATTCTGCGGAGAAATCAGCGGTGCGAAAAGCGCGAGGAACAGGATGATGCCGAGGAGGACGAGTCCGAAAATGGCGACCGGATTCGCGCCGAAGTCGGCGACGATGCGCCCGAACGGCGTCTGCGGTCGGGCGGCGCTCATCCGGTCAGCCCTTGACTTCCGTGAGGCGGATGCGCGGATCGAGCGCCGAATACAGCACATCGACGAGCAGGTTGATGACGATGAAGAACGTCACGATGACGAGGAGGTACGCGACGATCACCGGCCGGTCGAGCACGCCGATCGAGTCGATCAGGAGCTTGCCCATGCCGGGCCACGCGAACACGCTCTCGGTGACAATGGCAAAACCGACGAGCGCACCGAACTGCAGCCCGATCACGGTGACGATGGGAATCAGGATGTTGCGCAGCACGTGCACGCCGATCACGCGCGAGTTGGTCAATCCTTTCGCGCGGGCGAACTTCACGTAGTCCTGCAGCAGCGCCTCATGCGCGCCCGCGCGCGTCAGGCGGATCAGCAGCGCGAGGTTGAACAGCGCGAGGTTGGTCGCCGGCATGATCAGGTGCCGCAACCCGTCGCTCGACAGGAACGAAACCGGAACGACGCCGAAGAGAATCGTCGTTTCCCCCGTCCGTTGGACGGGAGCCAGCCCAGCATCACGGAAAACACCATGATCAACATCAGGCCCACCCAGAACGTCGGCAGCGAGAAGCCGAGGATCGAGCCCGCCATGATCGAGCGCCCCGCGATGCCGTTCGGCCGCAAGCCGGCCCACAGGCCGAGGGGAATGCCGAGCACGATCGCGATCAGCATAGCCGTCAGCGCGAGCTCCATCGTCGCCGGCATCCGCTCGAGGATGAGCCCGAGCGCGGACGTGCTGTGCACGAAGGAGCGCCCGAGGTCGCCGCGCGCCACCCCTTCGAGAAAGCTCCAGTACTGCGCCCACAGCGGCTTGTCGAGACCGAGCGCCGCGATCGCGCGCTCGCGGTCCATCTGGTCGGCCTGCGGGCTGATCAGGATGTCGATAGGATTGCCGATCGCGTAGACGCCGACAAAAACCAGCAGCGACATCACGAACAGCACGACGATACTCTGGAGACTGCGGCGGATGATGAAGACGAGCATGGGTGTCGTGCGTTCGCGCCGATGAGGGTCAGTGCGACGAGCGCCGGACTCGCCGGCGCTTCTCGGCCTGCGGTTCCGCCGGGCACGGAGAAGTCATCGGATCACGCGATCGGCACGCTGCAGAAAGTCCTTGGGCAAGACGATGGCGTACTCCTCCGCGGCGCGAAGGTTGACCACCAGCTCGTAGTGCGCGGGCTGCTCGACGGGGAGATCGGACGGCTTCGCGCCTTCGAGCAGCCGCGCGACGACATGCGCCGCCCGCCGATAGAGCTTCCGCAGGCTCACGCCATAGGCCATGAGCCCCCAACCTTCGCCCTCGACGAAGACGTCGGCGTTGAACATGACCGGCCGGCGCGTCGCCATCATCAGCCGAGTGAACGCGTTCAGGAAGGTCACGGCGTCGGCATCCTCGACGACGAGGACAGCGTCGGCGGCGCTCCGCGTGATGGCCGCCGCGGCATCCCGATAGTCGGCGGATTGATTGACGGGGAACCGCAGAACATCCAGTTGCAGCCGCCGCGCGGGCTCATCGATGGCAACGCCGGACATGCTGACGTTCGATCCGACAATCGCGATGCTGCGGATCCCGGGAAACGCATCCTTGAGAATCTGCATTCGCTTCGCGGTCAGGTCCTGCCCGTGTGACGTCAGACCGGTCAGTTGGCCCTGCGGCCGGGACAGGCTGCCCACCAACCCCTCGTGCACAGGATCGCCCGATATCACGAAGACCGTCGCGACCCTGGGTGCGCCGAACTTGGCCCCCTTTGCGGCCTCCGTCGAGGCGGCCATCATGACATCCACCTTCGCCGCGGTCAGCTCGGCCGCCAGAGTCCGC
The DNA here is from genome assembly GCA_963724685.1 of uncultured beta proteobacterium. Taxonomy (GTDB): domain Bacteria; phylum Pseudomonadota; class Gammaproteobacteria; order Burkholderiales; family Casimicrobiaceae; genus CAIWHR01. The sequence goes on along the minus strand of CAVRVQ010000002.1, from coordinate 88,224 downwards.
AGCCGTTCCGCGCGCGCTCCGGCGGACTTGCGCAGCAACTGCAGGTTACGACCCTCCACGTAGCCGCGGCTCTGCATACCCTCGACGAATTCCCGGTACAGCACCTCGCCATCGGACTCCTTGACAAATTCGAGATAACCGACGCGCACCTCCCGCTTGGCGGCGCCGAAGGCGCCGCCGCTGCCGATCGCGGCGACGAGGCCCGCGACGAGGAGCCGCCGGCGGTTCACGCGGTCACTCCATCACGGCTTCGCGCCCACGGGCCTGAACTGGAACGCCAGCGTGTACTCGTCGGTGCGCGGCGTGTAGGCAACGTTCTTCTTGGTCGCCCAGATCGTGAACTGGAAGTGGATCGGCATGATGCCGAGGTCCTCCATCGCGAGCTTGGTAGCGTTCTGCAGCATGATCTTGCGATTCTCGTCGTCGACCTGCTGCAGCGCCTGTTCGATGAGGTAATCCACCTTGACGTTGCCGTAGCGGCCCCAGTTGACGGCGCCGAGACCCTTGTCGCGATTGAACGTCGCGAGGAGCGAGCGGAGCGGGCTCGAGGCTTCGCCGGTGGAGGCGCCCCAGCCGACCATGTGGAAGCTGAACTCCTGCTTCGATGCGCGGCCGGAGTACGGCCCCATCGGCGCGGTCTCGACCTTGGCCGTGATTCCGATGCGGGAGAGCATCTGCGCCACCGCCTGCACGATCTTCTCGTCGTTGACGTAGCGGCCCGACGGGCCGTGGATCGTGAGGTTGAAGCCGTCCGGATACCCGGCCTCGGCCATCAGCTTCTTCGCGCCTTCGACGTCATAGACATCCGCCTTCAAGCCCGGCACGTTGCCGAACAGCTTCTCGGAGACGAGCTGGCCCGACGGCACGCCCTGCCCTTCCATCACGCGGTCGACGATCGCCTGCCGATTGATGGCCTTCGAGATGGCCCGGCGCACGCGCACGTCGAGGAGCGGATTCTTGGCGAGCGGCTTGCCGGCCTTGTCCGTGATGAACGGGCTCGCCCGGTCGAGATGGTCGAAGTTGAAATAGATGACGCGGTGCGAGATCTTCGAGGTCACCGTGAACTTCGGATCACCCTTGATGCGCACGAGATCGGCGGTCGGTGGCTGCTCGATCGCGTCGACGTCGCCGGACAGGAGCGCTGCGACGCGGGCGGGCTCGTTCTTGATGATCTTGAACGTGACCTTGTCCCAGGGCGCCTTGTCGCCCCAGTAGCTGTCGTTGCGCACGAGGTCGACGCGATCGCCGGAAACATAGCGACCGTACTTGTAGCGCCCGCTGCCGATCGCGGCCTTGCCCGTGTTGAAGTCCTCGGTCGTGGCGCCCGCAGCGACCTTCTTCGACACGATGTAGATCGTCGACATGTCGGAGGCGACCAGCGGATACGGCGTGGCCGTCTTGAACCGGATCGTGTACGGATCGACGATTTCCTTGCCGACGATCGCCTTGGTGTACGCGACGAAGGGTCCCGGGCTGTTCGGGATCTGTGCGACGCGGTCGATCGAGAAGGCCACGTCCTCGGCCGTGAGCTCGCTGCCGTCGTGGAACTTGACGCCCTTGCGGAGCTTGAATTCCCAGGTCGTCGGGTTGATCACCTTCCAGGACGTCGCGATGCCCGGGATCATCTTCGAATCCGCATCCATCACGACGAGCTTGTCGAAGATGTGCTCCGCCATGTTGTTGTTGGGGAACAGGTTGAAGAAGTGCGGATCCATCGACGTGATGTCGGCGGCGACCGCGATCTTCAGCTCTTGCGCGGCCGCGCCGGGCGGCAGCGCTGCGGCCGTTAGAGCCAGGACTACGGCGCAAGCGGAAAGGACGTGGCGGAGCGGTGCATGGCGCATGGGAAGTGCCTCGGCAGGGACGGAAAAGGGGACGGAGCCGCGCCCAATGGTTACCGGGACACGGCGGGACCGGCGGCAATCTAGCGCGAAACGTTGGCAAGCGTCAAAGCGGTCGACGTGCGGCGACCCGACGGCTCGAGAGCTGCCCACACGTCAATCGCAGCGCGGCGCGTTCTCAGCGATCGTCCGCTCGAGGCCCGCGTAGTAGTCCGCGTCCGTCGCCCGGTCACGCTCGGCGATGCGGCGCGCCTCGGGTTCGGTCAGCGGCGCGCCGGAGTCGGTCCATGCCAGGGCCGCGGCCAAGCTCCCATGCTCGTAACGGTACTCGGCCCGGCGTGCGCCATTCGGGTGCCACGACCGCGTGATGCCGTGGAGCACGCCTGCCGCGTACGCGGATTCCTGCTTGCGGCGAGGTTCGCCCCGTGGCCTCGCCGGTGGATACCAGAGCGCGACGGTCCCCACCTTGGCGTCGTCATCGTACGGGATGACGGCGATGCGCGCGTCGGACGCCGTCCAGAACAGAAACGTGCCGGTACGCCGGCCCTTCGCGAAGGCGCCGACGATCCGCAGCCGGCCGTCGGGCATCCGGAACTCGTAGGCGCCGTTCGGCACGCCCTCGCGGCAGGCGCCGGTGACGACGTCTGGCGCCGCAGCGGCCATGGGCGAGCCGGCAAGCCCGCCGAGGATCGCGGCGGACAGCGCCGCCGCACGCGCGCAGCGCATCGTCAAACCTGCTCCATCGAGCCAATCACGGCGACGTCGCGCGGCTCAGGACTTCCGGTTCGCCCACCACGCACCGAGCTCGCCCACGATGCCGCGGCGAAACGCGAGCACGCACACGACGAAGATGGTGCCGGTGATCACGGTCACCCATTGGCCGAAGCCCGCGAGATAATTCTCGAGGCCGATGATCGTGAACGCACCGACGACCGGCCCGAAGATCGTCCCCATCCCGCCCAGCAGCGTCATCAGCACGACCTCGCCGGACATCGTCCAGTGCACGTCGGTCAGCGACGCGAGCTGGAACACGATCGCCTTGGTCGCGCCGGCGAGACCCGACAGCGTCGCGGACAGCACGAACGCGAGCAGCTTGTAACGTTCCGCATCGTAGCCGAGCGAGATGGCGCGTGGCTCGTTCTCGCGGATCGCCTTCAGCACGTTACCGAACGGCGAATGGATCACGCGATGGATGAGCAGGAACGCCGCGAGGAAGATCGCCAGCACGACGTAGTACATCGTCAGCGTGTGCGACAGGTCGAGGAACCCGAACAGCCTGCCGCGCGGGACCGCCTGGATCCCGTCCTCGCCGTGCGTGAACGGCGCCTGCAGGCAGAAGAAGAAGATCATCTGCGCGAGCGCCAGCGTGATCATCGCGAAGTAGATGCCCTGCCGCCTGATCGCGAGCGCCCCCGAAACGACACCGAGCAGCGCGGCCGCCGCGGTGCCGGCGAGGATCGCGAGCTCCGGCGGAAATCCCCAGACCTTGGCGGCGTGCGCCGAGACATAGCCGGCGCTGCCGAGGAACATCGCGTGGCCGAAGGACAGCAGGCCGCCGAAGCCGATCAGCAGGTTGAACGCGCAGGCGAAGAGAGCGAAGCACAGCGCCTTCATCAGGAAGACCGGATAGATGCCCACGAAGGGTGCCACGACGAGCGCGGCGGCCATCAACGCGGTCGCGACGGCGAAGCGCCGCCGCTCGCGCGATGCCCCATCGACGACGGTCGCGACCACGGTCACGGACTCGGTGACCACGGTCGTCACGCTGACGATCCCGGAAGTCGGTTGCGTCACGGCCTCAGCGCTCCTTCCCGAACAATCCGGCCGGCTTGATCAGGAGCACGATCACCATGATCACGAAGATCACCGTGTTCGACGCTTCCGGGTAGAACACCTTGGTCAGCCCTTCGATGACGCCGAGCCCGAAGCCCGTGACGATCGCGCCGAGGATCGAGCCCATCCCGCCGATCACGACGACCGCGAAGACGACGATGATGAGGTCGGCGCCCATCAGCGGACTGACCTGGTAGATCGGCGCAGCCATCACGCCGGCGAAGGCCGCGAGGGCGACGCCCGCGCCGTAGGTCAGCGTGATCATCCGCGGGACGTTGATGCCGAACGCCTGCACCAAAGCCCGGTTCTCGGTCGCGGCGCGCAGGTACGAGCCCAGCTTCGTGCGCTCGATCAGGAACCAGGTCGCGGTGCAGATCAGGAAGGAAGCGACGATCACCCACGCGCGATACTTCGGCAGGAACATGAAGCCGAGATTGATGCCGCCGTTGAGCTCGTCCGGGATCCGATAGGGGATCCCCGACGAGCCGAAGTAGTTGGTGAACACGCCCTGGATGATGAGCGCGAGGCCGAACGTCAGCAGGAGCCCGTACAGGTGATCGAGCTGGTAGAGCCGCGCGAGCATTGTCCGCTCGATGACGACGCCCGTGAGCCCGACGGCGACCGGTGCGATCAGCAACGACCACCAATAGCCGACGCCCGCGTATTGCAGCAGGAAATAGGCACAGAACGCCCCGATCATGTATTGGGCGCCGTGCGTGAAATTGATGATATTGAGCAGGCCGAAGATCACCGCCAGCCCGAGCGAGAGCATCGCGTAGAACGCCCCGTTGATGAGGCCGATCAGCAGTTGTCCGAACAGCGCCTGCGTCGGCATGCCAAATATTTCAGTCATGGAAGCGCTATCCGGTGCCGCATCGTCGGGAGCGAAGCGTTGAGGGGCGCCAGACGGCGCCCACTCCAACGCGAGCAGTTAACCGTCGCACCGCGCCAGGCGGCCGACTGACCACCGCCAAGAGTCGGCGCGACGGATAGTGAGCGAGAGCGTCATTTCACCAATGGGCAGTCGCCGTCCTTCAACGGGCGAAACGCCTGGTCCGCCGGGATCGTCGCGCGGGTCTTGTAATAGTCCCAGGGGCCTTTGGACTCGGACGGCTTCTTGACCTCGAAGAGGTAGGCCGGGTGGATCTTGCGTCCGTCGGCGCGGACTGTGCCCTTGCCGAACAGCGGGTCGTCGGTCGGCATCTCCTTCATCTTCGCGATGACCTTCGTGCCGTCGTCGTTCTTGAGCGCCTCCACCGCCTTCAGGTAATGCAGCACGCCGGAGTAGACGCCGGCGTGGATCATCGTCGGGTAGATGCCCTTGTTGCGCTCGGCGAAGCGTTTGGTGAACGCCCGGGTCTGGTCGTTCATGTCCCAGTAGAACGTCTCGGTGAAGATCAGGCCCTGCGCGGCCGGCAGTCCGAGCGCGTGCACGTCGAGCAGGAACACGAGCAGCCCGGCCATGTTCTGCCCGCCCTTGACGATGCCGAACTCGGCGGCCTGCTTGATCGAGTTGCGGGTGTCCCCGCCGGCGTTGGCGAGGCCGACGATCTTCGCCTTCGACGCCTGCGCCTGCAGCAGGTACGAGCTGAAGTCCTGCGTGTTGAGCGGCGCGCGCACCTTGCCCAGCACCTTGCCGCCGCTCTTCAGCACCACGGCCTCGGTGTCGCGCTCGAGCGCGTGGCCGAACGCGTAGTCGGCAGTGATGAAGAACCACGAATCGCCGCCGGTCTTGACGATGGCGTTGCCGGTGCCATTGGCCAGCATCCAGGTGTCGTAGGTCCAGTGGATCGTGTTGGGCGTGCAGGCCTTGCCGGTGAGATCCGAAGACGCGGCGCCCGACACGATGAACGCCTTGCCCTTGTCCTTCGTGACCTGGTTGACGGCGAGCGCGACGCCCGAGTTGGTCGTGCCGGTGATGATGTCTACCTTGTCGACGTCGTACCACTGCCGTGCAACGTTGGAGGCGACGTCCGGCTTGTTCTGGTGATCGGCCGAGGTGAACTCGACTTTGATGCCTTTCGCCGCGGCGCCGAAGTCCTCGACCGCCATCTGCGCGGCGAGGACGGATCCCGCGCCGTCGAGGTCGGCGTACAGGCTCGACATGTCGGACAGCACGCCGATCTTGACCATGCCGTCGGACAACTGCGCCTGCGCAGCGCCGGACCCGAGCGCGGCGGCGACGGCCAATCCGACGAGAGTTCGTTTGAATGCGTTCATTGCTTCTCCTTTGCAGTGTTGCAAGTGCGCGCCTTCACGCGGCGCGCGGGTTCGTGGTTCCGTGCAAGCTAGACACCAAGATAGTCGTGCAACTTCGCCATGTTCGCGTGCAGTTCCGCATTGGGAATCATGTCGACGACGCGGCCGTGATCCATCACGTAGTGCCGATCAGCGACCGTCGCCGCGAAGCGGAAATTCTGCTCGACCAGCAGGATCGTGAAGCCTTGCACCTTGAGCCTCGCGATCGTGCGGCCGATCTGTTGCACGATGACGGGCGCCAGGCCTTCGGTCGGCTCGTCGAGCAGCAAGAGCCGCGCGCCGGTGCGCAGGATGCGGCCGATCGCGAGCATCTGCTGCTCGCCGCCGGAGAGCTTCGTGCCCTGGCTCGCCAGACGCTCCTTCAGATTCGGAAACAGCTCGAAGATCTGGTCGAGCGAGAGCCCGCCCTCGCGCACGACGGGGGGCAGCAGCAGATTCTCCTTGACGTCGAGGCTCGCGAATATCCCGCGTTCCTCGGGGCAGTACGCGATGCCGAGCTGCGCGATGCGGTTCGACGCGAGCCGGCCGATCTCCCTCCCCTCGAACGCGATCGCGCCCTCGCGCCGCGGCACGATGCCCATGATCGACTTCAATGTCGTCGTCTTGCCGGCGCCGTTGCGGCCGAGGAGCGTCACCACTTCGCCGGCCGCGACGTCGAACGTGACGCCGTGGAGCACATGCGATTCGCCGTACCAGGCGTTCAACTCCCGCACCGCGAGGAGCGGCCCGCCCGCGGCGCCGGGGGCATTTCCGGGTACGGCGGTCGCGCGGTCTTCAGGCATCGGCGGTTCCCATGTAGGCCTGCACGACGTCGGGATGCTTCGACACGTGCGCGTAGTCGCCCTCGGCCAGCACTTCGCCCCGCGCCAGCACCGTGATGTAGTCGGACAACGTCGACACGACCGACAGGTTGTGCTCGACCATCAGCACCGTCCGGTTCACGGCTACCTTGCGGATCAGCGCCGTAATGCGCCCGACATCCTCGTGGGTCATGCCGGCGGTCGGTTCGTCCAGCAGCATCATCTCCGGGTCGAGCGCCAGCGTTGTCGCGATCTCGAGCGCCCGTTTGCGGCCATACGGCAATTCGCCGGCGTGCACATGGGTGAACTCGGTGAGCCCCACCGCCTCGATCAATTCCAGCGCACGATCATGGTGCGCCGCGAGCTTGCCCTCGGAACGCCAGAAGTCGAACGAGTGGCCCTGGCGCCGCTGCAGCGCGATGCGGACGTTCTCGAGCACCGTGAGATTCGGGAACACGGCCGAAATCTGAAACGAGCGCACCAGGCCCATCCGGGCGATCGCCGCCGGCCGCGAACCCGTGATTTCGCGCCCCTTGTAGAAGATCTGGCCGCGGGTGGGCGTGAGAAAATGGGTGAGCAGGTTGAAGCAGGTCGTCTTGCCGGCGCCATTCGGCCCGATCAGCGCGTGGATCGTACCCTTGCGGATGACGAGGCTCACGTCCCTGACCGCGACGAAGCCCTTGAACTCCTTGGTGAGCTGCCGCGTTTCGAGAATGGTGTCGTCGGCCATGCCGCGCCGGCACGCCTACGCGCACCGTTCCGCCTTCAATGTGGTCTTGGATTATGAGTGACGCCCGACGCATTGGCAATGCCAACGGCACGGAGGTAGTGGGCTGACCCACTACCGGCACGGATTACCGTTTGCCAAGCCAGCGCTGCGCCCGTTGCATCGCGATCAACTGCTCGGCATCGCCCATTTCGACCCGAGCCGCCGCGGCGAGGGCGATCTGCAGCAGCTGCGCGGTCGCGAACGCGTCGCCGAGCGCGCGGTGCCGCTCCCCGCCGGCGAGGCCGAAATGGAGGAGCCAATCGTCGAGTGCCCGACACTCGGTCCCCGGGTTCAGCGCCGGCAGCAGGAAGGCGAGATCGATCCACGGATGCCGGAACGACAGCCCGAGAATGGAGCGCATGCCACGCTCGATCATCGTCTGGTCGAACTCGGCGCGAAACGCGACGAGCGGCGATTTGCCCAGGAACTCGAGAAACGCGAGCATCCCGGTACGGGGCTCGACGCCGGCGAGCTGGGTCTGCCCGCCGATCCGGTGCACCAGTATGTTGGCGTCGGCGCTGGCCTTGTCCTGCCGCAGCACCGTTTCGAAGCAATCGTGAAGCGCGATGCGATTGCGTTCGACCGCGACCGCGCCGATGGCGATGAGCCGGTCACGGTTGAGGTCGACGCCGGTGGTCTCGGTGTCGACCACGACATAGCGTTGGAGGGAGTGTGGTCGCGTCAGGTCCGCGTTCCGCGCGTTCCGCCAAAGGTTGAGCCGGTACTCGTCGGCGCCGCCGACCTTGGGGCCTCCCAGCAGGTAGTCGAGCGTGCGTTCCAGGAGATTCATCGGCGCGCGCGCACTTCGGCGGAAGTCCTGCTCAGAGCTGATAGGAAAGGCGCAGGCGCCGCTGCAACTGTTTCGCCTGGCGGAAGGCCTCCTTCAACATCCGCTGCTCGACCTCGTTGAGCGCGCCGGGATCGATCCGGTTGGCATGCCCTCGATCTCCGGGGAGATCCTGCTGGCGAAGCCGCAGCAGCTGCAGGAAATGAAAGGCTTCGATCGTGGCCGCCACATGCCGGTCTTCGACGTGCAGGCGCTTGCCCGCAAGGCGAAGCCGCACAGCTGTTCCGGTCTCGGCGATGCCGAGCGCAAGCGCGAACACACGCGCCGCGTCGACGAACAGCCGCGTCCCTCGCGTCTTGAGGTCCACGGTTCCCTTGTGCGCGGGACCTTCGTCGGTGGCGAAGGCGCGGATGAGGCCAAGCGGTGGCTCGACTTCGAGCGCGTTCTGCACCATTAGCCGGAGGAAGATCCGGCTCTCCTGCGTATAGCCCGACAGCCAAGCGCGCAATCCGTCCGCCAGCGACGTGTGGCCGAACAACGGGCGGAAGTCGAACAGGATGTTCGCCGCCAGGAGCGCCTGCGGTGTGGGCTCCCGCATCCAGCCGAGAAACTTCGCCTTCCATTCCTCCACGGTCAGGCAGAGCTCCGGATTCGACGCCATCACCTTCCCCGTGCACAGGGGAAACCCCAGGGTGGCGAGCCCCGCGTTGACCTCGGCGGCGAAAGCCACGAGCTTCGAGCGCCGGTTCTCCGCCGCAACGGCATCCGACGCGACGAAGACGAGCGCATTGTCCTGGTCCGTCGCGAACGTCTGCTCGCCCCGGCCCTCGCTGCCGAGCGCGAGCCAGCACCAGTCAAGGTCCGCAAGCTCGTGCCGTTCGCCGACGAGCTCGATCACGCGCCGCGACAGCGCGTCGTTGAGCGAGGCGATCGTCCGCGTCAGCGGCTCCGCGCCTACGCCCTGCGCCAGCAGGTTTCCGGTCAGGCGCCGGATATCGTCGGCGGCGCGCTTCAAGTCCGGCAGCGAATTCGCCGCGTGCAACCCTTCGATCACCTGGCGCATCGACACACGCTGCAAGGCGAAGAGGTCGCGCTCGTTGACCGCGCCGATCGCGCGCCCCCCGTCGACGACGACGAGCTGGCGCACCGCGCGCTCGGCCATGACATGCATCGCTTCGTAGGCGGTCGCCGAGCCCGGCAGCGTGACGATTGGCGTGGACATGACCTCCTGCACCGGAGCGTCGAGCGACCGCCCGGGCAGGACCACACGGCGAAGGAGGTCGACCAGCGTGAACATGCCGATCGGCGCGCCGCTGGAATCCAGCGCGATGACCGTCCGCACCTTGGCCTCCGCCATGCGCAGGAGCGCGTCCCTTATCGGCGCGGTCGCCGCGACGGCGACCGGCTCACGCCGTACGAGTTCGCCGAGCGTGCAGGTCAGCGCCTGCTCGTCGGCGGCGCGCTGACTGTACTGCGCATGAAGCGTGGCCAGCGATTGCTTCAGAGTCTCCGTGACGGCCTGCGTGCAGTAGAGCTCGAACAAAGGCGAGACCCGCCGCAGCTCGATGAAGTCGTCGCGCGCGAGCAGGTAGCAGAACGTGTCCTCGACGGCGTGGAAGATCTTCGTCGTTGCTCCACCCGCGGAGAGCGCGCCGACCGGAAACAGCTCACCTGGTCCCAGCGTAGGATCCGGATCCGCCTGCACGTTGTCCGGATGGCTGCCGACGCGCCCTTTCTGGATGATGTGCAGATCGCCGACAACGCCGCCCTGTGGTGCAAGAATCGTCCGCGCCCTGTGCGAAATACGCCAACTTGAGCCGCGGTATGAGGAAGTCAAACGCCACGTCGTCCATCCGGTTGAACGGAGCGTGGCGGCGCAGGAACTCGCGCGTGGCCTCGACGATCAGCGGCGGGGTGGCGACCATGGCGACAGAGTAAGAGGCGACGACACGGCCGGCAAGCGAACTAGGGCCTGTTCACACTATGTCCACAAGTGCGAACGGGCCCCAACCCGCACGCGGCGGGGGTTCTTGCCTGGTGCCCGATCGGGCTCGTCAGTGCGCGGCGGCCTTGGCCACGAGGATGCCAGTGTTCTGGCGCGCGTACAGTTCGTCCCACATGTCCTCCGCGCGCCGGTCGCGGTAGACGAGCGAGCCGATGATCACCGCGAGGAAACCCAACGGGATCGAAATCAGGCCCGGATTGCGCAACTCGAACCATGGCTTCTCGAGCCCGACCAGCGACGTATCGTCGTCCTTGTACCGGTCGAGCGTGCCTTTCGCCGTCGCGACCTCCTTGTCGACGGCGGCGATCGCCGTCCGCACCTTGGCCTTGGCGGCGTCGTCACCCGCCGCCGCGAGATCGGCCGCAAGCTTCTCGGAGCGCGCCGGCGCCGCGTCGACCACCTTCTGCGCCGCGGCCTTCATCGGTTTCGGGTAGGTCATGTTCGGCGACACCAGGACCAGCGATATGGCGGTGATGGTGCCCACGATCATCCCGAGCACGATACCGCCAGTGTTGCAGCGTTTCCAGTAGAGCGTCAGCAGCACGCACGGGAAGTTCGCCGACGCCGCGACGGCGAACGCCAGGGCGACGAGATGCGCGACGTTCTGACCCTTGGCGGCGATCCCGATCGCGATGGCCATCGCGCCGACCACGACCGTCGCGATCCGCGCCGCTTTCACCTGCTCCTGCGGCGTCACGTGCTCGCTGCGAATGACGCCGACCCACAGATCGTGGGCCATCGCGGAGGCCGCGGCGAGCACGAGCCCCGCCACCACCGCCACGATCGTGGCAAACGCCACGGCCGCGACGAACGCCAGCATGAAGTTGCCGAGCAGCGAATCCGCGCCGCCCCCCAAGGCCTGCGCGAGCAGCGGCGCCGCCATGTTGCCACCGGGGTCGATTGCCCGGATCTGGTCCGCGCCGACCTTCATCGCCGAACCCATGCCGAGGAAGAGCGTCAGCACATAGAAGCCGCCGATGATCGCCATCGCCCAGATCACCGACTTGCGGGCCGCCTGCGCGGTCGGCACCGTGAAGAAGCGCATCAGGATGTGTGGCAGGCCGGCCGTTCCGAATACCAGCGCCATGCCCAGCGAAATCTGGTCGATCGGCGCCTTGAACAGGAGCCCTGGCTCGAGAAAGCGCGTGCCGAGCTCGGTGGGCGACATGTTCTTCGCCCCATCGCCCAGGATCTGCGCCACGCGCGCCTGGATCTTCGGGTCCGCGATGACGTTGTTCAGAAAGTCGCCGAAGAAGCCGTACTGTGACCACACCATGATCACCAGGACGATCGAAGCGGTCACGAGCAGCACCGCCTTGATGATCTGCACCCACGTCGTCGCGACCATCCCGCCGAACAGCACGTAGCCCAGCATCAGCACGCCGACGACAACCACCGAGATCTCGTAGTCGATGCCGATCAGCGTCTTCACCAGCACGCCGCCTCCCACCATCTGCGCGGTGAGGTAGAACGTCGACACCGTGATGACCGAGATCGCACCGACGATCCGGGTGGCCCTCGGGTTGTTACGGTACGCCAGGATGTCGGCCAGCGTGTACTTGCCGATGTTCCGGCAGGGTTCCGCAATCACCAGCAGCACGGTGATATAGGCGACGAGCCAGCCGACCGAATACATGAAACCGTCGTAGCCCCAGATCGAGATCAGTCCCGCGATGCCGAGGAACGACGCGGCCGACAGGTAGTCGCCGGCGATCGCCCAGCCGTTCTGCAAACCCGATACGCCGCCCCCGGCCGTGTAGAAATCGGCGACGCTCTTCACGCGCTTGGCCGCGAGATACGTGACGAACATCGTCGTGCCGATGATCGCGCCGAAAACGAGGAAGGTCAGCCAGCGCCACTTGTCGGCGACGGCACCCTGGGCGAGCGCGGGCGTGGCCGCCGCCAGCAGCGCGAGCGCCGCGGCGGCGCGGGCAAGGCGCCGCGCGCTCATTTTCCACCCCCGTACTTGCGTTCGGCGTCCTTCGCGATCTCTGCCGCCGCCGTGTCGAACTCGGCGTTGGCCCGGTACGCGTAGAAGAATGCAATTCCCCAGGCGACGACGAACTCCGACAGCGCGAAAAGAATGCCCACATTGACAGGCCCGAACACCTTGATCCGGAAGAGGTCCTGGAAATACGCCGCCCCGACGGGCAGCAGAAAGTAGTAGACGACCGAAAAGACCATCAACCCCCACAGGAACGCGGTCTTCTTGCGATGCAGCGCCTGAAATCGCGGATCGGCGACGATCGCGTTCCAGTCCACCTTCGCGGTGCTTGACATGTTCCCTCCTTGGTTCCTGGTCACGCGCGCGGCGGCCAGGGCGCCTGCGGCATCACCTTTCGGCGAACCTGTCATTCCCGCACGCCGCCTCATGACCCGCGTTGACGCAGGTCAACGAGCGCGCGGTCCGTCAGGCGGGCCCCCAATTCGCCGGGCGCTTGCCGACGAAGGCGTCGATGCCCTCGGCGGCATCCGGATCGAGCAGGTTGCAGGCCATGGCGTCGCCGGTGAGCGCGTACGCGTCGGACAGCCCGCGGTCGATCTGCTCATAGAACGCCCGCTTGCCCAACGCCACGACGCTCGGGCTCTTGGCCCGGATGATTCCGGTGATTCGCGGCCACGGCCGCGTCGAGCTCGGCCAGCGGCACGACCCGGTTGACGAGACCCCAGGCAAGCGCCGTGGACGCGTCGATCGCCTCGCCGGTCAGAGGAGCATTTCCATGACGCGCTTGCGCGCGATGTTGCGGCGCGACGCCCACCGCCGGCGTCGAGCAGAATACACCGACGTTGACGCCCGGGAGCGCGAACTTCGCCGAGTCGGCGGCGACGGCGAGGTCGCACATCGAGACCAGCTGGCAGCCGGCAGCCGTGGCGATGCCGTGCACGCGCGCGATCACCGGCTGCGGCAACTGGGTCAGCTTCACCATCATCCTGCTGCACCCGTCGAAGAGCTCGCGCTGCCAGGCAGCATCGGGGTGCGCGCGCAATTCCTTGAGGTCGTGCCCCGCGCAGAATCCGCGACCGTTCGCGGCCAGCACGATGGCGCGCACGGACTTGTCGGCGGCGACGCGGTCGAGCTCGGCGTCGAGCGCCGCGATCATGTCGCGCGACAGCGCATTGAATCGCTCCCCGCGATTCAGCGTCAGCGTGGCGACGCCGTCGTTCGTGTGCGCCAGGACCAGCGGTTCCAGCGCGGTTTCGGGAGCGTTCATGGCGTCCTCGCGATCATTCGATGGCCGCGCCGACTTGACCTTCTCGCGCAGCAGGAACTTCTGGATCTTGCCGGTCGACGTCTTCGGCAGCTCGCCGAAGATCACGCGCTTCGGCGCCTTGAATCGCGCGACATGCTCGCGGCAATGCGCGATGATCTCGTCCTCGGAGGTCGCTCGCATCGGGCTTCAACTCGACGAACGCGCAGGGTGTCTCCCCCCACTTCGTGTCCGGCTGCGCGACGACCGCCGCCGCGAGCACCGCCGGGTGGCGGTAGAGCGCGTCCTCGACTTCGAGCGAGCTGATGTTCTCGCCGCCGGAGATGATGATGTCCTTCGAGCGATCCTTGATCTTCACGTAGCCGTCCGGCTGCATCACCGCGAGATCGCCCGAATGGAACCAGCCGCCTGCGAACGCCTCCTCGGTCGCGGTCGGATTCTTGAGATAGCCCTTCATCGTGATGTTGCCGCGGAACATGATCTCGCCCATCGTCTCGCCGTCCCACGGCACTTCGGTCATCGTCTCCGGATCCATCACTGTCATTCCTTCCTCGACGGTGTAGCGGACGCCCTGCCGACCGTTGCGCTCGGTGCGCTCGCCGATGGCAAGGTCATTCCACTCCTCGTGCTTCGCGCACACCGCCGCGGGACCGTAGGTCTCGGTCAGGCCGTAGACGTGCGTGATGTCGAAGCCCATCCGCTCCATGCCCTCGATGACCGCGGCCGGCGGCGCCGCGCCGGCGACCAGGCAATGCACCTTCTGGTCGATGCCGGTCTTCATCTGCGGCCGGCGCGTTGATGAGCGTCAGGTGCACGATCGGCGCGCCGCAGTAGTGCGTGACTCCGTGCTCGCGCATCGCGTCGAAGATCGCCTTCGCCTCGACCTTGCGCAGGCAGACGTTGACGCCGGCATTCGCCGCCATCGTCCAGACGAAGCACCAGCCGTTGCAGTGGAACATCGGCAGCGTCCACAGGTACACCGCGTGCCGGGGCATCCCCCAGTCGATGATGTTGGACAGCGCGTTGAGATACGCCCCGCGGTGGTGGTAGACCACGCCCTTCGGATTGCCCGTCGTGCCGGACGTGTAGTTGAGCGAAATCGCATTCCACTCGTCCGTCGGATGCTGCCACGCGAATTCCGGATCGCCGTCGGCGATGAACGTCTCGTAGTCGACGGCGCCGAGGCGTTTGCCGCCCGGTCCCAGTGCGTCGACGATGTCGACGACGAGCGGCTTCTCGGGCAGCTGCTCCAGCGCCCTTTCGATCGTCAGCGAAAATTCGGTGTCGGTGACGAGCACCTTCGCCCCGCCGTGCTCGAGCATGAAGGCGATCGCGTCCGCATCGAGTCGGGTGTTGAGCGTGTTGAGCACGCCGCCGCGTCATCGGCACCGCGAAGTGTGCTTCGACCATTTCCGGCGTGTTGGCCGCCATCAGGGCGACCGTGTCGCCCGACGCCGATCCCGGCCTTCGCAAGCGCCGACGCGAACCGGCGGCTCCGCGCGTACGTCTCCCCCCACGTGTAGCGACGCTCGCCGTGGACCACCGCGAGACGGCGGGGATAGGTGTATGCAGCGCGGGCGATCAGCGACAGTGGC
The DNA here is from genome assembly GCA_963724685.1 of uncultured beta proteobacterium. Lineage (GTDB taxonomy): Bacteria > Pseudomonadota > Gammaproteobacteria > Burkholderiales > Casimicrobiaceae > CAIWHR01. The sequence goes on along the minus strand of CAVRVQ010000002.1, from coordinate 73,126 downwards.
GACAGCGGCGTGTGGTTGGCGGGATTGCGGTCGAGGTCGCGTTCGAACGGATTGGTGCGGGTCATGACGGTTCCGGCACGGGGCGCAGTCGGGGACATGCGCGGGTTCAAGCTGCCATGATACTGCGCTCGCCGCGGCGCCTGCCGTCGCAACGTCGCGGTTCGCTTGCCCGCTCGTCCCCGGTTCTCGTATGCTGCCCCGCCACTTCCCACCGATAATTGATGAACGACCCCCACGCCCACGGTGTTCGCTGCCCTCCGAGGGGCGCACAGTGCCCTTCGGACGGCCGCGCGGGCACTGACATGGGCCATCGCCTCTCGAAGATCGTCACGCGCACCGGCGATTCCGGCACGACCGGTCTCGGCGACGGCTCGCGCGTGCCGAAGGATTCGGCGCGCATCGACGCGATCGGCGGCATCGACGAGCTCAACTCGACGCTGGGGCTGCTGCTGGCGGAGCCGCTGCCCCATGCCGTCGCGGCCTGCCTCACGAGCGTCCAGCACGACCTCTTCGACCTGGGCGGCGAACTGTCGATCCCGGGTCATGTCGCGCGTCACCGACGCCCACGTCGCTCGCCTCGAGGAGGCGGTCGATCGCTTCAATGCCGACCTCGGTGCGCTGAAGGAATTCGTCCTTCCCGGCGGCACGCGGGCCGCGGCGACGCTCATGTCGCGCGCACGGTCTGCCGCCGTGCCGAGCGCACGCTCGTCCGCATGGCGGCGACCGAATCGGTCAGCACCGCGGTACGCCGCTACGTCAATCGACTCTCGGACCTCTTGTTCGTGCTCGCGCGCGCCCTGAACCGCGCTGCCGGGACGCCCGACGTGCTCTGGCGCAAGAATCGCCCCGGCGAATCCGGCTGACGCGCGTGCCGGGCGGCGGCTCGCCCGGCTCGCTGACTGGGATCCCGCGATCGTGGCGGCCCTTCGAATGGGCCTGCACCCCGGTGGGAGTTGCCATCCAGGGGGTTCCGGCGTTGGCCGCAAGTCCGGAGCCCGCAGGGGGCTCGACCACCGGAGCGCCGACCCTGCCTGTCATCTACACCGGCAGGCTCGGGCCGACCTACTGGCCGCCGGGGCCATCGCACCAGCTCCGATCCGGGGAAAACGAAGGGCCGGACGCACCGCGCCCGGCCCTTGACGCTTCCCGTCGCGCGCCTGGGGGTGCGCGTGACGAGGAAAAACGCTGCGATCAGCTTCTGCTTCCGGGGCGGCCCGACGTGCGGAACCTGAACCTTCCGCATCGCTGTCTCCTGTTCGCGGACACCATAAACGACGATCGGCATCCCTTCACCCGGCAGGGCGCTTGCCGAAGGACCGAAGACCCTCGAGCCATTGGCGAAGGATCCGACGTTCCCACCCGAATTCACTTTGGCCGGCAGAATCGACAGGCCGAGCGTCAATGCTGTCATCACGACGGCGGCGATCAGGATGGCGGCGCGAGGCGTCGCGGCTTGGTAGCAGTTCATGGTGGGCTCCTGGTTCGGTTTCTTGCTGCTCGGTCGTTGGATGCGGCCATCCGGGATTCCGGATTCACCCATTCTTGGGTGGGCCGCCCGCGACCGTTGCAGTAGGTCGGATCGTAGGCAGGCGCGCTTACACCCTCAAGATCGACGCGACGAAGCTGCGGGAATGCGGCGCCAAGGGCAGCTGCGCGCGACGAAGCGAACGGAGGAATCGCGGACCGGCGCCGCGCTCCCGGCGATCCGCCGTGCGGGGGAAGCCGCGACACCGGGTGACTTCAGGCCGGAGGACGCACCTTCTGGTCGATGGCACCGAATATCGAACGCCCATCGCCCGTCGTGCATTTCGATCCGGACCCGGTCACCGAAACGCAGGAAGGGAGTGGTCGCCTTCGCCGGTCTGCAACGTCTCGACGGTACGCTGCTCGGCGATGCACGAATAGCCGACCCCTCCCGCCGCCGCCGGCCGTCCCGGGCCACCGTCCTCCTTGTTGGACACCGTCCCCGAGCCGACGATGCTGCCGGCCACGAGTTCGCGCGTCTTCGCCACATGCGCGATCAGCGTGCGGAAGTCGAACGTCATGTCGACGCCGGCATCGGGCCGGCCGAACAGACGGCCATTGAGATGCGAGACGAGCGGCAGATGCACCTTGCCGTCATGCCACGCGGCGCCGAGTTCGTCGGGCGTGACCGCCACGGGCGAGAAAGCGCTCGCCGGCTTCGACTGGAAGAAGCCGAAGCCTTTCGCGAGTTCGGCCGGAATGAGGTTGCGCAGACTGACGTCATTGACGAGCAGCAGAAGGCGGATGTGGCGTTCCGCGTCGGCCGCGGCGGTCCCCATCGGCACGTCGTCCGTGATCACCGCGACCTCCGCTTCGAAATCGATGCCCCACTCCTCGTCGGCCAGCACGATGTCCTCGCACGCGCCCAGCATGTGGTCCGAGGCGCCCTGGTACATCAGGGGATCGGTCCAGAACTCGGGTGGCATGGCGGCCCCGCGCGCCTTGCGCACGAGCTCGACGTGATTGACGAAGGCCGACCCGTCGGCCCATTGGTAGGCGCGCGGCAGCGGTGCCATCGCGACCGTCGGGTCGAACGGCACCGAGTCGGGCATCCGCCGGTGGTCGAGCTCGTCCGCAATCGCGGCCAGCGATGGCGCCGCCGCGTTCCAGGCGTCGAGCGCCCCTTGCAGCGTCCGGGCGATCTCGGGCACCGTCACGCAGCGCGCGAGGTCCCTCGACACCACGACGAGCTCGCCGTCACGCGTGCCGTTGTCAAGAGTCGCGAGTTTCATGACGTGCGCTGTTCCTTCCGGAAGGGGTGACCCTGAAGCGCTACTTCGGTTTCAACGCGTAGCCGTCCGCGCGGTCTTCCATTTCCCAGCCCGCGGCATGCAGCTCGGCGCGCAGGCGGTCCGCGTCCACCCAGTTCTTCGCGCGCCGGGCCGCGAGGCGGGCCTCGGCCAGCGCGGTCACCGCCTCCGGCGCCGCTTCCTGCGTCGGCGTCCATTCCGCCAGCCGCAAGCCGAGGACGGCGTCGAAAGCGAGCAGAGTCGCGCGCTTGGCTGCGGGCGTGCGATCTCCGCGCAGCGTCTCCCACGTCACCGCCAGCGCGCGCGGCAGGTTGAGATCGTCGTTGATCTCGTTGCCGAAACGCTCGATCAACGCGGCGTCCGGCGCCGCCGCTCCGGCGTCGCGCCAGCGCGTACACGCCATTCCTCATCCGCTCGAGCGCGACGGCTGCGGCGTCGAGCGCATCCCAGGTGAAGTTGAGCTGGCCCCGGTAGTGCGCGGTGAGGCACAGGTAGCGGTAGGCGAGCGGATCGTAGCTTCCGTTCGACAAGATAGGCGATCCGCAGAAATTCCCCTGCCGACTTCGCCATCTTCGCGTCGTTCGACAGCAGGAAATATCCGTGCAGCCAGAAATTCGCGAGGCGCGTTCCGACCCGGGCTTCGGTCTGCGCGATCTCGTTCGTATGGTGGACCGGGATGTGATCCTCGCCGCCGCAGTGGATGTCGAAGTAGTCGCCGAGATACTTCTGCGCCATCGCCGAGCACTCGATATGCCATCCGGGGAAGCCCTTGCCCCAGGGACTGTCCCATTCCATCTGCCGCGATTCCCCCGGCGCGGAGAATTTCCATAGCGCGAAATCGGACGGGTTTTTCTTTTCCCCGAGGTCCACGCGCTTGCCGGCTTCCTGCCCCTTGACGTCGAGTCGCGCCAGATGCCCGTAATCCGGCTGCTTCGACGTGTCGAAATAGATGCCGTCGGACGTCCGGTAGGCGAAGCCGTTCTTATCGATGTCGGCGATGAAGGCGATCTGCTCGGGGATGTGATCGGTCGCGCGGCACAGGACCGTAGGGTCCTCGATGTTGAGCGATTTCATGTCGGCGACGAAAGCGTCGGTGTAGAGCTGCGCGATCTCCCACGCCGTCTTGCCCGTGCGCCGCGCACCCTTCTCCATCTTGTCCTCGCCGGTGTCGGCGTCCGACGTGAGATGACCAACGTCGGTGATGTTCATCACATGCCGCACGCGATAGCCGTTCCACTCGAGCACCCGCTTCAGGACAGTCCTCGAAGAGAAACGTACGGTAGTTGCCGATGTGCTGGTAGTCGTAGACCGTCGGCCCGCAGGTGTAGAGCCCGACCTCGCCGCCGACGTGGAGAGGCTCGAACGGGCGCAACGTGCGGGTGAAATTGTCGTAGAGCTGCAAGTGGGTTCGGCATGGGCCACGCATCGTAGCGAATCGCCCGCGGCGCAGCAAGGCGCGCGCAGGTAGAATCGCGGTTTGGCCGCACGCACGGCGCTGCGCCCTGCTCCGAGCGGCGACTCGCGCGATCCCGCCCCATAGGCCGCGCCTTCCCGATGCCCGACCTCACCGCGCCGCCCTCCGCACCGCCCCGCTCCCCTGGGCGCCTTCCACCTCTGCCCTCTGGGCGCTGTTCATCGCGCTGACGGTGCTTTGGTTCGCCACCCTCGCGGCGCGGCATCTCGTGCATCCGGACGAGGGTCGCTATGCCGAGATCGCGCGCGAGATGGCCGCGACGGGCGACTGGGTGACGCCACGCCTCAACGCCCTCAAGTATTTCGAGAAGCCTCCCCTCCAGTACTGGCTGACGGCCGCCGCCTTTCGAACCTTCGGCGTACACGAGTGGACCGCGCGCCTGTGGCCCGCGCTTGCCGGATTCCTCAGTGTCCTCGCGATCGGAGCCGCGGGCTACGCACTGGGCGGCGTCGCGCTCGGCGCGTATGCGGGACTCGTACTCGCCTCGACACTCTGGCACGCCGGCATCGCCCAGATCGTCACCCTGGACTCCGGGCTCTCGTTCTTCCTGGCGCTCTCCTTCAGCGCCGCTGGTGATCGCCCAGCGCGCGGAGACCGGCGCGAAAGCGCGCCGGAACTGGATGTGGGTCGCCTCGGCCGCGCTTGCCGGCGCGACGCTGTCGAAAGGGCTGATCGGCATCGTGCTGCCCTCGCGGCGCGCTCGTCGTCTATACGATACTCACCCGCGATCTGGCGCTCTGGCGGCGTCTGCACCTGATCTCCTGCCTCGCGCTCTATCTCGCGCTGACGGCGCCCTGGTTCGTCGCCGTCGCGCGTGCGAACGACGAATTCCTCGAGTTCTTCTTCGTCCACGAGCATTTCGAGCGCTTTCTCACCACGGGCCATGATCGGCCTGGCCCGTGGTACTACTTCGTGCCGTGGGTTGCGATCGGGATGCTGCCGTGGCTCACGGTCCTCGGCTTCGGCGTGCGGCGCGCGTGGCGCGACGGCGTGCCCAATGCGCTCGGGTTCTCGTGGCAGCGCTTCGCGCTCTCGTGGGCCGCGTTCGTCTTCCTGTTCTTCAGCGCGTCGGGGTCGAAGTTGGCAATCCTACATCCTGCCGATGTTCCCGCCGCTGGCGCTCGTCACCGCCTTCCTGCTCGTGCGCCTCGACCTTCGCACGCTCATGCGCCTCCTGTGGCCGCTGGTCGTCGGAGGAGCCGCGCTGACCGTGCTCGTTTCTTCGCCTTCGATCGCTTGCACCTGCGTTCTCGACTGACCGCCTGCCGCCCGAGGTGCTCCTCGCTTTCGGTGCGTACGTCAAGGCGGGAGCGGCCGTCGCTGCAGCCGGCGGCATCGCGGCATTGGTCGTGTTGCGGAAAGCGCCGCATCGCCCCGCGCGCGATTCGCGGGTATTGCCGTGCAAGCGCTGACCGTGTTGGCCGGCCTGCAGATCGGGATCGTCGGATTCGACCGCCTGAGCCCGATGCGCTCATCGTCGGCTATCCTCCGGTCTGCGCAGATGGCGGCGCCCTTCGCCGCGGACGTGCCCTTCTACCAGGTCGAGATGTACGATCAAACCGATTCCCTTCTATCTTCGTCGCGCGACGCGCATCGTCGCGTTCCGCGACGAGATGGCCCTGGGCATCGATGCCGAACCGCAGAAACAGGTACCGACGACGGCGGCCTGGATCGCCGAATGGCAGTCCATTCCCGCAGGGCTACGCGGTCATGGAGCCCGCCTGTCACGCCGAGCTGGCGGCGCAGGGCGTCCCGATGCGCGAGCTCGCGCGCGACCCGCGACGCGTGGTCGTGAGCCGGTGATGGGCCTTTCTGCGTTGGCGTTCCTGATGGCCGGCGTGCTGCTCAACGCCTGCGCCCAGCTCCTCCTCAAGGCCGGCACCAACGTTCTGGGCGTGCTGACGCTCACCCGCGACACGTGGCCCGACACCCTCCTCAAGATGGCGACCCAGGGTTACTTCGCGCTGGGCATCGCATGCTACGGTCTGTCCGTCTTCGTCTGGATACTGGGTCTCTCGCGCGGTCCCGTGTCGATCGCGTACCCGCTGCTGTCGGTGGGCTACATCGTCAATGCGATCGGCGCCTATTTCCTGTTCGGCGAGGCGCTCACCCTCACCCGCTGGCTCGGGATCGGATTCATCGTGATCGGCGTCACGCTCGTCGCGCGGAGTTGAGACGCGACTCCACCCCGCCATGAGCACCGCTCCCTTTCTCAAGTTCGCCGGCCCCGTCCTCGACGAGGCGACCATCGACGGCGTGCGCGACGTGCTGCGCTCCGGCTGGATCACGAGCGGGCCATGGGTGCAGGAATTCGAGCGCGCACTCTCCACCTTTTGCGACGGCCGGCCGGTGAAGGCCGTGACGTCGGCGACCGCCGCCGTCGAAATCGCGCTGCAGTTGGCCGGCATCGGCCCGGGCGACGAGGTCATCACGTCGGCACAGACCTTCTTCACCGTGCTCAACATGATCGCCAAGGTCGGCGCGACGCCGGTCTTCGTCGACTGCGACCTCGTCACCCGCAACATCGACCTCGCGCAGGTGAAGGCGGCGATCACGCCGCGCACGAAGGCGATCATGCCGACCCATTGGCCCGGCTCGCTCGTCGACATGGATGCGCTCCACGCGATCGCCGGCCGCAATCGGCCTCCGCGTGATCGAGGATGCCGCGCTGGTGATGGGATCGCAGTGGAAGGGGCGCAACATCGGTGCGATCGGCGATCTCGTCACGTTCAGCTTCCATCCGAACAAGAACATGACGACGATCGAGGGCGGCGCGCTCGTCGTCAACGACGCCGCCGAGGCGCAACGCGTCGACGCGCTGCGCTTTCACGGCATCACGTATCGTCCCGACCGCACGCGCGACGTCGCCTTTCCGGGCGGCAAATTCAACCTTCCCGACGTCAACGCGCGGATCGGCATCGCGCAACTGGCGCAGCTGCCCACTGTTCCTCGCGCAGCGACGTGCGCTCGTCGATCGCTACTTCGAGCGCTTCGCGACCGAACCCGCCATGCGTGCTGCCGCCGGCACCGCGGGACGGCGACGGCCAGACCTGGAACATGTTCTCGGTGCTGCTGCCGCTCGCCGGGATGGCGATCTCGCGCCAGCAATTTCGCGGCGCGCTCGAAGCCGAGGGCATCGGCACCGGTGTATCGTACGAGGCGCTCCACCTCAGCACGCTGGGTCGCCGCTACGGATACGACGACGGCGATTTTCCGGTGGCGGAGCGGATCGCGCGCGAAACGGTGGCGCTGCCGTTGCACGCGGCGATGACCGAACGGCGACGTGGACCGCGTCTGCGCCGCCACCGCGGCCGTGCTGGCGCGTGCTCAATCCTGACGGCCGAGGAGAAGCCATGGCGACACCGACCCTCTCGGTCGTGATTCCGGTCTACAACGAGGAAGCGAGCCTGCCGACGCTGTTCGACCGCCTCTATCCGGCGCTCGACGCCCTTGGCACGACCTACGAGGTCATCTTCGTCAACGACGGCAGCCGCGACCGGTCGGCGGCGTTGCTGCGGGAGCAATGGGAACGCCGTCCGGACACGACGCGAGTCGTGCTGTTCAACGCCAATTACGGCCAGCATCCGGCGATCGTCGCCGGGTTCGAGCACTGCCGCGGCGAGCGCGTCGTCACGATGGATGCCGACCTGCAGAATCCGCCCGAGGAAATCGGCAAGCTGCTGGCGGCGATGGACGCCGGCCACGATTACGTCGGCGGCGTGCGCCGCGAGCGCGAGGACTCGTGGTTCCGGCGGCAGGCGTCTCGCGCGATGAACCGGATACGCGAGCGGATCACGCACATCCACATGACGGATCAGGGATGCATGCTGCGCGCCTACAGCCGCGAGGTCGTTGCCGCGGTGGCGGCGAGCCGCGAAGTCAGCACGTTCATTCCCGCGCTCGCCTACACCTTCGCGAGCAACCCGACCGAAGTCGACGTGGCGCACGCCGGCCGCGCCGCCGGGAAGTCGCACTATCCGCTGTACAAGCTGATCCGGCTCAATTTCGACCTCATCACCGGATTCTCGCTCGTTCCGCTGCAGCTCTTCTCGATGTTCGGCATGCTGGTCTCGGCAGTGGCGCTCGCCACGTATGTCGGCGTGATCGCGTACCGGCTGTACTACGCCCACTGGGACGAGGCTGCAGCGGTGTTCTGGGATCGCGACATCCTCGCCTTCTTCCTGGTCGGCATGCTGCTGTTCGGACTGGGGCTCGTCGGCGAGTACGTCGGCCGCATCTATCATCAGGTCCGGGCACGGCCGCGCTACATGATCCGCGCCGTGCTCGAGCGTCCGGCGAACGAGCCGGCCGATCGTTGAGCGCGCGCTGAGGCGATCCCCGTGCCGCGCGCTGTCGTCTTCGCCTATCACAATGTCGGCGTGCGCTGCCTCCGCGTGCTCCTCGCGCACGGAGTCGACGTGCCGCTCGTGGTGACCCACAGCGACAACCCGGGCGAAACGATCTGGTTCGGCTCGGTTGCGGCCACCGCGCGAGAGTGCGGCATCGCGACCATCGCGCCGGAAGTCGCCAACACGCCCGACTCGTTGCGCGGATCGAGGCGTTGGCGCCGGATTTCCTGTTCTCGTTCTACTACCGGGGCATGCTGGCGGCGCCGCTGCTCGCTGCCGCCCGGCACGGCGCGCTCAACATGCACGGCTCGCTCCTGCCCCGCTACCGCGGCCGCGCGCCGGTCAACTGGGCGGTGCTTCACGGCGAGCGCGAGACCGGTGCCACGCTGCACTACATGACGGCAAAGCCCGACGCCGGCGACATCGTCGCGCAGACCCGAGTGCCGATCCTGCCCGACGACACGGCGCGCGACGTCTTCGACAAAGTCACCGTCGCCGCGGAACTCACGCTCGACGGCGTGCTGCCGGCGCTCATCGACGGCACGGCCCCGCGCCGGCCGCAGGATCCGGCGTCCGGCTCCTATTTCGGCGGACGCCGGCCCGAAGACGGCATCATCGACTGGCAACGCGATGCCGCGTCGATTCACAACCTGGTGCGCGCGGTGGCGCCGCCCTACCCGGGCGCGCGGACAACGCTGGCGGGCGTGCCGGTGCGCGTGCTGCGCACGCGCATGGCCGATCCGGTCGCGCTTCCGACGTCGCAACGCCATTCATCGAAGCGCGCGATGGTCGCCTCGTTGCGCGCTGCGGCGGCGGCGGAACGCTCGCCGTGCTCGCGCTCGAGCTTGCCGGCGCGCCCTGCGACGCGCGACGCGTTCGTCGCGCGCTTCGGCAGGGCGCCGGTGCCGGTCGGCGCGGACCCGGTCGCAGGCGGCGGCCACGTATAATTCCGCTTTTCGCGAGGCGCCGCTCGACGGCCGACGGACGCTTCGACCGCGCATCCTCGCCGCCACCGCCCTCGTACCTCTCACCTCCCGCCCCATGCGCAAGATCCTGATCCTCGGCGTGAACGGCTTCATCGGCCACCACCTGTCGCGTCGCCTGCTCGACACCCGGATGCCGAGATCTACGGGATGGACATGCAGTCCGATCGTGTCGCCGAACTCCTGCCCGAAAAGCGCTTCCACTTCTTCGAAGGCGACATCACGATCAACAAGGAGTGGATCGAGTACCACATCAAGAAATGCGACACCGTCCTGCCGCTGGTGGCGATCGCCACGCCCGCCACTTACGTCAAGGAACCGCTGCGGGTGTTCGAGCTCGACTTCGAGGCCAACCTGCCGATCGTGCGCGCCTGCGTCCGGTACGGCAAGCGGATCATCTTTCCGTCGACCTCCGAGGTCTACGGCATGTGCCGCGACGACGAATTCGATCCCGAGCGCTCCGAGCTCGTGCTGGGCCCGATCGCGAAGCCGCGCTGGATCTACGCCTGCGCCAAGCAGCTGATGGACCGCGTGATCCACGCCTACGGCATGCAGGAAGGACTCGACTACACGCTGTTCCGACCGTTCAACTGGATCGGCTCCGGCCTCGACTCGATCAACACGGCGAAGGAAGGCAGCTCGCGTGTCATCACGCAGTTTCTCGGGCACATCGTCCGCGGCGAGCCGATCAAGCTCGTCGACGGCGGCACGCAGAAGCGCACCTTCACGTACATCGACGACGGCATCACGGCGTTGCTGACGATCATTGCCAATCCCGGCGGCATCGCGTCCGGCAAGATCTACAACATCGGCAACCCAGCCAACAACTACTCGGTGCGCGAGCTCGCGACGATGATGCTCGACCTGGCGCTCACCTATCCCGAATATCGCGCCATGGCGGAGCGGGTGAGGATCATCGAGACGACGGCCGACCAGTACTACGGCACGGGCTACCAGGACGTCCAGAATCGCGTGCCGAAGATCGACAACACCTGTGCGGACCTCGGCTGGCGGCCGGAGGTCGCGATGGCCGAGGCGCTCGCGCGCATCTTCGACGCCTACCGCGGACAAGTCGGCGAAGCGCGGCGCCTGGTCGAATGAGCGAGCGGGCCACTCGCCAATGCTCCTCGCCCTCAAGATCGACGTCGACACGCTCCGCGGCACGCGCGAAGGCGTGCCGAACCTCGTCATGCTGCTGAGGAAGCACGGCGCCGACGCCACGTTTCTCTTTTCGCTCGGCCCGGATCACACGGGGCGCGCGATCAGGCGCGTGTTCCGGACCGGGTTCTTCGGCAAGGTGCGCCGTACGTCGATCCTGCGCCACTACGGCCTGAAGACGCTCCTGTACGGCACCGTGCTGCCCGGACCCGACATCGGGCGCCGCGCCGGCGACGTGATGCGGGCAACCCGCGACGCCGGGTTCGAGGTCGGCATCCACACGTGGGACCATGTCCGCTGGCAGGACGGCGTCGGCGCGGCGAATGCCGCGTGGACCCGCGCCGAGATGCAACGCTCCTGCGATCGCTACACCGACATCTTCGGCACTCCGCCGCTTGCGCACGGCGCCGCCGGGTGGCAGATGAACGTGCACGCCTTGCGGCTCACGCAGCGCCTGGGCTTCGAATACTGCTCCGACGGAAGGGGCGCCCATCCGCACCTGCCGGTGTGGAACGGCGAGCTCATACGCTGTCCGCAGTTGCCGACGACCCTCCCGACCATGGACGAGCTCATCGGTCGCGACGGCATCACCGAAGCCAACGTTGCCGCGCATCTGCTCGAGCGGACGAAGGACGCCGCCGCAGTCCAGGTCTACACGCTGCACGCCGAGCTCGAAGGCATGCGCCTCGCACCCGCCTTCGAACAGCTCCTCGCCGGCTGGAAGGCGCAGGGGTGGCGACTCGTGTCCCTGCGGACGCTGCTCGGCACGCTGCAGCCGCTCGCACTGCCGCGCTGCGAAGTCGGTCCGGGTACCATCGCAGGGCGTTCCGGCACCCTGCTGTTGCAACGCGACGAATTCCTGGCCGACGTCGATCTCGCCGCGGCCGCCTGACAGGAGACCCACCATGCTCGGCAAGAAAGTCAGCGATTTCTCGATTCCCGCGACGGGCGACGCAACGTTTCGTCTGTCGGACCACAAGGGGCACCCTGTCATCCTCTATTTCTACCCGAAGGACAACACGCCGGGCTGCACCGTCGAAGGCACGGACTTTCGCGATCTGCACAAGGAGTTTGCCAAACTCGGCGCGGTCGTGGCGGGCATTTCGCGCGACTCGCTCAAGTCACATGAAGGCTTCAAGGCGAAGATGGCCTTTCCCTTTCCGCTCCTCTCCGACGCCGACGAAAAGCTCTGCGGGCAGTTCGGTGTCATCAAGATGAAGAACATGTACGGAAAGAAAGTGCGCGGCATAGAACGCAGTACGTTCCTGATCGACGCCAAGGGCGTGCTTGCGAGGGAGTGGCGCGGGGTCAAGGTGCCGGGTCACGCGGCCGAGGTGCTTGCCGCCGTCAAGACGTTGTGACGAGAGCTGCATTCCGGACATCGAGCTACGCCATCGGCGTGAGTGGTGAATCGGGCACCCGTCTTCAACAGGAATGGGAGGTTTCAGTATGAAGATCCGCAGCTCACCGCTCTTCGCGCTCGTCGCCGGCTCGGCATGCGCGCTCTGCACCGGCATCGGCATCGCGCAAGGCAATGTCGAGCAGCGCGCCTCCCAGATGAAGATCTACGCCATCGGCGAGATCGACCCGCATCGGTATGAGGTTGTGGGCCGTCCGTGGGTCGACTCCTGGCGCTCGGCCTTCTGGGTGCCAACCTTTCCGACCGAGGAGCAGGCCCTCGCGGCCCTGCGGACCGAAGCGGCACACCGCGGCGCGGACGGACTTCTCAATGTCAGCTGCCGCGACCAGGGTCGCTCGAGCTGGTCGTCGAGCACCGAACCTGCGTTCCTCTGCTACGCGGTCGCGATCCGCCTCCGGCCGAGCTAACGAGTCGTCCGGTTCCCTTTTCACCACAACCGCTGCCGCTTCGTTGCCGGCTCATCCACCATTGCTTGTGTTCCGGGGGACCGGGCGCTAGGATTGCTGAGCAGTCGTCCGCCAAGTCATCGCCACAACCGACGTCATCGAGGAGGCTCATGGTCGAGCGCAAGATCCGTCCCGCGCCCTTAACCCTCGTCACCCGCAAGTCCGGCAAACCCTCGGCCAAATCCGGCCCCGCCACCCGCCTCGTCCCCGCCAGCAAGCTGTTCGTCCTCGACACCAACGTCCTGATGCACGACCCCACGAGCCTGTTCCGGTTCGAGGAACACGACATCTACCTCCCCATCCTCACGCTCGAGGAGCTCGACAACAACAAGAAAGGCGTCACCGAAGTCGCGCGCAATGCGCGGCAGGCTTCGCGCTTCCTCGACGAGCTCGTCACCGCGGTGCCGGACGGCATCGTCGAAGGCATTCCGCTGGCGGTGAAGTCCGGCGGCGCCGCCACCGGGCGGCTGTACCTGCAGACCGAAGTCATCACCACCGTGCTGCCCGCCTCGCTCGCGAACGGCAAGGCCGACAACCAGATCCTCGCGGTCGTGATGCACCTGCAGCATCTGCACCCCAAGCGCAGCGTGATCCTGGTGTCGAAAGACATCAACATGCGGATCAAGGCGCGTGCGCTCGGCATCGCCGCGGAAGACTATTTCAACGACAAGGTGCTGGAGGACACCGATCTCCTCTACAGCGGGATGCGCGAGCTGCCGGCGGATTTCTGGGACCGGCACGGCAAGGGCATGGAGTCGTGGCAGCAGGGTGGGCACACGTACTACCGGATCACGGGACCGCTCGTCCCCTCGCTCCTCGTCAACGAGTTCCTCTACCAGGAGAAGCCCGGCGAGCAGCCGCTCTATGTGCTGGTCAAGGAGATCTCCGGGCGCACCGCCGTGCTGCAGACGCTCAAGGACTACGCGCATCAGAAGAACAACGTCTGGGGCATCACGGCGCGCAACCGCGAACAGAGCTTCGCCCTCAATCTCCTCATGAATCCGGACGTCGATTTCGTCTCGCTGCTCGGCCAGGCGGGCACCGGCAAGACGCTGCTTGACGCTCGCCGCCGGGCTCATGCTGACGCTCGAGTTCAAGGTCTATTCCGAGATCATCATGACCCGCGTCACGGTGCCGGTGGGCGAGGACATCGGCTTCCTGCCCGGCACCGAGGAGGAGAAGATGAATCCCTGGATGGGCGCACTCGAGGACAATCTCGACGTGCTGAACAAGACCGACGACGATGCCGGCGAATGGGGCCGCGCGGCGACGCGCGACCTCATCCGTTCACGAATCAAGGTCAAGAGCCTCAATTTCATGCGCGGGCGCACGTTCATCAACAAGTTCCTCATCATCGACGAGGCGCAGAACCTCACGCCGAAGCAGATGAAGACGATGGTCACGCGCGCGGGACCGGGCACCAAGGTGGTCTGCCTCGGCAACATCGCGCAGATCGACACGCCCTACCTGACGGAGGGCAGCTCGGGCATCACCTACGTCGTCGACCGCTTCAAGGGCTGGGCGCATTCCGGCCACGTGACGCTGCAACGCGGCGAGCGCTCGCGCCTCGCCGATCACGCGGCGGAAATCCTGTGAGGCCGATGCTCAGCTGAAGTGGCAGGCGCGGATCAGTAGCTGCCCGGCGACGCGGAATTCTCGAACCGCGTGTGCTCGCCGAGAAACGTGAGCCGCACCGTGCCGATCGGGCCGTTGCGCTGCTTGCCGATGATGATCTCGGCGATGCCCTTGTCCTGCGTGTCGGGGTTGTAGACCTCGTCGCGGTAGATGAACAGGATCACGTCCGCGTCCTGCTCGATCGCGCCCGACTCGCGCAGGTCCGACATCACCGGCCGCTTGTTCGGCCGCTGCTCGAGCGAGCGGTTGAGCTGCGACAGCGCCACCACCGGCACCTTCAGCTCCTTCGCGAGCGACTTCATCGCCCGCGAGATCTCCGAGATCTCCGTCGCGCGATTCTCGCCCTGCGTGGACGCCTGCATCAGCTGCAGGTAGTCGACGACGACGAGCCCGAGCTTGCCGTACGTCTTCGCGAGCCTCCGCGCGCGCGCGCGAACCTCGATCGCGTTCAGCGCCGGCGTCTCGTCGATCAGGATCGGCGCATCGGAGAGCCGCCCGAGCGCCGCCGAGAGCTTCTCCCAGTCCTCCGCCGCGAGTCGCCCCGTGCGCAGCTTGTGCTGGTCGAGCCTGCCGACCGAGCCGATCATCCGCAGCGCGAGCTGCGAGGCGCCCATTTCCATCGAGAACACCGCCACCGGCATCTTCGTGTTGAGCGCGACGTGCTCCGTGATGTTGAGCGCCAGCGCAGTCTTGCCCATGGACGGACGTCCCGCGATGATCACGAGGTCGCCCGGCTGCAGGCCCGACGTCTTCTCGTCGAGGTCGGTGAATCCCGTGGGCACGCCGGTGACCGCCGACGGATCGTCGCGGTTGTAGAGCGTTTCGATCCGCTCGACCACTTCGCCCAGGAGCTTGCCGATCTCCGTGTACTGCCTGGTGGCCGCGCTCGCCCTGCTCCGCGATGTGCAGGATCTTGGCTTCGGCCTGGTCGAGGATTTCCTTCGCGCCGCGCCCGAGCGGGTTGTACGCCGAATCCGCGATGTCGCCGGCCGTGCCGGCGAGCTGGCGCAGGATCGAGCGGTCGCGCACGATCTGCGCGTAGTGGCGGATGTTGGCGGCGGTCGGCACGTTCTCGACCAGCGCGCCGAGATACGCGAGGCCGCCGATGTAGTCGAGCTTCTGCGCCGAGGCGAGCGACTCGGAGACCGTCACCACGTCGGCGGGCTTGCTGTCGGCGACGAGCCGCACGATGTGCGCGTAGACGAGCCGATGCGCGTCGCTGTAGAAATCGGCGTCGGAGATGACGTCGCCGATCTTGTCCGTCGCCTCGTTGTCGAGCAGGAGACCGCCCAGCACCGACTGCTCCGCCTCGAGCGAATGGGGCGGGAGCTTCAGACGGTCGAGCTCGAGATCGTCGGGCATGGCAGGCGGGATGTCGAATGAGGATTCTAACGCCGGGACGAATGGAAAGTACGAGCGGAATGGACGATCGGAAAGGACAAAATGGAGAAGGGGCCGTCGCCGGCCCCTTCGCCACCACGCGCTGCCGTGGGCCGGAACGTCAGCCCGCGGCCGCCGCTTCGCCGATCACGACAACGGTGATGTTCGCCGTCACGTCGAGATAGAGCCCGACCACCAGCGGAAACTCGCCGACGTGCTTCAGCGGGCCGTCCGGCATCCGGATCGTCGACTTCTCGATCGTGATGCCCTGCGCCTTCAGCGCCTCGACGATGTCGAAGTTGGTGACGGAGCCGAAGAGGCGTCCGTCGACGCCGGCCTTCTGCGAGACCTGCACGCGCAAGCCTTCGAGCTTCGCCGCCTGTTCCTGCGCCGCCGTCAGCCGCTCGGACGCGGCGCGCTCGAGCTCCGCGCGCTTCGCTTCGAGCAACTTGATGTTCTCCGGCGTGGCGCGCTTCGCCTTTCCTTGCGGAATCAGGTAATTGCGCGCGTAGCCTTGCTTGACCTTCACGACGTCGCCGAGATTGCCGACGTTGATGACCTTTTCGAGCAGAATGATTTGCATCGCCGTCTCCGCGTCAGTGCAGGTCGGTGTAGGGCACGAGCGCCAGGAAGCGCGCGCGCTTGATCGCGACCGACAGCTGGCGCTGGTAGCGCGCCTTGGTGCCCGTGATCCGGGCCGGCATGATCTTGCCGTTCTCCTGGATGAAGTCCTTCAGGACCTCGATGTCCTTGTAATCGATCGACTTCACGCCTTCGGCGGTGAAGCGGCAGAACTTCTTGCGCTTGAACAGATTGTTGCCGCGCTCGCGCTTCTTGCCATCCTTCTTCTTGCCGAATCTTCCTGTGGGACGGGGCATGTCAGTTTCCTTCCGGTGCTTGGTCTAATGTTTCGAATTCATTGACGTGCAGCGCGACGGTGATGCCGGTGCGGTAGCGGCGGGCGAGAAAGCCCGTGCAGCGCACCGCCGTTCCCGTCGGCACCTTGGCGAGCGCCGTGGCGGGATCGCCGAACGCCACGGCCGCGAGCTCGCAGTCGACCTTGCGCTTGCCGCCGGCTTCCGCCTGCATCGACGCGTGCTTCAGCACGCAATCGAACGCCGGTATTCCAGCCGGGGTGTAGCGAAGGTCGCCGCGTTGGGCGAGGGTGGCGTCGAGCATCAGCCGATTGGCAGCGGGCACGTGACGGTTCGCGAGGGACGGCCCGGACTACGGGGTGGCCTCGGGCGCGGCGGGCGCTTCTTCCGCGGGGGCCTCGGCGGCGGCGGCGGCAGGGCGCGGCGCGGCGCGCTCACCCCGATCGCCTCGATCACCCCGATCGCCTCGGTCACCGCGATCGCCGCGATCACCGCGATCGCCTCGGTCACCACGGTCACCCCGGTCACCATCGCCGTCGCGGGGCTTCGCCTTCTCTTCGCGCATCATCGGCGACGGCGCGAGCACCGGTTCCTCCATGGCGACGATCAGGTGCCGGAGCACCGCGTCGTTGAACTTGAACGCATGCTCGAGCTCGTCGAGCGTTTCCTGATCGACTTCGATGTTCATCAGGACGTAATGCGCCTTGTGCACCTTGGCGATCGGGTAGGCGAGCTGGCGCCGTCCCCAGTCCTCGAGCCGATGGATGCGGCCGTTCTTGCCGGTGATGGTCGTGCGGTAGCGCTCGACCATCGCGGGCACCTGCTCGCTCTGGTCGGGATGCACGATGAAAACCACTTCGTAGTGACGCATGCAGAGCACTCCTTCTGGTCATGGTGGGGCGGGCGCCGGAATTCCGCGCCGCCGGGCGGCCTCCCCCGGTCTGCACGGGGTGAGGCAAGGGAATCTGATGAGTATAACGCGTTTTTCTTCAGCAAAACAAGCGGATAGACCATTACCGCGCCTGGGCGTGGACTGCCGCGCCCGGCGCGGTCCGCACCGAGCGCCGTCATTGGCGCCGCCGCAGCAGCGCGGGCTCGCGCTCGGCGGGGCAGCGCGGCCAGCGCCTTCACGCGCGCGTAGAACCGCGGGAGATCGCCGTTTTCCGCGGCCAGCAGCGCCGCGAATTGCGGCACCCGGTCGGCGTAGAGGCCCACCGACGCGATGCCGGCATTGTTCGCGCCGCCCGCGAACCAGCGCTCGAACGCGAGGCCGCCGCTCGACGCCGCTTTCTGCGCTTCGTATTCCGCGCGCAGCGCGGCGAAGGCGGCCGCCTTGCCGGCGCGCTTCTCGTCGTCGCTCGCGTTGCTCGCGTAGAGCGCGGTGAGGCGCTCGCGCGTCGCCGCGATCAGCGCGCGAAACGTTGCGCGGAGCTCGCGCCCGCGCTCGGCATCGGCGGCGAGCTGCGCCGCCTCCGCCGCACCGCGGGTACGGGCTTCGGCCGCGAGCCAGCGCGCGATCCCCGCCTCCTCGACGGCGACCGCAAACGATTCGTTGAACGACGTGTCGTCCTTCACATAGACCACCTGGTGCGCGAGCTCGTGGAAGATGAGCCGCGCGAGCTCGACCTCGCGATAGCGCACGAACGTCGACAGCACCGGGTCGTCGAAATAGCCGAGGGTCGAGTACGCCGGGATGCCGGACAGGTGCACGTCGTCGCCGGTGGCGGCGAGTCGCGCCGCTTCCGCGCGCGCGTCGGCCTCTGCGAAATAGCCGCGGTACGCGACGCAACCGGCGACGGGGAAGCACCACTGCCGGGGCTTGAGCGAGAGCTCCGGCGTGGCGAACACGTTCCAGACGGCGTACGGACGCTCGAGATCCGCGTAGCTCGTGTAGCTGCGATTGTCGGGGAGGCCGAGCTCGCGGGAGGCGAACGCGCGGATCTCCTGCGCGCGCACGAGCCGCTGCTTCAGTGCCGGATCGGGCGTGGTCGAAATGACGTCGGCGATCGGCTTCGCCCGTGCGAGAAGATCGGTCTGCCCCGCGATCCCCTGCCAGTAGAACTCGATGTCGGAGCAGCCGGCGAGAAGGCACGCCGCCGCCGCGCAGGCGGCGAGCGACCGGACGCGGCGGACCGGCGTTCATGCGTAATGCGCGGGATCCCGGCGAGCACCGGCCGCGCGTTGCTCCGGGAGTCCATCGAACGGAGTAGTCTTTCTGCACGCGAAAAGCGTTATGGTAACGCCTGCGCGTCCGCCAACCCTCTTCGCCGCCGCCCATCGACCATGCCCAAACCTCGCCGCATCGCGCAGAGCCTGGGCGTTCGCCGCGTGCGTCCTCGCGCGCGCTGCCGGCCTCGGCCGAGGTGTACAAGTGCGCAGGCGAGGGCGGCGTTCCCGTGTACCAGGAAATGCCCTGCGGTCCCGGCGAAGGAATTGCGCAACTTCCAGACGGACCCGCCGGAGATCACGATCCTGCCGGCCCAACGCGGCGTCGCCACGCCCTCCGACGCGATCAAGTCCGCGCCCCCGAAGAACGGCCGAGACGGACAAGGACGCGAAGCCCGGCAAGGCCACGATCGCCGGCAACGCGGCGGAGCGCATGCACTTGCGCCTCGGCATGTCGGAATCCGAGGTGCTGACGAGGCTCGGATCCCCGGACATGACCGTCGGCGCCAAGAACGCTCCCTCGCCGCGGTGGACGTACCTGCCGGCGCCGGGCGATCCGGAGACGACCACCACGCTCATGTTCGCGAAGGGCGTCCTGGTCGACATCGAGCGCAAGGTCGTGAAGAAGTGACGCGCCGCGCGCGCGAAGGTTCGACCCCCTGACGTCATGCGAGCGCTGATCCAGCGCGTGCGCGAGGCCCGCGTCAGCGTCGGCGATCGGGTCACCGGCGCCATCGGTCCCGGGCTCCTCGTGCTGGCCGCGGTCGCTGCGGACGACGCCGACGCCGACCGCGAGTGGATCGCGCGCAAGATCGTCGCGCTGCGCATCTTCGACGACGCCGTCGGCGTGATGAATCGCTCCGTCGTCGACATCGGCGGCGCGATCCTCGCCGTCAGCCAGTTCACGCTCTACGCGTCGACGAAGCAAGGGCGCCCGGCCGTCGTGGTCCGGCGCGGCGCCGCCGGAGCTCGCCCGGCCGCGAGTTCGACGCGCTTCGTCGAGCGTCCTCGCGCGCGAGCTGGGCAAGAGCGTTGCCACCGGCGAATTCGGCGCGATGATGCAGGTCACGCTCACCAACGACGGCCCGGTGACGATCTGGCTCGATTCGCGGCAGCGGGAATAGCAGTCGCGGCGGGGCGCTCGTCGCGCATCTGCGGCCGTTGCCACGAGGCACTCCCGCGACGGAGCGTGTTCGTTGCGGCAAACTCCGTCCCGCAAGAGCACCCTTGTCCCCGATCAAGCAGGTACCGAAGGGCGCCGGCGATAATCGTCGTGGTCCAAGCCGTGGTGCCACGCCCATCCATGCCATCATCGCCGTTCGCCCGCTGGCGTCTCAGCCGTTCCGACCGTCCGGGTGGGCCGCCCCGCGCGTGGCTCCGGCGGGTTGCCTTCATCATCGCGACGCTCGCCGTCGCGGCGTTCCTCCTTCGAGACGCAATCCTCGGGACGCCCGTCGATGTGATCGACGCCGCGCGCGGGGATCTCGTGCAGACCGTCGTGGCGAGCGGCCGCGTGACGACGCCGCAACGCGTGTCGATCGGTGCCGTGGTCACCGAGAGGATCGCGCACATTCCGGTGCACGAAGGCCAGCACGTCAAGCGTGGCGACCTCCTGATCGGACTGGACGACCGCGACGAGCGCGCCGCGATCGCGCAGGCAGCGGCAGCCGTTGCTCAAGCCGACGCACGGATCCGGCAATTGCGGGAGGTGGCACTTCCGGCCGCGCAGCAGAGTCTCGCGCAGGCCCAGGCCAATCTCGTGCTGGCCACGCAGCACTGGGAGAGAGCGCAGGGTCTGAAGGTGAAAGGATTCGTGAGTCAGAGCGCGCTCGACGATGCCAAGCGCAATCTCGACGTTGCACGGAGCCAGGAGGACGCGGCGCGGCTGCAAGTCGAGAGCAATCGACCGACCGGCAGCGACGTCCTGGTCGCGCAGACGGCGCTGGAGCAGGCCCGCGCGACGCTGGCGGCGGCGCAGGCGAAGCTCGATCAGACGATCCTTCGCGCGCCGCAGGACGGCACGCTCATCGCCCGCCACGTCGAGCCGGGTGATGTCGTGCAGCCGGGCAAGGAACTCATGGTGCTGGCGCCGATCGGCGAGACGCAGATCGTCGTCCAGATCGACGAGAAGAACCTGTCGCAACTGAAGCTGGGGCAGAAGGCCGTCGGATCGGCGGACGCGTATCCGCGGGAAAGGTTCGCGGCCGAGCTCTTCTACATCAACCCCGGCATCGATGCGCTCCGCGGCTCGGTCGAGGTCAAGCTCCGGGTTCCCGCGCCTCCCGCGTACCTGCGCCAGGACATGACGGTCTCCGTCGACATCGACGTCGCGCGGCGGACGAACGTGGTCGTGGTTCCCTCCGGCGCCGTGTTCGACGCCGCAGGCGCGCAGCCATGGGTGCTTGCGGTCGAAGGCCGCCGCGCCGTGCGCCGACCCGTGACGCTGGGTCTGCAGGGAGAAGGCCGCGTCGAGGTGACGGCCGGCGTCGCGCCCGGTGAGCGCCTGGTCGCCGCCGCGAACGCGGGCGTCCTGGCCGGCCAGCGCGTGCGCGCGACGGCCCCGACACAGCGGCACCCGGTGAACCCGCTCGGCCTGTTCGAGGTGATCGTCGCGTTCCGCTTCATGCGCGAGGGCCTGACCCAGACGCTGCTCATCGTCTTCGGGGTGGCGCTGGGCGCCGGCGTGATCATCTTCATGTCGGCGCTGCTCGCGGGGTTGCAGTCGAACATCGTGCGCCGCACGCTCAACTTCCAGGCGCCGATCCAGATCCGTGCGCCGGAGCAGGTGGCGCGCCCGCTGCGCGACGGTCAGGCGGAGAGCGTGGCGGCGCAGATCCAGCCGCGCTCGCAGCAGCTCCGCTCGGTCGACCAGTGGCAGAAGGTGCGCGCCGACGTCGCGCGGATGCCCGACGTCATCGGCGCGACTCCGGTCGTCTCCGGGCCCGGCTTCGCGCGGCGCGGCGAGGCGACCAAATCGGTCACGATCACCGGGATCGAGACCGAAACCTACTTCGACGTGATCGCGCTCCCGGAGAAGATCGTCGCCGGCCGACACGACGTGGGGCCGCTCGACATCGTGATCGGCATCGACCTCGCGAAGGACCTCGGCACGGCGGTCGGCGACAAGCTGAGCCTCGCGACCGCGACGGGTGCGACCGCAACGCTCAACGTGACCGGCACCTTCGACTTCGGCAACAAGGGCGTGAACGAGCGCAACGTCTACGTCGCGCTGCGCACCGCGCAGAACCTGCTCGATCTCGCCGGAGGCGCGTCGAGCCTCGAGGTCAAGGTGCGCGATCCGTTCGACGCGGAGTCGACTCGCGCGGCAGATCCGCGCGGGCCACGATCTCCAGGTGGACAGCTGGATCAGCACCAATGCGCAGTTCTTCTCCGCGATGGCGGCGCAGATTCTCGCGAACACGCTGATCCGGATGTTCGTGGGGCTCACCGTCGCGCTGGGAATCGCGAGCGTGCTGGTAGTGTCGGTCGTCCAGAAGTCGAAGGAGATCGGCATCCTTCGCGCAATGGGCACTGCGCGCGCGCAAGTGCTGCGCGTCTTCCTGATCCAGGGCGGCTTCATGGGGCTCTGCGGATCGCTGTTCGGGTCGGTGCTTGCGTGGGGCTTCCTGCTCCTGTGGCGCGGCGTCGCGAAGAATCCGGACGGCACGCCGATGTTCGTCGTGATCATCGAGCCGTCGCTGTTCGCGATCGCCTGCCTTGGCGCGACGCTCGTCGGCATCCTCGCCGCCGTGGTCCCGGCCCGGCGCGCGGCGCGCCTCGATCCGGCCGTGGCCATCCATGGCTGAGGCAGCTCGCCCCGAGACCTTGCGCCTCTCGGGCGTGCGCAAGTCGTACGGCATCGGGACGCCGGTCGAGACCGAAGTGCTCCACGGCATCGACCTGACGCTGCGACAGGGCGAATTCGCCGCGCTGATCGGCCCCTCCGGCTCGGGCAAGACCACGCTGCTCAATGTCATCGGTCTTCTCGACAGGCCCGGTGCCGGGCGGCTGCTCATCGCGGGGCAGGAGGCGAGCGCGCTCGGCGAGATGGAGGCCACGCGGCTGCGCGGGCGCGCGATCGGCTTCATCTTCCAGCATCACAACCTGCTGCCGGCGTTCACCGCGCTCGAGAACGTGATGATGCCGATGCTCGCCGCGCGCGGACGCGTCGATGCCGTGATGCGGGAGAGGGCCGCGGATCTCCTCGCACGGGTGGGCCTCACGCCCTGGCGCGAGCACAAGGCGTCCGACATCTCCGGCGGGCAGCAGCAGCGCGTCGCGATCGCCCGCGCGCTGGCGATGACCCCCGTGCTGGTGCTCGCGGACGAGCCGAGCGGCAATCTCGACACCGAGAACGCCGACGCGGTGTTCGACCTCATGCGCGACGTCAACGAAACCAGCGGCACCACGTTCCTCATCGTCACCCACGATCCGCGCCTCGCGCGGCGCTGCGATCGCATCATCGAGCTGGTCGACGGGCGAATCGTTGCGGACGACCCGAATGCCGACGTCGTGCGGCGCGGCGAATCCGCGTCGGCGGTGCGTCGGGGCGCCGGCACTGCGCCTCAAAGCCTGTAGGCGCGCTTCGCGAGTCCGTAGGCGAGCTCGGGCGCGAGCTCGAAGGCCTCGTCCTCGCCGATCTTGTGCTCGACGACGAGGGTCGCGAGGAACCGGCAATCCACGCGCCGCGCGACGTCGTGCCGCGCCGGGATCGACATGAACGCCCGCGTGTCGTCGTTGAAGCCCACCGTGTTGTAGAAGCCCGCCGTCTCGGTCACCTGCTCGCGGAACCGCAGCATCCCCTCGGGGCTGTCGTAGAACCACCACGACGGGCCGAGCTTCAGGATCGGATAGTGGCCGGCGAGCGGCGCCAGCTCGCGCGAGTACGCCGTCTCGTCGAGCGTGAACAGGATCACCGTGAGATCGCGCTCGTTGCCGTAGCGGTCGAGCAGCGGCTTCAGCGCGCGAACGTAGTCGGTGGCGGTCGGAATGTCGGCGCCCTTGTCGCGGCCGAACTCGCGGAACACGCGCGGATTGTGGCTGCGGAACGAGCCCGGATGGATCTGCATCACCAGGCCGTCGTCCAGGCTCATGCGCGCCATTTCGGTCAGCATCTGCCCGCGGAACGCTTCCGCTTCGTCCGCCGTCGCGGTTCCGGCCAGCGCGCGGTCGAGGAGCCGCTGGCAGTGTTCCGCCGGGAGATCGCAGGTGCGCGCCGTCGGATGGCCGTGGTCGGTCGACGTCGCACCCATCGATCTTGAAGTACGCGCGCCGCTCGCGGTGCGCGGCGAGGTAGCCCTGCCACGTCGCCGTGTCCTCGCGCGCGAGCGCGCCGAACTGCAGGACGTTGTCGCGGAAGCCCTCGAATTCCGGATCGACGACCGGGTCGGGCCGATAGGCCGTGATCACGCGGCCCTTCCAGCCGGACGCGCGCAGCTTCCGGTGCTGCTCGAGCGGATCGAGCGGCGACTCGGTCGTCGCGATCACCTCGATGTTGAAGCGCTCGAACAGCGCGCGCGGACGGAACTCCGGCCGCGCAAGGCACGCGTTGATGCGGTCGAACGTGCGATCGGCCGATTCGGCGGTGAGCCGCTCCGTGCAGCCGAACACCGTCGCGAACGCGTGGTCGAGCCAGATTCGCGTCGGCGTGCCGCGAAACAGGTGATAGTGCGCGGCGAACGTGCGCCAGATCTTGCGCGCGTCCCGCTCCACCGGCCACGCCGTCGCGGCGCGCGATGCCGAGATCCTCGAGCCGGATGCCCTGGCTGTAGAGCATCCGGAACACATAGTGATCCGGCGTGATGAAGAGCGCGGACGCATCGGGAAACGGCGCATCGTCGGCATACCATTGCGGATCGGTGTGGCCGTGCGGGCTCACGATCGGCAGGTCCGCGACCGTGGCGTAGAGCGCGCGCGCGAGGTCGCGGGTGGCGGGATCGGCGGGGAACAACCGGTCGGGATGAAGGATGAGCGGCAATTCGGCCATGATTGCGTCCTACGAGCGATGTTGCGCGATGTGCACCGCGAGCGTCCGGCGCACGCCGTCGCGGAACAGACCGCCGACGTCGCGGCGCACCGCCCGCCGGAAGACCGCGTTGGCGGACAGATCCGCGCCGAACACTTCGACCAGATCGAGAAAGCCGTCCGCGATCTGCGACGAGTTGCCGTGCGCCGCGGCGGCGATGGCCGCGAACTTCGCCGCCAGCGGGTCCGCAACCGCGAACGGCTTTCCGTCGCCGTCGGTGCCGCTCGCATAGCGAATCCAGCCGGCGATCGCGAGCGCCAGGTGCGCGATCGAGCCACCGCCGTCGAGCCGCGCCCGCACGGTGGCGAGCAGGCGCTGCGGCAGCTTCTGCGATCCGTCCATGGCGATCTGACGGGTGCGATGCGGCAGCGCGGAATTGCGGAAGCGCTCGCGGATCTGGGCGCCGTAGGCACGGAGGTCGACACCGGGCGGCGCCGAGAGCGTCGGCATCACCTCGTCGACCATCAGGCGCTCGATCAGGGTCGCGAGATGCGGATCGGCGGACGCCTGCCAGATGAATTCGTGGCCGGCGAGAAAGCCGAGGTAGGCGAGCGTCGAATGGCTGCCGTTCAGGAGCCGGAGCTTCATCGTCTCGAACGGCGCGACGTCGGCCACGAGCTGCGCACCCGCCTCTTCCCACGGCGGACGCGCAGCCGCAAAGCGGTTCTCGATCACCCAGCTCGTGTACGGCTCGGCGACGACCGGGGCGGCGTCGGCCACTTGCAGCAGTCGCGCAGCCTCGGCGAAGTCCGCATCGGTCGTCGCCGGCACGATGCGATCGACCATCGTGCACGGAAACGCGACGTGCGTGCCGATCCAATCGGCGAGCGAAGGATCGGCGGCCTGCGCGTATTCCGTCACGATGCCCGCGACGGTCCGCCCGTTGTGTGGGAGGTTGTCGCAACAGACGACGTTGAGCGCGCCCGCGCCGGCCGCGCGCCGCGCCGCGAAGCCCGCCACGAGCACGCCGATCGTGCTCGTCGGCGAGTCGGGATGCGCGAGGTCATGCGCGATGTCCGGGTGGAGGAAATTGATGCGCCCCGTCGCCGGATCGTGGCAGTAGCCCTTCTCCGTGACGGTCAGCGTAACCACCCGCACGCGAGGATCGGCGATCCGCGCGAGCACGGAATCGCGCTCGCCGCCGAGAAACAGCATTTCGCGCACCGAGCCCACGACGCGCAGCGAAACTTCCGCCGCGCCGCGCTCGAGCACCGAATACAGGCCGTCCTGCGGGGCGAGCGCCGCGATCATCCGCGGCGTCTTGAGGCTCACCCCGCAGATGCCCCAGCCGGCATGCCGATGCAGGATCGTGTCGGTGTAGACCGCCTGGTGGGCGCGGTGGAAGGCGCCGAGCCCGAGGTGAACGATGCCGACGCCGACGGCGCCGACGTCGTATGCGGGCCGGGCAACTCGGCGCCGGCAATCCGGCGAGCGTGTCGAGACACGAGTCGGTTCATCGGGCTCATTGATAGCCGAAGACCCTCGGCAGCCACATCGAGAATCCGGGCACGAAGGTCACCGCCAGCAGCGCGGCCGTCAGCGCGCCGTAGAACGGCCAGATCGTGCGCATCACGTGACCGACCGAGACCTCGCCGATCGCGCAGCCCACGAACTGCGTGGTGCCGACCGGTGGCGTGTTGAGGCCGAGCGCGCAGTTGACCAGCATCACGATGCCGAACTGCACGGGGTCCATGCCGTAAGCGACGGCGATGGGCAGGAAGATCGGCGTGCAGATCAGGATCGTGCTCGCCATGTCCATGAACGTGCCGAGGACGAAGAGGATGAAATTGATCAGCAGGAAGATGACCCACGGATCGGACGACACCTTCGCCATCCATGCGCCGGTGAGGTCGGCGACCTGGTAGAGCCCGATGAGATACTGGAACGTCGCCGAGACACCGATCAGCAGCAGCACCACGCCGGTGGTCTTGACCGCCTTCGCCGAGGCCTTGAGGAAATTCCGCCACGACATCGTCCGGTAGAGCACGACCGTGACGAACATCGCGTAGAGCACGGCGACCGACGCCGACTCCGTCGCCGTGAACACGCCGGACAGGATCCCGACGATGATGATGACCGCGACGAACAATCCCGGGATCGCCGCGGCGGCGGAGCGCCAGACCGCGTTCCACCCGGGGAACACGCCGGCGGGGTAGCCGCGATGGACGGCCACCAGGTAGGCAGCGACCAGCATGCAGATGGCGAGCACCACGGTAGGCATGACGCCCGCGAGGATCAGCGCGCCGATCGAGACCTTCCCCCCGGCCGCGAGCGAATAGATGATCATGTTGTGGCTGGTCGGCGTCAGCGCGCCGACCAGCGACGCGTGCGTGGTCACGTTGACCGCGTAGTCGGCGTCGTAGCCTTCCTTCTTCATCATCGGGATCATCACCGAACCCATCGCCGAAACGTCCGCGACCGGCGAACCGGAGATGCCGCCGAAGAGCGTGCACGCGACGACGTTCGACATCCCGAGACCGCCGCGTACGTGGCCGACCAGGTTCTTCGCGAACACCACGATCTTGTCGGCGATGCCGCCGTAGAGCATCAGCTCGCCGGCGAAGATGAAGAACGGGATCGCGAGGAACGAGAACACGTTCATTCCGCTCATCATCCGCTGGAAGATGACGATGAACGGCAGGCCCTCGTAGAGGATCGTGCAGACGGCCGAAAGCCCGATCGCGAAGGCGACCGGCACGCCGATGATCGAGGAAGAGCACGAACGTCACGCAAAGGATGGTCAGAGCCATGCGGGGACGACCTCTTTGCGCTGCAGGTTGGCGATGACGTGCTCGATGCAGAAGAGCACGATCAGCGCGCCGGACAGCACGAGCGGCGCGTAGTGCCAGCCTTCCGAGATGCCGAGCGTCGGAATCTTGTACGAGAGCACGCCGGACATGAGTCCCCAGCCGCCCGCCACCATCAGGGCGCCGAAGATCGCCGACCAGCACGTGGATGACGAGCTCGAGCCGCCGCCGCCATTCCTCGGGCACCAGCACCAGCAGCGACTCCATGCCGATGTGGCCGGCGTCACGCACGCCGACCGCCGCGCCGAACAGCGCCACGTACAGGATCAGCACCAGCGTGAGGCTCTCGGCCCACGTCGGCGTGTCGTTCATGACGTAGCGGCCGAACACCTGGAACAGTGACCGCGGCCACGATCGCGTACAGCCCCGTGACCGCGATGATCATGCAGTACTTCGCCAGGAAAGCGTTGAAGCGAGTGAACATCGCGGCTCCGGAGGGACGACCGAACCGACGGGCCGCCGGTCGGCGACGGTCCCGTGGCGCGGGACTGGCGCGGCCGCACCGTTGCCGGCACCGGCCGCGCCAGCACGATCAGTTCGACGCCTGGATCTTGGCGACCATGTCCTTCATCTTCGGATCCGTGATGAATTTGTCGTAGACGGGCTTCATCGCGTCCTGGAACGACTTCTTGTCCACCTCGACGATCTGCGCGCCGCCCTTCTCGACGACCGCGCGCGACTGCGCTTCCTTCTCGTCCCAGAGCTTGCGCATCACCGGCA
Organism: uncultured beta proteobacterium; assembly: GCA_963724685.1. Lineage (GTDB taxonomy): Bacteria > Pseudomonadota > Gammaproteobacteria > Burkholderiales > Casimicrobiaceae > CAIWHR01. The sequence continues at coordinate 44,914 of CAVRVQ010000002.1, read as the reverse complement.
CGGACGCCTTGGCCGCGTCGCGCCACATCTGCTGCTCCTGCGGGGTGAGCCCGTCATAGATCTTCTTCGACATCAGCAGCATTTCCGGCGCCATCGAATGCTCGGTGATCGAATAGTTCTTGGCGACCTCGAAGTGGCGCGACGTGTCGTACGAGGGCCAGTTGTTCTCGGCGCCGTCGACCAGGCCCGTCTTCAGCGCCGTGTAGACCTCGCCGTACGGCATCGGCGTGGCATTGGCGCCCATCGCCTGCAACAGCGCGACCCAGAGATCCGACTGCTGCACCCGGATCTTCATGCCCTTGACGTCCGCGAGCGTCTTGACCGGCTTCTTGGTCGTGTAGAGCGAGCGCGAGCCGGAGTCGTAGAACGCGAGGCCGATGTAGCCCTGCGCCTCGCAGGCCTTCAGGATCTGGTCGCCGATGGGGCCGTCGAGCGTCTTCCTCATGTGCTCCTTCGACTTGAACAGGAACGGCATCGTCGGCACCATCGTTTCCGGGCAGATGTTGTTCATCGGCGCGACGTTGATCCGCACGAGGTCGAGCGCGCCGATCTTCACCTGCTCGATCGTGTCCTTCTCGCCGCCCAGCTGATTGCCGGTGTAGACCTTGATCGAGTCCTTGCCGCCGGTCTTCTGCTTGATGTAGTCGCTCATGAATTTCACTGCCATCACCGTCGGGTAGTCCTCGGGATGGACGTCGGCCGAGCGATACTCCTTCGCGGCCGCCGGCAGGCAGATCGCGACCGCGGCCAGCGCCGCGGCGATACGGGTCAATCGCTTCATGATGTAACTCCTCCTTGGTGAATACGCCGCATGGCGTGTTGCTGGGTCGACTTGCCTCCAGGCGCTTGGTCCTGCCGGTGGCCTTGCCTTTCTTGCCGCCGCCGGTCTCGTCCCAGCGGCGCTGGAATTCGCGCGCGACGCGTCGCAGATGCCGGTGCATCGCCTCGCGCGCCGCGTCGGCGTCGCGCGCCTCGAGCGCGGCGACGATCGCCTCGTGGTCGGTCAGCGTCTTGGCGCGCAGCGCCGGCGTGTGGAAATGGCCTTCGATCCGCGTCCAGAGCTCGCCGCGCCGCTGGTCCCACAGGTCCGCGACGGCGGACGGCAGCGCGCCATTGCGCGTGGACTCCGCGATCAGCACGTGGAACGCGCGGTCGGCGGCGTCCCGCTCCGCGAAGTCGTCGGCGTGCTCGCGCATGCGCGCGATGGTTTCGCGCAGGGCCGCGATATCCGCCTTCCTGGCATTGCGCGCGGCCAGGGCGGCGATCTCGCCTTCGATCATCGCGCGCGCGGCAAGCAGGTCGAACGGACCGGCGCCGCCGTCGTCCACCGCGGATGTCGACTGCCGGCACCCGAGTCGCGCTTGCGCTGCGCTCCGGGGTGCGTGACGAAAATGCCGGTGCCGACGCGCACTTCGACCCGGCCGGCGAGCTCGAGCGCGATGATGGCTTCGCGCACCGACGTCCGCGACACGCCGAGCAGGACGGCGAGCTCGCGCTCGGGAGGCAGCCGCGACCCCGCCGGAAACTCGCCGATTGTCGATCAGCGTGGCGATCTGCCCGGCGATCTGCCGGTACAGGCGCGTCGTCTCCACTGTCTGCAGCGGCACTCGCTTCCCCTCGTCTCCGCTCTCGTGGCGGCTGCAACCGGCCTGCGTCGGCATCGGCGGCCCGGGTCGGGAGCGGACTCTACTGCGGCGTCGGCATTCGGTCAAGTGGTCCAACCACCGGACCAACGTCGCCGAGGGTGGACGGGTTCGTCAGTCGCCCTTGAAGTGCCCGGATCGCCCCCCCGATTTCTCCAGCAGGCGCACGCCTTCGATCCGCATCCCGCGATCGACGGCCTTGCACATGTCGTAGATGGTGAGGAGGCCCACGGCGGCGGCGGTCAGCGCCTCCATCTCCACCCCGGTCTGGCCGAGCGTTTCGGCCGTCACCTCGATGGCGACGGCGCGAGGCGCGTCCGTCCAGATCGAAGGCGACGGCGACTCGGGTGAGTGCCAGCGGCATGACACAGCGGGATGAGCTCCGAGGTCCGCTTCGCCGCCTGGATCGCCGCGATGCGGGCGACCGCCAGCACGTCGCCCTTCTCTGCCGTCCCCGCCCGGATCAGCGCCAGCGTCGCGGGGAGCATCACGATCCGGCCGCCGGCGCGCGCGACGCGCTTGGTGACATCCTTCGCGGCGACATCCACCATGTGCGCCTGACCCGCCGCATCGAAATGCGTAAAATGGGGGCTTGCCGCGGCGGGTGTCGTCGCCGCCCGCCGGACCGCGGTTCGGCCTTTCTTCGCCGAGGTTCCCGTCGCCTTGCTCGTCCCACCCGCCACGACAACCTCCTTCGCCTGAACTTCGGATGACGCGACGCATCTTAATCTCAGCCTTCGCCCATCGTCACGTTCCCGACGCCCTTGACCTCCCTGCCGAACTCCGACGCTTCCGTCGCCCCGCAGCCGCCTGCGCAGGACGGCGATCGTGGCGCTCGCGGCGCTCGCCCTTGCCGCCCAGCCGATCGCGCCGGCGACGCTGGGGGCGGGCAGCGCGCGGGCGCAGGCGCTGCCCGACCTCGGCGAAGAATCGCAGGCGGCCATGACGCTCGGGCAGGAGCGCAAGATCGGCGAGATGGTCGTGCGGCAGATCCGCGCCGCGGGCGCCTATCTCGAAGACCCCGAGGTCAACGACTACCTGAACGAGCTCGGCCACCGGCTCGTCGCCGCCATCCCCGAGGGCCGGCAGGAGTTCGAGTTCTTCGCCGTGGCCGACCCCAGCATCAACGCCTTCGCGCTGCCGGGCGGCTACGTCGGCGTGAACACCGGGCTCATCCTGCTCGCGCAAAGCGAATCCGAGCTCGCCTCGGTGCTGGCGCACGAAATCACGCACGTGACGCAGCGCCACATGGCGCGCGCGATGTCGAAGGAGAAGAACGCGCTGGCTGTACATGCTGGCCGGGCTCGCGCTGGCGATCGCGGCATCGCGCTCCAGTTCGTCGTCCTCGTCGCAGGCCACGTCCGCCGCGATCGCCTCGGGGCAGGCGCTCGCCATCCAGTCGCAGATCAATTTCACCCGCGAAAACGAGTACGAGGCCGATCGCATCGGCTTCCAGCGGCTCGAAGCCGCCGGCTTCGACGTCAACGCGATGGCCACGCTCATGGACCGGCTGCAGAAATCGAGCCGGTTCGCCGACGGCAACGCGCCGTCCTATCTGCGCAGCCACCCGGTCACGCACGAGCGCGTCGCCGAGGCGCAGTCGCGCGCCTACGGCAAGACCTACCGGCAGGTGACCGACTCGATCGACTTCCATCTCGTGCGCGCCCTGCTGCGAAGCTATGCGGGCACGCCCAAGGAGGCCGTCGCGTACTTCAAGGGCGCGCTCAACGATCGCAAGTTCAACGACGAGGTCGCGGCGCGGTACGGACTCGTCGCGTCGCTGCTGCGCAGCGAGGAGTTCCCGCAGGCCATCGCCGAGCTCGCGGCGCTGGAGAAGATCGCCCCTCCGCATCCGATGATCGAGGCGATGGCCGGCCACGTGCTGATGGAATCGGGAAAGCTCGACCTCGCCATCGCGCGTTTCAAGTCCGCGCTCGCGCGCTATCCGAACAAGCTGCAGCTGATCTACGACTACCCGCAGGCGCTCGCGAAGGCGGGACGCACGCGCGAGGCGGCGGCCTTCCTCGAAACCGAGCTCGCGCGCTTTCCGCAGGACGGTCCGCTGCATCGGATCGCGGCGCGCACGTACGCCGAGCTCGGCCAGAAGCAGCAGGAACACCGGCACCAGGGCGAGTACTACGCCTGGCAGGGCGATTTCAAGGGCGCCGTGCACCAGTTCGAGCTCGCATCGAAGGCGGCCGACGGCGATTTCTACCAGGCGTCCGTCGTCGAGGCCCGTTTGCGGACGCTGCGCAAGGAACTCGCGGAACAGCAGGCGGCGCTCGGCAAGAACGGCTGACGGCGCGGCGGGGTCGCACCCGCCGTTGCGCGTCAATCCCTGCGCCGCCCACGCAGCAATCTGCGCTTCCGTGGCGCCTTCGAGACGGTGGCCGACCAGGGCAGTCTCCCAGACCTCCGCCGTGCCGATTTGTCCGATGAGCGTGCCGAATGCGTCCCAGGCCTCTTTCGAATGCCCGTGGCGCGTGCAGCAGCCCGAGATAGTCACGATAGGCGAAGCCGGAATGGTATCGCTGGGCGCGCTGCAGCGAGATCGCCATAGCGCTCGCGTAGTCGTTGTCGAGCAGGCGCAAGCGAAGCTCGCTCGAAAGGCTCGCGTCCGAACCCGTTTCCAGGCTCGGCGGCGATTCGATAGTAGCGGCATGGCGCGCTCGAAGTCACCGCTCCAGTAGAAGAGCGAACCGGCAAAGTAAGCGTTGTTGGACAGCTCGACCGAATTCACGCCGGAGCCCTTCCTGAATCCCGGATAGGCCGCAAAGATCTGCGCCGCCTGCTGCGATGCGCGCGTCCTCGAACAGCAGCAGCCCGAGTCCTCGCGTACGGCTCCCATTGCGCGGGGCTCCCAGCGGAGCGCATCGCGATACAGGCGTTCCGCCGTCGCCACGTCGCCTCTTCGTGGCACTTATTGCGGCCACCAGCACGGCGCGCTCGGGATGACCAATGAACCGGTTCGCTGATCGACTCGGCAGCTCGTTCGGCGAAGGCCAGGCCGCGCGCCTCCGCCGAAATTGCCGGCGATGCATAGCGCACGGGCGTAATACGTCAATCGCGCTCATTCTGTATCGCTGCGACCGGATCGCGCAGCCCGTGCGTAAAACGAGCGGACACGGATAGTCGTCGCTGTACAGGTCGGGAAAGAATCGGGACACGGTGCCTCAGATGGTCGATGCCCGCATAAATCAATACTGCATCCGAGCTCGCGTGCGTCTGCCCGTGCTCCCAGTACAACACGTGCAGCGCGTCGATGTAGGCAGACTTGCGGAGGCGCTCCTGTTCGGCACGTTCCGCACGTTTTGCCAGTATTGATTTTCGCGCGCGAATGCGCGACCGCGAACTGCGGATGATCGGCGTATTCGCTTTCGATCTGCGCAAGGTGCTTCATCGCATCGTCGGGCAGGTCCTGCATCCCGCGAAGCTCCGCGCGTCGCAAGAGATTGTCGAGTGCGATGCTGTCCAGCAGGTCGAGGTAATCCAGCAGTGTAAGGCGGCCCTGGACGTCCTTGCAGCAGTAGTCAGCCGGATGGGCTTCGAGGACACGGCGCACGTGTCTTGCGACCGAGAGGTCGACAGCGGTCTGCAGCTTGTCAAAGTCACCCAGAATCGCGGTACCCCGCAGCAACGATTCCGCGGTGAAATCCGCCAACGGGAAATCCCGGTCCAGGGCTCGCTTGACGGCCATGTTGTCGAATTGCGCCCAGCTGTCCCATTCGATGAAAGCCCGCGCCGCAAGTAAAGGCCAATCCCGCCCGGGTAGTCCGAGGCTCGATGCCCTCTCGCCCGATTGCTTGCGGGATCGTGAGTCAAAGGCTGTCGCGATCGCATTGAATTCAAGCTGCGCAATCAATGCATTCACCGTTGGCTTCACTTGGGGCGCGAAGCGTTCGACATCGGGCAGATTGCCGTTCAGCATCGCCTGCAGATGGTTCTCTTCGGCCGTCGCGGGCACCCCGAGCGTGCGCAACGCTGCCGGCCGCAGGCCCAATTGCATCAGCGTTCGTGCCTTGAGGACGCGGTAGTCGGGCGAGTCCGGCGTCATCCGAAAAACCGCCAGCAGCGACTTCTCGACCAGCCGTTCTCGTATCCTGTCCGCGTTCTTCGGAGCGAGTGCCGCCATGAGCTGCAGGAAACGGGCATCGGCAGCAGGATCGGGAGGCGCGCGAGCGGCGTCCAGAGGTGTCGGCACGAGATCATTCGAGTTGCGTCCAGCCAGTGCGCCAGCGCTCTCCGGCGCTGGGGCCTCGACCCCGATGGCTTTCAGAACACCCGGCAGCAGCGTCTGATAGACGAGGATCGGCGGATCCTCGTCCGAAAAGGCGACATTCGCAAAGCGCTGGACGGCCATCGGCGTGTTGGCATCGATAGACCCCTTGGCGTCACGATCCTGGCTCCCGATCAACAGGCTCATCGCCTTGGTACTGTGTCCGACGTAACCCCAGACGATGCGTCGCACTCCCAATTTGCGGGCAAGGCGATAGACGCTTTCCGGCTTGAAGCGGCGCGCTCCATCGCCCAACGCTCGCGCGACCAGGTAGGGATCGGGCACCTTCAACCTCTGCGCCGCTGCTATTCCAATGGCGAGCTGTGCCGACATGAGCGATCGAGTCGGCCGGTCAAGCGCATTTTGTTCGACCTGGAACGGGACGACCAGGACGTCGAATTGGCCGTTCGCCAAAAGGTTCTCGAAGAACGCCATCTCGCGCAACTGCCAAGCCGACTCGACGGCCGCTTCCGGACTCCGTCCGGCCTGGTTTTGCATCGCGTAGTCCGGGAATGGCTGGCGCGCAGCAGCGACCTCGGCATCCTTGAAGCGCCGCGTGGATTCACGTACCTTGCTCCAGGCTTGCCCGGCGCTGCAGATTTTCTTCGACTTCCTGGTAGGCGAAGACCGACGCCACGACCGCGAGGATGCCAAGAAGGACGATTCGTGCGCGCGTCATGTTGAGAGTCCTCCCGTGTGTATCGTGCGCGACGCCGCCGCCGACCGCGACCGAGAAGCCGGTGGTGTTTCCTGGTCAAGTACCCACGCCGGCCAAATGCAGATCGATGCGCCCCCGTTTCAGTACGGATACATTAGCCGATAACCACACTGAAACCCACTCATCGGCCGGGGGACCTTAGTGGGGAGGACCGGCGAATTCGACTCGGCGGCACTCGTGGTTAGCCTCGCTGCCCCTAGCGCGACTGACAGCGACAATCAGCAAGCAGCGGCGAGCGGTAGCCGCTAGCCGAACCGCTTGCCAGCCCTGACATTGGTCAGCCGCTGACACCTGTAACTTCCTACAGGTGCCGGCCTGCCCGCATCGGCGCTAATGTCCTCCCCAAGGTCCGCGCGGCGTCGGGGCGTCGCGCAGGGAAGACCGGTACCGGGGAGGAGCGCATGAAGATTCTCGTGATCGACGATCACCCGCTGATCGTCGATGCTCTCGCGCAACTCCTGCCGCAACTCGACGCCGGCATCGCGATGCTGGCCGCGGGCGATCCGACCGAGGCGACGCGCGTGCTCGACAACGAGCCCGACGTGGCGCTCGTGCTCCTCGATCTCGCCCTGCCGGGCGCGCGAGGGCTCGATTTTCTCGGCGACCTGAAGCTCGACTATCCCGGCGTGCCGATCGTCGTGCTCTCCGCGACGCACGACCAGGCGACGGTGCTGGCTGCACTCGGCGCCGGGGCGCAGGGTTTCATCCCGAAAAGCGTGAATGCCGAAACGCTGCTCGATGCCGTGCGACAGGTTCTCGACGGCAACGTGTACCTGCCGTCCGACGCACCCCCCATGCCGAACGGCGACGGCGTGCACATCGCGCCCGGCGAGCTCGGCCTCACCGCGCGGCAAACCGATGTGCTGAAGCTGATGGCCCAGGGGAAGCCCAACAAGCTCATCTGCCGCGACCTCACGCTGTCGGAGGGAACCGTCAAGGTCCACGTCAGCGCGATCCTCAGGGCATTGCGCGTGCATTCGCGCACGGAAGCGATCGCCGTGCTCGCGCGGCGCGGCATCAGCGTCGACACCCTGGCGGCGCGACCATCGGGGTCGGGACCGAACGCGCGCTGACCGCCCGGCGGCCCCATGCCTCGCGGCAATGGTGCGCCACCTCGTCGCCCCTTCTCGGCGGCGTGGATATCGCGCCTCCCGGCGGCGCATCCAACGCGAGGTCGCGTCTGTTGACCCACGCGCGGGCGGACCAGGTAGCGACCCTCTATGGATCGTGGCACCGGACCACGGTCTCCATGCTGCTTGGCGCCCTCATCCTGTGCGGCGTCCTGTGGCAGCAGGAAGCTCCGGGAGTCATGGCCATGTGGATGGCGGCGATTCTCGCCAACCAGGCGTGGCGCGGCGTGCTCGCACGTGCCTATCGGCGCGCGAAGCCGCCGCCCGGCGACGCGGCCCGATGGGGCGCGTACTGGGCCGTGGGCTCGACCCTCGCCGGCGCGTTGTGGGGTGTCGCGGCCGTCGCGATGTTTCCCGAGCTGCCGGCCTACCAGGCGCTGTTCATCGTCTGCCAGTTCGGCGTGATCCTGGGCGGGCTCAATCTCACCGCCGTCTACAAGCCGTCGTTCTACGGCTTCGTGCTGGCGGCGCTCGTGCCGCTCATCGCGCGCGTCGCAGTCGAGGGCGATCAGGTGCATCTGTTCACGGCAGGCGTGCTCGGCGTCGTGCTCGCGTTCGTGCTGGCCTTCGGGCGCGAGGTCAACGGCGTGCTGACGCAATCGCTCGCCATGCGCTACGAAAACGTCGATCTCATTCGCGAGCTCACGGCGCAGAAGGAAGCGGCGCTCGCCGCCCGCGCCGCCGCCGAGACCGCGAGCCTCGCCAAGAGCCAGTTCCTCGCCGCCGCGAGCCACGATCTGCGTCAGCCGCTGCATGCGATGGGCCTCTTCGCCGCCGCACTTGCGGCCAAGGTGCGCGATCCGGGTGTCACGCCGTTGGTCGCGAGCATCCGCGCCTCGGTGGAAGCCCTGGAACACCTCTTCGCGCAACTCCTCGATCTGTCGCGACTCGATGCCGGCGCGCTGCGGCCGGCGCCGGCCATCATCGCCCTGCAGCCCCTCTTCGCGCGGCTCGGCGCCGACTTCGCGCCGCAGGCGGTGGCGGCGGGCCTCGCGCTGCGTGTCGTGCCCACGCGCATGGCCGTCGCGACCGACCCGATGCTGCTCGAGCGGGTCCTGCGCAATCTGCTCGCCAACGCCGTGCGCTACACGCCTGCCGGAGGCATCGTTCTGGGCGCGCGACGGCGCGGAGGAACTGTGCGCATCGACGTGATCGATTCGGGCGTCGGAATCGCCGCAGACGATTCGACGCGCATCTTCGACGAGTTCGTCCAGCTGGCCGCGGCTCCGCGCAATCATGTTGGAGGTCGCGGCCTGGGGCTCGGACTGGCGATCGTGCGCAGGCTCGCGACGCTCTGCGGACACCGAATCGAGCTCGCCTCCACGCCGGGCCGCGGGTCACGTTTTTCGATCAGCGTGCGGCACGCAAGCGAGCACGGTCGCACCGGTCCATCGCCGCGCCTACGCGGCAGGTCCGCCGCGCCTCTCGCCCCCACACTCGCCGGGCGCCGCATCGTCGTCGTCGACGACGATCCCGCCGTGGTCGCGGCGATGCACGCCCTCTTCGCATCGTGGCATGCGGTGGCCACGGGTGGCGCGGACGCGAGGTCCGTGCTGGCCGCGCGGATCGATGGCGTTGGCGTGGACCTGATCGTTGCCGACCTCCGCCTTGCCGGCGGCGAATCGGGAGTCGAGGCGATCAGGCAGCTCCGTGCGCACTTCGGATCCGACACGCCGGCGATCGTGGTGTCGGGGGACACGAGCACCGCGGCGCAGGCGGAAGTGCGCGCCGCGGGAGTCAAGCTGCTGGTGAAGCCCGTCGTCGCCGCCGCGCTCAAGGTGGCCGCCGAAAGCGCGATTGGCATGCGCGCCGGCGTCCATCGTGCACGGGCGTAGTCCGCTCGATGCGCCGATAACTTGGGCGTGGCGGGAGCCGCGGAGGCTACCCTCCCGCCACGCCCGAGCACAAGCAGAAACGACAGAGCCCGGCGCGAAGCCGGGCTCTGTCCCCATTGCAGAATGGAAATTCCGGCGCGTCAGCCGGACTTTCCATCGAACATGTGGTGCATCCGCTCGCGCATCTTTTGCCGGAACGACTCGGCACGCGCCATCCGCTTCTGCAGCATCTCCTTCACGACCGCCTTCTGCTCGACCGTGAACGTGCCGTAAAGCGCAAGCCATCCGGCGCGGATCGCCTGGCGTTGAACCCGGCCCTGGTCCATCGCGGCATCGGCCGCCGCCGCCACTGCGGCGAGGTCAGGCTCCGGCTTCGCGAGCTCCGCCTGCAAGGTGGCCTTGACCTTCTCGTGCCGCGCACGGCCGGCTTCGCGCGCCGCCTTGCTGTCGGCAATGGCGGTATCGAACATTTGTTGCTGCATCGTGTTGAGGTTGAGCTTCTCTTTGGCGTGCGCGATCAGGTGCCCGACCATCTCGTCGGCACCGCCCGGGCCATGCGGACCGCCTTCGGGTTTCGCCTGCGCCATGGCGGAACCGAATGCCGTCGCCACGGCGACAACGGCAATCGCGGCGGTCGTGCGAAAAGTACGCTGGGACGTCATTGTCGATTCCTTTCGGTGAGTGCGGCGCCACAGCTAATCTGCGGCTCCTGAGGCTTCGACCGCATTATCGGCGGGCGTTCCGAACCGCGGCAATCGATTTGCAACGGGACGTTGCAGAGCGGCACGGGCGTTACAATCGGTTACACATCGCACCGACCCGTGCCGCGCGCCGCGGCTACTCTCGACCATGGCCACCCGACCTGCCGCGCCGAAGATCCTCGTCGTCGACGACGACGTGCGCCTGCGCGACCTCCTGTCCCGCTATCTGACGGAGCAGGGATTCCAGGTCGCGACCCTTCCTGACGCGCGCGATCTCGACCGGAAGCTCCAGCGCGATCCGCCGCACTTGATCGTGCTCGACCTCATGCTGCCCGGCGAGGACGGACTCGCCGTCTGCCGCCGCCTGCGCGCGGCCGGAGAAGGCGTGCCTATCGTGATGCTGACGGCAAAGGGCGAGGACGTCGATCGCATCGTCGGGCTCGAGATGGGCGCCGACGACTACCTGCCGAAGCCGTTCAATCCGCGCGAGCTCGTCGCGCGCATCCAGGCTGTATTGCGCCGGCACACGGAGCGGATCGCGCCGGGCGCGCCCGCGGCCGAGGGCAAGATGGCGTTCGGTCCCTACATGCTCGATCTCGCCGCGCGCACGCTCGTCAACGGTGATACGACGATCCACCTCACGACGGGCGAGTTCTCGCTCGTCAAGGTATTCGCGCAGCACGCGCGCCAGCCGCTGGCGCGCGAAAAGCTCACGCTCCTTGCCCGCGGCCGCGACCACGACGTGTTCGACCGCGCAATCGACGTGCAGGTGTCGCGCCTGCGCAAGCTGATCGAGCCGGACCCTGCCAATCCCCGCTACATCCAGACGGTGTGGGGATTCGGTTATGTCTTCGTGCCGGACGACGGGGCCCCGGACGCCGGTCCCGCGAGCGAGGCACCGTGACGCTGTTGCCGCGCTCGCTGTTCGGGCGCCTGGCGCTGCTGCTCCTCGCGGTGGTCGCGGTCGCGCTCGTCGCGACGATCCTCCTCTTCCGGCAGGATCGGCTGATGCTGCTGGCGCGCCAGTTCAGCGATACCAAGATCGTGCAGCTGCAGGCCGTACGCGCGGCGCTCGAGGCCAACGACACGCCCGAACGGCGCGAATCGATCGGCCGGATCGGTCGCGAGTACGGCGTTCGCATCGTGCCCGAAAGCGAGCGCCCGTTCCTGAGCGGCGCTCCGGTTCCGCCGCTCCTCGAGCCCCTGCAAGTGCGGCTGCGCGAAGCCCTGGGCGAGGGTACCGAGCTGCGCGTCGCGCCGGGTCGCGGCCTGTTTCTCGTCCGCGTCGAAGCGTCGGGGACGGGCTACTGGGTCGGCTTTCCGCTGCCGCCGCGGGCACAGGCCGAAGATCAACCTTCGCGCGCTGCACTGTGGAGCCTCATGCTCGCCGGCGTGCTGCTGGCGGCCGCGTTCGTCTTCGCGCGTTACCTCGCGCGTCCGCTGCGCGAGCTGGCCGCCACCGTCGAGCAGGTCGGCCGCGGCGAAACGCCGCCCCCTCTGCCCGAGCACGGCCCGTCGGAAATCGTGACGCTCAATCGCGGCGTGAACCGGATGGCGGCGAACCTGCGGCAGCTGGAGCATGACCGCGCGCTGCTGCTCGCCGGCGTCTCGCATGACCTGCGCACCCCTCTGTCGCGGCTGCGGCTCGGCGTCGAGATGCAAGCCATGGACGAAACTACGCGCGCCGGCATGGTCGACGACATCGGGGAAATGGACCGGATCATCGGCCAGTTCCTCGACTTCGCGCGGACGGACGCGGACACGGCGCGCGAGCCCTCCGACCCCAATGCGGTCGTCGGGGCATGCGTCGAGCGTTATGCGCGGGCGGGCAGGGACGTGCGCTTCGTTCCCGGCGCGGTGCCGGTCATTCCCTTGCGCCCGACCGCATTTTCCCGCCTTACCGCGAACCTCATCGACAACGCGATCGCCTATGGTGCGCCGCCAGTGGAAGTGACGACGCGCATGGCGGGAGGCGATCTCCTGCTAGACGTCGCCGATCGCGGCCCCGGTATCGCGCCCGGCGAGGTCGAGCACCTGAAACAGCCGTTCACCCGCGCGTCGGCGGCACGCACGAACGCGGCGGGTGTGGCCGGGGCCGGGCTCGGGCTCGCCATCGTCGACCGCATCGCCCGGCTGCACGGTGGAACCCTCGACCTCCTGCCCCGGGACGGCGGCGGCACGGTTGCGCGAGTGACGATTCCCGTGCCTCACTGACTGACCGCGCGCGCGAACTATTTCGGCGCCATGCGGATCGCGCCGTCGAGCCTTATCACCTCGCCGTTCAACATGACGTTCTCGAAGATCTGACGGACGAGCGACGCGAATTCGGACGGGCGCCCAAGCCGCGGTGGGAACGGCACCATCTTCCCCAGTGCCTCCGCAATGTCAGGCTGAATCTGGCCGACCATCGGCGTCTCGAAGATGCCGGGCGCGATCGCCATCACGCGGATGCCGTTTCGCGCGAGGTCGCGCGCCATCGGCAGCGTCATTCCCGCCACGCCAGCCTTCGAGGCGCCGTACGCGGCCTGTCCGATCTGACCGTCGAACGCAGCGACCGACGCGGTGTTGACGATGACGCCGCGCTCGCCTTCGGCATTGGGTGTGCTCTTCGCCATGGCCGCGGCGGCGAGCCGCGCCACGTTGAACGTTCCGATGAGGTTGATGGTGATCGTGCGGACAAAGCCGGCGAGCGTGTGCGGGCCCTCCCGGCCGAGGACCTTCTCGCCGTGGACGATGCCGGCGCAGTTGACGAGCCCCTGCAGGCCGCCGAAGGCATCGAGCGCGTCCGCTACGGCCGCCATGGCGCTCGCCTCGTCGGTGACGTCGGTGCGCACGAACCGGACGCTCCCGCCGAGCTCCCGCGCCAAGGCGCGCCCTTCCGCCTCCTTGAGATCCGCGATGATCGCCCGCCCGCCCGCCGCGACCAACATGCGGACCGTCGCCGCGCCCAGTCCCGAAGCGCCGCCAGTGACAATGAATGTGCTGCCATCTAGTTGCATGCTGCCGTTCCCCGTTGGATGGTCGGTCGCCTCCGCGGACCCGGATCCCTCACTTCGCCTGCGCCTTGAACACGGTCATCGCCGCGGTGACCAAGCCCGCGAGATCGGCGAGATTCGCCGGCACGATCACGGTGTTGTTGGTCTTCGCGATGTTCGCGAAGGCGCCGACGTACTGCTCCGCGACTTTCAGGTTCACGGCCTGGATCCCGCCGGGCGATTCGATCGCCTCGGCCACCTGCCGGATCGCCTTCGCGTTCGCCTCCGCGATGGCGAGGAGCGCGCTGGCGTGACCCTGCGCCTGGTTGATCTCGGCCTGTTTCTCGCCTTCGGATTTGGCGATCGCCGCGGCGCGCGCACCGTTCGCGAGGTTGATCTGTTCCTGCTGCTTGCCCTCCGATGTCGCGATCACCGCGCGCTTCTCCCGCTCGGCAGTGATCTGCGCCTGCATCGCGTGCAGGATCTCCTTCGGCGGCGTCAGGTCCTTGATCTCGTAGCGCAGGACCTTCACGCCCCAGTTCCCTGCCGCCTGGTCGAGAGCCGCCACCACGAGGCCGTTGATGTGGTCGCGCTCTTCGAAGGTGCGGTCGAGCTCCATGCGGCCGATCACGCTGCGCAGCGTGGTCTGCGCGAGCTGAGTGATCGCCACCTGGAAATTGCTCGAGCCGTACGACGCGAGCCTGGGGTCCGTGACCTGAAAGTACAGGATCCCGTCCACCTGCAGCTGCGTATTGTCCTTGGTGATGCAGATCTGGCTCGGGACGTCGAACGGGATCTCGCGCAGGTCGTGGCGGTACGCGACGCGATCGACGAACGGAATGACGAAGTTGAGCCCCGGCTGGAGCACCGCGAAGAAGCGCCCCAGCCGTTCGATGACGAGCGCGTGCTGCTGCGGCACGACGCGGATCGCGCGCGTGATGACGATGACGGCGACCACGAAAAGTGCGATCGTGAACAGTGACGAACCTAACCACATGGCGAACCCCTCCAGCGCTGATTCATACCGGTTGATTGCCCCCATCGCCGAATCAAGCGGGAGGACGGCGGTCGGACAGGACTAACAGTGAGCCGCGCGTGGCGACGATGTAGAGCGTCGCCGCGCGCGGCACGGCAGGCGACTCGGGCTCGGCGTCCCACGTCGAGCCGCGGTAGCTGACGCGAGCGGTGCCATCGTCGTTCCACGTCTCCACGTGGACGGCCTGCCCGACATCGAGCGACGCCTGCGGCGATGGCGATGCGCGCGCCAACCGCCAGCGGTGCGCACCCATCGTCAGGGCAACGCCCAGGACGCCGGCGATTCCGAATTGCACCGGCAGCGTCGCGCCCATCCAGGCCGCGGCGCCGCCGATGGCCACCGCGATGCCGACGGCGAGAAGGTAGAACGTTCCCGACAGGAGCTCGGCGCCGATGAGCACGGCGGCACAGATCCACCAAATCCATTCGACGCTCATGGCTCGCTCGCCTGTTCTGATCGGGGCGCCCGTAGTGTAATGAAGTCGGCGTCCGAGAAGGCAGAATAAGCCTGTTTCGGGATGCGCGGTTCGATCCCCATCTTCGTTCCGGCGACGATGTGGCGGGTCGCGCAGGCAAGGCCGGCGCAGCGCCCGGATTGGGGTATAATAATCCTCTTTTTAATCAAGCGCTTTGGCGATCAGTCGGGGTTGCGATGCCGATCTACGAATACCGTTGTTCGTCCTGCGGGCACGAGCTCGAGGCCCTGCAGAAGTTTGCCGATGCGCCTCTCGCCACCTGCCCTTCCTGCCACGCGGAAACGCTGGTCAAGAAGGTCTCCGCCGCGGGCTTCCAGTTGAAGGGCAGCGGCTGGTACGCCACGGACTTCAAGAGCAGCGGCGCTAAACCCACACCGCCCAAGGCCGACGCCGCTGCGGCACCCGAGAGCACGGCGGCAAAGGACGGCGCCGCCAAGGGCGATTCCAAGACCGAAGGTACGGGGGCAGCGAAGGGTGAGACCAAGTCGGAGACGACGAGCGGCACCGCGGCTCCGGCCGCCAAGACCGGGGCCCCACCTGCCGCCACGTAGCGCATCGCCGCCGCCAACATGAAACGTTATCTGATCGCGGGCCTCCTGGTCTGGGTGCCGCTCGGCATCACGATCTGGGTGATCAATTTTCTGGTGACGACACTCGACCAGACGTTGCTGCTCGTGCCGGAATCGCTGCGCCCGGAGGCGCTCGTCGGCTTTCACATCCCCGGGCTCGGCGTGCTGCTGAGTTTCATCATCCTGTTCGTCACCGGCGTCTTCGCCGCCAATTTCTTCGGGCAGCGGCTCATCAGGATGTGGGAAAGCATTCTCGGGCGCATCCCCTTCGTCAAGTCGATCTACTCGTCGGTGAAGCAGGTCAGCGACACCGTGCTCTCGGACCAGGGCACCGCCTTCCGCAAGGCGCTGCTGGTCGAGTTCCCGCGCCCGGGCTGCTGGACGATCGCATTCCTGACGGGCACGCCCGCCGATGCCGTCCTCGACCACCTGCCGGGCGAGCACGTCAGCGTATACGTGCCGACCACGCCCAATCCCGACCGGCGGCTATTTCGTGATGTTGCCAAGGAGCGCAGTGCGCGAGCTCGACATGTCGGTCGACGACGCACTCAAGTACATCATTTCGATGGGCGTCGTTGCGCCGCGCCACCGCCGCCCGGTGGGGACGACGCCGCGCGCGCCGTTGCCCGCCGCCAACTCTCGAAATTGACGGGGCGCAAGGACAAGCGGCGTGGCGCCGGTCGCCCCGCGGCCCTTCCGCCCTGTCGGCACGGACTCCTCCTTCCCGCAAACCACACCGCCACGCACGCCGGAGAACGCATTGAAGCGCACTGACTACTGCGGACGCATCGACCGCCGCCACCTCGCGCAGACGGTCACCCTGATGGGCTGGGTCCACCGCCGCCGGGACCATGGCGGCGTCATCTTCGTCGATCTGCGGGACCGCGAGGGACTCGTGCAGATCGTCTTCAATCCGGATCGCGTGGCGACCTTCAGTGCCGCCGAATCGCTGCGCAGCGAGTACGTGATCCGTGTGACGGGCATCGTGCGCCTGCGCCCCGAAGGCGGCGCCAATCCGAACCTCGTGTCCGGCGAGATCGAGTTGCTCGCGCACGACATTGAGATCCTGAACGCGGCGCAGACGCCGCCGTTTCCCCTCGACGACGAGAATCCCTCGGAGACGGTGCGTCTCCAGCACCGGGTCATCGACCTGCGCCGCGCGCCGATGCAGAGGAACCTCATGCTGCGCCATCGCGCTGCAATGGCCGCGCGCAAGTACCTCGACGCGAACGGCTTCGTCGACATCGAGACGCCCGTGCTCTACAAGTCGACGCCGGAGGGTGCGCGCGAGTTTCTCGTCCCGTCGCGGATCCATCACGGACTGTTCTACGCGCTGCCGCAGTCGCCGCAGCTCTTCAAGCAGATGCTGATGATCGCGGGCTACGACCGCTACTATCAGATCGTCAAGTGCTTCCGGGACGAGGACCTGCGCGCCGACCGGCAGCCCGAGTTCACGCAGATCGATGTCGAGACCTCGTTTCTCGACGAGCTCGAAATCCGGTCCCTCATGGAGGGCCTCGTCCGCGTGATGTTCAAGGAGGCGTTGGGCGTCGACCTGCCCGATCCGTTCCCGGTGATGCGGTTCGCCGACGCGATGCGCGACTACGGCTCGGACAAGCCCGATCTGCGGGTTCCACTCAAGCTGACCGAGCTCACCGACGTCATGCGCGCCGTGGACTTCAAGGTCTTCCGCGCGGCCGCTGACCTGCCGAACGGGCGCGTCGCGGCGCTGCGTGTCCCCGGCGGCGGCACGCTGACGCGGAAGGAGATCGACGACTATACGACTTTTGTGAAGATCTACGGCATCGGCGGCCTTGCGTACATCAAGGTGAACGATGCCTCGAAGCCCAACGAGGAAGGCCTGCAATCGCCGATCGTCAAGTTTCTGCCGGCCTCGGTGCTGGCCACGATCGTCGAGCGGACCGGTGCCCGGACGGGTGACCTCGTATTCTTCGCGGCCGATCGCGAGAAGGTCGTCAACGATGCGCTGGGCGCCCTGCGCGCCAAGGTCGGCACCGAACGCGGCCTCGCCGAGGAGGGCTGGAAGCCGCTCTGGGTCG
The DNA here is from genome assembly GCA_963724685.1 of uncultured beta proteobacterium. Taxonomy (GTDB): domain Bacteria; phylum Pseudomonadota; class Gammaproteobacteria; order Burkholderiales; family Casimicrobiaceae; genus CAIWHR01. Next base: position 27,496 of record CAVRVQ010000002.1, on the reverse strand, counting down.
TCGACTTTCCGATGTTCGAATACGACGAGGAACGCAAATCCTGGGGCGCACGGCACCATCCGTTCACGGCGCCCAAGGACGGCCACGAGGCCCTGTTCGAGACCGATCCGGAACGCGCGATCGCGAAGGCCTACGACGTGGTGATGAACGGCTGGGAGATCGGCGGGGGTTCCGTGCGCATCCACAAGCCCGACGTGCAGGCCAAGGTGTTCGGCGCGCTCAAGATCAGCCCCGAGGATCAGCGCAAGAAATTCGGCTTCCTGCTCGATGCCCTGTCCTACGGCGCGCCCCCGCACGGCGGCATCGCGTTCGGCTTCGATCGGCTCGTCGCGATGATGGCGGGTGTCGATCAGATCCGCGACGTGATCGCGTTCCCGAAGACGCAGCGCGGGCAGGACCTGCTCGTCGACGCGCCCAGCGCCGTCACCGAACAGCAACTCCGTGATCTGCACATCAAGGTGCGCTCGAGCGACTCGATCCGTCCTGCCGGCTGACCGGTCGCGCGCGCTGGCGCGGCCGAGCGCGCTGACGGACAATCGCCGACACGGCAGGGGGGTGAATGAACGGCAATGCGGTCGCGACCGCCGCCCTGCCGCCATTGTGCCCGGTCGAGGTCTCGCCGTATGATTTCACGCGCGCCGGGGTGTACCCCGCCAACTTTGGATCCATGCGCACGATCGGATCATGGCCTGATCGAAATGCCCGCTCTCTTCCAATTGCCGACCCTGTCGCGCGTCCCGGCGCGGCGTACGAAGATGGGCGTCGCCGTGGTGCTGTGCGTGTTCGCCGGTCTCGCGTTCACCGCGTTTGCCCGCACGACGCCCGCGACGGTCCCCGAAGTCGCGCTCTCCGACCTGCCGAAGGAAGCGCAGGAAGTCCATGCGCTGGTCGGCAACGGCGGGCCGTTCCCGTTCGACCGGGACGGGGTCGTGTTCGGCAATCGTGAGCAGCTGCTGCCCGCCAAGCCGCGCGGTTATTATCACGAGTACACGGTGCGCACGCCGGGGGTGAGAAGCCGCGGCGGTCGCCGCCTTGTCTGCGGCGGCAAGCTGAGGGCCCCGGACGCCTGTTACTACACCGATGACCACTATCGGTCGTTTCGAAAGATCCGCCAATGAATCTCCCCGATCTCCACGATCTGGAAATTGCGGGCGTCCACGCGCTGCGCGGCGACCCGCAAGCCCTCGCCGCCGCCGCCGCGGCCGCGAAGCTGCGTTTCCATTCGACCGATCTCGCCGGCGTCGACAGCAAAGCCACGCTGCTCTCGGCCCTGGCGAAGGGCCTGAAGCTGCCGCCGCACTTCGGCAACAACTGGGACGCGCTCGCCGATTCGGTGGAGGACGGCGAATGGCTCGGCAAGCACGGCTGCGTGATCGCGCTGTCGAATTCCGCTGCTTATCGGAAGGCGCATGGGATCGATTGGACGACATTCGAGGACATCCTCGCCGAAGCCGCCGACTACTGGCGCGAGCGGCACAAGCCGTTCTGGGTGTTCGTCAGCTAGGAGCGGCCAAACGCGCTCCAGGTCCGTTGCCGCACAAGATCCCCATCTCGACCCTGGTGCTGGTCGCCACGCGAGATCTCGACGTCCTGTTGATCGAGCGCGCCGACGCTTCCGGCTATTGGCAGTCCGTCACGGGGAGCCAGGAACCCGGGGAGACGCTGCCGCAGACCGCGTGCCGCGAGCTCTTCGAAGAGACCGGCATCGACGCCGCCGCGTACGGTGGGCTCAAGGACTGGAACCTCTCGAATGTCTACGAGATCTACCCGCGCTGGCGCCACCGCTACGCACCCGGCACGACGCACAACACCGAACACGTCTTCGCGCTAGAGGTACCGGAACCGGTCGCCGTCCGGCTCGATCCTCGCGAACACCGGTCGCATGTCTGGCTGCCCTGGGAAGAGGCGGCGGCGAAATGCTTCTCGTGGACCAATCGCGACGCGATCCGCCTGCTGCCGCAACGGGCCGGTTCCGTTGCCAGTCGCTAGCTGGCGCTAGGGATCGCGCCCGACCATCGTTTCGGGCCGGACCCAGGCGTCGAACTCGAATTCGGCGACGTAGCCCAGCGCCAACGCCGCGGCCTTGAGCGTCGTGCCTTCGCGGTGCGCCTTCTTCGCGATCTCGGCGGACTTGTCGTAGCCGATGTACGGGTTGAGCGCGGTGACGAGCATCAGCGAGCGGTCGACGAGCTCCGCGATCCGATCCCGGTCGGGCTCGATCCCGCGCGCGCAGTGGGCGTCGAAGCTCTTCATGCCGTCGGCGAGCAGCCGCACGCTCTGCAGCACGTTGTGGATGATCAGAGGCTTGTAGACGTTGAGCTCGAAGTTGCCCGACGCCCCGCCGATGCCGACGGCCACGTCATTGCCCATCACCTGCGCCGCGATCATCGTGAGCGCCTCGCATTGCGTCGGATTGACCTTGCCCGGCATGATGGAGCTGCCCGGCTCGTTCTCCGGAATCGTGATCTCACCCAATCCCGAGCGCGGCCCGCTCGCGAGCCAGCGCACGTCGTTCGCGATCTTCAGCAGCACGCCGGCGAGCACGCGCAGCGTGCCGTGCAGGTTCACCAGGGCGTCGTGGGCCGCGAGCGCCTCGAACTTGTTGGGCGCCGAGTCGAACAGCATGCCCGTGTATTCGGCGATGTCGGCGGCGACCCGAACGCCGAATTCGGGGTGCGTGTTGAGCCCGGTGCCCACGGCCGTGCCGCCGAGCGCCAGCTCGCGCACGTGCGGCAGCGACGCCTCGATGTGCGCCCACGCATGCGCGAGCTGCGCCGCATAACCGGAAAATTCCTGGCCGAGCGTCAGCGGTGTCGCGTCCTGCAGATGCGTACGCCCGATCTTGACGATGTCGGCAAACGCGACCGATTTCGCCGACAGCGTCGCCTCGAGCGCGCACACTGCCGGCAACAGGCTGTGCGTCACCGTCTCGGCCGCGGCGAGGTTCATCGCCGTCGGGAAGACGTCGTTCGAAGACTGCCCGCGGTTGACATCGTCGTTGGGATGCACCAGCCGGCCCTCGCCGCGCGGCCCGCCGAGGATCTCCGAGGCGCGATTGGCGAGCACCTCGTTGACGTTCATGTTCGTTTGCGTCCCCGATCCGGTCTGCCAGACGGCGAGCGGAAACTCGTCGCCGTGCCGGCCGGCGAGCGCCTCGTCCGCCGCGGCGACAATGGCATCGGCCTTGGCCGGGTCAAGCGTGCCGAGCGCCTCGTTGACGCGCGCCGAGGAGCGCTTGACGATCAGCAGCGCGCGAATCAGGGCCTCCGGCATCTTCTCCGTCGAGATGCGGAAATGCTCGAGCGAACGCTGCGTCTGCGCGCCCCAGAGGCGGTCCGCGGGGACCTCGATGGGTCCGAAACTGTCGCGCTCGATGCGGGTCGCTTCGTTGGTCATGGCCGATCTCCGTGTGACGCGAGAAGTCGAGATTCGTATTGTGCTACGGAGCGGACGGGTACGCGGGCGGGCTTAGGGTGATTCATGCGCCCGCCCACGTACCCGTCCGCTCCGTTGGACGCGCCGTGCCATCCCATCAGCCAAACCACGCACATGCGCAAGTCGGTGCCAATGGCTGACATCGTGTGACTTGGCCGAGTCCGGGCGGGCGCATGACTCATCCTAAGCCCGCCGGACTCGGCCAGGTCACACGAGTTCACGGACGGCAGAAAAAAGGCGCCCCGCGGGCGCCCTTCTTCCGTACGGTGCATTCCACTACGCGGCCGGCGTCGATTCCGAGGGCGCTGCCACGGGAGCCGGCGCGGGCGCCGCTCCGTCTTCCGCCGCCGCCTTCATCGACAGCCGCAGGCGTCCCTTGTCGTCGGCCTCGAGCACCTTGACACGGACGATCTGGCCTTCCTTCACGTAGTCCGAGACCTGATTGACCCGCTCCTTCGCAATCTGCGAGATGTGCAGCAGGCCGTCCTTGCCCGGCAGCACCTGGACGATCGCGCCGAAGTCGAGCAGACGGAGCACCGTGCCCTCGTAGATGCGGCCGACTTCGACTTCCGCCGTGATGTCCTCGATGCGCTTGCGCGCCACGTTGCACGCGTCGGCGTTGACCGAGGCGATCGTGATCGTGCCGTCGTCCTGGATGTCGATCGTGGTGCCGGTCTCTTCTGTCAGCGCGCGGATCACCGCGCCGCCCTTGCCGATCACATCGCGGATCTTTTCCGGATTGATCTTGAACGTCATCATCCGCGGCGCGTGCTGCGAAACCTCGGTGCGCGCGTGCGGCAGCGCTTCCTGCATCAGGTGCAGGATGTGCATCCGGCCCTCGCGCGCCTGCGACAGCGCGACCGCCATGATTTCCTTGGTGATGCCCTGGATCTTGATGTCCATCTGCAGCGCCGTGATGCCGCGATCGGTGCCGGCGACCTTGAAGTCCATGTCGCCCAGGTGGTCCTCGTCGCCGAGGATGTCGGTCAGCACAGCGAAGCGGTTGCCTTCCTTGATGAGGCCCATCGCGATGCCCGCGACGTGCGCCTTGGTCGGCACGCCGGCGTCCATCAGCGCGAGGCTGCCGCCACAGACGGAGGCCATCGACGAGCTGCCGTTCGATTCGGTGATCTCCGACACGACGCGCATCGAATACGCGAATTCCTCGGCTGTCGGGAGCACGGCGAGCAGCGCGCGCTTGGCGAGCCGGCCGTGGCCGATCTCGCGGCGCTTCGGCGTGCCGACGCGGCCCGTCTCGCCCGTCGCGTAGGGCGGCATGTTGTAGTGGAGCATGAAGCGGTCGGTGTACTCGCCCATCAGCGCGTCGATGCGCTGCTCGTCGCGGGCGGTGCCGAGTGTGGCGACCACGATCGCCTGCGTCTCGCCGCGGGTGAACAGCGCCGAGCCGTGGGTGCGCGGCAGGACGCCGGTGCGGATCGCGATGGGGCGCACCGTCCGCGTGTCGCGGCCGTCGATGCGCGGCTCGCCCGACAGGATCTGATTCCTCACGATCTTCGATTCGAGCTCGAAGACGAGATTGTTGACTTCGTTCGCGTAGCCTCCCGGCGCGTCGGCCGGAATGCATTCCGCTGCGACCTTGGCGTAGATGTCCTTCAGCCGCTGCTGCCGGGCCTGCTTCGAGCGCAGCTGATAGGCTTCGCGCAGTGCAGCGTCCGCCACCGCCGTGACCTGGCCGATCATCGCCTCGTCCTTGGCCGGCGCCTGCCAATCCCACAGCGGCTTGCCGCCGGCTTCGACCAGCTCGTGGATCATGCCGATCGCCGCCTGCTGCTGCTGGTGGCCGAACACGACTGCGCCAAGCATCACTTCCTCGGGCAATTCGTTCGCCTCCGATTCCACCATCAGCACCGCGGCTTCCGTGCCGGCGACGACGAGGTTGAGCGCCGACGTGGTGAGCTCGGTCTTGGTGGGATTCAGGACATACTGGCCATCGACGTAGCCGACCCGCGCGGCGCCGATGGGTCCGTTGAACGGAACGCCCGCGAGCATCAGCGCCGCCGAGGCGCCGATCATGGCCGGGATGTCGGGATCGATTTCCGGATCCACCGACATGACGGTCGCGATGATCTGCACTTCGTTGTAGAAGCCGTCGGGAAAGAGGGGCCGGATCGGGCGGTCGATGAGGCGACAGGTGAGCGTCTCCTTCTCCGACGGGCGCCCTTCGCGCTTGAAGAAGCCGCCCGGAATCTTGCCGGCGGCGTAGGTCTTCTCCTGGTAGTCGACCGTCAGCGGAAAGAAGTCCTGGCCGGCCTTCGCTTCCTGCCTCGCGACCGCGGTGACCAGCACGACGGTGTCGTCGAGGCTCGCGAGGACTGCACCGCCCGCCTGGCGGGCGATCTCTCCGGTTTCGAGTGTCAGGGTATGGCGGCCGTAGGGAATGGCTTTCTTGATGGGGTTCACGTTGTCCTCGATTCAGCAGAAAAACAATGGCCGCGCACGGTTGGCGCGGCCATTGACGTTGTCCTCAGGAGAGTTGCTTGCGGCGACGGCGACGGAGCCATTCGCGGCTTCTGGCGACGCATCGTTCGCGCATCTTTCATGTTCTTGCGCGACCGGAAAGGCGGCGGGAGAAACCGGCTCGAAGGACCCAAGCGCGCTTACTTGCGCAACCCGAGCTTCTCGATCAGCGTGCGGTAACCATCCGCATTGCGCGACTTCAGGTAGTCGAGCAGTTTGCGGCGACGCGACACCATCCGCAGCAATCCGCGCCGCGAGTGGTGGTCTTTCACATTGGCCTTGAAATGGTCGTTGAGGCCGTTGATGCGCGCGGTGAGCAGCGCGACCTGCACTTCGGGCGAACCGGTGTCGCCCTTGATTCGCTGGTAGTCGGCGATGACCTTCGCCTTCTCTTGTAACGTGACTGCCATTGTGTTTGTCCTTCTGTCGTGAAATGCGCGCGGGACCGGCAGTGGCCCCGGCGTTGGCTTGCAGCGAAGCGGCCGCGGTTACCCGCAAGTTGCCTACTGCATGCCGTCCTCGGGAAAACGAATATTTTACACCGGAAAAGGCTTAGGATTCAACCGCTAATCGGGCGCCGGCCCCGCGTTGCGTGGCGCCCGGCGTCATGCCTTCCCGTCCGTTCGCGCGAGGCGCACCGAGCGCAGCGCCCCGCCGGCGGCTTCGACCAGCCCGAGAAAGCGGTCGCGCGGACCATAGCAGCGAAAGCGGCCGGCCGCCTCCGGCCGCGTCTGGCAGGGACGACCCGCCAGCAGGGCCTGCTCCGTCGACAGGTCGACGTCGAGTCGGGCGACGCCGGACAGCGGAGCGTCGGGGGGGAGGAGCCGCTGATCGCGTGCCGTTTCGTCCATCGCCTCCAACGCTTCCAGAGTTACCGCGTCCGCCAGCGAAAACGGTCCGGCGACCGTGCGCCGCAATGCGGAGAGGTGGGCGCACGAACGGAGGGCCCCTGCGAGGTCCTCGGCCAGCACCCGGATGTAGGTGCCTTTGCCGCAGGCGACCCGCAGCACGGCGAGCGGCGGCGACCAGTCGGTGAGCTCGATGGCGGCGATCTCGATGGGACGGGGAACGCGCGGCACGTCGATGCCGGCGCGCGCGTAATCGTAGTAGGCGCGGCCGCGGAACTTGAGCGCGGCGAACGCCGGCGGCGTCTGGACGATCCGGCCGACGAAGCGTGGCAATGCCGACTCGAGGTCGGCCCGCGAGAACGTCACGTCGCACGTGCGAACGACTTCGCCTTCGGCATCCCCGGTGGTCGTCGCCGCGCCGAAAGCAACCGTTGCAACGTACTCCTTCGGCGCTTCGAGCAACACCTGCGCGAATTTGGTCGCGTCGCCGAAGCAGAGCGGCAGGAGGCCGGTGGCCAGCGGGTCGAGCGTGCCCGTATGGCCGGCCTTCTCGGCAGCGAAAAGGCGCTTTGCCCGCTGCAGCGCCGCGTTCGACGACAGCGCCGCGGGCTTGTCCAGCAGCAGCACGCCATCGACCCGCCGGCGCGGGAGCCGGGCGCGCCCGCCGCCGGGATCCATCAGGAATCCGGCTTGCGGTCGGCGGCGACGGCCTCGTCGATCAGCCGCGACAGGCGCATGCCGGACTCGATCGAATCGTCGTAGGCGAAGTGAAGCTGCGGCACCGAATAGAGCTGCATCCGGTGCGACAGCTCCCGGCGCAGGAAGCCGGCGGTGTGCTGCAGCGCCCGCACGGCCTCGTCGGCGTGCTCGCGGCCGGCGAGATGCGTGACGAAGATCTTCGCGTGCGAGAGGTCCGCCGACACTTCGACCGCCGTGATCGTGACTCGCCCCACGCGCGGATCCTTGACGTCGTCGCGCAGCAATTCCGCGAGCTCGCGCTGGATCTGCTCGCCGACGCGCTGCGCGCGCTGCGAGTGCTTCTTCAAGCTACAACGTCCGCGACACTTCGACGATCTCGTAGACTTCGAGCTGGTCGCCCTTTTCGACATCGTTGAAGTTCTTGAGCGACAGGCCGCATTCGAAGCCGCCCTTCACTTCGCGCACGTCGTCCTTGAAGCGCTTCAGCGAATCGAGCTCGCCGTCGTGGATCACGACGCTGGCGCGCAGGAGCCGCACGCGCGAGCCGCGCTTGACCACGCCATCCAGCACGTAGCAACCGGCCACCGTGCCGACCTTGGAGATCTTGTAGACCTCGCGCACCTCGACGAGACCGATCTGGCTTTCCTTCTTGTCGGGCGCGAGCATGCCGGACAGCGCCGCCTTCACCTCGTCGACCGCGTCGTAGATGATGTTGTAGTAGCGGATGTCCACGCCGCTGTGCTCGGCGAGCTTGCGCGCGGCGACGTCGGCCCGCACGTTGAAGCCGATGACGACCGCCTTCGACGCAAGCGCGAGATTGATGTCGGACTCGGTGATGCCGCCCACGCCCGCGTGCACGATGTTGACCTTGACCTCGCCGGTCGAGAGCTTCGTCAGCGCCTGCGCCAGGGCTTCGTAGCTGCCCTGGACGTCGGCCTTCACGATCAGCGCGAGCGACTTGATCGCATCCTCGGCCATCTGGTCGAACATGTTCTCGAGCTTCGCCGCCTGCTGCTTCGCGAGCTTGACGTCGCGGAACTTGCCCTGGCGGAAGAGCGCGATCTCGCGCGCCTTGCGCTCGTCGCCGAGCGCCATGACGTCTTCGCCCGCCAACGGCACATCGGACAAGCCCTGGATCTCGACGGGGATGGCCGGCCCGGCGCTCGTCACCGCCTTGCCGTTCTCGTCGGTCATCGCGCGCACGCGCCCGAACACGGCACCCGCCAGCACGATGTCGCCGCGCTTCAGCGTTCCCGAATGCACCAGCACGGTCGCCACCGGCCCCTTGCCCTTGTCGAGGCGCGACTCGATGACGATACCGCGTGCCGGCGCATTCTTCGGCGCCTTCAATTCGAGCACTTCCGCCTGCAGCAGGATGGCGTCGAGCAGCTCGTCGATGCCGGCGCCGGTCTTCGCGGACACGGGGATGAACTGCGCCTCGCCGCCGTACTCCTCGGGGATCACGCTTTCGGCGACCAGTTCCTGCTTGACGCGCTCCAGATTCGATTCCGGCTTGTCGATCTTGTTGATCGCGACCACGATCGGCACGTTGCCGGCCTTCGCGTGCGCGATCGCTTCCTTCGTCTGGGGCATCACGCCGTCGTCGGCCGCGACGACCAGGATCACGATGTCGGTGACTTTCGCGCCGCGCGCCCGCATCGCCGTGAATGCTTCGTGGCCCGGCGTGTCGAGGAACGTGATCACTCCCTTCTTCGTCTGCACGTGGTACGCGCCGATGTGCTGCGTGATCCCGCCCGCCTCGCCGCTCGCCACCCGCGTGCGGCGAATCGTGTCGAGGAGCGAAGTCTTGCCGTGGTCGACGTGGCCCATCACGGTGACCACCGGAGGCCGCGGCTCGGCCTCGACGTCCGTCGCTTCGGATTCTGCGAGGAGCGCGTCCGGATCGTCCTGCTTCGCGGCCTTCGCCTTGTGGCCCATTTCCGCGGCCAGGATGATCGCGGTCTCCTGATCCAGCACCTGATTGATGGTGACCATCTGGCCCAGCTTCATCAGCGCCTTGATGACCTCGGCTGCCTTCACCGACAGTTTCCGGGCCAGCTCGGCAACAGTGATCGTCTCGGGAATCGTGACGTCGCGGATGACCGGCGCCGCCGCGCCCAGCGCGGCCCCTTCGCCGCTCTCTTCGTCATGGCGCCGCGGACCACCCACCTTCGGCTGCCGCCAGCCGACCGCCGCCGTGCCGCCGGTGACGTCGCCGCGGAGCTTCAGCGCGCGACGCCGCGCGGCTTCTTCCTGGAATCCCGCGCCGCTCTTCTTGACGGGCTTCGACCGCTCGCCGGGTTTCGCGGCCGGGCGGTGCAGCGTGCCCTCGGTAGGCGCCTTCGCGACGGCCGCCTTCCCCGCCTTTGCCGTCTCCGCGGCCTTCGCCGCTTCGGCCGCGGCAGCTTCGGCGTCCGCCGCAGCCTTGGCGGCGGCCTCCTCGGCCTCGCGCTCCTTCTTGGTCTTGCGCTTGACCACCTGCTCCTGCTTCTTCTGCACTTCCTCCTGCTGGCGCGCGATAAGCTCCTGCGCCTTCTTCTCCTCCGCTTCGCGGGCGGCGAGCTCCTCGGCGCTGATGAGCGGTGCCGCGACCGGCTTGACCGTCTCCTCCACCGGCGGTGCGGCTTCGGTTTCGTCGCGTTTGACGAAGACGCGCTTCTTGCGCACTTCGATCTGGATCGTCCGCGCCTTGCCCGTGGAGCCGGCGGCCTTGATCTCCGTCGTCTGCTTCCTCGTCAGCGTGATCTTCTTCTTGGGCTCGCCCGCGGCGCCGTGCTGCTTCTGCAGGTACTCGAGCAGCTTGGTCTTGTCCTGCTCGGACAGTCCGTCGCCTTCGTTCTTGCCGGCGACCCCCGCCTTCGCGAGCTGCTCGATGAGCGCGCCCGGCGGCAGCTTGAGCTCCGTCGCGAATTGTTCGATCGTCGTGTGCGCCATTGTGCTTCTCCCGCTTGCCCTGTTTCCGTGCGCGCCGTTCAGTGCCGCGTCGGTGCCGCCGCGAGCCCCGCGGGCTCGGCGTCGGCCGGCGCATCTTCGAACCAATGCGCGCGCGCCTTCATGATGAGGTCCTGCGCACGCTCCTGCGGAATGCCCGTCAGCTCGACGAGCTCATCGCCGGCCAGGTCGGCAAGCGCGTCGCGCGTCGTGATGCCGTGCACCGCGAGCGCGCTCGCGATCTCGGTGTCCATGCCTTCGAGGTTGAGCAGCGCCTCCTCGACGTTCTCGACGTTCTCCTCGCGGACGATGGCGTCCGTGAGCAGCGCGTTGCGCGCACGGCTGCGCAGCTCGTTCACGGTGTCCGCATCGAACGCGTCGATCTCGAGCATCTCGTTCAGCGGCACGTAGGCGATCTCCTCGAGCGAGGTGAAGCCCTCGCCGATCAGGATGTCGGCGACTTCCTCGTCGACGTCGATCTTGTCCATGAAGAGCTGCCGCAGCCGCTGCCCTTCCTCGTCGTGCTTCTTCTGGGAGTCCTCGACGCTCATCAGGTTCAGTTCCCACCCCGTGAGCTCGGAGGCGAGGCGCACGTTCTGGCCGAGCCGGCCGATTGCGATCGCGAGATTCTCCTCGTCGACCACGACGTCCATGCTGTGTTTCTCCTCGTCGACGACGATCGACGAGATCTCGGCGGGCGCCAGCGCATTGATGACGAACTTGGCCGGATCCTCGGAGAACAGGATGATGTCGACGCGCTCGCCGGCGAGCTCGTTGGTCACTGCGGTGACGCGCGAGCCGCGCATGCCGATGCACGTGCCCTGCGGATCGAGCCGCGGATCGTTCGACTTGACCGCGATCTTGGCGCGGATCCCGGGGTCGCGGGCGGCGGCCCGGATCTCGATCAGGCCCTCCTCGATCTCGGGCACTTCGAGCTCGAACAGACGCATCAGGAATTCGGGCGCGATCCGCGACAGGATGAGCTGCGGACCCTTGGCCGTCCGGTCGATCTTGGTCACGTAGGCGCGGATGCGGTCGCCGACGCGCAGCATTTCCTTCGGAATGAGCTGGTCGCGCAGGATCACGCCCTCGATGCGGCCGGACTCGACGATCACGTTGCCGCGCTCGATGCGCTTGACGGTGCCGGTCAGCAGGTTGTCCTGCCGCTCGAGGAAGTCGTTCAGGATCTGCTCGCGCTCCGCGTCGCGGATCTTCTGCAGGATCACCTGCTTCGCCGCCTGCGCGCCGATGCGGCCGAACTCGACCGGCTCGAGCGGCTCCTCGATGACGTCGCCGAGCTTCAATTCGCTGCCGCGCTCGCCGGCATCGGTGATCGCGATCTGGTAGGCGGGCTCCTCGTGCTCCTCGTCGGGCACGACGGTCCAGCGCCGGAACGATTCGTAGTCGCCCGTCTCGCGGTCGATCGACACGCGCGCGTCGATCTCCTCGGCGAAGCGCTTCTTCGTCGCCGAGGCGAGCGCCGACTCCAGCGCCGTGAACACGATCTCCTTCGCGACGTTCTTTTCGCGCGCTAGCGCGTCGACCAGCAACAGCAGTTCGCGATTCATGTCGCCTTTCTCCACTCGATCTTCGGTACCAGCCGCGCGCGGTCGATGTCGGCGAGCGGAATCGTTTTCGTCCCCTGCGCGGTCGCGACGACGACGGCGCCGTCGGCGACCCCCTGCAGGATGCCCTTCATGCGTCTCACGTTCGCGACCGGGTTGATGAGGCGCAATTCCGCCTCCTCGCCCGCGAACCGCTGGAAATCGGCCGCCTTGCGGAGCGGCCGGTCCAATCCAGGCGAGGACACCTCCAGCCGGTCGAAATCGACGTTTTCGACCGCGAAGAGCCTCGTCAGCTGCCGGCTCACGCGTGCGCAATCCTCGACGCTCACGCCCTTGGGCTTGTCGATGAACACGCGGACGTACCGGCCCTTGGGCGAGCTCTCCCAATCGACCAGTTCATACCCCATCGGGGGCAACGTCCGTTCCAGCAGTTCGCCCAGATTCATCGCCAAACAAAAGGTTGCGCCAAAAAAAAATGGGCTGCGCCCAGCCCATTTCTCCTGCTTATCCAAACAGATAATAGCAGAAAACAGGGGGAATTTGAAGGGGTTCGGCCGTCCGGCGCGGCCCGCGGGGCGACGGTCCGACCGGCGTGGGCCGGCGCCCGGGTCGGCCCCGGCGCAAGGCAAGCGGGCGCCCCCCAGTCGAAACTGATGCCGTCGCGCTTCGCGTGCCGGACCGCGGGCGCGACACCACGCCGCCGTGGTGTACAAAGCACTTGCACGCCGAGTGCGCCGCGACGAGCGGTGTGAATATCCGGCCGAAGCGGTTGCCGATCCGCAATCCGCCGAAGTAGCATGAGTGTTCCTTCACAGCGCGAGTTCCCAGATCTTGGACCACCACTGCCCGGCGTTCCTGTACCGACACGCATCGACCGCGCGTGCCTCGTTCCTGCACATGGCCTGGTGGCTCGCGATCGCCGCGACGGCGCTCGCACTCGCGGTGGAGTCCGGCGTCGCGAGGGCGGCACCTCCGCTCGTCGAGTCGATCATCGTGAAGTGGCACTCCGATGCGGCACGGGACGCCAGCGGCGACCTGTCCGCGGCCGACCGGGATGCGCTCCTCACGGCCGTGCAGGCACCGTTCTCGATCGTCGGTCAAACGCGCGACGGTGCGCTGCGGCTCGAATTGCTTCAACCGCTGCCGCTCGATGCGGCGAGGGCTGCGGTCAATCGGGTCCGCCTCCTCGACAAGGTCGTGTACGCCAACATCCGGGTCGTCGAGGCCGTCGGCAATGCAGCGAACGCCGCCGGGAACGATCGCGCCGGCGCAACCTTCCGTGGCGCGATTCATCGTCAAGTATCGCGACGCCGCGCGGTCGAACGCGGCGCGGCGCAACGAGCCGCTGCCGGCCGCCGCGGTCGAGGGCATCGCAAACCTTGCGGGCCAACCCATCGCGCAGGAGCGGGCAATGTCGGGCGGCGCGTACGTCGTCCGCCTTTTCCAGATCGCTGAGCGTGGATGAGGCAAGGTCGCTCGCGCGTCATCTCGAACGCGACCCCGCGATCGAGTACGTCGAGCCGGACCTCCTGCTGCAACCCGTACTCGTGCCGAACGACCCGATGTACGCGAGCCAGTGGCACTACAAGAGTCCGCCGGCCGAAATGGGCGGCGTCAACCTGCCGCCGGCCTGGGACCTCACGACCGGCAGCGCGAGCGTGGTCGCCGCGGTCATCGACACCGGAAGTCTTCCCGGTCACCCCGACCTCGCAGGACGGTTTGTCGGCGGCTACGATTTCATCCACGACGACGCTGGTGGCGAACGACAACAACGGCCGCGATTCGGATCCCACCGACCCCGGTGATTGGATCACCGCCGCCGAGTCTGCTTCCGGATATTTCGCCGGTTGCCCGATGCGCGACAGCTCGTTTCACGGAACCCACGTGGCCGGCACGATCGGCGCCGCCAGCAACAACGGCGTCGGGGTCGCTGGCATCAACTGGGTCAGCAAGATCGTGCCCCTGCGCGTGCTCGGCAAGTGCGGCGGCTACATGTCGGATATTGCCGATGCCATACGTTGGGCGGCCGGGCTCGCGGTGCCGGGAGTGCCCCAGAACACGAATCCGGCCTGGGTGATGAATCTCAGCATCGGCGGCTATGCGTGCGACTCCGACGGCCTGAACTGCGAGTGCGGCAACGCGACCCAGAGCGCAATCGACGCCGCCGTGTCGGCAGGAGCGGTCGTGGTGGTCGCCGCCAGCAACGCCAACCGCTCGGCGTCGCAGTACTCACCCGCCAATTGCGACGGCGTCATCACGGTGGGGGCGACCGGCCGCTCCGGGGCAACGCGCCGCCGTACAGCAATTACGGTCCGCTCGTCGAGATTTCGGCGCCCGGAGGTACCGACGGCACCTCGGGCGTGTTGTCGACGCTCAACAACGGATTGAAGTCGCCCGATCCTATTGGATACTCATACAGGTACTATCAAGGCACCAGCATGGCGACGCCGCATGTGACCGGCATCGTCTCGCTGATGCTATCGCGCAACCCGTCGCTGACCCCGGCGCAGGTGACGTCGATCCTGCAGACCACCGCGCGCGAATTTCCGAAGGGAACCGGGCGCGATTGCGACACCACGCTCTGCGGCGCCGGCATCGTCGACGCCGGGGCCGCAGTGGCCGCGGCGGGCGGGACCAGCTACACGGTGACTCCGGCGGCCGGTGCCGGGGGGACGGTGAGTCCTGCTACGGCACAGACGGTCGGTGCCGGCTCGACCGACGGCGTTCGTGGTCACGGCCAACGCCGGCTACACGCGCGACACGGCGGTGGGCGGCACGTGCGCGCCAGGCAGCTGGAACGGCTAACACCTGGACCACCGGGACGATCAGCGCCAACTGCACGGTGAGCTTCAGCTTCACGATCGATCCCACGGGCAGCGCGAATGTGGCATTGGCCGCCAATGGCGGCGTGGCGAGCGCGTCGAGCACGCTCCCCGGGCGCGCGCCGAGCGTGCTCATCGACAACGAGCGGGCAGGCATCAACTTCGCCTCCGCCGGCTATGGCGGCATCTGGAAGGACGCGACCTACGGCGTCTTTCCGGATTGGGTGCAGATCAACTTCAACGGCAGCAAGACCATCAACCGCGTGGTCGTCTACACCGCGCAGACCAACTACACCGCACCGGTCGAGCCGACCGATACGCTGACCACCACGCTGGGTCTCACCGACTTCACCGTCCAGGGCTGGGACGGCGGCGCCTGGGTGGTGCTGGCCAGCGTCACCGGCAACAACCTGGTCAAGCGCACCCTCACCTTCCCCGCCTTCGCCACCGACCGCATCCGCATCAACGTCACCCTCGCCCCCAACGAATCCCGCCTCGCCGAAGTCGAGGCCTGGACGGCAGCCGCCTCGACCAGCTACACGGTGACGCTCCGGCGGCGGGTACCGGGAGGGACGGTGAATCCTGCTACGGCACAGACGGTCAGTGCGGGGGCGACGACGGCGTTCGTGGTCACGGCCAACGCCGGCTACACGCGCGACCGGCAGTGGGCGGCACGTGCGCGCCAGGCAGCTGGAACGGCAACACCTGGACCACCGGGACGATCAGCGCCAACTGCACGGTGAGCTTCAGCTTCACGACGGCGCCGATCAGCTACACGGTGACTCCGGCGGCGGGAACCGGGTGGGCCACGGTGAGTCCTGCCACGGCACAGACGGTCAGTGCGGCCGGCGACGACGGCGTTCGTGGTCACGGCCAACGCCGGCTACACGCGCGCGCTCACGGCAGCGGCGCCGGCACGCTGCCGCGCCAGGCAGCCTCGCAACGGCATCACACCTCGGCCCACTACGGGACGATCAGCCGCCAACTCGCACGGTGAGCTTCAGCTTCACGATCAATCCGCCCGACGGCAGCGTCAACGTCGCGCTGGCGGCCAATGGCGGCGTGGCGAGCGCGTCGAGCACGCTCCCCGGGCGCGCGCCGGGCGTGACTCATCGACAACGAGCGGGCAGGCATCAACTTCGCCTCCGCCGGCTATGGCGGCATCTGGAAGGACGCGACCTACGGCGCCTTTCCGGATTGGGCGCAGGTCAACTTCAACGGCAGCAAGACGATCAACCGTGTGGTCGTCTACACCGCGCAGACCAACTACACCGCACCGGTGGAGCCGACCGATACGCTGACCACCACGCTGGGCCTCACCGACTTCACCGTCCAGGGCTGGGACGGCGGCGCCTGGGTGGTGCTGGCCAGCGTCACCGGCAACAACCTGGTCAAGCGCACCCTCACCTTCCCCGCGTTCGCCACCGACCGCATCCGCGATCAACGTCACCCTCGCCCCCAACGAATCCCGCCTCGCCGAAGTCGAGGCGTGGACGGCAGCCGCCTCGACCAGCTACACGGTGACTCCGGCGGCGGGTACCGGGGGGACGGTGAGTCCGGCCACGGTGCAGACGGTCAGTGCCGGTTCGACCACGGCGTTCGTGGTCACGGCCAACGCCGGCTACACGCGCGACGCGGCGGTGGGCGGCACGTGCCGCGCCAGGCAACTGGAACGGTAACACCTGGACCACCGGGACGATCAGCGCCGACTGCACGGTGAGCTTCAGCTTCACGATCAATCCCACGACCAGCGTCAATGTGGCATTGGCCGCCAATGGCGGCGTGGCGAGCGCGTCGAGCACGCTCCCCGGGCGCGCGCCGAGCGTGCTCATCGACAACGAGCGGGCAGGCATCAACTTCGCCTCCGCCGGCTATGGCGGCATCTGGAAGGACGCGACCTACGGCGCCTTTCCGGATTGGGCGCAGGTCAACTTCAACGGCAGCAAGACGATCAACCGCGTCGTCGTCTACACCGCGCAGACCAACTACACCGCACCGGTGGAGCCGACCGATACGCTGACCACCACGCTGGGCCTCACCGACTTCACCGTCCAGGGCTGGGATGGCGGCGCCTGGGTGGTGCTGGCCAGCGTCACCGGCAACAACCTGGTCAAGCGCACCCTCACCTTCCCCGCGTTCGCCACCGACCGCATCCGCGTCAACGTCACGCTCGCCCCCAACGAATCCCGCCTCGCCGAAGTCGAGGCGTGGACTCTTGACCCGATGCTGCCGCAGCTCGCACCGGGCATTCCGGGAGTGCTCGAGAAGCTCGTCACGGACGCCGTCAATCTGCCGCGGATCGACGGCTTCGCGTTCGACCGTTTCGGCAACCTGTTCGGCGTCCTCGAGGTGGTCAGCGCCGGAGGCGGCGTCGTTGCCGTCGACAAGAGCACGGGCGCGGTGCAGCCGATCGCACTCGGCATTCCGGCCGCGTGCCGACTCACCGTCCACCCGAACGGCGACCTTTATGTCTCGAGCGAATTGCCGATCACCCTGGTCAACGGCGTGCCCGTCCAGTTCGGCGGCCTCTACCGCGTCGCCGTCGCCTACGACGCGGCGAACCGGCCGCTGTCCGGCGCGGCGACGCGGCTCGCATCCGTGCTCGACATGCCGGAGGGCGTCCAGCCGCTCCTCGCGGATGGCGCATACGGCAATGCGGGCGCGATGTTCATTGCGGAGGATAAGCCCGCCGGTCGCATCGTGCGGGTAATGCCGGACGGCAGCGGCTTGACCGAGCTCGTCGGCGCCGCGGCGAACCTGCAGCGGCCGGAAGGACTGGAGTTCGGCGACTTCAACGGCGCGCGAGTTCCGGCGCTCTACGCGGCGGAGACCGCGGGCGGTCGCATCGTGCAGATTGGCGCCAACGGCGCGGTCGCCACGTTCGGCGACTCCGCCGCGATCGGAGGACTGCGCTTTCCCGACAACATTGCCTTCGGCCCGGACGGCTACCTTTATGCGGGCGAGCAAGTAGGCGTTGGCAGCCGGGTCGTGCGCATCGCTGCCGACGGCACGCACGCCGTCTACGCCACCGGATTCGACAACATTGCCGGCATCGCCTTCGACCCGTTGACCGGGTATCTCTACATCGGCGAAATCGATCGCTCGACGATATGGCGCGTGCGGCCGTAAGTGACCGCAACCGCGCCCTCCCAGGAGCCGAATGCAGGTCTGCGGCAGCTGCCGCCCGTCGCGCCGGGCTTAACCCTCTGGTGGTGCGCCCTCGAGCGCACGCCGGCGGAATCTTCGGCTGGCGCCTCGCTGCTTTCCCCTGCGGAAGTGGCGCGCGCCGCGCGCTTTGGCACCGACGCGCTTCGTCACCGATGGATGGCGGGACGGGGCGCGCTGCGCAGGGTGCTGGGGCACACGCTCGGCATCGACCCGGCCGCCGTTGCCATCACCCGCGGCGTGCGCGGTCGACCGCGTCTCGCGGATTCGTCAACTGGCATCGACTTCAACGTATCGCATAGCCGCAACGTCGCACTGATGGCCATCGCGCACGACCTGCCCCGTCGCGTACGCATCGGTGTCGATATCGAGCACCGGGACCGCCAGATCGGCGTCGATCGGCTGGCGCGGAAATTCCTCACGGCGCGAGAGCGGGAGACGCTCGCAGAGCTCGCGCGCGATGGGCAGCGGCAGCGCTTCCTGCGCTACTGGACCTGCAAGGAGGCGATGAGCAAGGCGACGGGCGATGGGCTCATCGCACCGTTTCGCCGGCTCGACGTGGACCTGTCGGATCCGCCCCGCCTTTGTGGAGGACCGCCGCCTTACGAACCGCACGACTGGTCGCTGCACTTCGTGGAGGTGCCGCCGGAGTGGCTCGCCACACTCGCTCTCTGGCGCGCGCCGGCGTGACCCTGTCCCGGGAGATTCCGCGACGGGGTACCGGTCGACTTCCCGCCACAGCTAGCGCTTCAACCTCCGGCGGCGGCCCTCCTCTTCCGGCTGCTCCGGCTTCGGATACTTCCATCGCTTCTGCAACCACAACCAATCCGCGGGACTCTCCCGGATCGCAGCCTCGAGCTTCCGCGCGAAAGTCTCCATGATCGGGGTGCCGCCGCCCGGCGAAACTGCGTCGAAGGGCGGCATGGCGAGCGGCACGAGGCGCACCGAATAGCGGCCCCGGCCCACGCGCCGCATCGCGACGTACAGCACCGGTGAATCGAGAAATCGCGCGACCTTTTCCGCGCCGATGAAGAACGCCGTGTCCCGGTTGAGAAAGCGTGACCAGTGCTTCCTGTCGTCGCGAGGGGGCGTCTGGTCGGCGATCAGCGCATAGCCGCGCGGCGTGCCCGCACGAGCCATCAACTCGTAGACGAAATCCTCGCGGAGGATCGGCTTGCCGCCGAAACGCGAACGCGCGTCCAGCAGGAAGCGGTCGAGCGCCGCGATGCGTTGCCTCTGGTACACCGCGTCGATCGGCAGGCCGAAGCGGGCACCGCCAGCCGGCAGCAGCCATTCCCAATTGCAGAAATGCGGCGTCAGCAGGACCACCGATTGCCGCGCGGCGACGGCATCGTCGATCACAGCCGTATTCTCGAAGGTCACGCGCTGCGCGAGTTGCTCGGCACTGGCGCCGAAACCCCAGATCGCCTCCATCACCACATCGGCGACGTTGCGATAGGATTGGCGCAGGATGCGCGCGCGCTCGGCGGCCGACTTTTCCGGAAACGCCAGCACGATGTCGCTCGCCACCTGGTCGCGTCGCCAGCGGACGACGTGGAACACGATCACGTGGAGGAGCCGGCCCCACGCATAGAGGACGGGCAGCGGCGTCCGGGTCAGGGCCTTGAGGAGGAAGCGCAATGGGGCGACAGCTCGGCGAGAACGCCCGGACGGCGGCTCAGCTCGACGGCCGCTGCGCGTAAATCAGCCACAGGCGCGCGAGCTCGGCCGTGCCGTCGGTGCCGCGGACCTCGCTGAATGTGCGCACGGCGTCGGCCTTTCTCCCCGCGGACAGGTACGCGATGCCGAGGTGCAGCTTGGCCTCGTCTGGCCGGGGGAGTCCGCCCCTGGCGATTCCCTGCTCCATCAGCGGGATGCCGGTGTCGAACTGTCCTCCGGTCACGTAGGCGAAGCCGACGTTGACGAGTGCGACGCCACCGCTCGCCGAAGCGGCGGCCTTCGCGCTTGCCGGGAGCTGCTTCTGGTCATCGATCACCTGCTTCGCGGCGGCGTCGCGCAGGCCTTTCTGCACTTCCGCACCGGGTCCGGTGCCAAGCGCACCGGAGGCAAACCCCTCGTCCGCGATCCGCTTCGCCTCGGCTGGCAACGCCGCCGCCATGGAGCGCTGCGTCATCGCCACGTACGAATCGGTGCCGCCGAACGTTCCGGTGGCGTGGCGCAGGCGCAATACGTCGAGCGCGTTGCGATCGGAGAACCCCGGCTTGCCTTCGACGCGGCGAATGGACTCAGCCCAGTACTCCTTGGTGGGATAGTAGGTGAGAAGGTTGTCGAGCGTGAACGCGAAGCCGGCATCGTCCCCGAGCTTGCTGTAGCAGCTCGACAGCATCTGCAGCGGCTCCCGCGCCGGCGCCACGCCCGACTTCGCCTGAATGTCGACAAGCGCCCGGAGCTCGCGGGACGCGCTCGCACAATCGCCGGTGAAATATTGCGCGCGGACAAGGAGCAAGCGCATTTCGGGGTTCGACCCGCCTTCACTCAGGTAACGCGACGCGGCGCTCGCGGCCTTTGGGAAATCCCTGGCCTGGTAATGGAGCTGCGCCAGCGCTTCGAGGATCCTGTTGCGATCGGCGGGCTCGAGGGGGCCGGAGGCGAGTACCGCTTCGAACGAGCGGGTCGCCGTCGGGATGTCGCCCGCACCGACTGCAGCGACTCCACGCAAGCGGTCGATGTTGACGTTCTCGGTCGGTGTCCGGTCGGCAATTGCATCGGTCAGACGTATCTTCGCCAGCGCTTCGTCGAATTTCTTCGCGCGGATGAGCGCCTCCGCCTGCTGCAACGGCTCGGCGACGCTGGATCGGAACGCAGTGGGCGGCGGCGGGCTCGTTTCTTCGATCGGGCGCTTCGGCGGCGGCAGCATAGCTTGCGCGAACGCGCCCGACAGGTAGCTGCTTGCGACGATCGCAAGCGCAATCGGCACCACGCGAAGCCCGCGTCCGGGCGAGACAGATCGGATTGAAAGCATGTTTGAATTTCCAGGAAAGGCCGGGCACTTTCATGCCGGCGACACGGAAACCGGGGATTTTACAACTTTCTGATCGTCAGCACGCAGCCGCATGCGAGGCCTGCCTCGGGAAGGTCCGTCACGTCTTCACGACGCCCCGCCGGATCTGATCGAGCTCGATCGATTCGAACAGCGCCTTGAAGTTGCCTTCGCCGAACCCCTCGTTGCCCTTGCGCTGGATGAATTCGAAGAACACGGGGCCGAACTGGTTTTCCGAGAAGATCTGCAGCAGCACGCGGCCCGCATCGCCGTCGATCAGAATGTGGCGCCGCTTGAGTTCGTCGAGCGGCTCGCCGTGACCGGGCACGCGCTTGTCGACGCCTTCGTAGTAGGTGGCGGGGGTTGTCAGCAGCTTCACGCCCGCAGCCGTCAGCGAATCCACCGTCCTGTACAGGTTCGTCGACCCCATCGCGATGTGCTGCACGCCTTCGCCGCCGTAGCGATCGAGGTACTCCTGGATCTGGCCCGCCTTCTCCTGGCCCTCCTCGTTGATCGGGATGCGGATCTTGCCGCACGGGCTCGTCATCGCGCGCGACTTGATTCCGGTGACCTGTCCCTCGAGGTCGAAATACCGGATCTCGCGGAAGTTGAACAGGCGCTCGTAGTAGCCCGACCACTCGTCCATGCGGCCCCGATGCACGTTGTGCGTCAGGTGATCGATGTAGGCAAGGCCGTGACCCGGCGGATTCTGCGGCGTTCCCGGAATCGCTTCGAAGTCGACGTCGTAGATGCTGATGTTGCCGATCTCGTCCGACTTGGCGCCTTCCTTGCCGCGCCAGCGATCGACGAGATAGATCATCGAATCGCCGATGCCCTTGATCGCGGGGATGTTGAGCTCGCCCGGGCCGCCGGTCGAATCGTAGCCCCACGCACCGAGTGAAATGGCGCGGGCGTATGCCTGCCCGGCATCGGCCACGCGAAAGGCGATCGCGCAGATCGAAGGGCCGTGCAGGCGGGCGAAGCGCTGGGCGAAGCTGTCGGGCTCCGCATTGAGGATGAAATTGATCTCGCCCTGCCGATAGAGCGTCACTTTCTTGCGCCGGTGCCGCGCCACGGCCATGAAGCCCAGCCGCTCGAACATCCTCCCCATGGCCTCCGGATCCGGCGCCGCGTACTCGATGAACTCGAAGCCGTCGGTCCCCATCGGGTTGTCCCACGGCACGAACGCAGCGCTCGAATCGCTCATTTCGACTTCCTCATGTCCATGCCCGCCGGCGAACGCAGCGAGCGTGGGGTTACGGGGCTATTCCGGAATCACCGCCGTCGCCTCGATCTCGACCCTGGCCGCATCCTCGATCAACGCAGCGACCTCCACGGCGGTCATGGCCGGAAAGTGACGGCCGATGACGTCGCGATACGCTACTCCGATCCCTGGATATGCCGCAATGTATTCGCGCTTGTCGATGACGTACCACGTCATCCGCACGATGTGCTCGGGCCGGGCGCCCGCCTCCGCGAGCACCGCGACGACGTTGGCGAGGGCCTGGCGCACCTGGCCTTCGAAGTCGGACGCGCGGAAGACGCCCCGGGCGTCCCAGCCGACCATGCCGCTCACGAACACGAGCCTCCCCCTCGCCGCGACACCGTTCGCGTAGCCTTTGGGCCGGGGCCAATCCGCGGGCTGCAGGAATTCCATCGATGGTCCTTTCGCTAGGTGGAGAGTCGTCGCGGGGGCGCGCCGGTCGCAACGACCGTCAGCCTTCGAGCAGTTTCGCCGCAATCTGCTGCGGCGTAAGCCCCGCGTTGGCCGCCGCGGCGTCCCTCTCGCGCTGGAGATTGCGCTCGAGCTGGGCCTTGGCGGACAGGTACTGCTTCGGCCACGGCAGGTCGGTGTAGCCAAGCTTCGCAGTCTCGGTCAGCGTCCACGCCGGATTTGCGAGGTGCGGACGCGCGATGGCGCAAAGATCGGCGCGGCCGGCGGCGATGATTCCGTTCGCATGGTCCGCCTCGAAGATCGCGCCCACCGCGATGGTGGCGATTCCCGCTTCGTTGCGCACCCGGTCGGCGAACGGCGTCTGATACATCCTGCCGTAGACCGGCCTCGCATCCGGCACCACCTGGCCCGACGAGCAATCCATCATGTCTGCACCCGCGGTCTTGAACAGCCGGCCGATGGCGACCGCATCGTCCCCCACGATGCCGCCTTCGGTCCAATCGTGCGCCGAAATTCGCACGCTGACGGGCTTGTCCGCGGGCCACGCGGCGCGGATCGCGGCAAACACCTCGAGCGGATAGCGGCACCGGCCCGCGAGGTCGCCGCCATATTCGTCGTCGCGGCGGTTGGTAAGTGGCGAGATGAACGAGGACAAGAGATAACCGTGGGCGCAGTGGAGCTCCAGCCAATCGAAGCCCGCCTCGGCGGCACGGCGCGTCGCGGCCACGAAATCGGCCTTGATCCGCGCGAGGTCGTCGCGCGTCGCAGCGCGGGCCGTCTGCGAAATGCCTGCCAGATACTGCTGCGCGCTGGCGGACACGAGCGGCCAGTTGCCGGTGGCGAGCGGCTGGTCTTCCCCGGCGCCGTCCCATGGAACGCGGGTCGAGCCCTTCGCCCCGGCGTGCCCCAGCTGCATGGCGATCTTCGCGTCGGTTTCCGCGTGAACGAAGGCGACGATGCGTCGCCATGCGTCGCGTTGCGCATCGTTCCACAGGCCCGGGCAGCCGGGCGTGATGCGCGCATCCGGCGACACGCAGGTCATTTCCGCGCACACCATGCCGGCCCCGCCCATCGCGCGCGCGCCGAGATGCACCAGGTGGAAATCGCCGGGGAGGCCATCCCGCGCCGAATATTGCGCCATCGGCGACACGACGATGCGGTTCTTGAGCACGACGCCGCGCGCGCGAAACGGTGTGAGCATCGGTGGCACGGGCCGCGATGTCGACGGCATCGGCACGCCCGCTTGCGCGAAGGCGTGCGCCGCCACCCAGCTCTCGTAGCCCTCGACATAGCCCGCGTCGCGCACGCGCAGGTTCTCGTGCGGAATGCGCTGGCTTCTCGTCAGCATCGAATAGGCGAATTGCGGTGCCTCGAAGTGCGTGTACCGATCGACATTCTCGAACCACTCCATCGAATTGCGCGCCGCGCTCTGGATCTTCAGCACCTCGACCGAGCGGAGTTCCTGGTAGACCGCCAGCACCTTATCCATGCCTTCGCCGCCATGTACGGCACAGCAACGCGCGAGCTCGATCGCATCCTCGAGGGCGAGCTTCGTACCGGACCCGATCGAATAGTGCGCGGTATGCGCGGCGTCACCCATCAGCACGAGCGGCACCGACCTGCCGCCCACGTCGAGCCGGTGCACCCAGTTGCCGCACACGATGCGCGGAAACTTGATCCAAACCGCCGAACCGCGCAGGTGCGTGGCGTTGGACAGCAACGGATGACCGCCGAGCCGGGCCGCGAACAGCCTCTCGCAGAAGCGAATGCCTTCCTCCTGGCTCATCGTATCGAGGCCTGCGCGCCGCCACACCTCCTCCGGCGTCTCGACAATGAACGTCGACGTTTCGCCGTCGAACTGGTAGATGTGCGCCTGGAACCAGCCGTGCTCCGTCGACTCGAACGCAAACGTGAACGCGTCGAATCGTTGCCGCGTGCCGAGCCAGACGAACCGGCACCGGCGCGTGTCGACCTCCGGCCGGAAGACGTCCGCGTAGCGCGCGCGGATACCGCTGTTGATACCGTCGCTGGCGATCACGAGATCGGCATCGTAGGCAGCGGCCACGGCGCGCTCGTCGGTCACGGTGGTCTCGAAGACCAGCCGCACGCCTTGCTCCTCGCAACGCGCCTGCAGGATGTTGAGCAAGCGCTTGCGGCCGATGCCGCAGAAGCCGTGGCCGCTGGACGTCACCTTGCGTCCCTTGAAGTAGACGTCGATGTCGTCCCAATGATTGAACGCCTGCAGGATCGTCCTGGCGCTCGCCTCGTCGGCCGCGACGAGATTGCCGAGCGTCTGGTCGGAAAACACGACGCCCCAACCGAACGTGTCGTAAGGGCGATTGCGCTCGATGACGACCACCTCGTGCCGCGGATCCTGCTTTTTCATCAGGAGCCCGAAGTAGAGGCCGGCAGGCCCACCGCCGATGCATACGACGTTCATGCGTCTCCTCGCGCGTACCGACGCCGGAGCGGGGTCCCGCTCCCCTCCGCTCGCCTTCGCCGGCAAGCGGACGTATTTATTTGACATCTAAAGCATTTTTCTGTCAACCGCGCGCGGCGGACGATGGCGTCGCGCGCTGCTTGCCGCTCCACGCTCCCCGGCGACACCCCTTGTACAATCGCCGTCACGACCGCGAAAGGATCGGACAAATGAAGCACGGGACCGCCGTGTTCGATCACTGGCACCCCGGGATCGCGTCGCGCATCCCGCGTGAAATTCGCCATCTCGCGACCCACTTTCGTCCGGAGAACGTTGTCACCGAAATGGCCCGGGCCGAAGAGCTCGCCGATCTCACCGGGCTCGAGGCGAGCGAGCTCGTGGCGTTTCGGCCCGAGCGGCTCGCCTTGCACGAACTGCTGATCCGCGTGACGGCTGATTTTGCGGTCTCGGACGGCGCGAGGATCGAGGATCTGGGCATCAATTTCCGCCGGATCGTGAGCACCATCCTGGCGCGGTACGTCGCGCCGGAACGAGGAATGATCGCGGCAACCTACAACGCGGTGCGCCGGGATCTGGCGAGCGCCATCGCCACGGAGCTCGCGCGCCTCTATCCTGACCCGGCCGGGAACCCCGCACCGCAGCCGCGGTCGACCGGCGACCGACTGCGCGCATTCTTCCGGGGCGAGCCGCGACGCGGAATGCCGGCCCACCCCGTCGAGCCAGAGGGCGCCACGATCGCGGCGTGGGGGGCGGGGGCACGCGACAGCCGTGATGCGGTGAGGATGGCCGCGTGCCGCGCGCTGGCGCGGCTCGCCTCGGCGCTGGTCGTACGCCACGGCCGGGTCTGGGGCGATCGCGACACGATCGGCGCGCTTGCCCTGGACCTTGCCTGCAACGCCCTCGGTGGCGAGACGATCGGCCGCGCCATCGACCCGCTGCTGAAGAAGGCGGCCGCCACCGAGCCGTTCGAGTTGCTGCCGCGACAGGAGCGGCCCGTGGTCATGAACACCAAGGGGGCATCCGCTTCGGGAAAGAGCACGCTGCGCCCGCGCCAGAAGCAGCTCGCCGGCGACATCGGCGTGCGCTGGAGCGAATTCGCGCTGATCAGCCCCGATATCTGGCGCAAGCAGCTGCTCGACTACACCTCGCTCGGCCCGGCTTATAAGTACGGCGGCGCGTTCACGGGCGAGGAACTGCAGATCGTCGACAAGAAGCTCGACCGCTACATGGCGAGGAAGGCCGAGCGCGGCGAGATGACGCACCTGCTGATCGACCGGTTTCGCTTCGACAGCTTCGCGCCCGATTCGGATGAAGCCGGCAGCAACCTCCTCACCCGCTTCGGCCACGACGTGTACCTCTTCTTCATGATCACGCCGCCCGAATCCCTGGTGGAGCGGGCTTGGAAGCGCGGGTTGGAGATCGGGCGGTACAAGGCTGTCGACGATACGCTGGCGCATGGAGTCGAGGCGTACGCGGGAATGCCGCGCCTCATCTTCACATGGGCCAAGCGCAGCGACAAGCGCGTGCAGTTCGAATTGCTCGACAACAGCGTGGCGGCGGGGGAGCGTCCGCGCACGGTCGCGTTCGGCCGCAACCGCGTGTTGAACGTGCTGGACGTCAAATCCATGCTCGACATCGAGCGTTTCCGCCGGGTGAACGTCGATGCGACGTCGCCCGCCACACTGTATGCCGATGCCAGCCTGTTGCAGCCCGAGCACAACGCGGACTTCCTGCGGCAGTGCCTGGAGCACTTTCCCGAGGTCAACTTCGCGGACCAGGCCACCGGCCGGATCTATCTGCGGTTCGCGTCAGCCGAGCCCGTCTGGGCCGATCACGACGCGCTCGCGGTGGCTGTTGCAGACGCCGAAACCCACGCCGGCCTGCTTGCCGTCGCCCCATCGGCCCTCGATCGCGCGACGACATCGGCGGGCGAACCCCTCTACCTCGGCGAAGCGTCGGGGACGGAACGCTGGATCACCCTGGGGGCGTGGGGATCAGCCCGCCGGAACGGTTCGTGAATGGCCGAATTGCGACTGGAGGCGCCATCCGGCGCCGGAAGGAGGAGTGATGGCCCTGGTTCCACCGATCGAATACGAAGCAGCGTCACCCGCGGTGCGCACCGTCTACGACGACATCCGCGCCACCCGCAAGACCGATTTCATCAACAACTTCTGGAAGGTGCTCGCCCACGATCCCGCGACACTGGCACGCACCTGGGCGAGCGTGAAGGAAGTGATGGCGCCGGGAGCGCTCGATCCGCTCGTGAAAGAACTGATCTATATCGCCGTCAGCGTGACCAACAACTGCGAATACTGCATTCATTCGCACGCGGCGGCCGCGCGCGCGAAGGGCATGACAGGGCCGATGTTCGACGAATTGATCGCGGTGACGGCACTCGCCAACGCGACCAACCGGCTCGCGAACGGCTACCGGATCG
>CAVRVQ010000001.1:0-298192 GCA_963724685.1 uncultured beta proteobacterium | reverse complement strand
CGCTGCAAGGCGGCTGCGGACGGAAGGGCGATAGGACGCGGTCACGGAGTTCTCGAAGTCGTTTACGAGCGGCACGGTGGGACAGCGACCGTCGCCTCGAGGCGTCCATGTCAGCGGAGAGCTCGGCGATGAGGACGCCTCCGGGGGACGAGCTTGAAGGAGGCGGTTGCGGTCCTCGAGAGGCACTACGGCTCGCCGGCGCCGCCGCCGACGAGCGACCCGTTCGAGCTCGTCCTCTGGGAGAACGTCGCCTATCTCGCCTCTGGGCGCCCGGCGGCTCGACGCCTTCGAACAGCTCCGAAAGACGGTCGGCACCTCGCCGGACTCGATCCGCCGGGCTGGACGCACCGCGCTCGAGGCCGTCACTTCGCGGGGAATCCTGAAGGGCACGTTCGCGGCGAAGCTGCGTGAGTGCGCCCGGATCGCTTCGGAGGAGTGCGGCGGCGACGTGGCAGCGGCGCTGCGGAGCGATCCCGGGCGGGCGAAGCGCATGCTCCGGACCTTCCCGGGAATCGGAGAGCCTGGTGCGGACAAGATCCTGCTGTTCTCGGGTCTCGGCGCCGAGCTCGCCCCGGAGTCGAACGGCTTGCGCGTGCTCGTCCGCTCTGGGCTCGTCCCGGCCCGAGGCTCGTACGCGCGGACGTACGCGGCAAGCCGGGAGGCCGCCGCCCCGTTGCCCGCGGACCCGCAATCGAGACAACGGGCGCACCTGCTCCTCCGAGAGCACGGCCAGACTCTCTGCACGCGGCACAGCCCGAACTGCGCGGTTTGTCCGCTGCGCTCGGGCTGTACTTTCGCGCTCGGCGTGTCACGAGACGAGGGAGACCGAGAGGCGTGAAGAGGAGGTGTGTGCGATGACGATCGGGCCACGCATCGAGCGTGGGGCCTGCGAGAGCGGACTCGGTCCCACCCTCCGCGCACCGGGTCCGGTTCCCTCAGGCTCGTCGTGGTCGCGGCGGCTCGCCGGAGCCGGTCGACGGGCGTGGTTGGCCGATCGATGGTCGCGGTGGGACGCCCGTCGAGCCGTCCATCGCCGACGGTCTCGCGTCGCAGCGCATCCCGTCCGGGTCGTCGTCGATCGCGTGCCCCTGGGCGCGCTGCTCGGCGCGAACGCGGATGCTCGGCGCTCCGCAGTGGGGACATGGCTCTTTGCCCGGCCGCGCTGCGCTGGCCTCCGCCTCGGCCGCCCGAAGGAGACCTGCGAGGTAAGCCGCGGCTTGGTTCAGTCGACTGCGGGCATACGAGAGGCGCCTCGTCTGAGCTTGCAGGAGGGCGCTGCGGCTCTGACGGTCGGCGAGCAGGTCACGCACCCAGCGCAGCAGGGTCGCCGCTCTGCCCGCGAGGCGTCCCGCAGCATTCGGTCCGCTTCCTCGTCCGAACCACAGGCGAAGAATAGGCGAAAACGACCCACTCCGCCAAGTCGGATCCTCGTCGTCGCGCACGTTCGAGGCGCGGCGCGGGATGCTGTGCCGCCTTAGCGGAGCGGAGCCGCCGCGTAACGGCTGAGGCTGCCGGAACCGGCGTCCTGCACGAGCACGAGCCACTTCTGGCGTCCATCGTCGACCACGGAGATCGCTTCGGGACTGGTCAGCCATGAAGGCCAGTCGAACTGCAGCTTCGATGGCGAACCGCCAGGCGTCCACCGCCAGACCGCCCAAGGCGCGGAAACTCCGTCCGGATTCGGATCGACCGAGAGGCCGGCCAGAATCAACAGGTCGTCGTCTTCCACTGAGGCCAGGCCCCGAACACCGTTGCCGTCCAGGTCGAGCATCCAGCCAGGCCCACCCGCGTTCAAGCTCACGAGCCTGGCGGTGGCTCCTGCTTCGGAGGTGAGGCTCGATGGATCGAGGCTCAGGAGGATCGCGTCCTCGTACATCCGGCTCGCGCGCTTGCCGCCGAAGGTGGCCGTCGGAGATCGCAGACCCACCCAGAGGCCGGACTTGGTGCAAGCGATGCCTTCTATGTTCAGTCCGGATTGAGCAGGTGTGCGCCGCTGCGTGTCCGCCAGGACAGTCGCCCCGACGGCCAGCTCCGGCGTGGACGCCAGCGCCGACTGGAGAGCCGACGACAACGCCGGCGATCCGAGGTCTCGATCCAGCAGGAGGATGCGGCGTCGGTCCGGCTTGGCCTCGCCGCGTCGGTTCAGGCCGTGGGACGCGATCGCCAGCACGCGGCTGCCGTCCCAGGTCACGTCTTCGATGTCGTCGATGCCCTCGGTCGCGACGGAAGTGACTGGCACCACGCCGTCGGCAAACCGCGCGAGCGCATCATCAACCACGCCGACTCCGCTCTCGTCGGATACCACTACGAGGCGGCCTCCCGGCACCAGGACGGCGCCGGAAACCTCACTCATCTGGATCTCGCCCTGCGATTTGATGCTCACGGTTCACGCGCCTCCTGCACGGCCGAGCGATTGCCTCGACGGTGATCGCGCCTGTCTTCGGTTGCTCACGCGGCGCGACTGAACGAAGGACCCAGCACTGCAGTGCTTGCCATGCCAAGGGGGCTCTGCTTCTCGATTGGCGTCCAGCTCACACACCGGCCGCCATTCGCCTTACCCCTTGCTGTATTGAAGGAATGAACTCGAGTCTATCGCCTGGGTATCTTGCGCGTCAAAGACAATGTGATGGCTCGACACGTCGTCCACGTCTGCCAGTGGACCAAGGAAGCCGAGGTCGAGCCTGTGGCGCTGTCGCGCCTGTGACTGCTGGCGCGGCGGGATGGGGTTCTTAGAGACGTCGACTCGGCCCGCGTCCTGTCGAGGCCTGCGACATCGGACAAAGAGATCGAAGCGGGGATCGTCGGCTGATAGTATCCAGTCCTTGGGTGCTCTCCGAAGCGCACGAGAGGCACGCCGTAAGACGAGGAGCCTGCTCGTCATGGCCGGCTCGACCTGGAGAACGCGTCAGTTATAGGGGTCCGTAGACTGAGATGGGGACTGGCGGGCGGAAGAGCTGGGTGCTGGCATTCGTTCTTCTCGGACAGGGCATTCTCTCCTTCCTGGCGGCGGGTACCGCCTACGCCGTTTGGGGCAACGCGGAGAAAGGTGGCCCCTCCCAGCCGCCGTCGGG
Source organism: uncultured beta proteobacterium (assembly GCA_963724685.1). Classification (GTDB taxonomy): domain Bacteria; phylum Pseudomonadota; class Gammaproteobacteria; order Burkholderiales; family Casimicrobiaceae; genus CAIWHR01. Next base: position 295,121 of record CAVRVQ010000001.1, on the reverse strand, counting down.
TCCCGTGAGCATCTGGGGCAGTCGGGTCAGGCCGAGCCTGACGAACCTGAACGACGGACAGCCGATCGAGTTCGGCGTGAAGTTCCGCTCCTCCATCGCGGGTTACATCACTGGGCTGCGTTTCTACAAGGGAACCCTGGACACCGGCACGCACGTGGGCAGTCTCTGGGACGGCGAGGGGACGCTCCTCGCCACCGCCACCTTCAGCGGCGAGACGACGTCAGGCTGGCACCTGGTGACCCTCGCCTCGGCCGTCTCGATCGCGGCCAATACCACCTACGTCGTCTCCTGCCACTCCTCCTCGGGCTACTACGTGGCGACGACCGCGTACTTCGCGCAGCGCCTGACGAACGGGTCTCTCGACGGCCCTGTCGGACGGAATGGACGGTGGGAACGGGGTCTACACGTACGGGGCCTCCGCCTTCCCGACCAGCACCCACGCCTCGACCAACTACTGGGCGGACGTCACTTTCAGCACCCAGCCGTCGGACGGCACCCAGCGGTCGGGACCGGATGCGACTCCGCCTGCAGTGGTCGCCACGAGCCCCAAGAACGGCAGCTCGGGCGCCCTGGCCGGCACCAACATCACGGCAACGTTGAGCGAGCTCCTGGCGCCGAGCACGGTCAACGGCACGACCATGCAGCTCCGCGACCCGGCCGGCCTGATCGTCGCCGCCAACGTCGCCTGGGACCCGAACAGCAAGTCCACGATCCTCCATCCGACGGCATCGCTCGGTCTCGCCTTTTCGACCACCTACACCGCCACCGTGAAGGGAGGGGCGGGGGGGGTGACGGACATCGCGGGCAACCCGCTGGCGGCCGACTTCACGTGGAGCTTCTCCACACAGGCCGTGCCTTCCCCGCCGCCGAACGAGGGGCCAGGCGGACCGATCCTGGTCATCGGCTACTCCGGTAACCCGTTCTCGCGCTACTACGCCGAGATCCTACGGGCGGAGGGCCTGAACGCATTCGAGGTGATCGATATCGCGGGGGTGAACACGAGCGTGCTCGCCGGATACGACGTGGCCATCCTCGGCGAGATGCCGCTTACCGGGGCCCAGGTCACGATGCTGACGAGCTGGGTCGACGCCGGGGGCCACCTGATCGCCATGCGACCCGACCCGCAGCTCGGCCCTCTCCTCGGTCTCACCTCGGCAGGCACGACGCTCGCCAACGCCTATCTCGCGATCGACACTACGAAGCCGCCGGGGCAGGGCATCGTCGGAGAGACGATACAGTTCCACGGCACGGCCGACCGGTACTCGCTCGCCGGGGCGACGCCGGCCGCGGCCGTGGTGGCCACGCTCTACTCGAACGCGACGACCTCCACCACGAACCCCGCTGTGAGTCTGCGCAGCGTGGGCAGTGCCGGGGGCGAGGCCGCGGCCTTCAGCTTCGACCTCGCGCGGTCGATCGTCTACACGCGGCAGGGCAACCCCGCCTGGGCCGGCGACGAGCGTGACGGGATAGCCCCGATGCGATCGGACGACCTCTTCTACGGGTCGAAGGAGGGGGATAGGCAGCCTGACTGGGTGGACCTGAGCAAGGTGGCGATCCCGCAGGCCGACGAGCAGCAGCGCCTGCTGGCGAACCTGATCGTGGCGATGAACGTGGACCGCAAGCCTCTGCCGCGGTTCTGGTATTTCCCGTTCGGGAAGAAGGCGGTCGTCGTGATGACGGCCGATAACCACGGCAACGAGACCGTGGAGCAACGGTTGGCTGCGGAAGACGCCGCCAGCCCGCCGGGCTGCTCGGTCGCCAACTGGGAGTGCATCCGCTCGACGGCCTACATCTACACCGGCGCGTTGCCGAGCGACGCCACGGCGAAGCAGTGGCAGGACAAGGGGTGGGAGATCGCGCTCCACGTCAGCACCGACTGCGCGGACTGGACCCCGACGACGCTGGCGGGGTTCTTCACGAGCCAGAAGGGGAACTTCTCCGCCACCTACAGCTCCATCTCGCCTCTGACAACCAACCGGACCCACTGCATCGCCTGGAGCGACTGGGCGACGCAGCCGAAGGTGGAGCTCGCCAATGGGATCCGCTTCGACACGAACTACTACTACTTTCCGCCCACGTGGGTGAACTACGCTCCCGGCCTCTTCACGGGTTCGGGCATGCCGATGCGCTTCGCCGATCTCGACGGGACGATGATCGATGTGTACCAGGCCGCGACCCAGATGACGGACGAGTCGGACCAGGCCTATCCCTTCACGATCGATACCCTGCTCGCCAACGCCTTGGGCACGCCGGGGTACTACGGCGCCTTCACGGCGAACATCCACGCGGACGGCAAGACGGAAAGCGAGGCCGCGCTGATCGTTGCCTCGGCAAAGGCCCAGGGCGTGCCCGTGGTCACCGCCAGGCAGATGCTCACCTGGCTGGACGGGCGCAACGGCTCGTCGTTTCAGGCCGTCACCTGGAGCGATGGCGTGCTCACGTTCGGCATCGCGCTCGGGGCGGGCGCAAACGGCCTTGAAGCCATGGTGCCCACGCACTGCGACACCGCCACCCTGGGCACGCTGACCCTCGGCGGCGCGCCGGCGCCATATACCGTCGAGACGATCAAAGGCATCGACTACGCAGTCTTCCTCGCCCAGCCCGGCACCTACCAGGCGACGTACTCCACCGCCACCCCAGATGTCGCGAGGCGTCCATCCGAACCACCACGACGCTGACGAGCTGGAGCTTCCGAGATCATGCAGCCGCTCGGGCCAGCCCCGGCTCCAGCCGCGCCGGGCGCGCCAGAACCCCGACCAGGACGAGAGTGACGACGATCTGGACGAGGATGACGGTCACGAGGAGAAGCGGGCGTCCGGCCAGGACGCGTTCCGGACCGGGTATCGCGGGCGAGAGGAAGGAGAGGTTCGCGAGGTTTCCGATGACGACGACCGCGAGCAGGCCCCGGCCCCCCCGGTAGACACGCCAGCAAAGGAGCCCGTAGATCATCTCCACGGCGAAAGCGGCCAGCGGTGCGGCGTTGTAGAGACCGAGGCCCAGCATCGGCCCGGCGCGCCCGGGCCAGAGGGCGATGTCGTGGGCGTGGGTCGCGAGATCGAGCACCAGGTGCGACATGATCCCGAGCCCGACGGCGCGGCCCAGCGCCGGGCGGCCGAACCCCCATTGGATGATCAGCCAGACGACCACGGCGGCGGCGACCGCGGTGCCGACCGAGTGCGAGTAGGGCATGTAGGCGAGGTGGACGTCGGCGACGCTTCGTACGACGGGTCCGGTGGTGGTGCGCTCGATGCCGAGGTAGTTGAGTCCGACCCAGGCGAGCTCCATCGCCTGGACGGACACGAGCGGCACCATCGGCACGGACGGGAAGCGGCGCTTGACGAGCAGGGCGGTTGCGGCGTGATTGATGGCGAACATGGGCAGCTCCTGACGTCGTGGTTAGCGAATGCTAACTCGATTGGCAAGAGAAAGACCTAGTCGACGATCCGTCGAGCGAGCGCCACGAGATCGTCCTTCCATCGGGTGGGCGGGCCTGGAACGACGCCGACCTGGATCATGCGCACGAGCTCGGCCAGCGTCCCTTGCAGAGCGGCCGCCACCAGGTCCGGGTTCGCCGCCGGGCGACCATGTCGCCCCCGATGCGGTGATGCGGCGACCAGCGAACGGGCCAGGCCGATGATGGTCCGCTTACGCACCGTTGGACTCGACCTCGGCCACAAGACCCGCGCGCTGTCGGCGAGGAAGGCCAGCACGTCCGGATGCTCGTCCGCCAGCTCGAGCCATCGGGCGACGTACGCCTCGAGCTTCGCCTCGGCGCCCTCCGCCGACGCGACGGCCGTGGCACAGCTGGACCAGATACGCTGGTGGCATTCCTCGAAGAGCCGCTGCGCGAGGTCGTCCTTGCCGGCGAAGTGCTTGTAGAGCGCGGGGTTGGTGTAGCCGCTCTCGTCGGCGATGTCCCGGATGCTGGTGGCAGCCAGCCCCCGCTCGCTGAAGAGCTTCATCGCCGCGCGGACGATCTCCCGCTTGGCCGGCGGATCCTCCTCGTGGATGTAGAAGGGCAGGCGGGCTCTCATGAGCTGAAGTTAGCGTCTGCTAACTCGATTGTCAAGCGTGGAGCGACCGGACCACGGCGGCTGTCCGACGATTCACCTGCTCGAGGTGTTGTGCGCCTACTTCGTCGTCGGAGGATCTCCGGCGTCCGCCTCCAGCCACGCAAGAGCCTCGGGCTCGTCCACGAACATCGCGAGACGAAACCCTGGCGCCATCCGATCCGCCACGGCTCGGAAGTAGTCGAGGGTCGCGCGCCACTGTTCGGTGACGACTACCGCCGCTCGGTTCACGAGGCCTCGCTTGGCCAGCGCCGACACCAGGTCGAGCCTCCAGCTCACGTCGTCAGACGACAAGGGGGTCTGCGACGAGCGGGCGTCCCAGAGGAGGCCCATGCCGGGTGTGAACCGCGGATCCGAGAGGGCCGCCGCGAGAGCACCTTCGATCTCCGCCCTCTCGACGATGTCCGAGAAGACCAGGATCAGGACCGAGCCTCGGAGTTCCCAGCGCACCGGCACGCCGGGATCCTACCGCGCCGTTCGTCTCGGGGCATCTCGTCGTGTCTGGTGTCTCTCTCGGGTACGTGGAGGCTCAGGAACTTCCTGGGTCCATGTGGTACCGGTTTCCGAAGGACTCGTCGAGCCGTGCAGGCGCGGGCCGATCCGTTTTCCACCGGTGCTACGATGGCCGCGGTGGATCAGACCGACGTCTTTCTCGCGAGCCTGAAGCGGTGCCTCGTACAGCCCGAGTTCCTGTTGCACTTCTACGCCCTCTTCATGGACTCTTCCGAGGAAATCCGCCAGAAGTTCGCGCACACCGACTTCAAGCGGCAGACCCGCGTCCTCGCCGAGTCCTTCTGGGTGCTCTCCGTCGCCGCGCAGAGCCCCAAGGCGAGCCCGGCGTGGGGCGACCTCCCGCGACTGGCTGCGCGACACAGCCGCAACGACCTCGACATCCCACCCGGTCTCTACGACACCTGGCTCGACTGCCTCGTCGAGGCCGTCCGCAGGCACGACCGCGAGTTCTCTCCCGAGATCGAGGACGCGTGGCGAAAGACCCTGGCGGTGGGCATCGAGTACATGCGCTCGAAGTACTGAGGCCCGCCGACGAAGGCGCTCCTCGCCTCGTCCCCACCGCGCCGTGTCAGACGCGACCATGGTGCTGGCGACGTCCCTCCTCGCGCGGCGCGCGTTGGCCGCGGTCGTGTCCGGCGTGGCGTGGCCGCGACAGGACCAGTCCCGACGTGGCGCTCCGCTGCGACTAGCCGATGCCGACGGCCGGCGGCCACGAGCGACTGGTCCATGTCAGCGAGAGTCCGCTGCCCCGGGGCAGTTCACCGAGGGATGGCTTGGCCCCCGCCGAGGAAGGGGGAGCGCATGATGGCTCAAGGCACGGCGCTCGTCACCGCCGGGATGGCCAGCCGCCGGAGGCTCGCATCGATCTCATCGAGGCTGGGCCGGACCCTGCTCGCGAGCCACCACATCAGCAGCCCGTAGAGTCCTCCGGCGACGAACTGCACCACCATCTCGGCGCGCACGGCGCCGGCGCTGCCGGGGGAGAGCGTCGCCTTCAGGTCGTCTCGCACGAGGTCGACGATCATCCTGTGAAACGCCTGGTGGAGCAGGCCGACGCTCTGGTCGCGCACCATCGCCCGGAAGACCTCCCGATGTCCGTCGGTGTGCGCGAAGAGCTCGCGACTGAAGGCGAGAAGGCGTTCCGCGGGCGGCCGTTCCTGCGCGAGGGCCTGACGCTGGATCTCCTTGAGCGAAGAGGACACCGTCTCGAGCCCCGTCAACAGCAGGTCTTCCTTGTTGTCGAAGTGGGCGTAGAAGGTCGCGCGACCGACGTTGGCGCGGTCGATGATCTCCTGCACGGACAGCGCCGCGAAGCCCTTCTCCCTGATGAGAGCCACGAGGGCCTCTCGTAGCAGCTGCCGCGTCCGCTGGACCCGCCTGTCGACTCTCTGCGCCACTCCGCACCCCCTTGGTTTCCGAACACCAGGCGCCCGGCTGACTGGTAGCGAACATGCCACCCCTGCCGTGTACGGCCGCGTGGCTCTGACCTCTCGAACATACGAGCTAAACGAGACGTACGTCTACTACGAAACAGTTGTTCGATATGAGGAGACTCTCATGGAAACAGTCGAGGATGCCGGAGCTCGGGCGGGAATCGTCGTGGCCGCACGCCGAACCGTGGTTGGCGCGCTGGCGGCCCTCCTTCTCACGACCGCACACCACCTCTACGGGGCCTACGTCTACGCCACGCCCTGGCGGACCCACGTAGCCCACGTGAGCGTCATTGCGGCGGCCGCGCTCATCGGCTCGTTCGTCGTCTTCCGGCGCCGAGCGGGTACCGGGGCGGGCGACGTCGCCTTGTGGAGCATTCTGATCGTGACTCTGGCCCTTCCCGTCGTCGGGATCGGCCTGTTCGAGGGTGGATACAACCACGTGCTGAAGGTCGCGCTCTACTACGGCCACGCCTCACCGGGGTTGATGACGCGTCTGTTTCCGCCGCCAACCTACGAGCTTCCGAACGACGCGCTCTTCGAGATCAGCGGCGTTCTCCAACTGGCCTTCGGTGCCCTCGCCGGCCGTCACCTCCTGCTCCTTGCCCGGGCGCGAAACCGCCGCACTGGTGCCGGGCCGAGCCGATGAGGCCATCACCGCGGAGGACGATGGACGGTGAGCGACTCCGCGATTGCGCTGCTCCTCCACGTCGTGGGCGCGTTGGCCCTCTTCATGGCGCTGGCTCTCGAGCCCGACCCGGGCTACGGCTGGATCTCGACCTGCAGGTCGTAGATCTGGAAGAAGAACAAGACGGCGTCGGTCTTGTGCAGGTTCGCCGTGAGAACGGGGATGAGGCGGGCGGTGGGGAGCTTGAAGGCCGCGAACGGGTCCGCCGGATCCTCCGGCGCGGTCGCGGGCGAGTCCTTGATGTCCTTCACCACCAGCACCGTCCCCGTCAGCTGTGGCTTCGTGCTCCCGTCCGCTGCGGCCGTCACCTGCGAGAAGTCGGGCAAGTCGATGGGCACGGAGACGACGGAGCCCTTGTTGCCCTTGAGATCGAGAGCGCCGTGCCACCCTGGAAATGGCGGTCGACGCTGTCGCGGTAGACCCAGATCTCCGGTGCCCGGACCCCGCCTTCCATTGCCCACCGGACCCCGCGATGGCCTGTTCCGGATCTCGTCGGGCTTGCCGAGCAGGATCAAGGTGCGGCCGCAGTCAGTGGCGGAGCCGGACCTGGCCGACACGACGCGATAGCTCTGGTCCGCGGTGGCGCGGTCCTTGAGGTACTGCTGCTCGAACTCGTTCTCGGGCGTCGGCCAGGTCGGGGTCGCGCCGGGCCCAGAAGATCTTCTGGAACTCCAGCCGGTCCGCCTTGTCCTCGAGCTTCTCGTAGGAGGTGACTTTCTCGGCCGGCAGGAGGATCACTTGTAAGTCGGTGAGGAACTTCTTGTCGTCGCCTGTAGAAGAGCTGTAGGTAGGTTGTCGCCGCTCCTAACCGCGGCGTCGAATCCTCCCCAGTACGCGACGGTGTGGGTCGACCGGCCCAGGACGCCCTCGAGAAATCGCGGAATGCTCAAGGCGAAGAACGTGGCCATCGACCCCGCCCTGGCCACCGTCGACTTCCTGCGGCAGCGGGACGCTTCAGCAGCCTGCTAGGCCGCCTCGTTGATCTCCCGGGCCACGCGCTCGCCGGACTCGAGAGCCGAGTGCATCCACCCGCCGAGCCAGGGCGAGGTGTGCTCGCCCGCGAAGTGGACCCTTCCTTCCGCGCGCGCGATGTGGGGCTCGAGGCGCGTGACGTCGCCGGGGCGCAGGATGGCGAAGGCGCCGCGCGCCCACGGGTCCTGGTCCCAGGACTTCGACCGGCCGCCTTCGAACTGGCGTGGCAGCTCGGGGTGCACCCGGGCCACGGCGTCCACCGCGGTGGCGACGCGCCGCTCCTCGTCGAGCCCGTCGAACTCGCGCGCGCCCGAGAACTTCGTGTAGGCGACGAGCAGGCCGCGGGGGCCCGGCTGGGAATACCCGAGCTCCCAGACCTGCATGTAGTCGTGAAGGTCGGTGTAGCCGAAGCCGCTGAGGCCTTCCTCCGCCCAGAAGCGCGTGCGCGTCTGGAGGAAGACCTTGGTGGACGACCCGTACGAGAGCTCGGCGATGGCCCGGGCCTTCTCTTCCGAGAACGGGGGGACGACCTCGATCCGCCGCAGCAGCGTGAAGGGCACGGCCACGACCACGCGGTCGGCGGGGAGGGACTGCGGGCCGCCTCCCTCGCTCCACAAGACGCGGAGTGCGGTGTCGCGGCCGCGCTCGATGCGGACCACCGGACAGCCGTAGCGGATCTTGTCGGCCAGGCGGAGGGCGAACGCACGCGGCAGGCGATCGTTTCCGCCGCGGATCCTGTAGTAGGCCGTGCCGGTGCTCGAGGGCGAGGGTGCGCAGGCGGCGCAGCGCCGAGTCGCCCTCGTCTGCGACGGTGTCGTCGAAGCCGCCGGAGGCGGCGCGCCGCAGGTGGATCGCGTCCTCGGAGAGGCCCTGCTGGCGCAGGAGCTCCGTGAAGGTCAGGCGGTCGTATTTCCGGAGGTCCTCCGGCGGAGCCCACTGCGGGGAGGCCGCGTCCCCGATGCGCGACAGGAGCCCGCCGTACGCCTTCTCCATCATTCCCGCGAGCCCGAGCGCGCGCTCCTCGGGTGTGAGCTGAAGCGGCCACTCGGGCCTCTCGCCGGGCTTGACCACGAGCCTCCGCCCGCGGAGGTGGTAGACCGTCGCACCCGGCGCCGGGAAGGGATCCAGCTCGAGGCCGAAGGTCTTGACGTACTTCAACGTGAAGTGGTGGTGGTCGGGGATGCGCGTGGCCCCGGCCTCGCCGCAGAGGTCCTCCGCGAAGTCGCGCAGCGTCTCGACGCGCCCGCCCGCCCTCCGCTGCGCCTCGAGCACCAGCACGTCGTGCCCCGCCTGGGTGAGCTGGTAGGCGGCGCACAGGCCCGCCAGGCCGGCCCCGACCACGATGATCCTCTGCGACGGGCCCCGGCGCTCCAGCGCCTGAACCTCGCCGGCGGCGGCAAACGGGTCCACGAACGGCAGGGCGGCGGCGGCCAGCGCGCTCGTCGTCAGGAAGTCTCGTCGTCTCATGAATCTCTCCAGGCGGGATACAGGGGCTTGTCAGCCTTCCGCAAGGCATCCAAGACTTCCGCATTCACCATACCTGGACTCTCGACCCTCAAGTCGCTGTAGTCGGGGATTCCTGAAGTGTGATTCAGCAATTGTCTGGCTCTGGACCGGCGCTCCGCGCTCTCGATCCCGCTCAGGGCGTCGAGGGTGAGGTCGACCGTCGAGGGTGAGGTCGACGGCGACCGCCCCATCCTCAAGCTAGCGGGCGCACGCGGCAGCCCCGGTCATTCGCGATAAGCGCCAAACTGGTGGCCCAACGCGCCAGGGCCGTGGCACCGCTCAAGGCAGGGCCTCCCGCCCGAGTAAGGCCTCGCCTCCGGCTTCGCGGAAGGCGTCGAGCGCCCGCTCGCGTGCCCGCTCGGCGCGCCGCACGACGTCCGCGAAGCCGGACTCGTCGCGGATCTTCGCCATCCAGGGATGGCGTGTGAGCGCGTCCCAGCACGGGTAGCCCGCGTCCACGGCCCGCCCGAGAATCTCCGTGGCCTCGGGCATCGCGAGCCGCGCGGCCTGGGTGCCGACGAAGAAGATCTCCTCGGGGTCGAAGGCCCCGTCGAGGTTCCTGAACACGGCCGCTCGGCTCGCTTCGGACAGGCTCAGGAAGTCCCGCACCCCGTCGACCCACTCGCGCACCACGGGGGTCTGGGGCGAGAAGGCCCGGGCCACGGTCTCCCAGGCCTCGAGCGCCTCCTCGCGGCGTCCGAGGGCGAGGAGCGCGAACGCGCGCGACGCCTGCCCTTCGTCGGCCTTCTGCTCGAGCACGGCCTCGAACTCGCCGCGCTGCCAGAGCGTGTGGACGACGCCCGTGGACAGGTGGGGATCGAGGCGCTGGGCCTCGCGATGCGCCGCGAGCGACGCCTCGAGCAGGCCCGAGTAGCGGCACGCGTGCACGAGCCCGGCGAACAGCTCGGCGTCGTTGCGCGCCTCCGCGGCCAGGCGCAGCAGGCGCACCATGGCGTCCTGGGCCCGGCCCACCTCCGCCTCCAGGTGGGCATAGAGCTTGTGCGCCAGCGGCAGCTGCGGGCTGAGATCGAGGGCCCGGCGCAGGGCCTCTTCCGCCCGGGCCTGATGCGCGGCGAGCTCGGGGATCTCCAGGTACTTGCCGATCAGCCGGTGCGCCCGCCCGAGGCGCGCCCAGGCGGGTGCGAAGCCGGGATCCTCCGCCACGCAGCGGAGGTAGAGGTCCCGCGCCACCTTCAGCTGGGACCAGTCGCGGGCGACCTCGGTGCCGCGCAGGTAGAACTCGTAGGCGCGCGCGCTGGCCGGAGTCTCGCCCGGGCGCTCGGGCCGCGTCGGGCTTCCGAGAGAGCGCGTGAGCGACGCGACGATCCCCTGCGTGAGCTCGTCCTGCAGGCGGAAGAGGTCGCCCACCTCCGACTCCGTCGTGTGCGACCAGGTCAGCGTCCCCGCGGGAGCCTCCACGAGCTGGGTCGAGACCCGCAGGCGGTCCCCCGAGCGCAGCAGGGTGCCCATGAGGACGAGGTCCACGTCGAGCTGGGTGGCGATGGCCGGCAGATCCGGCGCCTCGACCGCGAAGCGGGAAGAGGCGGCGCTCGAGCGGACGACGAGCGAGCCGAGGCCGCTCAGCGAGCTCGACACCGCGTCGGCCAGGGCGAGGCCCAGGAAGTCGACTTCGGGGTCGGAGCGCAGCACGCGGAAGGGCAGCACCACGAGCCGCGTGAGGGCACGAGCGGCCGCCGGGGACGCGCCGGAGTCCTCGAGGACGATCCCGTCGAGCTCGCGGGACATGGCCTCTGCCGTCGGGGAAGGTTCGCGGGAGACTTGGCGAGGGCCCGGCGGATCACGCGATCGAAGGCGACGATCGCCGGGGACCCCGCGAGGGCGGGCGGCTGCTCGTGGAGCGTCGCGTGCATCACCTCGACCGCCTTCGTCCCCGCAAACGCGGGACGACCCGCCAGCGCCTCGAAGAGCACGACCCCCGCCGCGAAGACGTCGGTGCGCGCGTCGATCGGGTCGCCCAGGATCTGCTCCGGCGCCATGTAGCGTGGAGTCCCCACGATCAGGCCGGATCGCGTGAGGTCGCTCTCCAGCGAGAGGGAGCCGCCCGCCTCCGTCGCGAGGGGCCGGGCCAGGCCGAAGTCCAGCGAGCTTCGTGCCGCGGGACGTCAGGAACACGTTGGAGGGCTTCACGTCGCGGTGGACGACGCCTTGCGCGTGCAGAGCGCCGAGGGCGGAGAGCATCTCGCGCCCCAGGCTCAAGGCCTCGGCCACCGCCAGCGGCCCGCGCTTCAGCCTCTCGGAGAGTGGCTCGCCGTCGAGCAGCTCCATCGCGATGAAGAGCCGGCCGGTGTCCTCGCCGATCTCGAAGATCTGGCAGGCGTGGGGGTGGCTGACGCTGGCCGCGGCGCGGGCCTCGCGCCGGAAGCGCTGGCGGCTCTCCTCGTCGGGGTGGCTGATCGTCTTCAGCGCGACGCGGCGGCCGAGGCTCGGGTCCTCGGCCGCGTAGACGACGCCCATCCCTCCCTGTCCGAGCTTGTGGAGGATGCGATAGCGGCCGATCTGCTCGGGCAGCCCAGGCTCTCCTCGGCGCGATCTCGGCGGACCTGGCGGACGAGGACGCAAAGCCGCCGAGGAGACGCTCGAGCCAGCCGGCGCGTCGGACGCGCGTGGGCGTGTGCTCGGCGGCCAGGTCGTCGTCGGGATCCGGCGGCATGGGCAAGCTCGCGCCCCTACCTTACCCCGGTCGGGACGGCCGGAGCGAGCGTTACACGCGGGCCTCGACGCCGCGCAGGACGTCGAGGGCCACCTCGTCGTAGGCCGCTGCGAGGCGTGGCACCGAGGGGAGCCGCCCGCGGGGTCGGAGGCGCTAGGATGGCGCGATCCGTCCGAGGGGGTGCCATGAGAACGGGCACGTGGCGGCTCGCGACTGCCGGCCTCGTCATGCTGGCGCTGGGCCTCCTCGCTTGTGGCTCGGGCGGCGACTCGTCGGTGTCCTCGGCTGTGGCGTCGCCCGGTGCCGGGACCGCGACCGTCGTGACCGAGCCGCTACCGGCGGCCGTCGACGAGGCGGCGCTCCTCGACGCGGTGTTCAGAATCGACATCGACCGCGTGGAAGCCGTATTCGACCTCTTCCCGGCCGACCGGCGCGTCCAGGTGCAGGCGGCGGTCACCTTCCGCATGAGGCCCGGCCAAACCCGGCCGATCGTGCACCTCGAGTTCGCCCGGTCGCCCGGCGACGTTGCCCTTCGGCTGGACGGCCAGGACCTCGACGCCGCGAAGCCCGCCGACGCGCGGCTCCTTTCCTTTCAGGGGTCGGGCCGAGGTCTCGCTCGAACTTCAGCGTGACCTCGCTCCCGGTGAAACCCACCGCCTCGGGGCGAGCTACGTCCTCGCGCTGAGGGACGCCGCCGGTCGCTTCTTCGCTGACGTCAACGACCTCGAGGGGCGCGGGAATCGCCGGCGATCGCGGCTTCGTCCTCTTGTGGCGGTGCCCGCGACACGCGGCGCCGAGCAGGCGATCGCGATGGAGGGCTATCAGCTCGGGGGATATCTTCGCGAGCGGCACGTCGCCGAGTTCGGCGCGCCAGTAGGCGAATACGGCAGTCGTCGGATTGGCAAGACGTGGCAGAGCCTCGTCGAGCAGGTGCCCGAGCGTCATGCCGCGCCTAGATGTTGGTGTACGGCCCCGGCGTGCATCTTCGGTGCGGGCGGCCCATAGTTCCGCTGCGAATTTGGAGCGGAACGACTTGCTCGTCCTAGGATACCCCACGACGCTAACGGCTGCGTCCCAACTGGTGCTACCGTCGCCATTGCGGCGCTTGTTGAAGGCTGCCATGTCTGCGGTCTCCGGTCTCGTTGACGCCAGCCACCGAGAGGGAAACTGCAGAAAAATTGCAGAACGGTTTTGCGATTTCCGGCGAACCGTTACTGCAACTTCTTGATTAATTTGGTTGCGGGGGAAGGATTTGAACCTTCGACCTTCGGGTTATGAGCCCGACGAGCTGCCAGACTGCTCCACCCCGCGACAGGATTGCAAGTATAGCTGAGTACGCTTGATCGCGTCAAACCGCAGCAGGGAAAGCGACGACGTGATCGATCGCGAGGCGGATCCCGATCTTCTCGCCGATGGCGTGATCGTGGTGCGAAGGCACGAGTGAGAGCACACGCGTGCCGGAGGCGAGCGTCAACGTGTAGAGAAAGTCGGCACCGCGGAACGCCTTGGCGGCAACTTCGGCGCGCCAGGGACTCTCATCGTCGTGCAGGATGTCATCCGGACGCAGGAGGACATCGACGATGCCGTCGCTGGGCACCGGCAGCGATGCACCCAGCTCACCCAGCTCGGTCGCGAGCGTGCGCGGGCCTATGATCCTGCCGCGCAGAAACACACCCTGCCCCACGAAATCGGCGACGAAGCGCGTCGCGGGCCGGTGGTAGAGCTCGTACGCGGCATCCCATTGCTCGATCCGCCCTTCGTGCATGATGCCGATCTCGTCGGCGAGCGCGAACGATTCGTGCTGATCGTGCGTCACGAGGATCGCGGTGGTTCCGCTCGCCTTGATGATGTCGCGCACTTCGAGCGACAGGCGTTCCCGAAGATCGATGTCGAGATTGGAAAACGGTTCGTCGAGCAGCAGGAGGTCGGGTTCCGGTGCTAACGCGCGGGCGAGCGCAACCCGTTGCTGCTGGCCGCCTGAGAGCTCATGTGGATAGGTGTCGCCCGCGCCTTCGAGGCCCACGAGCGAGAGCATCTCGGCGATCCTTGCGCGCGCCTTGGCCGACGGACGCCGGCCGAAGCCGAAGCCGACGTTGCCGGCGACGGTCAGGTGCGGAAACAGCGCGAAATCCTGGAACACCATGCCGATGCGGCGGTCTTCCGGCGGCACGATGTGATCGGGCGTGGAGACCACGCGACCGGAGAGCGTGATCCCGCCACCGGCGATGGGCTCGAAGCCCGCGAGGCAGCGCAGCACGGTCGTCTTGCCACAGCCCGAAGGACCAAGCAGGCAGCCGATCCGGCCTTCCGCGAGCGTGAAGCTCAAGCCCCGCACGACGCGATTCGCGCCGTACGCGTGCTCGAGGTTGCGAACGTCGACCGAGGCTGCCACGGCGCGCAGTTTACCCGGTTCCAGTGCGCGCACGGCCAGCGTGGGGGCCGTTCAACTACACGCTGCGTCCGGTCCGGCGCGCGGCATTGCCGCGGTCGAGCTCCTTCAGCTTGTCGACCATCGCCGGCCCGACGTAGATCTGCGGATTCGACGGCGGCTTGAATCCGCCCTCCTTCTCGCGCGCGGCGACACGCTCCTTCGCCGCGTCGAACGCGGCCAGCAGCGATTCCGATTGCGCGAGGCCGTTCTGGAACAGCGCCTCGCCGAAGAACGTGCTGTCGCTTTGCTTGCCGCAACCGAACGACGGGCGATCGGCGGCCGAGGCCGTCAGCACGAGCGTGTTGTCGTCCTTGAGCGCGTCGATGAAGCCGCCCGAATAGCAGGCCGACACGACGACGATCCGCCACTTGATGCCGGCGTCGTCGAGCAGGCCGCGCAGCGCCGGCGCCGTGAGCGGCGCGAGCTCGAGCGGCGGCAGCGCCACTTCGAGCACGTGCTGGCGGCTGCCGTGGCTCGCGAGGTACACCATCACGACATCCTGCTCGGCGTCGATCGTCGCGCCGATCTCGTTCAGCGTCTCGCGCAGGTTGGTCACCGTCGCCTCCGGCGACTTCGAGCAGCGTCCGCGGATTGTTGATGAGGACACCGAGCGGCCGTCGGTGCCCCACCGCTCGTCCATCACGCGCCGCGCGGCCTCGACGTCCTTGCGGAAGACGTCCTCGCGCGCATCGCCGGCGAAGCCGACGAAGTAGAGGTCGGTGACGTTCGGCCGCTCGTCGTCGAGATTGGACAGCGCGTCGTCGAGCAGCTTCTGCTGCGCGGCCAGCACCGGTTCGGACGCCGGATTGGGGTAGCGCGGATCGGCGCCCACGGCGGACGGCTCCTTCCACCACGCATCGTTCGGCGCGATCGACGACGCGAACCAGATCGGCGCGATCAGCAGCGAGTCCGCCGACGAGCGCGCGCCGCCAACGGCCCGACCTCGCCGGCGCAAGCGAGAGCGCGACGCAGCGCGCCGACAGCGGCGAAGACCCAGACGATCATCAACGCGTCGAACGCGGACCACCAGACATCGCACGCCGGGCGTGGGAGCGAACAGCACGGACGGCAGCACGCGCACGATCTGCAGCAGCGGAAAGCCCGAAAGCACCAGCACCGGCAGCGCGACGACGACTTCGCGCTGCCCGAACGCGAGCGCGAGGATGGCGGCGGTAATGAGCAGCACACCGGCGCCGAAGATCTCGTTGCCGAGGCCGAACCACGTGAAGTAGCCGTCGGCCCCGAAGCGCACCCAGTCGATCCCGACGTCGATCAGCGCCGACACGGACGAGCAGCAGCAGGAGCTGCACGAGGTCGACGCGAAAGCGAAGGCGCGACACGGGCAGCAACAGCACGAGCCGCAGGCCGGCGGCGAGATTGCGCGCGAGATTGGCGAGGTGGTGCCGCAGGATCTCCGGACCGGTCCCGCGCCTCCGCGCGTCGGACTCCTTGCGGCTCAGGCGACCGCCCTCGCGTGCGCTGCGATGTACGCCTTCACGCGATCGACGACCGGCGGCAGCACGTCGCAGCGTCTGCGGCCGCTGCTTCAGGTCCGCGTAGGCCGCCGGACGCGCGGGCTCGCGGCCCGAGCGCCTCCTTGATCGTCGCGCTGAACTTGGCGGGCAGCGCCGTCTCGATGCACACGAGCGGCACGCGCGGGTCGCGCCGCTCGAGTCCGACCTTGAGCCCGTCGGCGGTGTGCGGATCGACGACGATCCGTGCCGGGAATGCAGGCGGCGGATCGTCGCGATGCGATCGGCGTGCGTGCTCACGCCGGAGACGAAGCCGGACGCCGCGACGCGCGTCCCAGTGCGGCGCGCCGGCCAGCTCGAAGCCGCCGTCGCGCTCGATGGACGCCCACAGCCCGCGCACGATCGCGGGATCGCGGCCCACCACGTCGAACACGTACCGCTCGAAGTTCGACGCCTTCGAGATGTCCATCGACGGGCTCGACGTCGCATGCGTCTCGCTCGCGCGGCGCGGCCGGTAGCGCCCGGTGCGGAAGAACTCGTCGAGCACGTCGTTCTCGTTGGTCGCGAGGATCAGCCGGCGGATCGGCAGCCCCATCTCGCGCGCGACGTGCCCGGCGAGGATGTTGCCGAAGTTGCCGGAGGGCACGGCGAAGTCGACGGGCTCGCCCTGCGTCTTGGTCGACGGCGAAATAGCCGCGGAAATAGTAGACGACCTGCGCGGCGACGCGCGCCCAGTTGATCGAATTGACCGTGCCGATCCGGTAGCGCGCCTTGAACGCGGCGTCGGCGGACACGGCCTTCACGATGTCCTGGCAGTCGTCGAACACGCCCTCGATCGCGATGTTGTGGATGTTGGCGTCGGCGAGCGAGAACATCTGCGCCTGCTGGAACGGGCTCATCCGGCCCTTGGGCGACAGCATGAAGACGTCGATGCCGCGCTTGCCGCGCATCGCGTACTCGGCGGAGCTGCCCGTGTCGCCGGACGTCGCGCCCAGGATGTTGAGCCTGCTGCCGCTCTTCGCGAGCGTGTACTCGAAGAGGTTGCCGAGAAGCTGCAGCGCGATGTCCTTGAACGCGAGCGTCGGTCCGTTCGACGCGTGCAGCAGGTGCACGCCCGGCTCCACCGTCGTGACCGGCACGATCGCGTCGCTGCCGAACGTCGCCTTCGTGTACGTGCGCTCGACGATCGCCTTGAGATCGTCGGCCGGAATGTCCGTGCAATAGCGCGACAGCACGGCGAACGCGAGCTCGGGATACGGAAACCCGGCGGAGCGCGGTCTGCTCGGCGTCCGTCAGTCGCGGATAGGCTTCGGGCACGGCGAGGCCGCCGTCGGGCGCGAGGCCTTCGAGCAGGATCGCCGAGAACGGCTGCGGGGCGTCGGCCCACGCGCCGCGCGTGCTGACGTAGCGCATCAGTTCAGTTCTTCCAGGCGGATGCGCACGACCTTGCCGTTGACGGTCGCGAGCGCCTCGATCTTCGCGATCGCGTCGACCACCTGCTTCTCGATGCACGTGTGCGTGAGCAGGATGATGTCGGTCTGGTCCTCGCCCTCGGAAGGCTCCTTCTGGATCATCGCGTCGATCGAGATCTCGCGGTCGGCGAGGATGCGCGTGATGTCGGCCAGCACGCCGGGCTTGTCCTGCACGCGCATCCGCAGGTAGTAGCTCGTCTCGACTTCGCCCATCGGCAGGAACGGCAGGTCGGCGAGCTGGTCGGGCTGGAACGCGAGATGCGGCACGCGGTGCTCGGGATCGGCCGTGTGCATGCGCGTCACGTCGACGAGGTCGGCGATGACCGCGCTCGCCGTCGGCTCGGCGCCGGCGCCCGCGCCGTAGTAGAGCGTGGCGCCGACGGCGTCGCCCTTCACCAGCACCGCGTTCATCACGCCCTCGACGTTGGCGATGAGGCGCTTCGTCGGAATGAGCGTCGGGTGCACGCGGAGCTCGATGCCGGCGGCCGTGCGCCGCGTGATGCCGAGGAGCTTGATCCGGTAGCCCAGCTCCTCCGCGTAGCGGATGTCCTCGCCGGTCAGCTTCGAGATGCCCTCGGTGTAGACCTTGTCGAACTGCATCGGCACGCCGAAGGCGATCGCCGACATGATCGTGAGCTTGTGCGCGGCGTCGATGCCCTCGATGTCGAACGTCGGGATCGGCCTCGGCATAGCCGCTCGCCTGCGCCTCGGCCAGCACCGTCGCGAACGACGCGCCCTTCGCGCGCATCTCGGACAGGATGAAGTTGGACGTGCCGTTGATGATGCCGGCGATCCATTCGATCCGGTTGGCCGTGAGGCCTTCGCGCAGCGCCTTGATGATCGGGATGCCGCCGGCGACCGCGCCTTCGAACGCGACCATCACGCCCTTCGCGTGCGCGGCGGCGAAGATCTCGTTGCCGTGCCGCGCGAGGAGCGCCTTGTTGGCGGTGACGACGTGCTTGCCGTTGGCGATCGCCTGCAGGATGAACGTGCGCGCGGGCTCGAGCCCGCCGATCAGCTCGACGACGATGTCGATGTCCGGATGCGCGAGCACGACGGCGGCGTCGGCGGTCAGGTTGACGCCGGCGGCGCCTTGCGTCAGCTCGCGCGCGCCGCTCGAGCGCGCGCTCGGCGATCCACGTGATGCGGATCGGCCGGCCGGCGCGGCGCGCGATCTCCTCCTCGTTCCGGCGCAGCACGTTCCACGTGCCGAGCCCGACGGTGCCGATGCCGAGCAGGCCGACTTGCAGCGGTTTCATCGCACGCCGCATTCCGCCGTCCTCGCGGAACATCTGCTTGATGCCGCGCACCGCCTGCCGCGTCCGGTTCTCGTTCTCGATCATCGCGAAGCGCACGTACTCGTCGCCGTACTCGCCGAAGCCGATGCCCGGCGACACCGAGACCTTCGCCTTCGCGAGCAGCTTCTTCGTGAACTCGAGCGAGCCCGCCGCGCGATACGGCTCGGGAATCCTCGCCCACACGTACATCGACGCCTTCGGGATGTCGACCATCCATCCGGCCTCGTGCAGTCCCTTGACCAGCACGTCGCGCCGCTTCTGGTATTTCATCGCGATTTCCGCGACGCAGTCCTGCGGCCCCTCCAGCGCGGCGATCGCCGCCACCTGGATCGGCGTGAACGTGCCGTAGTCGTGGTAGCCCTTGATCCGCGCGAGCGCCGCGACGAGGTCCTTGTTGCCGACCATGAAGCCGATGCGCCAGCCGGCCATGTTGTAGCTCTTCGACATCGTGAAGAACTCGACGGCGACCTCGCGCGCGCCCGGCACCTGCATGATCGACGGCGCCTTCCAGCCGTCGAACGTGATGTCGGCGTAGGCGAGATCGTGCACGACCCAGATGCCGTGCTCGCGGGCGAGCGCGACGATCTTCTCGAAGAACGGCAGCTCGACGCACTGCGCCGTCGGATTCGACGGAAAATTGATGATCAGCATCTTCGGCTTCGGGAACAGCGTGTGGATCGCGTTCTCGAGCTCGACGAAGAAGTCCACGTTCGGCGTCATCGGCACGTGCCGGATGTCGCCGCCGGCGATCACCGGTCCGTAGATGTGGATCGGGTAGCTGGGATTCGGCACCAGCACCGTGTCGCCGCGGCCGAGCGTCGCGAGCGCGAGATGCGCGATGCCTTCCTTCGAGCCGATCGTCGAGATCGCCTCGGTTTCCGGGATCGAACTCGACGCCGTAGCGGCGCTGGTACCAGTGGCAGATCGCGCGGCGCAGGCGCGGAATGCCGCGCGACACCGAATAGCCGTGCGTGTCGGGGCGCGACACCGTCTCGATCAGCTTGTCGACGATGTGCTTCGGCGTCGGGCCGTCCGGATTGCCCATGCCGAAGTCGATGATGTCCTCGCCGCGACGGCGCGCGGCCATCTTGAGCTCGGTCGTGATGTTGAAGACGTACGGCGGCAGGCGCGTCAGTCGCGCAAAATCTTTTCCGGGGGATGTGGTCATGCGGATCTTTCGGCGTAGGCGCCCGGAACCGTCCGAGCGACGTGAAAGCGTTGACGGGTTACAATCGTAACCAATTCCGACGAGTTACCGCAACGCAACAAATCCATGAAATTCCACCTCGCCACCGCCAGCGGCAACGTCGTCACCGGCCTCGGGCCCGGCTGGGTGCGCATCGGCGCGACCGACTACCGCGAGAATCTCGTGCTGACGCCGGAGACGATCGTCACCGGCTGGGCGCCGGCCGGATTCGACGGGCTCGCCGCGGCCGATTTCGAGCGCCTGCTCGCCTACAAGCCGGAGGTCGTGCTGCTTCGGCACCGGTCCGGCGATTCGCTTTCCGCACCCGCGCACGACGCGCGCCTTGACCGACGCGCGCATCGGCCTCGAGGTGATGGACACGCCCGCCGCCTGCCGCACGTTCAACATCCTCGCGGCGGAAGGTCGCAGCGTCGTCGCCGCGTTGCTGATGGCGTAAGCGTTGCAGCGGCGGCGCGCCGTCACTGGCACACGGTGCCCGGGCTGCGGGACATCTGGCGCATGATCGACTTGCGGACATTCGTTCGGCACCTCTCGAGCGAAAAGCGCGACCGGTTTCAAGGATCCGACTTGCGCCAGACAGTGGCGAGCCAAGGTTGCTGCTCGCGGGGCAGGCCCGGCGGACGGTAGTAGTGCGCCATCTCCACGAAGCCCGCAGCCATGCCACGCGCGCGCCACGAGGCGGGTTCATGATAGACGCCATAGCGCCCGCGATTCCAGCCTTCCTCGTCGTGCCCGTGCGGATTCGAACAGAACAGTACGCCGCGCGGCCTTAGCGCCGCACGGAGTTCGCCCAGGACGCGCGGCAACTGCGCGCTTGGCACGTGGAAGAGCGACGCGTTGGCGAACACGCCGTCGAACCGGCCGGCCGGCAGGTCGAGCCGCAGAAAGTCCTGCTGCCAGACCTCGCACCCGCTGAACGCGCGCGCCATCTCGGCGAAGCGTGGGACGCCCTCGAGGCCGATCGCGACATGGCCGAGGTCGGCGAGGGTCTTGAGGTCGCGACCCGGCCCGCATCCGAAATCGAGGATCGTGAACGGCGGCGCGCCTTCGATATGCGAGAGGAGCGCATCGATGTTCTGGCGCACATCGTGATCGCGCGTGCCCTCCCAGAATTCGTCGGTGCGCCGGCCGTAGTGCTCGAGCGTCAGGTCGACGATCCGCTTGGGGTCGTTCGCTTCGGAGTCGGCGCCGGGCGCCATCATTCGCCCATCTGCAGCAGCGTACCGCGATTGCGCGCGTCGCGCATCGCCCAGCCGAACACCGCCGCCCCGGCTGCGACGTAGACGACGTCGAGCGCCACCGCCGACCAGAAGTGATCCCAGCGAAACGCGCCGTCGAGCAGCAGCGTGCGCATCCCTTCGAACACATGCGCGGAGGGAAGCGCGAGCGCGACCGGCTGCAGCCACGAAGGCAGGACCGCGATGGGGTAGTAGACGCCGGACACCGGCGCGATGATGAAGATCGCCGCCCACGCGAGCTCCTCCGCGCCGAGCCCGAGGCGCAGGATCAGCCCCGACATCGCGAGGCCGATCGCCCAGCCGAACACCAGGAGGTTCACGAAGAACGCGACCAGCGGCAACCCGAGCGAAAAGATCGAGAACTGGAACAGGAGCCAGGCGAACACGCACGCGCCCCCGACGCCGATCACCGCGCGGAGCACGCTGATCGTGAGCTGGCCGGCGACGTACTCGGGCAGGGTCAGCGGCGAAACAAAGAGATTGCCGAGGTTTCGCGCGTAGAACTCCTCGATGAACGTCAGCGACACGCCGAGCTGGCCCCGGAAAAGCACGTCCCACAGCAACACGGCGCCGATGAAAAAGCCCGGCGCATCCTTGAGGAAGCTGTTCGTCGGTGCCAGGTAGAGCGTCAGAAACGCCCACACGATCATCGTCACCGTCGGGTAGTACATCATCGAGACGATGCGCGTCGGCGATTTCAGGATCAGGTAGGCATGGCGCCGCAGCACCGCGCGCACGCGCCGCGCGGAGGCCGCGATGCCGACGTAGGGCGCGGCGAGCCCGCTTGCGCTCATCGGTGCTCCCTTGGCGCTGCGCGCCTTCCCTCCGCGAGGGAGCAATTCGCGCTCGGGGCGGCCCGTCGCGCTCATGCGGCGGTCTCTTCGGCCGCGGTTCCGGCGAGACGAACATCGGCGCGCCCGCGCGCGACATCGAGAAACACCTCTTCCATGGTCTCGCGACCGTAGCGCTCGATCAGCGCCTGCGGCGAGCCCTGGTCGACCACCTCGCCGGCGCGCAGCATGATCACGTCGTCGCACATCCGCTCGACCTCGCCCATGTGATGCGACGCGAGCAGCATGGTGCAGCCCGTGCGGTGCTGGTAGCGTTCGAGATAGGTGCGCATCCGGTCGCCGATGTCGGGATCGAGCGAGGCGGTCGGCTCGTCGAGCAGCAGCACCTCGGGCTCGTTCAATACCGCCTTCGCGAGCGACACCCGGGTACGCTGACCGGCCGAGAGACTGCCGTAGGGCCGCCGCAGC
The DNA here is from genome assembly GCA_963724685.1 of uncultured beta proteobacterium. Classification (GTDB taxonomy): domain Bacteria; phylum Pseudomonadota; class Gammaproteobacteria; order Burkholderiales; family Casimicrobiaceae; genus CAIWHR01. Next base: position 272,894 of record CAVRVQ010000001.1, on the reverse strand, counting down.
AAGCCGCCCAGATCGCAATCCGCGGCGACGGCGGCGATGCGCTCGCGCGGGCGGCGCACACCGTAGAGATCGGCGAAGACGGCGAGATTCTCGCCGACGGTGAGGCGCTTCGGCAGGTCCACGTACGGCGACGTGAAATTCATCCGCGGCAACACGCGGTGGCGCTGCTCCGGCATCTCCACGCCGAGCACCGTGGCGCGCCCGGCGCTGGGCGTCAGCAGCCCGAGCAGCATCGACAACGTCGTCGTCTTGCCCGCACCGTTGCCCCCGAGCAGCGCGGTCGTCGTGCCGCGCCGCACGGCGAACGAGATCCGATTCACGGCCACGACCCGGCTGTACGTTTTCGAGAGGTCGGTGACGACGATAGCCGAGTCGACCGCGTTTGCTAGCACTGGATCGTCTGCTTGCAGTATTGGGCGAGCTCGCGCACGACGGCAGATTTACCCACTCGTTTCTGCGCGCTCGCCTGGCCGTGGTCGAGCGCCAGCTTGAATTCGTACTTCCTGAAGAACGCGTCGAACTGCTCGGCGCCCACCGTGCCGAGCGCCGACAGCTCGTCGGTGGCGGGGTCGTGGTCGAGCAGGATGGCGGCCAGCGGCTGCGGCGCCGGCCCCGCCAGCACGCGCGCGCCGGAGGCGGGATCGTAGACACTGTGGTCGGCGCAGCAATGAATCACGTGCGCATCGGAGGTCGCCGAACGGCTGCGGCTGATAGCGGATGAACGACACGTCGCGCGTCGGGTACGCGAGCTTGTGCGCGCAGATCGCCGAAAAAGCAACGATCGCGCGCCCGGTCCCACGCCGCCGTTCCAGGCGTACGTCGTGCCGTCCTCGCGGCGCAGCGTGGCCTCCGCCATCGCGGGCCGCCCGAGATTGAGCAGAAAGCACGGCGTCGACACGAAGGGATAGTGAAAGATGTAATTGGTCTCGGCGACGAGCGCGCGCGCCTTCAACGGCGCGCCGTGGATGTCGACGAGCCGCGCCCGGTCATAGAGCCGGGGCGTGGCATCCGCCCATGCCGGCAACGCCGACAGGCCGAGGGTGCCCGACACGGCCACGCAGGACTCCAGAAATTTTCGGCGCTCCACATGTCCTCCTCGGAGAAACCTGTGATCCGAGCTTTCGTGCGGTGATGGTGATCGGCTACTTGCAGGCTGATGCAGAACCCGTCATGGCCGCGCAACGACTTGGCGGGATGGGATGCGCGAAGACGCGAGCGACGTGTGGTCGATCCCACACCAGCGAGCGGCGACAAAGCAGACCGCCCGCCAAGCCGCTGCCCATGCGGGTTTCGACGATATGGTCCCGTCTACGTTGTTGCTCGCCTTGCGAATATGCACGAGCTATTCGATGCGGCTCGCGCCTAGTATCCGGGGCCATCTCGTCCGAAACGCGGCTCATGAGGGGTTCTGTATCAGCCTGCTACTCACGCCGTGACGAGCTCGCGAATGTGTTCGGCGACGCTCCTGCCCAGCGCCGACAGTGCATAGCCTCCTTCCAGCGTCGAGACGATCCTGCCCTGCGCGTGCTTCGCCGCGACCGCCACGAGCTCGCGCGTCACCCACGCGTAATCGGCGTCGACGAGCACGAGTCCCGCGAGCGGGTCCTCGCGATGGGCGTCGAATCCGGCCGAGATGAAGATCATCTGCGGCCGGTGCCGTTCGAGCGCGGGCAACCAGTGCTCGCGCACGGCCGCGCGAAACTCCTCGCTCCCCGCACCCGCGGACAGCGGAACGTTGACCATGTTCGCGGCCGGATTGTCGAACCCCGAATAGGGATAGAGCGGATGCTGGAACGTCGACACCATGAGCACCCGCGGATCGCCCGCGAAGATCTGCTCGGTGCCGTTGCCGTGATGGACGTCGAAATCGACGATCGCCACGCGCTCGATCGCGTGGACGGTCATCGCGTGCGCCGCGCCGATCGCGACGTTGTTGAAGAGACAGAAGCCCATCGCGCGGTCGCGTTCGGCATGGTGTCCGGGCGGACGGACCGCACAGAACGCCGTGCGGCATTCGCCGCGCAGCACGAGATCGGTGGCGAGCACGACCGCGCCTGCCGCATGGCGGGCGGCGGTCAGCGAATGAGCGTTCATCGCGGTGTCGGGATCGAGATAATGCAGGCCGGAGTCCGGGCTCTCGGCCTCGATCGTCCCGATGTAGTCGAGGCCATGGACGAGGGCGATCACGTCGTCGTCGGCGGCCGGGGCGGAGTAATGGACGAGATAGGCGTCGAGGCCCGACCCGATCAACCGGTCCCCGATGGCGCGCAGCCGGTCGGGACATTCGGGGTGGTAGGGCCCCATGTCGTGCAGCATGCACGACGGGTGTGTAATGTAGGCTGTGGGCACGACGTTTGCTTTGTGTCCCCGAGAACGACAGGGCTACGGGGATCGGTGGCGGACGAACGCCGGGCGGCGCCGACGCTCCGACGGGCGGAGTGTAGCCCGCGCCGGGCAGGGATGACCAGTCTCGGATTGCACGTTAATGTGCCGGGTAACGGCACTCTTTCACAGAAAACCACCTCATGACCGTTCGCCCCCTCAGCCAGACCAACACTCCGATCGCCGAGCGCCTTGCCGGTGTCCTGACGCAGCTCGATCGTATCGTCGTCGGCAAGCGTGAGCCGCTGCCGGCTGGCCTTCGCGTGCCTTCTCGCCCGCGGCCACCTGCTGATCGAAGACATCCCCGGCGTCGGCAAGTCGACGCTCGCGCAGGCGCTCGCCACGACCCTCGGGCTCAAGTATGCCCGTGTGCAGTTCACGAGCGACCTCCTGCCCGCCGACGTGCTCGGCGTCTCGATTTTCGACACCGAGACGCGCGCGTTCCGCTTCCATCCCGGGCCCATCTTCCATTCGGTCGTGCTCGCTGACGAGATCAACCGCGCGCCGCCGAAAACGCAGAGTGCGCTGATGGAAGCCATGGAGGAGCGGCAGGTGTCGCAGGACGGCGAAACCCGCAAGCTGCCGGATCCCTTTTTCGTCATCGCGACGCAGAATCCGGTCGAACAGATCGGCGCCTACCCGCTCCCCGAATCGCAGCTCGACCGCTTCCTGATGGCCATCGAGATCGGCTACCCCGATCCGGCCGCGGAGCGCGATCTGCTCGTGAGCGGCGACCGGCGTTCGCATATGGCCACGCTCACCGCACTCTCCGATCCGCCGACGCTGCTCGAATGGCAGCGCGAAGCGGGCGCCGTGCACGTGTCGCCGGCGCTGCTCGACTATGTGCAGGCGCTGCTCGCCGCCACGCGGGGCAATGTGGGCGGTGGTGCCGACGCCGGGGCACGCCGCGGACTCTCGCCGCGCGCCGGATTGCTGTTGCTCGCGGCGGCGCGCGCGTGGGCGCTCCTCGCGGGCCGCCCGATGGTGCTGCCCGAGGACGTGCAGGCGGTGTTCCCGTCGGTCGCCGGCCATCGGCTGGCCGGTGGCGCACGGGCGGGCGCCCTGCAGGCCCAGGCGATGCTGCGCACCGTCGCGTTGCCCTGAACGATAGAATCGCCATCCAGCGGATTGGGTAAGGCCGCGGCCCGATTTTTCCGGAACCCTGCCGATGTCCACGCCTGGCCTTTCGCCCATCTTCACGCCGCCGGCGGCCGGATCTTGGCGCGCCGGGTATCTCCAGCGTCTGTATCGCCACGCGCCGGCCGATCACGACCCGGTGATCCTGCGGCATCGCCGCATCTACATCTTGCCGACGCGTCGCGGAATCGCCTTCCTGGCGACCCTCGGCATGACGGTGCTGACGTCGCTCAACTACTCGCTTTCGCTCGGCTTCGTCGCGACGTTCATGCTGGCCGGACTCGTCGCCACCGCACTCGTCCACACCTTCCGCAATCTCTCGGGTATCGAACTGCGCCCGCTCGCCGCCGGCGAAACCTTCGCCGGCGCCGTCATGCCCTTCACGCTGGCGCTGGCGGGCGGGGCGACGCCTCGATACGCGGTGAGCCTCGCCGCGCGCGGCTGCGTTACCGTGACCGTCGACGTCGTGCCGGATTCGGCGCTTCCGGTGGCGCTGGAATTGCTGACGCCGCGGCGCGGCCGCATAGTTCTGGGGCGCATCACACTGTCCTCTGAGTTTCCGATGGGGCTGTGGCATGCGTGGGCCTACGTCCATTTTCCGCTGGCCGGCATCGCCTTCCCCACGCCGGAGGTCGATCCGCCTCCGCTGCCCATCGGCGAATCGGGTCAGGACGCCGCCTCCGTGACGCACGGCGCCGACGCGGATCTCGCCGGACTGCGCGCGTACCAGGCGGGTGACCCGCTGCAGCGGATCGCCTGGAAATCGGTGGCGCGCGGCGCCGGCTGGCACACCAAACAGTTCGAGGGCGGCAGTGGCGGCGGACGTGTCGATCTCGCGTGGCAGTCGCTTCCCGCCGCGCTTCCCGCGCAGAACAAGATCGCTCGCCTGACGGCCTGGGTGCTCGCCGCCGAACGCGCGGCGCGGCCATTCTCGCTCCGTGCCCCCGGCGTCGATCTTCCGACCGGCCAGGGACGCGACCATCGCCGGGCCGCACTGACGGCGCTGGCGCTCATGCCGGAACACTCCGCGTGAGCGCCGCAGGGCCGTCCCAAGGCGCGAATTGCGCCCCCCCGGGGGTGTGGGGGTCGTTCCACCTAGCGCCGTCGGGCCGTCCCAAGGAAAAGGCGGAAGGCGCTCAACGCCAATGGTGTGCTTGTGAAGGCGTCGAACCTTTTCTTCACGAAGCAGCGCCGTGCCCCGCCGCCGCGCGGCGACGACACGCTGTCCACGGGCCAGCTGCGCTGGCTCGGCGCGCTGATGCTCGCAACACAGTTGCCGTTGCTCGCGTTCGTGCCGCTCTGGATCGGCGGTCTCGGCACGTCGCTCGTCCTCCTCCGGTTCGTGCTGATCGCGCGCGCGGCCAAGGATCCCGACTCGCCGTCCGCGATCATTCGTTCGTGGGTGCTGGGGTTGCTCGCGCTTGTCACGGCGATCGCGATCCGTCAGTCGCTCGGTTATTTCGTCGGCCGCGATCCCTGCGTCGCTTTCCTGTTCGCGCTGATCGGCATCAAGTACATGGAGACGCGCCGGTTCCGCGACGGAACGCTGATCGTCTGCCTCGCGTGCCTGCTGATCGTGACGCCGTTCTTCTACAGCCAGTCGCTGCTCGCCGCAGCCGTTGCGATTCCCGCCATCGTCCTCCTCGGCGGCACGTTGCAGGTGCTATCCCGACCGACGGCGCTCGGCGCCATGCGCGGCGGCTGGCGGACGCCGCTCGCCGGCACCGTCAGGATGTTCGCCCAGGGGATCCCGCTTGCCGTGGTGCTGTTCCTGCTGTTTCCGCGGGTCGCGGGACCGCTGTGGGGCGTCCCGGCGGATCACGCCGCCAAGACGGGACTCTCGGATCACATGTCCCCGGGCGCCATCAGCGAGCTGTCGCTGTCCGACGCCGTGGCGTTTCGCGTCGATTTCGACGGGCCCATTCCGCCCCCTTGGCAGCGCTATTGGCGAGGCCCCGTTCTTACGGATTTCGACGGCCGCGAATGGACCATGCCGGAGCGCCGCTCCCAGGGATCGTTCGTGCGTCCGGGCGGCACGCTCGTCAGCTACACCGTCACGCTCGAGCCACACTGGAAGCTCTGGCTTTTCGCGCTCGACCTTCCGGGCAACCTGCCGCAAACGACGGCCGATACCGAATCGGGCTTGCTGCGCACCGACCTCGATGCCCTGCTCACCCGCGATCAGCAGCTGCTTTCACGCCTGCCGGTCACTCAACCGCTCCGCTATCAGCAGACGTCGAGGGTGAACGATTCGTATCCGGGCGGACGCGGCCCCGAACTCGAACGCGACATCCGGGACAACCTCCACCTGCCCACCAAGGCGGGTCGAACCAATCCGCGCACGATCAAATTCGCGCGCGAATTGCGCACCACCCGTCGCGACGACGCGGCCTACATCGATGCCTTGCTCGACTGGTTTCACCGCGAGTCCTTCTTCTACACGCTGGCCCCGCCTCTCCTCGGCGCCGACCCCGTGGACGGCTTTCTGTTCGATACCCGGCGCGGCTTCTGCGAGCACTATGCCAGCGCATTCGTCGTGATGCTGCGCGCCGCCGGAATTCCCTCCCGGGTCGTGACGGGCTATCAGGGCGGCACGATGAATCCCAACGGCGACTACATGATCGTGCGCCAGTCGGACGCACACGCGTGGGCCGAGGCCCTCGTGGGCGGACAATGGCGGCGACTCGACCCGACCGCCGCCGTCGCGCCATCGCGCATCCAGCTGGGCCTCGGCGGCTCGCTGGCCAAGGACGAACCCATCCCGTTGCTGGCGCGCCTCGACGACAGCTTCCTCAAGAGCCTGCAGCTGTCGTGGGATGCCATCAATCACGATTGGCGCCGCAATGTCATAGGATTCAATTTCGACCGGCAACGCACGTTGTGGCGCGAATGGAAGCTCAACGTGCTCGCGCCGTGGCAGATCACGGCGATCGTCGCAGGGCTCGCGGCGATCTGGATCGGCAGCCTCCTCGGTTGGCTCGCGTGGCGCCGCCGCCGACAGGACCGCGCACGCGCGTTGTGGGACCGCGTGTGCGCACGCCTCGGCCGCGCCGGCTTGCCGCGCGCGGTGCACGAAGGCCCGCTCGACTATGCCGCGCGCGCGGCGGCACGCTGGCCGCAGTTCGCGAAGGCGCTCGGGATCATCGGGCAATCGTACGCGGAGCTTCGCTACGGATCGGTCGCGGCACACGCCGACACGACCCTCGAGCGCGCCTCCGCGCTCTGGCGCCTGCGCCGCGCGGTGCGCATCCTGCCCACGGCCGCGACGTTGCGCCGGGCGCCGGCGTCTGCCTGAAATGCCCCCACGCTTCGGGGACGCGCTGCCCGGGCCTTCTCAGAGCAGGGCATCGCGGTCGAGTCCGCGGCGCTTCAGTCGCAAGCGCAGCTTTTCCAGCGCCTCGGCCTGGATCTGCCGCACGCGCTCGCGCGTCACGCCGATTTCGCGCGCGAGCTCCTCGAGCGTCGCCACGTCGCGATCGTTGAGCCCGTAGCGCCGCTCGATCACGATGCGCTGGCGCTCGTTGAGCTCGGCCAGCCACAGGCGCACCCACGCTTCGACCTCGCTGTTGTGCAACACGAGCTCGGGCGAGATGGCGTCTTCGTCCGCGAGGCTGTCGCCGATCGACACCCCGCCGTCGCGATCGAGCGGCGCGTCGAGCGAAGTCGTGCGCTCGTTGTAGGCCAGCACCTTGCGCACCTGCTCGACCGGCTTGTCGAGCAGATGGGCGACGTCCTCGAGCGCGACGTCGCGCCCGTCCGGCTGGCCGTGCATCTCGAGGTGGCGCAGCGCGCGCAGGACTACATTCAGTTCCTTGACCACATGCGCCGGCAGCCGGACCGTGCGCGATTGATTCATGATCGCGCGCTCGACGGCCTGGCGGATCCACCACGTGGCGTAGGTGGTGAAGCGAAAGCCGCGCTCTGGATCGAACTTGTTGAGCGCGTGAATGAGCCCGAGATTGCCTTCCTCGATCAGGTCGGGCAGCGCCAGCCCGCGATTGGTGTAGTGCTTCGCAATGCTGACCACGAGGCGCAGGTTGTGCTCGATCAGCCGTTGCCGCGCCGCGAAATCGCCGGCGCCCATCGCCCGGGCGAGCGCCAGTTCCTCCGGCGCCGACAACAGTACGTGCTGGCCGATCTCGTTGAGATAGATCTGCGTGACATCGTTGACGATGTCGGCGCCGAGGCCGGCGGCCGGCTCCGGCAGCGGCAGCTCCTGCGTCCAGCGATCGGGCTCGGGCCGTGGGGGTGACGGCTCGTCGGCGGCGGCGCGCTCCGGAGTGTGGTCGGCGCGCTCCTCCGCGAGCGCAAAGCCGGGCAGCTCGAGCTCGGCGTCGTCGCGCGGGCCCTGCAGGCTCATTGGCGCTCCCTCGCGCTTCGCGCGGTCCCTCCGAGAGGGACGTCGCCTTCCTTGGGGCGGCCCTGCGGAAGGCTCATGCGGGAGGGAGGTAGCGCAGCGGATCGACCGGCTTGCCTTGCCGCCGGATCTCGAAATGAAGCTTCACCTGGTCCGCGTCGGTGTTGCCCATCTCGGCGATCCGCTGGCCGCGGTTGACCTGCTGGCCCTCCTTCACCAGGATCTCCTTGTTGTGGGCGTACGCCGACAGGTACGTGCCGTTGTGCTTGATGATGATGAGCTTGCCGTACCCGCGAAGACCGGTGCCCGCGTACACGACCTTGCCGGCGGCACTCGCCGCGACCGCCTGGCCGGACGTGCCCGCGATGTCGATGCCCTTCAAGCTCGCCGCTTCGGAAAATCCGGTGACGATCTTGCCTTTGGCGGGCCACGTCCAGTCGACCTTCTCGTCGCCCTCTTGCGGCTCCGGCGCGGGCCTGGGATCGATCCGCGCAACCACCGGCGGCGGCTCGGGCAGGGGCTTGGGGTCGGCGCGCACGACGGCCGGAGGCGACGCCGGCTCGGCCGCCGGACCACGTTGCACATCGCGCAACGCCTGTTCGGAATACGGCTCCTTGATCGCCTTGGGCTGTGTCTTGTAATTCTCGGTGTTGCGCGCTCCCGGCGTGGGGGCCCCAGCGGCGGGAGCGGGCGCGTCGGCCGTGACCACCGGGGGCACCGTCTTGAGCGGTGCGGTCTGCACCGAAGCGGCGGCGGTTGGCGTTGCGTCGGTCGGAGTGCTCAGGCGCAGCACCTGCCCCGTGCGGATCACGTTGATGTTCTCCAGATTGTTCCAGGCCGCGAGCTCGCGATAGTCGAGGCCGTGATCGAGCGCAATTGCGTAGAGAGTGTCGCCGCGCTTGACCGTGTAGGACTGCGGCCGCCAATCTGCTTCCGACGTGGGGGCCGGCGAAGGTTCGACCGCCGGTGGCGGAGGCGGTGCCGGGGCGACCGGGGGGGGCGGCGGACGCGGCGTGCGGTCCTCCACGGGGGCCGGCTGACGGGAGGCGCACGCGGCGAGGCACAAGACCAGCATGAGGGCCGCAAGACGCGGCATCGCCGCCGCGCGAACGACTCCTGGCTTGCGAAAACTGTCGAGCGGCATCGAATCCTTCAAGCGAGTCCCGGCAACAACGGGACAAATCTTACCGCATCGAACGCATGCTCCCGGCGTCCTTCGGGAGTCATCTCGATGACGGTCAGGCGCTGCACGCCGTCGCCCCCGTCGCCGTGCTGGGCGAGCGGCAGAACCATCCGGCCGCCGGGCTTCAGATACTGGAGCAATACCTCCGGCACGCGCGGTGTGCCGGCCGTGACGACGATCGCGTCGACCTTGAGATCCTCGCCCAGGTCGGCCATGCCGTCGCCGTGCATCAGGCGCACATTCTTCAATCTGAGAGACTGGAGGTTGCGCCGCGCCTTCGCCACCAGCGCGCCGATGCGCTCCACCGTATAGACCTCGCCCGCGATCCGCGCGAGCACGGCCGTCTGGTAGCCGCAACCGGTGCCGATTTCCAGCACGCGCTCGAGCGTGCGCCCGGCGCGGGCGAGCTCGCTCATGCGGGCCACGACCCACGGCTGCGAGATGGTCTGCCCGCTGCCGATCGGCAGCGGGGTGTTCTCGTAGGCCCGCGTCGCGAGCGCCTCGTCGACGAAAATGTGTCGCGGCGTGGCGTTCATCGCCTCCAGCACGAGTTCATCCCGGATGCCCTCCGCGCGCAATCGCTCGACCATCCGGTTCCGCGTGCGCGTCGACGTCATGCCGATTCCCGACATCTTCTCGCCGAGCGTCCCCATCGCGCCCCCCCTCGCTCTCGTCAGGTCACGACGCGATCCACGCGCCGACCGGTGCCATCTCGTTGTGGTTCGTCAGATCGATCTGCAGTGGCGTCACCGACGCGTACCCCTGCTCCACCGCCTGGAAATCCGTGCCATCGCCCGCATCCGCGGCGGCACCGGCCGCGCCCACCCAGTAAACCGTCTCGCCGCGCGGGTTGATCGTCTTGACGACGTTTTCGGCCTTGTGCCGGCGACCGAGCCTGGTCACGCGATAGCCTTTGAGCTTCGCGCGCGGCATGTCCGGTACGTTGACATTGAGGAGGCGCGCGCCCAAAGGTTGCCGCTCGTGGCAATCGAGCAGTTCCAGCGCAACGGCCGCCGCGGTCTCGAAGTGCATGGCCTCCTTCGACGCGAGCGAGATCGCGATCGACGGAATGCCGAGGAGGAAGCCTTCGGTCGCGGCGGCCACGGTGCCGGAGTAGATCGTGTCGTCGCCCATGTTCGCGCCCCGGTTGATCCCGGAAATCACGAGGTCGGGCAGATCATCGAGAAGGCCAGTCACCGCGAGATGAACGCAGTCGGTCGGCGTGCCGTTGACGAACAGAAAGCCGCTCGGCGCGCGGCGCACCATCAGCGGACGATCGAGCGTCAGCGAATTCGACGCGCCGCTGCGGTCGGCCTCCGGCGCGACGACCGTGACCTCGGCGCGAACCGCGAGGGCCGCGGCGAGACTCTCGAGGCCCGGCGCGAAGTAGCCGTCGTCGTTGGATAGCAGTATGCGCATGGGAACGCGGCGATTATAACCGTCGCCACCGTCCCGACCGGTGCGGAGAACGCGCCGCTGCACGACTATAATCGGCGCATGTTGCAGCGAGCGGATTCCCTCCGGCGAACGACGGCCGGCGCCAGGAGCCTGTCGGACTTGCTTTCGCGTATGCGACGGCGGCGAGTTGGGCGCAGTTCGAGGCGCGAGCCGGAAGGCATACCGGGAGTATGGCGAGGGCGAGCAACGCAGAAGTGCGCCCAAGTCGCCCCGTCCCTCCGGGTTGCTGCCAAAGAGCGCGTCTGCGTCGCTGCTCCGCTTGCCAATATTCGCGATATTGGCGGCGCGTAGCGCCTAGCATCCATCGCTCTTTGGCCGAGCAACGCATGCGCGAAAGTAAGTCCGACAGGCTCCGAGCGCGAATCGATGCTTAACCACCGTTCGCCGCTCGTTGCGGTTGCGGTCGCGTTGGCGGCCCTGGCCGCACTCCCCGTGGCCGCGGTGCTCGGCCTCGGGCTCGCGCCGGGACACGGACGGGCCTTCGCGCATCTCGCCGCAACAGTGCTGCCCGGATTCGTCGCCAACACGATCGCGCTCGTCGTCCTCGTCGGCGCTGGCGTCGCCTTCGGCGGAACGGTGACGGCCTGGCTCGTGACCAACCGGCGCTTTCCCGGCGCCGGCTTCTTCGAATGGGCGCTCCTGCTGCCGCTCGCGATGCCGGCCTATGTCATGGCCTATGCCTACACCGACTGGCTCGACTACGCGGGGCCTGTGCAGACGGCGCTGCGGCAGATGTTCGGCTGGTCGAAGGGCGACTACTGGTTCCCCGACGTGCGCTCGCTCCCCGGCGCGGCGGCGATGTTCATCGCGGTGCTGTTTCCGTACGTATACCTGCTCGCGCGCACTGCGTTCCTCGAGCGGCCGGCGTCGCTCATCGAGGCCGCGCGGACGATGGGCCTCGACGCGCGGCGCGCGTTCTGGCGCATCGACCTGCCGCTGGCGCGGCCGGCCATCGCCGGCGGCATCGCCCTGGCGCTGATGGAAACCCTGGCCGACTACGGCACCGTCGCCTACTTCGCAGTCGACACGTTCACGACCGGCATCTACCGCGCCTGGTTCTCGCTCGGCGACAAGGTCGCGGCGGCGCAGCTTGCGGCGGCGCTCCTGGCGTTCGTCATCGGCGCGGTGCTGCTGGAGCGCTGGTCACGCGGCGCGGCGCGGGCGGTCGGCGGCAGCCGGATGCGCAGCCCCAAGCCGCCGGCGCAGCCCGTTCTGTCCGGCTGGCGCGGGGCCCTTGCGACGCTCATCTGCGTCGTGCCGATCGTGATCGGATTCGCGCTGCCCGTGCTGCTGCTCGGCCGGCTCGCGTTGTCCGAGCCCGGCCTGCCGGGTGCCGCGCGCTTCGGCGAATTGGCGTGGAACAGCTTTCGCGTCGCCGGCATGACCGCGGTGCTGGGCGTCGTGTTCGCGATCGCGGTCGCGTATGCGGCCCGGCTCGCGCCGGGTGCGCTCACCCTCGGGACGAGTCGCCTGCTCGCACTGGGCTATGCCGTTCCGGGCTCGGTGCTCGCGGTCGGCGTGCTGTTGCCCGTGGGCGCGGCGGAGGTTTCCTTCGCCGCCTTCATGCAACGCGAATTCGGCGTGCGCACCGGGCTCATCCTGACCGGAACCATCGTCGCGCTGATGTACGCCTACCTGGTCCGGTACTTCGCCGTCGCATGGAACGGCATCGAGCCTGCGTTCGCGCGAATCACGCCCAACATGGACGCTGCCGCGCGGGGGCTGGGCGCGGGCACGGCCGGCACGCTGCTGCGCGTGCACGCGCCGCTGCTCGCACGCACCGCCGCGGCCACCGCGTTGCTCGTGTTCGTCGACGTGATGAAGGAGCTCCCGGCGACACTCGTCCTGCGGCCCTTCAATTTCGACACGCTGGCCACACGAACCTACACCCTCGCCCACGACGAACGCCTGGCCGAGGCCGCGCTGCCCTCGCTCGCGATCGTCGCCGTCGGCGTGCTGCCGCTCCTGATCCTGGCGCAGGCGGTGCGCCGCGGCACGGCGGCGGGCCGGCATGCGCCGCCGGATCCGGCGCGGATCGTCGCGCTCGCACGCTGATGCGTCGGGCGGCGTAGCGCGCTGCAGCGTATGCGACGCGACGGCAGAGCCCTTCGGGCTTCATGCCACAGCCGCCCGCCGGGCCCTGCCCTTGCGTCGCCTGCGTTGCCTGCGCCTACTTCCAGCCGGCGCGGTCGAGCAGCATCTGCGCCGCGGGCGTGTTCTTGCCGAGGGTCGCGATCGGCAAGCTGTCGGCCTTGAACGTGCCGAGCGATTCCAGCTCCGGATTCTTCGCCACGGCGCCCTTCACCGCCGGCCACTCGTTGTTGCCGTTGGCGAAATAGGCCTGCGCCGGGTCGCTCGCGAGATACTCGAGAAACCTGATCGCATTCTCGCGGTGCGGCGCGTTCTTCAATACCCCCGCGCCGGCGATGTTGATGTGGGTCCCGTAGCTCGCCTGGTCCGGCCAGACGACGGCGGTCTTCGCCGCCCACTCCCTTTCCTCGGGCTTGGCGGAGCGGAGCAGGCGAACGTAGTAATAGGTGTTCGACAGCGCGATCGCGCATTCGCCCGCAGCCACGCCTTTCAACTGGTCGGTGTCGCCGCCGCGCGGCGTGCGCGCCATGTTGGCGACGACCGCCTTCGCCCACTCCTCGGTCTTCGCTTCGCCGTTGTGTGCGATCAGCGCCGCGACGAGGGACAGGTTGTACGGATGGCTGCCCGAGCGCGAGCAGACCTTGCCCTTGTTGCGGGGATCGGCGAGCGACTCGTACGTCGGCACGTCGGTCGCCTTCACCGTCGCCTTGTTGTAGACGATGACGCGGGCGCGGCTCGAAAAGCCGTACCAGTTGCCGTCCGGATCACGCATCGTCACCGGAATCCGCTCGGCAAGGGTGGCCGACTTGACGGGCTGAAACAGCCCCTGCTGCTGCGCCGACCACAGCCTTGCGGCGTCGACGATCAGCAGGATGTCGGCGGGGCTCATGGCGCCTTCGCTCTTGATCCGTTCGAGGAGCTGCTCGTCGCCGGCTTCGATGCGGTTGATCTTGATGCCGGTCGCCTTGGTGAAGTTGTCGTAGAGCGCCTCGTCGGTCTGATAGTGGCGCGCCGAATAGAGGTTGAGGACCGGTTCTTCGGCCGCGCGCACGGGCGTCGCGGCTGTGGAGAGCGCAAGGAGTACCGCGGCCGCAGCGGCGGTGAAACGCGTAGGACGGGCGTCGTTCATGGGGGCCTGGGGATGGATTGTCGATTCGAAGATCCGATTCTGCCCGTGTCGCCACCCGATGTCAATACGAATGCGAATGATTCGCATTTGTTCCAGAGTGCGGCGCCATTGCAATGCCGGCCCGATCGTCTATGCTGCGCTGAGGACGATCGGGTGCCGCACCCGTCGCCGCCCGTGCCGAATCGATGACCTCCGCCGCCCCCGCCGACCTCGCCGAACACCGGCGCGCAGTTGCCGGGACGCCGCTCGCGGAGCTCTTCGCGCGCGACCCCGGCCGCTTCGGTCATCTGTCCTTCGCCTGGGACTCCTGGCTCGTCGACCTGTCGAAGGAACGGCTCGGCCCGGACACGCTGCCGCTCCTGATCGCCCATGCCGAGGCGGCCGGGCTGCCGGGATGGATCGCCGCGCTGTTCGCAGGCGAGAAAGTCAACCAGTCGCAACGCAAGGCCGCGCTGCACGTGGCGCTTCGGCAGACGGACGACTCGCCGCTCGTCGTAGAGGGCTGCGACATCATTCCAGACATCCGTGCGGCGCAGGCGAAAATGCGCACGCTGACGGCGCAAATCCGCGGCGGCCTGCGCGTCGGCGCGGCAGGACGGCCCATCCGCGCCGTCGTCAACCTGGGCATCGGCGGGTCCGATCTGGGAGCGTTTCTCGTCTGCTCCGCACTGGCGCCGCCGCCGCGCGCCCGCGGCAGTACCGGCCTCCAGACCCAAGGCGTCGATGTCTCGTTCGCCTCCAACGTCGACCCCGAGCACATCACGCGCACGCTGGCGCCGCTCGATCCGGCGACCACGTTGTTCGTCATCACGTCGAAATCCTTCACTACGCAGGAAACGCTCGCCAATGCCGCCAGCGCCAAAGCCTGGCTCCTGACCGCGTTGGGCAAGGGTGTGGACGTCGGCGCCCATTTCATCGCGATCACCGGCAATGCCGCGGCCGCCAGGGCCTTCGGCGTGGCCTCGACGGATATCCTGCCGATCTGGGACTGGGTCGGCGGGCGCTTCTCGCTCTGGTCACCCGCCGGGCTGACGATCGCGCTCAGGATCGGTTGGGAGCGCTACACGAAACTCGTCGCCGGGGCGGCCAGCGTCGACGCGCATTTTCGTACCACACCGTTCGAACGCAACCTGCCGGTGCTGCTCGGGCTCGTGGGCTGGTGGAATGCGGCGCACCTGAAGCACACCGAGCGCGTGGTCGTACCCTATGCGCAGGCGCTGTTTCGCTTGCCGGCGTATCTGCAGCAGGTGGTGCTGGAAAGCCTTGGCAAGCGCGTCGTACGCGACGGCAGTCTCCGCGCCGGGGCGGTCTCGCCCGCGCTGTGGGGCGAGGTAGGCACGAACGCCCAGCATGCGTTCTTCCAGTGGCTGCATCAGGGGCCCCGGGAAGCGCCGGTCGAGTTCATCGTGCCGATCGCCGCCACACACGCGGTCGGCCACCAGCAGACGCTGCTGGTCGCGAATGCGCTGGCGCAGGCGCAGGCGCTCATGGCCGGGCGCGATGCCGATGCGATCCGCGCCGAGCTGATGGCGCAGGGGATGGGAGCCCCCGACCTCGACGCGGCCGTCGCCGCGCGAGTGTGCCCGGGCAACCGGGCATCGACGATACTGCTGATGCCGGAATTGAGCGCCTACCGGCTCGGCCAGCTCCTCGCGCTGTACGAGCATCGGACCTTCGTCGAGGCGGTGCTGCACGGCGTCAACCCTTTCGACGAATTCGGCGTCGAATATGGCAAGACGCTGACCGGCCCGATCGTCGCCGCGCTGGTCGAAGGAGTCGCGCTGCCGCCCGATACCGATGCCTCGACGCAGGGCCTCGCCGCGTACGTGCGCACCCACATCGGCCGCGCCGGGCCCTAGTCCGCGGATGTGTCGATCGAACGGGAGGATGTCGTGCCTGTCAGCGAGCTCAACCATTACTTCGTCCGGGCCAACGACCTCGAGCGGACGAGGCGCTTCTACTGCGAGGTCCTGGGTTTCGAAGTGATGCCCCGACCCGACTTCCCGTTTCCCGGCTACTGGCTCGGCGTGAACGGCAAGATCCAGGTGCACATGGGTCCGCACGGCATTCCGGATGCCGAGCGCTACTACCTCGGCACCACGGCGAAATCCGCGACCGACAGTTCGGGCGTGGTGGATCACATCGCCTTTCTCGCGTCCGATCCCGAAGCGTTCAAGGAGCGTTTCGACCGTCTCGGCATCCCGTCGCGCAACCGCTACTTTCCGGAGTTCAAGCTTTACCAGACCTTCGTCGCGGACCCGGACGGCATCATGATCGAGCTCAATTTCCAGGGCATCGAACGGGAACCCGACTGGGGAGGCAGCGAGAATTACGCCACGATGCCGCGCGTTGCCGGCGCCGCCCGCTGAGCCGGCGACCGGAGGCGGCCGGTGCGCCCGCGAGTGACGGCCGACGAGCGCGCCGAGCCGTTTTCGCGCCGGATCCCGCTCATCGTGGCGGCCGCGTTCTTCATGGAGACGCTGGACGCGACGATCGTCGCGACCGCGCTTCCCGCGATGGCGCAAAGCTTCGGGGAATCGACGCTGGAGCTTACCGCCAGCATCACGGTCTACCTCGTCGCGATGACCGTGTTCGTGCCTACGGCAGCCTGGGCGAGCGAGCGCTTCGGCGCGCGCAACCTGTTCGCCGGCGCCGTCGCGGTGTTTACGCTCGCCTCGCTCCTGTGCGGCGCCAGCCCTTCGCTCGGCGCGCTGCTCGCGGCGCGCCTGCTGCAAGGCATGGCCGCGGCGTTCATGTCGCCGGTCGGGCGCCTCATCGTGCTGCGCGAAACGCCGAAGCAGCGGATCATCGACGCGATCGGCCTGATCGTGTGGCCGGCGCTGATCGCGCCGGTGATCGGGCCGCCGCTCGGCGGCTTCATCGCCACGTATGCGTCGTGGCGATGGATCTTCTTCCTCAACATCCCGTTCGGGATCCTGGGCGTGTACCTCGTGCTTCGCTTCGTGCCGAAGGACGTCCCGGCCGCGCGTGCGCCATTCGACGCGACCGGCTTCCTCTTCACGGCATCGGCGCTTGCCGCGTTGATCTACGGCTTGTCGCTCGTCGCGCAGGGCAAGGCGGACCTTCTCGCCGGCGCCGGTTTCGTCGGGCTCGGCCTGGCATGCGGGTTCGCCGCCGTGCGGCACGCGCGCCGGCACCCTTCGCCGATGCTCGATCTCGCCCCCGCCGCCGTCTACACGTTCGCGTTCAGCACGATCACGGCGGGCCTCGCGTCGCGGGTGGCCATCAGCATGACCCCCTTGCTGCTGCCCCTCATGTTCCAGATCGGCTTCGGCGCGACCGCGTTCGAGGCGGGCATCATGCTGCTGGTGTACATGGTCGGAAATCTGGCGATGAAGAGCGTCACGACACCGCTCCTGCACCGCTTCGGGTTTCGCGACGTCATCCGGGTGAACGGCGTCCTCTGCGTCGCCTCGCTCGTCGCCTGCGCGCTGTTGTCGCCCGGGGTGTCGCTGCCCGTCGTCTACGGTGTGCTGCTGGTGGCCGGCATGACGCGCTCGATGAACTTCACGGCGATGAACACGCTGGCCTTCGCCGACATTTCGGGGCCGCTGCGGGCGGGCGCCACGACGCTCTCGGCGATGACGCAGCAGGCCGCCGGCGCACTGGGCGTGGCGGCCGCGGCAGTAGCGCTCGGCCTTTTTCAGACGATCAGGGCCGGTGCCGCGCTGACACTCGGCGATTTCCAGAATGCGTTCTTCGTCGCGGCCGCGCTGATGGCCGTCGCGGTGCTGTGGTCGCTGCGGCTTCCCGCCGACGCCGGTGCGGAGCTGTCACGGCGAACGTGAGCATGGTCCCTGACCCGCACGCCAAATGCTCGGTGTTGGGTACCCACCGAACGAAGCTACGATCGTCTTGACCATGCCCGCACGTCCAGCCCGTCGTCTTGATCGCCAGGTTGTCGACGCACCCGAACGCACGGCCCTTCGACGTTACCGGCGATTTGCATGGCGCGCTCCTTCATCACAGGCGTATCGACGACACCGGAGCAGACGTCACGACTCCGTCCTTCGTATCGCACGCCGATCTGCAGCGACTTGAGCCCTGGTTCGGATAAACACGGCCGACTTGACCTTGGTCGTGCATCGCTGTCGTCATCGACTGCAACGCGCGGCCTTGGCCGTGGCCCGATCGCGTCGCGGCGGCAACCTGCGTTCGCATCACGACCGAGCTTCTGGCTCACCGTTTCTGACGGTTGTCGATTCGCCACACGCGGTCGTCATGACCCCTCGCGCCGGATTTCCGCAAGAAGCGATCGGTCAGTCAACATCGTTCGTGTGGTGTCCTGATCATCATGCGTGCGAAGTCATGTTCCTGTCTCGTCTGGAAAGGCTCCGCGATGACGCGCGACGCAGTCCCGTTGGTCAGCCCTGACGCATTCTTGACCGGCGTGCAATCTAGTGTAGTTTCGCCGGCGATCCGGCGCTGTCGGTCGAAGTAGCGGTTTCGTGTAGGACATCGCCGCACCGCGGCAAACCGCTGCTTCGATTTCATCGTCGAAGCTTGCGGTGGTCGCGCTGCGACCCATCAGGCCATGGTCGGCGGCACCACGAGCGGAGTCTGTTCGCGGCGCTCGAACGGACCGACGCGACCCTCGCGTCAGCGCGGAACCTCGCCCCGGGCCGCCTTGATCGCCTGCGCGAGCTCGTACACCGCGGCGGCGTAGAGCCGGCTGCGGTTGTAACGCGTGAGCACGTAAAAGTTGTTGAACGCGATCCAGTAGCTCGCGCCCTCGACTCCGGCAGTCGATTCTTCGAGCAGCAGGAGACCGACGGGATCGTTCGCGGGATCGGGCGGCGGACTCGCGAAGGTCACGCCGTCGGCCGCCCACGCATCGGGCGCCCGGCGCTCGGAGAGGCCGCCGTCGAGCTTGCGCAACACCTCGTCGCGCCTGTCCTCCGCGATCGCCGCCGGGACGAGCACGGGCTTCCCCGCTTGCCAGTCGTGCCGCGCGAGATAACTCGCGACGCTGCCCACGATGTCCGCCGGGCTGCGTCCAGAAGATCCGGGCGCCCGCTGCCGTCGAAATCGACGGCGTAACTACGATAGCTTCCCGGCATGAACTGCGGCACGCCCATCGCACCCGCGAACGAACCCTTCGCCGCGAAAGGCGGCATCCCGAGCTCGCGCGAGAGCAGCAGGAACTGCTTCAGCTCGCCGCGAAAGAACGCGGCGCGTCGCGGGTAATCGAAGGCGAGCGTCGCCAGCGCATCGAGCACGCGGTAATTGCCCACCAGCCTGCCGTAGAAGGTTTCCACGCCCAGGATCGCCACGATGACCTCCGCGGGAACGCCGTAGCGCTCCTCGGCGCGCGCGAGATCGTGCCGGTATTCATGCCAGTAGGCGACGCCGGCCGCCACGCGCTCCGGCGCGAGGAAGGAGCGCGAGTAGGTGTGCCATTTCGGCGGCTCGAGCAGCGGGCGATCCATCGCCACGACGATCGAGCGCTGAAAGCGCGCGCCGCGGAACACTTCGCTGAGAGCCGCGCGGTCGAAGCCGTGCTCGCCGACCATCTCGCTGATGAATGCGCGCACGTCGTCCCTTGCCGCATAACCGGCCGACTTCGCGGCCGCCTTCGGAGCGGCCGCGGACCGGGCTGTCGTCGTCAATGCGAAGGCGACGAGGCAGGCGAATACGAGCGAGCAACGGAGTCGGCGCGACACGCGGGGGATCATCCTGAACGGGACGCGGATGGTATCATCGCGCCGGAAAGCGGGGTCACAGACGACTTGGTTGCGCCTTCGGTCATGAGCGGACTGCGTGCCAGGAGTCGCCTCTGACCCCACTTTCGACAATGATCTACCCGTTCTTTCGCCCGCTGCTCTTCGCCCTCGATCCCGAAACGGCGCACGGCATGGCGTTCGCGAGCCTCGACGTCGCGGCGCGACTCGGGATCGTTCGGGCGCTCGCGCCGCGTCCGCCCCCGTCGCCGGTGATGGCGATGGGATTGCGATTCCCCAACCGGGTCGGCCTTGCCGCCGGCCTCGACAAGAATGCCGCGCACATCGACGGACTCGCGGCGCTGGGATTCGGTTTCATCGAATGCGGCACCGTCACGCCGCGCCCGCAGCCCGGCAATCCGGTGCCCCGGCTCTTCCGGCTGCCCGACGCCGAGGCCCTCATCAACCGGCTCGGCTTCAACAACGACGGCGTCGATCGATTCCTGGCGAACGCGTCGCGTGCATCGTGGCGCGGCATCCTCGGCCTCAACATCGGCAAGAACTTCGACACCCCGAATGCGCGCGCCGCCGGCGATTACCTCACCTGCCTGCGCGCCGTCTACGCGCGAGCCTCCTACGTCACGGTCAACATTTCGTCGCCGAACACCAAGGGCCTGCGCGACCTGCAATCGGAGGAGGCGCTCGCGGCCCTGCTCGGCGTGCTGAAGGCCGAGCAGAAGGCGCTCGCCGACCGCCACGGCAAGTACACGCCGATCGCGGTGAAGATCGCGCCGGATCTCGCGCCCGCCGCGATCGAAGGCATTGCACGGCTCCTCGTCCGGCACTCGGTCGACGGCGTGATCGCGACCAACACGACGATCGAGCGCGACGAAGTCAAGGGCTTGCCGCACGGTGACGAGACCGGCGGATTGTCCGGCCGGCCGCTCCGCGCGCGGGCGACGGCGGTCGTCGCAAGGCTCGCGCGGGCGCTCGACGGGGCGCTGCCGATCATCGGCGTGGGTGGCATCCTCTCGGGCGCGGACGCTAAGGAGAAAATCGATGCCGGCGCGACGCTGATCCAGATCTACACCGGCCTCATCTACCGCGGGCCCGACCTCGTCGCCGAGTGCGCGCGGGCGGTCGCCGCTATCCCTGCCCCTTCCGGCCCGCCTGCCTAAGAGCTTGTCCGTCAATAAAATCACGTGTGCGAACGCGGCAGGTTGGGCCGAGTGCGCGAAGCAAGGTGTGGCCCTGGGTGGCTCCCTCATTTGGCAACTGAGGCAAGCCGAGCGACAAAGCAATCGGCCCAAGCCGCCCGTTCCCGAAGGGTTTGGTCAAAATGCGCGGTCTGCTTTGGCGGCCGGCTCGCCCGTGGGACCTGCCACGCGCTTCGCCGTCCTTCGCGCATCCCATCGCATTTTGACCAAACGCATCATGCGATTTATTGACGGACAAGCTCTAAGGCGCCGACGCGCGGGCACGCACCAGGATCTTGCCGTCCGCCTCGGCGACCACGACGTCGTCCTGATTGCGGCACACGCCGCGCAGGATGACCACGCCCCCACCGTGCTTCGGCTTGTCGTCGCACGCGGTGACGGTCCACCGGGTCGTGAGCGTATCGCCGGCGCGCACCGGCGCCGTGAAGCGCGCGTTGTGTTCGAGATAGGCAATCGCGGTCCCGTGGAAATACATGCCGACCGGCGCCCCCATCAGCGCGCTCGTGAGCATGCCGTGCAGGATGCGGGTGCCGAAGCGCGTGCCTTTCGCGTACTCGTCGTCGACATGGTGCGGATTGAAGTCGCCGATCAGGCCGGCGCCCAGCACGAGGTGGGTGTCGGTCACGGTGACGGTCCGCGCAAACGAGTCGCCGATCACGACGTCGTCGTACCAGGCGCCGCTCGCGTCGAATCCGAGTCCTCTGGTCACGAAGTCCGCCCGCCCGGCGCCGGGTCCGCGGGCGCGGCCACGAAGGGTTCCCAGCGAAATCCGTCGGCCTCGACGCCGGCAACGAGGTCGGCGACGGCGGCATCGAGCGCGTCCCGGTCGCCGCGAAAACCGAGTTCGATGCGGCGCCCGCCGTCCGGCATGAACGACGGCAGGCTGAAGAGCTTCAGTTGCGGATAGCGCGCGACACAGGCGTTCATCAGCGGCAGCAACTGGCTTTCACCCGCGCCGTGCACGACGATCGCCCGCTCGCCGGAAGGCGGTGCCTCGAGCGCAGGCGCGCGCGTGGCCAACACCCAGTCGAGCATCGGCCATGCCATCTGCGGGAACCCCGGAAAGAAGTGGTGGTCGCGGATTGCAAACGAAGCGACGCGATTGACCGGATTCGGGATGATGGTCGCCCCGGCGGGGAACTCGGCCATCAGGACGCGGTGCGGATAGGCGCTCGCGCCGAATTGGGCTTCGATCTCGGCCACCGCGTCCGGATGGCGCACCAACGGCACGCCGAGGGCGATCGCCGCCGCCTGGCGCGTGTGATCGTCGGGCGTTGCGCCGACGCCGCCGAACGAGAACACGAAGTCGCCGCGCGCAAACGAATCACGGAGCGCCGCCGCGAGCGCGTCGCGATCGTCACCCTCGTAGCGTGCCCAGGCGAGCCCCACACCGCGCGCGCCGAGCGTGGCGATCACGTGGGCGAGATGCCGATCCTGGCGCTTGCCCGACAGGATCTCGTCGCCGATGATGAGCGCGCCGATGCGGGGTGGGAACACGGGTCGGGCAGTGCAGAAGACGGGCGCGCGCGACGCGCGGCCCGCCCTGCGTCAACTTGCCTGCGGCGGCAGCGTCTCGGCGAACGAAGTCATCATGCTGCCGAACGCACGGTCGATGAGCGGCGCGGCCTCGACCAGGCGCGCGCGATCGGTGCGGAAGCGCTCGGCGAGCTCCTCGGCATTCATCGACAGGGCCTTGAGGCCCTGCCGGTTCGTGAACAGGTAGGTGCCCCGCAGCGGACTGATCCACGCGAGCTTCGCGAACGCGAGCTGGCCGTCGTCGGCCTCGAACTCGATCCAGGTGCCGCGCTCGAGATCCTGGGCGATCTCGAGGAACTGGTCGTCGATCAGTTCCGGCTCGACCTGCACCGGCTCGGCCTGCGTCATCGCCGCGGCAAGCGCCTCGGCCTTCGCCGCCTTCTCGTCGTCGCCGGCGGCCTTCGCCTGCTCGGCATCGGCCAGCGCCTGCTCCGCCACCGATGCCGTCGCGAGCGTCGCGGTTGCCACCGAGGGCTTCACCGACGCCGCATGCGCCTCGACGAGGTTCGCCATGAATCGCGCCCGCCCTTCGGGCGGCCATTCGATCCGCTCGATCGCCGCCTGCAGGCGCTTCAAGAGCGCCGGCAGGAGCGCGACGAGATGCTTGCGGTCGTCCTTGGTCCGTTTGGGCTGCACGCTCCAGACGAGATCCTCGAGCATGGCGATGCTCTGCTCCCACTGCTCGCTTTCCTCGCCCTGCGTGAGGTAGACATCCTTCAGCGTGTCGATCCACTGCTGCCGGAGGAACCAGGCGAGGAAGTTCGGCACCGGATACATCTCGATGCGTCGCTCGATCTCGGATTTGGCGACGACGTCCGCCATTTCCTTCCGGTCGTGCTGGTCGATCTCCTCCGCGGTCGACTGGATGTTGGCTTCGGCCGCCTGCTCCTCGTCCGCGAGGAACTTCTCGAGCTTCTCGCGCGCCTCGTCGAAGATCGTGAGGTTGTCCGTGAACCCGTCGAGGATGCGGTGGACGATCGCGTCGATGTGGCTGTACAGGGGATCGGTCGTCCCCATCACCGGCGTCCAGCCACGCCCGGCTTCGGCCAGCGCGTTCACGAGCAGGCGCGACGGATGGTTCTTCTTCGCGAAGAACGCGCCGTCGAGCATCGCGGCCTTGAGCACCGGGATCTGCAGGCGGGCGAGGAGCGCCTTGATGCCGTCGGGCAGGTCCTTGGTCTCGAAGATGAAGTCGAACAGCATCGCGACGAGTTCGATCGTCATCGATTCGAGCTGATTCACCCTCCTGCCCAGTGACGACTGCTGCAGCTCGCGCAGGACGTTGTGCTTGCCCTCCGGGATGCCGGAGAACTGGACGATCGTGTCGTCCCCCAGGTCGAAGTCCGACTCGCCGGACTGCAGCCGCGCGAGGCCTTCGCCCAGCATCGGCGTAACCATGATCGGTGCCCCGGGGATATAACCCGACGGCGTCGGCGCCATCGGGCCCCTCGGGATGTAACGGGCGCCGCTGTGCACGGCAATCGCCGGGAATGGCTGGCTGCCGTCGGCGGAAGCAGCACCGCCCTTCATCCGCACGCCCGGCATCCCCGTCCCCGGCATCCCCGTCCCCGGCATCCCCGCCCCCGGCATCCCCGCCCCCGGCGGTGGAGGAGGTGGCGCCGGCGCATCGCCGCCAAAGCGGCGGCGGAACAATTCCATCACATCGATTTCGGCCCCGGGCGTTTGTGCCGCGCTCTCCTCGCCCGCCGCCTCGGCCGCCTTGGAACTGCGCCCGCCGCTGCGGCGAACCGGCAGCCGCCTGCTCACCCCGGCCGGCATGATGTGGAGGTTCTGCAGATGCTTGTTGAGATCGGCGTAGATGGAGTTGACCTCCGACAGCGACGCGCGATTCAGCTCCTTCAGGATCGTGAACTTGGCCCCTGCTTCCGCCTTGAGCGTCTCGAGCGATTCCGCAAAGGCGTTGACGATCGCGACAGGCGCAAACGGATTGCGATCGGTCTCGAGATCGGGCTGCCCGAGCAGGTGACCAACGCCGCGGTTCAGGAGCTGCAACTCGTCATGGCACAGGTTCTCGATGACACGGACGATGTTGCCCGTCACCACCGATTCGTCCATCGCGTGCGTGTCGATGAGGGTGAGCTTGTCGGTCTCGAGCTTCGCGAAATCGGTTTTCGCCGCCACCTTGCCGGCGATGCGCCCGTCCACGTGCACGCGCAAGCGCCGCTCGAATTCCGTGAACAGCGCCGCCTTGCCTTGCTGCAACGCATCACGCGCGTCGAGGCAGCCCACCTGCTCTTCGCGTACGTCGGTGCGGCTCGCCCGGTCCATCAGCATTTCGATGACGCGATCGACCATGGCGCCGAAGGAAACCAGCAGCCGGTGAATGGCGATATCCCGGCAGTCGCCCAGGATCCTCGCCATGTCGCGGGAAATCGGCTTCCTGGATGTCGATTCGGTCGTGGTCGAGTTCACGGGCGCCGCGAGAAGGTCAAGGTGCCGCTAGTGTATCGAGTCGGAGATTTGTGAGTCGGAACCCGACAAAACGTGGCGCCGGCCGTCGTTGCAGCCGCAACGTTACGTCGTGACACATCGGGATCGTCGCACGCACCATGGTCGTCGATTTCAGCGCGAACTATCAAGCGAATTTTTCGCTTCGGCGCGTCGGCCCGACGAAAAGTCAATTTCATGCAACTGGCGGTCTCGGCCGGCCCCGGCGACATGGTGAAAAATACCATTACACAATAAGGAGTTACGATACTCTACCAGGCGACAATCGATGTCACAACGTGCTGCGTGTGCCGATGGTCAGCGACAAAGTTCCGTCCAGACCTTTTCCAGGCGCTTGGCGGACACGGGATAAGGTGTCTTCAATTCCTGCGCGAACAGCGACACCGCAAGTTCCTCGAGGGACCACCGGAATCGCTCGAGGTCCTGCGACCTGCGCTCCGCCCCCCGATCGGCGTCCCGTCGCTCGCGGTAGCGCTCCCAGAGCGATTCGACCACGGCCGCGTGCCGCGCGTCGCGCGCCGGATTCTCCGCGTACTTGGCAAGGCGATGGTCGAGCGCCGTGAGGTATCGCGGCAAATGCGCGAGGTGGGCCCAGGGCGTCGCGTGGAAGAATTCCGGGTATACGAGGGCATCCCGGCGCCGTTTCACTTCCGCGACGACCCTGGCGTGCGCGGCGGGGGACGCCGCCAATTTCTGCGCGAGCGCCTGATGCGCGGCGGCGATGGCAGCGAGCAGGCGAAAGGCGCCTTCGGCCACGGCCGGCAGCCGGGTCCGCGCGCGCCTAATCTGCTCGGCAAAGGCCGCGTCCGATCTCGGCAGCGGATCGTCGCCGAGAAAGGCCCGGTCGCAAATCGCGGCCAATACATCGGCGAGCAGCTTGTCGGTCGGGATGGTCGTCTTCAACTGGAGCGCCGCCGGCGCAAATCCTCCTCCGCCCTTTTCGTACCCGGCGAGATTCGTCTTGAGAGCGATCCGCAGCAGCCGGACCACGCCGGCGCGTGTCGCCGCGTCGGCGGCCTCGCGGGTGTCGAGCAGAGTGATCGATACGCTGTCGGAGTCGTCGGTGAGCGCGGGGTAACCCGTCAACCGCTGCCCGTGCTTCACCGTCGCCAGCGTCTGCGGCAGATCGCCGAACGTCCAGGCCTTGAGCCCGCGCTTTTCGAGCGGAGATCCGGTCTCGGCGAACGAGAGCTGCGCGGCCTCGCCCAGTTGGGCGCGCAGCGCCGGGAGGTCGCGGCCCAGCGCGAGTTCGCGGCCGGCGGCGTCGATCACCCGAACCTGCATCTCGAGATGCGCGGGCATCGCCGCGTTGTCCCAGACACCGGGGGCCGGCACTTCTCCGACCCGGGTGCGCAGCCAGCCACGAAGCGCATCGGCAAGCGGCTCGCGGCCATGCGGGACGACTTCGAGGAAGTCGGTCACCGTCTCGGGCAACGGCACGAGACGGTTGCGCAGCGCCTTCGGCAACGCCTTCAGCAGAAACGACACCTTTTCCCGGATCAACCCGGGAACGAGCCACGTGAGTCGCGCGGCGTCGATCTGATTCAGCAGCGCGAGCGGGACCGTCAGCACGAGGCCGTCCCCCGGCTGTCCCGGAGCGAACCGGTACTTGAGCGGCAGCACGGCGCCCGCCATGTCGAGCCGTTCGGGGAAGAGCTCTTCCGTCACGTGGACTGCCGCGTGGCGCATCAGGGCCTCGCGGGTCATGCGGAGCGCGGCGGGGTTGTCGCGCTCGATGCCGGCTCGCCAGTGCTCGAACGTCGCGAGCGAGTGGACGCCTTCCGGGACCCGTTCCGCGTAGAACGCGGCGATCGTCTCGTCATCGACGAGCACATCCTGCCGTCGCGCCTTGTGCTCGAGTTCGCCCACCTCGGCGACGAGCTTCCGGTTGTGCGGCAGGAAGTCGCCCTTCGTCGCGAGCGCGCCGGGAACGAGCGCCTCGCGGATGAACACGTCGCGCGCCGCTTTCGGGTCGATGACGCCGTAGGAGACGCGTCGCCGCGGGACGAGCGTGAGGCCGTAGAGCTGCACGCGCTCGCTCGCGACCACCTCGCCCCGATCGGCGTCCCAGCGCGGCTCGAAGTAATCGCGAGTCACGCGCTCGCCCGCAACCGCCTCGATCCATTCGGGCTCGACTCTGGCCGCGCAGCGCGCGAACAGCCGGGACGTTTCGACGAGCTCGGCGGCCAGCACCCATTTCGGCCGCTTCTTCGCGAGCCCTGAGCCGGGATGCAGCACGAACCGGATGCCGCGCGCGCCAGCGTAGCTGTCGGTCTCGCCATCCAGGGTGCCGACGTTGCCGATGAGGCCCGCGATGAGCGCAGTGTGTATCGCCTGGTATTGCACCAGGTCGACGGCCGCCGGCAGTGCAGGCGTCCACGTCCAGCCCTGCTCCGCCACCTCGCTCGCAAGCTGCGCCTGCACGTCGCGCCATTCGCGCAGCCGGAGGTAGGAGACGAAATGCGCCCGGCACGCGTCCACCAGCTTGCGGTGCGTCAGTCTCTCGCCGAGCTTCGTGTCGAAGAATTGCCACAGTGCGATGAGCGACAGGAAATCCGACCGGTCGTCCCGGAACAGGAGATGCGCCTGATCGGCAGCCTGCTGCTTCGCGAGCGGCCGCTCGCGCGGATCCGGCACCGACAGGGCGCTCGCGATCACCAGCAGTTCGGCGACACAGCCGTGCTCGCGCGCGGCCAGCACCATGCGTCCGATCCGGGGATCGACGGGCAGCCGCGCGAGCTCGCGCCCGAGCGGCGTCAGGCGGCGCTCGGCGTCGACCGCGCCCAGCTCCAGCAGCAGCAGGAAGCCGTCGGCGATCGCGCGCGGACCCGGCGGCTCGACGAACGGAAACGCCTCGACATCACCCAGCGCCAGCGCCCCCATCCGCAGGATTACCGCCGCGAGCGAGCTCCGGAGGATCTCCGGGTCGGTGTATTTCGGCCGCGCGGCGTAGTCGTCCTCGGCGTACAGGCGCACGCAGATGCCGTCAGCCTGCCGGCCGCAACGGCCCGCGCGCTGATCGGCCGACGACTGCGAGATCTTCTCGATCTGCAGCAGCGTTGTCTTGTTGCGCATCGAGTAGCGCTTGACGCGCGCGAGCCCGCCGTCGATGACGTAGCGAATGCCGGGCACGGTGAGCGACGTCTCGGCGACGTTGGTCGCGAGCACGAGGCGCCGCCCGCGCGAGGGCATGAAGACACGCTGCTGCTCCGGCACCGAAAGCCGCGCGAACAGCGGCAGGATCTCGACCGCCGCTGCATACGGGCGGCGCGCGAGCCCCTTGGTCAGCAGCGCGGCGGTCTCGCGGATCTCGCGCTCGCCGGGGAGAAACACCAGGATGTCGCCAGGACCCTGGCGCCAGAGATCCTCGACCGCGTCGACGATCGCGTCCTCCAGTTCCTCCTCGTCGTCGACTTCGGCGTCGCCCGCGGCGAGCGGGCGGTAGCGAATCTCGACCGGATACATGCGGCCGGACACCTCGATCACCGGTGCCGGCGCTCCCGCGGCGCCGAAGTGTCGCGCGAAACGGTCGGCATCCAGGGTGGCCGACGTGATGATCACCCTGAGGTCGGACCGTCGCGCGAGGAGCTGCTTCAGGTAGCCGAGCAGGAAATCGATGTTGAGACTCCGCTCGTGCGCCTCGTCGATGATGATCGTGTCGTAGGCGGCCAGGAGCGGATCGCCCTGCGTTTCCGCGAGCAGGATGCCGTCGGTCATGAGCTTGACGAACGCATCGGGCTTCGTGTGATCGGTGAAGCGCACCTTGTAACCGACAAGCGAGCCGGGTTCCGAACCGAGTTCCTGCGCGATCCGGGTCGCGACGGCGCGCGCGGCGATCCGACGCGGCTGGGTGTGGCCGATCAGACCGCGCTCGCCGCGGCCCGCCGCGAGGCAGATCTTCGGCAATTGCGTCGTCTTGCCGGATCCGGTTTCGCCGCAGACGATCACGACCGGATGGTCGCGAATCGCCCGCGCGATCTCGTCGGCGCGTGCACCGACCGGGAGGTCGGGCGGATAGGCGATCGCCGGCCGGCGCAAGGCGCGGGCTTCGCGCCGCGCGACCGAGCGCGCGATCGCCCCGGCGATGCGCTCCCACTCGGCGGCCGGCGCGCGGAGCGCCCGCGCACGCTCGACGCGACGCGCAAGCGGGGCCGCGTCGGCGGCCATGCCGAGGGCAAGCTGAGCGAGCAGCGTGGAGGCAGGCGACGACGGGGTCATGCCAGTACGGGACGGGTGCGGCGAGCCGGGAAGGCGGCCGCGCGGTGGCGCGGATTCTACCCCCTCGCGCTGCACCCGCGTTATCATCGCGCCCACTTGCGGGACCGCCCTGTGCGGGTCCCGCGTCGACCACCTTCCACGGAGGAGAATCCATGACCGCCTATCGCGCTTCGCAGCGCTTCCTCGCCCTGGCTCTCGGCCTGGCCCTTGCCGCCATCGCCTCCACGGCCGACGCCAAGACCTTGCGCTGGGCGGGCCGCGGCGACATGCAGACCACCGACCCGCACTCCCAGAACGAGAATCTGACGAACAACATCAACCAGCTCGTCTACGAATTCCTGCTGGTTCGCGACAAGAAGCTGGGGCTGCAGCCGTCGCTCGCCGAATCGTGGACGCAGGTCAATCCGACCACCTGGCGCTTCAAGCTGCGTCCGGGCGTCAAGTTCCACGACGGTACGCCCTTCACGGCCGACGACGTCGTGTTCAGCTTCGAGCGCGCCCGCAGCGACACGTCGCAGCTGCGCGCGTACGCCAACGCGTCGGGCATCCCGAAGAAGATCGACGACCTGACGGTCGAGTTCGCGACCAACGGTCCCAATCCGGTCGAGCTCGAGCACATCGTGACGATCAACATCATGAGCAAGGCTTGGTGCGAGAAGAACCGCGCGACGAAGCCGCAGAACTACACGCAGAAGGAGGACATGGTCACCGCGCGGCAGGCGAACGGCACAGGGCCCTACATGCTGAAGGCGCGCGAACCGGACGTGAAGACGGTGCTCGCGAAGAACCCGAACTGGTGGGGCCTCAAGGCCGGGCGGTTCGAGGGCAACGCCGACGAAGTGATCTATACGCCGATCGTCTCGGACGCGACGCGCGTCGCGGCGCTGCTCTCGGGCGAAGTCGACCTCGTCAACGACCCGCCGCCGCAGGACGTGCCGAAGCTCGCGCAGACACCCGGGATCAAGGTGCTGGAGGGCACCGAGAACCGGATCGTGTTCATCGGCATGGACCAGGCCAGGGACGAGCTCCTGTACTCGAACGTCAAAGGCAAGAACCCGTTCAAGGACAAGCGTGTCCGCCAGGCGCTCTATCACGCGGTCGACATCGAGGCGATCAAGAAGACGACGATGCGCGGGCTCTCGCAGCCGTCGGGCGCGCTCCTGCCCTCGCCGCTCACCTCGACGCCGGAGATCGAGAAGCGGCTCGCCTTCGACAAGGAGCGCGGGAAGGCGCTGCTCGCCGAAGCGGGCTATCCGAACGGCTTCGAGGTGACGCTCGACTGCCCGAACAACCGTTATGTCAACGACGAGAAGATCTGCCAGGCGCTGGCCGCCATGTGGTCGCAGATCGGCGTCAAGGTCGCGGTCAACGCAATGCCGCGCGCGACGTACTTCCCCAAGCTCGAGAAGACCGAAACGAGCATGTACATGCTGGGCTGGGGCGGCGCCAACACCGACGCGATCTTCACGCTGCAGCCGGTGCTGTCGACGTACAGCGGCAAGGGCGACGGCGACTACAACTACGGCCGCTATTCGAACGCGAAGCTCGATGCGCTGACGACCAAGGTGAAGACGGAAATGAACGGCGAGGCCCGACTCAAGATGATTCACGAAGCGCTGCTCGCGCACAACGCCGAAGCCAACCACATCCCGTTGCATCGGCAGGTGATTCCGTGGGCGACGCGCAGCAACGTCACTGCGGTGCACCGCGCCGACAACAACGTCATTCCCTACTGGGTGACGATCAAGTAGCAGGCGGCGCGACCGTCTCGATCCAGGTCGCGAGCGCGTCCGCCATTTGGGCGCGGACTGCGGAATCCTTGCGTCCCGTCCGCGCGGGGACGTGAAACGAGTGGTCGGCCTCGTCGAATAGCTTGAGCACCGCGCGTGCGCCGAGGCGTCCGGCCACGCCTTGCAGGAGCTGCAGATCGGCGAGCTCGTCGCGGGTCCCTTGCAGGAACAGCATCGGGATCCGGACGTCGGACAGGTGAACCGCGCGCTCGTCCGCAGGCTCGCCCGCCGGATGCAGCGGGAAGCCGAGAAAGGCGAGACCGCGTACGCCGGACAATGGTGACAGCGCCTGCGCCTGCGAGGTCATGCGCGCGCCGAAGGACTTGCCGCCGGCGAAGAGCGGGACCTCGGGGAGGAGACGCGCGGCTGCGGCGACGGCGGCGCGAACCGCGGCGTGTGCCACCACGGGGGTGTCCGGCCGCTTCGACCCGCGTTCCATGTACGGGAACTGGTAACGGAGCGTCGCAATGCCGCGCTGCGCCAGGTCGTCCGCCACGCCGGCCATGAAGGGATGCGCCATCCCCGCGCCCGCGCCGTGCGCCATCACGTAGCATGCCCGCGCGGCCGGTGGCGCCTGCAGCAAGCCACTGACCGATGGCCTGCCGTCGACATCGATCGAAAGCGGCTCCGGCTTCGCGCTCACTGTGCCGTCCTCGATACCCCTCGGACTCTTTCCGATGGAAAGGGTGCAAGCGCGCCCCTACCCCGCCGTCCTCCAATACCCCAGTCGGACTTCGGGGTAGGGGCGCGCTTGCACCCCTTCGTCTGCGGAGAGTCCGAAAGAGGTCCCGAGGACGGCCGCACGCAGCCGGATTGGCGCGTCGAATCGGCCCAGGCCCCGAAGTCCGACTGGGGTATTGGAGGACTTCGGGGCCTGGGCCGAGTCGGCGGGCCAAACTCAATTCGCAAGCGCAATCTCGACCCGTCGGTTGCGCCGGCCCTCGCTGCGAATCTTCAGCACTCGAATCCCTCCGATCTCCGCGATGTTGCGCACGTGCGTGCCGCCGCAGGGCTGCAGGTCGATCCCCGGAATCCGCAGCAGGCGGACGCGTCCGCCGCCGCGCGGCGGCTGCACGCTCATCGTCTTGACGAGCTCGGGGCGGGCATCGAGCTCCTCGTCGGTGATGAAGACGGTCTCGGTCGGGACACCGCGTGCAATCAGCGCGTTCGTCTCGCGCTCGATCCTGGCGCCATCGAGCAAGCTCATGTCGATGTCGAAGTCGAGCCGCGCCTTGTCCGGGGCGATGTTACCGCCGGTCACCGGCGCGACCACGACGCACGACATCACGTGCAGTGCCGTGTGCAGGCGCATCAGCGCGTAGCGGCGGGGCCAGTCGAGTTCCAGCGCCAGCGTCTCCCCAGGCTCCGGCTGCGGCATCGCGGGCGCGGCGAGGTGCCGCACGGTGTCGGCGGAGTCGCCCTTGCGGGTGTCGACAATGGTGATGCGCTCGCCGTTCGCGCGCACCATTGCGCCCGCGTCGCCCTGCTGCCCGCCACCGGTCGGGTAGAAAATCGTGCGGTCGAGTTCGATGCCGCGTTCGTCCACGGCGACGACCCGCGCGGTCGCGGTTTTCGCGTAGGCGTCGTCCCTGAACAGCAGTTCCGTGCTCATCGGTGTGCTCTCCCCTCGTTTGCCCGCCGGATCGATCCACGCGCTACGACGCGCCGAATCCCATCAGTGCCCGCGCATAGGCCGGCGCCGTCGGTTCGTGCATGAAATACACGTGGACTTCCTGCCACGATGTCGCTTCGAGCCGCTTTGCCCATCGGCGCAGATCGTCGTCCGCATAGGTTTCGAGCCGCAGCCGGACGTAACCCCACGGCGCCGTCTCCACGAGCGGCGGCGGCGCATTGTCCTCGCGCTCGGACAGGCAAAGCGCCGCGCCGGCGCCCTTGAGCGCGGCGTAGACGTCGTCCGCGAACCAGGTGTCGCTGCGGAATTCGAGTGCGGCGCGGTGGTCGGCGGGGAGGAGGCCCAGAAATTCCGTGAGGCGCGGCAGGTCCTTCTTCAGATTCGGCGGCAACTGGAACAGAACCGGGCCGCGCTTGGCGCCGAGTGCAGCGAGGTTGCGATACAGATAACCCAGAGGCTCGGCGGCGGATTCCGCCTTGATCCGGGAGATATGCGTGATTCGCTTCGACGCCTTGATCGCGAAGCGAAAGTGCGCGGGCGTCGTGGCGGCCCAATGCTCCAGCACTTCGGACTTCGGCATCCGGTAGAACGTGTTGTTGATCTCGACGGTGGGCAGGCGCTCCGCGTAGTAGGGGAGCATTTCCTCCGGCCTGATCTCCTCCGGATAGAACGCGCCCTTCCATTCCTTGAACGAATAACCGCTGGCACCGGCCAGGAGTCTCGGAGTCGTCATCGCAGGGTCCTCGCGTTAGGCCCGAACCGGGTCGGTCCCCTAGAATTCCAGCATGGCGAAAAGCAGCCTGACCGAATATTCGGCCAAACGGACCTTCACGGCCACCCCTGAGCCGCCCGCGGCCGTGCCCGCGACCGGTAGCGGCCCGCTGCTTTTCGTCGTCCAGCAGCATTCCGCGCGGCGCCTGCACTACGACTTCCGGCTCGAGTGCGACGGCGTCCTCAAGTCCTGGGCCGTCCCCAGGGGTCCCGCGCTCGACCCGGGCGAAAAGCGCCTCGCGGTCGAGACCGAGGATCACCCGTACGACTATGCCTCGTTCGAGGGCGTGATTCCACCGGGCCAGTACGGCGCGGGCGAAGTGATCGTCTGGGATTGCGGTGTCTATTCACCCGATGAAGGCGGCGCGACGTGGTTCCACGATCGCGCGGAGGCGGAGCGCGAGGTCCGCGAGGGGCTCGCGAAGGGCAAGTTGAGCTTCCTCCTGCGCGGCGAGAAGCTCAAGGGATCGTTCGCCCTGGTCCGCACCAAGGAAGCGAAGCAGTGGCTGCTGCTGAAGCACAAGGACCGTTTCGCGGTGGCGGGCGATGTCACCGCGCAGAATCGTTCCGTGCTCTCCGGCGTCGCGGTTGCGGACCTCAAGGTCGTCCCCGCCCACCGCATTCGCGCAGAGCGGCTCGTGCCCTCGGGCCAGCTCGCCCCGATGCCGGCGAAGATCGCCCCGATGCTCGCCGAAGCGGGTGACGCCCCCTTCGACCGTGACGACTGGATGTGGGAGCCCAAGCTCGACGGCTATCGCGTGCTCGCGTTCATCGACGCACACGGCGCAAGACTCCGCTCGCGGCGCGGGCTCGATCTGTCGCCCCAGTTTCCGCGGCTCGTCGCCGAGCTCGGAAACCAGGCGGTGAACGGCATGATCCTGGACGGCGAGATCGTCGCGTTCGGCGCGACCGGCGTGCCCTCGTTCGCGGCGCTGCAGGACCGCGCCCAGTTGAAGACGGACCGGGAAATCGCCGCCGCCGAGGAGACGACACCGACGGCCTTCTATGCCTTCGATCTCCTGTATTTCGCCGGCATCGACCTGCGCGATTCGCCGTATCGGGATCGCCGCCGCTACCTCGCGCAATGCCTGCTGCCCTCGCCGCGCGTGGCCCTCGTGCATGCGGCGGACGATGGCCGCGCGTTGCAGGCCGCAGCGCTCGCGAGCGGGTTCGAGGGCGTGGTCGGCAAG
Source organism: uncultured beta proteobacterium (assembly GCA_963724685.1). GTDB lineage: Bacteria > Pseudomonadota > Gammaproteobacteria > Burkholderiales > Casimicrobiaceae > CAIWHR01. The sequence continues at coordinate 238,652 of CAVRVQ010000001.1, read as the reverse complement.
CGCAAGGAGAGCCGCTACGAGACCGGCCGGCGGTCGACGTCGTGGGTGAAGGTGAAGCCGACCCAAAGCGCCGATTTCGTCATCGGCGGCTACACCCGCGGCAAGGGCTCGCGTGCCGCGCTCGGCGCCATCCTCGTCGGCTACTGGGAGGGAGGCAAGCGGCGAGGCAAGCTCTGCTTCGCCTCCCACGTGGGGTCGGGCTTCGACGAGCGCACGCTTGCGCAAGTCAAGGCGCGCCTCGCGGACCTGCATCGGCCGGGCTGTCCGTTCGCGGAAACGCCGGAGAAGAACGGCCCGACGACGTGGGTCGAACCGAGGGCGGTCGCCGAAGTGGCCTTCCAGGGTTGGACCGACGACGGCCACCTGCGCGCGCCCGTTTTCCTGCGCCTGCGGGACGACGTCGATCCCAAGGCGATACGACGGGCGGCGCCCGACCCCGTGCCGCAAGCAGCCCCTACGGTCGCGGGACCGATCGCCGACATCGTCGCGCAGCTCGACAACGCGAAGGCCACGCTCACGCTCGCGGTCGGAGCGCACCGCATCCGCCTGACGCATCTCGATCGCGTCTACTGGCCGGCGGACCCGGCATTGAAGCAGCCGGCGCTGACGAAACGCGATCTCCTGCGCTATTGCGCGCAGGTCTCGCCCCACATGCTGCCGCATCTCGCCGATCGTCCGCTCACGATGATCCGCATGCCGGATGGAATTGGCGGCCAGCGCTTTTTCCAGAAGCACTGGGAGCAGGAGCGACCGGATTTCGTGGAGGCGATCACCGTGTTCTCGGGCCACAAGGACGAGCGCCACGAGTATCTGCTGTGCAACAACCTGCCGACGCTCCTGTGGCTCGCGCAATCCGGGACACTCGAATTCCACATCTGGCATTCGCGCGCGAAACCGGGTCCCGACGCGCGCACGAAGGGCACCGACTACGACACCTCGCTCGAGTCGCTCGAGGCCTCCATCCTCAACTATCCCGACTACGTGCTGTTCGACATCGACCCGTACATCTACTCGGGCAAGGAAAGGCCGGGCGGCGAGCCCGAGCTCAACACCGTCGCATTCGAGAAGGGCAAGGAAGTGGCGTTCTGGCTGCGCGAGCTGCTGCAGAGCATGTCGCTCGACGCCATCGTCAAGACTTCCGGAAAGACCGGTCTGCACGTGTTCGTGCCGATCAAGCGCACGATCGATTTCGACGCGGCGCGACATGTGTCGGAGCTGGTCGGCCGGCACCTGGTGCGCGCGCATCCGAAGGACATCACGGTCGAATGGAGTGTGCCCAAGCGGACCGGCAAGATCTTCATGGACTACAACATGAACGTCCGCGGCAAGACGCTGAATGTGGCTTATTCGCCACGCGGCGAGCCCGGCGGACCCGTTTCGATGCCTTTGACGTGGGAAGAGCTTGCCAGCGCCCACCCTCTCGACTTTAGAATCACGAACGTCCCGCAACGGTTGGCGCAAACCGGCGATCGCTGGGCCGACGCCCTCGTCCGCAAGCAAAGCCTGGAGAAGGCGCTCGCGGGCACCAAGGCGTCAAAGGAGTAGGAGGCAATACATGGCGGCACGATCCATCGCAAGTCTGACGGTTTCCTTCGGCCTGGTGTCGATCCCGGTGAAGCTCTATTCGGCGACCGAGGCGAGCAAGGCGATCTCCTTCAACCTCCTGCACAAGGGTTGCGGGTCGCGCCTGAAACAGCAGTATTTGTGCATCAAGGAGGAAGTGCCGGTTGCGCGCGAGGACATGGTCAAGGGCTACGAGTTCGCCAAGGACCAATACGTGACGTTCACGCCCGATGAGCTGAAGGCGATGGAGGAAGCCGGCACGCACATGGCCGAGATCACCGAATTCGTGCCGCTCGAATCGGTCGATCCGGTGTACTTCGACAAGGCCTATTACCTCGCGCCCGACAAGGGTGGCGCCAAGCCCTACGCACTCCTGGCCAGCGCCTTGCGCGAGTCGAAGCGTTGCGCCCTCGGGCGCTGGGCCGCGCGCGGCAAGCAGTACATCGTGATGATCCGTCCGGTCGACGACGGCCTGGTCATGCAGCAGCTCCTCTACGCCGGCGAAGTGCGGGCGATGAAGGATCTGGACATCCCGAAGACCGAAGTGAAGCCCGCCGAGCTGAAGCTCGCCCAGCAGCTGATCGAGCAGCAGACCTCCGACACCTTCGATCCTTCCGCCTACACCGACGACGTCGCGACGCGCATCGAGGCGGCGGTGCAGCGCAAGGTCGACGGGCAGGAAGTGACGATGGCCGAGGCGCCCGAAGGCGGCGCGCAGGTCATCGACCTCATGGAAGCGCTCCGCGCGAGCCTCGAGAAGAAGGCGCCGGCGCGCGCCAAGGCCGCCGAAGCGGCCGCCCTGCCTGCCGCCGAACCTGCCAACGCCAGGAAGCCGCCGAAGCGCGCCGATTCGGCCCATCCCGCCGGCGACGTTGCCAAGCCCGCGGCCGATGCGGCCCAACCCGCCGCCGCACGCAAACGGGCGAAGAAAGCCTAGCGGGCCGACCGACGGGACCGTTGGTGCATCCGTATGGCGTCCGCGACGTCGAGAAGTTGCTGGGACTGCCGCGCAGCGCAATTCGAGCGCTGATCGGGGCAGGCTTCGTTTCCCCCGCGCGAGGTCCGCGCGGGGCTTGGCGCTTTTCCTTCCAGGACCTGATTCTGCTGCGCACGGCCCAGGCGCTGGCCGCCGCGAAGGTTCCGCAGCGGCGGATCACCCAATCGCTGAAAGTGCTGCGCGGCCAGCTTCCCGACACGATGCCGTTGACGGGACTTCGCATCGGCGCCGTGGCCGATCGCGTCGTCGTCCGCGAGCGCGGCGGCCGCTGGCAGGCGGAGTCTGGCCAGTATCTGCTCGAGTTCGAGGGCGATCCCGCCGACGGAACGTTGAGCGTGATCGAACGCACGCCGCGGCAGGAACCGGACGAACCGCGGAGCGCGCCGCAGTGGTTTGCCCGAGGGGCCGCGCTCGAGGCCAGGGATCCCAAAGGCGCGCAGGAAGCCTACGAGCATGCGCTCGTCGAGGATCCGCGGTTCCTCGACGCTTACGTCAATCTGGGCCGGCTGCTGCACGAGACGAAGCATCATGCTAAAGCCGAGGGCGTCTATCGCGAGGCGATCCGGCGCTGCGGCAACGATGCCGTCCTGCTCTTCAACCTCGCCGTGCTCCTCGACGACCAGGAACGCCTGCCGGACGCCGTCGACGCCTACGAAGCGGCGCTCGCGAGCGACCCCGACCTTGCCGACGGGCACTACAACCTTGCGTTGTTGTACGAGCGGCAGGCAAAGCCCAGGCAGGCGCTCCGGCACATGGCGCGATATCGCACGCTGATCGGGACCCGCTCGAAGTGAGAGCGCAAACGGGGACGCCGGCGTCTCACGCTGCCGCGGGCCGGCCGAGATAGCGCGTCGCTGCGACGCCGATCGCAACGCTCACGGCGGCGAGCAGAGCGAATTCCACCCATCCGTCCCGCGTGCCGGTGATCGCCGCGGTCTCCGCGGCCTCGATCAACGCCGTCGTGACGAGATAACCGGGCACAGTCCGCGCGTCGAAGCGCAGCACGTAGAAGACGACCGCAGCGGCCACCAGCCCCGCCGCGATTCCTTCGGCGAGCGCGCCACCGACGGCGCCCGCCTTGATCGCGACGAGCCCCGCGATCAGCGTCACGACGAGCGCGCCCGCAAGCCACGATCGACGCGTCCACGCGGCCGTGACGCGATCGAGAATGTGCAGCACGAAGAGCCCGATGCCGATCGACGACAGCGTTGCCAGGCCCTGCAGCGCCGCCGCGGCCCACGGCCACGCCGCCGCCTCGAAGGCCGACGGCGGCCACAGCGGCGCTTCGGGCTCGACGGCGCTGCCGGCGACGGCGCCCACGCCCGCGACCAGCAATGCGCCGGCGACGCCGACGGCCCACGGCGGCAGCGGTCCCACCGGCGGCACATTCGGCGTCGCGCGAGCGGCCCAGAATCCGACCCCCGAGGCCAGTGCGATCACCAGCGCAGCGAGGCACGCCGCCAGCAGCGAGCCCGCCACGGCGAGCGCCGCCTGCCACAGGATCGGCTCCGTCGTCTTGAGGCGGATCGCGAGCGACGGCCACATGACCGCGATGCCCGCAGCAGCGGTGACGAGTCCGAGCGCGAACACGACCTTCAGCACCCGCGGGTCGCATTGACCGCGCATCCAGCTGCGCACGCCGCTGACGAGCGCCGCGAGCGCGGCGAGCGCGAACAGCAGGCCGCCCGCCATCTTCACGATCTGCAATCGCCCGGAGCGCTCGCGCTCGGCGCGCAGCCAGGATTCGGGAATGTGGACGAAGCGACCGGCGCCGACGATTTCATCGCCGGCGACGGTGACCGCCATGCGGGCTTCGCCGTCCTTGCCGACGTCGACGCGCGGATCCGCGAACACGAAGGTCCAGTCGGTGCGCGCCGGACGATCCCGCTCGTCCGCGGCCACGAGCCTGAGCGCAGCGGGATCGGCGCCGAAGCGATCGCGCACATGCCGTTCGGCGAGGGCGAGCGCAGCGTCCTTCTGCAGTCGTGCGCCGGGCCGTGCCTCGGGCAACATGTGCCGCACCTGACGCACGGCGCCGCCCGGCTCGATCGTCACCCGCCACTCCTCCGCCCGCGCGGCCACGTCGCCGTCGAACGTCGCGTAGCGCACGTCCCACACCGGAGGCGCGAGGGATGCGCCGATCAGCACGCGATAGGCGGCCGGACCCGCCTCACGCCAGACGAACTTGTGCTGTTGCCATTGCGGCTCTTCGTTGGCGTCGCGCACCGTCGAGTAGCGGCGCCACTCTGGTTCGAGCGCAACACCGCGCGACTTCAATGCGGCGTCGGCGGCGGCCTCCGCGGCGGCACGATCGAGTCCGATGGAAGGCGCGTCGGCGCGCATCGGCGCGAAGGCGACCCACGCGACGAGCCCCGCGAGTCCGAGATAGGGCAGCGAACGCGCGACTCGCTCCTGGCCGCGCGACGGTTGCATGACGCGCGGCGGTCGCGGCGTCCGCTCCGGCAAGGCGGCGCGCGGCACCCACGCGCGATTGAGCAGTGCCCCGGGCATTTCGCCCCACGCCCCTGCCTTGACGCGCCGCCACAGCACCACCCCGAGGGGCACGAGCGCTGCGGCGAACACCGCGGCGCGCTGCAACCACGCACCCGGCGCATCGACGAGGAACAACGGGATGGAGAAGAGCGCGAGATCGTAGAGCGCGTGCAGCAGGATCGTGGGCAGCAGGCCGAAGCGCAGGAAGATGGCGGCCCAGAGCATCGACGGCAGCACGAGCTCCACGAGGCGCGAATACGACGGAAAGCCGGGATAGTTCGCGTGCGCGCCGCCGAAGATCACGGCCTGCAGCACGAAGGCGATGGCGATGCCGGTCCTGCGGCGGCCGAAGCGCGCGCCGATGAGCGCACCGAGGGCGAGGGGAACGGCGCGGAACAGGCACTCCTCCATGAAGCCCGCCTGCAGCGACACGGCAATCGGCATCAGCGCGGGCACCGCGAACGACAGGATGTTGGGATCGGTCAGCACTTCGGAGGGCTGCCACCAGCCGAGCCAGCGGTTGGTCGCGTAGTAGAACCCGGCGACGAGCGCGAGCTCGAGCGGGACGAACGCGTAACCGCCGAGCGTGCGCCCGAGCACCGCGCGCGACGCGCCGGCCTCGGCCGACCACAGCCGCCACAATTGCGGCTGATGGCCGAACGCGCGACGCGTGAGGCTCTCGGCCGCCATGAACACCAGCGCATAGGCAAATCCGCCGCCGACGGCAACGGCGGCCACCGTGCCGGCCTGGCGCAGCCAGAAGGTCGTCGCCGATTGCGCCGTGTCGAAGTCGAACCACGCGGTGGGCGCGGCGGACATCGTCGTCGCGGCCATCAGGCCGCCCACGACGAACCCCGCCGCGAGCGCCGGGCGCACGGAAAGCCAATGCTGGCGGCCGAGCCACAGCACGCCGAGGATGCAGCCGCCGAGCCCGTAGAGCAGGCCCGCCGCGAGCCCGGCCACGCCAGCGATCGTGTCGTTCGCGCTGCGCAGCTCGCGAAAACGCCGCTCGAAGGATTCGGGCACGTAGACGTAGGGCGCAATCTCGGTGAGTTCGTCGCCGGCCACCGTCAGTCGCAGCCGGATGCGCGCCTCGCCCAGCTTTTCGTCGCGCTGGTAGACGAACGTGTGGTCGACGCGCCCGGCGGGACGCGTCTGCTGCGACTGCTCGAGCAGCGCATACGGCTTGAGATCGAACTTCCAGTCCGCCGTCGCGCGCTCCTCGGCCAACGCGCGCGCGGCCGCCGCGGAGAGCGCCTTGCTCGCGGCGTCGCGCACATAGGTTTCCGGCACGCGGCGGCCGAAGCCGTTGGAGGCGCCATCCGGCCGGAACCGGAGCGTGACTTCGTTCACGTCGCCCGGCCGGAAGATGCGCACGTCCCACCAGTACGGCGCGTAGAGATCGCCCTTGACCAGCGTGCCGAAGGCCGTCCGGCCGCCGCCTTCGAGCTCGACATAGTTCTGCGTCGCGCTGTCGTGCGCGAAACGGACCGCGCTGCGCGCATCGTCCGGAGCGAGCGCCATCAGCGCCGCAGTCGCCTCGGCCTTCGCCAGCGCCTCCGTGCGCGAGAACGTGATGTCGAGATTGACGAGCGGAATCGCGAGCGGAAAGAGGCGCCACGCGACGAAGAGCGCGACCGCCGAGAGCGCGGCGTACGCGATCCAGAACGTCGGCGTCCGGGTCCAGGCGTCGTGACCACCGCGTCGCGCGAGGGTGTCACGCGCGTACCCCGATCACGCCGCGCGCGGCGAGCGCGGCAATCGTATCGGCGTCGAATGCCAGGCGCTCGCGCAGCACGGCCGCCGTGTGCTCGCCCAGGAGCGGCGGTGCCCGCCCGTACTCGGGTGGTGTGGCCGAAAACCGGATGGGCGTGCCCACCTGGGGCACGGTGCCCGCCGACGGATGCGGCAGGTCCATCCGCAGACCGCGCGCCACGACTTGCGGATCGGCGAACACCTGATCGAGGCGGTTGATCGGTCCGCAGGGCACGCCCTCGACTTCCAGCGCGTCGAGCCACGCGCGCTGCGTCCGCGTCTGCATCACTTCCGCCACGAGCGGCACGAGCGTCGCGCGATGTCGCACCCGATCGGCGTTCTTCGCGAAGCGCTCGTCGGCCGCCCACGCGCGGCGGTCCGCCACCTCGCAGAACTTCGCGAACTGGCTGTCGTTGCCGACCGCGAGGATCACGTGGCCGTCGGCACAGGCGAACACCTGGTACGGAACGATGTTCTGATGCGCGTTGCCGGCGCGCCCCGGCGGCGTGCCGGTGACGAGGTAATTCATGTTGATCACGGCCATCATCGCGACGGCCGAATCGAACAGGCAGGTGTCGATCCACTGGCCCTGTCCGGTGCGGTCGCGATGAGCGAGCGCCGCCTGGATCGCCACCGTGGCGAACATTCCGGTCATCAGGTCGGTGATCGCGATGCCCGCCTTCTGCGGACCGCCGCCGGGCAAGTCATCGCGCTCCCCGGTGACGCTCATGAATCCCGACATCCCCTGGATGATGAAGTCGTAGCCGGCGCGGTCCGCGTACGGACCGTTCTGCCCGAAGCCCGTGATCGACGCATAGACGAGGCGTGCGTTCAACGCCGACACGCACGCGTAGTCGAGCCCGTACTTAGCAAGCCCGCCCACCTTGTAATTCTCGACCAGAACGTCCGCCTGCCGTGCGAGATCGCGGACGATCCGCTGCCCGTCGGCGGTCGTGAAGTCGACCGCGACGGACAGCTTGCCGCGGTTGCACGACAGGTAGTACGCGGCTTCAGTCGTGTCCTTCCCCGCCGCGTCCCTGAGGTACGGGGGGCCCCAGGCGCGCGTGTCGTCGCCTGCACCCGGGACGCTCGATCTTGATCACGGTCGCGCCAAGATCCGCGAGCAGTTGCGTGCACCACGGTCCCGCGAGCACGCGGGACAGATCGAGAACCGTCAGGTGGGAAAGTGGGCCGGACATCGTTGGCGAAGGCGGCCCTGCCGGCCGGGAGACGTTTGGCGGTGAGTCAGGATTTCAATGCCGTCAGGACCTCGTCGAGCATCTTCTTGGCATCGCCGAAGAGCATGCGGTTGTTGTCCTTGTAGAAGAGCGGATTGTCGACGCCGGCGTAGCCGGAGGCCATGCTTCGCTTCATCACGATCGACGTCTTCGCCTTCCAGACCTCGAGCACCGGCATGCCGGCGATCGGGCTGCCCGGGTCGTCCTGCGCCGCCGGGTTGACGATGTCGTTGGCGCCGATGACCATCGCGACGTCGGTGGCCGGGAAGTCTTCGTTGAGCTCGTCCATCTCGAACACGATGTCGTAGGGAACCTTGGCTTCCGCCAGCAGCACGTTCATGTGGCCTGGCATGCGGCCGGCCACCGGGTGGATGCCGAAGCGCACGTTGATGCCCTTGTCGCGCAGCGTCCTGGTGATTTCGTAGACCGTGTGCTGCGCCTGCGCGACCGCCATGCCGTAGCCCGGCACGATGACACGTTCTTGGCGTCGCGCAGAAGCTCCGCGGTCTCGGCCGCCAGGATCGGCATTCACTTCGCCCGCCGGCCGATCGCCCCGGCCGCGGCCGGGGCGCCGCTGTCGGTGCCGAAGCCGCCGGCGATCACGCTGATGAAGTTGCGGTTCATCGCCCGGCACATGATGTAGGACAGGATCGCGCCGCTCGAGCCGACCAGTGCGCCGACCACGATCAGGAGGTCGTTCGACAGCATGAAGCCGGTGGCCGCCGCGGCCCAACCCGAGTAGCTGTTCAGCATCGACACCACGACCGGCATGTCGGCGCCGCCGATCGCCATGACCATGTGGATGCCGAAGAGCAGCGCGACGACGGTCATGACGATCATCGGCGTCATGCCTTCGGCCACGCCGTGCGCGTTGACGAACGCATAGCCGAAGTAGATGACGGCCACGAGGCCCGCGAGATTCAGCAGATGCCGCCCGGGCAACAGGACCGGCTTGCCGGTGATCCTGGCGGAGAGCTTGCCGAAGGCGATCACCGAGCCCGAGAAAGTCACGGCGCCGATGAGCACGCCGAGGTACATCTCCATTTCGTGGATCGCCCGCTCGGCGGGCGTCATGCCGACCGACACGGCCGGATCGATGAAATTGGCGTAGCCCACGAGCATCGCGGCGAGGCCCACGAGGCTGTGCATCAGCGCCACGAGCTCGGGCATCTGGGTCATCTTGACGACACGTGCCGCGTAGAGACCCACGCCTGCGCCGACCACCATCGCGGCGAGGATGTAGGGAAGTCCGGCCGTCGTGACCTGCGGGCCGAAGACCGTGGCGAGCACGGCGATCGCCATGCCGATGATCCCGTACAGGTTGCCGCGCCGCGACGTTTCCGGGTTGGACAGCCCGCCGAGGCAAAGGATGAAGAGGATCGTGGCCCCGATGTAGGCGACCGTCGAGAGACTGGAGGTCATGTTCTCTTCTTCCCTATTTGCGGAACATTTGCAGCATGCGCTGGGTCACCGCAAAGCCGCCGAACATGTTGATCGTCGCGAGCCCGATGCCGCCCACGGCCAGCCAGCGGATCCACTCGTTCGGCCGCGAAAGGTCGGCTGATATCTTGGTGAGGTCCGGCGCGATCTGGACGAGCGCGCCGATGGCGATGATGCTGGAGACGGCGTTGGTCACGCTCATCAGCGGCGTGTGCAGTGCGGGTGTCACGTTCCAGACCACCATGTAGCCGACGAAGCACGCCAGAATGAAGACGGTAAAGTGCGCAAGGAAGCTCGGCGGCGCGAACCGGCCGACGAGCAGGAACAGCAGCGCGGCCGTTGCCGAACAGGACCGCGGTCTTCGTTCCGGCCATCGGGCCTTCGCTGCCGCCGTGACCGTGGCCCTTCGCCTTGGGCGCCGCTGCGACCGGCTTGGCGGCGACCACCGCGGGTGCGGCGGACAGTTTCGGCGCCGGCGGCGGCCACGTGACCTCGCCCCGATCGATCACCGTCGTGCCGCGCAGGACCTCGTCCGTCATGTCGATCTTGACGGCATCACCTTCGATGCTCTTCGTCTTGATCATGTCTTCCATCAGCCGGAAGAGATTCGTCGCGTAGAGCGTGGACGCCTGCTTCGCCAGGCGGCTCGGCAAGTCCTTGTAGCCGATGATGGTGACACCATGCCTGACGACGACCTCGCCCGGCACCGTAAGCTCGCAGTTGCCGCCCTGCTCGGCGGCCATGTCGACGATGACGCTGCCCTGCTTCATCGACCTGACCATCTCTTCCGTGATCAACTTGGGCGCGGGCTTGCCGGGAATCAGCGCCGTCGTGATGATGATGTCGACGTCCCTCGCCTGCTTCGCGAACACCTCGCGCTGGGCCTTCTGGAAGCCTTCGCTCATCACCTTGGCGTAGCCGCCGACGCCGCTGCCCTCCTCCTCGTAGTCGACGGGCACGAACTCGCCGCCCAGCGATTTGATCTGATCCGCGACTTCCGGTCGCGTGTCGTTGGCGCGCACGATGGCGCCGAGCCCGGACGCGGCGCCGATGGCGGCAAGACCCGCGACGCCGGCGCCGATGACGAAGACCTTGGCCGGCGGCACCTTGCCCGCCGCCGTGATCGAACCGGTGAAGAAGCGGCCGAATTCGTGCGCGGCCTCGATGACGGCCCGGTAGCCTCCGATGTTGGCCATCGACGACAGCGCGTCGAGCTTCTGCGCGCGCGAGATGCGCGGCACGCTGTCCATCGCCAGCACGGTGGCCTTCCTGGCGGCGAGTTGCTGCAGCAGTTCGGGGTTCTGCGCCGGCCAGACGAAGCTGACCAGGGTGCCGCCCTCGCGCAGCAGGTCGATTTCCTCGCGGCTCGGAGCGCGCACCTTGAAGACGATGTCGGACGTCGCCCAGAGCCTGGCCCGGTCGTCGACGATCTCGGCCCCGGCAGCGCGGTAGGCGTCGTCGCTGATCTGGGCCGCATCGCCGGCGCCCGCTTCGACGGCGACCCTGAAACCCTGCTTGATCAGCTTTTCGACGACCTCGGGCACCGTGGCGACCCGCTTCTCGCCGGGAAAGCTCTCGCGTGGGACTCCGATCGACAATGACATTCCCTTCTCCCTTGAAACGATACCGCCGTGCGGAACCCTCAGAGACGCGCGTAATGCTGCCACAAACCGGCGCTTCGCGCCTGACCTCAGTCATGTCGGTTGCTAACATGACGCCTGATGCCGATGGAGGAAAGCCACGAGGCGCCGATTGGCGCCGACGTGTTGCTGCGGCAGCCGGCGGGCTTCGGCTTTCGCCGCGTCGCCGCCTCACGCGCTTGGGAGATGTTTCAGCGCCAGCTGCCCACGTGCCCTGCGCCGGCCCCGCCTGATCAGACCGCCGCCGCGATCGCCTTGCCCACTTCGGTGGTCGTGGCCTTGCCGCCGATGTCCGGCGTGCGCGGCGCGGATGGATCGGCCAGCACACGCTCGATGGCGCCGACGACGGCCGCCGCCGCGTCGGCATGACCCAGGTGCTCCAGCATGAGCGCGCCCGACCAGATCTGTCCGATCGGATTGGCGATGCCCTTGCCGGCGATGTCCGGCGCGGAGCCGTGCACCGGCTCGAACAGCGACGGGTGGGTGCGCTCCGGATTGATGTTGCCGGACGGCGCGATGCCGATCGTGCCGCACACCGCCGGACCGAGGTCCGACAGGATGTCGCCGAAGAGGTTGGAGCCGACGACCACGTCGAATCGTTCGGGCCGCTGCACGAAATGCGCGGCCAGGATGTCGATGTGGAACTGATCGGTCCGGATGCCGGGGTAGCGGCTCGCCATCGCCCGAAACCGCTCGTCCCAGTACGGCATCGTGATCGAGATGCCGTTCGACTTGGTCGCGGAGGTGAGATGCCTGGCGGCACGCGTCCCTGCGAGCTCGAACGCGAATTGCAGAATCCGGTCCACACCCTTGCGCGAGAAGATCGACTCCTGGAACACGATCTCGCGTTCGGTCCCCTCGAACATACGGCCACCGACCGACGAGTATTCGCCTTCGGTGTTCTCGCGCACGACGACGAAATCGACGTCGCCCGGCTTCCTGTTCGCGAGCGGGCTCGGAATGCCCGGCATCAGGCGGCAAGGTCGCAGGTTCACATACTGGTCGAACCTCCGGCGAAACGGGATGAGCGAGCCCCACAAGCGACACATGGTCGGGCACGATCGCCGGCCAGCCGACGGCGCCGTAGTAGATCGCCGCGTGCGGCGAGAGGGTCTCGAACCAGTCCTCGGGCATCATGCGGCCGTGCTTCGCGTAGTAGTCGCAGTTCCAGCCGAATTCGCGCCACTCGATGCCGAGCGAGAACTTCCGCGCCGCGGCCTCGAGCACGCGCATCCCTTCCGGAACGACTTCCTTGCCGATCCCGTCGCCGGGAATGACGGCGATCCTGTGTGACTTCATCGTGCCTCCAAGCGGGTTCGCGAGCATTCTAATGCCGACTCCAAACGCAGCGTCCGTTCCCGCCGCTCGTCGGCGAGTGATCGTCCGTTTGCCCGATGGCGCAAACATCGCGCCCCACCTATTGTGCCCACGTGGCACCGCAATACTCGCCTCGGCCCGAATGTTCGATCCTTGGGTCGCTCCGACTCATTCGTCCCATTCGGCAATTGCTCGGGAGAATCGGCATGCTCCGCCTGATCTATCTCGCAACGCTCCTGACTCTGCAGCTCGCCCTCATCGTCAAGCTCGCGCCGCCGCTCGCGCAGGCGCTCCGCGTGGATGCCCTCGCCGGTCTGGCGCCGGAAGGTTGGCCGGCGCTGTTGCAGCTGCTCGCGACGGGCCTCGCCGTCGCGGGCGCGGCGTTGGCCCTCGTCTTTCCCGCCGTCGCGCTGGCTCGGCACCGGCGTGCCGGCAACCATCGCTTCCTCGGCTTGCCGGGGTGGGCCGTGGCCCTGGCGCTCACGGGGGTCGCACTGCTCGCGGCGGCGACGCTCGGCCTCGCGCTGGCGCCTTTGCTCCCCGTCGAGGCTCGCACGATCGCCATTCTCGTCGCCCGGCCTGCCGTCGCCGGCGGCCTCGCCCTGGCCACGGCAGGCGTGCTCTGCGCCGAGCTCCTGCGCCGCAGCGTTCCCGCGGCGCACGGCGCGCGATCGGGGCTGCGGCGCGCACATGGTCGTATTGAAGTGACCTATCCCCCCGAATTGCGCACGTGCGCTTTGGGCAACGTCGGCCACGAGATGCAGGGGCGGCTCGCATGAGCGACGCCAGCATGTCTGCGCGCAACTATTGGATCGGTGTCGTCTCGAAGGAAGACGTCGACATGGGGATGGCCGGCGGCTACGCGCAGGTCAACCGCGGCAAGGCCGGACCCCTGGAGCGCATGCGCGCGGGCGACGGCCTCGCGTACTACTCCCCGCGCACGCAACACCCGGACGGCGAAGCGCTGCAGGCCTTCACGGCCATCGGACGCATCCGCAACGGCACCGTCTATCAGGCCGGCGATTCGCTTCGACCATTCCGGCTGGACGTCGACTACTTCTCCGCGCAGCCGGCACCGGTGCGTCCGCTGATCGAAGCGCTATCGTTCATCCGCAGCAAGGCGCACTGGGGTGCGGCGTTTCGGTTCGGCGTGGTGCGTGTGCCGGAGGCCGATTTCGCCCTGATCGCCGGCGCGATGGGCCGGCCGTTCGTCGCCGATTTCGCTCACTTCTCTTTGCCACCCGACAGCCCGCGGCCCTCGACGTAACGAGTCGACTGCGCTATGTTGGGCACGATGGATTCTGTGCCACGCGCCGGCTCTTCCGCGTCGGCCAACGAAATCCGCTGGCAGTGGTCGCGGTTGCCGGACCTCGCTCCCGCCGACCTGTACGCCGCGCTCGCCGCGCGGCAGCAGGTGTTCGCGGTCGAGCAGCACTGCGCGTTCCTGGATGCCGACGGCCACGATGTTCACGCCTGGCATCTCATTGCATGGCACGACGGCTACGCAGCGCCTGCGCTGGCCGGCTACCTGCGCGTGCTCGATCCCGGCCGGAAATTCGTCGAACCCTCGATCGGCCGGGTGCTGACCGTTGCGCCGTTTCGAGGAATCGGTTTCGGGCGGACGCTGATGGTCGAAGGCATCGTCCGCACCCGCGGCGTGTGGCCGCGGCAGACGATCCGCATCGCCGCCCAGCAGCGCCTCGAGCGGTTCTACACGGGCCTCGGGTTCCGCACGGATGGGGTGCCCTACCAGGAGGACGACATTGCTCACGTCGACATGGTGCTTGCGGCGCCGGCGTAGGCACTTGCGCTAATATGCGCCGCATCCGCCCCTCGTCTTGCCGCCCATGAAGCAGACCTTCCTCGATTTCGAACAGCCGATCGCCGAGCTGCAGGCGAAGATCGACGAGCTCCGCTACGTGCATGAGGATTCCGCGGTCGACATCTCCGACGAGATCACCCGGCTCTCGAAGAAGAGCCAGCAGCTCACGAAGGAAATCTACGGCAAGCTGACGGCGTGGCAGATCGCCATGGTCGCCCGCCATCCGCAGCGGCCCTACACCCTCGACTACATCAACGGGCTCTTCAGCGATTTCCGCGAGCTCCACGGCGACCGGCAATACGCCGACGATCCCGCCATCGTGGGCGGCCTCGCGCGCTTCAACGGCAAGCCTTGCATGGTGCTCGGCCACCAGAAGGGACGGGATACCAAGGAAAAGATCTACCGCAACTTCGGCATGCCGCGCCCCGAGGGCTACCGCAAGGCGTTGCGACTCATGAAGCTCGCCGAGAAATTCGGGCTGCCGCTGTTCACATTCGTCGACACGCCCGGCGCCTATCCCGGCATCGGCGCGGAGGAACGGGGACAGTCGGAGGCCATCGGCCGCAACCTCTACGAGATGGCGGGATTGCGAGTGCCCATTGTCGTGACGGTGGTCGGTGAAGGCGGATCGGGCGGCGCGCTCGCGATCGCCATCGGCGACGTCACGCTGATGCTCCAGTACGCGACGTACTCGGTGATTTCGCCCGAAGGGTGCGCGTCCATCCTGTGGAAATCCGCCGAGCAGGCGCCGGAGGCGGCCGAGACGCTCGGCATCACCGCGCCGCGCTTGAAGCAGCTCGGCCTCATCGACAAGGTGTTGAACGAACCGGTGGGCGGTGCGCACCGCGACCCTGCGGCCATGATGGTGACGATGAAGAAGGCCCTGACCGAGGCGCTGCGCGGCCTCAAGGATCAGTCGCTCGACACGCTGCTCGAAACGCGCGAGGACAAGATCCTGTCGTACGGCAAGTACAAGGAGATCCCCGCCGGCTGATCCCGCCGGCCGGTCGCCATGCCGGACCCCTCTGCCGTTGACATCGAGCCGGTGCTCGAGGCCGTGCGCGATGCGGCGAGACCAGCCGGCGCGACGCACGAAGGGACGGCCGCTCTGCGCGTCAGCGTTGCGCTGTCCGGCGGACGCGACTCGATGGTGCTGCTCGACGCGCTGGCGCGCCTCGCGCCCGAGCTCGGCCTCTCGCTTGGCGCGACGCACGTCCATCACGGCCTGTCGCCGCAGGCTGATGCCTGGGCGAGCTTCTGTGCCGCCGAGTGCGCCGCGCGGGACGTGCCGCTCACGGTGCATCGCGTTCGTGTGGCACGTGCCCGCGGCGCGAGCCTGGAAGCCACGGCGCGCGAGGCGCGGTACGCGGCGTTCGCCACGGTCGACGCGGACTATGTCGCGCTCGCCCACCATGCCGACGACCAGGCGGAAACGCTGCTGCTGCAGCTTCTGCGCGGCGCGGGCCCGGCCGGCCTCGCGGCCATGCCGACGCACCGGTCACCGGCCGCGGGGCCGGCATTGCTGCGTCCGTTTCTCTCGCTGCCGCGCGCGGCAATTGACGCCTACGCGCTCGCGCACCACCTCGCATGGGTCGACGACGAATCGAATGCCGACATGGGCGTGAAGCGCAATTTGATCCGCCGCGAGATCGCGCCGCGACTCGCCGCGGCGTTTCCCGGCTATCCGGCCACCCTTGCGCGCGCAGCCGCCCACCAGGCCGAGGCGGCTCGGCTTCACGACGACCTGGCGCGTCTCGATGCGTCCGACGCGATCAGGACCGAAGGCGATGCCGGCATGACGCTCGATCGCGCCGCGCTGATCGCGCTCCGCCTGCGGGCACCGCACCGGGCCCGGAATCTGCTGCGCTGGTTCCTGCGCCAGCACGGACTGCGCGCACCGTCGACGGCGCGCCTTGCCGCAATGCTCGACCAATTGACGCACGCGCCGGCCGATGCGCGCGTCAGGCTCGTGCACGCCGGGGCGGAGATCGGCGTCCACCGGGCCCGGATCATCGTGCACGCGCCGGCCGTTGCCCCGTTCGCCGTCCCCTGGCGCGGCGAGACAGCTCTCGCACTGCCCCACGGATCGCTCGAGTTCGCATGGTGCGTGGGTGAGGGCATCGCCCGCGCGGCGCTCGCAACGGGCGCGGTCACCGTGCGGTCGCGGACCGGAGGCGAGCGCCTTCGACCGGCGGCCGGCCGTCCTGCGCGTTCGCTGAAACGGCTGCTGCAGGAGGCCGCCATGCCCGCCTGGCAGCGACAATCGTTGCCGCTCGTCTTCTGCGGCGACGCGCTCGCGCTTGTCCCTGGCGTGGGTGTGGACGCCGCATTCCAGGCCCACGGCGATGCGCCCGGTTGGAAGGTGGAATGGCGACCCACCGGGTGGTAATGTTGACGCGCATCAACTGGCGACCGGGGCACGGCGGGTACGCTGCCCCGAACGTCGGCGCCCGGCCAACGGCAGAGTTGGGGCGTGCCGTCGCAACTGGAGAAGGAGGATTCGATGAAGCGTCGCACCGTTCTCGCCATCGCCGTCGCCGCGCTGTTGGCTGCCGCCGGCCCCATTTCGGCACAGCAGCCGATCGTCATCAAGTTCAGCCACGTCGTCGCTGTGGACACGCCGAAGGGCAAGGGCGCCGATTATTTCAAGAAGCTCGCCGAGGAGCGCACGAAGGGCCGCGTCAAGGTCGAGGTCTATCCGAACAGCTCGCTCTTCAAGGACGGCGAGGAGATGGAAGCACTGCAGCTCGGATCGGTCCAGTTGCTGGCGCCGTCGCTCGCGAAGTTCGGCCCGCTGGGCGTGCGCGAGTTCGAGGTGTTCGACCTGCCGTACATCTTCGACAGCTACGAGGAGCTGCACAAGGTCACCGGGGGTCCGGTGGGCGCGGCGCTGTTCAAGAAACTCGAGTCGAAGGGCATCGTCGGACTGGCGTACTGGGACAACGGCTTCAAGGTGATGAGCGCGAACAAGCCCATTCGCGTGCCCGCCGACTACAAGGGTCTCAAGCTGCGCATCCAGTCGTCGAAAGTCCTGGGCGACGAGATCAAGGCGCTGGGCGGGATTCCGCAGGTGATGGCGTTCTCCGAGGTGTACCAGGCGCTGCAGACCGGAGTGGTCGACGGTACGGAGAACCCGCCGTCGAACTTCTACACGCAGAAGATGCACGAGGTGCAGAAGTACCTCGCGCTGACCGACCACGGCTATCTTGGGTACGCGGTCATCGCGAACAAGAAGTTCTGGGATGGCCTGCCGCCGGACATCCGAACGGCGCTCGAAGGCGCGATGAAGGACGCCACCAAGTACGCGAACGACATCGCACAGAAGGAGAACATGGACGCGCTGGCTGCGGTCAAGGCTTCCGGAAAGACGGAGATCATCACGCTCACGCCCGAGCAGAAGGCGGCGATGAAGAAGGCGCTGGTCGGCGTGCACAAGGAAAACGAGTCACGCGTCGGCAAGGACACGATTGCCGAGGTCTACAAGGAAACCGGGTTCAAGCCGTAGGACAGTAGGACCGTTGCCGGAAGAGCCACTGTCGGAGCGGATCGCGCACTGACAGTGGCGTTCGTTTGTTTGCGGTCGCGCGCTGCTTGCGGGGTTCGAGCGCCGCCGCGACCGTCACGCGGGACCGTGGGGGAGGCGCCATGAAGTTCCTGGATCATCTCGAGGAGTGGCTGATCGCGTTCCTGATGGGCGCGGCTACGTTGCTGATCTTCGTCGCCGTCGTCCACCGTTATGCAGCGGGCCTTTCGATTCCCGGCGTCCAGGACGCACTCCTCGCGCTCGACCTCACCTGGGCGCAGGAGCTCTGCATCTACATGTTCGTCTGGATGGCGAAGTTCGGCGCCGCGTACGGCGTGCGCACCGGCATCCACGTCGGGGTCGACGTGATGATCAACCGCTTGCCCGGCAACACGCGCAAGGGTTACGTGCTGTTCGGGCTCGCGGCGGGTGCGGTGTTCACCGGGATCGTCGGCACGCTCGGGGCGACGTTCGTCTGGGACATCGCCCACACCGACTCGGTGTCGCCCGACCTCGAGCTGCCGAAGTGGATCGCGTACCTGTGCATTCCCGTCGGCTCCTACCTGATGTGCTTCCGGTTCCTGCAGGTCGCCTGGTCGTTCGCGCGCACCGGCGAGTTGCCGCACCATGACGTCGCGCACGTCGAGGGCATCGAAGAGATGGAGGACATCAATCCCTACGCGTTGCCCGACAACCTGCATCCGGCCGACGTCCCCGGGGGAGGCCGCAAATGAGCACGCTGGTCCCCCCCGTTCCCGCGGACGCTCCGCGCTGGCCGGCGCTCATCCCGCCGGTGATGATCGCCATTCCGGTGGTGCTGAAGTTTGCCGGTATCCCGATCGCAAATGCCTGGATCATCTTCGCGCTGCTGTTCGGCCTGATGCTGACCGGGATGCCGATCTCGATCTCGCTCGGCCTCACCGTGCTCACGTACCTGTTCACGATGACGAGCGTCCCGATCGAGTCGGTCGCGCTCAAGCTCTTCACCGGCATCGAGAAGTTCGAGATCATGGCGATCCCGTTCTTCATTCTCGCCGGCAACTTCCTCACGCACGGAGGTGTCGCGCGGCGGATGATCAACTTCGCGTCGTCGATGGTCGGCCATTGGGCGGGCGGCCTCGGGCTCGCCGGGGTGATGGCCTGCGCGCTCTTTGCCGCGGTGTCCGGGAGTTCGCCGGCCACCGTCGTCGCCATCGGCTCGATCATCCTGCCGGCGATGCTGAGGCAGGGCTTCCCTGCCCGCTTCGGCGCAGGCGTCATCACCACTTCGGGCGCACTCGGCATCCTGATCCCGCCGTCGATCGTGATGGTGATGTACGCGGTCGCGACGAACACGTCGGTCGGCGCGCTGTTCATCGCCGGGATCGTTCCGGGCCTCGTGCTGGCGACGTTGCTCGGTCTGACGACGTGGTGGATCGCACGCAAGAAGAACTATCCGCGGCAGCCCAAGGCGTCGTGGCCGGAGCGCTGGCAGACGTTCCGCGAGAGCATCTGGGGGCTGCTGCTAGTCATCGTCGTCATCGGCGGCATTTACAGCGGCATCTTCACTCCGACCGAAGCCGCCGCGATGAGCGCCGTCTACGCGTTCTTCGTCGCCGTCTACGTGTACAAGGACATGTCGCTCGCGAAGGTGCCGAAGGTGCTGCTTGACTCGGCCAACATGAGCGCGATGCTGCTCTACATCATCACCAACGCGGTGATGTTCTCGTACCTGATGACCTCGGAGCAGATCCCGCAGGAGCTCGCCGCGTGGATGCTCGACAAGGGCCTGGGCGTCATCGCCTTCCTGCTGTTCGTCAACGTCGTGCTGCTGCTCGCCGGCAACGTGATGGAACCCTCGTCGATCGTGCTGATCATGGCGCCGATCCTGTTCCCGGTCGCGATGAAGCTCGGCATCGACCCCGTCCACTTCGGCATCATGATGGTGGTGAACATGGAGGTCGGAATGTGCCATCCGCCGGTGGGGCTCAACCTGTACGTGGCGAGCGGCATCACCAAGATGGGCATCACCGAGCTCACGATCGCCGTCTGGCCGTGGCTGCTGACGATGCTGGGTTTCCTCGTCGTCGTCACGTATTGGCCGACGCTCACGCTCTGGCTGCCGCGGACGCTCGGAATGATTCAATAGAACGCTGCCGGCGTCCTCGCGCGAACGCCCGCGGGGTCGACGCGCGGACGCTCCGGAAAGGCGGGCCCCGGCCCGCCTTTTTCATTGTGGGCTGCTCGTCCCCGGCAAGCAGCATTGCGCGAGCGGCCCCATCCGGCACCCCGGCATGGCGCGATGGCGGACGCCCGGCGCCGAGGCCGGCGACAAGGCGGCCAAAATGGTATAATTTTGAATTTACTCGCATTTATCCTGTCGGAGTGGCTGGCATGGCCGTCGAACGCACCCTTTCCATCATCAAGCCCGATGCGGTCGCCGCGAATCTCATCGGCAAAATCTACTCGCGGTTCGAGACCAACGGTCTCAAGATCGTTGCGGCGCAAATGCGCTGGCTCTCGTCGGCGGAGGCTGGGGGCTTCTATGCAGTTCACCTCGATCGGCCGTTTTTCCAGGATCTGGTCGATTTCATGACGTCGGGGCCGGTGATGATCCAGGTGCTCGAGGGCGAGGACGCCATTGCGAAGAACCGCGACCTCATGGGCGCCACCGATCCGAAAAAGGCGGCACCCGGCACGATCCGGGCCGATTTCGCGAAATCGATCGACGCGAACGCCGTGCACGGTTCCGACGGGCCCGACACCGCCAAGACCGAGATCGCGTACTTCTTCCCTGCGCTCGCGGTCTACAGCCGTTGACACGGTGCAGCCGCTGACGTGATCAACCTGCTCGACCTCGACGCCGCCGGCCTTGCGGCCTTCTTCGCCGACCGGGGCGAGAAGCCGTTTCGCGCGAAGCAGGTGTCGCATTGGGTGCACCAGCGCCTGGTCGACGGGCCGGGCGCCATGACGGACCTGTCGCGCGCGCTGCGCGATCAACTGGCGGAAGTCGCCGAGATCCGCGGCCCGACGGTGATCGGCGACACGACCGCCGCCGACGGCACGCGCAAGTGGCTCCTCGACGTGGGAGCCGGCAATGCCGTCGAGGCGGTCTACATTCCCGAGGACGACCGCGGCACGCTTTGCATTTCTTCGCAGGCGGGCTGCGCGCTCGACTGCGCGTTCTGCTCGACCGGCAAGCAGGGATTCAACCGCAACCTCACGACGGGCGAGATCGTCGGCCAGCTGTGGCACGCGAATCGCGCACTCCTGGCCGACGGCGCCAGCGGGTCCTGGGTCGAACAGGGGCGCGCGCCGATCACCAACGTCGTCCTGATGGGCATGGGCGAGCCGCTCGCCAACTACGACCCGGTGGTGACGGCATTGCGGGTCATGCTCGACGACGATGCGTACGGCTTGTCGCGCCGCCGCGTCACGCTCTCGACATCCGGACTCGTGCCCGCGATCGATCGGCTGCGCGAGGATTGCCCCGTCGCCCTCGCGGTATCACTGCATGCCGGCAACGACCCGCTGCGCGATCGCCTCGTGCCGATCAACCGCAAGTATCCGCTCGCGGTGTTGCTCGCCGCGTGCGTCCGCTATCTCGATCGCGCGCCGCGCGATTTCGTGACGTTCGAGTACGTGATGCTCGATGGAGTGAACGACAGCGTCGACCAGGCGCGCGAGCTCGCCGCGCTCGTGCACCGCGTCCCCTGCAAGTTCAACCTGATTCCCTGGAATCCGTTCCCGGGCGCCGAATTCGAAACCAGCCCGCGCTCGCGAATACTGGCGTTCCAGGCGACCCTCATGGACGCCGGCTTCGTGACGACGATCAGAAAGACCCGCGGCGAGGACATCGACGCTGCGTGCGGCCAGCTCGCGGGACGAGTCCGGGATCGCACCAAGCGGCAGCTCCGCCTGCAACGGGCGCCGAGCGGCACCGCGGCGCACTGAATTGCGGCCGGCCGGACCACGACCATGATCGCAACGCTACGCCGCGTCGCCGCCGCCGCCGCCATCGCGGCCCTCGTCTCGCTCGTCGGGGCGTGCGCATCGACCACGTCGAGCAGCACGCCTCCGCCGCCGCGCGCCCCCGATCCGCTGCCGCCCATCAAGGCGCCGGAGGTGAGCCCCAAGGATCGCGCCGCGCTGCACGCAGAACTGGGCGCGGGGTATTACGAGCGCGGCCGGATGGACGTCGCCATCGAGGAGCTCACCGAAGCGCAGACCCTCGACCCCACCAATCCGCGCATCTACAACTACTTCGGACTCGTCTACGCGATGCTCGGCGACAACCCGAAGGCGGAGCAGTATTTCCAGCGCGCGCTCTCGCTCGCCCCGGAAGACTCCGACATCCGGCACAACTGGGGCTGGTATCTCTGCAGCAACGACCGGCCGCGCGAATCCATCCCGGAGTTCGAGATCGCGCTCAGGAACCCGTTCTACAAGACACCGGAAATCGCGCTCACCAACGCCGGACGCTGCAGTGCGGCGTTCGGCGACATCGCCGGTGCCGAGTCGTTCTACCGCAGGGCGTTGGCGCGCTCGCCGGCCAATGCGCCGGCGATGTACGGACTCGCGTTGCTCGCCTTCAAGGCCGGCCGCCTCGACGAGGCGCGCGGTTACACGAGGCAGCTCGCCCAGCTCCCGGCGCCCAGGCCCGAAGCGCTCTACCTCGGCATGTGCATCGAGCGCAAGGCCAATGATCGCGCCGCCGAGGCGCTCTACGTCGTCCAGTTGCGCAATCGATACCCGGACTCGGCCGAGGCCAAAGCGGTTACCACGGGGCTCTGCGAGTGACCGACCCGCAATCGAATGCCATGGCGGGAGGTGCCTTCCCGCCGGGCGCGACGGCCGGCGCGCTGCTCGGCGCGGCACGGCAGGCGTCGGGGCTGACGATCGACGCCGTCGCCCAGCAGCTGAAGCTCGCGCCGCGTCAGGTGCGCGCGCTGGAGGAAGGCGACTACAGCCATCTGCCGGGGCGCACGTTCGTCCGGGGATTCATCCGGAGTTATGCGCGGCTCGTTCGCCTCGATCCCGACGACGTGCTCGGGGCATTGGCGGCGGGAACCGCGACGTCCGCGCTCGATGCCCCGACGCTGCAGGCAACGGCGCCGACGATGGGCGAGCTGCCGACGACGGAGCACACGAAAGCCGGGTGGACGCGCTGGGCGATTCCGCTCGTGCTCGCCGCGGTCGTGGTCGCCGCGGCCGTGTACGAATGGGTGCGGCCCCACAGCGTCGCGAATCCCGCGGCACCTGTGGCCATCGCCCCGGAGGCGTCCGTGGCGCCAACCATGTCGCCCGACAAGGCCGCGACGCTGCTGCCGAATCCGCTCGCGGCAAGCATCCCGCCCGCGGCGCCGGCGCCCCCTGCCGAGCCCCCCCAGGCGGTCGCTTCCGCCCCGACGACGCCGACGGCGGGAATCGTGGCGCCTTCCGCAACCACAGCGGCAGCAGCGGCCGCCGCACCCGCGGCAGGCGAAACGATCGCGTTCGCTTTCCGCGACTATTCGTGGACCGAAGTCCGCGACCGCGACGGACGCGTCATCCTGTCCGGGATGAATCCCGGCGGCACCTCGCAGAGTCTGTCGGGCACGCCGCCGCTCGAGCTCGTGATCGGCAATGCGGCGGACGTCAGCGTCATCTATCGCGGCAAACCGGTCGACCTCGTCCCGCACACGCGGCAGAATGTCGCGCGGTTCAAGCTGCCATGACGATCACCGCGGTCCGCGGCATGAACGACGTGCTGCCCGGCGACGCAGCGCTCTGGGAGCGCTTCGAGGACGTCGCGCGCGGAGTGTTCGCGCAGTACGGGTATCGCAACATGCGCGTGCCGATCGTCGAGACGACGCCGCTCTTCGTGCGCGGCATCGGCGTCGCAACGGACATCGTCGAAAGGGAGATGTACACGTTCGAGGACAAGCTGAACGGCGAGAGCCTGACACTGCGACCCGAAGCCACGGCGGGCATCGTCCGCGCGGCGATCGAGCATTCGCTCATCTACGAACGCCCGCAGCGCGTATGGACGAGCGGCCCGATGTTCCGGCACGAGCGCCCGCAGAAGGGCCGCTACCGGCAGTTCCACCAGCTCGACGCCGAGGCGCTCGGCTTCGCGGGCCCTGACGTCGACGCCGAGCAGATCGTGATGCTGGCGCGGTTGTGGCACGCGCTGGGCATCGCCGAGGGAACGCGGCTCAAGATCAACTCGATCGGCGATTCCGACGAGCGCCGCTCGCATCGCGCCGATCTCGTCGCCTACTTCGAGGCGCACGCATCGCAGCTCGACGCCGACGCGAAGCGCCGGCTGCACACGAACCCGCTGCGTATCCTCGATTCCAAGAATCCCGCCATGCAGGAAATGATCGAGGGCGCGCCGCGGCTCGTGGAGCGTCTCGGCCCGGCGTCGCAGGGGCACTTCGAAGGCCTGCAACGACACCTCGCGGACAGCGGCATCCCGTTCGAGATCGATGCCCGGCTCGTCCGCGGACTCGACTATTACAACCGCACCGTGTTCGAATACGTCACCGACCGGCTGGGATCGCAGGGCGCCGTCGCGGGCGGCGGACGCTATGACGGACTGTTCGAGCGCGTGGGCGGCAAGGCCGCGGCAGCGTGTGGCTTCGCGATCGGCATCGAGCGCATCGTCCTGCTGCTGCAGGAAGCGGGCACGACCGGTGAGCGCGCGCCGCTCGCCTATGTCGTCCACGACGGCGAGGCCGCCACGCGCCTCGCATGGCGCGCCGGGGAAATGCTGCGCGACGCCGGTTGCGACATCGTCGTCAATGCCGGCGGCGGCAGTTTCAAGTCGCAGATGAAGAAAGCCGATGCGTCGGGTGCGCGGTACGCGCTCCTGATCGGGGCGGACGAGGCGGCCGCCGAGACGGTGAGCATCAAGCCGCTCCGCGAGTCCGGCGAGCAGAAGACCATTCCGATTGCCGGCCTTCGGGCGGCGCTGGAACCACGACAGAACTCCTGAAGGGAAGTGCGATGGCCGTCTACGATCTCGAAGAGCAGGACCAGCTCGAGGACCTCAAGGCATGGTGGAAGCGATGGGGCAACACCATTTCGGGGATCGTCATCGCCGTCTGTGCCGGTGTCATCGCCGTGCAGGGTTGGCGCTGGTGGTCGCAGCAACAGGCGGAGAAGGGTTCGGTCCTCTACAACGCGGTCAGCGCCGCCGCGCGCGCGAACGACGTCGCCAAGGCGAAGGACGCGATGGCCCAACTCGCCGACAAGTACGGCGGCACCGCCTATGCGCCGCGGGCCGCGCTGATTCTCGCCGCCACGCTCAACGACACCGGCGACAAGGCGGGCGCCAAGGCGCATCTCGCCTCGGTCATCGATCGGGACTCGGAAGACGAATTGAAGCAGATCGCGCGCGTGCGGCTCGCGGCGCTGCTCTTCGACGACAGGCAGTACGACGACGCGCTGCGCACACTCGATGCCAGGCACGACGATGCCTTCGCGGGGATCTACGCTGACATGCGCGGCGACATTCTCGCCGCGGCCGGCCGCAGCGTCGAGGCGCGCACGGCGTACCAGACCGCGCTCACGCGACTCGACGCCAGGAGTGCCTACCGCAATTACGTCCAGGTCAAGCTCGACTCGCTGGGTGGTGCGCTCGCGACCCAAGGGGCGACGACCCCCGGCCCCGCCGCGCCCGCCGGTGCGCCAGGTCCCGCCGTGGCCCCGAAGAAGTGAGCTCGGCCGTGACCTGGCTTCGCCGTGCCGCAGCCTTGTTCATCCTGCAGTTGGTGGCCGGCTGTGCATCGTTGTCGTCATGGATACCGACGATTCCGGTGCCGTCGTTCGACTGGTTCTCGAGCAAGAAGCTGGGACCGCTGCCCGAGTTCAAGGCCACCGTCAGTGCGAAGATCGCCTGGCAGATTCCCGTCGGCAAGGCAGCCCCGGGGCTCGAGCCCGCGGTCGCCCGGGAAGCGATGTACGCCGCCAGCACGAGCGGCACACTCCTCCGCGTCGATCCTGCGACCGGGGCGACCGGATGGCGCATCGAGGCCGGGAAGCGCCTTTCGGCGGGCGCCGGCGCGGATGCGACGCTGGTCGCCGTCGGTACCGACAAGGGCGAGGTGCTGGCGTTCGGCACGGATGGCAAGCCGAGGTGGCAGACCCGTGTCACGAGCGAGGTGGTGAGCCCCCCCAAGATCGCCGAAGGCGTGGTGGTCATCTGGTCGGGCGATGGCCGCGTATTCGGCGTGTCCGCGGTCGACGGCAAGACGCGCTGGGTTTACCAGCGCAACAATCCGCCGCTCACGGTTCGCAACTATGCCGGCGGCGTGATCACGCGCGGCGGCCTCTTCGTCGGTACGGCGGGCGGCAAGCTGCTGGCGATAGACCTTGCCACCGGCAACCTCGGCTGGGAGGCGAACGTCGCCACACCCAAGGGCGCCACCGAACTCGAGCGGATCGTCGATGTCACGTCGCTGCCCTTCGTCGACACCAACCAGGCGTGCGCGGTCGCCTATCAGGGACGCGTCGCGTGCTTCGACCTCCTGCGCGGCACGCTCAACTGGTCGCGTGACGTGTCGAGCCTCGACGGTCTCGTCGCCGATGCCCGCTACCTCTACGTGACCGACGACAAGGGCGCGATCCATGCCCTCGACAAGACCACGGGCGCCTCGGCGTGGAAGCAGGACAAGCTCGCGCTGCGCCGTCCCAGCGGCCCCCAGCTCGTCGGCGCCTACGTCGCGGTCGTCGACGGCGAAGGCTATGTGCACCTTCTCGACACCAACGACGGCACGCTCGTGGGTCGCGTGGCGACCGACGGCACGGCCGCCACCGCCCAGCCGTCGAAAGCCGGGGACAACGCCGTGTGGCAGAGCACCGGCGGGGCGCTCCTGTCGGTCGGCGTCCTCTGAACCGGCGACGGACGATCCCGGGACCAGGTTCCCCGGCGTCCTGACGCGCGCCGTACGCCACTTCGACCGCGGCGCCTTTCGTCGCCCGAATCACCGATACCCTTTGCCATGCTGCCCACCCTGGTCCTCGTCGGGCGCCCGAATGTCGGCAAGTCGACATTGTTCAACCGGCTCACGCGTTCGCGCGCCGCCCTCGTGGCCGATTTCCCCGGCCTCACGCGCGACCGGCACTTCGGCCGCGCTCGCCTCGGCGACCGGCCCTTTCTCGTCGTCGATACCGGGGGTTTCGAACCCGTGGCGACGGAAGGCATCCTGTTCGAGATGGCTAAACAGACGCGCCAGGCGATCGCCGAAGGCGACGTCATCATGTTCCTCGTCGACGCGAGGCAAGGTGTCACGGCGCAGGACCGAACCATTGCCGAGCTGCTCCGGCGTTCGGGTCGACCGCTCGTGCTCTGCGTCAACAAGGCCGAGGGTCTCGCGCCGGAGCGCGCCGCGAGCGAATTCCACGAGCTCGGCCTGGGCGAGCCGCACCCGATGTCGTCCGCCCACGGGGACAACGTGGCCGAAACGGCGGAATGGGCGCTGACGCTCGCGCCGCCCGCTTCGTCGGGCAAGCCCGAAACGCACCCGGCGGCCGACGCCGGCGCGGTCAAGGTCGCGATCATCGGCCGGCCGAACGTGGGCAAGTCGACGCTCGTCAATTCGCTGGTGGGCGAAGAGCGGGTGATCGCGTTCGACCAGCCGGGGACCACGCGCGACTCGATCTACCTCGATTTCGAGCGCAACGGCCGGCAGTATGTGCTGATCGACACGGCCGGCGTCCGCCGCCGCGGCAAGGTGCTGGAGGCGGTCGAGAAATTCTCGGTGATCAAGACGATGCAGGCGATCGAGGATGCCAACGTCGTCGTCCTCCTGTTCGACGCCGAGCAAGGCATATCCGAGCAGGATGCCCACCTCGCCGGCTACATCCTCGAAGCCGGACGCGCGCTGGTCGTCGCCGTCAACAAGTGGGATACGGTGCCGCCCGAGCGGCGCGACGACGTCAAGCGCGAGCTCGACCGCAAGGCCGCCTTTCTCGCCTTTGCGCGGCATCACTACATTTCGGCGCGGGAAGGTCGCGGCGTGCCGAGCCTGTTGCGCTCGGTCGACGCCGCCTACGCCGCGGCCATGGCGAAGCTGTCGACGCCGAAACTCACGCGCACCCTTGCGGCGGCCGTCATCCGCCAGCAACCCCCGCGCGCGGGCATGGGCAGGCCGAAGATGCGCTATGCGCACCAGGGGGGCCAGAATCCGCCGCTGATCGTGATCCACGGGTCGGCGCTCGGTCACATCCCCGCGACTTACCGGCGCTACCTGGAACATTTCTTCACCGAGGCGTTCCAACTGCGCGGGACGCCCCTTAGGATACAATTCAAGACCGGCGCCAACCCGTATGCGGACGCGCCGAAACGGCGGCCACGCCGTTGATTCCCTTGTTTTCGGCCCCAACTCGGGCCAAAGGGGCATCGGCCGACGCCGCGTTCGGTTCGCGCCAGCCCAACAACAACGACCGCGGAGCCTGCGATGAGCAACAAAGGGCAAATGCTACAAGACCCGTTCCTTAACACCCTGCGCAAGGAGCATGTGCCGGTATCGATCTACCTCGTGAACGGCATCAAGCTGCAAGGCCAGATCGAATCGTTCGACCAGTACGTCGTGCTGCTCAAGAACACCGTCACGCAGATGGTGTACAAACACGCGATCTCCACCGTGGTCCCGGCACGCTCGGTGGCCATGCCGCACAGCGTCCCTTCGAGCGACGCCGAAGCTTGACCGGATTCACGCAGCGCGCCGCCGGGCGCCACTCCGGCGCCCGATGTCGGGTCGCACCGGCTGTCGGGGCAGACCTCGCCCGACCGACAGATGTTTGAACGTCCCCAGGGCGGCGACCGGGCACTCCTGGTCGCGCTCGACTTCGGCGACGCCGATCCGGCCGAACGCATGGCCGAGCTCGATGCGCTCGCCGTCTCGGCCGGAGCAACCGTCGTCGGCACGGTGACGGGCAAGCGGCAGCGCCCCGATGCCGCGACCTACGCCGGCAAGGGCAAGGTGGATGAGGTCGCGGCAAGGCGCACGGAGTCTGCCGCCGACCTCGTCATCTTCAACCACACGCTCACCGGTGCGCAGCAGCGCAACCTGGAGCGCCGGCTCGAATGCCGGGTCGTCGACCGGACGAGCCTCATTCTCGACATCTTCGCCCTGCGCGCACGAAGTTCCGAGGGCAAACTGCAGGTCGAGCTCGCGCAGGTGCAGCACCAGCTCACCCGCCTCGTGGGCGGCTGGACCCACCTCGAGCGGCAGAAGGGCGGGATCGGCCTCCGCGGCCCGGGCGAAAAGCAGCTCGAGACCGACCGCCGGCTGCTGGGCGAGCGCGTCCGCGTGCTGAAGGACCGGCTCTCGCACGTCGAGCGCCAGCGCGCGACTCAGGGCCGCACGCGCCGCCGGGCCGCCGTGCGCACCGTGGCACTCGTGGGGTATACCAACGCGGGCAAGTCCACGCTCTTCAATCGGCTGACCGGCGCGAAAGCCTATGCCGCCAATCAGCTGTTCGCGACCCTCGACACCACGTTGCGGCGGATCCACGTGCCGGGCGCGTCGCCGATCGTGCTCTCCGACACCGTCGGCTTCATCCGCGAGCTGCCGCACGATCTCGTCGCCGCGTTCCGCGCGACGCTCGCCACGGCCGCCGAGGCCGACCTCCTGTTGCATGTCATCGACGCCGCGCACCCCGGTCGCGACGAGCAGGCCGCCGCCGTGGACGCGGTGCTGCAGGAAATCGGCGCCGAGCACGTGCCGCAGATCCGGGTCATGAACAAGATCGACGCCGCCGGACTGGCCGCCGGAATCGAGCGCGACCAGTCTGGTATAATCGGCCGCGTCCGTTTGAGTGCTTTGACGGGTGTCGGCTGTGCCGAATTGCGCCAGGCGCTGGCGGAGCGATTCCCGGCTGCTGTCCCCTATCCCGGAGTGTGCGCCGCGCCCGTCCTCGACGCCTGACGCACGACGCCCTCCGACGCCATCCACACTCGCTTCCCCCGGTTCTACCTTATGTCGCTGAACGATCCCCAATGGGGCAAACGCGGTGCCGGCGGACCGCCCGATCTCGACGAGATCTGGCGCAACGTCAATCGCCGCTTGAACGACCTCTTTGCGCGCAAAGGCGGCAGTGGCGACGACGGCTCGGGCGGGGCCACCGGCGGCCCACGCCCGACGTTGCCGCTCTCGGGCGTCGGCATCCTGGTGCTGCTCGTGGTCGTGGTGTGGCTCGCCAGCGGCTTCTACATCGTCGACGAAGGCCGCCGTGGCGTGGTCACCCGCTTCGGCAAGTACACGGAGACCACGCAGCCGGGCGCGCGCTGGCACCTGCCGTTTCCGGTCGAGGAGAAGGAGCTGGTCGATTTCTCGCAGGTGAGGACGGTCGAGGTCGGCTACCGCAACACCCCCAAGAACAAGAAGGAGAACGAGGCGCTGATGTTGACCGACGATGAGAACATCATCGAAATCCAGTTCGCGGTCCAATACAACCTGAAGAGCGCCGAAGCGTATCTGTTCAACGTCAGGAAACCCGACCTCATCGTCCAGTTCATCGCGCAAACCGCTATGGGCGAAGTCGTCGGCAAGGCGAAGATGGACTTCGTGCTCTACGAAGGTCGCGAGCAGCTCGCGAAGTCGGCCGAGAAACTGATGCAGGAGCTGCTGGACCGTTACCAGACGGGTGTGTATGTGCAGAAGGTGACGCTGCAGAGCGTGCAGCCGCCCGACAAGGTGCAGGCCGCCTTCGACGATGCGGTGAAAGCCGGCCAGGATCGCGAGCGCTTCCGCAACGAGGGCCAGGCGTACGCGAACGACGTCGTGCCGCGCGCTCGCGGCAATGCCGCGCGGCTCATCGAGGAAGCGAACGGCTATCAGGCGGAGGTCGTGCAACGGGCCGACGGCGACGCTTCGCGCTTCCGGCAAATCCTGGTCGAGTATGCGAAGGCGCCGGGCGTCACGCGCGAGCGCCTTTACCTCGACATGATGCAGACGGTGGTCGGCAACTCGAGCAAGGTGCTGGTCGATCAGAAGGCTGGCGGCAGCAGCCTGCTCTACCTTCCGCTCGACAAATTGATCCAGCAGACATCCCCCGGCGGGTCGCCGACCCTGACCGATCCATCGGCCGCGCGGCAGTCGACGCCGCCGGCGCCGGAGCCCACCGTCACGCTCGACCCCAGCCGGTCGCGCGAGGCGTTGCGCAGCCGTGAGCGAGCCGGACAATGAAGCTGACCGTGCCCCTGCTCGCCCTCGTCGTTGCGTTGTTGCTGGTCGCGTCGCAATCGCTCTACACCGTCGACCAGCGCCAGTACGCGATCAAGTTCCAGCTGGGCGAGATCGTCGAGACGCTGCCGAACGCAGGACTCTACGCGAAGATGCCGCTGCTGCAGAACGTGAAGTTCTACGACAAGCGGATCCTGCTGCTGGAGAATCCCGAACCCGACCGGATCACGACTTCGGAGAAGAAGCCGCTGCTGGTCGATTTCTTCGTGCTCTGGCGGATCACCGACGTCAAGCAGTACTACATCAGCGTCCAGGGCGACGAGGAAGCCGCGCGCCGCCGGCTGTCGCAGACGGTCCGCGCGAACCTCGCCGAGGAGTTCAACAAGCGCACCGTGCACGAGGCGATTTCGGGTGAGCGCGACAAGATCATGACCACGACCCGCCAGAAGGCCGACGCCGACGCGAAGACGATCGGCGTCGAGATCGTCGACGTGCGCCTGCGGCGGGTGGAGCTGCCGCCCGACGTCACCGGTCCCGTCTATGCGCGGATGGAATCCGAGCGCCGGCGGGTGGCGAACGAGTTGCGCTCATTTGGCCAGGCGGAGTCTGAAAAGATCCGCGCCGACGCCGACCGGCAGCGCGTGGTGATCCTGGCTGACGCCTACAAGGCCGCGCAGAAGACGAAGGGCGACGGCGACGCCAAGGCATCGGCGATCTATGCGCAAGCGTACGGCGCCAACCCGGAGTTCTATGCGTTCTATCGCAGCCTCGAGGCGTACAAGGCCACCTTCCGCAACAAGACCGACATGATGGTGCTCGACCCGAGCTCGGAATTCTTCCGTTACCTGCGCAGCCAGGGCGGCTCCGGGGCGAAGGCGTCGAAGTAGTCCTGCCGCCGTTGCGCACGACGAGGGGAACGGAGTGCCGGATTCGCTGTGGGCGGCAGTTGCTCTGGTGCTGGTCGTCGAGGGTCTCCTGCCCCTGGTCGCGCCGCGCGTCTGGCGGGAAAGCTTCGCCAAACTCGTGACGCTCACCGACGGCCAGCTCCGCTTCGTGGGACTGGCGTCGATACTGATGGGACTTGCCGGTTACTGGCTCGTGCGGCATGCGTAAATGGGTCCTGCCGGAATACATCGAGGACGTTCTCCCGGCCGAAGCCGAGCGGACCGAAGGTCTGCGCCGGGTGCTGCTCGACCACTTCCGCGCCCAAGGCTACCGGCTCGTGCAGCCGCCGCTCGTTGAGCATCTCGATTCGTTGTTCACGGGCACGGGGCGCGATCTCGAGTTGCAGACGTTCAAGGTCGTCGACCCGCTGTCGGGCCGCCTGCTCGGCGTGCGCGCGGACATCACGCCGCAGGTCGCAAGGATCGACGCCCACCTGCTGAACGAGCCGGGCGTGACGCGCCTGTGCTATGCGGGAAGCGTCCTGCGCGCGGTGCCGTCGGGCGGGGCCAAGACGCGCGAAGTCATGCAGATCGGCGCCGAGCTCTTCGGCGAGCCGGGCATCGCCGGCGACATCGAAGTGCTCGCCCTCATCCTGTCCTCGCTCGCGGCGGCCGGCCTGGCGGGTCTGCATCTCGACCTCGGTCACGTCGGCGTCTATCGCGCCCTCGCCGCGGGCGCCGGCATCGCGGGCAACGGCGAGGACTCCGAGCTCTTCGCGGCGCTGCGTGCCAAGGATGCGCCGGGCGTCGTCGAGCTCACCGCCAAGCTGCCGGCCGCATGGCGCGACGCGCTGACCGCCCTGCCCACGTTGTACGGTCCGGCACAAGAGGTTCTGGCCGCCGCGCGCGCGCGCCTTCCCGACACCCCTGCGATCCGCAATGCGCTGGCCTCGCTCGCGGCGCTCGCGCAGTCGGCGGAGCCGCAGGTCGAGGCGCTCCACATCGATCTCGCCGACCTCACTGGGTATCATTACCAGAATGGCGCGATTTTCTCCGTATTCACGGCCGGCGAACCCAGCGCCATCGGCAACGGCGGCCGCTACGACGGCATCGGCAAAGCGTTCGGGCGGGCGCGCCCCGCCACCGGTTTCACGCTCGATCTGCGGCAGCTCGCCAGCGTGATCCTGCGGGATGCCGCAGCCTGAAACCATTTGCCGAGCATCCCTGTCGAGCCGCGCCACCACCAATCCGCCGTCATTCCCGGGAAACGAAGCATGGGCAAGAACGTCGTCGTCATCGGCACCCAGTGGGGCGATGAAGGCAAAGGCAAAGTCGTCGATTGGCTCACCGAGCATGCCCAGGGCGTCGTGCGGTTCCAGGGTGGGCACAACGCGGGACATACGCTCGTCATCGACGGCAAGAAGACCGTGCTGCGGCTCATCCCGTCTGGCATCCTGCGCCCCGGCGTCTCCGTCTACATCGGCAACGGCGTCGTGCTTTCCCCGTCGGCGTTGCTGCAGGAAATCGGCGAACTCGAGCGCGCGGGCGTCGCGGTCCGGCCGCGTCTCAAGATCTCGCCCGCGTGCCCACTGGTTCTCGCCTGTCACGTTGCGCTCGATCAGGCGCGCGAAGGCGCCATGGGCGACTCGAAGATCGGCACCACTGGCCGGGGCATCGGTCCCGCATACGAGGACAAGATCGCCCGGCGCGCGATCCGCCTGCAGGATCTCTTCTACCCGGACCGGTTCGCCGCGAAGCTCGCGCCGCTGCTCGAATTCCACAACTTCGTGCTGACGCAGTACTTCAAACGCGATCCCGTGCCGTTCGCGGCGACACTCGACGAGACGCTGGGGTTCGCTGCGCAATTGCAGCCGATGGTCGCCGACGTCGCGGCGCTGCTGCAGGAAGCGCGCGCGCGCGGCCAATCGTTGCTGTTCGAAGGGGCGCAGGGCGCGCTGCTCGACATCGACCATGGCACCTACCCCTACGTCACGTCGTCGAATTGCCTTGCAGGCGCCGCCGCGCCGGGGGCCGGCGTCGGACCGCAGTTTCTCGATTACGTGCTAGGGATCGCCAAGGCCTACACGACGCGGGTCGGCACCGGCCCGTTTCCGACGGAACTCACCGATGAGATCGGCGCCACCCTCGCGCGGCGCGGCAACGAGTTCGGCTCCGTCACGGGACGGCCGCGTCGCTGCGGCTGGCTGGACATTCCGGCGCTCGCGCGTTCGCTGCAATTGAACGGCGTCGACGGACTGTGCATCACGAAGCTCGACGTCCTCGATGGCATGCGCGAGATTCGCATCTGCACCGGCTACACGGTGCGCGGAAGTCCGATGGCGTTGTTGCCGTCGGGCGCCGACGCGGTCGCCGAGTGCATTCCGGTCTATGAATCGATGCCCGGTTGGAGCGATAGCACGGTAGGCATCAAGACGATCGAACGGCTGCCGCCGAACGCGCGCGCGTATCTCGAGCGGATCGAGCAGCTCACCGGGTCGCCGATCGCCATGGTGTCGACGGGACCCGACCGCGACGAGACGATCCTGCTGCGCCACCCGTTTCAATAATACGAACGCAACGCCTGGGGGAGATCGGATGGGCAGCCTGCATGTCAGCTGGGACCAGTACAACACGCTCGTGGAACGGCTTGCGCTCACGGTCCACGAGTCGGGCTACGCGTTCGACCAGATCATCTGCATCGCGCGCGGCGGCATGCGTGTCGGCGATGTTCTCTCCCGGATCTACGAGCGCCCCCTCGCAATCCTGTCGACCCATTCGTACGCGGCCGAGGGCGGCACCATCCGCGGCGAGCTCGTGATCGCCGAGCACATGACGATGACGTCGCCGCGGCTGGGATCGCACGTTCTGCTGGTCGACGACATGGTGGATTCGGGGCATACGCTCGCGGCCGTCGAAAAAGCCCTCCCCGTGCGTTGGCCGGTGATCAAATCGTGCAAGACCGCGGTATTGTGGTGGAAAGCCTGTTCGACGGCGACGCCGGATTATTTCGTCGAGTACCTGCCCGACAATCCGTGGATCCACCAGCCGTTCGAGGTATATGACAATCTGCGACCGGAGAGCCTCAAGGCGCGGCTCGGCGCCTGAGCGAGAAAGGGCACCGGGAAAGAAAAACGCCCGCGGCAGCGGGCGGAACGGAAGGCGCCCGCCAAGGACGGGCGCGGGCAAGGCGTTTGGATGATTATTGCGGTATCTTCGATGGTGCCCAGGAAGGGACTCGAACCCCCACAGTATTGCTACCGCCAGGACCTGAACCTGGTGCGTCTACCAATTCCGCCACCTGGGCAACGGCAACAGATAATTTTACGTTTCGGACCTTTCATTGTCAAAGAAACCCGCCGTCAGCCCGAAGTCACGCGCCCCGAAATCGCGAGCGGCGAAAGCGCCCGTATCGCGCGCAAAACCACCGCGATCGGCAGCGGTGAAAGTATCCCCGCCGGGCTCCGGCGCCCGTCGCCGCGGTGACGCTCCGGCAAGCGCAGAGCGCAAGGGCCGCGGCCGCGACGACATAGATCCGGCGTTGCTCCCTTCGCGCGTCGCGATACTGGAGGCGCTGAAAGCGGCGGGAGTGCCGCTGCCGCCGTCCGATCTCGCACGGCAGATGGACGTCGACAAGCGCGCCCGCGACGCGTTCTTCGGCCGCCTCGAAGCGATGCAGCGCGACGGCGAGCTGCTGATGAATCGCAAGGGTGAACTCTGCGTCATTGCCAAGCTCGACTTCATCACCGGAACCGTGCAGGGACATCCCGACGGCTTCGGCTTTCTCGTCCCGGACGACGGCGGCCCCGACCTTTTCCTCAGTCCCGCGGAAATGCACAAGGTGCTGCACGGCGACCGCGCGACCGCGCGTCGCTCCGGCACCGACCGGCGCGGCCGGCCCGAGGGGCAGATCGTCGACGTGCTGGAGCGCGCGAACCGGACAGTCGTCGGTCGCCTCTACGAGGAGCGCGGCATCACCTTCGTCGTCGCCGAAAACCGGCGGATCAACCAGGACCTGCTGGTGCCGCAGGATGAGCGCGGCGGCGCGAAATCGGGCGACGTGGTGGTCGTCGAGATCGTGCAGCAGCCCTCGCCACAACGCGAGGCCATCGCGCGCGTGAGCGAGGTGCTGGGCGGCTACACTGACCCCGGCATGGAGATCGAGATCGCGTTGCGCAAGCACGACCTGCCGCACGAATTCTCGCTCGCGGCGAGGAAACAGGCGGGCAAGCTGCCCGCCGAGGTGACCGACCGCGATCGCACCGGCCGTACCGACCTCACCGCCTTGCCGCTCGTCACGATCGACGGCGAAACGGCGAAGGACTTCGACGACGCGGTGTACTGCGAGCGCAAGGGCAAGGGCGGCTTCCGCCTGATCGTGGCCATCGCCGACGTTTCCCACTATGTGCGCGACGGCGATCCGCTCGACCGCGACGCCCGCGAGCGCGGCACGTCCGTCTATTTCCCGCGCCGCGTGATCCCGATGCTGCCCGAGGCGTTGTCGAACGAGCTCTGCTCGCTCAAGCCGGACGTCGACCGCCTGTGCATGGTCTGCGACATGGACGTGACTGCTGAGGGCCGGATCGCGAAGTACCGTTTCTATCCGGCCGTGATGCATTCGATCGCGCGCCTCACCTACACGCAAGTCTGGAACTGGCTCGAAACACCGTCGAGCGCGCCGCGTTCGGCAAAGGCGCTGCTGCCCCAGCTCATCAATCTCCACGACCTGTTTCATGCGCTGCAGCACGCGCGCGAAGCGCGCGGCGCGATCGACTTCGACAGCGTCGAGATGCAGCTGGAATTCGACGTGCAGGGCAAGATCGTCCGGATCGTGCCGGTGGTGCGCAACGACGCCCACAAGCTGATCGAGGAGTGCATGCTCGCGGCGAACGTCTGCACCGCGGAATTCCTCGCCCGCCACAAGCACCCGGCGCTCTATCGCGTGCACGAGGGGCCGACGCCCGAGAAACTGGCCATCCTCCGCGATTTCCTGGGCAGCTGCGCGCTCGCGCTGCCAGGCGGCGACGAGCCCACCGCCGCCGACTACGCGAAGCTGCTGCTGCAGATCAAGCATCGGCCCGACTACGCGCTGCTGCAGACGGTGCTGCTGCGTTCGCTGCAGCAGGCGCGGTATCGGCCGGACAACGTCGGCCATTTCGGACTCTCCTACGAGGCCTACGCGCACTTCACGTCGCCGATCCGCCGCTATCCCGATCTCGTCGTCCATCGCGCCATCAAGGCCGTGCTCGACGGGCGCGAGTACAAGCCCGCTGGCACGTCGTGGAGCGAGCTCGGAGTGCACTGCTCGCTCACCGAGCGCCGCGCCGACGACGCGACCCGCGATGTCGAGAACTGGCTCAAGTGCTACTTCATGCAGGACAAGGTCGGCGCGAGCTTCGACGGCACGATCAGCGGTGTCACGAGCTTCGGCATCTTCGTCACGCTCGACGGCCTCCACATCGACGGCCTTGTGCACGTGACCGAGCTCGGCCGCGATTACTTCCATTTCGACGCCGGACGCCATGCCATGATCGGCGAGCGCAGCGGCAGGATATTCCAGCTTGCCGGTCGCCTCCGCGTCACCGTAGCCCGCGTCGATCTCGAAACCGCGAAGATCGACTTCACGCTCGCCGAGGATCCCGGAGCGGCGCCCGACCCCGGGGCGAGGCGAGGCGCCACCTCCTCCGCCGCGCGCAAGGATCGCGCCGGACGGCCGAGCGGACGTAGCTGACGCCGGTCGCGCATGGATCTCGTGCTGCAGGGGCCGCAGGTCGCGGCCGATATCGCGGCCTTCGCTTCCCTCACAGGCGCACAGGGCATCCATGCGCTGGCGGCAGGAACGCCCGCCTTTCGGCTGACGCGGGTGGAGCGACGGGAAGGCGTGGCCGAACGCTGCCTCGCGAGCGGGGTGGATCACGCGTTCGTGCCGTCGGACCTCACGCGCGCGCGAGTACGCGTCGTCGCGATGGACATGGATTCGACGCTGATCACGATCGAATGCATCGACGAGATTGCGGACCGGGCAGGCATCAAGCAGGAGGTCGCCGCGATCACGGCTGCCGCGATGCGCGGCGAGGTCAACTTTGCCGAGAGCCTCGCCCGCCGGGTCGCGTTACTGGCCGGGCTGCCGGTGGCCGAGCTCGAACGCGTCTACGCCGAACGACTCGCGCTCTCGCCTGGCGCCGAGCGC
Source organism: uncultured beta proteobacterium (assembly GCA_963724685.1). Lineage (GTDB taxonomy): Bacteria > Pseudomonadota > Gammaproteobacteria > Burkholderiales > Casimicrobiaceae > CAIWHR01. The sequence continues at coordinate 200,639 of CAVRVQ010000001.1, read as the reverse complement.
ATGCTGCAGGAGTTCCGGAAAGTCGGGGCGAAGACCCTGCTCGTCTCCGGCGGCTTCACGTTTTTCACCGATCGCCTGGCCGAACGGCTCGCTTTCGACGAAACGGCCGCGAACACCCTCGAGATCCACGCCGACCGGTTGACGGGTCGGCTCGTGCCTCCGATCGTGGACGGCGAGGCCAAGGCCGCGCGCCTCGCGACGATGCGCGAGCGCCATGCGGGTGCGGACGGAATCGTGGTCGCGCTCGGCGACGGCGCGAACGACGTGCCGATGCTCAAGGCCGCCGACATTTCGATCGCCTATCGGGCGAAGCCGATCGTGCGCGCGCAGGCGACCTACGCGATCGATCACTGCGGGCTCGACGCGGTTCTCAATCTGTTCCGCTGAGCGTTGCGCAACCCGGCCGGGCAGGCCAGGCCTCGGTCAATCGTCGTCGAACTCGCCCTCGTCCATCCAAGCCATCTGGATCGCTTCCAGGATCTTCTCGCCGCTGTGCCTGGGGTCGTCGGTGAATTCCGGCAACTCCAGCACCCAGCGCTTGAGGTCCGTGAACAGCAGCGTGCGTGGATCGACCTCGGGGTGACGCTCGGCCAGGGCGATCGCGATCTCGCGGGTGTCGGTCCACTTCATAGACAGGTCCTAGCGCTGCTCTTTCGTCTGGTTGATCGTATACCGCGGAATCTCGATCACGAGCTCGCCATCGGCAACCATCGCCTGACAGGACAGGCGCGACATCGGCGTCAGCCCCCATGCGCGGTCGAGGAGATCGTCCTCGTCCTCGCTCGACGGCGACAGCGAGTTGAACCCCTCGCGCAGAATCACGTGACAGGTCGTGCAGGCGCACGATTTTTCGCATGCGTGCTCGATCTCGATGCCCTGCGAGAGCAGGTTGTCGCAGATCGACACCCCACGCTCGGCGTCGAACGTGCGGCCCTCGGGACAGGCTTCCGGATGCGGAAGCACGACGACCTTGGTCATGGTTCGGCGTCAGGTGAGGGCATCGATGCTGCGGCCCGTGAGCGCGCGCGCCACGCCGCGATCCATCCGCAGCGCGGCGAACTCGCCGGTCGCGCGGTTGAGCGTGGCAGTGGCCGCGAGCAGCGCCGCGCTGTCGCCACCCTCGCGCTGGCCGAGGACGCCGGCGATGGCATCGTCGATCGCGCGCCGCTCGGAGGGCGCGAGGAGATCGCCGTCCGCGGCCAGCGCGGCGCGCGTCGCCGCCACCAGCTGGTCCGCCTCGACCCGGGCTTCGGCGAGAGCGCGCGCGGCCATGTCCTCCGCCGCATGCGCGACGGAATCCTGCAGCATGCGGGAGATCTCGGCGTCCGACAGACCATACGATGGCTTCACCACCACCGATGACTCGATCCCAGACGTCTGCTCGCGCGCGGATACCGACAGCAGTCCGTCGGCGTCGACCTGGAAGGTGACCTTGACGCGCGCCGCACCTGCGGTCATCGGCGGAATGCCGCGCAGCTCGAACCGCGCCAGCGACCGGCAGTCCGCCACCTTCTCGCGCTCGCCTTGGACGACGTGAATCGCGATCGCGGTCTGCCCGTCCTTGAACGTGGTGAATTCCTGCGCGCGCGTCACCGGGATCGTCGAGTTGCGCGGAATGATCTTCTCGCAGAGCCCACCCATCGTTTCGAGTCCGAGCGATAGCGGGATGACGTCGAGCAGCAGCCAGTCGTCGCCGGAGGCGCGGTTGCCCGCCAGCACATTGGCCTGGATCGCGGCGCCCAGCGCCACGACCTGGTCCGGGTCGAGATTCGTGAGCGGCGGCTGCCCGAAAAAATCGGCGACGGCCTTCTGTACCTGCGGCATCCGCGTCGAGCCGCCGACCATGACCACGCCATGGATGTCGTTCGGGGAGAGACCGGCGTCGCGCAAGGCGCGCTTGACCGGTCCCAGCGTCTTGGCCACGAGGTGCGCCGTGATCTCGGTGAACGTCTCGACGTCGAGTACGAGCTCGACCCTGGCGCCGTCCCCCAGCCCGGCGCTGATCGCCGTCGAAGGATGCAGCGTCAGGTTTTCCTTGGCTTCGCGCGCCTTCATCATCAGCAGGCGCGTGTCCTCGGGCGACAGCGGCGCCAAACCGGCCGCTTCGAGGATCCAGCAGTACACGCGATGATCCCAATCGTCACCGCCCAGCGCCGAATCGCCGTTCGCCGCGAGCACCTCGAACACGCCCCGGGTGAGCTTCAGGATGGAGATGTCGAACGTACCGCCGCCGAGGTCGTAGATGGCGAACGTGCCTTCCGACGCGTTGTCCAGACCGTAGGCGATCGCCGCCGCCGTCGGCTCGTTCAGAAGTCGCAGCACGGTGAGCCCCGCGAGCTGCGCGGCATCCTTGGTCGCCTGCCGCTGTGCGTCGTCGAAATAGGCCGGCACCGTGACGACCGCGCCTGCGAGCTTGCCCGCGAGGCTCGCCTCGGCTCGAATGCGCAGCGCGCGCAGGATGTCCGCCGAAATTTCGACCGGACTTTTCACGCCGGAGCGGGTGGCGAACTTGACCATCCCCGGCTCGTCGACGAACCGGTAGGGGAAGCGCCGCGCATCCGGAAGGTCGGCGAGACCGCGGCCCATCATTCGCTTGACCGAGACGATCGTGTTCCGCGGATCGCGCACCTGCATCGCCTGTGCCGCGTAGCCGACATCGACCGACCGCTCGCCGTAGCGAACGATCGAAGGCAGCAACGGATGTCCGTGTTCGTCCGGCAGGACGACAGGAATGCGGCTGCGCACCGTCGCCACCAGCGAGTTGGTCGTGCCGAGGTCGATGCCGACGGCCAGCCGGGGCTCGCGCGGGATCGGCGCGTCGGGCTCGGTGATTTCGAACAATGCCATCAGTTATCGAAGGTGGCGGCCATGGCATCGATGTCCGCGGCGAGCTTGGTCAGAAAGCGGAGCTCGCGGACGGTCCCGCGGGCGGCACTCCAGTCGGCATCGACGTCCAGCAGCGATGCAACCCGCTGTTCGAGCTCCTTCGCCTCGGTGCGCGCCGCATCGACCAGCGATTCGAGCGCGCGCTCGTCGCCGCCCGCGGCCGCTTCGGCCGCCGCCTCACGCCGTTCGAGCTGGCGCTCGAGGAAGTCGAACGGCAACGCCGTGTCCGTTTCGTCGAGCGCATCGATGCCATGAAGCGACAGCAGATACTGCGCACGCGCCACGGGATCCTTCAGCGCACGGTAAGCTTCGTTCACCCGCGCCGAGGATTGCAGCGCGAGCCGCCGCTCGGTTTCGCCGGCGGCCGCATGGCGATCCGGGTGCACTTCGCCCTGCAGCTCGTGATAGGCGCGGTCGAGCGCCGCCGCATCGAAGCGGAAACGCTCGGGCAGGCCGAACAGCTGGAAATGGTTGCGCGAGAAATCGATCATCGCCAACTCGCGCCGCGGGCTGGGTTGCTAGACGTTGAACGACTCGCCGCAGCCGCACGCATCCTTGACGTTGGGATTGTTGAACTTGAACCCTTCGTTCAAGCCCTCGCGCGCAAAGTCGAGCTCCGTGCCGTCGAGGAACTGCAGGCTCTTGGGATCGACGATGACCGTCACCCCGTGACAGCGGAACGACAGGTCCTCGGGCCGTACATCGTCGGCGTATTCGATCTTGTAGGCGAGTCCCGAGCAGCCGGACGTACGCACGCCGAGCCTCAGCCCGACGCCTTTGCCGCGCTTGGCAAGACGGCTCGCGACGTGCTTCGCCGCGGATTCGGTCAATGTGATAGCCATTGTGGAGTTTGCCTCGATGTTTCCCTGTCGTCTTCGCTGCTCAATGCCGCGGGTTCGCGCCGCGCGCTCAGTCAGCAGCCTGCTCCTGCCGCGTCTCCACCGCCGGACTCTGCCCCGCGCCGTGCTTCGTCCTGTAGTCGGCCACGGCTGCCTTGATCGCATCCTCGGCCAGGATCGAGCAGTGGATCTTCACCGGAGGCAAGGCGAGCTCCTCGGCAATCTGCGTGTTGCGGATCGCCGCGGCTTCATCGAGCGTCTTGCCCTTGACCCACTCGGTGACGAGGGACGACGAAGCGATGGCCGAGCCGCAGCCGTAGGTCTTGAATTTCGCGTCCTCGATCACACCGTCCTTGCCGACGCGGATCTGCAGTTTCATGACGTCGCCGCAAGCCGGGGCGCCGACCATGCCGGTGCCGACGTCCTCGGCGTTCTTCGCGAACGAGCCGACATTGCGCGGATTTTCGTAGTGATCGAGAACCTTGTCGCTGTATGCCATTGCCTTCTCCTGTTTGACCGGCCGACTTGTATTTGCGCGCCCGGTGAGTGCGCTTCAATCAGTGTGCGGCCCACTGCACGGAATCGAGATCCACGCCGTCCTTGTACATCTCCCACAATGGCGACAGCTCGCGCAGTTTCTCGACCTTCCGGCGCAGCAGGTCGATGGCGTAGTCGATCTCGGCTTCGGTCGTGAAGCGCCCGATCGTGAACCGGATCGAGCTGTGGGCGAGCTCGTCGCTCCTGCCGAGCGCCCTCAACACGTACGACGGCTCGAGCGATGCCGACGTGCAGGCCGAGCCGGAGGACACCGCGATGTCCTTGATCGCCATGATGAGGCTCTCGCCCTCGACGTAGTTGAAGCTCACGTTGAGGTTGTGCGGGACGCGGTGCTCGAGGTCGCCGTTGATGTAGATCTCCTCGATGTCGGCGAGGCCCTTCGCGAGGCGGTCGCGCAACATCCGTATCCGTTCGTTCTCGGTCGCCATTTCGAGCTTCGCGATCCGGAACGCCTCGCCCATGCCGACGATCTGGTGCGTTGGCAGGGTGCCGGAGCGCATGCCGCGCTCGTGGCCGCCGCCGTGCATCTGGGCCTCGAGGCGGACCCGCGGCTTGCGGCGCACGAAGAGAGCGCCCACGCCTTTCGGCCCGTACGTCTTGTGCGCCGAGAACGACATGAGGTCGACCTTGAGCGCACCCAGGTCGAGCGGGATCTTGCCCGTGGCCTGCGCCGCGTCTACGTGAAAGATGATGCCGCGCGCGCGGCAGATCTCACCGATGGCCGTGATGTCCTGGACGACGCCGATCTCGTTGTTGACGGCCATCACGGACACGATGATCGTATCGGGACGCAGCGACCGCACGAACGCCTCGAGATCCAGCAGGCCGTCGGGCTGCACGTCGAGATACGTGACCGCATAGCCTTCGCGTTCCAGCTCGCGCATCGTGTCGAGCGTGGCCTTGTGCTCGGTGCGCACCGTGACGAGGTGCTTGCCCTTGTCCTTGTAGAAGTGCGCGGCACCCTTCAACGCGAGGTTGATCGACTCCGTCGCGCCCGAGGTGAAGACGAGCTCGCGCGGATCGCAGTTGACCAGCGCCGCGATGTGCTCGCGGGCCTCTTCCACCGCCTTTTCGGCGGTCCACCCCAGCGAATGGGAGCGCGACGCGGGATTGCCGAAATTCTCGGTGAGGCAGGGAATCATCTTTTGCGCCACGCGCGGATCGACCGGCGTGGTGGCGGAGTAATCGAGATAGATCGGGGTCTTCATCGCTGCTGTTCCGTCCGTAGGCATGTCGGCATGGTCAGTGCCCGTCCGGGCGCCCGAAGGGCACTGCGCGCCCCCTCGGGGGGCAGCGAACGCAGTGAGCGTGGGGGCCCGTTCATCTCAGTTAACGTCCGCCGTGGCGGGCACCCGCGCCGTCGCAGGCTGCGCCCGCTGGTCCTGCAGCACCGCGACATCGGGCTTATGTTGCTGCGAAACGAGTTCGGCCAATGTGACGGAGCGCAAGAAAGTGAAGATATGCGCGTTGAGGTTCGCCCACAATTCGTGGGTCATGCAGCGCTTGCCGTCGTCCTTGCAGCTCTCCCGGCCCGCGCATTGCGTGGCATCGATGGGCTCGTCGACCGCCACGATGACCTCGGCCACGGAAATCGCTTCGGCCGCCCGCGCCAGGCGATAGCCGCCGCCGGGGCCGCGCACACTCTCGACGAGGCCGTGCCGACGCAGCTTGCCGAAGAGCTGTTCCAGATAGGACAGCGAAATCTTCTGCCGTTGCGAAACGCCGGCCAGCGTGACCGGGGTTTTCGTGCCTTGCATCGCGACGTCGATCATCGCCGTCACGGCGAATCGTCCTTTGGTGGTCAGGCGCATGGTCGGTCACCTGTGGTGGTGGTGGGTATGTTCATCGGTTTATTCTATCAATCCCGACTAAGTTAGTCAACTAAAAGACCCCCAAGTTCAGTCAATCATTTGGCTGAGCCGTTTCGGGTCGAATCCTGCCGCCGTCGCCTTGGCGTCCCCGAAGTCGACTCCGCCTTCCTTCAAATGGGCGATAAGGTCCTGCATCCGCGCATCGGTCTCGGCCGCGTGGTCGATCAGGCGGTGGATCGCCTGGGCCATCGGGTCATTCATGTCCGCCGCGATGGCATAGGCCGAGAATCCCATCTTCGCCGCATGGCTCTCGCGGCGTTCCGCCTCGTCGCCGGTCAGGATTCTCGCGGGGATCCCCACGGCGGTTGCCCCTGCAGGAACGTCGCGCACTACGACGGCATTGCACCCTATCTTGGCGCCATCTCCCACTAAAATCGGCCCGAGTATCTTGGCGCCGGCGCCGATCACCACACCCTTGCCCAGCGTCGGGTGGCGCTTGCCGGCCTTCCAGGACGTCCCGCCCAGGGTCACCCCGTGATACAGGGTGCAATCGTCGGCAATTTCGGCCGTTTCCCCGATCACGATCCCCATGCCGTGGTCGATGAAGACCCGGCGTCCCACGACCGCTCCGGGATGAATTTCGATCCCGGTGAGGAAGCGGCCCCAGTGCGCGAGCCAGCGGGCAAGCCAGCGCATGCCCATCCCCCAGAGGCGATGCGAAACCCACCGGTGCCAGACCAGCGCGTGCAATCCGGGATAGCAGGTCAGCACCTCCCATCGGGTCCGGGCGGCGGGATCCCGATCGAACACGACGGCGATGTCTTCGCGAAGGCGGCTCAACATGGGTGGCATTTTCGCATTTCCGACTGGTGTACTCAACTATTGGGGTAGTGGTGCCGCGTTCAACCCTGAACGGACGTGCCGTTTGCCGTGGTTCGTCGAATTGACTACTATCGCCGCACCGTCAGCGCAAGGCACGAGGAACGATGGTGAATGGCGGCCGTCGTCCCGCCTTGTGCCCCCTAGGAGAGAGCATGTCCCCGCAAAGCCGTTGGTTCGTTCCACTGGTCGCCGCCGCGACGATCGCCCTGCCCGCCGCGGCGCAGGAAGTCACGCTGAAAGTCCATCACTTCTGGGCGCCGACCGCAATGCCGCCGTCGACCCTGCTCACGCCGTGGTGCGACAAGATCGCGAAGGACTCGAACAACCGGATGAAATGCCAGATCTATCCGGCGATGCAACTGGGCGGCGCGCCGCCGCAGCTCATCCAGCAGGCAATGGATGGCGTCGCCGACATCGTCTGGACGCTTCCCGGCTACACTGCGGGCCGCTTTCCGGTCATGGAGGTGTTCGAGCTGCCGTTCATGTCGCGTAGTGCCGAGGCGACGAGCCAGGCGGCGTGGGACTATTACGCGCAGTACGGACACAAGGAGTTCCCCGGGATCAAGATGCTCGCCGTCAACGTGCACGACAACGGCTACGTCCATACGGTGGCCAAGCAGGTCAAGGTGATGGCCGATTTCAAGGGGCTGAAAATGCGCGCCCCGACGCGGCAGACGAACAAGCTGCTGGGCGCCCTCGGCGCAACGCCGGTCGCGATGCCGTTGCCCGCGCTCGGCGACGCGCTGTCGAAAGGCGTCGTCGACGGCTACCTGCTGCCGTGGGAAGTGATACCGTCGATCAAGGCGCACGAGTTCACGAAGTTCGAAAGCGAGACGGACCCGAAGATGCGCGCTCTGTACACGGCGGTGTTCACCCTCGCGATGAACCAGGCGAAGTACGACAGCCTCCCGGCCGACCTCAAGCAAGTGATCGACGCGAATTCGGGCGCGGCGCTGTCGAAGACGATGGGCGTGCAGTGGGACGCGTCGGCGCCGCCCGCGCGGAAGTTCGCGGTCGATCGCGGCAACACCTTCTACGTGATCCCGGCCTCCGAGCTCGAGAACTGGCAGAAGGCCACGGCCAACCTGCCCGACGAATGGGTCAAGGACGTCAACGCGAAGGGCCAGGACGGCAAGATGCTGCTGCAGGCCGCGACCGATCTGATCAAGAAGTACGAGAAATAATCGGTTTGTGGATCTGATGGCCGTGGGCGCGGCGCCGCGCCCATGTTCCCGTCTGCGTTGACGCGGCGGCAGACGCGATGAGCGCCGCCGGGCCGTCCCAGGGCGCGAAGGGCTCCCCCTCGGGGGGCAGCGCAGCGGCGAGAGCCGCAAGCGTGGGGGCCCAACAATGAGCGAAACCGTCGTCTTCAAGCGCGCACCGGCCGATCAGCTCGGCGTTCTTCTGTTCCGCCTGTCGCGCGCCTTTGCGCTCGCGGGGGGCTGCGTGCTGATCGCCATGATGCTGATGTCGCTTGTCAGCATCTTCGGGCGCGCGTTCCTCAACAGGCCGCTGGCCGGCGACTACGAGCTCGTGCAGCTCGGTTGCGCCATCGCGGTGTCCGCCTTCCTGCCGTTCTGCCAGATGCGCGGCGGCCACGTGCTCGTGGATTTCTTCACCGCGAACTCGCGTCCGTCGGTTCGCGCGGCGCTGGATGCGATCGGCGCCGCACTGCTCGGCGTCGCGGCTGCCGTGTTCGCGTGGCGGCTCGCGGCCGGTGCGATCGGCATGAGAGTCGCCAACGACCAGACGACGATCCTTGCCATACCGACGTGGTGGGTGATGGCGCTGATGGTCCCGTCCTTCGCGTTGTTCGCGGCGGCCGGGTTCTACACCGCGTGGCAACACTGGCGAAGCAGCCATGCCGGGTAGACAGGCATGAGTGGCGTCGAGTTTGGCTTTCTGATGTTCGGCGCGATGCTCGTGCTGCTCGCGCTGCGGGTGCCGATCGGGATCGCGATGCTGCTCACGGGCGTGACCGGCTATGTCACGCTCACCGGCTGGGCGCCGCTCCTCAATTACCTCAAGACCGTCGCGTACTCGCGCTTCTCGGTGTACGACCTCTCGGTGATACCGATGTTCCTGATGATGGGCCAGTTCGCGAGCCGAGGGGGCCTGTCGCAATCGCTGTTCAACGCGGCGAACGCGGTGATGGGCCATTGGCGCGGCGGTGTCGCGATGGCGGCGGTTGGCGCCTGCGCCGGTTTCGGCGCCATTTGCGGAAGCTCCCTCGCGACCGCCGCGACGATGGGCCAGGTCGCGCTGCCGGAGTTGCGCCGCCTCAAGTACGAGCCCGCGCTCGCGACGGGTACGCTCGCAGCCGGCGGCACGCTCGGGATCCTGATCCCGCCGTCGATCGTGCTCGTCGTCTACGCGATACTCGCGGAGCAGAACATCGCGAAGCTCTTCATGGCGGCGTTCGTGCCCGGCATCATCGCGGCACTGGGCTACATGATCGCCATCGGCGTCTACGTGCGACTCAAGCCCGGCTCCGGTCCTGCCGGCGATCGGCACACCTTGGCCCAGCGATTCGCGGCGCTGCGCGAGGTGTGGCCGGTGCTGCTGCTGTTCGTGGTAGTCATCGGCGGCATCTACGGGGGCATCTTCACGCCGACGGAAGCGGCGGCCGTCGGCACGGCCGGCGCGCTAGTCTTCGCCGTCTGGCTCGGCGGCATGCGCTGGGACGGCATGGTCGAGTGCCTCTACGGGACGGCCGAGGCGACGGGCATGATATTTTTGATCCTGCTCGGCGCCGACGTCCTCAACGTGTTCCTCGCACTGACGCAGATGCCGGCCGAGATGGCGCAATGGGTCGGGAAGAGCGGCCTCTCGCCACTCCTCGTGCTGGCCGCGATCATCGGCATCTACGTGGTGCTCGGCTGCCTGATGGACAGTCTTTCGATGATCCTCCTGACGATACCCATCTTCCTGCCTGTCATCATGGGACTGGACTACTGGGGTCTCAATCCGACCGACAAGGCGATCTGGTTCGGGATCCTTGCGCTGATGGTCGTCGAGATCGGCCTGATCACGCCGCCGGTGGGAATGAACGTGTACATCATCAACAGTCTCGCGCAGGACGTGCCGATGGCGGAAACGTTCAAGGGCGTCGTCCCGTTCCTCATTTCCGACGCCGTCCGGGTGACGCTGCTGATCTTCTTCCCGATCCTGTCGCTGTGGCTCGTCCGCCTCCTGACGTGAGTCGCGGCACACACCCGGCTCAGCGCAACAGAATGGCGGCGATCACGAGCCCGACCGTCACGAACACGAACAGGATCGAATACGCGAACACCAGTACCGACGCGCGCACGACGATGCCGAGCCACCCTCCTCCGTAGACCGCGCGCGTCGACCACAGCAGATAGACGAGCGCCCACAGCGCCAGCAGGCCGCTCAGAATCCCTGTGGGCGAGACGCCTATGAGCGAGCCCACGACGAACAGGAACGCGTGGTTGTGCGCGGCGAACACGAGGTGCTCGCCGTAAAGGCGGGGCCGCGCCGGATAGCGCCGCCTGCGGCCGAGATAGAGCACTTTCAGCAGGACCGCGAACGCGGGGAGGAGCGCGAACATCGCGTAGGGGCCGTAGCGGAGCGCCCCGTTGACGATCTGCTCCACCTTTTGCGCGCGCGGCAGCGCGTTGAAGCGGGCGATCGGCTTCCTCAGGATCCCCGATCGATTCGCAAGCTCGCTCATGTTGACGTTGAGATCGTCGTCGAGCGTCAGGAGCTCGCCGGACTCGATCCTGGTTCGCGGCTCCTTCGTCGCGTCGAACTGCACGGCTTCGCCGAGGTCGATCGAATCGGTCGCGAAGCGAAGGATCGCGAAGAGCACGAGGCTCGACACGAGGAACAGCCGCGCCGGCCCGATGTAGCGCCGGCGCCGCCCGGCGAGGTACTCGCGCGTCAGGAACCCGGGCCTGAACAGGAGCGCGGCGAGCGTCTTCCAGAACTTGCCGTCGTAGGCGATGTAGCGGCCCGTCGCCTCGCGCATGAACTGCCTGAACGTCGGCAACCGCTCGCGCGTGCCCTGGCCGCAGGAGGGGCAGAAGGCGTCCGGTGCGAGCGTGCCGCAGTTGGCGCAGCGATGGATCGCGGGCTCCACGGTCAACGCCTCCCCAGCAATTGATCGACGCGCGCGAGGATACCGCGCAGGATGTTGACTTCCTCCTTCTCGAGCGCGGCACGGGCGAAGAGTCGGCGCAAACGCGGCAAGAGGCGCTTCGGCATGCGCGGATCGAGGAAGCGCATCGCGGCGAGGGTCGCCGTGCCGTGCGTGTACAGGGCCTCGATCTCGTCGACGGTGGCAGGCGCAAATCGGGGCGCACGCCAGACCTCGCCGCCGGCCGCGGCCAGCCGCAACTCGTACGCGACCACCTGCACCGCGGCCGCGAGATTGAGGGAGGCATAGTCGGGGTTCGCGGAGATCGTGGCGACGATGCCGCAGCGCGCGAGCTCGGCGTTGGAGAGACCGGACATCTCGGTGCCGAACACGAGGGCGACGTCGCCGTGGGCCGCCTGCGCGATCGCTTCGGCGGCCGCTTCACGCACGGCCAGCACGCGCCCGGCAAACTCGCGCGGCCGCGCGGACAGTCCCACGGCGGCCACGCAGCCCGCGAGCGCTGCATCGAGCGTCGCGACGACTTCGGCGCCGTCGAGCACGACGGTCGCACCGGACGCGAGCGCGTTCGCTTCGGGGTCGGGAAAACGCCGCGGCCGGACGAGCACGAGCCGGGTCAGGCCCATCGTCAGCATTGCGCGCGCCGCCGCACCGACATTGCCCGGATGACTGGGCGCGACGAGGACGATGCGGATGGCTTGGAGGCGGTCGGTCGCGGACATCATTGTGCCTTCGGTGCGAACGCGCGCCGTGGGCCCGGTCCGGCAGCGGTTACAATGAGCACCATGCATCCGATGCTCACGATCGCCGTGAAGGCGGCACGCCGTGCCGGCAACGTCATCAACCGCGGCGCCCGCGAACTCGACCTCCTCACGGTCACGTCCAAGGGCCCCAAGGATTTCGTGAGCGAAGTGGACCGCGAGGCGGAGCGATTGATCGTCGAGACGCTGCTCGGAAGCTATCCCGACCACGCGATTCTAGCAGAGGAAGGCACCGCCAAAGGCGCCAACGCCGACGCGGAAAACGTCTGGATCATCGACCCGCTCGACGGCACGACCAACTTCCTGCACGGCTTTCCACAGTACTGCGTTTCGATCGCGCTCGCGCAACGCGGACAGATCGCGCACGGCGTCATCTACGACCCGGTGCGCAACGACCTCTTCACGGCGTCGCGCGGGCGCGGCGCGTTCCTGAACGACCGCCGCATTCGCGTCTCCAAGCGATCGCATCTGCGTGATTGCCTCGTCGGCACCGGCTTTCCGTTCCGCGACGGCAGCCATCTCGACACCTACCTCAAGATGATGAAGACGATGATCGAGCAGACCGCCGGCCTGCGCCGGCCCGGCGCCGCGGCGCTCGATCTCGCGTACGTCGCGGCCGGTTTCTACGACGGCTTCTGGGAGGTGGGCCTCAACGCGTGGGACGTCGCTGCCGGCAGCCTCCTCATTCAGGAAGCGGGCGGTCTCATCGGCGACCTCGCGGGCGACGGTGAATTTCTCCACGGCGGCCAGGTCATCGCGGCCACGCCGAAAATCTTCGCGCAAATGGTGACGGCACTGGCGCCGTTTCGCGCCGAGCTCCTGCGCGAACGCTCCAAGAAGCCGCCCGTTCCCGCCGCCTGAACCCGCTCTCCCCGAGGAGCCTCCATGATCCGTGCCATCCGTTCCATCGCCGTCGCCGTCTTTCTCGCGCTCGCGTGCGCCCCGTCGCTCGCGCAGGACTATCCGACGAAGGCGATCAGGATCATCGTGCCGTTCGCGGCCGGGGGCCCGGCGGACGTCTACGCGCGGTTCATCGGCGTGCGGCTCTCGGATGCGCTGGGGCAGCCCGTCGTCGTCGAGGACCGTCCGGGTGCAGGCTCGATCATCGGCACCGACGCCGCCGCGAAGAGCGCGCCGGATGGCTATACGCTGCTCATGATGTCGAATACCCAGACCGTCAACGAAACGCTGATCCCGAACAGGCCGTATCAACTGATGCGCGACTTCGTGCCGGTCGCGCCGATCAACTATTCGGATCTCCTTCTCGTCGTGCATCCGTCCGTCGGTGCGAACAGCGTCGCCGACCTCATCAGGATCGCCAAGGCGAGTCCCGGCAAGCTCAACTATGCGTCCTCCGGCCCCGGTACGCCGTACCACATGGCCGGCGAGCTCTTCAAGGCGATGGCGGGTGTCGATATCGTCCACGTTCCGTACAAGGGAAGCTCGGGCGCGCGCACCGATGTCCTCGGCGGGCAGGTGCAGATGATGTTCGACGCCGTGACGACGATGAGCGAGCATGCGAAGAGCGGGCGCGTCAAGGCGCTGGGCACGACCGGCAAGGCGCGCTCGTCGGTGCTGCCTGCGGTTCCGACGATCGACGAGGCCGGCGTGACGGGCTACGAGGCGGTGATCTGGCTCGGCATCATGGCGCCGAAAGGCACGCCGCCTGCGATCGTGAACAAGCTCAATGCCGAGATCACCAGGATTCAGAACCGGCCCGAGGTCCGCCAGGAGTGGGTGAGCCAGGGTGCGCTGCCGATGCCGATGTCGCCCAGCGAGTTCGGTCGCTATCTCGACGCCGACATCGTCAAGTGGGAACGCATCGTGAAGATCTCCGGAGCGAAGGCCGACCAGTGACCTCGCCGCAGCGCGAGGGCGGCCCGTTGCAGATACTGTCGGGCGGCGCCGCGCAAGGCATCGTCGGGGTCCTCGAGGAGGACTTTCGCCTCGCCACGGGCGCGACCGTGCGCGGCACGTTCGGCGCGGTCGGTGCGATGCGCGACCGGCTGCTCGCCGGCGAGCCGTGCGACGCCATCATCCTGACCGCCGCGCTCATCGCCGCGCTCGAAGACTCCGGATACGTTGTGCCGGGTACCGCGGTGCCGCTCGGCCGCGTGCGCACGGGCGTTGCGGTGCGCACGGGCGAATCGCTGCCCGCCATCGCCGATGGTCCGGCGTTGCGCGCGACACTCCTTGCCGCGACGGGACTCTACTTTCCCGATCCCGAGCTCGCCACCGCCGGCATCCACTTCGTGAAGGTGTTGCGGGAGCTCGGCATTCACGACGCCGTCGCGTCGCGGCTCCATCCGCATCCGAACGGAGCGACTGCGATGCGCGAACTTGCCAGGGCGACCGGGCCCGGGCTCATCGGTTGCACGCAGATCACCGAGATCAGGTACACGCCGGGGGTCATGCTGGCCGGTCCGCTGCCGGCGGGCTTCGAGCTCACGACGGTCTATGCCATTGCCGTGTGCAAAGCCGCGCGGGCGCCCGAGCTCGCGCGCCTGTTCGCCGCCATGTTGTCGGGCCTGGACACGCGCGCGCTGCGCGAGGCCGCCGGCTTCGAGTGAGCAGGGCGCACCGGGCCCATCTGCCCTCGGCCGGCATGGCTGGCCGACGCGCGCCGACCCGTGATAGGCTAGGCGCGATGACCGTGGAAGCCAGCATCATCGCCGACGAATACCCTTTGCCCAAGCGCAAAGTCCGGTGGGTCGGCCTCATTTTTTTCGTCGTCCTGCACGCCATCGCGCTGATCGGTACGCCGCTCTACATCCATTACCGCGGCATCACCGGCGCCGAAATCGCGCTCTTCCTCGGCTTCTGCGCCGCCACCGGCCTGTCGATCACGGTCGGCTATCACCGCCTGTTCGCGCACTCGGCCTTCAAGGCCTCGCCCGTCGTGCAATTCTTCGTGCTGCTGTTCGGCGCGGCGACGTTCGAGGAATCCGCGCTGAAATGGTCGTCGCAGCACCGCCAGCACCATCGTTTCACGGACACCGAGCACGATCCCTACGGTGTCAACCACGGCTTCTGGCATGCCCACATCGGCTGGATCATGCTCTGGCGCCATCGCACCAACTACAACAACGTGAAGGACCTGCGCCGCTCGCGGCTCGTGTCCTGGCAGCACGATCATCACGCCTGGTGGTCGGTCGGCGGAGGCGTGGTCCTCCCCATGCTCATCGCCTGGTGGATCGGGCATCCGCTGGGCGGATTCATCATGGCGGTCTGCCTGCGGATCATCGTGGTCCTGCATTCGTCGTTCTTCATCAATTCCTTCGCCCACACGTTCGGCACGCAACCGTACGACACATCGAACTCGGCCCGCGACAACTGGCTGTGCGCGCTGCTCACGAACGGCGAAGGCTTCCACAACTATCACCACCGGTTCCCGTCGGATTACCGCAACGGCTACCGCTGGTATCACTGGGACCCGTCGAAGTGGCTCATCTTCGCGCTGTCGAAGGTGGGGCTCGCGTGGGATCTGCGCAGAACGTCCGCGCAGAAGATCGCCGAAGCCGCCGCGCATTGAGGGCCTAGGGCTGGCGCTGCTCGCCGCCGAAGAACTCTTTCATCATGTAGTCCTCGAGCGCGGCGTTGTCGGCCGGTCGCGCTGACAGCGCCACCTGCCGATTCATCCGGCGGGACAACCAGATGAAATCGCCGGGCTCGTGCGCGCGAATGATCTCGATTATCCTCCGGACCACGGCGATGCGGATGTCGGGATTCGCGCCCTTCCTGACCTCGATCAGCTGTCGCGCGACGCGCCCGATGTCCTGATCCCAGCCGTTGAAGAAGAACTCGGCGTCGTCGTAGCCAATCCGCCGGATCTGGAACATTCCGCCGCCGCGTTTCGGGTCATCGCCGAAGGTGGGCGTCTTGTTCAGGCCAAGGTTGGCGGCGACGATTCGGTTGAGGCGCTCCTTCTCGGTTTCGACCGGAGGCGCGTTAGGCGCCTTGGATTCCGGCGACGGGGGAGCCGGTTCGCCACGCGCGTTGCGCCTTGCGGCAATGTAGGCGGACAGATCCATCTCCGCAGGCGGCCGGGGTGGCTGCACCTCTGCCGGCGGCGTCGGTCGCGGCGGGGGCGCGGGACCCGCACCCGGAATCGTCTCGACGCGCGCAATGGGTGGCGGAGTCGGACGCGGCGCGATCCGTGCGGGCGGTGGCGCCGTGCGCGCGGGCGGGGGCACGGCGCGCGACGGCGGCGAAGGCGGCGGCGGCACCGTCGTAGGGTCAGGTGGGCTCGCGCGCGGCGCGAGCTGCGCGATCAGCGCCGGCGAAGGTTCGACCTTGTCGGAGGGCTCGAACGCGAGCGAGCGCACCAGCGGCGGCGATGTCCACAACGCAGCGATGTGCACCAGCAGCGACAGCACGAGCGCCACCCAGATGATGCGGATGGTGACGACGTCGTGCCGGTTGATCGGCTCGTCGCGCCAATCGCCTACTGCTGCACTCATTGGTGCACCTTGGCGCTGCGCGCCGTCCCTCCGAGAGGGATCAATTCGCGCTCGGGACGGCCCATCGCGCTCATGCCCGGTACGTGTCCCGGATGAGGTCGCTTGCCCGCTCGCCGATCATGATCGTCGGGGCGTTGGTGTTTCCGCCGATCAGGGTCGGCATGACCGACGCGTCGACGACGCGCAACCCCGAAAGCCCGCGCACGCGGAGCTCCGGATCGACGACCGCGCATTCGTCGGTCCCCATCCGGCACGTCCCGACCGGATGATAGATCGTGTCGGAACGGCGACGGAGCACGTCGCGAATCTCATCGTCGCTCGTGACCCCGGCGGTGAACAGCTCCTTGCCACGATACGGCTCGAGCAACGGCGACTCCGATATCCGGCGGGTAAGCCTGAATCCCCGCACCATGGTTTCGAGGTCGGCGGGATGCGTGTAGAACCCCGGATCGATCCGCGGCGCCGCGAGCGGGTCGCGACTGTCGAGCGTCAGCGAGCCCGTGCTTCGCGGCCGCAGTGCGCAGACGTGGGTGGAGAAGCCCCTCTTCGCATGCAATCGCCGGCCGTGGCTTTCGAGAATCCCGATGCAGAAATGCAGCTGCACATCCGGCGTGGCCAGTTGCGGCACGGTCTTCACGAAACCGCCGGCTTCCGCGATGTTCGACGCGAAGATGCCGCGCCGGTCGCGGTGATAGCGGAGCGCGCTGCGGAAAGCATTCACGATGTCGCCGGGCATGAAGCCGATCAGGTCCTTCCGCGGCGATTCGTAGGCAAGCACGAAGTCGACGTGATCGCGCAGGTTGCGGCCGACGCCCGGCAGATGCAGGATGGAAGCGATGCCCAGCGTGCGCAGCATTTCGCCGTCGCCCACGCCCGACAGCAACAGCAGTTGCGGCGACTGCAGCGCCCCGGCCGCGAGAATCACTTCGCGGCGCGCGCGCACGGTCGCGAGCGCGCCGCCCTGCCGGTATTCGATCCCGGCCGCGTGGCGCTCCTCGATCACGATGCGCGTTGCGTGCGCGCCGGTCCGCACGTCGAGATTGGGTCGATCGAGGCTGGGCGCGAGATACGCCCTGGCCGCGCTCCAGCGCTCGCCATTCCTCTGCGTCAGCTGATAGAGCCCGATGCCTTCCTGCTCCGCCCCGTTGAAGTCGGCGTTGCGCTTGAGGCCCTGCCGCTCCGCCGCCTGGAGCCACAGCTCCGCAAAGCTGCTCGGCGAGCGCGGATCCGCGACGTTGAGCGGGCCATCCTGCCCATGGAAGGCGTCGACGATGCGCTCGTTGTTTTCCGCGCGCCGGAAATACGGCAGCACGTCGGCGTAGGACCACCCTGCATTGCCGAGCGCCGCCCATTCGTCGTAGTCGCTGCGATGGCCGCGCGTGTAGACCATCGCGTTGATCGAACTGCTGCCGCCCAGCGTCTTGCCGCGCGGCTGGTAGCCGCGACGACCGCCCAGTCCCGGCTGCGGCACGGTCTTGAACGCCCAGTTGTGGATCGCGTGCGGAACCAGCACCGCGATGCCGAGCGGCACCCGAATCAGCATGCTGCGATCGCGCGTCCCCGCTTCGAGGACACAAACGCGCACCGACGGATCCTCGGACAGGCGCGCGGCGAGCACGCATCCGGCCGACCCGGCACCGACGATGACGTAGTCGAACGTGTCGTCGGTCCCTCGTGTCGATCGCATGCGTTTCGCGACGGCCCCCGTTGCGCCGGGCACCGCGGTCAGGCGCCTCGCGCCGGCGTGAGCGCACCTTCGCCCGGCGCGCGTGGCGCGGCATTCGCGCCCGCGATCTCGCGGAGCTCGACCTTCGCGATCGCGTTGCGATGGACTTCGTCGGGGCCGTCGGCGAGCCGCAGGCTTCGCGCGCTCGCGTAGGCGCCGACGAGGAATTCATCGTGCACCCCGGCGGCGCCGTACGCCTGTATGGCCCAGTCGATCACCTTGCACGCGACGTTGGGCGCGACGACCTTGATCATCGCGATCTCCTTCTTCGCGACCTTGTTGCCGACGGTGTCCATCAGGTACGCCGTCTTCAGCACCAGCAGGCGCGCCTGCTCGATCATGCAGCGCGATTCGGCGATGCGTTCCTGCCATACGGTCTGCCGTGCGATCTCGGAGCCGAATGCGACACGGCCGGAAAGCCTCCTCACCATCAGCTCGAGCGCGCGCTCGGCGAGGCCGACGAGGCGCATGCAGTGGTGGATGCGGCCGGGCCCGAGCCTTCCTTGCGCGATCTCGAAGCCGCAACCCTCGCCCTTCAGCACGTTGGCCGCAGGCACGCGCACGTCGGCGAGATCGATCTCCATGTGCCCGTGCGGCGCATCGTCGGCATTGAGCACGGTCAGGGGCCGGAGAACCCTGACACCCGGTGTGGCGGCCGGCACGAGCAGCATCGATTGCGCACGATGCTTCGGGCCGCCGGGATCGGTCTTGCCCATGACGATGTAGATGCGGCAACGCGGATCGCCCGCTCCCGACGACCACCATTTGCGGCCGTTGATCACGTAGTCGTCGCCGTCGCGCACCATGCGGCATTCGATATTGGTGGCGTCCGACGACGCCACCGCGGGCTCGGTCATCAGGAACGCCGAGCGGATCTCGCCTGCAAGCAGCGGTTCGAGCCACTGCCGCTTCTGTTCCGGCGTGCCGTAGCGCTCGATTGTTTCCATGTTGCCGGTGTCGGGCGCGTTGCAGTTGAAGACTTCCGGCGCCCAGGTGACGCGGCCCATCTGTTCACACAACGGCGCATATTCCAGATTGGTGAGGCCCGCGCCGCGCGACGATTGCGGCAGGAACAGGTTCCACAGCCCGGCGGCCCGCGCGTCGACCTTGAGCTCCTCGATGAGCCGCGTCGGAATCCAGGGGTTGCCGCGGACACGATTGGCCTCCACCTCGTCGCGATAACGGCGCTCGTTGGGATACACGCGAGCGGTCATGAACGCCATCAATCGCTCGCGCAGCTCCTGCACTTTCGGCGTGTAGTCGAAGTTCATCGGTCGCCTCCGAAGTCCGGTTTCAATGCGTGAACCACGCCAGCACCCGGTCGAGCACCCGGCCATACGGCGGCATCAGCAGCGGCATGATGCCGAGGCGACCCTGGTAGTACACGGGCTTTTCCTTGCTGAACGTGCGAAAGCCGTAGACGCCGTGATAGGACCCGGTTCCGCTCGCGCCGACGCCGCCGAACGGTTGCGCCTCCTGGGCAAAGTGCGTGAGGCACCCGTTGATCGTGACGCCGCCCGCGATCGTGTCGCGCAACACACGGTCGCGACGTCCAGCGTTGTCGCCGAACCAGTACAGCGCCAGCGGACGGTCGTGGCCGTTCACGTAATCGAGGGCTTCGTCCAGCGTGTCATACGGCACCACCGGGAGCAGCGGGCCGAAGATCTCCTCGCGCATGATGGCCATGTCGGCGCCGACATCGAGAACCAGCGCAGGCGCCATCTTGCGCGCGGCAGGATCGAGCGTCTCCCCTGCCGGATTGACCTCGATGAACCGAGCTCCACGCGCCTTGGCATCGGCGACGAGAGCGGCCAGGCGGGCATGGTGCCGCTCGGTGACGATGCTCGTGTAGTCGGCATTGGCGGCGAGCGTCGGATAGAGCTTGCCCATCGCGCGCGCCATCGCCGCGGCGAATTCGTCGGCTCGCGCACGGGGCACGAGCGCGTAGTCCGGCGCGATGCAGGTCTGCCCGGCATTGAAGAGCTTGCCGATCGCGATCTTCGGCGCGATCGATTCGAACACGCTGTCCGCATCGACGATCACCGGTGACTTGCCGCCGAGCTCGAGCGTCACCGGTGTCAGGTTTTTTGCCGCCGCCTGCGCCACCAGGCGACCGACGGCCGTGGACCCGGTGAAGAACAGATGATCGAAGGGCAACTCGACGAAGGCGCGGCCGACCGCCGCGTCCCCCGTATGAACGGCCAGTTCGTCTTCGGCGAACGTTTCCCGCACGATGCGCGCCATCAGGTCGGCGGTCCTCGGCGCGAGCTCGGAGGGCTTGAGCATCACCCGGTTGCCTGCCGCCAACGCGGCGAGCGTCGGCAGCATCGACAACTGGTAGGGGTAGTTCCACGGCGCCACCACGCCGACCACGCCGAGCGGCTGGGCGAGCAACCGGTTGTAGCCCGGCCGGTACATCATCTGCGTCGCGATGCGCTGCGGCCGCATCCAGCGTGCGAGGTGGCGCCGCGCGTGCTTGACGGCCTCGTCGACGGCCAGGAGGTCGGCGATCAGCGTTTCATGCGGCGAGCGGTGGCCGAAGTCGGCGGAAATGGCGGCGATGATGTCCGTCGCATGCCGCCTCGTCATCCGCGCGAGGCGCGCGAGCCGGTCGCGCCGGACCGCGAGCGTGGGCGCCATCTCCGCTCGATATGCGGCGCGCATCCGCTCGAGCGCCTGCCGCAGCGGCACGATGGGATCTGTCGGCATGGCGGTGACCGTACTCATGGGCGGGCTTTCGGGGATGTCCGTCGGTCGGTTCGCCGCGACGGCGAGGGTGACCGGATCGGAGCCGGCCGGGGGTTCGCGCGTCCGCGGCGCCGGCCGGGGGTCACCGGTTTCACCCATGGACGACGATCCCGCAACGCCAATACACTGGCGAACCGACCGAATTTACCATTAACCAGCGGGGAGCAGGCGCATGCGCCCGAACGCGACCCCGGAGAGGCTTGCCCATGGCCACCCGCCGCAAGACCGCGAAGCCCGCCCCCGGACGGGCGGGCGGCAAGCAACGCTCACCGTCGACTCAACCATCCGGTGGTTCCACACTCGTCGACCTCGCGCAGCAGGTGCGCTCGTGGACCGACTCGGTGCTGGGAGTGGCCGGCGTCGCGGCCGACGTCACGCTGGGCGCCGCGAAAATGATGCTGCCGAAGCCCGGACAGCGGGCCGCGCTGGCGAGAACCGGCGCGGTGCTTCGGCACCTGCGGGAGACCGCAGGGTTGAGCCTCGACGAGGTCGGCAACGCGATCGACCTCAAGGATCCGATGCTCCTCGAGCTCGTGGAGAACGGCAAGATGGCCTTGCCGTTCGAGCTCATCCTGCGGCTCGCGTCCGTGCTCGGCCGCAACGATCCGGTGTCGTTCGTGATGCGCTTCACGCGCTCGTACAATCCGGACGTGTGGAAGACGCTGGAGAAGCTCGGCATCGGCCGGCTGGCGGTCCAGGCCGGGCGCGAGCGCGAATTCGCCAATCTCTACCGCGGCAGCGACGCCGCGCGCCGGCTCTCCGACGAGGACTTTGCCGAGGTGCTGAAGTTCACGCAGGCGGCCTTCGCGATGGCGCTCGCGTTCCGGCGGGCTTGATCCAGATCCAGAGCAACGCCGGTTCGACAGGAGTGCCGCCATGAGGGAAGCCGTCATCGTATCCACCGCTCGCACGCCAATTGGCCGCGCCTTCCGCGGCGCACTCAACAACATCAAGTCGCCGACGCTGATGGCCCACGCGATCCGCCATGCCGTGCAGCGCGCGGGCGTCGACGGCGCCGAAATCGAGGACGTGGTCATCGGCACGGTACTGACCGCGGGCACCGCCGGAATGAACATCGCGCGCAACGCGGCGTTTGCCGCCGGCATTCCGGTGACCGCCGCCGCGCAGACAATCGACCGCCAGTGCGCATCCGGACTGACGGCCATCGCCTCGGCGGCGAAAGCGATCGTCAGCGATGGCCACGACATCATCGTCGCCGGCGGGCAGGACAATATTTCCGCCGTCCAGAAGCGCTATCTCGAATGGGTCGGCGCGGAGAAGGACCCGAACGTGACGAGTCAGGTCGAGCACGCGTACATGCCGATGCTCCTCACCGCCGAGAACGTCGCCCGCAAGTACGGGATCGACCGTGCGGCGCAGGACGGTTACGCACTCTCGTCGCAGCAACGCACGGCCCGCGCCCAGGCCGAAGGACGCTTCGCTGCCGAGATCGTGCCGATCACGGCCACGATGGCGGTCGTCGACAAGGCGACGAACGACGTCTCCTACAAGGAAGTGACGCTCGCGCGGGACGAGGGCAACCGGCCGGACACCACGGCTGCGAGCCTCGCCGCGTTGCCGCCCGTGATCGAGGGCGGAACGGTGACGGCCGGCAACGCGAGCCAGCTCTCCGACGGCGCTTCGGCCTGCGTGCTGATGGAAGGCAAGCTCGCGGCGCGGCGCGGCCTCGCGCCGCTCGGCCTCTATCGCGGCATGACGGTCGTCGGCAACGCGCCGGAGGAGATGGGCATCGGCCCGGTCTACGCGGTGCCGAAACTCCTGCAGCTCCATGGCCTCGACGTGAACGACATCGGGCTGTGGGAGTTGAACGAGGCGTTCGCCTGCCAGGCACTGTATTGCCGCGAACGGCTCGGCATCGACCCCGACCGATACAACGTCGACGGCGGCGCCATTTCGATCGGCCATCCCTACGGCATGACCGGCGCGCGGCTCGTCGGCCACGCACTCATCGAAGGCAAGCGCCGCGGCGTCAAGTATGTCGTCGTCACGATGTGCGTCGGCGGCGGCATGGGCGCCGCGGGATTGTTCGAGGTGCTGTGATGCGCGCGCAACCGGCGCAAGGGGACGAGGCATGAGCGTGCGGAACCTGTTCGATCTCGCCGGCAAGACCGCTGTCGTCACGGGCGGCTCGCGCGGCATCGGGCTGCAGATGGCGGCGGCGCTCGGGGAGATGGGGGCGCGGATCGCACTCACGGCACGCAAGGAGGACGAGCTCGACGCGGCACGGACCGTGCTCGCGACGTCGGGCATCGAATGCATGGCGGCCGCGGGGGACCTGGCGGACGTCGCTTCCATCCCGCGGATCGTCGACGCCGTGCTGGCGCGCTGGGGGCAGATCGACATTCTCGTGAACAACGCCGGCTGCAGCTGGGGTGCCCCGGCCGAGGACTATCCGGACGACGGCTGGAACAAGGTGATGAACCTCAACGTCGACGCGCAGTTCTTTCTCTGCCGCGAAGTCGGCAAGCGGTCCATGCTGCCGAGGAAGAGCGGGAAGATCATCAACATCGCGTCGATCGCCGGACTCTACGGCAATCCGCCCGAATGGGGGCTGCAGACGATCGCGTACAACACGAGCAAAGGTGCGCTCGTCAACATGACCCGCGCGCTCGCGGCGGAATGGGGCCGGCACAACATCAACGTCAATGCGATATGCCCGGGTTTCTTTCCGTCGAAGATGTCCAGGGTCGTGCTCGATCGCATCGCTGCCGGCGTCGTCGCGTTGACGCCGTTGGGACGCCTCGGTGGCGACGAGGATCTCAAGGGAGCGGTCGTCTTCCTCGCGTCGGAGGCCTCGCGCCACGTGACGGGCCAGGCGCTCGTGGTCGACGGCGGCTGCACGGCGGTCTAGCCGTCCTGCCCCGCGCAACCATCGCTCCGACGGCGCGGACGTGACGACCGAATTCGATCCCGGGGCGACCCTCGCGGCAGCGCTCCATCCGATCGACGTCGGCGCGCTCGAATCCTGGCTGCGGGCGCGCGTCGGTCATTCCGCCGGCAAGCTCGTGGTCGAGCAGTTTCAGGGCGGGCAATCGAATCCGACCTACCGCCTCACCGCCGGTGCCCGCCGCTACGTGCTGCGGCGAAAGCCGCCCGGCCCTCTGCTCCCTTCGGCCCATGCCGTCGAGCGCGAATTCCGCGTGCTGTCGGCACTGGCCGGCTCGGACGTGCCTGTGCCGAAGACCCTTGCGCTGTGCGAGGACCCCTCGGTGATCGGCACCGCCTTCTACGTGATGGAGTACGTCGAGGGACGGATCCTGTGGGATCCCACGTTGCCCGGAATGACACGTGAGCAGCGCGCGGCGCACTACGACGAATTGAATCGCGTCATCGCCGCGCTCCACCGCTTCGACTTCGCGGCCGCGGGTCTCGGCGACTTCGGCAAGCACGGCAACTACGTCGAACGCCAGATCGCGCGCTGGTCGAAGCAGTACGAGGCGGCCGGCGCCGAGCGCCTTCCGGCCATGGATCGGCTCATCGAATGGCTGCCGCGGCACGTGCCGCCGGGCGACGAGACCTCGCTCGTCCACGGCGACTACCGGACTCGACAACGCGATCTTCCATCCCACCGAGCCGCGCGTGCTCGCCGTGCTGGACTGGGAGTTGTCGACGTTGGGCCACCCGCTGTCGGACTTCGCGTATCAGGCAATGGCGTGGCGGCTCGCACCACAGGAGTTCCGGGGCCTCAAGGGCAGCGACTGCGCGGCGCTCGGCATCCCCAGCGAAGCCGAGTACGTCGCCGCGTACTGTCGGCGCACGGGCCGCGACGCGATCCCGCACTGGGAGATCTACCTCATATTCAACATGTTCCGGATCGCCGCGATCCTGCACGGCGTGCTCGCCCGCGCGCTCCAGGGCAATGCCGCCAGCGCGAACGCGGTCGAAACCGGCAGCCGCGCCCGGCTCGTCGCCGACGTCGCCTGGGCAATGGCGGAGCGCATCGACGGCTAGGCGCTCTGCGCAACGTCAACAATCCGCCTGGCGTCCCGAGGCACAATGAGCCCATCGACCCTGAGAAGGTGACCCTATGACCTACCGTTCCATTTTCGTGCACGTCGACGATGCCGAGTCCGGTGAGCGCCGCCTGGAGATCGCAGCCCGCCTCGCGCGAACGTATCCGGCACAGCTGCTCGGCGCCTACATCGTGCCTTCGGTCGACTGGACGCCCTTCACGTCGGCGCTGCTGCCGGACGAGGTGGTGCAGCGCCGAGTGCGCGAGACGGCCGACCTTCAGCGCCGCGCGGAAACGCGCTTCCGCGCGGCCGTGACCGCGGCAGGCGTGAACTCGCTCGGGTGGCACGCGCCCATCCGGCAATCCGCTGGAAGCGGCGGTCCTCCACGCGCGCTACGCCGACCTCGCGGTCCTCGGCCAGCCGGCGCGCGACGAGCCGAATCTGGCCTTCGCCAGCGACCTTGCCAACGCGGTGGTCATGGGAAGCGGCCGACCGGTGCTGTTCGTGCCGTATGCGGGCAAGTTCAAGACCATAGGCGAACGAATACTGATCGCCTGGAAGGACTCCCGCGAGTCGGCGCGCGCCGTCGCCGATGCGCTGCCGCTGCTCAAGGACGCGAAGAAGGTGTTCGCCGTGGCGGTCACTCCGGATGCCGAAGACAGTCTGCACGACCTTCTCGGCGACAGGCAGGTTGCGGCGTTCCTGCACCGCCACGAGGTCGATGCCACCGTCCGGCGCATCACCGCGCAGGACATCGACGCGGGCGAGTTGCTGTTGTCGCAGGCGTCCGACTTCGGCGCGGACCTGATCGTGATGGGCGCGTACAGCCGGCCGCGGATCACGGCGCTGGTCTGGGGCGGGGTCACGCAGCTGATGCTGTCGTCGATGACCGTTCCCGTGCTGATGTCGCACTGATTTCCGGCCCGGCCGTCCACCGGAGTTACCGCGGGACGCGCGGCGTGGCATCATCACATCCTTGGGGGTGTCCCGGCGACCGCGGAGGGCGAGATGCAACAGCCAGAGGAATCGGCGGTTCGACGCGGGCGGTTCCTCTTCAGTGTCGCCGCAGCGACCGTCCTTGCCATCAGTGGTGCCATGGCCTCCGACATCGACGTCATGCACGCCGATTCGCTCGCAGGTCCGATGCGCGAGTTGAAGCAAGCCTTCGAGGCCAGGAATGCGGGGGTCAACCTCCGCCTGACGTCCGGCGTATCGAGGGAACTCGCCGGGCGGATCCTCAAGGGCGAGGCTTGCGACGTGTTCGCACCCTCGGCGCCGGCGGTCATCGACGAAGACCTCCTGCACAAGAAGATCGCCGGCACCGGACAGGACGCGGCCACGTGGTACGTTGTGTTTTCCGCCAACGAAATGGTCGTCATCGTCGGCAAGGGCAATCCGCTCGGCATCCGCGAGGTCAGCGATCTCGTTCGACCGCAGGTGCGGTTCGTGCGGATCAACGGCGAGAAGGACCTCGCTACCGGCCGCACCATCGAATTCGTGAAGCGAGCGACCGCGCGCGAAGGCAAGGCCGACCTCGCACCGCAGATCATCGACAGTGCGATGATCGATCCCGCCAAGGCGACGACCGTGCCGGACGCCGTCGCCGCGGTGCGCGACGGCAAGGCGAACGCCGCGATCGTCTACTACTCCGCGGCGGTCGCCGCGAGGAACGACGTCGACATCCTGCGCTTTCCCGAGAGCGTCAACCTCAGCGACGCCATCCGCAACGCGGCCACGGTGCCGGGCAGCGGCCCGCAACCCGAAGGAAGCCACCGAGTTCGTCCGCTTCCTGGTTTCCGCGGAAGCGCAGGCGATCCTGCTGCGAACGGGGCAGCCGCCCGTGACGCCTGCGTTGCGCAAGGGCAACGTTCCCGCCGACATCAACTAGCCGTTCCCGCACCGAAACGGATTCCGGATCACCCATGGCCATCACCGCCCCGCAACCCACCGAAATCAAGCTGCACCAGAAGTCACGGGTGCTGGAGATTTCGTTCGCCGACGGCAAGACGTTCAAATTGCCGTGCGAATTCCTGCGCGTCTACTCGCCATCGGCCGAAGTGCGCGGCCACGGCCCCGGGCAGGAAGTGCTGCAGACGGGCAAGAAGGACGTGGACATCAAGGAGCTCGAGCCGGTGGGCCGCTACGCGATCCAGCCCCGATTCTCCGACGGCCACGACACGGGAATCTACTCCTGGGACCTGCTGTACGACTACGGCGTCCGCCAGGACGAAATGTGGAAGCAGTATCTCGCGCCGGCTCGACGCCGCGGGCGCGAGCCGCGAGCCGGGTGCCGCGTCGCCGCCGCGCCGCAACGGCCGGCTGCAAATAGACGGACCGGCGCCGGACGGACATCGGGCGTTGCTGCCCGCTAGAAGAACGGAGCTTGGTCATGGCCAAACGCGTCTCCAGCAAAGATTCGACGCCCGCCGAGTCCGCCGGCCCAGTCCGAATCGCTGCTTCGCGCGGGCTCGATCTGCTGACGTTCGGCTTCGCGATCTTCGACCGGGACCTGAAGCTCGTCACGAGCAACCGCGCCTTCCGCGCGTTGCGCGGCTATCCCGCCGCGCTGTGCAGGCCCGGCACGGAGATCGGCGCGTTCTACCGCTTCAATGCGGAGCGCGGCGACTACGGGCCGGGCGACGCGGCAACGCACGCCGCCGTACGCGCTCGAGCGGGTGCGGCGGCGGGAGCCGCACGAGCTCGAATACGAGCTGCCGTCGGGGCAGATCCTCAACGTCCGGTACACGCCGATCGCCCACGGTGGCCTGGTGCTCGCCTACGCCGACATCACCGCGCGCAAGCGGCCGAGCAGGACGTGGCGCGGAAGGAGGCCCAACTCCAGGTGGCGCTCGACAACATGCCGGGCGCCCTCGCCTACACCGACGAGAACCTCGACATCGTCGTCTGCAACGACCGCTTCACCGAAATGTATCCGGTGCCGCGAGAGCTGCTGCAGGCCGGGACGCCACTATCCCGATTTCCTGCGCTATCTGGCCGAGCACGGCTACTACGGCGAGGGCGACGTCGACGCTCTGGTCGCCCAGCGCGTGGAAAGCGTGCGCAATCCGTCGGGCAAGACTTTCGAGGACCGCACGCCCGACGGCCGCACCTATGAAGTCTATCGCCGGCGGGCGGCGCCGGGCGGTACGGTGACGGTGATCACGGACATCACCGGCCTCAAGGGCGCGGAGGACGACCTCGCGCGCAAGGAGGCCGAGCTCCACGTCGCCCTGGACAACATGCCGGGCGCCCTTTCCTACATCGACGAAGAGCTCAATATCGTCTTCTGCAACGATCGCTTCGCCGAGGTGTACCCGGTGCCGGGCGAACTGCTCGCAGCCGGGCGCTCCTATCCCGACCTGCTGCGCTATCTGGCCGAGCACGGCTACTACGGCGACGGTGACGTCGACGCGCTTCTCGCAAAACGGGTGGACAGCCTGCGCAATCCATCCGGCAAGACCTTCGAGGACTACACGCCGGACGGGCGGGTCTACCGGATCGGCCGCCGCAAGGTCGTCTCGGGCGGCACCGTGACCGTGATGATGGATGTCACCGAGCTCAAGGATGCCGAGAAAGGACTGCTCGACGCGAAACAGCGGGCGGAGGAAGCGAACAGGCTGGTGACGGAGAAGAACCAGATGCTCGAATCCCTTTCCTCGAAACTGTCGAAATACCTGTCCCCGCAGCTCTACCGGTCGATCTTCAGCGGCGAGAAGAGCGCCGAGGTCGCGTCGCAACGCAAGAAGCTGACGATCTTCTTCTCCGACATCGCGGGCTTCACGGAAACCACGGACCTCCTGGAATCGGAGGAGCTCACCAGCCTGCTCAACCAGTACCTGCGCGAGATGTCGTCGATCGCCCTCGAGTACGGCGCCACCATCGACAAGTTCATCGGCGACGCCATCATGCTGTTCTTCGGCGATCCGGAAACGCGCGGCACGCGAGACGACGCGATCGCCTGCGTCAAGATGGCGATCGCCATGCAGCAGCGGATGCGCGATCTGCAGGCGGAGTGGCGCGAGCGCGGCCAGGAGCACGTGTTCCAGCTTCGCATCGGGATCAACACCGGGTACTGCACCGTCGGCAACTTCGGCAGCGCCGACCGGATCGACTACACCGTCATCGGCAACGAGGTGAATCTCGCCGCGAGGCTGCAATCGCACGCCGATCTCGGCGGCATCCTCCTCGCGCACGAGACGTTTTCGCTGGTGAAGGACGTCGTGCTGACCGAGGAGACCGGCACGATCACCGTGAAGGGATTTCCCGCGCCGGTCAGGACGCACCGCGTCGTGGGCCTGCACAACGACAGCGGGATTCAGGGACGCATCATCCGGCAGGAGCAGGAGGGAATGCTGCTCATCATCGACCAGAAGAAGCTCACCGGCAAAGGGCCGGGCCGACGCGATCCGGGCGCTGCAGGACGCCGTCGGCAGGCTGGCCGAGTAGCCTGGGCGTCCGAGCCCTAGCCCTGCCGCCACGGCAGTCCGTGGTGGCGCCAGCCGCCCTTGTGCCCGCGCTGCGCCGCTTCGTCCGGGTCGCCTTCGAAGCCTTCGAGGATGTTGTACGCCTCGAGGCCGAGCTCGGTGGCCCGCTTCGCCGCGGCGATGGAGCGCACGCCGCTGCGGCACAGCAGCACGACCTTCTTGCCTTCGGGCACCGCGGCGCCAAGCTTCGCGTCGAACGCGTCGTTCATCGCCATGCCCGGCCACTGCTTCCACGCCAGCGGGACAGCGTCGGGAATGAATCCCACCCACTCGCGCTCGGCGTCGGTGCGCACGTCGACCAGCACGGCCTCGCCCGCTCGCCACCACTTGTACGCGAGTTGCGGCGAAACATCGCCGGCGTACCCCGTCGCGGGGCGCGCCTCGTGCAGCGGGCCGCCACCTGCGTCGTGCCGGAGGCCGGACGTGAGATTCGCCGGCACGGCCTCGTCGATGCGCTTCGGCTTCGGCAGATGGAGCGCGTCCATGATGGCGACGAACTCGGCCAGCGTCTTGCCGGCGATCCTCGGGATTGCCCGCCTTCTCGGCGCCGATGGTCGTGTGCGTCCGGCCCTGGTAGTCGTGCGCCGGCCAGACGGTCGTCGTGTCGGGGAGCGCGAACAGGATCTGCGTGATGCTTCGATACAGCGCCTCGGCGCTGCCGGACTGGAAGTCGGTGCGCCCGCAACCGTTGACGAGCAGCGTATCGCCGCGTGAACACATGCTCGCGCCACAGGTAGCACATGCTGCCCGCGGTGTGTCCGGGCGTATGCAGGGCCTTCAGCCGTTTCGCGCCGAACGAGAGCGTGTCGCCATCCTTGAGCTGCACCGCGGCGGTCGTGATGCCGCAGCCTTCGGGGGCCGCCGTCTTCGCGCCGGCGTGCTCGGCGAGCTGGCCCGCGCTCGTGATGTGATCGGCATGCGCATGCGTTTCCACCGTCCACGCGAGCTTGAGGCCGCGTTCCCGCAGCAGCGCGAGGTCGCGCTCGATCTGCTCGTCCACGGGGTCGATGATCAGCGCGTCGCGCGAATCGACGTCGAACAGCACGTACGTGTAGGTGCTCGATACGGGATCGAACAACTGGATCGGATTCATGGTCGCACCGACTCCCGGGGAACGAACGTTTGGCGCGGGACATGCGGCGCCCCGCGCGTGGTTGCGACGTGGAGCCCTGCCGCGAACGGGATCGTGGCCACCCACGCTCGCTCCACAGGCACGGCCTCGGAACGCCTCCGGCCGGGGGCCGGGCTCGGTGGCGGGGCCGACGACCGAGTGAACAAGGTTTCCATCACGATGATCGCGATGACCACCAACACGATCGCGCCCGGCGAAGGTCGCGGCGACCTTGTAGGTCTTCCGGCTGACCACCCAGAACTGGGTCAGGCACTCGCGACAGCGATAACGTGAAAGAAGCGATTGCGCCATGTAACCTCGGCGGCCGGAGTCGACGACCGGCGGACATTGGCGCCGTGACAGTTGGGGCAGGATCGATTCATGCTTCGCCGTCGAAGTGTAGCACCGGTGCCGGACGGTCGCTTCGCGCCGGCGTCCCGGCGTCGGTGCATAATTGACGCATGAGCAGGACTCGAGACCCTTGCCGACGCGACGCCGTCCTGCGTGTTGCGCGCGTCGTTCGCCGCCGCGTGTGCAGCCACCCTCATCACCGGGACCGGATGGGCGGGGCCCTTCGAGGACGCGTACATCGCCTATACCCGCGGCGATTACGCGGCCGCGCTGAAAGTCTTCGTCCCTCTGGCCGAGGCGGGAAACGCCGACGCCGAGTACAGCGTCGGGGTGATGTACGCCAACGGCCGCGGCATGCCGCGGGCCTATGCCGAAGCGGCGAAGTGGTTTCGCCGGGCGGCGGAGAAGGGCCAGGCCGGCGCGCAGTACGACCTCGGTGTGCTGTATGCCAAGGGGCAGGGCGTGCCGGAAGACACCACGGAGGCCGCCAAGTGGTTTCGCAAGGCAGCCGACCAGGGCAAGCCCAGCGCCCAATACAACCTCGGCTACATGTACAGCACCGGTCAGGGCGTCCCCCAGGACTACGCCGAGGCCGCGAAGTGGTATCGCAAGGCGGCCGACCAGGGCGACACGGATTCGCAGAATCGCCTCGCCACCCTCTACCTGTCGGGCGATGGCGTAACGCAGGATTTTGCCGAGGCGGCGAAGTGGTATCGCAAGGCGGCCGAGCAGGGCGACATCGAGGCCCAGAACGAGCTCGGTTCGCTGTACGGCAACGGCCAGGGCGTGCCGCAGGACCTGGTCGAGGCGTACCGCTGGTTCGAGATCGCGGCGACGCGCGACGCAGGCACCGACTTCGAGACGCACGACAACGCCGTCAAGAATCGCGACCTCGTCGCCGAGCAAGATGACCCCCGAGCAGATTGCCGAGGCGCAGAAGCGCGTCAAAGCGTGGAAGTCGAGGTAACGCAAGGAAAACTGCCGCATCCCATGCCGGACGACCCATCGAACCCGGATGCCGCCCGCTGGACCCGCGCGGCCGAAGAGAGTCGCGTCCAGGAGTCGCACCCCGTCGCCGTCAGGCTCCGCGGCAGGCATATCGCGCTCTTCCGTCACCAGGGCAAGATCCTCGCCTGCAACAACCGCTGTCCGCACGAAGGCTATCCGCTGGTGGAGGGCGCGCTCGACGCCGACTGCGTGCTGACGTGCCACTGGCACAACTGGAAATTCGACCTCAAGTCGGGCGCGACGATCTACGGCGGCGACACGCTGCGCACGTATCCCGTCAAAGTGAAGGCCGGCGTCGTCTGGCTCGATCTGCGCGATCCGCCCGCGGCGCAGCGCATCCAACGCGCTCTGGGGCATCTGGACCACGCGCTCGCCGAATACGACTCGCCTCGCATTGCGCGTGAGCTGGCGCGACTCGGCAAGGCGGGCGCGGGGCCGGAAGTGGCGCTGGCGCGGCTCATCGCGAGCACGCACGCGCGACTGCGCGACGGAATGACGCACGCCTACGCCGCGGCCGACGCGTGGCTGCGCCTCGCCGATTCGCTAGCCGACCCGACCCGGCGGCTCGCCTGCGCCACCGAGGCGCTCGCCTTCATAGCCTACGACACGCTGCGGGAGCCACCGCATCCGTTCCCGGAGCATCGCACCGCCTGGGATCCAGCGGGCTTCGCCGCGGCGATCGAGGCCCAGGACGAGAACGCCGCCGTCGCACTCCTGAATGGCGCGCTGGCGGAAGGGTTGCACTTCTGCGACCTCGAACCCGAATTTGCGCGCGCCGCGCTCGCGCACTACAACGATTTCGGCCACTCGCTCATCTACCTGATGCATGTGCGGCGACTGGTCGAGCGCCTGGGCACCGGCGCGGAATCGCCGTTGCTGCTGGCGTGGCTGCGCTCGCTTATCTATGCCACGCGCGAGGATCTGCTGCCGGATTTCCGCGGCTATGCCGATGCGCTCGCAGCCTGGCCCGCTGCTGCGGCAACGGCGGGACCCGCGCCGGACGCCGACGCGTTCGAAGGGCAATCGGTCCGGCAGACGCTGGATGCGACGGTGGCAGCGGCCGGACACGCGCCGATCGACCTCTGCTGCGCGCTGATGGAGGCGTCCGCGCGGCATCTCTTGCGCTTCGACGAACGGCACGCTCTGCGCACGGACAACAGCGTCGCCGACAATGTCGGGTGGCTCGATTTCAGCCACGCCCTCACGTTCGGACACGCGCTGCGGCAGCAATGCGCGCGCGACCCGCGCCTCTGGCCGCAGGGCCTGCTGCAGCTCGCGATGTTCGTGGGCCGCAACAGCAGGTATCTCGACCCCGATCTGCCGGCGCAGGTGGCGATTCGCGCATGGGCCGTCACCGACGAAACGGCATTCCACGAGCGTGCGATCGCCACCATCGTCGACCACGGGATCGGGCTGCCGATCTTCCCGGCGCACTGGTTGAAGACGTGGAGCGCGGTGCGCGACGAAGCGGCCGCCGGATTGCCCGCCGCGGCGCGAACCGCGATGCTCGCCGCGGTGAATCGGCTCCTCGCCGTGCGGTTCAAGCAGCGCCATGCCTTGCGCGCCGCGCATCAGGCCTTGGGCTTCGTCGCCAAGGAAGGCTAGGACCGCGGGAAGTACCCGGGGCGGGCGCCCCGCTCAACCGCTGCCGAGGCCGACCTCGTGCAGAAACGCGGCGCGCTCCTGCGTGCCGAGATTGTCGGCCACGCGCCGCAGGAAGTCCCGGCGACCCTTCGCATCGCGCGCCGCTTTCCGGGTCACGATGGGCGCGATGGGGCCGATGTAGACGGCGAGCCGGGCCGTGATCTGATCGATGTACTCCACGTCCAGCGGCGGGCCATGCGGGCTCGCGGCGCTGGTATGCGCCGCGACCGATCCGCTCGCGCTGCCTCCCGTGCGGGGTCGGGAATGCGACGCCGAGGGCGAGCCGGTCGTCCCGCTGCGTACGCCGCTGCCGGCGGTCCGCTCGAACGCCGCGACGAAATTGCGGCGCGTCTCGGGATCCATGATGCTGTCCGACAGGATCGAGCAGAGCTCCGCCCGGTCGGAGGCTTGCGCCGCCGCCCGGTGCACGATGACCTTCGCCATCGGCCCGAGCGCACGGGCGAGCTCGCGCTCCGCGGTGAGCAGCGTCTCGTCGTCCCACGCGGGCGCCGGCTTCTGCAGCATCAGCGTGCCGATGCCCACCATCGTGGTGCCGGCGCCGTCTTCGACTTCCACCGACATCTGCGCCACTTCGCGCAACGAGTCGCGAAAGGCATGCGCATCCTGAAAGCGCGCCGCGGGCTCCTTGGCGAGCGCGGTCGCGACCAGCTGGTCGACTGCGACCGGCAGACGTAGCTTCGACAGCCGCGACGGAGGTTCCGGATCCTCGTGGCAGATCTTGTAGGTGATTGCCTCCATGTTGCCGCGAAACGGCTTCTCGCCGGTCAGCAGCTCGTAGAGGACCACGCCGGCGCTGAAGAGGTCCGAGCGGGCATCGACGTCGAGGCCCCGGCACTGCTCCGGCGACATGTAGAGCGGCGTGCCGATCAGCATGCCGGCCATCGTGAGATCTGTCCGGTCGACGCGCGCGATGCCGAAGTCGGCGACCTTCAGCACGCCCTGGTTCGTCACGATCAGGTTCGACGGCTTGATGTCCCGATGCACGACGCCGCGGGTGTGCGCGAACTCGAGCGCGTTCAGCAGCTGGTCCATCAGCGCCACGAGTTGCGCGAAGTCGAACGTCACGCGGCGGTTGAGATACTCGCGAAGGCCGGAGCCCTCGACATACTCCATCGCGATGAAGGTGACGGTGTCGTCCTCGCCGTACTCGTAGACGCCGACGATGTTGGGATGGTGCAGGCGGCCCGCGGCCTTCGCCTCGTTCCGGAAGCGCGCCATGTACTGCGCGGCGAGCTCCGGCTCGACCAGGTCCTTGCGGATCGTCTTGATCGCGACCAGGCGTTCGATATGAGGATCGAAACCCTTGTAGACGGTACCCATGGCGCCCTTGCCGAGGGCGCCCCTGATCTCGTACTTGCCGAGGCGTTCGGGATCGCTCATGGCGCCCGGTCAGCGAGACCCGGCGGTTGGTGGGCGACGACGCCGGGCATCAGCCTTCCAGCATCTTCATCGCCTGCACGAGACTCGCCTTCATCCGGCCCATCGCCTCCGTCAGCACGCCGATCTCGTCCTTGCTGCGGGTCTTGAACTCGCCGGCCTCCATGTTGCCGAGACTCACCTGGTCGGCGATGCCCGCGAGACGGGTGACCCGCCGGATCACCATCGTGTACAGCATCACGTTCAGCAGCACGAAGATCGCGATGAAGACCGCCGCGAGCGACCCCATGAACGTCAGGAACGTGCTGCGCGCCCGCTCGATCGGCACGGTCATCGGCACCGACACGATCTGCGCGCCGATCACCTCTTCCATCTTCCAGCCGAAGCCGTTC
This sequence comes from uncultured beta proteobacterium, assembly GCA_963724685.1. Classification (GTDB taxonomy): domain Bacteria; phylum Pseudomonadota; class Gammaproteobacteria; order Burkholderiales; family Casimicrobiaceae; genus CAIWHR01. Next base: position 165,489 of record CAVRVQ010000001.1, on the reverse strand, counting down.
GCGTTGCCGTAGAGGTCGAGCATCGTCTTGGGGGCGGCGTCCACCGTGCTGTGGCAGTCGAGGCACCCCTTGTTCTTGATCTGGATCGGCCGCGACAGATAGAGCGAGCGGCCTGCCGGCGTGTCGCGCTCGCCGATCACCTCGGCCTTCGCCGGCGTATTGCGGAAGATGTGGACGACGTCGGCCTCCCAGTCGGCGGCGCGGTTGCGCGGATTGGTCGGATTGAGCGTCGCTTCCTTGTACGCGTAGTCCGGATGCTTCTTCCGCAGCTCGTTGAACTGCTCCGTCGCCGCATAGGCGGGCACCGTTTGCGGCAGGAACTCGTACTTCATGTGCGTTTCGAGCAGCGGCTTGACCTGGTTGACGGTGTACGTGCGCGACGACAGCGCCGCCTCCATCATGAGCCGCGCGTTCTGGAGGATCTCCTCCCGCGCGTTGGTCTGCAGCGCTCGGTACGACAGATAGCCGGCGATGACGAATCCCAGCACGAAGATGCCGAGCAGAACGAGGTTGAACTTCCAGATGAGCTTCATGCCATCCTCGCTTTCATGTGCGGTGGAACCGATTCACTTGGCGGGCGCTTTCTTCGCTTCGTCCTTCTTGGCTTCGTCCTTCTTGGCTTCGTCCTTCTTCGGCGCGTACTTCTCCGGATTGAGGATGCGATCCCAGGTCGGATAGCGCGCGGCGTTCGGCAGCACGGCGCTGCGAAACACCGGGTCGCGCAGCCGGCTCGTGAAGCGCCGCTCGAACAGCGCGCGATCGCGCCCGGCAAGCCAGGGTTCCGCCTCGGCGAACGTGATCTCGTGATCGACGACCAGCGAAGGCGGCGCCTTCACCTTCGCCACATGCACATGCAGCGAATCGATGAAATGCCTCGGCATCGCATCCACGAAGGCCTTCGGCGCGCGCGCCACCGTGGTGACCGCCCCTGACGCGCTGCGCGCAAGATGTTCGCCACGCTTCACGTCGCGCGATGGCCCGTCGGCGCCGCTCGCCGCCACCTCGACGAGCCTCGCGTCCCCCGCTTCGACGAATAGATCCAGTGCGCCCTTCGCGGCATGCATGACCACGATGGCGTCGGCCACCCTCACGTCGACCGAGGCCGTGCGCAGCTGCATCCCCGGGGGCTTGCCGACCCCCTTGAGCCAGCCGGCCGGCAGCACGAGCAGGAGGGGCGCCGCCTTTCCCTTGCCCGGCGCGAGATACAGCGTACCGGCCCCCGCCAGGTTGACGATGGACCCCGCGGCGAACTCGATTTGCGCCTGGGCGCGTTCGGAGAGGTCGAGGATGTCGGCCTCCTCCACCCGCGTGCCGACGACGAGCTTGTACCAGGTGGCACCCCGCAGCAGCCGGCCGCTGCCTTCGACGAGCGTCACCGCGCCGACCTCGGCGGCCGCGTGGGCCCCGACTGAGAGCAACGCCAGCGAGAGCGGCAGCCAGGCTTGCCAATGTTTCATGGGGTGCGTTCGGCGCCGCCGCCGGAAACCTGATTCCGGCGCACAGCGTCCCTAAGTGAAGCGCTGATACTAGGACGCGCATCGCGCGGGCGTCAATACGAGAGTTTTCGGGTGGAGGGTCGCTTTTTTGCCCTCCGACGCCCGTTGACAACGCATCTCAATACGCGCAGATTTCGACTTTGGGGGTCCACTTTCACAGGAGGCAGCCATGAAGACAGCATCCGCGCTAACCGCATTGGCCCTGTTGAGCCTTGCTTCGCCGGTCGCCGCGGCATGCGGGCACGACGATGCCGCGGCCTCGGCGTCGGCCGCCCCGCCCTCGCAACTGGCCGCGACACCCGTTCCTGCGGCGACCAAGGCGACGGCTACGACCGCGTTGAAGGCCCCCGTCGCGAAACCGACGACCAAGCAGGTCGCGGACAAGAAAAAGGAAGTTGACCGCGATGTGAAGGTCGCGGTGCTCACCTCCAACTAGCCCAAAGCACACCGAAAAAAGGCCCGCGAGCGCGGGCCTTTTTTCTTTGTTCCGACGACCTATTTCAGCGGAATCGGCGTCGCCTGGTCGACGGGCACGGCGGTCACGCTGTTCTGCGGCGAGCCTTCGATCACGCGCTCGGCGTACGTGAGATACACGAGCGTGTTGCGCGGCCGGTCGACCATGCGCACGATGCGGAGCTTCTTGAAGACCAGCGAGATCCGCTCGTTGAAGACCTCCTCCTGCGCGGGGATCGGCTGGACGAACGAGATCGGGCCGATCTGGCGGCACTCGATCGACGCCTCGGACCTGTCTTCGGCGAGTCCGAGCCCGCCCTTGATCCCGCCGGTCTTGGCGCGCGCGACGTAGCAGGTGACGCCGCGGACCTTCGGATCGTCGTGGGCATCGATGACGATCTTGTGATCCGGCCCGAGGAGCTTGAAGACCGTGTCCACCTCTCCGATCGGCTCGGCCCGAACCGACGCCGCGAGCAGCAACAGCGACCCGGCAAACAGACTTCTCATCAGCAACCCTTTGCCGATCAGGCCGGCCCGCTCGCCATGTCGAGCGTTCGCAGGGCGTCGGCGTCGAGCGTCAGACGCGTCGCCGCGATCAGCTCGCGGAGCTGCGCGAGCGACGTGGCGCTGGCGATGGGCGCCGTGACCCCCGGTCGGCCGATCAGCCACGCCAGTGCCACATGGGCCGGCTTGACCCGAAAACGTTGCGCCACCTGGTCGAGCGCGGCGACGATGCGCAGCCCGCGGGAATTCAGGTATTTGTTCATGCCTCGGCCGCGTTGGCTCTTCGCGAAGTCCGCCTCGGACCGATACTTTCCCGTGAGAAACCCGGCGGCGAGCGAGAAATAGGTGATGACGCCAAGCTCTTCGCGCACGCAGAGATCCTGCAGCTCACCTTCGAAGCTGTCGCGATCGTACAGGTTGTAGAGCGGCTGCAGCGTCGCGTAGCGTGGAAGCCCGCGCTGCTTGCTGGCCGTCAGTGCCTGGGTCAGGCGCGCAGCGGTGAGATTGGACGCCCCGATCGCCTTGATCTTGCCTTGCTGCAGCAGGCGCGAGTACGCCTCGAGCGTTTCCTCGAACGGGGTCTTGTCATCGTCCCAATGCGATTGGTAGAGGTCGATGGCGTCGACCCGCAGCCGCTGCAGCGACTGCTCGACGCCCTGCATGATGTATTCGCGGCGCAGGCACTTGTAGCCCAGGCCCATGTCCGAGCCGATCTTGGTCGCGATGATGACGTCGTCATGGCGGCCGCGCTGCGCAATCCAGCGGCCGATGACCGTTTCGGATTCGCCGCCCACATGCCCCGGCACCCAGCGCGAGTACGAATCCGCGGTATCGATCAGGTTGAAGCCGGCGTCGACGAAGGTGTCGAGCAACAGGAACGACGTCGGCTCGTCTACCGTCCAGCCGAACACGTTGCCCCCGAAGGCGAGCGGCATCACCTCGAAGCGGGTGGTTCCCAGTTTGCGTTTTTCCATCGGTGCGCCCTCCGTCGGAAACCCGTCGCCGCTATCGCTTGAAGTCGCGGAAGCCGGCGGCGCGGGCGAGGTCCCCCTTCACGTCGTCGCGGCTGCGCTCGTAGACGATCTCGCGCCCCATGGCGTTGCCGACATAGGCCGTGCCGTTGCGGGTCGGCATCAGGTCGCAGCGCACGTTGTGCACACCCTCCCCCAGCACGATCGTGATCACGTCCAGACGCTTGTTCAGGACGACGACGTCGAGCGTCTGCCCGGAGGCCGTGACGCGTACCTTGATCTTCTCATCGTTCATGACGAACCGTTCCGGGACGTGGGTGCCGACTGCCGATCTGCTGCGCGGACCCGGGGAAACCACCGAACGCGTAGTGTACCTTCGTCGTGCCCAATCAGCGGTAAGCTATGCGCCGACGCCACGCGGTGGCGAGCGGAGGCTTCGATGGCTGAAACGAAAAAGGCACGTGCCGTAGGCTTCAACCACGTCGCTCTGGAAGTCGGCGATATCGAAGCCGCGCTGGCCTTCTACGGTCGTCTGCTCGCCTTCGAGCTTCGAAGCAAGAGCGATACGGACGCCTTCATCGATCTCGGCGACCAGTTCATTGCGCTGCAGAAGGGCCGTACTCAGCCGCCCGACGATGGCCGTCATTTTGGCTTGGTCGTCGATGACAAGGAGGCCGTTCGCCAGGCGCTGGTAGACGCCGGCATCAAGACCCTGCCCGGTCCGTTTCTCGATTTCCTCGACCCTTGGGGCAATCGAATCGAGATCATCGGCTACGCCAACATTCAGTTCACCAAGGCTCCGCATGTATTGCGCGGCATGGGTCTCGCGCACCTGTCGAAGAACGAGGCCGCGATCAAGGAACTGGCCGACAAGGGCATGGCGCCGAGCTGATCACCGCCAGGACTGTCGAATGCGCGCCGCGATATCGACCGGCGGGTCCGGATGGATCGGCGCGTTGCTTTCGTTCACCGCTCGCACGACGACGGGCCAGACCGCGGATTCGAACAGCGTCGTCAGGGCCTCGGGAATGAAACGGCTGCGCGAAGCGTAGACGTGCCGGTCACCGTAAGCCGTCTGCTGGTGAACGTAGAAACGCTGCGGCAGCAGCAGCTGCAGGTCGTCCTTGGCCCGCGTCATCGCCACATACAGCAGACGCCGCTCCTCCTCCACGTCCTCGGGCGTTCCGGTGCCCATGTCCGACGGGATGCAGCCGTCGACGACGTTGAGGATGTGCACCGACTTCCACTCCTGCCCCTTGGCCGAGTGAATCGTCGACAGGATCAGGTAGTCGTCGTCCTTGCCTGGCACGCCGGCCTCGTCGCTGGTTGCATCCGGCGGGTCGAGCGCCATTTCGGTGAGAAAGCGCTCGCGCGACGAGTACGTCGATGCGATCTGATGGAGCTGGACGAGGTCCCGCTGGCGCACGGGCGCGTCGTCGTACAGGCGCGGCAGGTGCGGTTCGTACCACCGCGTGACCATCTCCAGCTCGGCGGGCCAGTCCGCCGTTGCTGCGCGGAGCGCGCGAAACATCGCCAGGAACGTATTCCAATCCCCCGCCGCTGACGAAGGGACCTTGAACGACTCCATTGCCAACCTGGAATCCAGGGATTCATCGAGTGCACCGAGGAGCCTGGTTGCCGTCGCAGGCCCGACGCCGGGAAGGAGTCGCGCGGCGCGAAAGCCGGCCATCCGGTTGGACGGATTGTCGGCCCACCTCAACACCGACAGCACGTCCTTCACGTGCGCCGCTTCGAGGAACTTGAGTCCGCCGTACTTCACGAAGGGGATGCCGCGCCGCGCGAGCTCGAGCTCCAATTGCGCGCTGTGGCTGGAGCTGCGGAACAGCACTGCCTGCGATTTCAGCGCCATGCCGCACTCGCGCTGCTCGAGCACGCGCTCGGCCACGCAGCGCGCCTGATCGGCCTCGTCGCGGACGGTGACGAGCCGCGGCTTGGCCGACGAGACGCGGTCGGTCCACAGATTCTTGGTGAAGCGTTCCAACGCGAGATCGATCACGGCGTTGGAGGCATCGAGGATGGCCTGGGTCGAGCGGTAGTTGCGGTCCAGCGTCACCACGCGGGCGGACGGAGTGAACTGCCGCGGAAAGTCGAGGATGTTGCGGACCGTCGCGGCGCGAAACGAATAGATCGATTGCGCGTCGTCGCCGACGACCGTCATTCCCGCGCCGTCCGGCTTCAGCGCCCGCAGGATCGACGCCTGCAGCCGGTTCGTATCCTGATACTCGTCGACGAGAACATGATCGAAGCGTTCGCCGATATCCCGAGCCAACGAGGGTTCCCTGACCATGTGCTGCCAGTACTGCAGCAGGTCGTCGTAATCGAGCACGTTCTGTGCCTGCTTCGCGCCGACGTAGGCGTCGAAGAGCTTCTTCAGCTCGGGCTCCCACGGAAGGCACCAGGGATAGACGCGCTCGAGGACGTCAGTCAGGCTCGCCTCGCTGTTGACAACGCGGGAATAGATCGCGAGACAGGTAGCCTTGGTCGGAAATCTGCGCTTCGTGGCGTCCACGCCAAGGTCGTTGCGCACGAGAGAAACCAGATCCTCGGCGTCCCCGCGGTCGAGAATCGTGAAGGACTCCTGCAATCCGATGCGGGGCGCGTATGCCCGGAGCAGACGCGCGCCGACACTGTGGAACGTGCCGGCCCACTGGAGCGCACCGGGCCCCTGCCGCGTCGCCGTGCCCAGCGCGCGATGCAGCAGTTGCCCCGCCCGGCGCTCCATCTCCGCCGCTGCCCGCCGCGAAAAGGTCAGGAGGAGGATGCGTTGCGGGTCCGCGCCGTGAAGCACCAGGTGCGCGACGCGATAGGCGAGCGTGTTGGTCTTGCCGGATCCGGCGCCGGCAATGACCAGCAACGGTCCGGCGTCCTGCCCCTGCGTTCCCGTCCCGTGCTCCACCGCGAGCCGCTGCTGCGCGTTGAGCTGCGCCAGGAAATCTTCGGCCGCGGCAACATGCGGTTGGACAATAGGCGCGAGGGGCCCGGCCACCTCCATCAGAGCGTCAGGCATCGTGTTTGAAAGCCTCGATCTTTATCGAACGAACGTTCTATGCGAGGATACCATGGGTAAGCCCGCAGATGAACGCCAACGACGCGTGTGGCCGCTTGCGCATCGGAACGCTCAGCGGCCCCGCCGTGCTCACGATTCCAGCATCGACTCGATGAACTCCGCATCGCTCGCCAGCACGGCACCTGCCGCACGTCCGCTGCGTGCCGCGCGGGAACTCGAACTGCAGGCGCAGTTCCGCGAAGCGCTCGCGGCCGGCGACGGCGCTGCGGGCGCGCACTGCATCCACGAGTGGTGGATGCGCCATGCGTTCCCCAGCCACATCGAAGCGGCGCTCACGAAGTTGTGGGAGCACGCGGCCAAGTCGATTCCCGAATGGCTGCCGACGAATTACGTGTCGTGGCTACCGCTCGTCTATGCCGTCGCGGCAACTTTTCAGGCAGCGAAGCGCGGACGGCGAAACATCTATCTCGTGCGGCTCGACTACAGCGATCGGGGCGCCGGCCTGCAGGGGATCTACGTGGGCATGACAGCGTACGCGCCCATGCAGCGCTTCGACCAGCACAGGGCAGGCATCCGCGCGGCAGGCAGCGTCCTGAAGCGCGGCCAGGAACTGCTGATCGGCCCGGTGCTGCATCTGCAGCACATCGCAGAGGCCGATGCGGTTCGCATTGAACGGGATCTCGCGGCCGCGCTCGCCGCTGCCGGCCTCGTGGTCGAAGGCGGACACTGAACACGGAGCGCTACACCGCTGAACAACGCCTCGGTGTTCAGCGGCTGGCGGCAAAGAAGGGGCAAGGCTGACGTTCTGACCCATGGCGAGTCTAGAATGCGTGATCGCGGGCTGCACGACGCTCAAGGCCGACGGGCTCCTGCTCGGGATCCAAAAGGACGTTGCCTTCACCGACTTGAAGGTGACGCTGCAGGAGGGCGATATCGTCGTGTTCTACACCGACGGCATCACCGAGATGCAGAACGCGGCCGGCGACATGTTCGGTGTCGCCCGCCTCGGCGAGGCGGTGGCGACCCATCGTGCCGAGGGCCGGAGATCCTGATCGCCGGAGTTCTTGCGGCGCTGGATGGCTTCGCCGGAGGTGCGCTGCCCGAGGACGATCTCACCATCGTCGTGATGAAGCTGACGGGATGATCTGGCCGACCGCTGGCGCTGTGTCCTCTGTCATGTTCGTCATGGGCAATTCGAACCAGTCGAGGAGTGCCAATCGATCCCGTTCGTGCGCGAGAAACGCTCTGGCGCGGCGTGAACGGGCCAGGCTCGCGACATCGCGCGCGAGGTCCACCAGGTGCGCCATGTAGCGTACTGGCAGCAGCATCCCGGAAGCATGCAGCGACGGATAAGAGCTAGCCAGCGACTTCCCGGAAGGCAGCAAGTGCCGGCACCAGCGCGCCGCAAGAGGGAGATGGCGCCATTGCCTGGTCAACCATGTTCGACCGAGCACGGGCAGCGAGCGCAGCACATCGCCATAGTAGTCGCCCAGGGTCAGTCGCCTTGCGGTTCGAACAGTCCTCGAGTCGGCGCCTCGAGGAGCGAGTCGTGCGATCGGCTGTTCCGGCACGTTCGCCGACACCAAATCCCTGGCGAGGACCAAACTGAGCCAGACGCAGTGGCCCGCTTTCCACTCCTGCGCACGCCGCACGACAACGCCCCAGTCCAGGCCCGGTCCGAAGTGGGTGATGCACGACGCGATGTCGCGCAGCGGTCGCAGGCCCTGAGCGAACGGCAGCCAGCCATGGTTGTAGGAAGCATGCAGGCAAACGTGCAGTAGCAAGTCTTCCGGCGCCAGCGCCCGGGCTGGTGCGCCGGCGACAAGCGCGGTGCGCGAACGCCGCCAGAGCGCATCCACGTCGATGGAAAGCGGGCAGCGCTCGTCTTCGATGTTCCAGTGAACTTCAATCGGCACTCCGGCCCGCACGAAAGTCGGCAGCTGGTGACCGTCGTCCGCGGCAGTCTCGCCGGCCGGTGCGTCCGGCTGCTCCCACCCGCCCTCGCGGAGCAGGCCGACACTCCGCGCCAGGTCTTCGCGCCGCACGAGGAGGTCGATGTCGGCCATGGATCGCAGCGCGTGATCCGCGTAGACCGCGTCCGCGAGATACGCACCCTTGAGCACGATCACATCCAGCCTCTGCGCGGCAAAGCGCCGAAGCACCTCCGTGAGCCTGCCGTACAGCCTGAGGTTGTCGAGGCGGGTACGAAAGTAGCAGCGCTCCAGGTCGTGCAGCACCCACGACGGGGCCGTGCGGCCTCGATCGCTGAGGCGCAGGCGATCCCGGACCATCGACGCGACGCCATGCCGGTACGCCTCGGCCACAAACTTGCGCCAGTCCGACTCAGCGAGGTCCTGCGCGTCCTTCCACGCAGTGGTTTCCTCTGCGGCGAAGAGCCCGAGCAACGCGGCGACGGCCGGTTCGCACTCGAAGCTCGATCGCCGCGCGGCGAGCACGTCCCGCTCGGCATCCGGCGCGGCCGGCCGGGGCAGGGCCGGATCGCCCCGCCGCAAATCGGGCCACGCGTAAATCACGTGCGCGTCCTGCCCGGGCACGGCGCCGGCCGGCCGCTGCGCGAGCTGCCGGCCACCGAGGCGTTCGTAGAAGATCCGGTACGGGCTGTCCTCGATCACGATCAGATACATCGACCTCAGACCTTCCGCGCGCACGGCGTCGCAGGCGAGCTCGAACAATCGGTGGCCAAGACCCTGGCGCTGATACGGCTTCAGGACGTAGATCGCGTACAACTCGGCATCGCAGTTCCAGCGCGCATCCCGCGGGCGGCCGACGTCGACGAACCCGATCACACCCTCCCCGGGCGCTTCGGCGACGTACATCCGGTAGAAGGAAGCGCCGAAACGACGCCGGAACATCGCCGCGCGCCGTTCGACCGACAGGTCGCCGGCGTCCTGGCGCCAGCGTCCGCCCGCAAAGGACTCCTGCCAGGACCGGACATTGACCTCGGCCGCGGCAAGGCTGTCGGCCACCGACGCTTCGCGCCAGGTGACGGCCGGGCGATCGGCATCCGTCATCGATAGCCGCTCGCCTGCACGCTGAACAGCTTCGCATAGGCGCCAGAGCCGCGCAGCAACTCGTCGTGCGTGCCGCCCTCCACTATCCGACCGGCACGCACCACGTAGATGTGGTCGGCCATCTTCACCGTCGACAGGCGGTGACTTATCAGGATCGCGGTGCGGCCCGCCGCCACCTCGCGGAAGCGCTTGAACATCTCGTACTCGGCGGCGGCGTCCATCGCACTGGTCGGCTCGTCCAGCACGAGCACCTGCGCGTCGCGCAGCAGTGCACGCGCCAAGGCGATCTTCTGCCATTCGCCAACGCTCAATTCCTCGCCATCCTCGAACCACTTGCCCAGCACCGTATCGAGACCGCGAGGAAGCCTGCGAATGAGCTCGGTCGCGCCGGCGAACTTCACGGCCTCGGCCAACCGCTCGGGATCGGCCGCCGACTCGACGTTGCCGAATCCGATGTTCTCGCGCGCGGTCAGGTGGTAGCGAACATAATCCTGAAAGATCACGCTCACCTCGCGCCGCAGCGCCGTCGTCGTGAAGTCGCGCAGATCGATCCCGTCGAACGTGATTCGTCCCGCGCCCGGGTCGTACAGTCGCGCGAGCAGCTTGATCAGTGTCGTCTTGCCCGAGCCGTTCTCGCCGACCAGCGCGACCGTTGCCCCGACCGGGATCTCGATGTTGACGTCGGTCAATACCTGCTTGCTCCCATAGCTGAACGACACGTTCTCGAAGACGATGCCCTTGCGCATCGGACGCGGCACCGGGCGTGGGCGGGTGGGCTCGACGAGCTTGCGCTCCAGGTCGAGGAACTCGTAGAAATTGGCGAGGAAGAGACTGTCCTCGTACAGGCCCGCCGTGCCGCGCAGCAATTGCCGCAGGTAGTCCTGGCCGCGCTGGAAGGCCTGGAAGTACATGACCAGGTCGCCCAGCGTGATGCCGCCTTGCACCGTGCGCACGGCGATGAACGCATAGGCCCCATACACGGCGATGGTGGCGGCGACCCGCGCGACGAATTCCCGCATCGTTCGGTGCTTGATCAGCGCCAGGCTGTCCCGCCGCATGCGTTCGCGCAAGTCGCGGTACTGCCGCAGGAAATTGCCGCCGAGACCGAACAGGCGCACCTCCTGCGCGTATTCGCTATTGGTGAGCATCCAGCTGTAGTAGTGGGCGTGCCGCTCGGTCGACGAGCGCCGGCGCCGCAACTCGTAGTGCGCGTTGGCGTACCTGAGGTGCACCAGCCCCTCGGGCACGATCGCGACGAAGAGCACCAGTGCGATGCTCCAGTGCAACGACAGCAACAGGGCCGCCATTGCCGCCAGCGATAGCGCGCTCTGGGACACCGCGACAAGTCCCTTGGCGATGCGCATCGGGCGAAACGGCGCCTCCAATTGCGCGCGGTGCAGCGTGTCGTAGTACTGGGAGTTTTCGTAGTACGCGAGGTCGACTTCGATCGACTTGGCGTGCAGAACGTCCTGCATGTGGTCGGCCACGCGCAACGAATGCGCTTCGCTGACAATGGCCGCGACCGCGTTGACCAGCACGCCGAGGAGCGCCACCGCGCCCGCAATGCCGATCAGCACGAATATCGACTGCAGAGCAGCGGCCGGGGCCGCGCTACCGGCCGGCGCGCCGATCGCCGCGGTGATGGCATCCACGATCAGCTTGATGAGCCACAGCGCCGCCAACGGCAGCACGCATTGCACGACGACCAGCGCCGCGCTGGCCGCCGTCAGACCAGGCGCCGCATTCCAGACGAGCCGGGTCGCACGCGCGATGCTGCGCAGGAAACGCTGCAGGCCCGACAGATCCGGCGTGAGCATTGCGACCGATCAGGCCATGGTGAGCCGCGGCCGAGTCGTCGCGGCACGGTGCGCGCCGACGGTGTCGCGCGCTGCCGGGTTCATGCGCGACCGCGATCGATCGACTCTAGCCATCCGGCAAACCGGCGCCCGAGCCCGACACTGATCTCGAGCATCAGCGCGTTCGCGGCAAGGAGCGCGATGCCGAGAAGACGCTTGCGTCGCGGTTTCCAGCACGGCGCACCCACCGTCTGCCAACCCGAGCCGGGATCGAACTCCACGACATGCCCGAGGACCTCCGCCGCAGCGACTGGCGGATCCGGCAGGACCATCGCGTCCCCTCGCGTGATCAGAACCGGGTTCGCGCGATCGCGCCGGCGACGGTAGGCGATGCGATGGACGACGAGGCGCTCGTCCAGCAAGAACGCCGCGACATCGCCCACGCGGAGCTCGCTTTGCCCGCAGGTCACGCGAATGCGCGAGCGCGCCGGGATCGCGGTCGCCATGCTGCCCCCGCGCAGCTTGCATTCGACGACTGTCGCGCGGCCATCACCACGGGCCCGCGCGGCGGTGGCGAGGAGCAGCGCACGATCGCGCCAGATGAGCGAGCCGACGGCATGCAGCCGGACGACGTCAGGCAACGGAGCACTTTCGGCGCGCGCGAGCGGCTTCGGCATGGGGCGTCGGGTCCTCCAGCTCAGGCGGCAGACGCCGCCTGCACCCCTTGCTGCGCCGCGCGCACCGTCTCGGCCAGGCTGGCCGCGTCGCGCACCTCTTCCGCGGTGAATCCGGCGTCGAGCCGCGCCTCGACCGCGGCCGGATAGTCGACGCCGTCCGTGCCCTCGGCGCCCATGACGAGGCGGAAGGCCTGGCCCGCCTCGGCCAGCGCCGTGCCCATGCGCAGGATCGTGCGCGGGTCTTTCCTGATGGCCTCGCGGATCCACTCGTTGGCGAAGCGCACATGCGAGATCTCGTCCGCCAGCTGAGCCTCGTAGAAGTCGGCGAGCTCGTGATCGCCCTGCGAGCGCGCCTCGCCGACACCGAAGGCGATCGCGTCGAGGCCGCCCGCCTCGAAGCTCCTGTTCTGGATGAAGAGACGCGAGATCAGGTCGCCGCGCGCGGTGATGATGCGGTACTGGAAATTCAGCACCGGGAACTGCCCGACGTGCCCGCCGCGCCGCTCCACCTGCGCGCGATAGGCGCGCGCATGGCGCGCTTCGTCCGCGCACTGCCGCGCGAGCGCCAGGCGCAGCTCCCACGGCGCTTCCGGGAAATCGACGATGGACTGCGCGGACGCTTCCAGGCTGTCGACCTCCTCGTTCATCTGCCGATGGAAGAACTGCACGCGATGCAGCGGATGGTCGCCGGGCAGGTTGACGCAATCGATCCAGCGTTCCTTGACGACAAAGCGCGCGTCGCGCTTCGGATCGACGGCAAAGAGCGGGCGACCCGATGCGCCGACCGGCGGCGCCAGTGCGCTCATCATGCGGCCTGCTGGGCCTCGCCCGCCGGCGAGCCGTCGGCCACGAGGGCGGCCACGGCGGCCTCGCGCGCGCGCAGCGTCTCCACCCAGCCGGCATCGGCGAGGCGCAGCGCCGGTAGCGATTCGCGGAGCTCGTTCGCCTCGCGGATCATGCGCTCTTGCGTCGCGAGGATGTATTCGACGATGCGCACGCTCGGCGCGTCCATCAGCGCATCGGTGCGCGCGACGTAGGCGCCGAGGCGCACCGCGAATGCCGGCAGCAGCACGTCGTAGCAGGCGGCGATGCGCCGCCGCGCACCTTTGGCGTCCGCCACGGCGTCGAGCACGCCGACGTAGGCCGCCGCCGGCGCCAGGCTGTGCTGCAGCGGCAAGCGCAACTCGTGCGCACGCTTGCCGAGCGCGTCGGCTGCCTGCGCGGCATCCCAGATGTGCGGACCGAACAGGAGCTTCGCCTCCATCTCGGGCGTGCTCGGCACCCATCCGGACAAAATCTCCATCAGCCGCACTTCGACGTAGCGGAACGTCGCGATGTGCGCGCCTCGCTCTTTGACCGTAAATGTCTTCATCGTCACTCCTGTTCACCTTCCAGCGTCGTCTCGATCAGGTCCGCGGTTGCCTCGGGGTCGCCGGCGTCGAGCCAGCCGCAGCGCACCCGTTCGAGCATCCGAAGGAAGAGCATGAACTGCATCAGGCGGCGCGGCGGCGTGGTGCCCCAGGCGACCCACAGCGTATTGTTGAGCGCAAACGGCGACGCCGCGCCGAACGACTGCGCCGTCGGGGCGAAGAATTCGATGCGCGGCTCGGCCGCGAATCCGCGCAGGAACAGCACGCAGCGCAGCGGCACCGACCGCGCCGCGGCGGCCGGAAAGACATCGGCCACGCGCATGCGCAACCGCGGCTTCCCGTCCCGGTACGGCGGGTCCCACTGTCCCGCCTCCAGATGCTGCCCGAGTGCGCGCGCATGCGGGCCGGGGCGCACGTGCGCCGTTCGCCAGAAGGCGAGGAGCTCGGTCGTCTCGACGCGGATCGCGGCGATGTCGTCGCCATAGAAGGCATGGCCGCGCGAGGCGAGCGTCAGCGAGGCCGTCGTCTTGCCCGACCCGCTCGGGCCGACGAGCAGCAGGCCCGAACCGCGCACGCCGATCGAGGCTGCGTGCGCGAACAGCATGCCGCGCTGCGCGGCCAGCACCGGGTTGATGATGAACTGGACGAGGAACGGCGCGGGCGTGGATTGCCACTCGACCAGGAGCTGCGATCCGCGCGCCGCCGTCACCGGCGCGCCGCTCGCGGCGTCCTTGATCAGGCGCCAGCCGTCGACCTGGCCGGCCGCGTCCAAGAACGCCGGATCCGCCGCGGGGTGCTGGAGCAGCGCCAGCGCCGCCTCGAACGCATCGACCTCAGCCGCTTGGGCGAAATCCACGAGCGCCAGCCGGCCCGCTTCGACCGAGCGCACAGAGCATCGCACGGTCGGCAGCGTCGCGTCAGCCGCACGCGGGACCGCGCACGCGCCATAGTGCTCGTCGAGCGTGCGCAGCAAAGGCTCGAAATCGGTCGCCACTTCGAGGAGACCGTCGCCCAGCCTATAGCGGCCGGAAAGCGGCAGCGAACCATCGCATTGAGCAAGGGCGTCCGCCCGCGCCCACCAGGCGGGGCCCACGGGGGCCGGCGGCGGGGTCGACAGCGCTGTCGCCAGGCGCGGCGCCGGCATGTTCGCTAGGCCGCCGCCGCGCTCGCGACCAGTCCGGTGAATCCTTCTTGGCGCAGGATCTCGGCGATTTCCTCTTCGGTGAACTCCGCGCGCCGCCGATCCTCGACGTTGGCGAACACCTCGACGCGCGAGTAGCCGGTGAGGCTCACGCCCGACGCGTTGACCTCGCCCTCCTTCGGCGCCATCGCTGCGGTGATGTTGCGCAGCTCCTGCACCGCCTGCGCGACCTTGAGCAACGTGCGCGGGTTCTCGCGCGCGAGGCGCTTCAGCCACTGGTTCGCAAAGCGCACGTGCTGGATCTCGTCGACGAGGATGCCGTCCAGCACCTCCGCCGTCCGGTCGTCGCCGGCCTTGCGCCAGACTTCGACCAGCTCGCGCAGCAAATCCATCTCGCCGCTCTCGAAGGTCCGGTTCTGCAGCGCGAGCCGGGCGGCGAGCGAGTCCATCATGCACGTGATGCCCCACTCGTAGTTCATCACCGCGAACTCGCCCTTGCGCCCGCCGAGCTCCTGCAGGCGGCGATACAGCAACTGCGTGTGGCGGGTCTCGTCCCAGCACTGGCGCGCCAGCGCCAGGCGCAGCTCCCAATCCGTGTCGGGGAAGTCGACGATGCATTGCGCCGCGATCTCGAGGCTCTGCATCTCGTTGTGCATGTGCAGGTGAATCCGCTGCCGGCGCGACGTCTCCGACATGTCGTTGAAGCCCTCCATTTCGTTATGGAGATGAACCACGTTGAAGCAGGGCTCGCGCGCGGGATCGCGGCGCAGCGCCACGCCGCGCACCGTCTTTGTCTCAGGTGCGGTGTAGGAACCCATCTGGGATGACCTCGAAAGGAATCCGCGTCTCGGGGGCGGCGATCCACGAAAGATCGACTGGCGCAAAAAAGCGTGGGGCGCACTGGGCGCCCCACGCGCGGCATTACGCTGTGCTGCCGCTGCCGGCCTGCCACCAGCACCCGGCGGCGCTGATCTCCACCGCCGTCATCTGAAAGGCCCTGAGCACTTCCTGGTCGCTCATGATGGCGATCTGAGGCCTTACATACTGGGCCAATTCGTTCTCGGCCCGCATGGCGCCTTCGAATTTCAGTTCGTTCATCGTTCACCTCTCTGCAGATTGGCCTACACCAGCTTCGACGCCCACTATCAGACCCAGAGCGAGCATTTCCTTGAGCGCCGCGTCGACGTCCGACATGGCTTCGCTCGGGGTCACCCCCTTGAAGCTCGCTCCCATCCGCGCGGCGATACCCTCAGAGGTCGCGGGCTCGGCGAGCTGCGACCAGATGAAGGACGACGTGCGGTTGAGAACGCAGAACTTGTTGCTTGGACCGTGGAACAGGATGATTTCGTCCTGGAGCGGTGCCGCTTCGATCCCGGCGGTACGGCGAAAGCTGGATGCCATGCCTTCCTCTCCGAATTCAGGCAAGACGAACTCACTCGCCCGGCCGGACTGACAATCCGGCTGGGAGTATTTCTGAAGCAAGGTCCACGCCAAATCGATCCGGACAAAAAAACCAGTTGCAGATCAATCGCATGAAAGCCGTCATCCGACGGCGGTACCGACCGAAGCACGTTGGGTGTAAGGAATGCTGACATGCGCGCGATCGCTTCCGCCTGATGCCGAACCCATGCTTGTCAGTCGACTACGAGCTCCAAGCACATGCCAGTGCGGGAAAAACTTGGCGGCACTTTCCGCAATTCGCGTGTAAAGAGTTCCGACACCGACGCTTCGCGTGCCACCGCAAGCTTGCCGGTCTTACTGCAGCGGTTGTGCTGGAATCACCTCGTCCGTCCACACCCGGAAGCCCTTCAGGACGTTGGGCCCGAAAGTGTTGCTGATGGCGACATCCGCGGCGTCCCGGCCCCGCGCCATCAGGATGCGACCGACGCGCGGCACGTTGTTTCTCGGGTCGAAGGTGTACCAATGCCCGTCGAGCCATGCCTCGAACCAGCCGGCGAAGTCCATTGGGCCGTGCGGCGGCGGGA
Organism: uncultured beta proteobacterium; assembly: GCA_963724685.1. Classification (GTDB taxonomy): domain Bacteria; phylum Pseudomonadota; class Gammaproteobacteria; order Burkholderiales; family Casimicrobiaceae; genus CAIWHR01. The sequence goes on along the minus strand of CAVRVQ010000001.1, from coordinate 149,036 downwards.
CCGCGATGTCGCCCAGGTACCCCGTGCAATAGCGCGCCGGGATATTCATGCATCGGCAAAACGCTACGGCCAGGTGGGCGAAGTCGCGGCAGACGCCGTTTCTTTCGGTGTAGGCGTCCCATGCGGTCTTGGTCGGCCGCGCATGCTCGTAGCCAAATTCGATGTGGTGGTGAACAAAATCGCAGATGGCCTGGACACGAGCCCAGCCAGTCGGGCCTTTGCCGAACAGTTGCCAGGCGATCGACGAGAGCCGATCGGTCTCGCAGTATCGGCTTCCGAGGAGAAAGATGAGCGTCTCTTCGGGCAGTCGCTCGACGGGGGTTTGTCTCGCGTCCGGGACGACGATGTCCGGCAGCCCGCTGTCGTTGACCAGCGCATCCGTGCTGATGCGCAGAACGCCGGCCGGCGCGACGAGCCGGCTGCACCAGTTGCCAAAGGAATCGCGATACGCGCTGATCGGCAGCGATGGAGCGGTGACCAGATGATCCGGCACGACGACATCCGACACGCGCGAATAGTGGATGTTCAGCATCAGGAGCATCGGTGTCGGCTGGGGGCACTCGTAGATCAATTCAAAGCCGGCGCGAATCTGCATGACGTTCCCTATCTCGACGCGACTGTTGCGCGCAGCGATTCGATGACGGCCGAGCGCAGTTCGGCCCAGCCACGCGGCGCCCCGACGACGATGCGCTGGTTGATCTCGATCTCGATGCCGATGTACGCCGAGGGCCGGAATCGGCTGCGGAGAAACGGAATGAATCCGTCGTCCGTTCCCGAATAGGGATAGTTGCGGCGGACCCGCAGGTGGGGAAGCGCTTCGCGGAGCGCCGCCTTCCACCGGGCGCAAATGCGCCGTTCGCCTGCGCGTCCAGGGTCGTAGAGCAATCCGACGTCGGCGTTGCGAACCTTGCCGTCCAATTTGGGCGTGAAGCTGTGCGAGGCAACGTGGATCACGCGCCACCCGCGCCCGGTCGCGGTCCGGATCAGGTTCTCCACCCGCGCGCGGTAGGGCAGATAGTGCTCAGCCACTATCCGCTCCCGTTCTTCTCGCGGCGCATGGCGGACGGATTCGGTGTGCAGGCGCGGATGGCCGATGGAGCGGTTCAGGTCGACGAGCAGACGCGTGACCGTCGACGCCACGATCGGCGCATCGAAAGATGCGGCGAGCTCCCGGGCCATGCGCAGCGCACCGAAATCGTAGCCTCGGTGCGTCAGCAACACCTGATGCAGTCCTCCGAACAGCCGGCGATAGCGCCGCGGGACGCCATTGCCGCCGTGCTCGCACGAAAACAGGATGCAATCACCCACTCGACCTGGCCCGCGCAATTACCACTGCAATGCAGGCAGCTGCCTGAACACCGCACGCGTGCCTTCGCTCCATTCCCGGCTCAGCGACGTGAAGTAGGGATCGCCCTCGTCGAAGCGGCGGCGCAACGTGACCGCGAGGCTGTCGCGTTCGTAGCAAAGCAGGTCGATCGGCATCCCGACGGAAAGATTGCTTCGCATGGTCGAATCGAACGACACCAGCACGCACTTGGCGGCATCGGCAAGGCTGGTGGACTGGGTGATCACGCGGTCGATGATGGGCTTGCCGTATTTCGTCTCGCCTGTCTGTATGAATGGCGTGTCGAGGCCGGCCTCGATGAAGTTGCCCTCGGCGTAAATCCGGAACAGCCGCATCGGCTCACCCTTGATCTGCCCGCCGACGATGAACGACGCGTTGAAGCTGTATCCGCCCTCCTCGAGGTGCGATCCGTCGCGACGTTCGATGTCGCGCATCGCGTCCGACACGACGGTCACGGCGTCGAACATCGTCCGGGCGGCCCAGAGATTCGGCGTGTCGTCACCGGCCTCGCCGCGCTGATTCAGGACGCTGATCACCGCCTGCGTGCCGGCGAGATTTCCGGAGCTCAGCAGGACAATGACCCGGTCGCCCGCGCGCTCGAAGACCGTCAGCTTGCAGAATTTCGCGTAGTTGTCGACGCCCGCGTGGGTGCGGGAGTCGGATGCGAAGATGATTCCGTCGTTCAGAAGGATGCCAACGCAATACGTCATGCTCTGGATCGCCTTAGCGTCGCCATCGGATGGAAGGCGCTTGGCGACATTGTCCCATATTGGCCAGCGGTGAATCGCGCTGTCCGGATGACGCGGTCCGCAATCTCGCCTATCCCTTAGGCTAGAATGCGTGACCCCCAGGCGCATCCGAGCACGGCGCCGGCAGACCAGCGTCGGTGCGTGCCAGAGGAGATCTCATGCCGGCGCTAGGCGCACGCTTCTGGAGCTTGCGGCTGCGATTGCTCGGCCTCGTCGTGCTCATGCTCGTGCCGTGGCTCGTCCTGGTCATCTACACCCAGGCCGACGAGCGCAAGGCCGCCATCGACAGCGTCAACGACGACGCGATGCGGCTCATCCGGATCGTGACCAGCAACCAGGCAGCGCAGATCGAGGCCGCGCGGCAGGTGTTGACGGCGTTCGCCAGGCTGCCGCAGCTCCAAACGAAGGATGCGGCCGCATGTAGTGCGTTCCTGGCGGACATGCTGAAGGCGTACCCGTTGTACCTGAATATCGCCGTCGCCGATCCCAATGGCAATCTCTTCTGCAGCGCGCTGCCGTTCAAGGGACCCATCAATGTCGCGGATCGCGCGTACTTCAAGATGGCACTCGAGATGCACGGCTTCGCCATCGGCGATTACCAGATTGGCCGGATCACGAAGGTTCCTGCGATCAACTATGCCCTGCCGCTGACGAGCCGGTCGGGCGAAGTCGAGGGGGTCGTCTTCGTGGTGCAGAACCTGAACTGGCTCACGACGGCCCTCGCGAACGTCGAGTTTCCGCCGGGCGCCGTCCTGATGGTGACCGATCGCAACGGAACCGTACTCGCCCGCATGCCCGATCCCGGCGACTGGATCGGCAAAGTGCTGCCCGAACCGCAGGTCCTCGAGATCGTGTCCGACCAAAGGGACGGTGGTCTCTTCGAAGCCACTGACGCGCAAGGGGTAGGCAGGTTGTGGGCCCACGCACCACTCATTGCCGGCAGCGACCTGCATGCGACCATGGGCACGTCCAAGGCGGTCGCGTTCGCCGCTGTCAACCGGCGCCTCATTCGCAATCTCGTCGGCCTCGGGCTCGTGACCCTCGTGGCACTGGCCGCCGCGTGGGCAGGGGGCAAATTCATCCTCCGCCGCGTCGACGCGCTGGTCGAAGGCACCAGGAAGCTCGCATCCGGCGAGCTCGGCACGCGCGTTCCGGAGCTCGGCGGCAAGAGCGAGCTCGACCATCTCGCCGGTGCGTTCAACACCATGGCCTCGACGCTGCAGACGCGAGAGCGGGAGCTGCGCATCGCGGAGGACAAGGCCCGGATGGCGGAAGTCGAGTTGGCGGTGACGCGAGCGCACATGGAGATCGCCAAGCAGATCCAGCGATCGCTGCTCCCGGAAGATCCGCTCACGCTTGGCTGCGTGCAATATGCCGGCCGCTGCATTCCCGCGGCTTCGGTGGGCGGCGACTACTTCGGTTATTTCCCGCGCGCCGGCAATTGCGGCGGCGTGGACAGCCTGATCGGCGATGTGTCCGGGCACGGCGTCGGCGCCGCGCTGCTCATGGCCGAGGCCCGCACGATGTTCATGGCCGAACGGTTGGTCGCGCCGAGTGCAGCGGAGCTTCTGGCCAAGCTCAATGACCTACTGCACGACGACCTCGAGTGCGCCGGGTGCTTCATCACCGCCTGCTGCGCGATCTTCGATGCGACGACCCGCGAGTTGAGCTACGCCAACGCAGGCCATCCTCCTGCCCTCCTGCTGCGGGCCGCCGACGCGAGCTGCACGACGCTCAAGGCCGACGGGCTCCTGCTCGGGATCCAAAAGGACGTTGCCTTCACCGACTTGAAGGTGACGCTGCAGGAGGGCGATATCGTCGTGTTCTACACCGACGGCATCACCGAGATGCAGAACGCGGCCGGCGACATGTTCGGTGTCGCCCGCCTCGGCGAGGCGGTGGCGACCCATCGTGCCGAGGTTCCGGAGATCCTGATCGCCGGAGTTCTTGCGACGCTGGATGGCTTCGCTGGAGGCGCGCTACCGGAGGACGATCTGACGATCGTCGTGATGAAACTGACGGCGTGAGGAGGCCGGGCGTTTCAGCGCTGCACCATCTCCACGCGTCGGTTCTGGGCCCGGCCTTGCTCGTTCTGGTTCGTCTTGTGCGGCGCCAACGGGCCCACGCCGTGAGCCGACAGCCTGTCCGCGCCGATGCCGTGATCCTTGGTCAAGGCGGCGACGACCGCGTCCACCCTGTTCCGCGACAAGGACATGTTGTGGTCGAAGCCCCCGGTGCCATCGGTGTGACCGACGATGAACACCTTCAGCGCCGGATTGTCCTTGAGGTACTGGGCGATCACATCCAGCGCTGGTTTCGATTCCGGTCGCAGCGTGGCCTTGTCCGTGTCGAACAGGATGCCGTCGAGCACGACGCGCCCGTCGCGCAGCAGCCCATCGGCAATCGCCTTGGCCGTCACGAGGCCGGTCTCCATCTCGGACACCTCGACCACTTCGACCTGATGGCGCAGCTTGGCCACCAGCACGGCGGCGTAGACGTCCCGACCCCCTGCCGAGGACTTCGCCGCGAGATAGCGCATGTCCGGCGCAAAGTAGCGCATGCCCGTCACCCGGGCCCAGCGGCTGGTAGCGAAGGCCGGGCCGCATTCCTTCTCCTGGCACGCGAAGAGAATCCTGAAGCCGCCCGCCTCCAGTCCCTGGCGGTAATTGGCGAAGATCTCCGCCGCCGAGCGGGTCGCCGGATTCTCGTAGGATAGCCGCGTGACCTGGCCCTCGACCTTCAGCGCCTTGAGGATCTCCTCGTCGGTCTTGCCCTTCTCGTCGACCGCCATGACCAGCGTGTAGGACTTGAAGCCGTCATTGTCGCGGCGCGTCAGGGTGGAACCCGCGTAACGGCTGACCACCGGGTGATCCTTCGCCTCGGCGGCCACGCCGGTCATCGGCGTCGTCGCCAGGTACAGCATCACCAGTGCCGACAAGGTCGTGCGCAGGCGATTCTTCGGTTGAGCGTTCACGGGTGACCTCTCCGGTTGCCGAAAGACCACCCGGGAGTTTCCGCGCCCGAAGCCTGGCTGGCAAGGACGCCGCGAAGGGTGCTCAGTGCGTCAAACGCCTTTGCAGATTGTGGCCGCGAGACTCCGCGAACCGACGGAGTTGGCCTGCAAGTTCGAGGCGTTGGCCTCGCAGCCAGGCTGCCGTTGCATGGAATGCCTGGTCGATCTCTTCTCTGCGAATCCGGCCGGCATGGGCCTCGAAGGCGAGGCGGTCGGGATAGCCAGTGGGGTCGAATCGGGCCATGGTTTGCTCCTGTTTGGCGGAAGCGTCTTGACTGCACGATCACGTTAACTCCTTGCAGATCGGCTTACAATAAGCGGCAACGGCAAAACATTTGTGCCACAATGGCATCAATAGCCTTCGTGCGAGGTGTGCGATGGAATCCAGTCTGGGGATGCTCGCCTTCGTTCGCGCCGTCGAGTGCAACGGCTTCACGCCTGCCGCACACGATCTCGGCGTCACACCCTCCGCGGTATCGAAACTCGTCACGCGTCTCGAACGCAGGCTCGGAGTGCGACTGCTGCAGCGTTCGACACGCCGCCTCGCGCTGACAGCGGAAGGCGAGATCTACTTCGAGCGCGTGCAGCGGATCGTCGGCGAGATCGCGGATGCGGAGGCCGACGTCATGCGCTTTGGCGAGCAGCCTCGCGGCCGCGTGCGGATGAGCCTGGGAACGGCATTCGCCACGTACGCACTGGTGCCCGCACTGCCCGAATTCATGGCCCGCTACCCAGAGATCACGCTCGATCTCGTCGTCACCGAGTACCCCGTCGACATGGTCGAAGCCGGGATCGATCTCGCCATTCGTGTCGGACCGCTGGGCGATGCCAATCTCATCGCGCGGCGCATCGGCGATCTCCAGCGAGTGATCACCGCCGCGCCAGCCTATCTCGAGAAGTACGGCGTGCCGCGCAAGGCGGAGGATCTGGCGCGGCACAATTGCCTGACCCTCACCGGGATTCCGGGCCAGGCCGAGTGGCCGTTTCGCGGACCGAGCGGCGTGCACTCGGTGGCCGTCAAGGGCAACATCACCGTCAACAATGCGGAGACCATGTACGAGCTCGCACTGCTGGGGCTCGGGGTGATTCGCCTGTCCGACATCATCGTCGGGCCGGCGATCCGCAGCGGTCGGCTGGCGCCCATTCTGGTCGACGTGCACCAGCCGGAACCGTTGCCGCTGCACGCCGTGTACACGCCCATCCGACGCCGGCCGCCGAAGGTCGACGCGGTCATCATGTTCCTGACCGAGAAGTTCGCTTCGGTGCCCTGGCGCTCGCCGCAACCGGTCGCAAGAGTGCCGGCACGCGGCGGCGCGCGCAAACCGCGGCGCGCACGATGAATGCCTCACTCCAGCTTCGGCGCGGTCGCCTTGAAGCTCTCCCGCTCCGCGATGACCGCGTGCGCGCGCGTGACGTTCGGCAACTTCGCCAGCAGCGCCTTGCTCTCCGGGAACATGGCGAGGTAGACGACGATCGGCGCGAGGAAGAGATCCGCCATCGTCACCGTCTCGCCGACCAGGACATTGCGCTTGCCGTACGCCTTGTCGAGGATCCCGAGCAACTGCTCGATCTCCGGCAGCGCCGCGTCGATCGTCTTGCGGTCCGGCGCGCCGCCCTCGCCCTTCGGGAAGACGTACTGGAGCACGTAGCGACGGACCATCGCGTCGTAGGCATGGCAGTTGATCATGCTGACCCACTGCTCCATCTGCGCGCGCAGTCGCGCGTTGGGAGCGAGCAGCGGCGTGCCGTCGAAGGTCTCGTCGAGATAACGCACGATCGCGCTGGTCTCGAAAATCCGGGTCTCACCATCGCGAAACACGGGCACGCGGCCATACGGGCTGATGGCGTCCACCGGCGGACTGTGCGGCGGCGACTGATCGAACGTGTACTTCAATCCCTTCTCCGCCAACGCCATCCGCACCGTGCGGACGTAGGTGCTGCGAGCGTCGCCGATCAGCAGCAGGCTTGCCGCGGTTCCGCGGGAATCGGTGAAGTCCGCGAGCTTGTTGAGGCATCCCTGCCAGCCGGCATCGTGCGAGTCGCGCGCCTCCGCGGCGGGGAACCCGGAGTGCAGGAGCTGCACCTCGGTCTCGGCGCCCTCTGCGCCCTTGCGCTCGGTGAAGGTCACCGTGACGAGCGTTTCGGGAAGCTCGGCCCCGTGATCGGCTTCCCACTTCCACGTGAACACGATGCGCTCGGGCGGCGTTATCTCCTTGTACGTTCCGTAGACCGTCGCGGTGTCGCCCATGCGGTGCTGCATCGTCAGGCGATAGAGTCCACCGGCGCGCGGCTCCATCTCGAGGGTAGTCACCTTGAAGCCGCGCGGCCCCATCCATTGCCGGACGAGATCCGGCTTGATGAAGGCATCGAACACCTTCTGCCGTGGGGCGCGGATCACCCGCGCAATGGTGAGATCGAACGTATCGCGTGCAGTCATCGCTTGCTCCTTCCAGATTTGGGTTCTTCGAGGATTTCCGCCAGGCGGTCGAGGCTTTCTTCCCAGAACCGCCGGTAGTCGTCCAGCCAATCGGCCGCCGCCCGCAGGGACTGCGGCCGCAATCGACAGACGCGCCACTGCGCATCGACGCGGCGCTCGATCAGCCGCGCCCGCTCGAGCACGCGCAGGTGGCGCGACACGGCCGGCAGCGAGATCGCGAACGGCTTCGCGAGCTCACCCACCGCCGCCTCGCCGTGCGCCAGGCGCGCGAGGATCGCCCGTCGCGTGGGATCCGCCAGGGCGGCGAAGGTCTCATCGAGATGACGGTGTCGAGCGGTGGTCACGATTGGTGCGGCTGTCGGTGGATCGTGGAGCGGACATTACGCCGTCCTTATTTAACTGTCAAGTTAAATACGGACGGCGCGGTTTCGATCGCCCCATCGCAGCGATCTTCCCTACAACGAGGTCTTGATCAGCGCCGGCAGATTGCGCACATCGATCGTGCGCGCCCGCTCAGCGATCTCGCCGCCGTACCGGCCGATGAGACCTTGGCCCTGGTCAAGCAACGGCGCGAACGCGGCCTTGAGCTTGGCGGCATCGAGCATGCGACCGCCGCCGTAGTATTGCTTGGCGAGCTGGCCAAGCGCCCACGTGGTCGCGAACGCCATGCCCGAGCTTGCCGTCTGGCGGCCGACGCCACGGCCGACCCCACCCAGCACGGCGCCCAGCAATCCGCCGAGCAGCTTCCGGCCGAACTGTTCGAGGTACTGCCCCGTGAGGCCGACGCCCAACGTCGCGATGAACTCCTTGATATGCCCCTGGTCGAGCTCGTAGCCGTGGGCCTTGCCGATCTGGTAGACGAGCCGCACCTGCAGCGGCAGGATCGCCATCGAGGCGAGCGACTCAGGCAGCAGCTCCAGCGCGGCGTTGGTCACGGATGCGCTCACGATCTGCTTGTCCAGCGCGGCCACATCCGGCAGCACCTGTCCTTGCACCTGGCGCACCGGCTCGGCACCGCTTCCGGCCACGACCCCCGCCGCCGCCGCGACGGCATCGGCTTGCGCCACGTAGCCCTGCGCTTCCTCCGCAGGCAGACCGAGCGCCGCGGCGAGATCGCGCAGGAACGCGCCTTCCGCCGGCGAGTGCGCGCCATCGGCATCCGCGACCGCCACCGCGGTCTCGTAGGCCTGCCGGCGCGCGTCCGGCGTGGTGAGGGGCCGCACGGCATCCGCGATCGAGATCTTGCGCACGAGCACGTCGTCGTAGACGTCGGTGAGATCGATCCGGCCCTCCGCAAGGCGCGCGGCAAGGCTCTTCAGCGCGGCGCGCTCACGGTCGTCGTTGGCACCGTCGGCAACTGCGGCCATGAGCGCAATGGTCAGGAAGGCGCGGATTTCAGAATCGTTCATCGGAATGTCTCCAGGATGCAATGGGTTGAAAGGGAGCGGCCCGTTCCTTAGGCGAGCGTCACCGACCGCCCGGTCCCGGAGGACTCGCGTACCGCATCGAGCACCTCCTGGCAGCGCAGGCCGTCGGTGAAATTGGGCGCGGGCGAGGTGCCCCGCTCGATGCCCGACGTGAAGTCGCGAACCAGCAGCCGGAACGCCATCAGGCGATGGTCGCGGTCATCCGTGAACGGCGTGTACTGCTTCGGCGTCGCGAGCGCCTGCAGCGGCGCGCCGGCGCGGCTGCCGATGACCACGCCGTCCTCCGTCGGATTGGGACCGGTCTGCTCCGCGATCAGCGTGCCGTTGTCGCCCATGACGACGATCTTCGCGCCGCGCGCCGGTGTCGCGGCGAACGACGACACCATCGTCGCGACGCCGCCGTTCCTGAACCGAAGCGTGAACAGGAAGGTGTCGTCGGTTTCGGCTTTGACGATCCGGTTCGTCGCGGCGTCCAGCACGTCCGGCCGCAGCGTGGCGAGTTGGCCGCTGACCGAGGCGACTTCGCCGAACCAGTGGCGAAGCCCGTCGATGTAGTGCGAGCCGAGCGCGCCGAGCAGGCCGCCGCCGTCCGCCTTGAACGCATTCCAGGTCAGCGGGCGCGGCTGCGGCGTCACGTAGCGGTCGAGGAACAGCTCGATCGTGCAGAGCTGGAACTTGCCGATGTAACCGTCGGCAAGCAGCTGCTTGATGTAGGCGCGCTGCGGCGTGTGCCGGAACTCGTGCCCGATCATTGCCGTCCGGCCGCTCGCGTCGGCAGCGTCGCGCATCGCGGCGGCCTCCCGCACATCGAGCGCGAACGGCTTCTCGCAGAGGACGTGCTTGCCGGCCTTCAGCGCCGCGATGGCGAGCTCACGGTGCGAGCCCGGTGGCGTCGCGATCGCGACGGCGGCGAGGTCGTCCCGCCGGATCAGTTCCATCGGATCGGTGTGCACGTGCCGGATGCCCAGACCTTGTGCGACTTTCGTTGCCTTTTCAAGGTTGCGGCTGCAGAGGGCCGCGACTTCCCAGCCTTCGGATTGCAGGCCCGGAACGTAGACTTGCGCGCCAAAGCCGATGCCGATGACGCCGATCCTTCGATTTGCTGCAGCCACAAGGCCTCCGTTGTTGCGTGAGTGGGGATCTCGCTTCGGACGGCCGACATTATCACCCGGTGCGCCAACGCCGGCTGTGGTCTACGAGGCGCTGCGTTCCTGCTACCGGGCTTTCGCGACTAGCGGGCCGCTGCCGTAAAAAGGCTCAGCACCGCGCTCCCTCTGTCACGGAATGGGTCCGTGCAACTGCCGCTCCGCGGCACTGGGGGGTCGCCTATGCAGGTGCGCGCGTTTGCCGTTCTGCCTGCGCCACAGCTCGGCCGCCTGGACGAACGCTCCCGCCGAGTGCCTGAGCAGGACTGCCTGGGTCTCGTGCAGCGCCGCCAATGCCTCCATCGGCGTTCGTGCCATGGCGAAGTCGGCGCAACCACGGAGGTGGAGGACGATCGCACGGTTGATGGCAGTCCGGCTCAGCCGCTGCCACTCCTGCGCCAACCTGATTGCGCAGGGGATCGGCAGCTCGGGACCGGTGCTCATGCTCTTCCCGACCGCAAGAAGAGTGCCAGTTGCCCATGGCCAAGGCCTTCCCTACAACGAAATCTTGATCAGCGCCGGCAGGTTGCGCACATCGATCGTGCGTGCGCGCTCGGCGATCTCGCCGCCGTACCGGCCGTTGGCGCCGTCGGCAACCGCGGCCATGAGCGCAATGGTCAGGAAGGCGCGGATCTCGGATTCGTTCATCGGAATCTCTCCAATGTGGGCTATGTCGTACGCGTACTGGGCATGACCATACCGAGTTCAGGCGTGTTTGTCAGCGGTCGCCCGATTCGCCAGCCACACGCGCACTTCGACGGTGGCCTCCTCGTAGGACAGCGCGCGTCCGGCGGCCTCCGCCGCGGCAAACGCGTCCGGGCCCATCGTTTCCCGCGCCCGGGCGATCGGCGGCGCCATCGGCGCCTCGTCCAGGGACTCGCGGTGATACCCGGTTTCGTCGAGCTGCGTCTGCGCCGCCCCGAAGAACCGCGCGGCATGCGCCGAATCGCCGACGAACGCCGCGAGCCACGCGGAGATATCCAGCACGAACTGTCCCACGAGCCTCGAGCCGATCTCGGCGGCGATCGCAAGCGCCTCGAGCAGCATCGTCCGGGCCCGATCCGCCGAGCCCCGTTGAATCGCCACCCGGGCCAGGTTCAGCAGGCAAATGGCGCTTTCGTAGCTATCGCCCAATTGCCGCTGCAACACCAGGGCTTCCTCGTACAGCGGTTGCGCGGCGTCCAGACTTCCGTCGGCACGATGCAACTCGGCCAGTGCGTGGAGCGCCTGGGCAAGCTGGTGGTCGTTGCCCACCGCTCGTGACAGCGCGAGGGCTTCCTCGAGATGCGCGCGCGCCTCCCCGCGCTCCCCCTGCGTCTCGCACACCATGCCCGCCAGGATCAGCACGAATGCGATGGACGCGTTGTCTCCCGACTCGCGGGCAATCGGCATGCTCTCGTCCGCGAATTCGCGGGCCTTGGCATAGTTGCCCATCCAGAAGCTCAACCAGCCCGCAGCCTGCATTGCCCAGCATCGCTGCAGCCCCTTCGTCGGAGCCTCCGCTCGCGCAAGCGCTTCCACGGTGACTCGGTAACCGAGCTCCAGAAGGCCACGATGCAGCCAGTAGCTGCGCAATGCGCTGACCAGATGGAGCCCCCATTCACCTCCCTTTTCGGCGCGATCGCACCAGCGATGCGTGGCGAGCAGGTTTTCCCGCTCCGAATCCAGACGCGACATCCATGTCCGCTGCTCCGGGCCCTGGAGCTTCCAGAACGCCTGCTGGGTGAGCGTCACATGGAAACGGAGATGCCGCGTCCGCGCCGTGTCGCCCTCGCCCGCTTCGTCGAGACGCTCGATGGCGTATTGCCGCACCGTCTCCAACAGCCGGTAGCGTCCGATTTCGGCGTCAAACTCGACCAGCGATTTCTGCACCAGGCGATCCAGCAGGTCGAGGATGTCGGCCGCATGGACCGCACCCTCCGCGCCCACGGCTTCCGCCGCTGACAGCACCCAGCCTCCCGCGAACACCGCGAGCCTCCGCAACAGCGCGCGCTCCGTTTCCGGCAACAGGTCGTAACTCCAATCGATGCACGCGCGCAGCGTCTGCTGCCGAGGCAGCGCCGTGCGATCGCCCTGCGTCAGCAGCCGAAACCGGTCGGACAGGCGCGCCGCCATCGTGTCCATCGACAGCGAGCGGGCGCGTGCGGCCGCAAGCTCGAGCGCAAGCGGAATGCCGTCGAGGCGCCGGCAGATGTCGGCAAGCGACTCCGCGTTCTCGTCGGTCACCTGAAACGATGGCTGCGCGGCCAGCGCGCGGTCCACGAACAGGCGCACCGCGGCCGACTCGGTCAACGCGGCGACGGTTGCGGGCTCGCCAGGATCGGGAACCGGCAACGGCGGCAGCTTGTATTTCTTCTCGCCTGGGACCTCCAGCAACTCGCGGCTCGACGCCAGGATCTTGAGGCGCGGACCCGCTTGCAGCAGAGTCTTCACGAGTTCCGCACAGGCGCTCGCCAGATGCTCGCAGTTGTCGAGGATCAGCAGCAGCTGCCGATTCGCGACATGCTTCAGCAGAGCGTCCGCGATTCCCCGCCCGGCATCCTCCTTGATCCCGAGGGCCGACGCCACCGCCTGCGGGACAAGGCGCGCATCCGCCAGCGGGGCGAGCTCGACGAACCACACGCCATCGGGAAACTCATCCAGCAGGTCGGCACCCGCCTGCAACACCATTCGCGTCTTGCCGAGGCCCCCGACGCCCGCCACGGTCACGAGCCGGGACTTGTAGAGCCGTCTCTTCACTTCGGCAAGTTCGCTTTCGCGGCCAATGAACGAGGTGAGCTGTTGCGGCAGATTGTTGGGCTGCGTCTCGAGCGAGCGCAGCACCGGAAAGTCGCGTCGCAACGAGGGGTGAGCGAGCTGGTGGATGCGCTCGGTTCCCGCCAGATCGCGGAGGCGCACCATGCCGAGGTCCGCCAGCGCGGCGCCCGAAGGCAAGCGTCCGACAACGAGCAACGACACCGCCTGCGAAAGCAGCACCTGGCCTCCGTGCGCCGCCTCCGCGATGTGCTTCGCGCGATTGACCACGGTGCCGAAATATCCGCTGGCGCGCCGCTCGGCAACGCCGAGATGCAGCCCGCAGCGCACACGCAGCGGCACATCGGCCGTTGCTGCGGGATCGAAGTGCGCTTGCTGCAACTGCAGCGCGGCGCCTACGGCATCGATCGGATCCGCGAATGCTGCATGGACGCCGTCGCCCGCCATCTGCGCGATCGTGCCACGATGAGCCTCGATGGCGGCTCGAGCCAGCGCTTGATGGGCGGTCCATGCGAGACGCATGCGGTCCGGCACCTCCGCCCACAGGCGCGTGCCGCCCTCGATGTCGGCGAAGAGAAATGTCGTGACGGCGGAAGGGTCGGCCACGCCGCCAAAATGCCACAATTGCGCGGCGCAGGCGATGGGGCCGAGGCGACGCGCGTCGCGACCTTTCCTTCAGGCAGGCGTCACCGTGCGCCCGGTCCCGGAGCGGGGCTGCCGATGACCAATTGCCGCAGCCACAGGGCCTCCGTTGTCACGCGAGTGGGGACTGATGAACAGTCGGGCGCCCCTCCGCGATTGCGCGCTGGACGCCGCGCAGCGATAGTTCGCTCGCCCTGTGACAACTCACGAAGTGGTTGGGGGCGATCTGCTGCAGTTCCGGCGCCCTCTCCCGGCAGACCGCCTGCGCGTAACTGCAGCGTGGATGAAAATGGCAACCCGGCGGCGTATTGGCGGGGTCGGCCACCTCGCCCTGAAGGATGATGCGCTCGGAACGCGCGCGCGGATCCGGTTTGGGGACCGCGGACAACAGGGCCTCGGTGTACGGATGCTTCGGCGACGCGAACAATTCTTCGGTCGGCGCGGTCTCCACGATCCTGCCGACATACATCACCGCGACCCGTTCGCTGATGTGCTTGACGACGCTCAAGTCGTGCGCGACGAACAGATAGGTCAGCCCGAGCCGGTCCTGCAGTTCGAGGAGGAGGTTGAGTATCTGCGCCTGGACCGACACATCCAGCGCGGAGACAGGCTCGTCCGCGACGACCAGGCGGGGATTCAACGCGAGCGCGCGGGCAATGCCGATGCGCTGCCGCTGGCCGCCCGAGAAGGCGTGCGGATAGCGTTGCATGTATTCGGGCCGCAAGCCCACGAGGCGCAGCAGTTCGACCACCCGGTCGGTTCTCTCCTCAACGTTGCCCACGCCGTGAACGAAGAGCGGCTCGCCGACGATGTCGAGCAGCGTCATGCGCGGATTCAGCGACGAGAACGGGTCCTGAAAGATCATCTGCATCTGCCGCCGCAGACCGCGCAGCCTGCTCTTCGGAAGCGTCGCCACGTCCAGCATCTCGCCGCCGTCCGCGAGCAGCACTTGACCGGCAGTCGGTTTGATCGCCCGCAGGATGCAGCGGGCAGTGGTGGTCTTGCCGCAGCCGCTCTCGCCCACCAGGGACAGCGTCTCGCCCCGGTTCAGGACAAAGCTGACGTCGTCCACGGCCTTCACCTGGCCAACGGTCTTCTGCAGAAATCCCCTGCGTATGGGGAAGTATTTCTTCAGCCCCTTCACCTCGAGGAGCGCGGATTGGGGGCGAGTGCCTTGGGGCGGCCCTGCGGCACTATGATCCCCCCCGAGGGTCGCTGCGCGCCCTTCCCCCCCAGGGGGGCGAGTGCCTTGGGGCGGCCCTGCGGCACTATGATCCCCCCCGAGGGTCGCTGCGCGCCCTTCCCCCCCAGGGGGGCGAGTGCCTTGGGGCGGCCCTGCGGCACTCATTCCCGGTCCCGTCCCATCACTCGTAGAGAAAACAACTGACCTGCCGCCCCACGCCGACAGGCTTCAGCAGCGGTTCCCCGGTGTCGCAGCGGCCGGGAATCGAGGAAGTGCAACGCGGATGGAAGGGGCAACCCTTCGGCCGGTTGAACGGGTGGGGAATCGTCCCGCTGATGGCCGGAAGCTTCGACCTCGGCGCGGAGTCGATGCTTGGAATGGACTGCAGCAGGGCCTTCGTATAGGGATGCTTCGGGTCGTGGAAGATGTCGTCGACGTTGCCTTGCTCGACCACTCGGCCCAGATACATGACCACCACGTCGTCGGCCATCTCCGCCACCACGCCGAGGTTGTGGGTGATGAGCATGATGGCCATTCCACGTTCCCGCTGAAGCTTCCGCAGCAGATCCAGGATCTGCGCCTGAGTGGTCACGTCGAGCGCTGTCGTGGGCTCGTCGGCGATCAGCAGGCGCGGGTCGCAGGAAAGAGCCACCGCGATCATCGCCCGCTGGCGGAGCCCGCCGCTCAATTCGAAGGAGTACTCGTCGATGCGGCGCTCCGGCTTCGGGATGCCCACGCTGCGCAGCGCTTCGATTCCCCGGCTTCGCGCCTCCTTCTTGCTGACCGCGTTGTGGAGGAGGACCGCCTCGATGAGCTGCGCGCCGATCGTGTGCACCGGACTGAACGAGGTCATCGGCTCCTGAAAGACAAGGCCGATGTCTCCCCCGCGAATCGAACGCATCTCCCGGCCGTTGGCCTCGAGCTTGGTGAGATCGGTTTGCGAACCGTCGGCGCGCGTGAGAACAATCTCACCTGCGACGATGCGGCCGGGACGATCGACGATCCGCAGGATCGACTGCGCCGTGACGCTCTTTCCGCAGCCGCTCTCGCCGACGATGCCCAGCGTCTTTCCCGGGGCGACGTCGAACGAGGCACCGTCGACGGCTTTGGTCGTTCCCTCGTCCTGGAAGAAACTGGTGCTCAGATTCCTGACCGAAAGGAGCGGCCTCGTATCGTTCTGCATGGTCAATCGGGAAGGGCCGTCCCGACCGACTGACCGGCCCCCTGGGGGGTAGCGAGCGGAGCGAGCATGGGGGGATGTTTCATCTACAGATAGGGATCGGCCGCATCCCGTATCCCGTCGCCCATGAAATTGAAGGCGAGGACGGCGACGATGACCGCGATGGACGGATAAAGAAGCCAGGGGGAAATGACCAGCGCCTGGATGTTCTGGGCATCCTGCAGCAGGACGCCCCAGCTGATCGCAGGCGGCCGCAAGCCCAGCCCGAGGAAACTCAACGCTGTCTCGCTGATGATGATCGCGGGAATCGCCAGCGTCGTCGCCGCGATGATGTGACTGATGAACGAGGGCACCATGTGCCGGAAGATGATCCTCGCCTTGCTGCAACCGACGAGCTCGGCCGCCATGACGAAATCTTCCTGCTTGAGGGAGATGAATCGTCCCCGGACCACGCGCGCGAGTTCGGTCCAGCCGATCAGCGAAATGATGATGGTGATGGCGAAGTACACCTGCACCACGCTCCAATCGGCGGGAAGCGCCGCGGCCAGGCCCATCCAGAGGGGAATCGTCGGAATCGAGCGCAGGATCTCGATGACGCGCTGGATGACCGTATCGATCGCGCCGCCGAAATAGCCGGATACGCCACCCAGGACGACGCCCAGCACCAGACTCAGGGCGACGCTGACCAGGCCGATCGTCATCGACGTTCGCGTTGCGTACATGAGCCGCGACCAGAGGTCGCGTCCATGCGTATCCGTTCCCAGCAGGAACAGCGACTCGCTTGGCTTGGCGCCTTCGACGGCAATCAGGTGGCGGTCCATCGGGATGAAGCCCAGCAACAGATACGGCTCCCCGTGGCCGAAGAACGTGACCGGTATCTTGGTGCTCGTATCGGGAACGTAGACCCGCTTGAACGTGAGCGGGTCGCGGGTTCCTTTCAATCCGTACACATGGGGCCTGAAGCGGCCATCGTCTATCCAGTGAATGGGCTGCGGCGCCATCAGCGATCGCTGGGCTTCGGATTCCGTCGGATCGACATAGGCGAAGAAGTCGGCGAACAGCGCCACCAGATAGAAGCAGATCAGGACGATGGTCCCGCCCACGGCGAGTTTGTGCTTCCTGAAGCGCCACCAGATGAGCTGCCATTGCGTGGCGACCGCGATCCGGTCTTCGGTGACGACGCCTGCTTCCAGCGTTGCCGCGTGCTCCGCCATCACTCGCGTCCCAGCCGTATCCTGGGATCGACCCACATCAGCAGCAGGTCCGAAATGAACGTTCCGATGACGGTCATCACCCCGAGCAGCAGGATGATGGTTCCCGCCAGGAACATGTCCTGGGCGATCAGCGACTTGAGCAGCAGGGGACCGACCGTCGGCAGGCTCAGCACGAGCGACACGATGATGCTGCCGGACACCACGTAGGGCAGGAGGTAGCCGATCGTGCTCACGAACGGATTGAGGGCCACCCGTACCGGATAGCGCATGACGACCCGGTACTCCGAAAGTCCCCGGGCACGGGCCGTCATCACGTAGGGTTTCCTCAATTCGTCGAGCAGGTTCGAGCGCATGATGCGAATCAGCTGGGCGGTTCCGGCCACACCGAGGACGATGGCCGGAATCGGCAGGTGCTTGGTGAGGTCCCACACCTTCGCCCCGCTCCACGGCGCCTCGGCGAAGTCGGGCGAAAAGAGGCCGCCCACGTTGGCGCCGAAAACCGCGAAGCCGACGTACATCACCACCAGTGCGAGCAGGAACCCGGGGATCGCCAGGCCGATGAAGCCGATCAGGGTGAATGCGTAGTCGAGAAACGAGTACGGCTTCACCGCCGAGAAAATCCCGATCGGCAACGCGATGCCCCAGGTGAATACGATCGCCGCGACCGAAATGACCATGGTCAGGGTCAGCCGGTCGCCGATGACGTCGGCCACGGGCCGTCCCCATTCCATCGCCATGCCGAAATTGCCGGTCATGATCAGACCCATCCACTTCGCGTACTGCACGGTGATCGACTGGTTGAGGCCGAGCTGCTCGCGCAGCGCCTGGGCCTCGCCTTCGGACACGGCGCTGCCCGATGCCGACATCGATGCGATGTACGAGGTCACGTAATCGCCGGGCGGCAGGTGGATGATCATGAAGGACAGGACCGAGATGGCCCAGACCGTCAGCACCGCCAGCATCAAGCGACGAACGATGTAAGCCACCATGTCATCCTCCGTGAAAGACGGTCACCCGAAGCGCGCGTCGGCGCCCGGGGTGACCGCAGCCACCCGCCGCCCATGCGCAGGCGGCGGCTCGCTTTCTGGCTTACTTGAAGTAGTACGTGACCGGCATCGATGAGTGCGGAGTCCGGGCATGCTGTGCGTTCACCGTTCGATCGGGAACGTTGCCCATGTTGTTTTTCACGATGCGCACGCCCATGACGGCCGGTGACTGGCCAACCGTGCCGATGCTCCACATCTGCTCGACGGCGATCCTCCAGATTTCCTTGGCGTTCTTGACCCGATTCTCCTCCGACGCGCCGAACGCTTCACGGAACAGATCCATGGCCCTGAGCATTTCCGGATCGTCCGGCTTCTTGCCTGCAGCGCCCCTCGACGCGTACCACCGTGCGTAAGCCTGCCCCATGTGCGATTCCGCCGCGTCCACCGGCAGCGCATGGCGAGGGAACAGATACAGCATTTCCGAGCCGTCGTTGGCCCACGCGATCATCTGGTTCTCGCTGGTGCCGTTGCGGGTGAAGGCGAGAGTGCGCTCCATTTCCTTCACGTCGAGGTCGATGCCGATCTTTTTCCACTGCTGCTTGATCATCTCGCCGACCGCGGTGAACGGCACGAACTGGCCGCCGACCGTGACCAGCTCGATCCGCACGCGGCCCTTGCCGTCGGGGCGTAACCGATAACCGTCGCCATCCTTCTTCGACAGGCCGACCTTGTCGAGCAACTCGTTCGCCTGCTTGAGATCGAGCGTCGCGTACTTCTTGTTCCATTCGGCGCCCGGGCTGTAGATCGTGTCCGGTGCCGGCGCGATCGAGCCGGGCGTGCCGACACCGAGCCAGAAGGCTTCGTTGAGCTGGTCGCGATCGATGCCGAGCGAGAGGGCATGGCGGAAATCCTTGTTCCTGAGCAGCTTCCCGATCTCGGGGTCGGCATCGTACGCGTTGCCGATGTGCAGCGTCGCATCCGAACCGTTGAGCGCCGGGTCGAGGTGAACCGTGTAGTTGCCCTTTTTTGCGTTTTCGAGGAAGACCGGCAACTTGGCGAGACCCATGTGCCGCTCCTGGATGTCGTATTCGCCGGCAATCGCGCGCAGGTTGGCGACCTCGATGTTCTCGGCGAGCGTCATCGTGATTCGATCGATGTACGGAAGCTGGTTCCCGGCGGTGTCGACGGCCCAGAAATACGGATTGCGTTCCATCGACCACGTCGGCGTGTTGATCGGCGACACGGTCTTCCACGGGGTCATCACGGGCAGCTCGTTGTTCAGCGCCCAGCTATAACGGTTTTTCAGCAGCGACACCCAGCTATCGAAGCCGAGGTCCTTGGCTTTCTTGGTCACCGCCTCTTCCGACGAATACTTCGGCAGGAACTGCTTCAGATAATGCGCCGGTGCATAGGCGCCGCCAAAGGTCTGGAAGCCGCCGCGCGTCGCAAGTCCGGCGCCGATGGCCGTGCTGCCCGCGAGCTGGGAAACGAAGTAGGAGTAAGGCTCGGGAAATTCGAACGCGACCGTGTAGTCGTCGATCTTTTTCATCACCCCGTCTTTGCCATTGATCTGGAACTCGAAGAACGGGTTGGGATTGATGTTCTTGTTGAGGTAGATGTCGTTGTACCAGAACATGAAGTCGTTCGCGGTAAACGGCGTGCCGTCGGACCACCTGGCGCCCTTGCGCAGGAAAATCGTCGTCGTCTTGCCGTCGTCGCTGACCTTCCAGTCGCGGGCGAGGCTGGGGATGATCTTGGTGCCCGTGTAATCGAAGGTCAGGATCTTGTCGAGCGAAACGATGCGGCCACCGTTCTCGTAGTCGGCCGGTCCGGTGAAAGCCCGGCGCCAGTTGCCGCCGTATTTTCCGATTTCGCGCAGGGGCTTCACGACGAAAAGCTGTGAAGGCTCCGGCAGGCGCTTGTCGACCGCGGGCAGCTTTCCGGCCTTCACCTGTTCGGCCAGAATCGGGGCTTCCTTGAAGGTCTTCGGATAGCGCTTTGGCGTCGAGGATGATCTCCGGCCCCTCGAGCTTGCCGATCAGCGACGAGCCGATCTTTGCCGGCGCCGCTGCCTGCGCGGCTGCTTCGCCTGACTGCATCGCAACGGTCGCGAGGAGCCCGAGACCCGTCAGCACCAATACCGCGCGCACTAGTTTCATACGACCCTCCTATCCTGTTATGGTTGTCTGCCTTCGCAAGCCGCATGCTACTGGGTACGATGGCATCCCACAACCGGCCGACGGCGGAAAAGGAGATCCGATGACAGCGATCCTGGGCAGCGGCGAGCACCGGTACCGCGTGGTGGAGAACTGGGCGAAGCTGCCCGAAGGGTGGGAGCTCAAGGACGTCGCCGCGGTCGCGGTCGACAGCCGGAATCGGGTGTTCGTGTTCAACCGGGGCGAGCACCCGATGATCGTCTTCGACGCCGACGGCAACTTCCTGTCCTCGTGGGGAGAAGGGACCTTCCCGCGTGCCCACGGGTTGCACATCGACGCCAACGACCTTCTGTATTGCACCGACGACGCCGGCCACTTCGTGCGCAAGTGCACGACCGAAGGCAAGGTGCTGCTCGAGATCGGCATCCCCGGCCGGGAGACGCCTTACATGAGCGGCCTGCCGTTCCACCGCTGCACGCACACGGCACTGTCGCCCAGGGGCGAGATCTATGTGAGCGACGGCTACGGCAACGCGCGGGTGCACAAGTACTCGCCGGATGGAAAATTGCTGCTCTCGTGGGGCGAGCCTGGGACGGATCCCGGCCAGTTCAACATCCCGCACAACATCGCCACCGACCCGGAAGGCTGGGTGTATGTCGCCGACCGCGAGAATCACCGCGTCCAGGTGTTCGACGGCAACGGCAAATACGAAGCGCAGTGGGTCAACATGCACCGGCCCTGCGGCCTGTACTGCTGCGGCGGGAGCAAACCCCGCTTCATCATCGGCGAGCTCGGTCCGGCGGCGCCGGTGAACCGGTACCACCCGAACATCGGGCCCCGCCTGTCGATCGTGGATGGCGAGGGCAAGCTCATAGCGCGGCTCGGAGGCGAGGCCGGACCGGGACTCGAGACCGGAAAATTCATCGCGCCGCACGGCCTCGCCGTGGATACGCGCGGCGACATCTACGTCGGCGAAGTCAGCTATACCGAGTATCCCCGGCTGTTTCCGGACCAGGCGATTCCCTGGCGCATGCGGTCGCTCCAAAAGCTGCAGAAGCTCGGATGAAGATCACCAAGATCGAAACGATCAGCCTGGCCGAGTTCCCGAACGTCATCTGGATCCAGGTCCACACCGACGCCGGGAAGATCGGTCTGGGCGAGACCTTCTTCGGTTCGCAGGCGATCCATGCGTACGTCCACGAGACGCTCGCGCCGCAGATGCTCGGGCAGGACGCGCTGCGGATCGAGCAGCATTCGCGCAAGCTCATGCAGAACTATGTCGGCTTCAAATCGACCGGCGTGGAGATCCGCGGCGCCTCGGCCTTCGACGTCGCGCTGTGGGACATCATGGGGCAGACGGCGGGCATGCCCCTCTACCAGTTGCTCGGCGGCAAGTGCCGCGACCGCATCCGCGTCTACAACACCTGTGCCGGATACCGCTACGTCCGGGCGAAGGCGAACTGGGGCACCGACGACTGGGGACTCGAGAAGAGCCAGGGGCCGTACGAGGATCTCGAGGCCTTCCTGCACCACGCCGACGATCTCGCCGAGAGCCTGCTCGCCGAGGGCTACACCGGCATGAAGATCTGGCCGTTCGATCACGCAGCCGAAGCGACCGGCGGCAACGACATCTCGACCGCCGACCTCAAGAAAGCCATGCAGCCGTTCGAGAAGATTCGCAAGCGGGTCGGCGACAGGATCGACATCCACGTCGAGATGCACGGGCTGTGGAACCTGCCGACTGCGATGAAAATCGCCCGCGCGATGGAGCCGCTCGAGCCCTACTGGTTCGAGGATCCGATCCGGCCGTCGAACATCGATGCGTTGGCGACATTCCGAAAGTCGACCCGGATCTGGACCACGGCGAGCGAGACGCTGGCGTCGCGCTGGTCGTTTCGCGAGGTCTTCGAGAAACAGGCGACGTCGGTCGCGATGCTCGACATCGGGTGGTGTGGCGGCCTGGGCGAGGCGAAGAAGATCGCGACGATGGCCGAGAGCTACGAGATTCCGGTCGCCCCGCACGACTGCACCGGCCCCGTGCTGCTGACCGCATCGGTGCACCTGGCGATGGCTTCACCCAATGCGCTGGTGCAGGAAGTTGTGCGCGCCTTCTACTTCGGCTGGTACCGCGAACTGGTCGACGAGCTCCCGGCCCTCGCCAACGGCTTCATCGCGCCGACCGAAGCGCCGGGGCTCGGCGTCAAGCTGAAACCCGGCCTTTCTTCCCGCGCCGACGCCACGGTGAGGGTGTCGGCGCTATGAGCGCGCAGGGCCGTCCCCAGCGCGAATGCCGGAGCGCGCAGCGCGAAGGTCTCCCATGACCGGCGCGTACGCACGGCGCCTTGCAGTCCTGGTCGGTGCCTCGTGCGCGCCGTTTCGCGATGGCGTTGCCGCGGCCGTCGCCACCCCCTGGGACATCGTCTCGATCTCCGACGATCTAAAGGCATCGGCCGAGCTCATCGGCCAGGCCGATGCCGCGGTCGCCATCCAGTACGGCAAGGCGTGGCCCTTGGCGCCGAGCATGCGGCTGCTCCAGGTGCCGGGCGCCGGCTATGACGGCATCGACATCGCCGCGATCCCGGCCGGCGTCACGTTGTGCAACGTCTTCGAGCACGAGCCCGGCGTCTCCGAATACGCGCTGCTCGCGATGCTGGAATGGTGCCATCGGCTGGGCCCCGCGGATCGCGAGATGCGCTCTGGCATATGGACCCGCTCCTCGCGCTTCGGAGGCGCACCCGATGACGAGCTCGCCGGCAAGACCTTGGTGGTCATCGGCCTGGGCCGAATCGGCCGGGCAGTCGCGCGCCGCGCGCGCGCATTCGACATGCGCGTGCTGGCGGTCAACCGCAGCGCCGACAAGACCGATCCCAATGTCGAGCGGGTCGTCGGGCTCGATCGATTGCACGCAACGCTCGGCGAGGCGGATTTCGTGGTCCTCGCCTGTGCGTTGACTCCGGAGACGCGCGGCCTCATCGGCGCGGCCGCGCTGTCTGCGATGAAGCCCGGAGCGGTGATCGTCAATCCGGCGCGCGGCCCGGTGATCGACGAAGCCGCTCTCTACGACGCGCTGCTCCACCATCGCATCGGCGGCGCCGCGATCGACACCTGGTGGGACTATCCGCCGAGCGCCGCCCCACGCGACCCATCGACCGCATTCGCGTTCCATCGGCTGGACAACGTGCTGTTGAGCCCGCATGTGGCGGGTTGGACGACCGGTACCGTGCTTCGGCGAACGCTGGAGATGGCCCGCAATCTGGATCGGCTGGCCCTGGGCGAGCCGCTGACAAATATCGTGGTGAAGGGATAAGCGCGCATGTCCGCCCAACGGCGTACCTCGTCCGACGACCGGCTGGGTTGATGTCGAGCGCCTTTACATTGAGGATTTCGTGGAGCCGAAAGAACTCGCGATAAGCAATTGAACCTTCGCAATTTGGAAAATCATGGAACATTTCTTGCGGCCATGACGAGGGAGGGGGACAACGTAGGCGTGGAGGCCAGATGAAATCTATCCTCGATCCAACATTTCGCTACACGACGAGCGTCGATACCGATCTACGGAAGACGTTTGCCAGAATCCGTCGTGAACGAAGAAGGCAGGAGCAACAACAGTCGGCAACCCGCGTCGAGCCGATGCGAAAAGTGCTCCCTTTTCATTCGCCCTAGCGCCAACACTGCGACAGCGCGAGCCAAAGACTGCGGCGGCGATCCCACCGCAGCCTTTGGCGGCCCTATGAGCGACGGGGCGATACGCGCTAAATGCTCAACCCGGCGTCGGCATCGTCGCCTTGAAGCTCGCTCGTTCCGCGATCGTTGCGTGCGCGCGAATGACATTCGGTGCCTTCGCGAGCAGCGCCTTGCTTTCCGGAAACATGCCGAGATAGACGACGATCGGCGCAAGGAAGAGATCCACCATCGTCACCGTCTCGCCGACCAGGACATTGCGCTTGCCGTACGCCTTGTCGAGAATCGCGAGCAGCTGCTCGATCTCCGGTAGCGCCGCGTCGATCGTCTTGCGGTCCGGCGCGCCGCCCTCGCCCTTCGGAAAGACGTACTGCAACACGTAGCGGCGGACCATCGCGTCGTAGCCGTGGCAATTGATCATGCTCACCCACTGCTCCATCTGGGCGCGCAGCCGCGCGTTGGGGGCGAGAATCGGTGTGCCGTCGAAGGTTTCATCGATGTAGCGGACGATCGCGCTGGTCTCGAACAGCCCGGTTTCGTACGCCGCTCTTATTTAACTGTTCAAGTTAAATAAAGACCCCCGGCCCGCTTCGGGGCAACGACCCTTTGGGGGTGGTCGTTTGAAAGCGCGCGAAGCCAGGTGCGACAATGGACGCCACGTGCAAGGTCCACTGGACCCAAGGGAAGGAATCATGGAGGGCGCTACCGGCAGAAACTGGAAGCGCGTCCTGCTGACGTTGCCATGGGCGGTCGTGCGCTTCTTCGGGAGGATCACCCGCGGCGTCTTCGTCGCCGCGGGCGTGGTCGTCGTGCTGCTGGTTCTCGGCTACGTCGGGTTCGAAGAGATCTTCGAGACGGTCGATTCCCACTACGCCGAAGAGATCGACGACCGCCTGGGCATCGACAGGAGCACGATCGCGCGGTTGCGCGACCGCGCCTACTTTGTCCGGGAATCCACACTCGTCACCGAGGATCTCAGGACCGCCGCCTGCATTTCCTCCCCTGAGCACCGCATCCTGATCAGCGATGCCGCGGATGTGCCGCCGCTCTTCGTGAGCGCCATTCTCGCCTCCGAAGACAAGAACTTTTTCAAGCACGAGGGCATCGACAAGGCCGCCATCCTGCGCGCGTTCGCCAAGCACCTGCTCCAGGAGAGCCGTTCCGGCGCGTCGACGCTCACGATGCAGATCGCCAAGCACCTTCGTGGCGGTACCGGCCGCGCGTCGACCGAGATGGAAAAAGTCGGCGACATCGTCATGGCGCTGCGGATCGAGCGCGAGTTCCCGCGGCCGGATCTGCTGGTCAAGTACGTGAACATGCCGTACTTCGGCCGCGGGCAATACGGCATCGAAGCGGCCAGCCGGGCCTATTTCGGCAAGCCCGCGAAGGAGCTGACGCTTCCGCAGGTGGCGTTCATCGTGGCGCTCATCAACAAGCCGGCGCTGCCCGATCGCACCTTTGCGACCGACCCGCAGCTCAGAACACCCGAGCAGATCCGCGATGCGAACTGGGCCGAGCAGGCGCGCGGCACGGTTCGTGTTCTCGACCTGATGCTGGATGAGGACGTGATCGACGATGTCGAATACGCGCGGGCGGCCAACCTGGTCGTGACGGCGCTGCGAAAGGAAGTTCTTCCAAAGGGCACCGCCTGCGGCACCAACGACCACTTTCTCGAGCGGGTCCGAATCCTCTACAAAGACCGCTTCCCGATCAACACGGGCGGACTCACGATCTCGATCACGCGCGACGACGCGCTGCAGGACGTGCTCGCGAATGCCGTCAGCCTGACGCTCGTGACGTATCTCGCCCGTCATCCCGACGACACGGACAACAACCAGCTGCGCGCGGGAGCGTACGCGGTCGAATTCACAGGCGATGTGCTCGCCGAGGTGGGCAATGTCGATTTCAAGCAACTGAAATTCGACGTCATCGCAACCGGCTGGCGGCAGCCGGGCTCGACCTTCAAGATCCTCACGTACGGAGGCCTGGTCGAGCGACTCACGAAGGAGGTGCTGGCCGCCGAGCCGAAGGCGGCCGTCGATGCGATCGCCGCCAAAGTCCTCGAGCGCTGCACCGTGCTCGACGCGCCGATCTTCGTTTCGCTCGGCCGCGGACGCGGACCGAAGAAGATCGAAAACTTCCACTCGCGCTCGGAGCCGGAGTACCGCGGCGAGATCGGCTGCCGCATCGCGCTGGGCGAGTCGCGCAACACCGCGGCGATGCGAGCGGGCGCACGGGCCGGCATCAGGAACGTGATCGATCTCGCGTATCGCATTGGACTACCCAGGGACTCCAGGCATCCGCTGCAGCCCTATCCAACAACCGCCATCGGCGCCTCCGAGGTGAATCCCCTGTCGATGGCCTCCACCGCGGCATTCCTGAACGGCGGATTTCGCGTGACGCCGCGCTTCGCGAACGACGTCTGCCGCGAGGGCAAGTCGCTCCTGTACAACGACGACGACCAACGCGCGAAAGCCTGCGACACCAAGGGCGAAAACCCTCCTGCCCAGGAGCGGGTCATGCATCCCGCCGTATCGGAGGCGATGATCGAGCTCTTGAAGAGTCCGCTCGACATCGGGCCCACCGGCACGGCGTCGGCGCTGCGCTCCGGCGTGATTCCGGGAATGGATCCGTTGAGCGACGCGATCTGGAAGCTGAAGCCCGACGAAAGGAAGCAGCGTTCGCTCGCCTTTCCGCGCAACGAGGCGGGCGAGATCGCGGGCAAGACGGGCACGGCGACCAACGCGGACGGGAAGACCTCCGACGTCTGGCTCCTGTTGTTCGTTCCCGGCCCACCTGACCGTCCGGAAAAGGGGATCGCGCTCGGCTTCTGGATGGGAAAGGACTCCAAGGATCATCCCCTTGGCAGTCGCGGCGCAACGGGCGGACCCGGGTTCGCGGAGTCGGGCGCTCGGAACTGGGTGCATTCGGCGGCGACGGTGCTCGCGTTCCTGCAGAGGGAGCGCGGACTGCTGCGGCCGGGACACACGTTTCAGCCGATCGTGCGCGATGCGCCGCCCGGGAGCGTCGAGGTGCAGAAGCCCCACGTGCCGCCGCCAGGACCCCGCGCGGCCAATACGCGCCCTTGATCAGCGCCGGCGGGTTTGCGCGCGTAGCTGACCGTGAGACTGGCGGGAGGGCGGGATTCGAACCCGTCGCACCGCCAGGCTGGATGCGGCTTCCGGGTTTTCTTGACCAAAAACTGACCATCCAAAGTAGAAGGTCTTGTCCCCGACCTGTGGACAATTGCGCGCGATTTCCGGCATCGCGGACCCTCGGACTTGGTCCGAACGACGTACGTCCCCACGCCTGTCAGTCGAGCGTTGCCAGCAGCTTCATGAAGTTCCGCTTCGCCTTCCACGTCAGTCGGAGCTCGGCGAGCTCCTGCTTGAAGACGGCGTCCTGGTTCTGCGCGGCGCGTAGTTCCTGTACCGCTTTGACGATTTCGAATGCTGCGCCGTACTGCGCCCCTCGCGTTCCGGCATTCACGGCATGGGGCAGCAACTTCTTGTAGAGCATGACGGCCTCGTCCGGGTGGGTCTTGCCGCGCCTGGCCGCAACTTTGTCCCACAGCCGCACGTCGACCGGACCGCCGCAGAACGTCTCCCACATTTTCTCGGCATCTTTCTCACGCAGGTGAATGGCGACCAAGGCGCTGCGAAGAGGAGGTTGCCAGCTGGGGAGTCGCTTCGCTCCCGGCGCTTCCTCGGCGCGAACCAGTTGCCACAAATGGGTCAGCGCCTTTGCCGCGAGGTCATCGGCATGCCCGATCCGCTTGGCAACGCCGACGAGCTCGAAGTACGCCTCGCTGCCGGGCTGTCGCACGAACCGCTGCCATGCGAGCGACTCCACGCGACCGGCATCGCCGCGGCGGAGATGCTCCGCGATGCAGAACTTCACCAGGTCGTCGAGCCGCTCGTCGGGAAACGCCGCGATCCCGTTCTCGGCCCATTTGAGCGCATCGTCGTGGCGACCATGGCGTTGCAGGAGCTCGGCCACCTCGAGAAAGGCGTGCGGGCTCGAAAGATTCCGCGCCTTGACGGTGACCAGACCGTCGATGTCTCCCGACAAGGCAGTGAGCTCTTCCATCGCGTGCTCGACCCGATAGCGATCGCTGTCGAAATGGGTCCGGAAGTTCTTGGGGCCGAGTGCCGGGAGTTTCTTCCAGGCGGCTTCCACCAATTGCCGATACCGCGCGAGGCCGGGTTCGCCCAAGGCGCGCTCATAGCCTGGAAGCACGCTGTGGAAAGTATCCCAGTCGCCGGTGGTCTGGAACCGGAATAGTCGCTCGGCGAGCGCCACCGGGTCGGGCCCGAGGTGGTTGCATGCTCGCTCGTGGACCTCCGCGCAATTGCATGATGACTGGCATCACCTCGCCGTTGGAGTCGTCGATCTGCCCCAAGGCATCCTCGGCCTGCGCGATGGCATCCTCGATCAGCTCAACCAATTTCGGATTGCCGTCGCCGATTCGCTCGTCGAGGATCTGCGCCAAATCGCCAAGACGATTGGCGTAGTCGCCCACTTCGCGCCAATCGACGAAGTCGGAGACCTTCGTGGCCTGGCGAACGACGGACTTGAGTGCCGCAATGTCACTCCCCGCGCCGGCCTTCGCGGAAAACAGCAGCTTGTCGCGAATGCCCGCGTCCCGGTCCGCGGCTTCCATCAGCCACTCGCGCAGCGCGCTCTCGCTCAGGGTTTCCAGGTATTCCCGAATCTGCTCCGCATGGGTCTTGCGCTTCTTCCGCGGCTTGACAGACTCCTTCTCACCTGGCTCGAAGACTTCCTCTCCGGTGTTCTCGAGCCAGGACAGCGCGACGGCCACCGCATGCTTGCAGAACGTTCCTTCGTCGCCGACCGGGCAATCGCACTCGTAATCGAGTTCTCCATCCGGTGCGGCAGCGAGCCGCACGCGATAGCGCTGCGTGCCCTGGACGCTGGCGCGAGCCTCGTACTCATCGGCGTCGAGCAGTCCAACCGCGCCGCCGTGGAAATAGGCCATGCCGCGCGCGAACGTCCGCGCGTCGGCCAACGCCTGAATGGCCTGGAGGGTAAGAACGTCGATGAGACCAGACGACATGCAGAACTACGCGGCGGCGATTTCCCGCTACAACAGGAGCGCCTCTGCCAGCGACCGCGGCGAGTGAATGGTCACGCCATGAATCGTCCGGCCGTACAGAGGCCCGAAATGCGTACGATCGCCAGTGACCAAGGCGCCACAGCTCTGGTGGATGGCCGCCGCCAGTACGGGCCGATCCTTCGCCGGCAACGGCAACGACGCTTCGAGCGCAGCGTCACTGCGCTGCGCACCTGCCGTCTTCATGCGCGACAGCAGCCTCTCGAGAGCGACAACGCGGTCCGGCGCTTTGGCAACGAGGTTTCGGCGCGCTTCCTCGATCACGTAACCGTCCACGCAACACTCGTGGCCGGACTTCTCGAGCAGCATCAGCAGCTGGCGGACCGCGCCGTCGGACTTCGCCGCCGAAAAGAGCACGTTGGCATCGAGAAAGATGCGCATCCGCCAGCGCTTATCGGGCAGATTTCTTAGGACGGCTGCGGTGACTCAGGACTTTCGCCAGTTCGGCCTCGGCCTCGTCGAATTCGCGGATTCGCTTCTCGCTGTAGATCTCGACCGGCAACGTCACCGCAGGACGCAGCAGCAGCCCTTCCGGCGTCGTCTCCGCGATGAGCTGATCATCGGCCCTGAGGCCCAACGCGCGGCGAAGCTTCGCGGGGAGCGTCACCACGCCGCGGTTCGTGAGGGTGAGAGTGGCTTTCATGATTGCAGTTTAACGGAATTACTGCATTTCTGCAAGCCGGCGACTTTCGCATGGGACCGTTTGGGCTCGCGCCGCCAGTCGTCGAGCGATGGTATCCGCTGGGGATTTTGGGCGACCGCCGGGGGCGGTAAGAAGTGGCGGTCTACCACCACAAATGCTGCCTAATATTTGGGCAACTCGATGACCAAGAACTGACCAAAACAGTACGATTAACAGCCAAAATTACGTTCAAATACAAGCGCAATTGTTATCGAAACGCA
Source organism: uncultured beta proteobacterium (assembly GCA_963724685.1). Lineage (GTDB taxonomy): Bacteria > Pseudomonadota > Gammaproteobacteria > Burkholderiales > Casimicrobiaceae > CAIWHR01. The sequence continues at coordinate 119,087 of CAVRVQ010000001.1, read as the reverse complement.
AAGTGGCAAACTTACACGTATATCATTGATTTATAAACAGAAATGGCGGAGAGGGCGGGATTCGAACCCGCGTTAGGCTATTAACCTAAACACGCTTTCCAGGCGTGCGACTTAAACCGCTCATCCACCTCTCCGGTGCGCGCATTTTACCCCAGAGGGACGCGGCTCACGGTGCACTGAGGTGACGCGCCCCGTGCGTAGGAACGTACCATGGGTTCTGAACGAGCGTCAGCTCACCGCGTCGGCCCCTGCGGAGGATCGACATCGATGCCCTCGCCTTCCGCCGCCTCGCCTTCGTCTTCCCAGGAATAGCGGCGCGGTGGCGGGATATCGATGTGCCGGAGCTTGATCGCCATCGCCACGCCGATCACTGCGGCTGCGAGATGCGTCTCCCAGGAGACTCCGCTCTCGATCGGCAGGACTCCCCAGACCAGGGCGCCATACATGAAGCACACCAGCAGCGACGCGGCGATCGCTCGCCGGTCTCGTCTTAGCAGCCCCGCGACGAGGATGTAGCTCACCAATCCATAGACCAATCCACTCGCTCCGAGATGCATCGCCGAGCGGCCAAGCAACCAGACCGCGATGCCCGGACCGAGATACACGGCCGGCAAGACGCTGGGCGCAGAACGCGGATAAAGGTACAGCAGGGTCGCGCCCGCTACGAGCAGCGGCGGGGTATTGGCGAGCAGGTGTTCGGGGCTTCCGTGCAGCACGGGTGCGAAGATCACGCCCAGCAACCCCGATAGCTCGCGCGGGCGCACGCCGAGATCCGCGGGACCCAGACCCAGAACCCAGTTCGACAACTGAATGAGCCAAAGCAGGGCGACGAAGCCGAGCGCGATCCTTATGGCGAGATGGAAGTTGGCGCGATCGCGCCCGACGGTCGTGAAGGCCGGATCGAGATGGTGAACCTGCATCCCGCGAAGGTGAGGCCGGACTCGACTTTCGCAAGCCCACTCATGCGATCGTCGGGTTCCGCTCAGGTCCCTATGATGCCGCCGTCCAGCTTGCGCACGACCACCGTCGCCGAGCGTGGCCGCCCGCCCGGCTGGAAGTCGGGCCAGTTGCTGAATCGCGCCGGACTCGCCGGATCACCGCGCTCGCTGGGCGTTTCTCCAGGATGCTGGACGTTGACGAACATCGTGCGTCCGTCGGGCGTCCATGCGGCGCCGGTGATTTCGCAGTTGATCGGGCCGGTCAAAAAACGCCGCGTCTCGCCACTGCGTGGATCGCAAGCCAGCATCTGGTTGTTGCCGAACACCGCGAAATCGCCCTTGTTGAGCACCGAGGCCGAGCAGTCGGTCTGAATCCACAGGATGCCGCGCGAATCGAACGCGATTCCGTCCGGGCGGGCGAAGATGTCGCCCTTGACGTTTCCACGGTTCTGCGGGCGCTCGCTCGCGGGGTTGCCTGCCAGCACCAGATGGTTCCAGCGGAACGTGGTCGCGTCGAAGTCGCTGTCCTCCTTCCAGCGGATGATGTGTCCCATGTCGCTGAGCTCGCGCGGATTGGCCGCATCGGCGCCCGGCAGGCCCGGCTTGCCGCGGTCGTTGTTGTACGTCAGCGTGCAATAGACCCACTGGTTCACCGGGTCGATCGCCAGCCACTCGGGCCGGTCCATCTTGGTCGCACCCAGCAGGTCGCTCGCCTGGCGCGACTTGATCACCACCTCGCCCTGGTCGGCAAAGCCGTTGGCCGCGGTCAGGGGTCCGGTGCCATGCACCAGCGGCACCCACACGCCGCTGCCATCGGCATTGAAGCGCGCCACGTACAGCGTGCCGTGGTCCAGCAGCGTGACGTTGGGCTTCCCGCCGCCGGGTGCGATCCGGTCGCGGCTCACGAACTTGTAGATGTACTCGAAGCGCGCGTCCTCGCCGGAATACACGACCGCGCGACCGTCCTTGGTCACCCCCACCCAGGCGCCTTCGTGCGCGGCACGACCCAGCGCCGTGCGCTTGACCGGCGCCGAAGCGGCGTCGTAGGGATCGACTTCGACGATCCACCCGAAGCGGTTCGCCTCGTTCGGGTGTTTCGCGGCCTCGAAGCGCTCGTCGTGTTCGTGCCACCGGAACCCCGACCCGCCCTTCCTCATGCCCCAGCGCCGCTCGTGCGGCGACAGCGTGTCGCTGCCGTTGAAGCACTCCATGAAGTTCTCTTCGCCCGAGAGATACGTGCCCCACGGCGTCATTCCCGCGGCGCAGTTCTTGATCGTGCCGAGCACGGTGCGGCCGTCGGGGTCGGCCGAGGTCCTGAACATCGCGTGCCCCGCGCACGGACCACCGACCGCAAACGGCGTGTACGCGGTGATGCGCCGCGCGTATTTCGAAGGGCGCACCATTTGCCAGGCCCCGTCCTTCATCACCCATTCGGTCACCGAGATGCCGTGCGCGGCTTGCGCCTTGCGCACCTTCTCCGCGGTCCATGGCGTCATGCCACCCACGTGCAGCAGGCCGTCGTCGGTGTACTCGTGATTCATGCACAGCAGGCCATGGCTGCTGCTGCCTGCGAGCGGATAGAAGTGCAGGCCGTCGTGGTGCATGCCCATCTGCAGCGCTTGCTCGGCGGCGGTGTTGGACGCATCGGGCTTGAACGCCGGCATGTTGCCTGGCACGCCGACGGGCTCGCCCCAGGCAGCGATCGCGATGGCCACATAACCTTCGGGCACGACCAGCCTGTCGCGCGAATCCGCCGCGATGCCCTTGAAGCCGATCGACGGTGCCGCTGCCGCAGAGGCGCCAGGCCCATCGCCACCACCGCCCCCGCCGGCGCAGCCGCCAACGAAAGGCCCGTACAAGGCGGCTACCGCGGCGCCGAGTGCGCCGCGCAACACGAGGCGCCGCTTCGGATCGCTTACGTCGTGAATGGTCGGGTTGGACGAGCGGTTGCTGTCCTCCATCGAGTCGATGCTTTTCGCGGCCATCTTTTCTCCTTGTAGGGCCTACCGCAGCGAAATCACCGGCCACTTGCGCTTCTCCGCGAGCTTGGCCAATGCCTCGTCCGGCCCGACGACGACCGGATGGGTGACCTTCTCCATCAGCGGCACGTCGCTCTGCGAGTCGCCGTAGAAGTAGCTCTCCGGGAAGTCCCGCAAGGCTTCGCCTCGACTGTCGAGCCATGCCTGGAGCTTGTGGATCTTCCCTTCGTGGAAGCAGGGAATGCCCTCGATGCCGCCGGTGTACTTGCCATCGACGATCTCGGGATCGCTCGCGAGCAGGTGCTCGACGCCGATCATCCGCGCGATGGGCGCGGTGAGGAAGCTGTTGGCGGCGGTGACGATCGCGGTCACGTGTCCACGCACCTGGTGCGAGGCGATGAGCTCGCGTGCCCTGGGCAGGATGATCGGCTCGATCTGCTTGGCAAGGTATTCCTCGCGCCACGCCTCCATCCGCGCGCGCGGATGACTCGCGAGCGCGCCGAAATCGAAGTGGAGGAAGGCGACGATGTCGAGCGCGCCCTTGCCGTAATCCTCGTAGTACTGGTCGAGGAGCGCGATGCTGGCGCGGTCGATCGCGCCCTGCCGGACGAGGAAATGGATCCACTCGTAGGTGGCATCGCCGCCCAGGAGCGTGTAGTCGAGGTCGAAGAGCGCGATGCCGCTGGCGCGCTTCGGGTTGCCTTCGGTCGCGGTTGTCACGCTACCTCGAAGCCGTATTCCTCCGCCGCGCTTTCGAGCCACGTCCAGAGGTAGTCGGCAAAGCTGCGGCGGACGATAAGCTCGAAGTAGGGCTGCTCCTCGATCTGGCCGATGAGCACGAGCGCCTTGCCGAGATGGCTCTGCGCGCATTGGCCGATGCGAAACGCGCGCGGATGGAGGTCGATGGGGCATCCCTTTGCGAGCACGTCGCGCACATGCCGGCCGCGCAGATGGAGTGCCGCCTGCCCGCCGCTGACATCGGTGATGGCCGCGTGCTTCTGCGCCAGCACCCGTCGCAGTTGCTGCAGGATGGGCTCCCGGCGGTCGTCGGGCGTGACGATCAGCCATTCGTCGGGACCGAGCCAGTACATCGTGATGCCGTTTACATCGGTGAGGGTGTTAGGCACCATCGGCAGCGAGTCGCCCATGACGCCGCCCACCGCACCCGCGAAGCGAGGGTCCCGCGGATCGCCGCGCAGGTTGATGTGACCGAGGAAGGGATGCTCGCGCACGATGAAACCGGCGCCGCCATTGGCACCGGTTGCGCGCGTCGCCAAGTTGAAGCGTGCGAGCGGGCTTTCGCGGAGGATCGCGTCAGGCATTTTGCCGAGTCCCCTCGGGGTCGAGGAAGACGGGGTTGGTGATGGCGGCCGCGAGCGCCCGACCGTCCGGCATCGACACGCGCACCTTCTCGCCCATCCGGTTGCGGCCGTTCTGCACGAGCGCCAGCGCGATCGAGCGCTTCAGGTTCGCGCTGAAGTAGCTCGACGTGACGTGGCCAAGCATGGGCACGGGCACGCGCTCTTTCGCGTCGACGGCGACCACCTGCCCGCCTTCCGGAAGGACGGCGGCCGGGTCGTCGGTCAAGAGGCCCACGAGGTGTTTGCGGTCGGAGCGCGCCGTGTCCTTGCGGGCGAGCGAGCGCCGGCCGAGGAAGTCCTTGCCCTTGGCGATGATCCAGTCCATGCCGAGATCGATGGGCGTGACGGAGCCGTCGGTTTCCTGCCCGACGATGATGAAGCCCTTCTCGGCGCGCAGCACGTGCATCGCCTCGGTGCCGTACGGCGTGATGGCGAATTTCTCGCCGGCGGCCATCAGCGCTTCCCATACGTGCCGCGCCTCGTTGGCGCAGACGTTGATCTCGTAGGCGAGCTCGCCGGAGAAGCTGATCCGCATCACCCGCGCCGGTACTCCGGCGGCGGTGCCCTCCTTCGCCGACATGAACGGAAACGCCTCCGGCGAGAAATCGATCCCCTCGCACACGGACTCGACCACCTTGCGGCTGTCGGGGCCGACGACGGCAGCGGTCGCCCAGTGATCGGTCACCGACGTGAGGTAGACCTTCATGTGCGGCCATTCGGTCTGCAACCAGCGCTCGAGCCACGCCATCACGCGCGCCGCGCCGCCGGTGGTGGTGGTCATGAGGAAATGATCCTCGCCCAGGCGCGTCGTGACGCCGTCGTCCATCACCATGCCGTTCTCGTCGAGCATCAGGCCGTAGCGGCAGCGGCCGATGCGGAGGTTGTCCCACGCGTTGGTGTACACCCAGTCGAGAAACGTGACCGCGTCGCGGCCCTGGATGTCGATCTTGCCCAAGGTCGACGCGTCCATGATGGCGACACCGTTGCGCGCGGCGAGGCACTCGCGCGCCACGGCGGCACGGATATCCTCGCCGGACTTCGGGAAGTACCACGGCCGCTTCCACTGCCCGACGTTCTCGAAGAGCGCGCCGTGCTCATCGTGCCACGCGTGGAGCGCCGTCTTGCGGATGGGGTCGAACCGGTCGCCGAGATCCGGTCCGGCGATGGCGCCGAACGTGACCGGCGTGTAGTTGGGACGGAACGTCGTCGTACCGGTGCTCGGAATGTCCTGGCCGAGCGCCTGCGCGAGGATCGCCATGCCGTTGATGTTGCCGAGCTTGCCCTGGTCGGTGCCGAAGCCCATGGCGGTGTAGCGCTTGGCGTGCTCGATCGAATGGTAGCCTTCGCGCGCGGCGAGCACGATGTCGGAGGCGGCGACGTCGTTCTGCAGGTCGACGAACTGCTTCGGCCCGCGGTCGATGCCGCGTGGCGACGGCGCCACCCAGACGGGAACGAGCGGCTCCTCCAGCACGTCGGCGACCGTCGGCGGGAACGACGCGAGCGGCGCGCCGTACCCCGCGAGGCGTGCGGCTTCGGCCCCTGCCGCGGTGCCTTCGGCCACGCACGCACCGAGCGAGAAGCTGCCGTTGGCGGCGCCCGCGGAGCGCTCGGCCTGCACCGCCGTTCCCGGAACGAAGCACGCCCTGGCGCCGTCGTAGTGCGGCTTGCCGCCCGATTGCGCGTGCAGGTGCACGACCGGGCTCCAGCCGCCGGAGATCGCGAGGAGATCGCAGGCGAAGGTGGTGACGGGTCCCGTGACGGCGGTGCCATGCTCGTCGAGCGACATCACGTCGACCGCCGCGACGCGCCACGTGCCGCGCACATCGACGACGACGGCGCGGTCGATGACCTCGATGCCCGCCTTGCGCACACGCTCGGGCAGCTCGCCGCGCGCCGCGGGACGCACGTCCACGACTGCGGCCACCTCGATGCCGGCGGCGGCGAGACGCAGCGCCGTCCGGTACGCGTTGTCGTTGTTGGTGAAGACGACGGCGCGGGTGCCGGGCTGCACGCCGTAGCGATTCACGTACGCGGACACCGCCGAGGCCAGCATCACGCCGGGGCGATCGTTGTTGGCGAAGACGAGCGGGCGCTCCATCGCGCCGGTCGCCAGCACCACCTGCTTCGCCCGCACGCGCCACACGCGCTCGCGCGGCCCCTTGCGCTCGGAAGGCGGCAAGTGATCGGTCAGGCGCTCGGCGATCGTCAGGAAATTCTGGTCGTGATAGCCGAACACGGTGCTGCGCGGCAGGAGGCGCACTTCCGGCATCGCCGCGAGGCGCGCGACGGTGCGCGCGACCCAGGCCGTCGGGCTGCCGCCGCCGATCGTGCCGTCGGATGCCGGGTCGGCGGCGACGGACGCGATGTCGCGATGCGACAGGAGGCTGCCGCCGAACTCGCCCTGCTCGTCCGCGAGGATCACCCGCGCGCCCGCGCTGCCCGCGGCGCATGCCGCGGCCAGTCCTGCCGGTCCGCCACCCACGACCAGCACGTCGCAGTGCGCGTTCATCCGGTCGTAGCGGTCCGGATCGGGTTCGGGCGGCGCAGTGCCGAGGCCGGAGGCCTTGCGGATGCAATGCTCGTAGCGGCGCCAGAGGCTCTTGGGCCACATGAACGTCTTGTAGTAGAAGCCCGCCGGCATGACGCGCGAAAAGAGGCCGGCAACGGCCATGAGATCGAAATCCACACTGGGCCAGGCGTTCACGCTGTTGGCGACGAGGCCGTCGTAGAGCGTGACTTCGGTGGCACGCGCGTTCGGCACGGTGGCCGCACCGGTTTCGAGCTGCACGACGGCGTTGGGCTCTTCCACGCCGCAGGCGACGATGCCGCGCGGGCGGTGATACTTCCAGCTCCGCGCGACGACGTGGACGCCGTTGGCGAGCAGGGCGGAAGCGAGCGTGTCGCCCGCGTGCCCCTCGTAGCGCTTGCCGTTGAACGTGAAATGCAGCCGCGTGCGGCGATCGATGCGACCTCCGGCGGGCAGGCGGCAGACTTGCCGGAACTCACTCATTGGCCTTCTTTCGGCGGCGATTCGCCCACCTTGTAGACCTTGGTGATCCGGTACGTCACCGTGTCGCGCTTCACGTTGAACCACCGCCGGCAGCCGTGCGCATGCACCCACTGCTCGAGGTGCGCGCCGCGCGGGTTCTTGCGCATGAAGAGGTAGTAGCCCCACTGCTCGTCCGACAGCGCATCGGGCTCGGCCGGCCGCGCGATGTGCGCCTCACCGCCGTAGGAGAACTCCGTCTCCTCCCGCGGGCCGCACCAAGGACACGAGATCAGCAGCATGGCGGCACTTCCGCGCGATCAGTGAGCGACGGCTGCCGCGCCATGCTCGTCGATCAGGCGGCCCGTGAAAAAGCGGTCGATCGAGAAGGCCGCGTTGAGCTCGTGCGGCCGGTCCTGCGCGATGGTGTGGGCGAACACCCAGCCGGAACCCGGCGTGGCTTTGAAGCCGCCCGTGCCCCAGCCGCAGTTGAAGTAGAGGCCCTTGACCGGCGTCGTGCCGATGATGGGACAGGCGTCGGGGCACACGTCGACGATGCCGCCCCACTGGCGGTTCATGCGCACGCGGCTGAAGATCGGGAAGAGCTCGACGATCGCCGCGAGCGTGCTTTCGATCACGGAGAAGCTGCCGCGCTGGCCGTAGCCCGTGTAGGCGTCGATGCCGGCGCCGATCACGAGATCGCCCTTGTCGGACTGGCTGATGTAGCCGTGCACGGCGCCCGACATCACCACGGTGTGCAGCACCGGCTTGATCGGCTCGGAGACGAGCGCCTGCAGCGGATGGCTCTCGATCGGCAGGCGCAGGTTGACCATCGATGCCAGGACGCTGGAGTGTCCCGCCGCCACCACGCCGATCTTCTTCGCCTTGATGAATCCCCTGCTGGTCTCCACGCCTACCACCTGCCCGCTTTCGCGGCGGATGCCGGTCACTTCGCACTTCTGGATGATGTCGACGCCGCGCGCGTCGGCGCCGCGGGCGAAGCCCCAGGCGACCGCGTCGTGCCGGGCCACGCCGCCGCGACGCTGCAAGGACGCGCCGAGGATCGGATAGCGCGCGGAAGGCGACGCATTGAGGATCGGCACCATCGCCTTCACCTGCGCCGCATCGAGCATCTCGCTGTCGACGCCGTTCAGGCGGTTGGCGTTCACGCGGCGCGCGATGTCGCGCATGTCCTGCAGCGAATGGCCGAGGTTAAGCACGCCGCGCTGGCTGAACATCACGTTGTAGTTCAGATCCTGCGCGAGCCCTTCCCAGAGCTGCATCGACTTCTCGTAGAGATGCGTCGATTCGTCCCACAGGTAGTTGGAGCGCACGATCGTCGTGTTGCGGCCGGTGTTGCCGCCGCCGATCCAGCCTTTCTCGAGCACGGCGACATTCGTGATGCCGTGCTCCTTGGCGAGGTAGTAGGCCGTCGCGAGGCCGTGCCCTCCGCCGCCGACGATGACGACGTCGTACTCCGGCTTCGGCTCGGGGCTGCGCCACGCCGCCCGCCAGTTCTCGTGGTAGGAAAGCGCGTTGCGGACGAGGCTCGCGATAGAATATTTACTCATTCAATGCGCACCCGCACGGTTCATCTGCCGCTCCGCGCTCGGCGGATAGCCGAACGCGTTGCGGTAGCACTTGGAAAAATGCGGCGGCGACTGGAAGCCGCAGGCCGTCGTGATGTCCATGATCGACATCGACGTCTGCAGCAACAGTTCCCTGGCGCGGCGCAGCCGTATCTCCAGGTAGTACTTCGTCGGCACCTGGTCGAGATGGCGCTTGAACAGGCGCTCGATCTGCCGGCGGGAAACGCCGATCGCCGCCGCGAGGTCGTCGAGCGACATCGGCTCCTCGATGTTGGCTTCCATCAGCGCGGCGGCCTTGATGAGGCGCTCGTGGAACACGCCCACCTGCGCCTGCAGCGGAATGTGCTGGCGATCGCGGTCGTTCCTGATGCGGTCGAGGATGAACTGCTCGGAGATGAGCGGTGCGATGTCAGGCCCGAGATCGTCCTTGATCATGTTGAGCATCAGGTCGAGCGGCGCGATGCCCCCGGAACAGGTGTAGCGGTCGCGGTCGATCGCGAAGAGCTGCGCGGTGAAGTGGATCCGCGGAAACTCCTCCCGTAGCGCCGACATGTTCTCCCAGTGGATCGCGGCGCGGTACTTGTCGAGGAGCCCGGCCTTGGCGAGAGCGTAGCCGCCGGTGCACAGCGAACCCAGCGGGACGCGGTTCTGCGCGAGGCGGCGCAGCGCCGTGAGCAGTTCCCGGTTCACCGCATGCTGGACGTCCACGCCGCCGCAGACGAAGACGACGTCGGCTCTGGCCATCGCGCCAAGCGGGATCGTCGGCGACAGTGCCAGGCCGTTGCTCGCGGCGACCGGCGCGCCGTCGAGGCTCGCGAGCGACCACGTGTAGACGTCCTCGCGGCACACGCGGTTCGCCATGCGCAGCGGCTCGACGGCGCTCGTGAGCGCGATCATCGAGTAATTCGGCAACGTCAGGAACCCGTAACGACGTCGCGGCGTGGGTCGAGCGGAAGGCTTCGGCTGCGTACGCATTGACGACAGCAGTTTGTCAAATTGCGACGTTACTGTCTAGGACGTATCCTTCGGAATGCCCATGGCCACCTCCCCCCTCCTGCAAAGCTACATCGGCGGGCGCTACGTTGCGTCCGCATCAGGCGAAACGTTCGACGACATCAACCCCGCGACGGGCGAGGTTCTCTGCCGCGTCGAACAGGCCGGGGCGGCCGAGGTCGAGCAAGCCGTGGCCGCCGCGCAGGCGGGGTTCGGCGTCTGGTCGGCCATGCCCGGCGCCGAGCGCGGGCGCATTCTGCATCGTGCGCAGCAGATCCTGCGCGAGCGCAATCGCGAGATCGCCGCCGTCGAGGTCCGCGACACCGGCAAGCCGATCCAGGAGGCGGAAGCGGTGGACGTCCTCTCGGGCGCCGACTGCATCGAGTACTACGCGGGCCTCGCCGCCACGCTCCACGGCGAGCACTACCAGCTGAAGGGCGCCTTCGCCTACACGCGTCGCGAGCCGCTCGGGATCTGCGTGGGCATCGGCGCCTGGAACTATCCGCTCCAGATCGCGTGCTGGAAGTCGGCGCCGGCGCTCGCTTGCGGCAACGCGATGATCTTCAAGCCGGCGGAGCTCACGCCGCGCACCGCCGCCCTGCTCGCCGAGGTCTATGCCGAAGCCGGGCTTCCGGCCGGCGTGTTCAATGTGGTGCAGGGCGATGCCCGCGCCGGCCAATTGCTGGTGCGCCATCCGGGCATCGCGAAGGTTTCGCTCACGGGCGAGGTCGGCACCGGCAAGCGCGTGATGGCCGACGCCGCGGGCACGCTGAAGCACGTGACGATGGAGCTGGGCGGCAAGTCGCCGCTCATCATCTTCGACGACGCCGACCTGCCGAACGCCGTGGCGGCCGCGATGATGGGCAATTTCTACACGCAAGGGGAAGTCTGCACCAACGGGACGCGCGTCTTCGTGCACGAGTCGATCCACGACGCCTTCATCGAACAGCTCGCGGCGCGCACGCGCAAGATGACGATCGGCGATCCGCTCGACCCCGCCACGCACGTCGGCGCACTCATCTCGGAGGAGCACATGGGCCGCGTGCTGGCGGCGATCGACGCCGGCAAGCGCAGTGCTCGCCTCGTCTGCGGCGGCCGGCGGGTTACCCGCGACGGCCTTGCGCGCGGCTGTTTCGTCGAGCCCACGATCTTCGCCGACTGCACCGACGACATCGCCCTGGTGACCGACGAGATCTTCGGCCCGGTGATGTCGGTGCTCAAATTCTCGAAGGAGGACGAAGTCGTCCGCCGCGCCAACGCCACGCCGTTCGGGCTCGCCGCCGGCGTGTTCACGCGCGATCTGGTGCGCGCGCATCGCGTCGTCGCAGCACTGCAAGCCGGCGTGTGCTGGATCAACAACTACAACATCACGCCGGTCGAGATTCCCTTCGGCGGCATGAAGCAATCGGGGATCGGCCGCGAGAACGGTCTCGTCACGATCGGCCACTACACGCAGCTCAAAAGCGTCTACGTCGAAATGGGCGACGTCGCGTGCCCTTACTAGGGCCGGTTCACACCATCGGCACCAAAATTTGGCATAATTTTTGCGTGTGACTGAACCCCGCATTCCACCAAGCCAAGGGTATCTCGATGGGCGTCGCCGCATCCTTGCATGATTCCTTCATTGCCAGCGCGCGGCAAACGCCGCAGGCGGTGGCCGTCGTCGAGCCCGGCAGGGGCTCGATCACCTACGGTGCGCTCGACGCGCTGTCCGATCGGGTGCGCGACCGCCTGGCGTCGCTCGGCGTGCAACGCGGCGACCGGATCGGCCTCTACCTGCGCAAATCCGTCGATTCGGTCGCGACCCTTCTCGGTGCGCTCAAGGCGGGCGCCGCCTACGTGCCGGTCGATCCGGGTGCGCCGGCCGCGCGCGGCGCCTACATCCTGCACAACTGCGCGGTCAAAGCCGTCGTCGTCGAGTCGGGACTGGCGGACAAGCTCGGCGCCGAGCTCGGCGCACTGGGTGGCGCGCCCGCGATGATCGCGGTCGACGGTCCGCCGGACGGCGGCGCCGGCCTGCGCGCGGCGCTGGACGCGGCCGACGGGGTGGCCCTTGCCCCGCCCGCCGGGACCACCCAAAGCGCGCCATCCGATCTCGCCTACATCCTCTACACGTCGGGCTCGACCGGCAAGCCGAAGGGCGTGATGCTGTCGCACGAAAACGCGGTGAGCTTCGTCGACTGGTGCTCGGAGTCCTTCGAGCCGAAGGCGACCGACCGCTTCTCGTCGCACGCGCCGTTCCACTTCGACCTGTCGATCCTCGACATCCACGTCTGCCTGAAGCACGGCGCGACGCTGGTCCTGATCACCGAGGACGCCGGCAAGGATGCGCCGCGATCTGGCGCAGCTGATCGCGGACGAGAAGATCTCGATCTGGTACTCGGCGCCGTCGATCCTTGCGCTGCTGGCGCAGTACGGCAACCTCGCCAGGCAGGACTACTCCGCGCTGCGCCAGGTGCTGTTCGCGGGCGAGGTGTTTCCCGTCAAGCATCTGCGCGCGCTGTCCCTGCTCGTGGCCCATCCGCGCTACTTCAACCTCTACGGTCCGACCGAGACCAACGTCTGCACGTACTACGAAGTCAAGCTGCCCGTTCCACCCGAACGCACGACGCCCTTCCCGATCGGCAAGGTCTGCTCGCACCTCACCGGCCGCGTCGTCGACGAGCACGGGACCGACGTGGCGCGCGGCAGCGAGGGCGAGCTCTGCATCGCCGGGCCCGGCGTCATGCAGGGCTACTGGGCGCTGCCCGAGCAGACCGCCAAGGGCTTTTTCGTGACCGCCGACAGGACGCGCTGGTACCGCACCGGCGACATCGTCACCGAAGACGCGGACGGCTGCTACACCTACCTCGGCCGCCGCGACCGGATGGTCAAGCGTCGCGGCTATCGCGTCGAGCTGGGCGAGATCGAGTCCGGCCTGTACCGCCATCCGAACATCAAGGAAGCGGCGGTCGTCGCGTTCGCCGACGAGCAGGAGGGTGTCAGCATCAAGGCGTTCCTCAGCAGTCGCGAGGCGAAGCGGCCGTCGCTGATCGAGATCAAGCGCTTCTGCGCCGACAACCTGCCGCTCTACATGATCCCGGACACGTTCGCCTGGTTCGACAGCCTGCCGAAGACCTCGACCGACAAGATCGACTACCAGCGGCTGAAGGAAATGCGCTGATGGCGCCGAGGGAAATGCGCTGATGGCGCCGAGGGAAATGCGCTGATGGACTTCAACCTCACGAGCGAGCAGAAGCTGCTGCGCGACAGCATCGTCAAGTTCGCCCGCGGCGAGCTCAACCACGACGTCATCGAGCGCGACCGCGCCGGGACCTTCTCGCGCGAGCTCTGGCGCCAGTGCGCCGCCGTCGGCCTGCTCGGACTGCCCGCGCCCGGGGAGTACGGCGGAACCGACGCCGACCCGCTGACGTGCGCGATCGCACTCGAAGCGCTGGGCTACGGCTGCCGCGACGGCGGCCTCGTGTTCTCGCTCTGCGCGCACGTGCTGGCCTGCGTCGTGCCGGTGTGGAAGCACGGCAGCGACGCGCAGAAGCGCCGCTATCTCACCGGCCTGTGCGACGGCACGCTGGTCGGCGCGCACGCGATCACCGAGCCCGACTCCGGCTCGGACACGTTCGCGATGCGCCTGCAAGGCCGAGCGCGCCGACGGCGGCTGGCGCCTCAACGGCACCAAGACGTTCATCTCCAACGGACCGGTGGCCGACGTGGTCGTCGTGTTCGCGCTCACCGATGCCGCCAAGGGCTTTCACGGCGGCGTCACGGGCTTCCTCGTCGAGCGCGGCGTCACCGGCTTCTCCGCAGGCCAGACGTTCGCGAAGATGGGCCTGCGCACCGCCCCGGTCGGCGAGCTGGTGTTCGACGATGCCTTCCTCCCCGACGACGCGGTGCTCGGCACCGTTGGCGGCGGCTCGGGCGTGTTCGCCACGGCCATGGACTGGGAGCGCTCGCTGCTGGTCGCAGCGCACGTCGGCACGATCGAGCGCCTGCTGGAAACCTCGATCGCCTATGCCCGGACTCGTACGCAGTTCGGCCAGGCCATCGGCAAGTTCCAGGCGGTCGCGCACAAGATCGCCGACATGAAGGTGCAGCTCGAGGCAGCGCGCCTCCTGGTCTACCGCACGGCGTCGCGGCTCGACGTCTCGCGCAGCATCTCGCTCGACTCGGCGATCACCAAGCTCTTCGTCAGCGAAACGCTGGTCAAGACGGCGCTCGACGCGGTGCAGCTGCACGGCGGCTACGGTTTCATGGAAGAATACGAGGTCGAACGCGCGCTGCGCGACGCGATCGGTTCCACGCTCTACTCGGGGACGAGCGAAATGCAGCGCAACATCATCGGGCGCTGGCTCGGGCTTTGAATCGCGGCAACGAATTCGATTACATCGTCGTCGGCGCAGGATCGGCGGGTTGCGTCCTCGCCAACCGGCTGACCGAGCAACCCGAAGCGAGTGTTCTGCTGGTCGAGGCCGGCCCGCCCGACAGCAGCGTGCTGATCCACATGCCCTCGGCGTTCGCCTATCCGCTGCAAGGTCGCACCTTCAACTGGGCCTACGAGACCGACCCGGAGCCGCACATGGACGGGCGCCGCGTGTCCTGCCCGCGCGGGCGCGTCATCGGCGGCTCGTCGTCGATCAACGGGATGGTCTACGTCCGCGGCCACGCCAGGGACTACGACGGCTGGGCCGCCGCGCGCGGCCTCGAGGCGTGGTCCTACGCGCACTGCCTGCCCTACTTCAAGCGCTCGGAAACGCGGTTGCGGGGCGCCGACGACTATCGCGGCGGCGATGGTCCGCTCTACGTCGCCACCGGGGAAATGCAGAATCCGCTGTATCGGGCATTCATCGAGGCGGGCCGGCAGGCGGGCTACGCAGCCACCGAAGACATGAACGGCTACCGGCAGGAGGGCTTCGGCCCGATGGACCGGACCACGTATCGCGGCCGCCGCTGGAGCGCCGCGATGGCCTACCTCCGGCCGGCGCGCACGCGCTCCAACCTGCGGATCGAGCCGCGCTGTCTCGTCACTCGCGTGGTGTTCGAAGGCACGCGCGCCGTCGGCGTCGAATACCTGCACAACGGGCAGCTCGTGCAGATGCGCGCGCGCCGCGAGGTGATCGTGTCCGGCGGCGCGATCAATTCGCCGCAGATCCTGCAATTGTCCGGCATCGGCGATGCCGGGTCGCTCGAAAGGCTCGACATCGGCGTGGTAGCGGATGTCCCCGGCGTCGGCGCCAATCTCCAGGACCACATCGAAACCTACGTCCAGCACGCGTGCACGCAGCCGATCACGCTGTACTCGACGCAGAACCTCATCGCCATGGGCGCGATCGGCGTCCAGTGGCTGCTGTTGCGCCAGGGGCTCGGCGCCACCAACCATTTCGAATCCGGCGGTTTCATCAGGAGCCGCGCCGGCGTCGAACACCCGGACCTGCAATACCACTTCCTGCCGATCGCGATCAGCTACGACGGCAAGGACAAAGTGCACGAGCACGGCTTCCAGGCGCACGTGGGTCCGATGCGGCCGACCTCGCGCGGCACGGTCACGCTCGCGTCGGCGGATCCGCAGGCGGCACCGCGCATCCTGTTCAACTACCTCGCGACCGAAGGCGATCGCCGCGAGTTTCGCGATGCGATCCGGCTGACGCGCGAGATCTTCGCGCAGAAGGCGTTCGATCCGTTTCGCGGTGCCGAGCTGTCGCCCGGTCCCACGGTCACCAGCGACGCCGACATCGACGCCCACATCAGGCGCAAGGCCGAGAGCGCCTACCATCCGTCGTGTACGTGCAAGATGGGGGCCGACGACGATCCCATGGCCGTCGTGGACGGCAACCTCAACGTGCGTGGCACCGAGGGCCTGCGCGTGGTCGACGCGTCGATCATGCCGGCGATGGTGAGCGGCAACCTCAACGCGCCCACGATCATGCTCGGCGAGAAGGCCGCCGACATCATTCGTGCCCGGACGCCGCTGCCGCCGGCCGACGTTCCGGTGTTCGTTCATCCGGAATGGCGGACGAAGCAGCGTTGACCCCGATGACCTGGCACCCATGACCCCGACCGACGCCGACAAGGATCTTCCGCTGCGCGAGGACACGCGCCTGCTCGGCCGCCTGCTGGGCGAGGTTCTCCGGGCGCAGACCGGCGAAGCCGGCTACGCACGGATCGAGGCGATCCGGCAGACCGCAGTCCGCTTCCGGCGCGCAGGTGAGGACGACGCACCCGCGGTCAAGGAGGAGCTCCACGCGCTCATGGCGGATTTGCCGATCGCGCAGACGCTCGATATCGTTCGCGCCTTCAGTTATTTTTCGCACCTCGTCAACATCGCCGAGGACGTGCACCAGAACCGGCGCCGCCGCAGACACGCGCTCGCCGGATCAAAGCCCCAGCGGGGCAGCATGGCCGACGCGCTCGATTGCGTCGCCAAGGAGGGCATCGACGGCGCGCGCATCACGGCCTGGTTCGCCGATGCCCTGGTGAGCCCGGTGTTGACGGCGCACCCCACGGAAGTCCAGCGCAAGAGCATCCTCGATTGCGAGCGCGAGGTCGCGCGCCTCCTGCAGTGGCGCGACCGCGGGGAGCTCACCGCCGACGAGACGGCCGAATTCGAGGCCGGACTCTACCGGCAGGTGCTGAGCCTGTGGCAGACCGCGATGATCCGCCTCGTCAAGCTCAAGGTCGAGGACGAGATCGAGAACGGGCTCGCGTACTACCGGTACACGTTTCTCGCCGAGGTGCCGAAGTTCTACCTGGCGCTCGCCGCGAAGATCCGGGCGAAGTTCGAGCTCGTCGACGACGTCGTGCTGCCGCCTTTTCTGCGGCTGGGCTCGTGGATCGGCGGCGACCGCGATGGCAATCCCCTCGTCAACAGCGCGACGCTCTCCTACGCGATCGACCGGCAGGCGTCGGTCGCCTTTGCCCACTATCTCGACGAGATCCATCGCCTCGGCGCCGAGCTTTCCCCGTCGACGCGCCTCGTCACGCCATCGCCGGAGCTGATGGCGCTCGCCGCCGGCGCCGGTGACACGAACCCGCACCGCAACGACGAGCCCTACCGGCAGGCGCTGATCGGCATCTATGCTCGCGTCGCCGCCACCGCCGCCAACCTGTCGAGCCACGTCCCGGCGCGCGCGCCGCACGCCGACCTGCCGCCGTATGCCAATTCCGACGCACTCCTCGCCGACCTGCGCGCGATCGGCGCCTCGTTGGCGCTGCACGGCGCGACACCCCTTGCCGCCGGTCGTCTCCTGCCTCTGATCCGCGCGGTCGAAGTATTCGGCTTTCACCTCGCGGTGCTCGATCTGCGGCAGAACTCGGATGTGCACGAGGCCGTGATCGCCGAGCTCTTCGCGAGTGCCGGTGTGGCGGCCGACTACGCCGCGCTCCCGGAGCCCGAGCGGATCGCGGTGCTGCAGCGCGAGCTCGCCGGCCCGCGCCTGCTGCATTCGCCGCATCTTGCTTACTCCGATCGGGCCCGCTCCGAACTCGCGGTGCTCGCTGCCGCCGCGGACATCCATCGCCGCTATGGCGCCGCCGCGTTGCCGAACTACGTGATCTCGAAGTGCCAGTCGGTGTCCGACCTGCTCGAAGTGGCGATCCTGCTGAAAGAGGTCGGCCTGCTGCGCGGCGAGGCGCTGGCGGTCAACATCGTGCCGCTGTTCGAAACCATCGACGATCTCGAGCGCTCGGCGACGATCATGCGCGCGGCGTTCGCGCTTCCGTTCTACCGCCGCTGGCTCGCCTGCCGGGACGGCTGGCAGGAGGTGATGCTCGGCTATTCCGACAGCAACAAGGACGGCGGCTACCTGACCGCCAACTGGTCGCTCTATCGCGCGGAGCTCTCGCTGGTCGACGCGTTTCGCGACCACGGCGTCAAGCTGCGGCTCTTCCACGGCCGCGGCGGCACGGTCGGCCGCGGCGGCGGGCCGAGCTTCGAGGCGATACTCGCGCAACCGGCAGGCAGCGTCAGCGGCGGCCTGCGCATCACGGAGCAAGGCGAGATCATCGCCAGCAAGTACTCCGATCCCGATCTCGGCCGGCGCAACCTCGAAACGCTCGTCGCGGCCACCCTCGAGGCGAGCCTCGTCGACGGCGAACGGCTCGAGGACCGCGCTGCTGCCTACTATGCCGCGCTCGACGCGCTGTCGAAGCACGCCCACGCGGCCTACCGCGCGCTGGTCTACGAAACGCCGGGCTTCGTCGAATACTTTCGCGCGGCCACACCCATCGCCGAGATCGCCGGCCTCAACATCGGCAGCCGGCCGGCGTCGCGCACGGCGTCGACGCGGATCGAGGACCTGCGCGCGATCCCGTGGGTCTTCAGCTGGGGCCAGTGCCGGCTGATGCTGCCAGGCTGGTACGGCTTCGGTCTCGCGGTCGACGGCTGGCTGACCGAACATCGCGGCGGCGCCGCCGCGGGACTTGCGCTTCTCACCGAAATGCACGCGCGCTGGCCGTTCTTCCGCAGCATGCTCTCCAACATGGCCATGGTGCTCGCGAAAACCGACCTCGCCATCGCGTCGCGCTACGCGGAGCTCGTCCCGGACGTGCAGCTGCGCGAGTCGATTTTCGAGCGGATCGCCGCCGAACACGCGCGCACGGTCCGGCGTGTGCTCGCGATCACCGGACAGCAGACGCTGCTCGACGACAATCCGATCCTCGCGCGCAGCATCCGCAATCGCTTTCCCTACCTCGATCCGCTCAACCACCTGCAGGTCGAATTGCTGCGGCGCCATCGCGGCGGACAGACCGACGAGCGGACGCAGCGGGCCATCCACCTGACGATCAACGGCCTGGCCGCCGGATTACGGAACAGCGGGTAGCGCGGTATCCCGGTCCGGCGGCCCGTGGTCGCCGGCGACGCGCCGAATGGCGAGCACGGCGTCCGCCGGCAACAGCCGCTCGACATAGTGCGCCCACGTGCGGGAGTGCTCGTGCATGGAGAGCGCCCCGTCGGCGTCCACGCGGACGAGGCCGGTTTCGAGCAGCGTGTCGATGTAGGACGCGAAAGTCGAGCGCTCGTAGAAATCCGGCGGTGCGAACTCGAAGAGGAGCGACAGGCGCTGGGTGAGCATCTGCATCAGCTCCTCGAGGTGCGTCCGCGTCAGCTTGCCCGAGCCGACGCGCGTCACGAGCGCGATCGTGAGGTAGTTGCGGCGCAGCAGGTGTCGCAGCGAACGGGCGAGGAGCTCGAGCCCCGCGTGCTCGGTACTGTAACGATGAGCGGCGTGCAGGTGGCCCTCCGGGCTCCTGCGCGCGAGACCGAGCTCGACGAACAGCTCGACCACGCGCCTCGATTCGGCGACGGCCTCCTCGGGCGTGTGCCGCAGCATCAGCTCCGCGCGCAGGAATGGCAATCCGCCCTCCGCGAACTCGGCGACGCGCTCCAGCGTGACTTCACGCATGGCGACCAGCAGGTTCGCGACGAGCGCAGGCAGCGCGTAGGCATGCAGCACGTTGTTGCGCAGGTAATTGAGCGTCGACACTTCCCGCTCCGGAACCTTGATGATGTCGCCCAGTGGATGGGCGACACGGGTGGCAAAGCCGAGGGCGACGGCCAGCGCGATCGCCGCTTCGGGTTCACCGGTGGCGAGCACGGCGTCCGGCGAATAGGGCAGCCGGGAGGCAATCACCTTCAGCCAGCCGATCTGCTGCGCGAGGCCCCCCTCGTCCAGCGCCTGGCGCGGACTGGGCACGATGGCCATCGCGAACATGTTGATCGGGTTGACGACGACGGCGGCGTTGATGCGCTGCGCCATCTCGCGGCCAAGGAGCGGCGTCAACCGCCGCGCGGTGTCCCGCTGCTCGTCCCCTTCCAGCGCATGCCAATCCGGCGCTTCCCGATCGAGGAACTGGTCGATGGACAGCGGCGTGCCGAAATTGACATGGACTTTGCCGTATTCGCGCCGAAGATTGCGCGCCACCCGCACGAGCGCACCGAGCGATTCGCCCTCTTTCGGCTGCCCCTCGAGCTCTGCGACCAGCGTGCGACCCTCGAGCAGCTTCTCGTAGCTGAAATTCACCGGTACCAGCAGCAGCGGCCGCGGATGCTCGCGCATGAAGCTCTCGACGGTCATGCCGAGGAGTCCGCCCTTCGGCGCCAGGGTGCGCCCGCTGCGGCTGCGGCCGCCCTCGATGAAATAGGCGATCGAAAAGCCCTTCGCCAGCATCGCGTGCAGATACTCGCGGAACACCGCCGCGTACAACGGCTCGCCCTTGAAGCTCCGGCGCAGGAAGAAGGCACCGCCGCGCCGCAGCAGCGGACCCACGATCGGAAAGTTCAGGTTGGCGCCGGCCGCGATGTGCGGAGGTGCGAGCCCCTGCGCATGGACGAGGTACGACAGCAGCAGGTAGTCGACGTGGCTGCGATGATTGGGCAGGTAGACAAGGCCCTTGCCGGGCGCGGCCCTTGCGAGCTCCTTGCCGTGGTGCACCTCGACGCCGTCGTAGAGACGTCGCCACAGGCGTGTCAGCACCAGTTGCAGCGCGCGCACGACCGGATAACTGAAGTCGGAGGCGATCTCCCACGCGAATTTCCGCGCGCGGGTCTCGGCCGCGGCCGGCGACACGCCGAGGCGCACGGACTCGTCCGCGATCGCCTCCTGCAAGGCGTCCGAGGTCACCATCGTCTGGATCAGGTTGCGTCGGTGCGAAAGATCAGGGCCGATCGCGGACTCGCGCATCCGGCGAAAGTAGAAACGCAGGAAGCGATTGGCCTTGCGCACGGCTATGGCTTCGTCCGTTTCCTCGTCGATCAGCCGGCGCAGCGAGATCGGTTCGCCGAACGTGACCCGCGTCTGCCGGCCGTGCAGGAGGATGATCGCGAGCTGCCGCAACGGTCCCACGCTCGCCCAAGCATCGGCCAGGAGCGCCTTGACGAGCGAGTCCTGCGACCCCGGCGAGCGGCCCCAGAGGACCGTCACCGGCATCAGCTCCACGTCGAGCGCGGGATCGCGCAGCAGCGCCACCGTCATTTGTGTAAGCGCGACCGAGGGCTCCGCCGAGCGCGCGCTGAGCGGATTCCGGTTGAGGATGACGGAGAAAACCGCGCGCTCCCCGTCCGGGAACTCGGGACCGACCGGCGCCAGCGCGGACGGCAGGCCAAGGTGCTGCGCCTCCTCCTCCAGCACGAGGAGGCTCGACAGGTGCCGGTCCTGGAGCACATAGCAACGCGGTCGACCCGCATCGAGGCGAAGCGACGCAACGTCATCCGGCGTGACCCGCGTGCGCACCACGAGGTACAGCACGCGCCGCAGCAGCGCGAGAAAGAAGTTGCCGAGACGAACCACAAGGCCGGGACGCGGAAGCGGACGGGGCGGCGAGTCGGTCATCGTCGTTGCGAGGTCGGTCCAGCCCGGCCCTTCCCGGCATTCTCGGGGCGCGGGTGGCGTTAGTAAAGTGGATGGCGGACGTTCGGTCCCGCGCCGATCGGATCGCGGCGGCGAGCGCGCTCAAAGAAAGGTATTGACCTAAGTTTTTCACGACGCTATAGTTAGGCATATGCCTAATCGCTCAGCGCGCCTCGATCGCGTGTTCCAGGCGCTGGCCGACCCCACGCGGCGCGCCGTCCTGCATCGCCTGGGGAGCGGCCCCGCCCCCGTCAGCGAGCTCGCGCGCCCGTTCCGGATGGCGCTGCCTTCGTTCGCGCAGCATCTCGACGTGCTGGAGCGCTCCGGCCTCGTCCGTTCGCGGAAGGCGGGACGCGTGCGGACCTATCGCCTCGCCCCGCGTTCGCTGAGAGGCCGCCGAGCACTGGATGGCAGAGCAGCGCGCCCTCTGGGAGCGGCGCCTCGATCAACTGGACCACGTCCTCAACGACCTCAAGGAGCAGAAGCGATGACTCGCCCTTTGGTGCAACGACCCGATCCCCGCCTCGACCTCTTCTTCGAACGTGTCGTCGATGTGCCGGCCCACCTCGTCTGGCTCGCGTGGACGACCCCGGAGCATCTCAAGAAGTGGTTCACGCCCGCGCCGTGGACCACGGTGGACTGCGAGATCGAGCTTCGTCCCGCCGGGCATCTTTCGCACGGTGATGCGCTCGCCCGAGGGGCAGGAATTCACGAACCTGGGGTGCTACCTCGAAGTCGTGCAAGGGCGAAAGGCTCGTCTGGACCAATGTTCTGGGCCCGGGGTTTCGACCGGCCAACCGACCGGCCGACGGCTCCTGCGCCGAGTTCGCTTTCACCGCGATCATCTCGCTTGCGCCGCAAGGTGCCGGTACGAAGTACTCCGCGCTCGTTGCTCCATGGCGACGAAGACAGCCGCGCAAAACACGACGCCATGGGCTTCCAGGACGGCTGGGGAAAGGCGCTCGATCAGCTGGTCGCGCTCGCCAAGACCATGTGAGCGGAGTGCCCCGACCCGCAGACCGCCACTGCGCACCCATGCGACGCCCGGGACGGCTCGGTCCGCCGTCCCCGGATCCGTTCTGTCGCCGTTCGCGTGCATTCGCGCCGGGCAATCTGCGGTTCGTCGCCTGCGTCTTGAGGGGGTTACCGACGCCGCCTAGGATGCCACCTGACAGCAGCCACGCGCCGACGAATCCGGATTGCCGAGCTGCCGCATCCAACCGCAGGACAGACGCACCGAGACCCAGGAGACCGACCATGAACCGCTACGAAGCCTCGATTCCCCGTGCCGCCTGCGGCTTGGCCGCCATCGCCATGACCGCGCTCGTGTTCAGCATCGCGGTGGTGCTGCCCGCCACGGTCGACCTGGACACCAACGGCGACGGCTACACCGCTACGGCCGGATGTACGCCCGGCCCTGTTGCTGACGACGCATGATCTCGACCACGCCCCTCGGCACATAGCCGATCCTGTTCGTCATGCCGGCTCGGCACCGCCGGATTATCCGACTTTCGCCATCGCGGCGAAGACCCGCTCGCAACGTTGCCGGTCGCGTGCATCGGCGACCCCCGGCTGCGAGCACCAACTTAGGAGCAACTCCGGCGGCGTCCTTGCCCCGCCGGCAGCGGCGCTGCTGAATCGCTCCTTCAACTGCTTTACTTGCAGCGCCAGGCGTTGCGCCTGCAGCTCGGCGGGACTGTCGAGCTTCAGCGCCATTTCGAGCTCGAGCAGGCATTCGTGCCGCGCGCCCGCGCCCTTTTCGATCCGCGCCGCATGTTCGGCGGCGCCCGTGCTGTCCTTGAGCGCGCGCAAGGCGGCATCGCGGCGGGCGATCATCCTCTTCTCGGAAGCGCCCGCGAGCGCCGGCAACGCGGACCAATTCGCCTGCGCCGCCGCTTCGCTCGCCTCGTCCATCGACCCCCCCGCCACGACTTGGCGCTCGAGGTCCTCGCACAGGCGCTCCTTCGCGGCCAGGGACTGCCACACTTCGGCGTCGCGCGAGCGCGCACGCGTGGCGAGCATCGCGTCCACCGCTGCCTTCGCATTGCGAAACCGAGCATCGAGGCCGGGCGGCGGCGGGTCGGAGCGACTGCTGTTCTGCTTCCACCGGTCTTGCGCCTCGCGCAGCAGGCGGCGAACTTCCGCCTCGTCCTTGTCCGTCGCCTGAGCGAGCGCTTCGAGTGAAACGCAGATCTCTTCCAGCGCGCGCCGGTTGCCGTGCCGACGGTCGTCCTCTTCCTTGCGCTTGGCGTGGCGCGCGTTGAAGACGGCGTCGCACGCCGCCCGAAACGCCTCCCACAGGGCGCGTTCGTCACGATGCGCAATCGGCCGGGCCTTCGCCTCGACCTGCCACCGGGCCTGAATCGCCTTCACCTGCGCCGGGGTATCGCGCTCCATCGCCCGGGCGGCGAGCGCCACGGCCTCCGCGATCAGCGCCTCGCGGCCCGTCTTCGCCTGATTGCGCTCCGTCGCCAGCGCGTCGCGCAGCGGAAGGAGCGCGCTCTTCAGGCGCGCGTCGAGCTTCTTCCACGCGCCGGGTTCGACACTGCCGAGATCACCCTCGCGCCACGTCCGCTCGGTGTCGCGCAGCCAGCGTTCGATCGCGCGGGCGTCGCGCGGCTCGATGAGCAACGCAGGCACGTGCGCCGTTGCGGCCTCGAGGAATTCGTCCCGCTTTCGCCGGGCATCCTTGCGTTGCGCCGCCATCTCGGCGAAATGCCGGGCCGCCGGCGCATAGGCGCGTTCGCACGCGCCGTCGAAGCGCTCCCACACCGCCTTCGGCACGCCCGCATGCTGCTGGTCGAGCGCCTTCCATTCGTTGCGCAGCTTCTGCACTTCGAGCGCGAGCTTGGAAGCGTCCAGCGCCGCTGTCGGCGACGCCAATGCCTCGGCCCGTTCGCAGAGTTGGAGGCGCGCCTGGCGCTGGCCGAACGATTCCCACCTTTCGAGCTCGGAGAGCTGCTGCACGAGACGGCCCAGCCGCTGCACCGTCGGCTTCGGCAGCACGCCGGCGGCGTTCTTGGCCGCCTTGATCTCGTCCGCCGCGGTACGCGCCGCCTTCAATTCGCCGGCGGCGAGTGCCTGCTCCGCCGTATGCAACAAACCATGCACGTGCTGCCGCGCCACACTGGCAAGCTGCTGCGCGGCCTGGATCTGCGCCAGACGGCGCTGCTCGATCACGATCAGCGCGGCCTCGAATCGCTGCGTCAGCGCGGGACCGCGCATCGACCGGTCGAGCGCCGCCCAGCGTGCCGGAAGATCCGCATGATCGATCGACGTCCCTGCCGCAAGCTGCTCGGCCTCGATAACCAGAGCCTCGGCAGCGGCGACCGCGCGGCGGTCCCGCTCCCAATCGTCAACGCGCTTCTCCGCCGCGTCGAGGAGCGCAAGCGCGGCGTCGTGCCGGCGGAGAAGCGCCTCTTCTCGCAACGCCAAGAGCTCGTCGCGCAGTTGGTCGAAGCCGGCGGCGGGCGGGGCGAGCGCCGCAAGCCACTCTCGCGACCGGCGCTCGAACTGCGCGCGGCCACGCTGCTCGTGCTGCTCGCGGTCGAATCGCGCCTGCACCGCCTCGCGGGCGGCCGTCCAACGGGCACGGCGAGCATCGTCGGCGCCGACTTCGACCGCTTGCCAACGCCGGTCGATGTCGACCATAGCGCTCACGATCGGCCCCGGCTTTTCCGCCAGCGCCTCGAGCTCCGCGAGGATCGCGTCGGCGGATTCCGCCTGGCCGGCACGCTCGGCGATGGCATCGAGGCGCTGCCGCGCGTACCGCGCGACGCCGCGATCCTTGTTCTTCGCCGCGCTCGCGAGCTTGCGCAGCCCATCGGCGGTTTGCACCCGTTCCGCCGCATCGAGGCGGATTTCCGCAATCTCGGCCGTGAGCGCGAGGTCGATCAGCAGGTCTTCGTCCCGGACGAGCGCCAGCGCGGCACGGCGCCGATCGACATCCGGCGTGCGTCGCGCCACCTCGGCACGGATGGCATCGGTGCACGGCGCCGCCTCGAGCCATCCGGCGACCGCCGCCTCGTCCGCCGATACGGACAGCACCGTGCCGATTGCGGCCGCGAGCGCCTCGCGGACGGCGGGCTCGCTTTCCGTCGCGAAAGCCCCGGCAAGGGCCGCGAGGCCGGAACAGCGCCGTGCCGCAGCGATGCGGACCTCCGGCGCGGGATCGGCGGCGACGAGCTGCGCGAGTTCGGCGGAATCCGCCGGCAGCGCGGCCACGCCTTGCACCCGTTGTGCGGGGTCGGCGTGCTCGTGCGCGGCGGTGCGGGTGAATATCCGGGTGATCATCTACGGCCTGTGCACACCATGTCTGCCAGCGTCAGAACGAACCATTCAGCAAATTCGACGGCGAATACTGGTCGGTGAGAATACGCGTTCCCCGCGGCCAGCCGGACTCCACCCCGAAGAGCGGCAGGAGCCAATCCTTGCCCACGCCGAAGGCCGCGAGCGCTCGCTCGACGCTATCCGCGTTGCGGCCGAGCTCCTCACGATCGGGCAGTCCGCCTTCGCGGATGAGAATCACCCGGTTGCCTCGCTTCAAACGGTAGAAGTGCCCGAACGCGCTGAAATAGGTCGCCGATTCGAAATCATACAGGCGGCTCGTCGCGAACGTGTTCGCGGCCAGCACGCCGCCTTCGGCAAGGAGCCCTTTGATCTCCCCCAGGAACTCGCGGGTGAGCAGATGCTCGGGAATGTACTCGTGGTCGAAGGCGTCGAGCATGACGAGATCGTACCTGGCCTGCTGCTTGCCCATGCGCTTGGCGAACACCCGGCCGTCTTCCTCGAACACGCGCGTCGCGCGCGCCGGCACGAAATCGAAGTACTTGTGCGCGACTCGCACCACGGCGGGATCGATCTCGACAACGTCGATCCTCGCCGTGGGCAGGATCTTCTGCAGCGTCCGCGGCAGCGTGCCGCCGCCCAGGCCAATGATCAGGATGCGTTGCGGCGACGGATTCAAGTACAGCGCGGCCATCATCATCCGCGTGTAGTCGAAGACCAGGCGGTCGCGATCGGCGAGCGACATGCAGGTCTGGCGGCCGGCCGCCTGCCGTCCGAACTTCATGCAGCGAGTGCCGTCTTCTTCGTATACGACGATGTTGCGGTAGAGCGAACGCTCGGCGTGCAGCTCGGCAGCACGCGAGACTGTCGCGATGAACGCCACGAGGCACGCCAGCACGGCCGCGCAGGCGAGCCTCACGGCGCGTGCTCCCGCACCAGGACGGCCACGAACCCCAAGGCGATCGAAACCGCCATCAATCCCACGAGGATCGCGTTGACCTCGAACAGGAGGACGAGATAGAACGAGGTGACGAGCGTGCCGGCCGCGCTGCCGAAGGTCGAGACGAAATAGAGCGATCCGGCCGATCGCCCGCTGGCGTGCAGACTGGAAACCACCAATCGCACCGCGTAAGGCGATACCGCGCCGGAGATCGCCGTCGGCACGAAGAACAGCAGCGCCGACGCTAGGAGCGACCCGTAGCGGGGGTCCGAGACAACGTCGAAGATCGCGTCGAGCGCGGCGTTGCCGAACAGCACCACGGGCAGCGTCGCGAGGCCGGCCGCGATCAGCAACAGGCCGAGGCGACCGAGACTGGGCGAGCGCATGGAGAAGTGTCCGCCGAGCAGATAGCCTACCGCAAGAGCGAGCATGAAGACGGTAATCACGGCTCCCCAGACGTAGATGCTGTTCCCGAACGTCGGGGCGAGAATCCGTCCGCTCAAGAGCTCAACGGCCATGACGAAGAAACCGGACCATCCCGCCAGGGCGAAGACAAGCACCTTCGCGGTTTGGTTCAATTGCGAAGCCGCCGGTTCTCCGGGTCGAACGGCGATTCGCCGAGCACGGTGGCGCGCCGGAGCTCGCCCAGGATCTCGATGTCCATGGCGACCCCGACTTCGGCAAAGGCCGGCTCGACGTATGCCAAGGCGAGACTCTTCCCGAGCACATGCCCGTGGGCCCCTGCCGTGGCCCGGCCCACCAGCACGCCCTGGGCGAACAACGGCTCGTTGCCGAGCGGATCGGCGTCGGTCACGCCGTGCACCTCGAGCGTGACGAACCGGTGCGGCACGCCGGCTTCCAGTTGGCGGGCGAGCGCTGCCTTGCCGATGAACTCGCCCTTGTTCATGCGCACGAAGCGGTCGAGTCCCGCCTCGAACGGCGTGTAGTCGGGCGTGAGGTCGGAGCCCCACATCCGATACGATTTCTCGATGCGCAGCGACTCCATCGCCCGCATGCCGACCATGCCGATGTCGAACTCGCGGCCCGCGTTGAAGAGGGCGTCGAAGAGGCCGCTCGCGTACTCGATCGGAAAGTGGAGCTCCCAGCCCAGCTCGCCAATGAAGTTGACGCGCAGCGCGTACACGTCCGTGGCAAGGCCGACCTCGATCGACTGGCCGGTGAGCCAGGGGAAGCTCGCATTGTCGAGCGGCGTGTCCGTGAGGCGCGCCAGCACCTCGCGCGCGTTGGGGCCGGCGACGACGAACGTACCGCGACTCGTCGTGACATTGCGCAACGCGACGCTCCCGTCGCCCGGCAGCATCTTGTGCAGGTAATCGCTGTCGTAGCGCTCGCCGGCGCCGGCACTGACGACGTAGAAGTGCCCGTCGGCGAGCCTCGTCACCGTGAATTCGGAGCGGATGCCGCCCTTCCTTGTCAGCGCATGGCACAACGCGATGCGGCCGGGCTTTACCGGCACCTTGTTGGCGACGAGCGAGTCGAGCCAGGTTTCCGCACGCGGGCCAGTCACTTCATGCTTGGTGAACGGCGTGAGGTCGATCACGCCCACGCTCCCGCGCATCCGCCGGCACTCGTTGCCGACATGCTCGAAATGGTTGCTGCGCCGGAAGCTCCACACATCCTTCCGGGGCACGCCTGGCGGCGCGAACCAGTTGGCGCGCTCCCAGCCGTAGCGTTGTCCCCAGACGGCGCCCATCGCGTTCAGCTTCTCGTAGACGGCGCTCGTCTTGGCAGGCCGGGCATCCTCGCGCTCCTCGTCGGGATAGTGGATGGTGAACACATTGCGATACGTTTCCTCGTTCTTGCGGACGGTGTAACGCTTGCTCGTGTAGGCACCGTACCGGCGCGGATCGACGGCGAGCATGTCGATGCCGGGCTCCCCTTCGACGATCCACTCCGCGAGCTGCCATCCGGCGCCGCCCGCGGCGGTCACGCCGAAGCTGTGACCCTCGTTGAGCCAGACGTTGCGCACGCCCCACGCGGGCCCGACCAGCGGGCTGCCGTCGGGCGTGTACGAGATCGGGCCGTTGACGATGGTCTTGATGCCGCAGTGCTCGAGGCACGGCACGCGCTTCATCGCCGCTTCGACGTGCGGCAGCAGCCGGTCGAGGTCACCGGGGAAGAGCTCCTTGCCGAAGTGGCCGGGGACGCCGTCGGCAAAGCGCGCCGGCGCGCCACGCTCGTAGGGGCCGAGAATCCAGCCCATGCGCTCTTCGCGCAGATAGTACGATGCGTCGGACTCGCGCAGGACCGCGAGCTCGCGGCCGCCGCCGGTCCGATACGACTTCAACTCCGCCGACTCGTCGTAGACGATGTACTGATGCTCGACCGGGATGGCCGGCACGTTGAGGCCGAATTTCCGGCCGGTCTCGAGGGCGTAGTTGCCGGTCGCGCAGACGACGTGCTCGCAGACGATGTCGCCCTGATCCGTGGTGATCTTCCATTCGCCCGACGCCGTGCGCTCCACGCTGCGCGCTTCGGTTCGTTCGCAGATCTCGGCGCCGGCCGCGCGCGCCCCCCGCCGCAACGCCATCGTCAGGTCGACCGGCGCGATGTGCCCATCGTCGGGATGGTAGAGCGCGCCGACGATCTTCGGCGTATCCACACCGTCACCAAGGTTCACGAGTGGCCAGAGCGCGGCCACCTCGGCGGGACTGATGACCTGGAAGGGAACTCCGATCGTGTTCGCGGTGCCGCAGTACTTGTGATATTCGTCCATGCGGTCGCGGCACGTCGCAAGACGCAGGTTGCCCGTGACATGGAAGCCCACTTCCTGGCCGGTCTCCTCCGGCAGGCGCTTGTAGAGATCCACCGAGTACTTGTGCAGCTGGCCGACGGTATAGCTCATGTTGAAGAGCGGCAGCAGCCCGGCGGCGTGCCAGGTCGACCCCGCCGTGAGCTCCGTGCGCTCCAGCAGCGTAACGTCGGACCAGCCTTTTTTCGCCAGATGGTAGAGCGTGCTGACGCCGACGACCCCGCCGCCGATCACCACCACGCGCGCATGCGTCTTCATGTTTTCGCTTCCCTGATCGCGGGCCTGTTTCGCCAATGTTGGCGAAAGCGGCAAGTTTAGCCAGCCGCCGCCGGAAGATCACGCGTTTTGCGACCATGGGTTCTCCAGGAACGTCATGCAAGGGGTCACGCCTCACTCCGGCCACCGGCGCGGCGGTCGGCGGATGCACTATCCTTCGCCCATGTCGCTCGTGACCCTGCAGGACGCGGAGCTCGCCTTCGGTCTTCACCCGCTGCTCGACCGCGCCGACCTCGTCGTGAGCGAAGGGGAGCGGATCGGGCTGATCGGCCGCAACGGCACCGGCAAGTCGTCGCTGCTGCAGGTGATCGCGGGACAACGGGAGTTGGACGACGGGCAGTTCCAGACGCGCGACGGGCTTTCCGTGGTGCTGGTCGAACAGGAGCCGGAGCTGCCGCGCGCGTCGTCACTGCGCGAGTGCCTCGCCCTTCGCGGCCGGCTCGACGCCATTGCCGACGAGCGCGAACGCTGGCGCACCGAGGCGCGGCTCGTCGAGTATCTGCACCGCTTTGGCCTCGACGAGGCGATCGCTCCCGAAGCGGCCTCCGGCGGCGAGAAGAAGCGCGCGGCGCTGGCGCTGGCCTTCGCCCTCGCCCCGGACCTCCTGCTGCTGGACGAGCCGACCAACCACCTGGATCTCGACGGCATCGCGCGAGTGGAGGATCAGGTCGCCAAGGCTCGCGCGGCGATCGTGATCACCCACGACCGCGCCTTTCTCGATCGCGTGGCGACCCGCATCGTCGAGCTCGATCGCGGTCTCCTGCGCTCGTATCCCGGCAACTTCGCAGCCTACGAGGCCCGCAAGGCCGGCGAGCTCTCCGCCGAAGCGACGGCGCAGCGCAAGTTCGATCAGTTCTGGGCGCAGGAAGAGGCGTGGATCCGCAAGGGGATCGAGGCGCGGCGCACGCGGGACGAAGGCCGCGTGCGACGGCTGGAAGCGCTGCGCCGCGAGCGCAGTGAACGCCGCGCTCGCCTCGGCAATGTGAAGCTCGCGGTCGATGCCGGCGAGCGGTCGGGGCGGCTCGTCGCGGAGCTCTCCCACGTCAGCAAGGCGTTCGGGGGCCGCACGGTCGTGCGCGACTTGACGCTGCGCATCATGCGCGGCGATCGGCTGGGGCTGATCGGCCCCAACGGCGCGGGCAAATCGACGCTGCTGAAGCTGATCCTCGGCACGCTGCCGCCGGACTCGGGCACGGTGAAACAGGGTTCCAAGCTGCAGATCGCGTACTTCGACCAGCTGCGCGAACAACTCGACGGCCAGCGCACGCTCGCCGAAACGATCAGTCCTGGCTCCGAGTGGGTGGAGACCGCCGGCGGACGCAAGCACGTCCTCTCCTATCTCGCCGATTTCCTGTTTCCGCCGCAGCGGGCCGACACGCCGGTCCGGGCGTTGTCGGGAGGCGAGCGCAACCGCCTGCTGCTGGCGCGCCTTTTCGCGCGGCCGGCGAACCTCCTGGTGCTGGACGAGCCGACGAACGATCTCGACATCGAGTCGCTCGAGCTGCTGGAATCCACGCTGCAGACGTATCCCGGCACGCTGCTGCTGGTGAGTCATGACCGGACGTTCCTCGACAACGTCGTGACCCAGACGCTGGTGGCGGAGTCGCGTGCGGACGGTGCGGGCGCCGGCGAGTCCGGGACGTGGTACGAATACGTCGGCGGGTACACGGACTGGGTGGCGCAACGTCCAGGCGCCGTTCCGGCAACAGCCGCCTCCGGCATGGCCGCCAAGGCCGGCGCGGGCGGGCCGTCGAGGAGGCTCCCCTCATCCGCCGCGCCGCCGCCGGGAAAACTCACGTTCGCCGAAAGGCGCGAACTGGCGGCGCTGCCGGACGAGCTCGAAGCACTGGAGCGTGAGCAGCACGCGCTCACCGCACGCATGTGCCGCGCCGACTACCACCAGCAGAACGTGGAAGCGATCAAGGCGGACCGGACCCGGGCCGAGGAGATCGAGCACACCTTGGCGCGGAAATTCGAGCGGTGGGGCGAGCTCGACCGCCGCAACGCTGACCGGGCGTCGGGGTAGCACAGGTTCCCTCGGTGCCTCCGCAGGGGGTCCTGGCAGCTTCGGCGCCTCCCGCATGTCGCCTGCCGACACGCCCGGGTCGCTACGCCGCCAGCCGTGCCTTGCCCTACCGCTTACCATGGGCACTGGAAAAGTGGGGTGAGAGACGACTTGTTCCTCGTCCCGGTGATGAGCATTCGGCCTGCCAAGAGTCGTCTCTGCCCCCGCTTTTCGTCAATCGAATCCAGGGAGACGCGGGTGCCCGACAACGTCGAAGACGATCTCGATCTTTCCAGCCTCAACGACGAGGACCTCACGCTGCAGGTCCACGACGACCTCTACAACGGCCTCCGGGAAGAGGTCATGGAGGCGACGAACATCCTGCTCTCCCGTGGTTGGGGACCCGAACGCGTGCTGAACGACGCGCTGGTCGAGGGAATGCGCATCGTCGGCATCGATTTCCGCGACGGCATCCTGTTCGTCCCGGAAGTGCTGCTTGCGGCCAACGCCATGAAGGGCGGGATGGAGATCCTGCGGCCACTGCTGGCCGAGACGGGCGTCGAGCCGATCGGGAAGATGGTGATCGGCACGGTCAAGGGCGACATCCACGACATCGGCAAGAACCTGGTCGCCATGATGATGGAAGGCGCCGGTTTCGAAGTGATCGATCTCGGCATCAACAACCCGGTCGAGAAATACCTCGCTGCACTGGAAGAGCACAAGCCGGACATCCTGGGCCTCTCCGCGCTGCTCACGACGACGATGCCGTACATGAAGGTCGTGATCGACACGATGAAGGACCAGGGCATCCGCGACGACTACATCGTGCTGGTCGGCGGCGCGCCGCTGAACGAGGCATTCGGCAAGGCCGTCGGCGCCGACGCCTATTGCCGCGATGCGGCGATCGCCGTGGAGACGGCCAAGGCGCTGATCGCCGCCCGGCGCGCGGTGCGCGCAGCGAGCTGATCGGCGGTGAATCCATGGGCTATCGATCATCCGTGCTCGTGATCGCCTGCGGTGCGCTGGCCCGCGAAATCGCGATGTTGCGCCGGATCAACGACTGGCCGCATCTCGACGTGCGGTGCCTCCCGGCCGAACTGCACAATCGCCCTGAGCGCATCCCGGGCGCCGTGCGGGACGCGATCCGCGCCAATCGCGATCGCCACGCCTCGATCTTCGTTGCATACGGCGACTGCGGCACCGGCGGCGGGCTCGACGCCGTGCTGCGCGAAGAGAACGTCGAGCGCATTGCAGGCGCCCATTGCTACGAATTCTTCGCCGGCGGCCCCGCGTTCGAAGCCATGGCCGGCGACGAGCCCGGCACGTTCTACCTCACCGATTTCCTGCTCCGCCATTTCGACCGCCTGGTCATTCGCGGCCTCGGCCTCGATCGCCATCCCGAGCTCCTGGCGCAGTATTTCGGCCACTACCGGCGCCTCGTGTTCCTGGTGCAGGTCGACGCGCCGGAGCGGCTTGCCGCCGCCCGCGCGGCGGCCTCGCGCCTGGGACTCGCATTCGCGCACCGCGTGACCGGTTATGGCGGACTGGAGCGGAGCCTCCGCCTCCATGTCGACCGGGTGCCGGCATGGCAAAGCTGATCATCATCTCGTGGCGCGACGTGCCCTCGCAAGTCGTCGTGCGGCAAGGTCGCGACACTGTACGCGTGCAGCTTTCCGCGCGCTTTCAGGAAGCCGTCGACCGCGCGGCGATGCGCGCAGGTAAGGGCAAGTCGGACGCCTACATCGAGGATTGGAAACGAGGCGAGCCGCGCGAGTGCGGCAACGACATGAAGGCCGAGGCGATCGCCGAGGCTGCCCGGTTGGAAGCGATGTACAGCGACGCCGACCTCGAGCGGCTGATCCGCGCGAAGGCGTCGCCGTACCGGCGGAAGAAGCGCCGCCTACCGATTCCGGAGCGCCGCCCGCGGATTCCGGACCACCGGCTGCGACCTGATGCGCGCGGCGCGGCACTGGTCGGTGCGGCACGCACGCGGGCTCGAGACCTGCTATCGGCTGTTCGAGCGCGCCGCGGTGGCGCTGGATCCGGTATGGCAGTGGTTGGGATACGCCCGCATCGAGCGCCCGGTGGCTGCCGTGGAGCGCGCGATGAAGGGATTCCTGTTCGACTGCCGGATGTGCGGGCAGTGCGTGCTGAGCGCGACCGGGATGTCCTGCCCGATGAACTGCCCCAAGGAACTGCGCAACGGACCCTGCGGCGGCGTGCGCGCCGATGGCCGGTGCGAAGTGGACGCGCAGATGCCATGCGTCTGGGTCGAGGCGATCGCCGGCAGCGCGCGGATGCGCGACGGCAGCGCCGCCGTGCATGTGGTGCAGTTCGCCGTCGACCGGAGGCTCGCCGGCCGCTCGTCGTGGCTTGCCGTGGCACGCGAAAAGTCGGCGCAGGCCCGGGGCGCGCAATGAAGTTCGAAGACGAACCGGTGCCGGGCTACCCGCTGCCGATCCTGCCGGGACACACGTCGCCCGGACGCCTCGAGCGCGTGCTGCGCGCGGGCGCCTTTGCGGTGACGACGGAGCTCGATCCGCCTGACTCCGCCGACCCCGAGGACGTCTACCGCCGCGCCCGGGTGTTCGACGGCTACGTCGACGCCATCAACGCGACGGACGGCAGCGGCGCCAACTGCCACATGTCGAGCCTCGCCGTCTGCGCGCTCCTGACGCGCGTCGGCTATGCGCCGGTCATGCAGATCTCGTGCCGCGACCGGAATCGCATCGCGATCCAGGGCGACATCCTGGGCGGCGCCGCGATGGGCGTGTGCAACATGCTGTGCCTCACCGGCGATGGTGTGGGGAACGGCGACCATCCGCAGGCCAAGTCCGTGTTCGATCTCGACTGCATGACGCTGCTCGAGATCGGCACGACGCTGCGCGACGCGCATCATTTCCAGAGCGGGCGCAAGCGTGCACGTTCGCCCCGCGCGTGTTCCTCGGCGCGGCCGAGAATCCGTTCGCGCTTCCCTTCGAGTGGCGCCCGTTCCGGCTCGCGAAGAAGATCGCGGCGGGCGCACAGTTCGTCCAGACGCAGTACTGCTTCGACGTGCCCCGCCTCAAATCCTTCATGGCCCGAGCGAACGACCTCGGCCTGCCCGAGCGCGCGTTCATCCTGGTCGGCGTCGGGCCGCTGCGCTCGGCGAAGGCCGCGCAGTGGATGCGCACGCACGTGCCGGGCGTGCACATTCCGGACGACGTTGTCCGCCGCGTGGCCGGCGCCGATGACCAGGCGCGCGAAGGCCGCCGGGTCTGCATCGATCTCATCCGCGAAATCCGCACGATCAAGGGTGTTGCCGGCGTGCACGTGATGGCCTATCGGCAGGAAGAGTCGGTGGCGGAAGTGATCACCGAATCCGGCGTGCTCGACGGCCGCGTGCCATGGCATCCCGAGCGCAACCCCCAACCGCAAATGGAGCAAGCCGCGCAATGAGCGCGACGGGCCGCCCCGAGCGCGAATTCCCCAGAGCGCGATAGCGCGGAGGATAGTTCAGTGACCGACACCGTCATCAGTTCCGCCACCCGCGAGGTGGTCATCGGCTTCGACCGGCCCTTCGTGATCATCGGCGAACGCATCAATCCCACCGGGCGCAAGATCCTCGCGGCGGAAATGGCCGCCGGCGACTTCACCCGCGTGACGGCGGATGCGCTCGCCCAGGTGGAGGCCGGCGCGCACATGCTGGACGTCAACGCGGGCATCCCGCTCGCCGACGAACCGGCGATCCTCGCGCAGGCGGTCACGCTGGTGCAGTCGATCACCGACGTGCCGCTGTCGATCGATTCGTCCATCGTCGCGGCGCTGGCGGCCGGGCTCGCGGTGTACAAGGGCAAGGCGCTCGTGAACTCCGTCACCGGCGAGGAGGATCGCCTCGAGTCGGTGCTGCCGCTGGTGAAGAAATACGGCGCCGCCGTCGTCGCGATTTCCAACGACGAGACCGGCATCTCGCAGGACCCCGACGTTCGCTTCGCGGTGGCGAAGAAGATCGTCGAGCGCGCCGCCGACCACGGCATCCCGGCGAGCGACATCGTCATTGACCCGCTGGTGATGCCGATCGGTGCGATCCGCCTGGCGGGCGTGCAGGTGATGGAGCTCGTGCATCGGCTGCGCACCGAGCTGAAGGTCAACACGACCTGCGGCGCCTCCAACGTGAGCTTCGGCCTGCCGCAGCGCGACGGCATCAACACGGCGTTCCTGACGATGGCCATCGCGTCGGGGCTCACCTCGGCGATCACCAATCCGCTGCACCCCGACATCGTCAAGGCGTGCATGGCCGCTGACGTGATGATGGGCCACGACCCCGATTGCGCGCAGTGGATCCGGAAGTTCCGCGAGACGCCGCCGGTCGGTGCCGACGGCGAAGCCGGGCGCGGCCGGCGCGAGGTCGGGCGAAGGAGACGCGCGTGAGCATCGCTCGCAGCGTGCGGGTTCGCGGCGAGCTTGGGATGAGGCATGCGCCCGCCTCCGGCCGCATCGCTCGCAGCGTGCGGGTTCGCGGCGGGCTTAGGATGAGGCATGCGCCCGCCTGCGAACCCGCGCGCTGCGGCTCCACGGCGATGGCGAGGGGCTCGCGATGAGCGCCACCGACGCACTCGTCGTCTTCACGCCGTCGGGCCGGCGTGGACGCGTGCCCATCGGCACCCCGCTCCTGCAGGCAGCGCGCTCGCTCGGCGTGGACATCGACTCCGTGTGCGGCGGGCGCGGCCTGTGCGGCCGCTGCCAGGTGCTGCTGGCCGAGGGCGATTTCGCGAAGCACGGCGTCACCTCGCGCGCGGAGCACCTGTCGCCGTTCGGCACGGTCGAGCGGGAATACTGCCGCCTCCAGCCGATGGCGCCGGACGCCGGCTGTCGTGCTCGGCGCTCGTGCTGGGCGACCTCGTGATCGACGTGCCGTCCGACAGCCAGGTGCACCGGCAGGTGGTGCGCAAGGCCGCCGAAGCGCACGACATCGAGCTCGATCCCGTCGTCCGCCTGCACTACGTCGAGGTGCAGCAGCCCGACATGCACGATCCTTCCGGCGATCTGCGCCGGCTGGAGGACGCGCTCGACTTCGAGTGGCGGTTGACCGGTCTCGCCTGCGACGTGCGCGTGCTGCAGCAATTGCAGCCGGCGCTGCGCAAGGGCGGCTGGAAGGTGACGGTGGCCGTGCACGGCGGCAGCCAGATCATCGCCGTGTGGCCGGGCTTCCGCGAGCGCGTGTACGGCATCGCGATCGACGTGGGCTCGACGACGATCGCCGCGCACCTGTGCGACCTGTCGAGCGGCGAAGTCGTGGCCGCTGCCGGCGCGATGAATCCGCAGATCCGCTTCGGCGAAGACCTGATGAGCCGCGTGTCCTGGGTGATGATGAATCCCGGTGGCGAGAAGGAGCTGACCGACATCGTGCGCGGCGCGATCAACGACCTCGCGGCGGACGTCGCCCGGCAGGCGGGCATCGCGCGCGAGGACATCCTCGAGGCGACGTTCGTCGGCAATCCGATCATGCATCACCTGCTGCTCGGCATCAGTCCGGTCGAGCTCGGCGGCGCGCCGTTCGCGCTCGCGACGGACTCCTCTCTGACGCTCTGGGCCACCGAGATCGACTTCGCCATCCACCGCAACGCGCGCATCTACGTGCTGCCGTGCATCGCGGGCCACGTGGGCGCCGACGCCGCCGGCGTCGTGCTGGCCGAGCGGCCCGACCTGTCGGACGCGATGACGCTGCTGGTCGACATCGGCACCAATGCGGAGATCGTCCTCGGCAACCGCAGCCGGCTCCTCGCGTGCTCGAGTCCCACCGGCCCCGCCTTCGAAGGCGCGCAGATCAGCTGCGGCCAGCGCGCGGCGCCGGGAGCGATCGAGCGCGTTCGCATCGACTCCGCGACGCTCGAGCCGCGCGTCAAGGTGATCGGCTGCGAGCTCTGGTCGGACGACCCCGGCTTCGCGGCGGCGACGGCCGCGACCGGTGTCACGGGCATCTGCGGCTCGGGGATCATCGAGGTGATCGCGGAGCTGTACCTGGCCGGCGTGATCAGGCACGACGGGACGATCGACGGCGCCCTCGCGGCGCGCTCGCCGCGCATCGTCAGCGATGGCCGCACGTTTGCCTACCACCTCCATCCCGGCGCGGGCGGCCGCGCGGCGCTTTGCATCACCCAGAACGACGTGCGCGCGATCCAGCTCGCCAAGGCCGCGCTCTACGCCGGCGTGCGGCTGCTGATGGAGCGCCTTGCCATCGACCGCGTGGATCGCATCCGCCTGGCGGGCGCGTTCGGCAGCCACATCGACGTCAAGTACGCGATGGTGCTCGGCATGATTCCCGATTGCGCGCTCGGGAACGTGAGCTCGGCCGGCAATGCCGCCGGAACCGGCGCCCGCATCGCGCTCCTCGACCAGCGTACGCGCACGACCGTCGAAGGGCTGGTGCGCCGGATCGAAAAGATCGAAACGGCCGTCGCACCCCGGTTCCAGGAATTCTTCGTCGAGGCGATGGCCATCCCGCACCTCTCGGCGCCCTACCCCGAGCTGCGGAAGGTCGTGGCCCTCCCCGAGGTCAAAGCCGCCGCGAGCGGCGCCAGCCGGGGACGGCGCGCTACTTCGGCGCGGGCGCGGACCGCGTGATGCCCACACAGCGGTCGGAGTAGCGCGTCGTCATCGTCTTCCGCTGCTTCGCGTGGTCCGCCGTTTCGGCGCGACCCCGCTTGGCGTCGCGCTCGGCTTCGGCATCGAGCCGGCGCGTCTCGTCCAGCAACTGGGCGCACATGTGCGGGTTGGTCGTGTTCGCCTTGGGGTCCGGCGGAAGCTTCAGCGGTTGCGCCGCCGCATCGCACGGCGTGTCGTCCGTACGTCGTCTTGCCGGCGCCGTCCGTGCACTTGTACATCTGGCCGGACGCGACGGCGGCCGCGGCGAACAGCGCCAGGGCGACGATCGTTTCAGGGCGAGGCGAGCGGGATCCGACATGGGGAAATTATACTGGGCCGTGCAGAGCAGGGATCCGCTGCACGCGGCGACGCCAGGTCGTCGCTGCCGACCTGAGGATCGGAGGTCGACGATGCAGGGCGAGCGAACGGCAGAGAGCGAATACCTGTTGCGGATGGGACGGCGGATCCTGGAGCCGTACACGAAACTGCCGACCGCGCGCGCGGCGATGATCACCGGATCGGCGGCCGAAGGGATCTCCGATCACTTTTCCGATCTCGACATGACCGTCTACTACGAAGGCGAGCTGCCGAGCGAGGACGCGCTGGCGCAGATCCGCGGAGGCCACGGCGCGCCCGAGCGCGCGTGGTTCATGGGCGAGCGCGCGGACGGCAACATCGCCGAGGCGTACGAGCTCGATGGCGTGCAGGCGCAAATCGGCCACGCGACGATCGCGGCCTGGGAAAACGACATCGCGGAGGTGCTCGAGCGGTGGAACGCGGACACGCCGCTGCACAAGGCGATGTCGGGGACGCTCGAGTGCGTCGCGGTGCACGGCGAAGCGCACATCGAGCGCTGGAAGGCGAGGATCCGCGACTACCCCGACGGACTGGCGCGCGCGATGGTGGAGCGGTGGCTCAGGTTCTTCCCCGTCTGGTACGTGCAGGACGCGCTGGACGCGCGCGACGCGACGCTCTGGCACTTCCAGATCCGCACCGAGACCGCCTACAACGTCCTCGGCATCCTCGCCGGGCTGAACCGGCTGTACTTCACGACGTTCCAGTTCAAGAAGATGCGGCGGTTCGTCGACCAGATGCCGATCAAGCCGGAGCGGTTGGCCGACCGCCTCGAGGAACTGTTCCGGCAGACGCCGTCCGCCGCGGCCGCGTCGCTCGAAGCCCTCGTGCGCGAGGTGCTGGCGCTGGTCGCGCGCGAAATGCCGGAGGTGGACATCGGCGCGCTGACGCGGCGGATCGGCGGCCGGCGTCCGCGCTGGGAGTACGTCGCGAGCCGGCCCTGAGTTGCGCGGGTGACGAGGGGCCGCGACGGCTCGATCACCGTCATCGTCCGGTCATGGTGCACCGCAATAGTGCGCTCCGGTCGCGGCGCATCAATTCCCTTTACTGTCCGATCCGTTTCGGGTGGAATGGCGGTCGGGGAAACCGACTCCGGGCAAAGTCGGCCGGGTCGGGATGGTTTGACTTCACTGGCAGAGGAGCTCTCGCAATGTCGAAATCGATATTCCGCAGCCTGATCACGTGTGTCGCGGCGGTCGCCGTGTCCGCGCTGATCGCGGGTCCGGCGTTCGCGCAAAAGACCAAGATCACCGTTTACACCGCGCTCGAGAACGATCAGCTCGGTCCGTACAAGGAAGCGTTCGAGAAAGCGAATCCCGAAGTCGAGATCGCCTGGGTCCGCGACTCCACCGGCGTGATCACCGCGCGGATCCTCGCCGAGAAGGACAACCCGCGCGCCGACATCATCTGGGGCCTCGGCGCGTCGAGCATCGCGCTGTTCGACTCGATGGGCATGCTCGAAGGCTACACGCCCAAGGGCGCCGACCAGATCAAGCCGGCGTTCCGCAGCGGCAAGAGCCCGCTGACGTGGACGGGGCTCGACGCGTGGCTCGCGGTCATGTGCTACAACACCGTCGAGGGCACCAAGAAGAACCTGCCGCGGCCCGCGTCGTGGGCGGATCTCGCCAATCCCGTCTACAAGGACTCGATCGTGATGCCCAACCCGGCGTCGTCGGGCACGGGCTACCAGGCCGTCTACGCGTGGATCCAGATCATGGGCGAGAAGGCCGCGTGGGAGTTCATGGACAAGCTGCACCAGAACATCGCCGTGTACACGCACTCGGGCTCGGCGCCCTGCGTGCAGGCGGCCAAGGGCGAGCGCGTGATCGGCATCGGCTTCGACATGCGCGGCGCCAAGGAAAAGACCGGCGGCGCGCCGATCGACATCATCCTCGCCAAGGAAGGCGCGCCGTGGGACATGGAAGCCACCGCGATCGTCAAGGGCACGAAGAACCTCGCCGCGGCGCACAAGCTCGCCGACTTCGCCGTCAGCAAGGGCGCCTACGAGATGTACGGCAAGTACTACGCGATCGTCGGCTACCCCGGCCTGAATCCGGCGCCGCCCAACTATCCGCCGAGCGCCGACGCGGCGATGGTCAGGATCGACCTCGCCAAGATGGGTCAGGAGCGCGCGAAGATCCTCGCCGAGTGGACCAAGCGCTACGACGGCAAGTCGGCGCCGAAGTAACGCCGACCCGGCCACGCGATACCAACGCGACCCTTCCGCGCCGCGGCCTGAAGCCCCGGCGCGGATTGCGTCTGTCGACATGACGGATCACCGGCGCCGAGGCGGACCCGCCCCTACCTGCGGATCGAGCGGCTGACGAAGCAGTTCGGCGCGTTCGCCGCGCTGAAGGACATCTCGCTCGAGATCTTTCCGGGGGAGTTCGTCTGCTTTCTCGGTCCGTCGGGCTGCGGCAAGACGACGCTGCTGCGCGCGATCGCCGGCCTCGACATCCAGACGTCCGGGCGCATCTTCCAGGCCGACAGGGAGATCTCCAACCTGCCGGCGTCGCATCGCGATTTCGGCATCGTCTTCCAGTCCTACGCGCTGTTCCCGAACCTGACGGTGGCCGCCAACATCGGCTACGGCCTCGTGAGCCGCGGCGTGCCGAAGGTCGAGATCCAGACGCGCGTCGTCGACCTGCTGCGGCTCGTCGGCCTGCCGGAATCCGCGCGCAAGTACCCGGCGCAGCTCTCCGGCGGCCAGCAGCAGCGCGTCGCGGTGGCGCGCGCGCTCGCGCTCTCGCCCGGCCTGCTGCTGCTCGACGAGCCGCTGTCGGCGCTCGATGCCCGCGTGCGCGCGCACCTGCGCACCGAGATCCGCCACCTGCACCAGCGCCTCAAGGTCACGACGATCATGGTCACGCACGACCAGGAAGAGGCGCTGACGATGGCCGACCGGATCGTCGTCATGAACCAGGGCGTGATCGAGCAGATCGGCACGCCGACCGAGGTCTACCGCAAGCCGACGAGCGCGTTCGTCGCCGATTTCGTCGGCACGACCAACTTCCTGCCGGGCGTCGTCGTCGACCGCGAGCACGTGCGCTTCTCCGGCATCGACCTCGCGTGCGAGCTCGACATCCGGCCCGGCGCGGGCCACGACGTCACGCTGGCGATACGGCCCGAGGACGTCGTCGTGCGCAACGTCTCCGCCGCGACGCCCAACGCGTTCCAGGCGCGCATCGCCGAGATCGAGTTCCTGGGCTCGTTCTGCCGCGTCGGGCTCGCGATCAACGGCGGCGGCCCCGCGCTCGTCGCCGATTTCTCGATCAACGTCGTGCGCGACCTCTCGATCGACGAAGGCAAGGAGATGCTGATCGCGCTGCCGCCGGAGCGCCTGCGCGTCTTTCCGCGGGCGCCGAAGACGCCGTGAGCGGCCGTGACGGCGGTCGCCGACCGGTCGCGGGAGCGATGCCGGTCGTGCGTCGCCGGCTCGACCGCGACGACATCCTCATGCGGGCAGGCCTCTGCCTGCTGATCGGCTGGATGCTGGTCACGCTCGTCCTGCCGCTGTGGACGCTCCTGTCGAAGAGCTTCCAGGACCAGAACGGCAAGTTCGTCGGTCTCGCCAACTACGTCCACTACTTCTCGACGCCGGCGCTGTTCGACTCGGTGTGGAACAGCCTGTTCGTGTCGATCGTCTCCACGCTGATCGTGCTGCCGCTCGCGTTCGTCTACGCGTACGCGCTGCAGCGGAGCTGCATGCGCTGGAAGGGGCTGTTCCAGGCGCTCGCGCTGATCCCGATCCTCGCGCCCTCGCTGCTGCCCGCGATCTCGCTCATCTACCTGTTCGGCAACCAGGGCTTCCTCAAGGACCTGATGTTCGGCGGCTCGATCTACGGCGCGGGCGGCATCATCGTCGCGCAGGTGTTCTACTGCTTCCCGCACGCGCTGATGATCCTGGTCGCCGCGCTGTCGATGGCCGACGCGCGGCTCTACGAGGCGGCCGACGCGCTCGGCGCGTCGAAGACGCGGATGTTCTTCACCGTCACGCTGCCCGGCGCGAAGTACGGCGTGATCAGCGCGGGGTTCGTGATCTTCACGCTCGTCATCACCGATTTCGGGATCGCCAAGGTGATCGGCGGCAGGTTCAACGTGCTCGCCACCGACATCTTCAAGCAGGTGATCGGCCAGCAGAACTTCGAGATGGGCGCCGTCGTCGGCTTCGTGCTGCTGATTCCGGCGGTGGTCGCCTTCGCCGCCAACCGCTACACCGAGCGCCGGCAGGTCGCGCTGGTGTCGGCGCGCGCCGTGCCGCTCGAGCCCAAGCCGAGCGCCGCGCCGCGACTGGCTGCTGTTCGCGTTCTGCGCGGTCGTCGGCGGGCTGATCCTCGGCATCCTGGCGATGTCGGCGTGGGCATCGTTCGTCACGCGCTGGCCGTACAACCTGACGCTCACGCTCAAGAACTACGCGTTCGGCGATTTCGACACCAACGGCTGGGCCGCGTACTGGAACTCGGTGAAGCTCGCCGCCTGGACGGCCGTGATCGGCACGATCGTCGTCTTCCTCGGCGCGTATCTGCTCGAGAAGACGCGCGGCTTCGTCTGGGGACGCGGCGTCGCTTCAGTTCATGGCGATGCTGCCGATGGCCGTGCCGGGCCTCGTGATCGGCCTCGCCTACATCTTCTTCTTCAACGCCAAGGGCAATCCGCTCGGCTTCATCTACGCGACGATGACCATCCTCGTCGTCAACTCGATCACGCACTTCTACACGGTGTGCCACCTCACGGCCACGACGGCGCTGAAGCAGATCGACAGCGAATTCGAGTCGGTGTCGGCGTCGCTCAAGGTGTCGCTGCTGCGCACGATGGCCCGGGTGACCGATTCCGGTGTGCCTGCCGTCGATGCTCGACATCAGCATCTATCTCTTCGTCAACGCGATGACCACGGTGTCGGCGGTCATCTTCCTCTATTCGACCGACACCAAGCTCGCGTCGGTCACGATCATCAACATGGACGAGTCGGGCTTCACGGCCGCCGCGGCGGCGATGGCGATGACGATCGTGGCGACCTCGGCCGCGGTGAAGATCGCGCACGTGCTGCTGACGCGCCGGCTCGACCGCACGACGCAGGCCTGGCGCAGGCGCTAGCGGGCTTCTCGTCAGCGCCGGCCGCAGCGAAACGGCCGGATCGGCCCAGTCGCTGTTGGGGACGTGCGCGAACCAGCCGGGTCGGCCCGGATCGCGATCGTAGGGATATCCGCCCAGCTCGCGATAGAGCTCGTGATAGCGCGCGAGCTTGTCGCGATCGAGCGTAATGCCGAGGCCCGGCGCATCGGGCACGCGGATGGCGCCGTTCTCGTAGCGCATCGGGCCGCCGACGATCACGTCGTCGGTCAGATGATGGTAGTGCGCGTCCGCGGCATAGCCGAGATTGGGCACGACCGCGCCCATGTGCAGCATCGTCGCGAGCTGGATGCCGAGCTCGCCGGAGCTGTGGACCGCCACGCCCAGCCCCATCGTCTCGCAGACGCCGGCCGCCTTGATGCAGGGACGGATGCCGCCCCAGAACGTCGTGTCGAGCAGGATGACGTCGACGGCGCCTGACTGGATGTTGGCCGCCAGCTGCTCGAAGTTGACGACCACCGTGTTGGTCGCGATCGGCAACGGCACGAACTCCTTCAATCGCTTCAGCTGCGGCATTCCCCAGACCGGATCCTCGAAATAGTCGTTGCGAAGGTCGAGGATGCCGCGGCCGAACGCGATGGCGTCCGCGAGCGACAGCGCGGAATTCGGGTCGTAGCGGAAGCGCTCGCCCG
Organism: uncultured beta proteobacterium; assembly: GCA_963724685.1. Lineage (GTDB taxonomy): Bacteria > Pseudomonadota > Gammaproteobacteria > Burkholderiales > Casimicrobiaceae > CAIWHR01. The sequence goes on along the minus strand of CAVRVQ010000001.1, from coordinate 74,881 downwards.
GCAGCGACGCCGCCAGCGCGCGATAGCACGCGAGCTCGTGCGCGGGCGGATAGACGCCGCCTTTCAGCTTGTGCGACGTGAATCCGTGCGTCGCCTTGAGCGCCGCCGCCTGGGCGACGAGCTGCTCCGGCGTGCGCACTTCGCCTTTGCCGGTGACGGGATCGGCGTAGCGGAAGAACAGATAGCTCGCGAACTCGACGGCGTCGCGGAGCTTGCCGCCGAGCAGCGCGTGCACGGGAACGCCGAGCTTCTGGCCCATGATGTCGAGGCACGCGAACTCGATCGCCGCATGAAGCTGCGTGCGATTGTTGTAGAGGCTCGCCGTCGGATTGCAGATCTTGAACCGCATCGCCTCGAGCGCGAACACGTCGTGACCGCGCAGATAGTCGAGGAGACCCGCGAACGCGCGCGTCGCGTCCTCGCCGCCGCCACCCATCTCGCCCAGCCCGACATAGCCGTCCGCCGTCTCGACCTCGACGATCGTGCGCACGAAGCGGCCCCAGTGGGCGCCGTTGCTGTGCAGGAGCGGCGCCTCGAGCGGAACGGTGACGGGGGTGGCGCGTATCGCGGCGATCGTGGTGGCCATGGCGGAATCGGGAAGTCGAGGTCGGTTGGCATGCGGTTCGGGCGATACGCGCGCCGCGTCATCGCGTCATCGCGATCGGCGCTTCGAGCAGGCAGCCGAACTCGCGCGCGAAATCGACGGACACGCGCGCGTGCACGGCGCCCTGCTGGTCGAAGAACCGCTGCGTCCCGGACGTGGCGAACACGCCGTCGTGCCAGATGTTCGGATGGATGTAGAGGCCGCGGCTGCCGTCGAAGCGGAAGCACACGAATTTCGCGGGCTCGATGTCGTCGCCCGGCAGCGCGAGCGGCACCAGGAACGGCTTCGCGATCGAGCGGGAAGAAGAGCTGGCCGCCGTCCGGATGGTAGTTCGCGTGCCAGAGCAGGATCCGCTCCGGATCGCGCGCGTGATTGGGGTCGGCGCGCTCGGGATCTTCGCCGTACGCGAGGATGTAATGGCCGCCGACCGCTGCGTTGCGGCCGTAGAGGATGTCGCCCTTCCATTCGCTGATGAACGTGCCTTCGGTCGTGCCGCCCTCGTCGCCCGAATCGAGGTCGACCGGCCGCGTGCCCTGCGCCGGCCAGCGCACGATCTCGATCTTGCACTTCGCGGGATCGTCGACGAGAAAGCCGTAGCCTTCGAGCGTGGCCGGCGTCGCGTCGACCACGGGCATCGTCACGCGCGAGAGGTTCGCCGGCAGGTCGGGATTCAGATAGTCGATGACCGTTGCGATGGTGGTTCTCCGGCTCTGGTGGATTCGATGCGGGCACGTCTGATCTGGCGGGACGCGCAGCACGGATTTTACGCCGACGGGCGCATATCGCGACGCCTATAATCCGTCCATGGTCAATGGACCGCCGCGCTGGCGGCGAATCCTGATGGAATGGCTCTTCCTCCTCGCGGCAATCGCCGTCGGCGTCCCGGCGGCCGCGTGGCTCATGCAGGACAGCCTCATCTTCTTCCCGCAGCCCGCGGGCTCGACGGCGCACCTGCCCGCGCACGCCACGCCGTTCACGGTCACGGCCGCGGACGGCACGCGCCTCGACGGCTGGATCGCCCGGGGCAGCACCGCGCCGGCGCCGACGGTCATCTACTTCGGCGGCAACGCCGAGGAAGTCTCGTATACGCTCGCCGATCCGCGCTGGCCGCGCCAGTGGTCGATCGTCGCGCTCAACTATCGCGGTTACGGCACCAGCGAGGGCAAGCCGGGCGAGCGCGAGCTCACCGCCGATGCGTTGTCGATCTACGACGCCGTCGCGGCGCGGGACGGCATCGACGCGAATCGCATCGTCGTGTTCGGGCGCAGTCTCGGCACCGCGCTCGCCGCGCACGTCGCCGCGGAGCGGCCGGTCGCGGGCGTCATCCTGGTGTCGCCGTACGACAGCCTCGCCGCCATCGGCAGCCACCACTATCCGTGGCTTCCGGTTTCGCTGCTGCTGCGGCATCGCTTCGACGCCGAGGCCGATGCGCGCCGCTGCCGCATGCCGATGCTCACGATCGTGGCCGACTAGCGACTCGATCATCCCGGTCGCGCGCTCGCGCGCGCTGTACGACGTGTGGGCGGGACCGAAGCGCTGGCAGGTCGTGCCCGGGACCGACCACAACTCGCTCGGGGGCACGTCCGACTTCTGGAACGGCGTGACGGATTTCCTCGCGCAGCGCTGAACCCCGCGCTCCGCCGCGAGCGATCAATACTTGGAATCGGCGAACGTCGCCTTGCGCCGGTTCATGTAGTCCAGCAGCGCTTCGTCGATCGCGGGATCGAGCGGCGGGGCCTCGTAGCTCGCGAGCTGCTTCTTCCAGCTCGCGTTGGCGCGCTGCGCGAGATCCTGGCTGCCTTCGGCTTCCCATTGCTCGACGCTGTTGTTGTCGGCGATGGGCGAGCGGTAGAACGCGGTCTCGAAGTTGGCCTGCGTGTGCGCGCAGCCGAGGAAGTGCTTGCCGGGGCCGACTTCGCGGATCGCGTCCATCGCCTGGCCGTTCTCCGACAGGTCGACGCCGGCCAGCAGCGTGTGCATCATGCCGGCCTGGTCGACGTCCATCACGAACTTCTCGTAGCCCATCGAGAGGCCGCCCTCGAGCCAGCCGGCGGTGTGCAGCACGAAGTTCACGCCGGCGAGACACGTCGGCAGTAGCGTGTTCGCGGACTCGTACGCCGCCTGCGCGTCGGCGATCTTCGAGCCGCACAGCGCGCCGCCGGAGCGGAACGGAACGCCGAGCCGCCGCGCGAGCGCCGCCATCGCGAACAGCACCAGCGCGGGCTCGGGCGTGCCGAACGTCGGCGCGCCGGACTGCATCGAGATCGACGACGCGAAGCTGCCGAGCACCACCGGCGCCCCGGGCGCCACGAGCTGGACGAACGCCATGCCGGAGAGCGCCTCGGCCAGCGTCTGCGCCGCGGTGCCCGCCACCGTGACCGGCGACATCGCGCCGGCGAGAATGAACGGCGTGATGATCGTCGCCTGGTTGGCGCGCGCGTAGACCTTGGCGGCGCCGAGCATCGTGGCGTCGTAGGTCATCGGCGAGTTCGCGTTGATGAGGTTGATGATCACCGTCTTCGGCTTGCCGGTAGCGGGATCGATGTACTGGTCGCCGAACAGGATCTTCGCCATCTCGACCGAATCCTGCGCGCGCTCCGGATGCGTGACCGAGCCCATGAACGGCTTGTCGCTGTACTTCATGTGGCTGTACACCATGTCGAAGTGCCGCTTGTTCACGGGCAGGTCGACCGGCTCGCAGATCGTGCCGCCGGAGTGATGCAGCGACGGCGCCAGGTACGCGAGCTTGACGAAATTGCGGAAGTCCTCGATGGTCGCGTAGCGCCGGCCCTCGTCGAGATTGCGCACGAACGGCGAGCCGTACGCCGGCGCGAACACCGTGTGCTTGCCGCCGATGGGGACGCTTCGCGCCGGGTTGCGGGCGTGCTGGACGAAGTCGCGCGGCGCGCTCGCCTGGACGATGCTGCGGCACATGCCGGGAGGACAGCGCACGCGCACGCCGTCGATATCGGCCCCCGCCGCCTTCCACAGCGCGAGCGCTTCCGGGTCGTCGCGGTACTCGATGCCGATTTCCGCGAGGATGGTGTCGGCGTTGCGCTCGATCGTCGCGAGCCCTTCCTCGTCCAGCACTTCGTAGACGCCGATCTTGCGCGTGATGTACGGCATCGACGTGCCGGCGCGCGCCGCGCGCGCCGCGCGCTTGGCTTCGCGTCCGCCCCCGGCGCGATGGGTGCGTGGGGTCGGTGCCTGCGGTTCGTCCATGATCTCTCTCGGTTGGGGCATCCCCGGCAGTATGGCGAGCCGACGGGATCGCGGCTGATCCCCATGCGACGCCGCTTTGCGCGCCGACGCCATGGCGTCGCGGCGCACATCGAAGCCGGCCGACATTATGCTAGATTCGCGCTCCTATGACCGTACCTCAGCAAACCCGCATCGTCATCATCGGCGGCGGCGTCATCGGCTGCAGCATCGCCTACCACCTGGCCAAGCGCGGCGAACGGGACGTGGTGCTGCTCGAGCGCCTCCAGATCACCCACGGCGCGACGTGGCACGCGGCGGGACTGGTCGGCCAGCTCCGGAGCAGCAGCAACCTCACACGGCTCATGCGCTACGGCGCCGAGTTGTACGGCAAGCTCGAGGCCGAAACGGGCCAGGCGACCGGATGGCAGGGTGTCGGCAGCCTGCGCCTTGCCTCGTCTCCGGCGCGCTGGCTCGAGCTCAAGCGCTCGGCGACGATGGCGAAGGGCTTCGGCTTCCATGTCGAGCTCGTGTCGGCGAAGGAAGCGCGCGATCTCTTTCCATTGTTCGACCCAAAGGGAGTGGAGGGCGCCGCCTGGATCGAAGGCGACGGCTACGTCGATCCGACGAGCCTCACCAATGCGTATGCGGCCGGAGCTCGCGCGGGAGGGGTGACGCTCGTGCAGGGCGTGCGCGTGACCGGCCTCAAACGTCGGGGCCGGCGCGTGACGACCGTGGTGACCGACGCGGGCGACATCGAGGCCGAATGCGTGATCAACGCCACCGGCATGTGGGGCCGCGAGATCGCGGCAATGGTCGGCACCCGAATTCCGGCCTGCGCCGTCGAGCACCAGTATTTCGTCACCGAGAAGACGGACCGGATACCCGCGCGGCCTTCCCACGCTGCGCGATCCCGACGGCGACTTCTACGTGAAGCCCGAGCCCGGCGCGCTCGCCGTCGGCGGCTGGGAACCCAACACGCGACCCTGGGGCGTCGAATGGCATCGCGCACGGATTCGGCCCCGAGCTCCTGCAGCCCGATTTCGAACGTTTTGCGCCGCTCGCCCTGGAAGCGGCGGAGCGCATCCCGATACTCAACGAAATCGGAATCCGGCAGATGATCAACGGCCCGATCCCGATCACGGCGGACGGCGAGCCGATCATCGGGCTCTCGCCCGAGCTCGACAATTTCTACCTCTGCTGCGGGTTCACCTCGGGCATCGCCGCGTCGGGCGGCGCCGGATGGGTGATGGCGAACTGGATCGTCGACGGCGATCCCGGTCTCGACCTCTGGCCGTTCGACGTTCGCCGTTTCGGCACCCCGCATTCGGTCAAGTCGTTCATGTACGACCGCGCCGTCGAGAGCTACGCGCGTTATTACCGCATCGCGTGGCCGAACCACGATCCCGACGCGGGCCGCGGCGCCCGGCGCAGTCCGCTGCATGAGAGGCTGCTCGATGCCGGCGCGGTCTACGGCAACAAGTTCGGCTGGGAGAGGCCCAACTGGTTCGGGGAGCCCGGAGCCATTACGGTGGACGTGCCGTCTTTCGATCGGGGACCGGCGTTCGAGGCCGTCGGCGCCGAGCATCGCGCCGTGCGCGAGCGCGTCGCGATCATCGACATGAGCTCGTTCTCGAAATACGAAGTGCGCGGTCCCGCCGCACTCGCGCTGCTGCAGAAGCTCGCAGCCAACGACGTCGATCGGCCGGTGGGCACCATCGTCTACACGCAGCTTTGCAACGAGCGCGGCGGCATCGAGGCCGACGTCACGATCACGCGCCTTGCCGATGACCGCTTCTACTTCGTCACCGGCAGCGCCCTGGGGGTGCGCGATCGCTCGACGATCGAGCGCCACGTTCCCGCCACCGGCGGGGTCGCGATCGACGATCTCACGTCGGCGAGATCGGTGCTCAATCTCTGCGGCCCCCGCTCGCGCGACGTGCTCGCGCAGCTGACCGACGCGCCGCTTGGGAACGACGACTTCCCCTACATGAGCGCGCGGCAGCTCGATCTCGCCTATGCGCCCGTCCTCGCCCTGCGGGTGACCTATCTCGGCGAGCTGGGGTACGAGCTGCACGTTCCGGTCGAATATGCGCTCTTCCTCTACGAGAAACTCTGGGCCGCCGGCGCGAAGCTCGGCATCGCCAACGCGGGCTATCGCGCCGTCAACAGCCTGCGCCTCGAGAAGCACTATCTGGCGTGGGGCTCCGACATTACGCCCGATTACAATCCGTACGAAGCGGGGCTCGGCTTCTGCGTCGCGCCCGGCAAGGGCGACTTTCTCGCGCGTGCGGCGCTTTCCGCCGTCAAGGCGGCCGGGCCGAAGCAGAAGCTCGCCTGGTTCACGGCGCCGCCCGAGGTCAACCTGTACGGTGGCGAAATCGTGCTGGCCGATGACCGCGTGCTGGGGCGCGTGACCAGCGGCGGCTACGGATACACCGTCGGCCGCAATCTCCTTTGCGCGTACATCGCCGCCACCGAGCCCGCGCATCCGGCGTACGAGGTCGAGGTGATGGGTGTGCGTCATCCCGCGGTGCGGCACACCCGACCGCCGTACGATCCTGACCGTCACGCGATACTCGCGTAGGAACCCCGGATGCCCGACACCACCTCGCCACTCGGCACCGATCTTTCGGCCCTGCTCGACCTGCGGCGCGACGGATACGGAATGCCGCGCGCGTTCTATCTCGACGAAGCCCTCCACGCCGCCGAGATGGCAAAGATCTGGCGGCAAGGCTGGCTCTTCGCCGGGTTCGCGTTCGAAATTCCGAAGCCCGGGGACTTCCTGACGCTCTCGGTCGCCGATTCGCCGGTGCTCGTGATCCGGGGCGACGATGGCAAGGTGCGCGCGTTCCACAACGTCTGCCGCCATCGGGGTTCGCAGATCTGCCGAACGGACACCGGGCATGCCCGCGCGCTCGTCTGTCCGTATCACAGCTGGACGTACTCGCGGCAGGGCGAGCTGATCGCATGCCACGGCATGCAGGACGGCATCGACAAGGCGCACCTCGGGTTGCGGCCGCTGCACGCCGAAGTGTGCGCCGGCCTCGTCTACGTTTCGCTGGCCGAATCGCCCACGGCTATAGACGCCTTCCGCACGCGGTTCGAAGTGGCGGGTGCGCCGCAGGGATTCGATCGCGCGCGGATCGCCCACGTGACCGACTACGAAGTCGAGGCGAACTGGAAGCTCGTCTGGGAGAACAACCGCGAGTGCTACCACTGCACGCCGCGGCACCCGCAATACGCGAAGTCGAACTTCGACGTGTACGAGGAGGAGCACGCCTCCGAGGCGATCCGGCGGCAGATCGCCGACGCGATCGCGCGCATCGAGGCGAAATGGCAAGTGCCGGGCGACGGCGTCGCCCATCCGAAGGGCGGACTCGCGACGTTTCCCGACCCCGAGAACGACATCTGGTACACGTGCAACCGCACCGCGCTCACCGCGGGCTTCGCCACCGAGTCGATGGACGGCACGCGCGTCGCGCCGCTGATGGGCGACTACCCCGACGCCGACGTCGGCGTGCTGCGGATGCGAAGCCTGCCGAACTTCTGGCTGCACGCGAGCTGCGACCACGCGGTCGTGACGCGGATGCTGCCCGCCGGCCTCCGCAGGACGCGGATGCGGAGTTACTGGCTCGTCCATCGGGATGCCCGCGAGGGGGTCGACTACCAGCTCGAACGCCTGCTGCCTTTCTGGCACCTCACCAACGAGCAGGACTGGGAGATCTGCAAGTGGCAGCAGAAGGGAGTCGATTCGATCGGCTTCGTGCCCGGCCCGCTGTCGGAGCGCAAGGAGTACAACGTCGACGCGTTCATCCGCTGGTATCTGCAGAGAATGCGGCCGCCGGGCGGTCCTGGGGCCCGGAACGGGGCTTGAAATTCCGCCGGCCGGCACCAAGATCGTTCTGTCGTCCTTCGAAGGAATCACGCCATGACCGAAAACACCGCCGCCAGCGCCGACCACCGCAGTGACCGTGAAACCCTGGGCTTCCAGACCGAGGTCCGGCAGCTGCTGCAGCTCATGATCCATTCGCTGTACTCGAACCGGGAGATCTTCCTGCGCGAGCTGATCTCCAACGCGTCGGATGCCTGCGACAAGCTGCGGTTCGAGGCGCTGCACAACGAAGCGCTGTTCGAGGACGATTTCGAGCTTCGGATCCGCGTCGACTACGATCCGGCGGCGAAGACGCTCTCCATCACCGACAACGGCGTCGGCATGAACCGCGAAGAAGTGATTACCAACCTCGGCACGATCGCGAAATCGGGCACGCGGGAATTCTTCTCGCGGCTCACCGGGGACCAGCAAAAGGACGCTCACCTCATCGGCCAGTTCGGCGTGGGCTTCTACTCGTCGTTCATCGTCGCGGACAAGGTGGTCGTGCACACGCGCCGTGCGGGCGAGAAGCCCGACCAGGGCGTGCTGTGGGAGTCCGACGGCGGCGGCGATTTCTCCATCGCCATGGCGGAAAAGCCGACGCGAGGAACGGCCATCACGCTCCACCTGCGGGAGGGCCAGGACGACCTCCTCGCCGGATTCAAGCTGCGCTCGATCATCCGCAAGTACTCCGATCACATCGCCCAGCCGATCCTCATGCCGAAGGAGGAATGGAAGGACGGCCAGCAGGAGAAGCAGGCGGAGGAGGAGACCGTCAATCAGGCGTCGGCGCTGTGGTCGCGGCCGAAGGCCGACATCAGCGACGAGCAGTACAAAGAATTTTACAAGCACGTCGGCCACGACTTCGAGGATCCGCTGACGTGGACCCACGCCCGCGTCGAGGGTCGCCAGGAGTTCACGCACCTCCTGTACGTCCCCTCGCGCGCGCCGTTCGACCTGTGGGACCGCGACGCACGCCACGGCATCAAGCTCTACGTGCGCCGCGTGTTCATCATGGACGATGCCGAGCAGCTCCTGCCGGCGTACCTGCGCTTCGTCCGCGGCGTCGTCGATTCGAACGACCTGCCGCTCAACGTGTCGCGCGAAATCCTGCAGGAGTCGAAGGACATCGAGGCGATCCGCGGTGGCTGCACGCGGAAAGTGCTCGCGCTCCTGGAGGACCTCGCCGGAAGCGACAAGGAGAAGTACGCCAAATTCTGGGACGCCTTCGGCAAGGTGCTGAAGGAAGGCGCCGGCGAGGATGCGGCCAATCGTGACCGGATCGCCGGCCTCTTGCGATTCGCGTCGACGCACGCGGACACCGCCCTGCCCGCGGCGTCGCTCGCGGACTACATCGGGCGCATGAAACCGGGGCAGGACAAGATCTACTACGTGACCGCGGACTCCTTCAACGCCGCACGGAACAGCCCGCACCTCGAAGTGTTCCGCAAGAAAGGCATCGAAGTACTCCTGCTGTCCGACCGCGTCGACGAGTGGGTCGTGGGCCACGTCACCGAATTCGACGGCAAGGGACTCGTCTCGGTCGCCAAAGGCGGCCTCGATCTCGGCGCGCTCGAGGACGAGGCGGAGAAGAAGGAACGGGAGCAGGAAGCGAGCGAGCTCGGCGATCTCCTCGGCCGAATCAAGACGAGCCTCGGCGAGCGCGTCAAGGACGTGCGGGTGACGCATCGGCTCACGGAATCGCCGGCCTGCCTGGTGGCCGACGAGCACGACATGAGCGGCAATCTCGCGCGCCTCCTGAAGGCCGCCGGTCAGCAGGGTCCGGCCGTGAAGCCGATCCTCGAGATAAACCCGAAACATCCGGTGGTCCTGCGGATGCAGAACGAGGACCGGAAGTTCGACGACTGGGCGGCCGTGCTCCTCGATCAGGCGCTGCTCGCCGAAGGCGGGCAGCTCGACGATCCCGCCACCTTCGTCAAGCGGATCAACGCGCTCATGCTTGAAATGAGCGGCGGCGAGTCGCGCATCATCCTCCCCGGGTGAGCGACGGTCGTAACCACTTCCGTTCGCGATTCGACGTTACGGGCAACCTCGGGCGGCGTTGAAGCTCCGTTCAAGGGCTGCATTCGACCTTCTCAGTCGTATGGCAACGCCGAAAGCAGACGTCCCACTGACCGTGATGCCGGCTCCCAGGCCTTACACAATTTCGCAAACGGCCCACGCGGAAAGCACGTGAACTCAGTTGATCCTCAGCGATAAGCCTCGTAAAAGCGACTCATAAAAAGCTCATCTGGATCGTAAGCGCGTTTCTTGCTTACGAAGAGATTGAAGTTCGGGTACGCAAGGAGAAGCTGGTCGCGCGTCGGGTAGAGCTGATAGGGCAAATAGTAAACGCCCCCATGGTTGGACGTCATATTGACTAGTGTCCGTGTCCAAGCTTGGGCGTGTTGCCGTCCGCTTTCTGAAAGTTCCTGATTGATATAGAGAACGATGGCAAAGGCATCTTCTCGTGAATAGGATAAAAACGCCTCTGTGTTCTTCGGTACGTATCGGATGGTTACGCTGAGGAGATTGACGTCATAGGCCTGAAGCACGGTTCTCACATCGTCCAGAAAGCTCGCCAGGCGACCAACTGGTACGAAATATTCCTGGAGAATGTCGGTATCGTTCGGTGAGCTGTATTCCAGGAACAAGGCCTCCGGCCTCATGGCGTTGTTGCGGGAGACGATCTTGGTGGAGCCCGGTCGGTCGACGAAGTTCCTTTGCATGAACCAACGGAAGCTCTTTCCCCATTCGCTTTGCCGCGAGAGGGCCAGGAAGAAGCTCGTGACCGGAATGAAGCCTTCTGTATTGAGCTCAAACACGCCCTCAGGTCGTTGGTCCGTTTTGAAGTAAGTTGAAACCAGCATCGTCTTCAGAAAGCCGTCACGCGCGAACGAAGGCCAAGCGTAATGAAGACCGACCTTTGCATTGGCACGAATCTCTTTTTCAAAGAACTCTGCGTAATCGACGTAATCGAGTTCGATGGTTTTTTTCCCGTACACGTCGTTGTCGGTGAGTGATAGATCGACGTCGAGAATTACGCCAAAAAGGCCATAACCACCGATGGCGAGCGAAAACAATTCCCGGTTTTCCGCACGGCTTGCCTGAACGATTCTTCCGTCGGCAAGTAGTATTCTTAACGCGCGGACCGTTTCGATGATTGGGCCGAAGTTGGGGTCGCGCCCGTGAGCGTTGACGCTCAAACTGCCGCCCACGGTGAAAATATTCGAGGCCTGCTGAACCTCAACGGCAAGGCCGTATTCGTTGAGGTAGTCCTGCACGTCTGCCCAGGTCGCGCCGCTTTGAACGGTTAATATCTTTCGTTCGTTGTCGAGCCGAAGAATTTTGTTGAAACTGGTCATGTCGAGCACAACAGCATCCTTGTAAAAGACGTGCCCGCCCTGGCTGTGCCGTCTTCCAGAGATGGAGATTTTGAGCTTTTCCGTCGCCGCACGCTGAACGGCCGCCTGTATCGCGGCAACCTCGCGGGCATCGATCACTTCTTTCACCTGTGTGGGATAGAGTCGTCCCACATCGTCCATCGTCAACGGCCCGGGAGAAACCGGAGTTGGGCCGCCGGAACCCCAGGGCGGCGGAGCGGGGACAAAGGCGCAGCTCCCTACCAGCAACGGCATAAGGAACACGACAACGCGCCGCACAACAGATGGTTTCCAATTCATAGGGAGGGAGCGTCCTCGGGCTATTGTTTACGCTTTCGCCTTATGTCGTCGCGAAAGCAGCACAGTTAGTCTTTCCGTACCGCGACGGGTTTACGCCGCGTCAACATTAGGTAGACAAAGAGCGGGCCGAACGCCGCCAGCAGATGCTTGATCGAATGGCCGCTGATCGTGTTTGAAGTCAACCCGAAGATCGCTTGGTCAAATATCTCCGCTATCTTGGCAAGCACGTAGAAGCCGAGACCGTAGAGCAGGTATGCGCGGTGGGTATATCTAGGCGGGAATATGGCGAGCAAAGCCGGGATGACTAATAAGGGCACAAGCTGAACCCAATAGTAGAAGCGGAGATCGTCGGCGTAGCGCCACCACGCGACGCTCGCAAGTCCGACTATGAGCGCTGGAACGAGTAGCAAACGGTCGAGCGACTTGTCTATCTGCTCGCTCAGTAGGGCGACGAACAGTCCCATGAAAGCGACGGTCATGGGCAAGCGATCCCACACAAGGGTCGCGCTGTTGGGTGTCAGGTGGTAATACCCAGAGCCGAAACAGACCAGCGCTGTTCCGAGGAAAAACGTTGTCCAGGAAATGGAAGTCCCGGCCGTTCGTCTCCGCAGACACAAAGCAAGTCCAATGGCACCGACGACGAGAAACGGAACGTTGGACAGAACGTTGGCCAGATTCGGAATTCCGACAACTACGCGTTTGTCCGCGAAGTTGTGGTAAGCCAAGTCCTGTGGCATGGATTCCCGCGACATGTATCCGATCAACGAAAGCGCTACGACGAGAAACAGCAAGCCTTCGCGCCAGTATTGCCGCACTGCAAATTCTCCTGTTCGCACTCGCTGAACAATCCCTTGAAGCGGACGTGCCTCGTCGCCATCAACCATATCGCTACCCCTTTCGTGGACGCCCCAACTACTCGGATATACCGCGGGCACCATCCCCTCGATGATGTCCCATCCGTTGAGAGTTTGTATTCAACCCATTACGAGCGCCTACTTCGGCCCCTTAAAGTTGTCGCATCGCCTATTCAGATCGGCGCCTTCGGGGCTATCAATGCGAACAGCGGGCGATTTTTCAAATCGCGGACCAGCGTCCGCTGACGATTCTCCAGATTTCAGATACGCAACTAGCTGCGCATCCTTTTCCTGCGTAAGAATGATCGCTGCATAGCCGTTATCAATCGCAATCTGGAGCGCCATGCAGGCAGCAACAAGCATTTCCAGTTCCTCAGGTTGCTTGCTGTAGTGGAGCGAATAGGATCGATCACTTTCGGGTCTCAAGGTTACAACGAAGTCTTGTCCACGAGATTTCAAGAGCTTCACCGAGACGTTTTGCGAATGTGCTCGCACGGAGTTCAACCACCCCGACGGGGAGTTCTTGACTTGCCACGCCGGTGATGCAAAGGGAGCAGACGGCGCTGGTCATCACCGCGGCGACATATCTATGCATGCGTCCTCCCTGAATCAAGTCCTGTCCGCTAGCGCTTTCCCTTACCCTGGACCGACCACTGGGGGTCATACCGACCTCCCGGTCGGTCTCGGAAGCGGCCGTTAAACTGGACAGGTTACCCAGCAACAGCATGGTGTACGCAATCGCAGCGGGTGTGACGGGTAGTGTCGCGCGACGAGGACACCGAATGGTCAATGCTGACAAGCATCGCACCAACGAAACCAAAGGCAACACCGAAAAACGCTGCGACGATAGTCGCCCCCCTCAACCAGGGATCGGACCGAAGGCGAGACATCACATGGGCTGTATTTGCAAGCGCAACAAGCGCAGTCGCGGTTGCGAGACCCATAGGCAGACTGCTGAACCCTCCCGCTACTCCGCCAACTATGGTCCCGACAACAAGGCCAATCCTCGAACCAATGGACGCAAAATGGCGAGCGACAGCTACCCTGCCAGCGGCATCCAAGATGCGCCCCACCAGGTGCAAGAAATAGGCTTCGAGAAAGGCGCCGATCCAGCCGCCAATCGTGCCGCCGACAGCGCCCGCCAACATGCCGGTTACCGCCTTATCACCATTTGCGTTCAACAAACGGCTAGTTATGGCGTAGACGGCGACAAATACCACGATGTAGGCAGCTATCCGATTGGCCATAGGTTTCTTTGCGGTGTCACCGACGCCTAACGAGCAAATGACCGGCGCGCCATGATGGCGAATCCCGGCAGCGGCAGGCCGAGTTGCAACAGTTTGGCATCGGCGCGGATGCCGCTCATGACTATGAGTCCGACCTTCATGGTTTCGAGCGTCCTTCGGTCGCCGACGCCGAGAGTTGTGTTGCGATCGCCCGGAACAATGCGATGGTTTCAAGCTCTTTCTCGGGTCCGTCGATGGTGTAGTTCGGATACGCCGAAGTCTTCGCGATCACGATCTTCTTCTTCGGGTAGACGTAGATGAACTGGCCGTAGACGCCGATCGCCAGGTAGTCCCCGTCCGGTTGCTGCGGGATCCACCACTGGTAGCCGTAGCCGAGCACCCAGGTCGATGCGGGGTTCCCGGGCTGCAGGTGCGGTGCGTCCGGAGTCACCGACGCCCGCACCCAGGCCGCCGGAACGATCTGCTGTCCCTGCCACTCGCCTTCGTTGAGATACAACTGGCCGAGCCGCGCGTAGTCCCGCAGCACCGCGTTGAGGCCGCCGAAGGCCAGTTCCATGCCATTCCGATCGACCAGCCAGTACGCGTCCGACTCCATGCCCAGCTTCTTCCAGATCCGGCTTTCGAGATAAGACGCGATCGTCTCTCCAGTCGTCTCGCGCAGCAGCATGCCCAGCACCTGCGTATCCATGCTGACGTAATGATGAAACGTGCCTGATGCGCGTTCGCGCTTCAGCGACGCGACGAACTCATCGAGCGAGGTGTCGAACGCGATCGCGCGACCGAGGCGGTTGATGTCCGAAAAGAACTCGCCGTAGTTCTCGTTGAACCGGATGCCCGAGGACATCTGCAGCACATCCTTGACCGGTACTCCGTCGTAGCCCGAGCCCCGGAGGGCCGGAACATAGTCGCTCACCGGACGATGGATATCGGCGATACGACCTTCCGCGACCGCGATGCCTACGAGGGCCGAAATGAAGGACTTGGCGACGGACCAGGAGATCGACTTCGAGGCTGCCGTGTTGCCACGGAAATACTTCTCCTGCACGACCTTACCGTCCTGAAGCACGATCAACCCGGTAGTCCACGTGTCCTGCAGGAAACGCTCAACGTCCCTGGTTGTACCCCGGTATTCGTATGTTGGCGGTAGGTCGCGCGGTTCGCTCTCGAAGTGATGCGGGGTCTCACTACGACGTACCGGAACGGTATGGAACAGGGTCTCCATGGAGCGGAAGTTAGGAACGATCTGCTCAGGTTCGAACAGCCGGATGACGTGGTAGACGCGTGTCAGCTTGTCCTGATGGCTCGCAATGAGCGCGATTGCGAGAGTGGTGAGGATCAGAGCAGCGGCTGCGAGAATCCACCGAAACCGGGATGAGGACATCGTCGGACTCCATGGTCGTTTGCTCGAGCGGGACTATTCCAGTTCACCCGTAGCCTCGCCATGGGGCGGCGGTTACACTCCTCCAAGCATTGCTTACGGTCAGGGAGGCCGCGCTCATGGACAAGGATCCCTACGACGTGCTGGACCTCAAGGCGCTGCGCTGCTTCTTCGCTGTGGCGAAACACGGCAGCCTGACGAAAGCCGGCATCGAGCTCGGCATTTCCGAGGCCGCCGTCTCGCAGCGGGTCAAGGCGCTCGAAGGCGACCTCGGCGTCAAACTCTACGAAGCGCGTGGCGGCCGCGTGCGACTGACGCCGCGGGGGGAGCAGACGCGCTCGTTTGCGGTTTCGCTGTTCGACGAGATTAAGGGCTTCGAGCACGACTTGACGCACAGCCCCGAGACCGGCGAGATCGTGCTTTCGACGCACGACGAAGTGCTCGGCTATCTGCTTCCTGATTGCGTGGAGCAATTCTCCCGTGCGCATCCCCTCGCGCGACTGCGGTTGCTGGCCCGGCCGGTCGAGGAGACCTTGCGTCTGCTGAAAGCGAATGAAGTCGACATCGGGGTGGTTCCCCGGAGGGAACTACCGAAGGAGCTCAGCTTTGATCTGATCGCCAGCTTCGGAGCCTACCTGCTCACGCCGAAGGGCCATCCGCTTGCCCGTCGTGCGCGGTCGAACTTCAATAGCCTGCTGAACGAGGAAACGATGCGGCGCTACCCGCTGATCGTCGCTGAGGTACAACTCGAGGGATACGTGGTGAAGGAAACCTTCGCGCGCCTCAAGCTTCCTCTGAATGTGGGGATGGAGGTCGGCACCCTGGAAACCCTCAAGCGCTATGTCTCGCGCGGCCTCGGTATCGCAGTGGTGTCCGGACTGTGCGTGACAGAAGAAGATCGCCTGCGGCTCGAGGTCGTTGCGATTCCTTCGGAACTCGATGCGGATGCCTATTACGGTACCGTGATTCGGCGTGACAAGCACCAGAGCCCGCTTCTTAAGGACTTGCTTCGCTTGCTCAAGAACGTACGCGGCGCGGCGAAGCGCCAGGGCTGAACGCGAGGCGGAGAAGCGGGGTACGGCTGAAGAGTCCGGGCTCGCGTTCATGCTGGGGCGGATCCGCAAGATCCTTCAGCTGACGCAGATCGAACGTCGTCTCGTCGAACGCATGTCTGACTACCATCAACAAGGCAGGAAGTAGCCTGACGCAGCCCGCCCAGGGTTTCGAGTTCGACCACGCCTCGCCTGGTAGCCAGCCGCCACCGGCTGTCCCCAGCAGCAGCTTTGCGCCGCTCGTCGCGATCCCCTCGCTCGCGTCCCACGGCCACCACACGAAGCCCAACCAACCCCGTCCGGCGCAGACCAAAACCCTCCTTGACAGCCACAAGCCGGATCCGAATACTCATCAGCAGGCGTCTTGCAGGCGTTGGATTTCCTATCCTTCGCTCAAGCGCCTCGCAGCGAATTCGATGTGAGCGCTGGCGCGCGGTCGCTCGTATGATGAATTTCGGCCCGGGTGCGACCACCCGCGGCGTCGTTTCTTAACCGCCAGACCCTGGAGACCTTGACTATGAACCTCAAGCCCCTTGCTCTCGGCGCCGCGATGGCGCTGTCTGCCCTGTCGATGCCGGCCATGGCCGACGACAACCACAAGCACCCGCGCTTCACGCTTAGCAGCCCGGACCTGGGCAGGGGCAAGTTCGCCAACCACTACGTGCTCAATGGCTTTGGTTGCGCGGGCGACAACGTGTCGCCTGAGCTGGTTTGGAAAAACCCGCCCGCCGGCACGCAGTCGTTTGCACTGCAGCTCTACGACCCTGACGCCCCCACCGGCAGCGGCTTCTGGCACTGGGCCGTCTACAACATCCCGGCCACCGCCACCGGCCTGGCGCGAGGTGCAGGCAACAGCCCGGCCACCCTGCCCCCCGGCGCCTACGGTGGAAACACCGACTTCATGGACACGGGCGCCACAGGCGTGAACGGCAACTACGGCGGCCCCTGCCCGCCCGTCGGCGACAAGCCACACCGCTACATCTTCACGTTATTTGCCCTGGCCGTGCCCAGCGTGCAGGCTGCCGGCGGTATCCCTGTCACCGGAAGCGCAGCGCTGTATGGCTTCGTGCTGAACGAGGGGTTGGGCGCGGCGTTGCTGGATACCGCCTCGTTCACGGCGACCTACGGACGCTGAACGCTCTCGACGAAGAGACTGGCGACTTCCAATCGCCTCGGCCCGCCGGCACCGGGCGGTGAACCGCCTTGTCGCCGGCAGTCCCGATCAGCCGAGCGGGACTTCAGCGGCCTACGTCACGCCGCCTCCCCCAGCCGGATGGGCGGCGGCGCGATGTGGACGATGCGGCGGAACAGCTCGTCGGGGTCGGTCTGCGCGTTGGCGCGGCCGACCACTTCCGCGCAAATTGGCCGGTGAGGCCGAACGTCTGCAAGTGGCCGGTCAGCGACCTTCAAGGCCGAACGCGAGCGGTTTGGTCGTCGAAGGTCGCAGTTCGACCCTGAGCCGCCCGTCGATGTTCCTGAAAGCTGACTGTCAGTTGGATTTACTATCCCTAGGAGACACTACTCGGGAAGTGAGCGGGGCGGGAGCGGTTTCCGCGCAAGCTTGGGGCGCGGACCGAAGCGCGGCGCCGGTCCATCCGCCGTTTCGATGGCCTTGAGCGCTGTCGCCAGCGCCGTTTCGAGCTGCCGATCGCGCTGTGCCGTCGCGTCCTGCGGCGCATTGTCGACTTCGATGTCCGGATCGGTTCCGTAGTTTTCGACGTTCCAGCCGACGTCGTTGAACCAGAACGAGAACTCGGGCTGCGTCGTTTCGGTCCCGTCCGCGAGCTTGTGCCGCGGCCAGATGCCGATGACGCCTCCCCAGGTGCGCGTGCCGACGAGCTTGCCGATGCCCATCAGCTTGAAGCAGTGCGAAAAGATGTCGCCGTCGGAGCCGGAGTGCTCGTTGGTCAGGGCGACGATGGGCCCCGCCGGCGACTCGGCCGGATAGGGCGTGCGGCTCGCCCCAACGCTGCAGGTCGTAGCCGACCCGCTTTCGTGCAACCTTCTCGAGCAGCAGCTGCGAGACGTGGCCACCGCGGTTGTAGCGAACGTCGACGATCAGCGCGTCGCGATCGCACTCCGCGGTGAAGTAACGATGGAATTCGGCGAAGCCCGCCGACATCATGTCCGGTAGGTGCAGATAGCCGACCCGATCCTGAGAGTTCTCGTGCACCCAGCGCCGGTTGTGCTCGACCCATTCGCGGTAGCGCGCGGGTACTTCGTCGGCCAGCGTCTTGATCAACACCGAACGCGTCGACGCGCTGTCCGATAGATCGGCCGCCGGTGCGAGCACCAATTCCGCCATCATTCCGGCCTGGTGGACGAGCAGCGCTTGCGGAGGCTGGTTGCGCGAGACCGGCTGACCGTTGACGGCCACGATCCTCTCGCCGACGTTCGCCTGGACGCCGATAGCGTTGAGCGGCGAGTCGGCGTCGGAATCCCACGGATCTCCTTCGACGATCCGCGTGATCTCGTAGCTCCTGCCGTCGGCGCCAAGAGCGAGCTCCGCGCCTAAATGACCGAGCGCGATCGATGGGGTGCGGCGATGATCGCCGCCTGTTTCATACGCGTGCGAAGTGCCGAGCTCGCCCTGCATCTCCCAGATCAGATCGGACAACTCGCCACGGGTCGCCACCCGCGCGAGCAAAGGCTCGTAGGTCTTGTAGATCGCTTCCCAGTCGATTCCGGACATGTCCGGAACCCAGAACTGGTCGCGCTGCAGCCGCCAGACTTCGCGCAGCATCTGTTGCCATTCGCGCGTCGGTTCGACGGAGAGGCGAATCCGATCGATATCGATCCAGCCACTCTCGCGCGACGGCTTGTCGGATTGCGGCTCGCCGTTCTTTTCGACCTTCTTCTCGGCGGGAATTGCGCGCAGGCGCTTCCCCTCACGCAAGAGCACCGTCGCACCATCTGCCGCGACGACGAAGTCGTCGGCCTTGTCCTGCAATACTTCGGTCCGCAGCGTAGCGAACTCGAAGAGCTCGAGCCGTCCGCGCAAGTCCTTGTGGCCCCCTCGACCGTGCGCGCCGACGATCGGAAGGACCGTCCACAGCACCTTGCCGCCGGCGGCACCCGCAACCTTGCCGAATCGGCCTTCGACGACGGGAAACGCGGCGACGCGCCGTTCAATTCCGGCGAGGTCGATCCTGCGTTGCCGCGCCTTCTCCCGCTTTTCCTTCTTCTCGGCCCAGTCCTCGGGCTTCAGGCCCCTGGGTGGCGCATCGAACGGCGGATGCTGATCGGCCTGCAGGGCGATAAGATAGGGACGCGCCGCGCGCGGAAAGCTCAGCTCGAACTGCACCTCGTCGTAGACGGGGTCGAAGGTGCGCGCGGACAGGAAGTACAGATACTTTCCGTCCGGATCGAACGAGGGCGAGTAGTCCCGGAATTCCGGCCGCGTGACCAGCGTGCTGGTTTTCGCCGCGACGTCGAGCAGCTTGATCGCTCGGTGTCTAGAACTCGTCGAGAACGAGTAGGCGAGCCACGCGCCGTCCGCGGACCAGGCGAGATCCTCTACCCGGCCCGTGCTGCTGCGGTCTGCGGCCGAAATGGAATTGGAGTCGAGATCGGCAATCAGCAATTCGTTCCGATGATTGGCGATAGCGACGCGCTTGGCGCTCGGTGCGGCGCGCATCGCGTGCACGCGGCCGAGGTCCCAGTCGTACGCGCTGCGTGCGCCCTCGTTGAAGACCTCCAGGCGTTCTTCGCCCGATTCGTCGCTGATCGCGACGATCGTGGCGCCATCGCCAAGCCACTGTCCATGTCGATAGCGGACGCCGTCAGGTGCGCCGTGCTGGCGAACGGCGCTTTCCCAGAGTGCGAAGCTGAAAAGACGACCGCGCACGTCGACGGCGACGCTGTGCCCTGCGGGATGAACTTCGCACCCCGTCATGTAGTCGGCGGCCGGAACGAACTTGCGCGCGGCCTGCGTGCGATGCGCAGGCGTTTCGATGGCGACCTGAACGCTGCGATTGCTCGAAGGATCGAACAGCCAGATGTCCGCACCGCACTGGTATGCGATGCGCCGGCCGTCGGTTTGCGCGTTCCGCGCGTAGTAGACGTCGTGATCGGTGTGGCGCCGCCGGTCGGAACCGTCCGGACGGCACGAATAGATATTGCCCACACCTTCGGCATCGGATAGATAGAAGATGCGCTCTCCGACGTACATTGGGCTCGTGATGTTGCCGGTAAGCTCGGACATGCGGCGGAAGTTCCCATCCCCCGCCGAGTCGATCCAGAGGTAACCCGCAGTGCCGCCGCGATAACGCTTCCAGCGTGCCGGATCGGCCGTGTTGCGGCCGATCACCTTGGCCTTGCTGGGTCCGTAGGCGAGATGATTGACCTGGCCGTACGGCAGCATTTCGGGCATGCCGCCGTCCACGCCGAGCGTAAACGCACGGTAATTGCGGAAGAACGGCTGCCCATAAGTCGATACGAAGAGCACGTGCCCTTCGGGCGTCCATCCGCGAACGATTACGTCCGGACCGAGCCAAGTCATGCGGCGCGCAGGTCCGCCTTCCGCGACCATCAGATAGACCTCGGGATGCTGTTCATCGCGTCCTACGAAGGCGATCCACTTTCCATCCGGCGACAGTGCCGGGGTCGCGGGCTCGCCGAGGCCCGCAGTCAAGCGGCGCGCGGTGCCGCCGGCGGCGCTCACGCTCCAGAGATCGTCGTCGCAGACGAAGACAATCGTGTCCTGGCGAAGGGTCGGGTGACGCAGATATCCGCGTTGGGTCATGGCGATAGGTTCTAGGAAGAAGGATGTCGGGGCGCCCGGCATGCCCGGGCGTGGGGTGACGAAGGATAAACGAACTACATGGCGCCGGCACCGGCAATCACCCTTTCGAGCCGGTTCGCGATGCGGCGAGCCCGTTGGGCCTGGTCCTCGGTGGACCGCCGGTCCGCGACCACCTGCGCCGCCTGCGCGAACGCGGGCTCGTCCAACAAGAGGCGCATCAGGCGCGCGTAGTCGGGGGGCTTCCCGAAGTCGACGACCAGCCTGGCGCCGAGCGCCCGGACCTTTTTCGCCGTCGTCATTTGCTCCTCGTGGCGGTGGCAGTGGCCCTTGGCGAGTTCTCCGCCCCCAGGTGGTTCCCTTCGCGCATTGATTCGCCAAGGAAGCGCTAGTCGGCCGTGCCCTCGTGGGCGTGTACCCCCGGGCGTTCGGATACACGTCGCATCCGTCTGATGACCCGAACGCAGACGTCAAAAGCTTTGTCCTGGATTTACTCCATCAGCTTGTGCGCCGTTGCGGGCAGCTTTGCCCATCTACCAGCTCTCGCATTGCGCACGAGGTCGCACATGCCGCGCGAAACCGCTGCAGCGTCGTCACGATCAGCGGCACATAGGGATCGGTCGCGCTGTGCCGGGCCACAGCAGGTCGCGGCAACCCGGCTTGCGCCAGCACCCGCTGCACCGTCGTGTTGAAGGACTGAGGGCCCAGCCCTTTCGCCTCACGGCACCCAGACGTACCGGTATTTGATGTATAGGGCCAGCGGCACCCGGAAGCCGTTGATCACGATTTCGAACTCGTCTCGGGGTCCCAACTGGCTTCCATTGGGAGAAACCAGGCGGTCGCCGCCGACGTTGTCGGTGGGACCGGAGAACGTGTAGAAGCGATGCCGCGAATCCGAGGTGCGCAGGTTGCGCTGCGGCGCGCCGATCATCATGAACGGGTTCTGCTGCATGCAGGCGTTGACCGAACCCTGCGCCCAGTAGGTGACGGCGACCCGGTCGTCAACCCGCATGGCGCCGGCGTCGGGGTTGAAAGTCCAGCGGAACGTGAAGGACTGGGAGGTGCCGGGGCCGACCATGCCGGCGCCCGGCGCGCACTCGCCCGGGGCGGCGAAGGTGGTGACGCGTATCTGGCCGCCGCGGCTGTTCGCCTCGAAACTATCGATGTGATAGGACGGCGGCTGGGTCGGCGGTTGGGTGTTCCTGAGTTCAGGCTGGCCCTCCAGTCGCCAGTGGCCACCCGCGGTCTGGGGTGGGAGCGCGGGTGGAACGACCGGCCCGGCGTCGGGTTTGACGCCCGAGACGCAGCACCCGCCCCCCGCCACGGCCGGCGGCACCGTGTTCTTCAGCCAGCACTTCGCGTTGGGCCCCTGCACGCCCGGCCGGACATAGGTGTACGACTTGCAGACGCTGTCGCCGGCGCAGGCGGCGCGGCACAGGTCCGGGATGGCCTGCGACAGGTCGAAGCTCCGGTAGTCGCCGCCCGGCCGGTTGACACCGTCTTCGACGGTGACGCTACCGGCCGGCGGTGCCACGGCCGCCTTGACGCCCGAGACGCAGCACTCATTTGCGGAAGCCGCCGGCACGCTGCTCTTGAGCCAGCACTTCGCCTGGGGCCCCTGCACGCCGGGCTTGACGTAGGTGTAGGCCTGGCACGCGCTCTCGCCGGCGCAGGCGTTGCTGCACATCTGCGGGCTGGCCTGGGGCAAGTCGAAGTTGCGGTAGTCGGACCCGGCGCGGTTGACGTTGTTCTCGAACGTGAGACCCTGCGCGAAGACGCTGGAACAAGCCAGCATCAAGAAGGCCATAGCCAGATGAAGTGCACGCATCGGTGTCTCCTTGCGCGGCGACCTCGGGGTCTGCTGAGGAAATCCGGGCTTGCAGGCCGGCCACCCGCCGAAGCAGGAATCATGATTTCCAGAATTCGCGCGACGCGATGCGCGCGCCTTCGACCATTGCGGCCATTTTCGCCCAAACGACGTCGGGGTCGACCGCCGACTGCCCGACCCACGTCCCGAAGCCGCAGTCGCTGCCGGCCATCACGTTCTCGCGGCCGACGAGCTTCGCGTACCGCGCAATGCGCTGCGCGATCAGCTCGGGGTGCTCGACGAAGTTCGACTTCGACTCGATCACCCCCGGAATGAGCATCTTCCCCTCGGGCAGCTTGACCGTCTCGAACAGCGCCCACTCGTGCGCATGGCGGGGGTTCGCGGCCTCCAGCGCGATCGCGCTGGGCTTGGCCTTGAACACGATATCGATGACATCCGCCAGCGCCACGTCGCAGTGGTGAGGGCCCTCGTAGTTGCCCCAGCAGAGATGCATGCGCACCTGCTCGGGTGAAACGTTCGCCAGCGCGTGGTTCAGCGCTTCGACGTGCAACTCGGCCTTCTTGCGCCACTCGGGCAGGCTCAGGTCGGCATGCTGGATGTGGCGCCCCATCCCGAGATCCGGGCAATCGATCTGCAGCGTGATGCCCGCCTTCGTGATCGTCTCGTACTCGTAGCGCATGGCCTCCGCGATCGCGGCGAGATAGGCTTCCTCGCTCGGATAGTGCTCGTTCCGGAAGAAGAGCGACACCACGCCCGGCGACGCGGCGGTCATGAATGCGCCTTCGACCTTGACCTTCGGGAGCGCCGCCTTGAGATGCTCGACGTCTGCGACCACTGCTTTCGGGTCGCGGACGCCGATCGGCGCATTGCACGCCGGAGTCTTGCGCCGCGATCGGCCCGGATCGCCGAACACCCGCTGCGCGAGGCGAGGAAAATCCGAGAGGTCCTGATACACGAAGGTGTTGCCTTCGCCGCCGAATCCGGTCAGGCGGTCCTTGATGTACGTCGCGTAGCTCGGCTTGCTCATTTCGCCGTCGTCGATCACGTCGACGCCGGCCGCCGCCTGCTTCCGTACGACCTCCTCGACCGCGAGGGCCACGCGCTGCGCGAGCGCGGCGGCGTCGACGGGAACGCCCTCCTCCTTCGCGAACATCGTCCGGATCAGGTCCTCGGGGCGAGGCAGGCTCCCGGTGTGCGTGGTCAGGAAGCGGTCGATGCTGCGATTCATCGTGAATCTCCCGAAGTCGAGCCCGCGGCGACGGCGGGTGCACGATTCTACTTGGTGGCGGCCGCCCCGTCGGCGTCCGAGCCGAGGTACACCCGGCGGATGTGCGGCTCGCGGAAAAGGGCCTCGGGCGTGCCTTCCGCCACGATGCTGCCGTGTTCGAGGACATAGGCCCGCGCGGCGATGTCGAGCGCCATCGCGACGTTCTGCTCGACGAGCAGCACGGCGACGCCGTCCGCGTTGACCCGCTTGATGATGTCGAAGAGCTCCAGCACGATGACCGGGGCGAGGCCGAGGGACGGCTCGTCGAGCAGCAGGATGCGCGGCCGCGCCATGAGCGCGCGCGCGATCGCCACCATTTGCTGCTGTCCTCCGGAAAGCGTTCCCGCCGCGCGCCCGAACCAATCGCCCATCGGCCGAAACGTCGAGGCGACGCGCTCCAGCGACGTATGCCTCGTCGCCCTCGCGCCCGACCGGTAGCTGCCGAGCTCAAGGTTTTCCCGCACGGTCATGCTCGTGAAGAGACGGCGGCCTTCCGGCACGATGGCGACACCCTCGTCGCAGAAGCGCCAGGCAGGCAGTTGGGTCACGTCGCGGGAACCCAGCCTGATGACGCCGGCGCTCGCCCGGTGGATGCCGGCGATCACGTTGATGAGCGTGGTCTTCCCCGCCCCGTTCGGACCGACGACGCAGACGAGCTCTCCGGGGCCGATGGCAAGCGACACGTCGCGCAGCGCGACGGCGGCGCCATACCTCGCCTCGACCGAGCGCAGCTCAAGCATCCGCTTTCCCCAGGAACGCCGACACGACGTTCCTCCGGCCCATCACGTCGGCGGCGGCGCCTTCCGCGATGACCTGGCCCTGATCGAGCACGACGATGCGATCCGCCAGCGCCCGGACGGCGCGCATCACATGCTCGACGAAAACGATCGTCGCGCCCTCGTCGCGGATCCTGCGGATCAAGGCGATCGCGCTGTCGATCTCGGAAGGCGTCAATCCCGACAGGACCTCGTCCAGCAGCAGAAGGCGGGGCCGTGACGCGAGCGCGCGCGCAAGCTCGAGAAATTTGCGCTGATGCAGGTTGAGATCTTCCGGCAGCCAATCGGCCTTGTCGGCGAGATCCGTGAACTCGAGCCAACGGCGGGCGTCCACGAGCGCGGCGCCGCGCTCGAGTTGCGCCGCGCCGAACATCGCCGGCACGGCGACGTTCTCGATGACGGTCAGGTGCTCGAAAGGGCGCGGAATCTGATACGTGCGCGCCACTCCGGCCTGCGCGATCCGATGCGCACTGCCATGCAGAATGTCCCTTCCCTCCATGGCCAGCGTGCCGCCGTCGGGCCGGTAATGTCCGCTCACGACATTGATGAACGTCGATTTGCCCGAGCCATTGGGACCGAGGAGGCCAAGGATTTCCCCCTTGCGCACGTCGATGTCGACGCCGTCCAACGCCCGCACGCCTCGAAATGCCTTGCGGATGCCGCGCGCCACCAGGATGCGATCCGTGCCGACCGGGTTCCGGGTTTGCGACGGCGCCCGTGCCGCCGCTGGGCCAGAGACGGCGGCGGCGGGCACTGCCGGCACGCGTTTGCGCCGGCGGTACGCCATGAGCCCGCCGAGGACGCCCTGCGGCATGAACAGGATGACCACGATGAGCACCGCGCCGAAGACCGCCTTGCCGGCGACCGCGAGATTGCCGGCGGTGAACGCATACAGCAGCGCCGTAATGATGGTGGCTCCCACGGCGGGACCCGCCCATTGGCGTGTGCCTCCAAGGACGCTCATCAGGACCACCGTGAGCGGCACCGTGATCGTGAACGTGTCGCCGGCCGTCACGTAGGAAATGAACAGGGCGTGCATGCCGCCGGCGATGCCGGCCAAGCCGCACGACACGGCAAACGCCGTCATCTTGCAGCGGAAGGTCGGCACGCCGAGAACCTCCGCGACGTCTTCGTCGTCGTGAATCGCGAACAGCCCGAGGCCGAGTCGCGAGCGAAAGATGCCGTAGGCGATGGCGAGCGTCGCGAGCGCCGTGGCGAGTCCCATGAGGTAGAAGGTGGACGCCGGGGAGGACGTCACCCGGGGAATCGGAACGGCGCTGAGATAGACCCCCGGTCCTCCGTCGATCGGCGTGTTGAGGACGATCGTGCCGACGACGAACGTGAACGCGAGTGTCACCAGCGCGAAGAGCTCGCCCCGGACCTGCCGCACGCGGAAGACGACGGCGCCCAGCGCCAGGCCCATGACGGTCGCCACGATCGCCGCCGCCGGCAGCGTCCACAGGAACGGCACGCCGAAGCGCGACGCGAGCGTGGCCGTCGTGTACATCCCGGCGCCGAAGAACGCGCCGTGGCCGAAGGAGAAATAGCCCGAGTATCCGGACAGGATGTTCCAGGAGGTGGCGAGGACGATCCAGTGGAAAACGAGATAGAGAAACGACTCGTAGAACAGCGGGAGCCCGAGCATGGGAAGCGTCGCCAGCACCCCGCCGGCGATCAACATCTTGCCGTAGACGCTCCCCCCCAGCCCCTCCGGCAACACCTTGCCGTAGACGCTCCTCACCAGCCCCTTCGCACTTGTGGACATCGTGTGAACGGGTCCTAGACCCTCGCGGGCCGGACCAGGAGAACGAGGATAAGGAGCGAGAACGAGACGAGCGGCGCCCACGACGGCGAGGTCAGCGCCATCGTCACCGACTCGCTCACGCCGATGACGATGCCGGCGACGAGAGGTCCGAGCGGGCGCCCCAGCCCGCCCATCATCACCGCGGCGAAGACGACGCCGATCCACGCATAGATTTGTGCGGGAGCGAGCGTGTAGCTCAGCGCGATGCACACGCCCGCGACGCCCGCGAGCGCGGCGCAGACACCGGAGAGCACCAGCGCGAGCGCCTGCCGGTTCACCCCGAAAGCGACCGCGATGGGTCCGTCCTCGGCCGCCGCGCGCAATGCCTTCCCGATGTCGGTATGACGGAGGCCCATCCAGATCGCGAGCGACAGCGTTACCGACAATACGAGCGTGAGGAGCTCCGGCCCGGGGACATACAGAACACCGATGCGAAACTTGGCGGTGCCGTACACCGATTCGAGGCGACGGAAGTCCGCCGTCCAGATCGACTGGATCAGCGACTCGACGATGACGGTCAGCCCGAAGCTGACCAGGAGCGAGTTGAAGGCGCTGATGTCGAACCGGGAGAAGACCCATTGCATCGCAACGCCGAGCACGAAGAAGCCGGGCACGATCAGCGCCAGCGTCAGGAGCGGATCGACGCCTCCCTTCGCCGAGAGCTGATAGCAAAGATAGGCCGCGAGAAACGCCAGCGCGAAGTGCGCGAGGTTGATCTGGCGCAGGAGCCCCCAGGACAGGCTGAGGCCGAGGCCCAGGAGCCCGTAAAGGGACCCGATGAACACTCCCGAGAGCACCGATTGCGCGAGGAGCGAAAAGCTCGGGAGCCCCATGGCGTCAGTCCGCTACTTCGTCATGAGGGTAGCGCCCGGGGCCGCGACGCTCTTGGGCCAGACGGTGACCCAGCGGCCGTTCTGCACCTGCTTGACGCTCATCAGATCGTCGCCGTAGTTGCTCGCACCGTCGAAGCGGAGCTTGCCCTGGATGGTGTCGACACGATTCTTGCGCAGCCACTCCGCAAGCACCTTGTCGTCGAGGCTTTTCGTCGCCGTGACTGCCGCATCGAGCACCTGCCACGCGGAATACGACGCCGCAGCCTGCGTTTCGACGCCGGTGTAGGGCAACCCGGCTTTGGTCGCCCGCTCGTTGAAGAGCTTCACGAACTCGGCGGCGCCCGGATTGTTGAGATAAGGCGGATGCTCCTCGAAGATGGTGGCCGCCAGCGCATTCTTGCCCTCGGGCGCCTGCGCCATCGGACCCGGCGCGGGATACATGTAGAAGTGCAGCGGCGGTGTGTAGTCGATCTTTTTCATCGCGTCGAGCAGCTGGTTGCCTTCCAGCCCGATCGCGCCCACCCACACGAAATCGGGATTGGCGTCCTTCACCCGTCCGGCGATGGCGCCGAATTCGCGATTGCCGAAATCCCACTCGAGGAACACGACCTCCTGCAGCCCGCGCTTCTTCGCAGCTTCGCGGGCGCCGAGCGACATGAAGTGGACCGACGGAAACTTGCTCGTGACGATCGCAATGGTCTTCGGCGGCTTCCCGGTGGCCGCGAGCGCGTCGAGCAGCGTATTGGGAAACGTCGCCGCCGGATCGGCGCCGAGTGACCACGTGGGGAAATGGGCGTCGTACTTGGCGAGGCTCGGAATGCCGAACGTATGGTGGACGAGGATCTTGTTGTAGCGTTGCGCGACGCCCATCGCGGAGAGGATCGCGCCGGTCGCATACGGTCCCATCAGCAGATCGACCTTGTCCACCGTGATGAGCTGCTCGTAGAGCGTGCGCGCGAGGTCGGGCTTCGACTGGTCGTCGCGCACGATCCACTCGACGGGGCGGCCCAGCATGCCGTTCTTCTTGTTGATCTGCTCGACATAGATCTCGCCGACGAGCTGATGGACGAGCGCCGTCGAAGCGAGCGGTCCGGTGAGCGCCAGCGTGCTGCCGATGCGTATCGGCGGACCCGAGGGCGCGCCCGAGGCGGGACCGGCCGCGAGGGTGACGGCGCAAAGCAGCGCCGAGATGACCAGGAAGGCACGCCGAGCAGTGCGTCTCATGTGGGTCTCCTCGCGGTTTCGTGATTGATGATGAAGTCGTCCGGGACCGGCGGGCCCCAGACGTAGAACGAATCTTCGGGCGGATGATCCTTGGCCGTCCATTCCACCGCCGCCGGAATGAAGTCGATGTCGTACGAATACTCGGCGAAGCTGCCCCACGGATCGCGAGTGTACCGAAAGTAGTTGGAGCCCAGCACATGGCGGCCCACGCCCCAACCGTGCGTGTGTCCGCGATCGATCATCTGCTGCATCCCGAGGCCGACCTCGTCGAAGCTCGCGACATCCCAGCTCGAATGATGCAAGCCGGGACCGTCGGACTTGGCGAAGGCGATCAGGTGGTGGTCGCTCGCATGCGCGCCGTGCAGAAAGGCGATGATCTCGCCGGAGTGGTCGGACAGGCGCAGGCCCAGCGTCTCCGAATAGAACCGTACCGAGCGCGGCACGTCCGAACTGAACAGCAGGATGTGCGAGAGGCGGCGCGGCCGAACGGTGCCTGCCGCGGAGCGCGACGGTGCCGCGCCGGCGGTCGGAGCGCGGGAGGGCCGAGGCGCCGCCGCGGACTTCTCGGCCGGCGTCACCTTGGCCGAGACCACGAGCTGCACCGGCGTGCCATCGGGATCGGCGAACCACACGCCGTCCTCGTCGGCCAAGGCGTGCGGCGCGGTCATGCGGATACCCTGCGCCGTCATGCGATCCACGATCCGGTCGTAATCGTCCGCATAGGCGCCGAAGCTCACGTACTGCAGGCGCTTCGGTCCCGGCGCCTCGTAGATCGAGCCCCACCGGTGGTCATGGCCGAACGTGTGCAGATCGACGCGTCCGCCCTTCCGCCGCACGTCGAGGCCGAAATCCGCATAGAAAGACGCCGCGACGTCGAGATCGGGGACGGTGAAGACGAAGCGATGCAACGAATGTACGGCCACGGCGCCTTCCCGGCGCGGCGACGAACTTGCTGGCGTATCCATCTCTCCTCCCTTCCGGCTGCCGCTACATCTGCCGCTGGTGGCTCGCGTCGACGACCGTGAGCGCCGTCATGTTCACGATCCTGCGCACGGTGGCCGAAGGCGTGAGTATGTGCACAGGTCTCGCGACGCCGAGCAGAATCGGCCCCAGCGTCACCCCGCCGCCGGCCGCAACCTTGAGCAGATTGAACGCGATGTTGGCGGCATCCGCCGTCGGCATGATCAAGAGGTTCGCCTCGCCCTTCAACCTGGAGCCGGGAAACGCGCGCATTCGCACTTCTTCATCCAGCGCGGCATCGCCGTGCATCTCGCCTTCGACTTCGAGCTCGGGGCTCATCATGTTCACCAGTGCGAGCGCCGTCTGCATCTTGCGCGACTGCGGGTCGTCGCCGCTGCCGAAGCTCGAATGCGACAGCAGCGCGACCTTCGGCGTGATGCCGAAGCGGCGGATCTCGTCTGCGGCGAGCACCGTGATCTCGGCGATCTGCTCGGCCGTGGGATCGATGTTGACGTAGGTATCCGCGATGAACACCGTCCGGTTCGGGAGCATCACCGCATTCATCGCCGCGCAGACCTTGGTCCCACGGCGCAATCCGAGCACTTGCTCGACGTAGCGGAGGTGCAGCGCGTGCGTGCCGAAGGTGCCGCAGAGCATGCCGTCGGCCTCGCCCATGTGGATCATCATCGCGCCGATCAGCGTGAGGCGCAGGCGCATCTCGATCTTCGCATATTGCTGCGACACTCCCCTGCGCGCGGTGAGCGCGTAATACTCCGTCCAGTAGGCGCGGTAGCGGGGGTCGGACTCGGGATTGACCACCTGGAAGTCCGTCCCGGGACGGATGCGCAAGCCGAGCTTCTCGACCTGCCGCTGCAGCACCGCCGGCCGACCGACGACGATCGGACGGGCGAGGCCCTCGTCGATCACGATCTGCACCGCGCGCAGCACGCGCTCGTCCTCGCCTTCGGCATAGACGATCCGCCTCGGATCCTTCTTGGCCGCGGCGAAGATGGGCTTCATCAGCAGGCTGGATTGATAGACGAACTGCAGCAGCTTCTCGCGATAGGCCGCGAGATCGGCGATCGGGCGCGTGGCGACACCCGAGTCCATCGCCGCCTTGGCGACCGCCGGGGCGATCATCACGATGAGCCGCGGGTCGAACGGCTTCGGGATGAGGTACTCGGGTCCGAAGTGCAGATCCTGCTCGCCGTAGGCATTGGCGACGATGTCGGACTGCTCGGCCATCGCGAGGTCGGCCAGCGCCCGGACCGTCGCGAGCTTCATCGCCTCGTTCACCGTCGTCGCTCCGACGTCGAGCGCGCCGCGGAAGATGAACGGAAAGCACAGCACGTTGTTGACCTGGTTCGGAAAGTCCGAGCGGCCGGTCGCGATGACGGCGTCCGGACGCGCGGCTTTGGCAAGGTCCGGCATGATTTCCGGCTCCGGATTCGCGAGCGCGAGGATCAGCGGCTTGTCGGCCATCCGCGCAAGCCACTCGGCGTGCAGCACCTTCGCCGCCGAAAGACCGAGAAAGATGTCGGCGCCGGCCAGGATGTCGGCGAGCTTCCTCGCCTCGGTCGGCTGGGCGTAGCGCGCCTTGTTGTCGTCCATCTCCTCGCGGCGTCCGCGGTAGACGACGCCCGCAATGTCGGCGACCCAGATGTTCTGTTGCGGTATTCCAAGAAGCACGAGGAGGTCGAGGCAGGCGAGCGCCGCCGCTCCGGCCCCCGAACAGACGAGCTTGACGTCCTTCAGGTCCTTGCCGACGACCCGCAACCCGTTCGTGATCGCCGCACCGACGATGATCGCCGTGCCGTGCTGGTCGTCGTGAAACACCGGGATCTTGAGGCGCTCGCGCAGCTTGCGCTCGACGTAGAAGCACTCCGGTGCCTTGATGTCCTCGAGATTGATGCCGCCGAAGGTCGGCTCGAGCGCCGCGATGATGTCGACCAGCTTGTCCGGATCGCGCTCGTCGATCTCGATGTCGAAACAGTCGATGCCGGCAAATTTCTTGAAGAGGACGGCCTTGCCCTCCATGACCGGCTTGGCGGCGAGCGGGCCGATCGCGCCGAGACCCAGCACCGCCGTGCCGTTGGTGACGACACCGACGAGATTGCCGCGCGAAGTGAGGTTGCGCGCTTCGGCGGGATCGCGGACGATTTCGTCGCACGCCGCCGCCACGCCGGGCGTGTACGCGAGCGCCAGGTCGCGCTGATTGGTCAGCTGCTTCGTCGGCTGGATCGAGATCTTTCCCGGCGGGAGCTGCCGGTGGTACTCGAGCGAGGCGGCGCGAATTTCCTTGTCCGGCATGGGACGCTCCCGGGGCGGGCTGGCGAGTGCCATGATAGCAAGCCGGCTTAGGGAACCTCTGAACAAGTCCCCCACGGGCGCGACGGATGCGCTCCGGGAGGGGTGGCGCGAAGCAAGGCGAAGCGAATAGTAGGCACTATTCGCAAGCCTGGCGACAAAGCCAGCACCCCGGAGCGCGCCGCCCCATGCGGGTTGGCGCGATATGCGGCGTCTGCATTGGCACGCTCCTTGGCATCGTAGTACCAACTACGACCGTCGTCGCGTGCCTCG
The DNA here is from genome assembly GCA_963724685.1 of uncultured beta proteobacterium. Taxonomy (GTDB): domain Bacteria; phylum Pseudomonadota; class Gammaproteobacteria; order Burkholderiales; family Casimicrobiaceae; genus CAIWHR01. Next base: position 42,978 of record CAVRVQ010000001.1, on the reverse strand, counting down.
CAGCCATCCGCATCTCGCACCAACGCGCTCCGCGGCGGACTTGTTCAGAGGTTCCTTAGGAGCCTGCCGGAAGACCAACGGGCTCCCGGGTTGACGCGGCGCAAGGAGGTGGAGGGGGGGTCGGCTATAATTGCCCCGGTTTTCCACTCCGAGGGTCGGCCTGTTCGACCCACCCGATGCCGGCGTCCCGTGACTTGGCCTCCGAACGAGAATGTCGATGCTGGAAGCGCAGAAACTGGCCGCGCGTCGCGGTTTTTCGAAGCTTTTCACCGGGCTCTCGTTTCGCGTCGGCGCGGGCGAGGCCTTGGTCGTGACCGGTGCCAACGGCACCGGCAAGACGACGCTGCTGCGCATGCTCGCCGGGCTCGCGGCGCCCGAATCCGGCGAAGTCCGCTGGCAAGGGAAGAAAGTCGGGCCGCTCGACGCCACGTTGCGCGCGTCGATCGCATTCTCCGGCCATCTGCCGTCGCTCAAGGACGAGCTCACCGCCGAGGAAAATCTGGTGTCGCTCGTGGCGCTCGAAGGTGCGGCGGCCTCGCGCGACGCCATCGGCGAGGCCCTGGATCGGTTTGCGTTGTCGCGCCAGCGCTCGCTTCCCGCGCGCGTGCTTTCGCAGGGCCAGCGGCGCCGCATCGGGCTCGCGCGCCTGTCGCTCGTCAGCCGGCCGTTGTGGCTCCTCGACGAGCCGCTGGCGGCGCTCGACGCGGCCGGGGCCGAACTCCTGGCGCGCATGCTGACCGGCCACCTCGCCAAGGGCGGACTGGTCGTGGCGGCGACGCATGCGCCGCTCGGCCTTGACGGGTCTCGCGTCGCGGCGCTCGTGCTGGGTTGATGCATGTCTATCGCCGTCGCTTTCGCTCCGGAGCCCGCCGATACGGTCTGGCCCGCGCTCCGCTGGGCGATCGCGCGGGATCTCAAGCTCGCGTTCCGGTCGCGGGCGGAACTCTGCGTGCAATTGCTTTTCTACGTGATCGTGGCCTCGCTCTTTCCTCTCGCGACGACACCGGAGCGCAACACGCTCGCCGCCATCGGCCCGGGTGTGTTGTGGGTGGCGGCGCTCCTCGCCTCGCTCCTGTCGCTCCCGCGGCTTTTCGCCAACGATCACGCCGACGGCACGCTCGAACAGATCGCCCTGTCGCCCTATCCGCTCGTCGCGCTCGTCGCGGGCAAGATCGCCGCGCACTGGCTCACGACCGGACTGCCGGTCGTGCTGATCGCCCCGCTCCTGGGACTGCAATACGCGCTCGACGGAGAAGCGTTGGCGGTGTTGACGGCGGCGCTTCTCATCGGCACGCCGATCCTGTCGTTGCTGGGCGCGATCGGCGCCGCGTTGACGCTGGGGCTGCGCTCCAGCGGCAGCCTGCTCGCGCTCCTGGTCCTCCCGCTTTGCGTTCCGGTCCTGATCTTCGGGGCCGGCGCCGTCGATGCCGCCCGCACGGGCCTCGGCCCGTCGGCGCATCTCTCGCTGCTCGGCGCGGGACTGCTCGCGGCGTGCGTCGGCGCGCCCTTCGCCGCCGCCGCCGCTGTCCGCATCGCGCTGGACTAGAGGGAATTCGAGTCGGCCATGGCGCTCAACTGGTTCCGCTTCTCGTCCCCCGCCACGTTCTATCCGCTGGCCGGGAGGATGATCCCGTGGTTCGCGGGCGCCGCGGCCGTGCTCGCCATCGTCGGCCTGTACATCGGGCTCGTCGCCGCCCCGAGGGATGCCCAGCAGGGCGATGCCTACCGGATCATCTTCATTCACGTGCCCGCCGCCTGGATGAGCATGTTCCTCTACGTCGTGATGGCGGGTTGGAGCGCGGCAGCCCTGGGCTTCAACACCCGGCTGTCGGCGATGATGGCGCAGGCGATCGCGCCGACCGGCGCGGTGATGACGTTCGTCGCGCTATGGACCGGCGCATTCTGGGGCCGGCCGACATGGGGCACCTATTGGGCATGGGATGCGCGGATGACGTCCGAGCTCATCCTGCTCTTTCTCTATCTCGGGGTCATCGCGCTGCGCAACGCCATCGACGATCCCCGGCGCGCGGACCGCGCCTGCGGCGTGCTTGCGCTGACCGGCGTCGTCAACATACCGATCATCTACTTCTCCGTGCATTGGTGGAATACTCTGCATCAGGGCTCGTCGGTGAGTCTCACCAGGGCGCCGTCGATGGCGGCGATCATGCTGACAGGCATGCTCGTCATGTCGTTCGCGGCCTGGTTCTACGCCATCGCGGTGTCGCTCGCCCGCGTGCGGACCATCATGGTCGAGCGCGAGCGCGACGCCGCCTGGGTCGGCGCGTTGACGGAGGTGCGCAACGCATGAACGGGATGGGTGCGGCATGATCGAATTCTTCGCGATGAACGGGTACGCCTACTACGTCTGGAGCGCGTATGGCGTGACGGCGCTGGCGTTCGCCGTCGAGCTTGCGGCGCTGCGATCGCGCCGGAGGTCCGTGCTGGCGGAAGCGCGGCTTGCCGTGCCCGACGCCTCGACCGCCGCCGGAGCCGCCGAATGAAGCCGCGCCAACGTCGCTTCCTGTGGATCGGCGCCGGCGTGTTTCTTCTCGCCGCCGCCGTGGGCCTCGTGTTGAACGCGTTCCAATCGAATCTCGTGTTCTTCTTCTCGCCCACCGACGTTGCCGAGCATCGCGCGCCGCAGGGCCGCGCCTTCCGCATCGGCGGGCTCGTCGAAGAGCGCAGCCTGACTCGCGCGCCCGGACGGCCTCACGGTGCGCTTCAGGGTGACCGACACGGCACAGACCATTCCCGTGGTCTACACCGGAATCCTCCCGGACCTGTTCAAGGAGGGCAAAGGCGTCGTGGCGCAGGGCAAGGTCGGCCCGGACGGCGTCTTTCACGCGACCGAGGTGCTCGCCAAGCACGACGAAAACTACATGCCGCCCGAGGCCGCCGCCGCGCTCGACCAGGCGCATTCGCGCGCGGCGATGGACAAGGCCGCGAAATCGCTGAAACCATGACGCGAAGGACCTCCCGATGATTCCCGAGCTCGGACATTTCGCGCTGATCCTGGCCCTGCTGCTCGCGGCGCTCCTGGGCACGCTGCCTCTGGCCGGCGCGCAGCGCGGCGTCCCCGTCTGGATGGCGCTCGCGCGGCCCCTCGCGACGGGCCAGTTCCTGTTCATCGCGTTCGCCTTCGGCTGTCTCGCGTACTCGTTCGTCGCCAACGACTTTTCCGTGGTGAACGTCGCGACCAATTCGAACTCGAAGCTGCCGCTCCAGTACCGGATCGCCGCGACATGGGGCTCGCACGAGGGCTCGATGCTGCTGTGGGTGTTCATGCTGGGCGCGTGGACCATGGCGGTTGCGCTGAAGAGCCGTCACCTGCCCGACGAGATGGCGACGCGGGTGCTGGGCGTGATGGGCCTCGTCGCGTTCGGATTCCTGCTGTTCCTGTTGCTCACCTCCAACCCGTTCGACCGCCTGTTCCCGCCGGCCGCCGACGGCCGCGACCTGAATCCGCTGCTGCAGGATCCGGGCATGGTGTTTCATCCGCCGTTGCTCTACATGGGCTATGTCGGCTTCTCGGTCGCCTTCGCGTTCGCGATCGCCGCGCTGATCGGCGGGCGGCTGGACGCCACGTGGGCGCGCTGGTCGCGCCCGTGGACGACCCTCGCGTGGAGCTTTCTCACCTGCGGGATCATGCTCGGGCAGCTGGTGGGCGTACTACGAGCTGGGCTGGGGCGGCTGGTGGTTCTGGGACCCTGTCGAGAACGCCTCGTTCATGCCGTGGCTCGTCGGCACCGCGCTGATCCACTCGCTGGCGGTCACGGAAAAGCGCGGAACGTTCAAGGCGTGGACGGTGCTGCTCGCGATCTGCGCCTTCTCGCTGTCGCTCCTCGGCACGTTCCTCGTCCGTTCCGGCGTGCTGACGTCGGTTCATGCCTTCGCCACCGATCCGCGCCGTGGCGTCTTCATCCTCGCTTTCCTCGCGATCGTCATCGGCGGATCGCTCGTGCTCTTCGCGTTGCGGGCGCCGAAGGTGGGCGGCGGCGGCCGCTTCGAAGCCGTTTCGCGCGAGACGATGCTGCTCGCCAACAACGTGCTCCTCATCGCCGCGGCGGGTTCGGTCCTGCTCGGCACGCTGTACCCGCTCTTTCTCGACGCGCTCAACCTCGGCAAGATCTCGGTCGGCCCGCCGTACTTCGACACGGTGTTCGTGCCGCTGACGACGCCTCTCGTCTTCCTGATGGGCGTCGGGCCGCTCGCCCGCTGGAAGCAGGCGCCGGTGCCGGACCTGTGGCGGCGCCTGAAATGGGCGCTCGCCGTCAGCGTGCTCACCGCGCTCCTGGTTCCGTTCGCGGCCGGCAAGTGGACCCCGATGGTGAGCTTCGGACTGCTGCTCGCGACATGGATCGTCGCCTCGACCGTCGTCAACGTCCGCGAGCGCGGCCGCGGCGTGCACGGCGGCGCCATCGCGCACCTCGCGCGGCAGCCGAGGAGCTACTGGGGAATGATCGTCGCCCATCTCGGCATCGCCGTTTTCATCGTCGGCGTGACGATGGTCCGGGGCTACGAGACCGAGCGCGACGTGCGGATGGACGTCGGCGACACCGTCACCGTCGGCGGCTTCACGCTGCGCTTCGACGGCACCAGCGAGATCCGGGGACCGAACTACCGCGCCGCGCGCGGTATGTTCGACGTGAGCCGCAACGGACAGCACGTGACCACGCAGTTCCCCGAAAAGCGGGTGTACGACGCCAGCGGCATGCCGATGACCGAGGCGGCCATCCGCAGCATGCTGACCGGAGACCTCTATGTCTCGCTCGGCGAGCCCGTCGACGGCGGCGCATGGAGCGTGCGCGTCTACCACAAGCCCTTCGTGACCTGGATCTGGGGCGGCTGCCTGCTGATGGCGCTCGGGGGATTGCTCGCGCTTTCCGATCGTCGCTACCGGGTCGAGAGGCGGCGCGACGCGCGCGTTGGCGGCGGCGCCGTGGCGCGAGGCTTAGCCGGGCGATGAGCAAGAAGCTGCTGATCCCGCTCGGCGTCTTCATCGTCCTCTTCGCGTTCCTGCTGGTCGGCCTGTGGCGGGATCCGCGCGAAGTGCCCTCGCCGCTGATCGGCAAGCCGGCGCCGGCGTTCGTGCTTGCGCAGCTGCACGAGCCCGCGAAGACGCTGGGTCCCGCCGACCTCAAGGGACAGGTCTGGCTGCTCAACGTCTGGGCGTCCTGGTGCGTGTCCTGCCGCGAGGAGCACCCACTGCTGGTCGAGCTCGGCAAGGCGAAGCTCGTGCCGATCGTCGGGCTCGACTACAAGGACGAATCCGTCGCCGGCAAGCGCTGGCTCGAGCAGAACGGCGACCCGTACACCGTGTCGGTCGTCGATCGCGACGGGCGGGTGGGCATCGACTGGGGCGTCTACGGCGTGCCCGAGACGTTCGTGATCGACAAGGCAGGGCGTGATCCGCTACAAGCAGATCGGGCCGGTCACGGCGGAAGCGCTGCAAAACAAGATCGTGCCGTTGATCCGCGAGCTGCAGAAGTCATGAGGCGCTTCGCGTCCGTGCTGGCGATCGTCGCGGCGGCGGCCATCGCGACGGCCCGTCGCCGCGCTCGCGGCCGATGCGGTCCCCACCGAGAAGGATGCCGTTGCCGCGTCGCGCGTGGTGAAGCTGTCCGAAAAGCTCCGTTGCCTCGTCTGCCAGAATCAATCGATCGCCGATTCCAGCGCCGAGCTCGCGCAGGATCTTCGCCGGCAGATTCGCGAGCAGGTCGCCGCGGGCAAGACCGACGACGAGATTGTCGCGTACATGGTCGCGCGCTACGGCGATTTCGTTCTGTACGAACCGCCAGTCAAGTCGTCGACGGCGTTGCTCTGGGCAGGACCCGCGTTGCTCGTCGTCGTCGGGTTCGCGGTCCTCGCCCGCCTGGTGCGCACGCGCCGCACCGAGCCTGCGTCGCCACCGCTCACGCCGGAAGAACGCGAACGCGCCGCCCGGCTCCTGTCGGGTGACGGCGGGAAGGACCTCACGTGACCCCCTTCGTGTTGAGCGCGGTCGCGATGGTGGCGCTCGCCCTCGTGTGGGTGATCGTGCCGCTGCTCCGGCGCGGCAGGCCGGGCACCACACGCGAGCATTCCAATGTCGCGATCCTGCGCGATCAGCTCCGCGAGCTCGACGCCGATCTCGCCACCGGGACGATGCCGCGCGACCGGTACGACCAGGCGAAGCGCGAGCTCGAAGAGCGGGCGATCGAAGAGTCGCGGCAGGTCGGCGGCGCGCCGACGAGGCCCTCGCAATCGGCGGCCTGGACCGCCGCGATCATCGCCGGCGCGATCCCCATCTCGGCGTTGCTGCTGTACGTCGCGTTGGGGAATCCCGAAGCCATTGCCCCGATCGGCGCGCGCACGGCGAAGAGCGGCGCCGAACACGAGGTCACTCCGCAGGAGGTCGAGGCGATGGCAGCGAAGCTCGCGGCGAGGCTGCAGAACGAACCCGACAACGCCGACGGCTGGGTGATGCTCGCGCGCACTTACTACGCGCTCAATCGACATGCCGAGGCGGCGCGCGCCTTCGACCGGGCGGTCGCGATCATTCCCGGCAACGCCGACTTGCTGGCCGACTATGCCGACGCGCTGGGCGCGGCCGAAGGCGGCCTGTCCGGCAAGTCGCTGGAACTCGTCGAGCGGGCGCTCAAGGTCGATCCAACGCACTGGAAGGCATTGGCGCTGGCGGGGACGGCTGCATTCAACCGCAAGGACTACAAGCTCGCGGTGGCGTATTGGGAGCGGATGAAGGCGACCGTTCCTGCGGGCTCTCCCATTGCCGGGTCGATCGACGCCAGCATCGCCGAGGCGCGCGAGCTTGGCGGGCTCAAGGCGGCTGCCGTACCCCCAGCGGCGACCGCCGCGTCCCCCGTGGCAACCGTGCAGGCATCGGGCGCTGTATCGCCGAAGGCGTCCGGCAGCGCTGCGCCCGCGCCGCCCGGCGCGACAGTCGGCGGAACGGTCACCCTCGCGCCCGCGCTCGCCGCCCGGGTGACGCCGACGGACACGGTCTACATTTTCGCGCGCGCGGCCGAGGGGCCGCGGATGCCGCTCGCGATCCTCCGCAAGCAGGTGAAGGATCTCCCCGTCAGCTTCGCGTTCGACGACTCGATGGCGATGACGCCCGATTTCGCGCTTTCCAAGTTCCCCTCGGTGATCGTCGGCGCGCGCGTGTCGAAGTCGGGGAGCGCCACACCGCAGAGTGGGGATCTCGAAGGGCTGTCCACCGCCGTGAAGCTCGGCGCGACCGGTCTCTCCGTCGTGATCGACCGCGCGCTGCCCTGACGCCGTCGGCAGGGGCGCGCCGATGAACACACCCGGCAGCAGCGACGTCGACACGGCCGTCGTCGGCGCCGGCATCTCCGGGCTGGCAACCGCGTTCGAATTGCAGCGGCGCGGCATGTCGGTCGTCGTGCTCGACCGAGAGGCGCGTGCGGGCGGCGTGATCGGTACCGTGCATCGCGACGGCGCGCTGTATGAATCCGGACCGAACAGCGCGCTCGACACCACGCCCCTCATCAACGAGCTCTTGGATGCGCTCGGGATCCGCAACGAGCGGGCCGAGGCGAGCGCCGTCGCGCGGACGCGATATGTCGTGCGCGACGGCCAGCTCGTTGCGTTGCCCACATCACCCGGCACCTTCTTCCGCACGTCGGCGTTCACGGCAGGCGCCAAGTTCCGGCTCTGGCGCGAACCCTTCGTTCCGGCCGCGCCACCCGAGGTCGAGGAGTCGATCGCGGCATTCGTCCGACGGAGGCTCGGCACCGAGTTTCTCGACTACGCCGTCGACCCGTTCGTCGCGGGGATCTATGCGGGGGACCCGGAACGGATCTCCGTATCCGCCGCGTTTCCGCGCCTCTTCGCACTCGAGCAAAAATTCGGCAGCCTGATCAGGGGGCAGCTCATGGGGGCGCGCGAGCGCCGGCGCGCGGGCGGAAAGGCGGCGAATGCGGCCGGAAGCTTCTCCTTCCGCAACGGCATGCAGACGTTGACCGACGCCCTCGCGAAGGCCGTGACACACAGCGCGACCCGCGTGCGCATCGATGAGGTCGGCCGCGACGCCGACGGCGCCTGGATCCTGACGGGTTCGAGGGACGAAGCACCATTCGAGCGACGGGCAAGAGCCGTGGTTCTCGCCGTTCCTGCGTACGAGGCCGCGAAGCTCGTGCGCCAGATCGCTCCCTCTGCGGCGCACGGACTCGCCGCGATCCCGTACGCGGGGATTGCGACCATCGCCGCCGCCTATCATCGCTCCGATGTAACGCACTCGCTCGCCGGATTCGGATTCCTGGTTCCGCGTCGGGAACAACGACAAATCCTGGGCTGCCTCTTCTCCAGCAGCATGTTCGACGGCCGCGCGCCGCAGGGCAGCGTGCTGCTCACGACCTTCGTCGGCGGCGCGCGACATCCCGAGCTTCCCGCCGCGACCGACGCCGAACTCGCGGCGATCGTGCAACGCGAGCTTCAGGCGCTCGTCGGGGCACGCGGCGAGCCGGTGTGGATCGCGATCACGCGGTGGGCGCACGCGATCCCCCAATACAACCTCGGCCACCGGGACCGGCTGCGCCCCGTGGAGGACGCCGAACGCGCATTGCCAGGACTCCACTTCTGCGCGAGCTACCGCGGCGGCGTTGCCATCGGCGACCGCATCCAGGCGGCGCGGGCGACGGCGGATGCCGTCACGGGCTTTCTGAACGCCGGGTCCTAGGCTCCGCGCCGTCGCGAATGTTTGGGCAAGGCCCGCCTAGAGCGACCAGCCGCACTTCCAGCACAGCTCGAACGTCGCGGGATTCTCCTCGCCGCATTTCGCGCAGACGATGCTTCCGACGCGATTGCGCTCCTCCTGATAGGCACGAAGCACCGTGTCGGCGAGCGCCCGGTCGGCATCGTCGTCGAGCCAGACCTGCGGCTGGGCGACGTCGGGCGGGACTTCCCCGACGATGCTCGACGCATGTTCGTTGAAGACATGGGCCTTGATGCCCGCGTGCGCAAGGCGATCGACGAGGAGATAGGCCTCGACGCGATGCGACGCGATGAATATCCGTTGCATCGTCACGACGCCGGACGAATCGCGACGAGCGCCCGGCAAGGCGTTGCAGCAACGACACGAGTCTCGCCGCGCGCGCCGGATCCCACGGATAGGGCGGCGCCTCGTCCATGTAGCAGGCTTGCGCCGTCTCGAGCTGGAGCGCGTGGACGCCGCGTGCCGGCGCGCCGTAGTGGCGCGTGACGTACCCGCCCTTGAAGCGACCGTTCACGACGCTGGAAAAGTCGTCGGCGCCGGCCAGCACGAGTGCCGCAGCACTGCTGCACGGCAGGCGCGCAGCTCGCTCCGTCGGCGGTACCCAGATTGAGATCGGGCAGGCGTCCCGCGAAAAACCGCGGGACCTCGCTCCTGATCGAATGGCCGTCGATCAGGATCGCGTAGCCGTGGCGCGAGCGCACGCGTTCGATCTCGGCGGAGAGCAACGCGTGGTACGGGCTCGAAATACTCGGTGCGCCTTGTCGCCACTTCGGCGGAATCCGGCGCGCGCCTTCCGCATAGATCGGCTCGCCGCGAAGGTGCGTGTCGGACACAGCTCGGTATTGTCGGCGCCCGGGTACAGCGCCGCACCGCTCGGGTCGCGGTTCAAATCGACGACGTAGCGCGAATGCGTCGCGACGAGCAGCGTCGCACCCATACCGCGCGCGAACGCGAACAACTTGTCGACGTGCCAGTCGGTGTCGGGAACCATCGCGCGCGGCGGGCGTGAGCCGCGCCGCAATCGCCTCGGGCACGAAGGTTCCCGCGTGCGGAACGTCGATGACGAGCGGCGAATCGCCGCGCTCGATCTCGCAGAGCGTCATTCGTCCTCCCAATGCGCGACGCGGCCCGCGCGCACGATGCCTCGGCAGCGATTGCCGCCGATCCAGTAGCAAAGTTCCGCCGGCGACACGATGTTCCAGAGCGCGATGTCGGCGCGTCGGCCCGCCGCGAGCGTGCCGCGGTCGTCGAGTCCGAGCGCGCGCGCCGCGTGCCGGGTGACCCCCGCCAGCGCCTCCTCCGGCGTCAACCGGAACAGCGTGCACGCGATGTTGAGCATCAGCGGCAGCGAGGTCGACGGCGACGTGCCGGGATTGCAGTCGGTCGCGACAGCCATGGGCACGCCGAGCGCGCGCAATGCGGCAATCGGCGGCACCTGTGTCTCGCGCAACGCATGAAAGGCGCCCGGACAGCAACACCGCGACCGTTCCGGCGCGCGCCATCGCCGCCACGCCCGCGTCGGTCGTGTACTCGAGATGATCGGCCGACAGCGCGCCGAACTCGGCGGCGAGCGCAGCGCCGCCGGCGTCCGAGAGCTGGTCGGCGTGCAGCTTCACCGGCAACCCGTGCGCACGCGCGGCGGCGAAGACACGTCGTCGTCTGCGCCTGCGCTGAAGCCGATCGTCTCGCAGAACGCATCGACAGCGTCCGCGAGCCCCGCGGCCGCAGGAATGATTTCGCCACAGACGAGATCGACATAATCGTCGGCGCGTCCGTCGAACTCCGACGGCACGGCGTGCGCGGCGAGCAGCGTGGTCCGCACGTCGACACCGAGCTCGGCCGCGACCCGTCTCGCCGCCCGCAGCTGCCGGCATTCGTGCGCGGTGTCGAGACCATAACCGGACTTGATCTCGACCGTCGTCACGCCTTCTTCCGCCAGCGCCGCGAGTCGCGGCCGGCTGGCGGCGACCAGCTCGTCGTCCGACGCGGCACGGGTCGCCTTGACCGTGGCCTTGATGCCGCCGCCGGCCCGCGCGATTTCCGCATACGTGGCGCCGTTGAGGCGCGCTTCGAACTCGTCCACGCGATTGCCGGCGTAGACGAGATGCGTGTGACAGTCGACCAGTCCCGGCGTCGCCCACGCGCCATGCGCGTGGAGCGATCGATGCGCCGACGCGTCGCGCGGCAGGTCGCGCTCGGCGCCCACCCACGCGATCGTCTCGTCCACGATGCCGACGGCGCCGTCGCGAATCGCGCCATACGGCGTCTCGCCCTACATCGTCGCGAGATGCGCGCCGGTGATCAGCAGAGTCGAACGAGGGGGTCACGACGACAATCCTGACAGACATGCCCGTATCGGTCGCAACACGGCGTCCTCGTGCGGATGACGACCGTCGCGCACCATCCACCGGCCTCCTACCATGACGTCGCGCACCGGGGAGCGGCACGGGCCGAAGATCGCGGCGTCCAGCACCGCATCGACGGGCTGGACGGCGAGCGCGGGATCGTTCGTGTCGAGCACCACCAGATCGGCGCGGCATCCGGCGTCGATCGCACCGGCGCGCCGCCCCAGCGCGCGAGCTCCACCGCGCGCCGCCGCCGCATAGAGCGCCTGGCCCACCGGGATATCCGCGGTTCCGAGCACATTGCGCGCCTGGCTCGACAGCCGCTGCGACCACTCGAGCTGGCGCAGCTCCGCGAAGGGATCGATGCAGGTGTTCGAGTCGCTGCCGACGCCGAACGCGCCGCGCGCATCGAGGTAGAGGCGCGCCGCGAACGTGCCATCGCCCAGATCCGCTTCGGTCGTCGGCGCGAGACCCGCGACTGCGCCGCTCGCGGCGAGGCGGCGTGTCTCGTCCGCCGTCATGTGCGTTGCATGCACGACGCACCAGCGTGCATCGAGTCCCGCGTGCTCCAGCAGCCATTCGACCGGCCGCGCGCCGCTCCACGTTACGCACGCCGCGACCTCCTTCTGCTGCTCGGCGGCGTGAATATGGATCGGCGACCCGCGCGGCGCGAGCGCGACGATCGCAGCGATCTCCGTGGGCGTGACGGCACGCAGGCTGTGCGGCGCGACGCCGAGAGTCCATCGGGCGCTCGCGGCCTCCCGTGCCAGCGCCGCCACGACGAGCGCATAGGAATCGATCGTATGCACGAACCGCCGCTGGCCCTCGGCGGGCGGTACGCCACCGAAGTCGGCGTGGGCATAAAGGACGGGAAGCAGCGTAAGTGCGATGCCCGCCGCCTCGGCGGCGGCAACGATGCGATGCGCGAGCTCCGCCGGATTCGCGTAGGGCTTGCCTTGCGGATCGTGATGGACATAGTGGAATTCGGCCACCGCCGTATATCCCGCCTTCAACATCTCGACATACGCCTGCGCGGCGATCGCTTCGAACGCATCCGCATCGATCCGGTCCACAAATGCATACATCGCCTGCCGCCACGTCCAGAAGCTGTCGCCGTTGGCGCTTGCGCGCCCCGTGCGGCCAGCGATGGCCCGCTGGAAGGCGTGCGAGTGCAGGTTCGGCATGCCCGGCACCAGCGGGCCGGCCACGATTTGCGCCCCCTCGCGCGGGCCATTCTCCTCGACCCGAACGATCGTGCCGTCGGCGTCGACGTCGATCGCGACGTCGCGCGACCAGCCACGCGGCGTGAGGGCATCGGCGGCGAAGAGCCTCACGGGAGTACCTACGTGCTGCGCACTCCGGTATTCGCGCTTGGGGCGGCCCGGCGCGCTCATGGGCAATCGATGCTGACGACAAGCGCCACCGCGCCCGCCGTCAGCGGCCGGATCGCCATCGCACTGTCCTCATTGCCGGCAGCGGACGCGTCCACGAGCAGCGCGTGACCCTCCTCCACGCGCACGGGGACATGTCCCGGCATGCAGCATTCGTGCGGCCCGACGGCGGCGAAGGCAAGGCGATGGAACGATGGGACGAACTCCATTCCGCCATTGCGCACGACCGCGACAGTTCCTCGCGCGTAACCGCGCCTGAACATCGCATTGAAGTCGCGGCAGGGACCTGCGATCAACTTGCATTCGATCGCGTCGTCGCCGTCCAGATCCTTTGGCGCAAAGCGCGTCGTCATCCGGGTATCGCTCCGGCCGGAGCGCAAGCGCATTCCGCCCCCGTCGAGCAGCACGATCGTGCGGTCGATGCCCGGGAAGCGCGAAAAACGCCCATCGCGCTCGACGTGCGCGATGCTGACCCGCCACAGGAACGCATCGAGCGAGGCCCCGGCGGGATAGACGGCGATCTCCGTCGTGCGTCCCGCGCCGTTCTTCCAGGGCATCGGGTGAAAATCGGCGGGGGTGAGGATGTGAACCATGGGAACGGCGCGGGGTGCTGCCACCGGAACGTCGATTGTAGAGGCATCCCTGCCCCCCGCCAACGCGGCAGTTCGACGCCGCGCCGACCCGCACCTCGATGTCCCTCGACGACGCCTCCAGAATCGCATTGACAGAGGCGACCGTTGCGTCCTAGATTCGCAGGGTTTCAATCCTCTTTCCGGAGACGTTCATGCAGAAGACGCTCGCTTTCGCCGCGGCCGCGGTGTTCGCCGCAACGGGTACCGCCGTCGCCCAGGAAACCAAGGTCGCGATCGGCATGTCCGGCTGGACCGGATTCCAGCCGCTGACGCTCGCCAAGGATGCCGGGATCTTCAAGAAGAACGGCCTCGACGTGTCGATCAAGATGATTCCCCAGAAGGACCGTCACCTTGCGATCGCCTCCGGCGACGTCCAGTGCGCCGCGACGACCGTCGAGACATGGATCGTGTGGAACGCGAGCGGGGTGGCGACGAAGCAGATCTTCCAGATGGACAAGAGCTATGGCGCGGACGGCATGGCGGTTCGCGCCAACGTCGCGAAGATCGCGGACCTCAAGGGGAAGACCGTCGCGGCCTCCGCCCCCGGCACCGCGCCATACTTCACGCTGGCCTGGTTCCTGAAGAAGAACGGCCTGTCGGTCAAGGACGTTACGGTCGTCAACCTCGAACCTGCCGCCGCCGCGCAAGCGTTCGTCGCCGGGCAGAACGACGCGGCGATGACGTACGAGCCCTATCTTTCGACGGTTCGCGACAACCCGAACGCAGGCAAGATCATCGCGACCACGCTCGATTACCCGATGATCATGGACACCTTCGGCTGCACGCCGAAGTTCCTGGCCGAGAACCCGAAAGCCGCGCAGGCGCTGACGAACAGCTATTTCGAAGCGCTCGAGATGATCAAGAAGGATCCGCAGAAGAGCAACGAGCTCATGGGCGCGCCCACCAAGCAGTCGGCCGAACAGTTCGGGAAGTCCGCCGCCTATCTGCGCTGGCAGGACAAGGCGGCGAACCAGAAATTCTTCGCCGGAGAGTTCCAGCAGTTCAGCAAGGAGGCCGCGGACCTGCTGCTCGAGGTCGGCATCCTCAAGTCGGTTCCCGATCTCACCAACCTCGCCGACACCGCTTACATCAAGTGACGCGAACGTTCCGGGCGGGGCCGCGGCGCGGCTCGCGATGACGCCACTCAAGGCCATCGCCCCCGGCCGGAAGGCGGTGCTCGGCGTCGCGTTCTTCGTCGTGTTCGTCGCGGCGTGGAGCGCGGCGACCTTCGGCGGCTACGTGTCGAAGACGTTTCTCGCCGACCCGGTGACGATGCTGCGCGAGGGGTGGGCGCTGTTCACCAAGTACGGCTTCGCCGGCGATATCGCGATCACCGTCTGGCGTGTGGTCGGGGGGTTCGTGCTGGCCGCCGCGTGCGCCGTGCCGCTCGGCATTGCGATGGGCGCCTACAAGCCGATCGAGGCGTTCTTCGAGCCGTTCGTGTCGTTCGCCCGCTACCTGCCCGCGTCGGCGTTCATTCCGCTTCTGATCCTCTGGGCCGGCATCGGCGAGTTGCAGAAGCTCCTCGTGATCTTCATCGGCTCGTTCTTCCAGATCGTGCTGATGGTCGCGGTGGCAGTGGGTGCTACGCGGCGCGATCTCGTCGAGGCGGCGTACACGCTCGGCGCATCGTCGCGCGGCGTGGTGCGCCGGGTCCTGCTCCCCAGCGCGGCGCCTGCAATCGCCGAAACGCTGCGCCTCGTCCTGGGCTGGGCCTGGACCTACGTGATCGTCGCCGAGTTGATCGGCGCATCCTCCGGCATCGGCCACATGATCACCGACAGCCAGGCGCTTCTCAACACCGGGCAGATCATCTTCGGGATCATCGTGATCGGCGTGATCGGACTCATCTCCGACTTCCTGTTCAAGTGGGCGAACCAGCGCCTCTTTCCGTGGAGCCTCGCGTGAGTGCCGCTACGATGTGCAGGGCGTCGCCTGCGGTGTGCGGGTTCGCGGGCGGGCGCATGCATCATCCTAAGCCCGCAGCGAACCTGCACACCGCGGGCGACCAGACAGCAAGGATGGGAACAGTTCAGTGAGCAAGCTCGCGATCGAAGGCGTCGGCCGGACGTTTCCCGGCGTGCGTCACCGCGCGCCTACGGAAGCGCTGCAGCCTACGACGCTGACAGTTGAGGACAACGACTTCATCACCATCCTCGGCCCGTCGGGTTGCGGCAAGTCGACGCTGCTGCGCATTGTCGCCGGCCTCGATAGTCCAACGACCGGCCGCGTGGTGCTGGACGGCGCGCCGGTAACCGCGCCGGGCGCCGATCGCGGCATGGTATTCCAGTCGTACACGCTGTTTCCATGGCTCACCGTGCGCCAGAACATCTGCTTCGGCCTCGTCGAGAAGTCGATGCCGCAGGCACGGCAGGACGAAATCGCCGCGCACTACATCGCCCGTGTCGGACTCGCCGGCTTCGAGCATCATTATCCGAAGATGCTCTCCGGCGGCATGCAGCAGCGCACTGCAATTGCCCGCGCACTCGCGAACGATCCGAAGATCCTGCTGCTCGACGAGCCGTTCGGCGCGCTCGACAACCAGACGCGCTCGCTGATGCAGGAACTGCTGCTCGGAATCTGGGAATCGGAAAAGAAGACCGTCCTCTTCGTCACCCACGACATCGAAGAGGCGATCTTCATGGCGGGACGCGTCGTCGTGATGAGCGCGCGACCCGGACGGATCAAGGCGGAAGTCGCCGTCGCTCTGCCGCATCCGCGGCTCTACACGGTGAAGACGACCCCTGAATTCTCCGCGCTGAAGGCGCGGCTCACCGAGGAGATCCGCGTCGAGGCATTGAAGGTTGCCGTCGCGGCCTGAAGTACATCCCTGCAAAAAGAAGGCGCCCGCCCGTTCAACACCATTCGAACCCGGGCGGGCGCCTCGAAGCGCAATTGTCAGGACAGCTTCACCGGCACGTAGATCTGGCGGCCCTGGCGCTCGATCAGGAGCGCGACGGTCTTGCCCGCCTTGTCCACCGCGGAGCGCAGCTCGGCGACGGAATTGACCGGCGCCGAGCCGACGCCGACGATCACGTCACCGGCCTGCACGCCTGCCCTGGCAGCGGCGCCACCGGCTTTCTCGACGACCAGTCCCACCTTGGCGCCCGCCTTCTGTTCTTCGGCGCTGCGCGGGCGCACGGCGACGCCGAGCTTGCCTTTCGCTTCGCCGTCGTCGTCGGCCTTCGCCACCTTGCCATCGTCGAGCGTGCCGACATTGGCCGAAAGCTCGAGCGCCTTGCCCGCACGCCACACTTCGACGTTGAGCGTCGTGCCCGGAGCGGTGTTGCCGATCCGGCTCGTGACATCCGTGCTGTCGACGACCGCGACACCGTCGATCTTGCGGATCACGTCGCCCGACTTGAAGCCGGCCTTCGCCGCAGGGCTGTCCTTCTCGACCTGCCCCACGAGCGCGCCATTGGAATCGGGGAGGCCGAAGCTCTGCGCGAGCGTCTGATCGAGCGCCTGGATGCCGATGCCGAGACGTCCGTGCTGCACCTTCCCGTGCGTCTTCAACTGATCGGCGACTTTCGCCGCCACGTCCACCGGAATCGCGAACGACAAGCCCATGTAACCTCCCGAACGGCTGTAGATCTGCGAGTTGACGCCGACCACCTGCCCGGCGGCATTGAGGAGCGGCCCACCCGAGTTGCCCGGATTGACGGCGACGTCGGTCTGGATGAACGGCACCATCTGCCCGTCCGGCAGCGCGCGATGCACGCCGCTTACCACGCCCGCGGAGACGCTGTTCTCGAAACCGAACGGCGAGCCGATCGCGATCACCCACTGACCGCGCTTCACCGCGGGCTTCGCAGCAAAGTCGAGCGGTGACAGATTCTTGGCGTCGATCTTGACGAGCGCGATGTCGGTGCGCTTGTCGGTGCCGACGACCTTGGCCGTGAACTCGCGACGATCGGTGAGCTTCACGACCACTTCCGTCGCGCCGTCGACGACGTGGGCATTGGTGACGATGTAGCCGTCCGGACTCACGATGAAGCCCGACCCCAGCCCACGCGAAGGTTGCTGCGGGCGCATGCCGGGACCGTTCGGGACGCCGCCAAAGCGCTTGAAGAACTCGTAGTACGGGCTGTCCTCGTCGATGTCCTCGACGTCCGGGCCGCCCTTGCCCTTGGCGTGAAACGTGCTGATGTTGACCACGGATGGTCCGGCGCGATCGACGAGCGCGGTGAAATCGGGAAGATTGGACGCGACCGCGGGTGCCGCCATCGGGACAACCGCGGCTGCGGGCTGCGTGGCCGCGTGCGCCGCGCCGACCGGCAGATTGTCGAGGTGCGTGTAACCCGTCGCGAGACCGGCGCCAACACCGGCAGCGATCAAGGCAATGGTGACTTTCGAACGTCGCATCGTGCTCTCCTGTGGAATGGGCCCGGACTCCGGGCCTGCACGATGCAATGTAAGGACGCTTGCTTAACGGGACCTTAAGGCCTCCCCACTAGGCGCAGAGCGAGCAGCTTGTCAGAGCTTAGGTGCCGCGTACGTCTTCATTTTGTTGGCGCGGCGGGAGGTTGCCTCCGGGCTTCGGTGCCGCAGTCGGCCCGGGGCGTGCGGTTCGCGGCGGATGGTCGTGGGTTGACCGTCCGCCTCGCGAACCGTCTCACGCCCCCTGCCGACGCGCTTTGCGGCACCTAAGCCCTGACAAGCTGCTCACTCGGCGCCCCAACCACAAAGCCCCCTGCCGCGCCAAACTGACAAATGTTACGTTGTGTCGGCTTTCGGAAAGCGAACACGCACGGCTAGGCCCTTGCGGTCCGGCCCATCGCCAAGCGTGATCGTCGCGCCATGCGCGTCGGCGATTCGCCGCACGATCGACAGTCCCAGGCCGCCGCCTGCGGCGAGCGCGGAGTCGTCCGGGGAAACCTCGCGACGGAAGCGCTCGAAGACGCGCTCGCGCGCGCCGATCGGTATCCCCGGTCCGGTGTCGATCACCGAGAGCTCCGCCTGCCCGGATACGTCGGCGACAGCCACATCGATCCGGCCTCCTTCGGGCGTGTAGCGCAACGCGTTGTCGAGGAGATTGGCGATCAGCGTCGTGAGGGTCGCCGAATCGCCATGCACCGGAACGGCCACCGTTTCCGTGCATCCGAGATCGATGCGGCGCGCTTCGGCAATCGGGGCGCGGGCGACGATCGCGTCGTTGGCAAGTGCCACGAGGTCCACGCGCGCGAAGTTCCCGGAGAGCGCCTCGGGTTCGAGTCGCGCCATCGTCAACAATTGCTCGACCAGGCGCGCCGCGCGCGCGACCCCCGACTTGAGGTCGGCCAACGCCACGGCGCGCGCCTCTGCATCGGGCGCGCGTTCGGCCTGCTCGACCTGCAATGCCAGCGCGGCCAGCGGCGTTCGCAACTCGTGCGCGGCATCGGCGGTGAACCGTCGTTGCGCGGCAAGCGCGTCGTTGAGGCGCGCCAGGAGCCCGTTGAGACTCGCCGCCAGCGGCTGCAACTCTCGCGGCATGGCGCCCTCGGCCAACGGCGACATCGCGGCGGGATTGCGCAGCGCGACTGCCTGCGACATGGCATCGAGGGGCCGCAATCCGCGGCCCACCGCGAACCAGATCAGGATGCCGAGGAGTGGAATCAGCAGCGCCAGCGGAACCAGGGTGCGCAAAGCGGCCTGCGCCGCGACCTCGCGGCGCTCGTCGAGCGCTTGCGCGATCTGCAGCGCGTGGCCGCCGTCGACGTGCGTGTAGACGCGCCAGGCGCGTCCGTCCTGCACCACGTCGGAGTAGCCTTCGGTAACCGGAACGCGCAATCCGCCGCCCGGCTGGGACCAATAGACCAGAACGCCGTCGCGGTCCCAGATCTGCGTGACGATCTCGAAAACGCCGGCGGTGCGCCGGCCCTCGCGCGCCGGCGATGGCGGTCGTCCGCGCAGCAGGTCGTCGATGCGCGTCGAGTACGCAAGCTGCTTCAACTGCAGGTCGAAGAGGTCGCCGATCTCGCGCCGGGTTTCGACGTAGGTGGCGAGCGTGGCCACGATCGCCACGGCGGCGAGCGCCAGCAGGAGCCGGACGAGGAGCGTGCGCCGGATCGACGTCATGTCCGCGCGATCACGTAGCCCACCCCGCGAATCGTCCGGATCGCGTCGGCGCCGAGCTTCTTGCGCAGGTTGTGGACGTGCACCTCGATGGCATTGCTCTCCACTTCGTCGCCCCATCCGTAGAGGCGCTCCTCGAGCTGCGCCTTGGACAGCGCAGTGCCAGGCCGCTCCAGCAACGCGGCGAGGACCGCGAACTCCCTCGGGGAGACGTCGACGGGCTTGCCGTCGCGGGTTACGGTGCGCGTGGCAGGATCGAGGGCGATGTCGCCGCTGCGGAGCACACTGTCACCTCGCGCCACGTCGCGGCGCATGAGCGCTCGCATGCGCGCGGCGAGCTCCTCCAGGCTGAACGGCTTGACGAGGTAGTCGTCCGCGCCGGCATCGAGGCCGGCGACACGATCGGCGACGGCATCGCGCGCGGTCACGATCAGCACGCGCACCTTGTTGCCCGTGCGCCGCACTTCCTTGAGGAGCTCGAGTCCGCTCTTCCTCGGCAGGCCGAGGTCGAGCAGCACCAGCGAGTAGGCGCCCTCCGAGGTGTCGAGCGCCAGTCGTCCGGACTGTCCGTCCTTCACCCAGTCGACGGCATGGCCGTCCTGTTGCAACGCCGAACAGAGCGTCTTGCCGATCATGGGATCGTCTTCGACCAGGAGGATGCGCATCGCGACGTGAGCGATCGATTACGCTGCCATTTCGGATCGGCTCGCCCGTGCGCCGATGGAAGTCTACCGAGGGTCCCGTGACCCTATCGGTGAATCTCCCTGACAAGGACGTGCAGCGGCGCGTCGGAAATCCGTATGGCTCCGGCGAACGGCTGGTCGAGCTCGAGAATGAGGAAGACCGCCGTCGACAGCGAGAGCGCGGACAAGGCGATGACCGCGTACACCGTCCCGTTGCGCGGGGCGAACAGTCCGAAGCTCGCGAAGATGATGCCCAGCCACAGCACCAGCACCAGCAGGAACGGCGCCTGGATCGAGCTGTCCGCCTGCTCGGTCAGCAGCCAGTGCGTCTGCGCGAGCTCGTCCGTGAGGTCGAGGGTCTTCACGTGCAGCCGTCGTTGCGCATCATCCGCGGGCGCGAGCGCGCGCAGCTTGGTGTGGAAAGCCTCCCATTCGGCATTCCCCTGCTCTGGCGTCACGCGGCGGCCCTCGGGCGCCCAGATCGCGCTGGCGTTGTCGTCGACCCACTGGCGCAGAAGGGCACGCGCCTCGCTGGCCGCCGGCCCGTAGTGGCGCAGACTTCGGTCGACTTGCATGATCCTGACGCTGCTCTGCCGAACCTCGTCGGATTTCGTGTCGAACGAACCTTTGGCCGATGCGACGAGGAGGCCCAGGACGAGGGCCGTCAGCGTGACGATCACGCCGATTCCGAGGTGGATGATCTCCTTCGAATCCTTGGACAGATGGTGCTCGGGCAGGAGTCGATTGAGGAAGGTGCCGAATGCCGTCGCGCCCACGACCACGGCGAACACGGCAAGCGAAATCACCATTGCGCTCATGATGGCGGACGCGGAGTCGTGACGGGCCTCCGGCGGATGGCGCGACGATCGGTACGCGCCATCAATCCTTGTCCTTCTTCTTCTTTTTCGGATGTCCCTTGAGCACGAGCTGCTGCGCACCCGCGTCGGCGGCGTTCCGCTTCTCGAGGTCCGCGAGAAGACCGTCGTCGGTGAGATCGATGGGCCCGGAATGTTCCCAATCCCGCTTCGCCACCTCGACGAGTCGTCTGGTCACGTGGTGAGAATCGGTTTCGATCGCGAGCTCGCGCCGCGCGTCGAAGCTGCCCGGGGCAAGATTGATCGAGCCGACGACGGCTCGCTTTTCATCGGCGACGATCATTTTCGCGTGCAGCTTCAGCCCCTTCAGCTTGTGGACCTTGGCGCCGACGTCGTGCATGATGCGGAGGCCGCCGACGCCCTCGACCAGCTTGTCCTTCTTGAGCGTGTGAGGAGGCCGCGCGAGGATATGGATGCGCACGCCGCGGCGGGCCGCGCGCACCAGGCGCTCGATGATGACGGTGTCCTGATACCGCTCGTTCTGCAGCAAGAGGGAGTGCTTCGCCGACTCGATGAACTCGGCGATCCGCTCGCGGCCGTTGTTGGGACACCAGATGAGCGGCGATTTCGGGTCCGGCAGGAATTCTTTCCGATTCCAGTCTGCCTCGAAACACGCCGTCATTTCCCGGACTTCGAGCTCGTGCGTGGTCACCACCGCATAGTCGCGCGTCTCGGTGAGATCTCGGGTCTCCCAGTTGAGCGACTCCACGTATCCCGTGCTGTCGTCGATCACCATCGACTTCTGATGCGTGAGGGCGAATTCGGGATTGCTGTCGCGCACGTCGATCCCGGCGGCGACCATCGTCTTGCGCGTCTCGTCGTTGTCGCTCGTCCCGTCGCGACGCGCCGGGTTCAACATCACCCGGACATCGATGCCCCGATGCTTCGCGGCCAGGACCGTCTGCAGCATCGTCGGATCGGTGAACAGGAACATCCGGATCCGCAGCGAGCGCTTCGCGCCGTTGATCGCGTCGACGAGCGGTTTCGCGGAGTCGTCGGGCAGGACTATCAGGGTATGGGACATGGCTCAGGCGGCCCGGGCGAGCCGCGGCACCGCCGCCAGCAGCGTGCGCGTGTACTCGTGTTCCGGATGGGCGAGGACGTGCTCGGCGGGGCCGGCTTCGACCAGCTTGCCGTTCTTCATGACGGCGATGTCGTGCGCCAGATATTCGACCACGCCGAAATTGTGCGTGATGAAGAGGTAGGCGACTCCGAGCTCCTGCTGCAATTGTTTCAGCAGGTTGAGGATCTGCGCCTGCACCGAAACGTCGAGGGCGGACGTCGGCTCGTCGGCGACGATCAGTCTCGGCTCGACTGCGAGCGCCCGCGCGATGGCAAGCCGCTGGCGCTGGCCGCCGGAGAACTCGTGCGGGTAGCGGGTCGAGCGCGTCGCGCCGCAAGCCGACCTTCTCCAGCAGCACGGCCACGCGTTCCGTGCGCTCGGCGGGCGAGACGTCGGGGCGCAGCGAGGCGACACCTTCCTCGAGGATCTCGTTGACTCGCATCCGCGGATTGAGCGAGGCGAACGGATCCTGGAACACGATCTGGGCGCGCGCGCCGGGCGGTGCGCAACGCCTCGCCGTTCGAGTCGCTCCATCGGCTGCCCCTCGAGCGTGCGCGGTGCCGCTGATCCTGGCGACGTTGCGCAGGAGTTGCAGCACCGCCTTTCCGACGGTGGTCTTGCCGCTGCCGGATTCGCCGACCAGCGCCAATGTCCGCCCCGCCCGCAGGCTGAAGGAAACGCCGTCGACCGCCTTGACGTAGCCGACGGTGCGTTTCAGCAGCCCCTTGCGATCGGAAACCAGACCCGGTAGTCCCGCACGTCCAGCACGACGTCTCCGGCCGGCGGATCGGCCGGCAGCGCGGGATCCTTGCCGAAGATGCGCTTGACGGGCTCGGAGCGGCTCGACGCCGTCGTACAGAAGGCAGCGCACCGAATGGCGCGGACGGAATTCGCGCAGCGCCGGCGGCGTGATCCGGCACCGCTCCATCACGTTGCCGCACCGGTCCGCGAAGCGGCACCCGGCGAACACCTGGTTCAGCGGCGGCACCGACCCCGCGATCGACGCCAGCCGCCGTCCGCGCTTGCCGGTGTCCGGCAACGCCTCGAACAGATTGACGGCGTACGGATGCAGCGGACGCGCGAAGAACTCCTTCGCGTCGGCCACCTCGACCACCTGGCCGGCGTACATCAGCGCGACCCGGTGTGCCATCTTGGCGACGATCGCGAGGTCGTGCGTGATCAGCAGCATCGCCATCTTCTGCGACGCCTGGAGCTCCTGCAGCAGATCCAGGATCTGCGCCTGGATCGTGACGTCGAGCGCGGTCGTCGGCTCGTCGGCGATCACGATGTCGGGTTCCGCCGCCAGCGCGATCGCGATCATCACCCGCTGCTTCTGCCCGCCGGACATCTGGAACGGATAGTCGCCGATCCGGCGCTCCGGCTCCGGAATGCCGACGCGCTTCAGCCAGTCGATCGCCTTGGCCTCGCGCCGCGCCGCCGCGCAGCGCCGTGTGGCGCTCGATCACCTCCGTGATCTGGCGGCCCACCGTCATCACCGGGTTGAGGCTCGTCGACGGCTCCTGGAAGATGATGCTGATGCGATGGCCGCGAATGTCGCGCATGCGCATTTCGGGCAGCTGGAGGACGTCGTTGCCCTCGACCTCGACGGTGCCGGCGGTGACGCGCCCGGCGTCCGGCAGGAGCCGCAGGATCGACAGCGCCGTCATCGACTTGCCGCATCCCGACTCGCCGACCAGCGCGAAGGTCTCGCCGCGCTCGATCGCGAGCGAGAGCGCGTCGACCGCGCGCACGAGGCCGCTGTCGGAGTCGATCTCGGTGGTGAGGTTCTCGATCGCGAGCATGACGGCTCCTAGTCGTCTGCCGCGGCGGTCGCCGTCACGGCGCGGTCGGCGGCCCGTGGCGCCGGTTTCGCCCGCCGGACGCGGAACGCGCGTGCGCGCGGGTCGAACGCCTCGTTGACCGCGCTCGCGAAGAACTGCATCGACAGGACGAACGCCACCATGAAGCCGAACGCGGCCGCGAGCGTCCACCACACGACGGCGGTCGCGCAACATCTCGTTGCGCGCGCTGTTGATCATCGTGCCGAAGCTGTTGGTGGTGGGGTCCACGCCGACGCCGACGTACGACAGCACCGCCTCGTAGAGCACGAGGCCGGAGAAATCGAGGACCGCGACGATCAGCACGACGTGCGTCACGTTCGGCAGGATGTGGCGCCGCATGATGCCCGTGTTCGACACGCCGAACGCGCGCGCGGCCTGCACGTAGTCGAGCTCGGACAGCTTGAGCGTTTCCGCGCGCAGGAGCCGCGCGAGCCCCGCCCAGCCGGTGAGCCCCAGGATCGCCGCCAGCAGGAACAGGCGGATGTCCGCGCGCTGCAGCGCGGTCTCGAACATCTGCGGATTCTTGTCGACGAACACCTGGATCATCAGCACGAAGGCCGCGATCAGCAGCACCGAAGGGATCGACGAGAGCATCGTGTACAGGTACTGGATCGCATCGTCCACCCGGCCCTTGTAGTAGCCGGCGAGGATGCCGAACACGATGGCGAACGGCAGCGTGGCGAGCGTGGCGAGCGAGCCGATCACCACCGCGGTGCGGATCGACTTCATCGCCTGGAACAGGACGTCGTTGCCCGTCTGGTCCGTGCCGAACACGTGATACACCGGCCAGAGCGCCGCGACCCATCCCGCGAAGAGCACGATGACGGAGGCCGTCAGCAGCATCGAGCGCCAGGGAACCTCGGTGGTCCGCTGCCAGATCGCCGAGAGCGACTGGACGATGCCGGTGCGCACCGAGATCGCGCGCACTGCCGCCACCAGCAGCCACAGCAGGCCGGCGCCGACCGCTCCGCCGGCAAGCCCCGCGATCGAACGTTGCGTCACGTCGTCCAGCCATTCGGCATCGACGTCCTTGAGGTGCGCGCCGCCGAACTGCAGCCGCGGATAGTCGCGGATCGACTTGCCGTCGACGATCATCGACTCCTTGGAGAACTGGTGGGTGCCGAGCGGAACCGAGTACGACTTCTCGCGTGCCTCGCGCGGGCCGGCCAGCAACTGGTCGAGCACCGACAGCGTGCGCGTCGAATAGGCGGCAGGCGCATCCGCCGCCGCGCCGGAGGCGGGCGGCAGCAGCGGGCGGAAGTGCACCGAATCGAGCGCGGCGAGCGCCAGGAACACGAGCAGCACCACCGCGGCGGACATCGCGACAGGATCGTGCAGCACGGAGCGCCAGGTCTGCCGCAGCGTCGGCGTGCGCAGTGCGTGCCACACGTAGAAGGCAATCGCGACGACGAGGCCGTAGAGCGCGACGTCGGTGGCGAGAAAGACCAGCTTCGGCATGTCGGCGTTTTCTGGCTGGCAACGCATACGTGAAAGCAAGCCGACGGCTCCAACCGAGCCGGATGCGCGGATCGGCGACGGTGTACGAAATGTCCGTCAGAATGAGGCCGACGATGTAGAGCACCGAGCCGACGAAGACCATCGAGCGCACGATCGCGAAGTCCTGCGCGTTGATCGCGTCGATCGTGTAGCTGCCGAGACCGGGAATGCCGAAGAACGATTCCATGATGAGGGCGCCGAGAAAGAGCAGCGGCAGCACGGCGACGGTGCTGGTGAGTATCGGCAGCAGCGCGTTGCGCAGCACGTGCCGGAACAGCACGACCGTCTCGGAGAGGCCCTTCGAGCGCGCCGTGCGGACGTAGTCCTTGCCGATCTCGTCCAGGAACATCGTGCGGTAGAAGAGCGCTTCGCCGCCCAGCCTCGAGGCGATGCCGACGAGAATCGGCAAGGCGAGGAACACGAAGAGGTCGGCGCCGCCCGCGAAGCCGGAGATCGGCACCAGCTGCAGCAGTTTGCTGAAGAAGATCTGGCCCACGATGATGTAGAACAGCGACGAGATCGACAGCAGGAACACGGCCAGCGTGACGCCCCAGAACTCGAGAAAGGTGTTGCGGAAGAACACCAGCAGCAGGGAGAACACGATCACGACGAAGATGCCGAGAATGAACGTCGGAATCGCGAGCGCGATGGACGGCCCCACGCGCCGCTTCAGCTCGTAGCCGATGTCGCGCCCGCTGTCGGACGCGCCGAAGTCGAACACGAAGAGCTGCGCCGAACGCTCGACGAAGATCGTGTTCGTCAGCTTCCGCGCCCCCTCCTCCTTGCCGTTCCAGAACAGCGGCTTGTCGTAGCCGCGCTCCACCTTCCATTTCTCGATCGCATCCTGCGAGACGCGCTTGCCGCCGATGTTCATCCGCGCCATGTCGTCCGGCGTGTTCACCGTGAAGAACAGCAGGAACGTGAACAGGTTGACGCCGATCAGGATCAGCACGCCGTAGCCGATACGGCGGATGATGTAGTTGATCACGGCGCCGGCGCCCTCGGCGCGCGAGCGTGCGCGCGGCGGTCTCGCGCTCGCGCCGACGCCAGAAGTACCACACCGGAACGATGGCGCCGACGAGCGGCCAGGCGAGCAGCGGGATCGGCCACCAGACCGGCTGGTTCCATTCGGCGATCTTTCTCGCGCGGAGCTCCGGATCGAGCCGCAGGTAGCCGATGTGGTTGCGCACGATCTGCGTCGGCTTGCCGTTGCTGATCCACTGGTGATAGGCCGCCGCCGACGTCGGGAAGTAGCCGAAGCTCCACACGGCGTCCTTCTGCACGATCTCGATCATCCGGTCGATGAGCTTCTGCTTCTCCGGGCCGTCCTCGAGGAACTTCATCTGCTCGAACAGCTTGTCGAACTCCGGATTCTGGTAGTTCGTGTTGTTCTCGCCGTTGCCGTCGGTCAGCGCCTTCGAGTTCGGCCCGTACAGCATGAACAGGAAGTTCTCCGCGTCCGGGTAGTCGGCGAGCCAGCCCCAGAAGAAGATCTGGACCGAGCCCTTGGACATCTTGTCCTGGAAGCGGTTGTAGTCGGTCGCGCGCACCTCCATCTGCACGCCGATCTTCGCGAACTGCTTCGTGTACCAGTCGAGCAGCGCCTTGACGCCGGGCGTCGGCGCGGACTGATAGTCGAAGTTCAGCACCAGCGGCTTGCCGGTCTTGGCGTCGCGGCCGTCGGGATAGCCCGCCTCGGCGAGGAGCTTCTTCGCTTCGTCGATCGAGCGGCGCACCGGCTTGCCGTCGGGTCCCTTGCGGTAGACCACCGGATTGAACGCGGACGGTCCGTCTTCGCGATAGCCGAACAGCGACGGCGGCAGCGGACCCTGCGCGGCGACACCCTGCCCGCGCTCGAAGATCGCGACGTGCTCTTCCCAGTCGATGGCGATCGACAGCGCCTGCCGCAGCTTGCGATTGCGCTCGGCCTGCGCGGGCGTGTCGCCCTTGCCGACGACCGGGTCGAGCCAGTTGAAGCCGATGTACCAGTTGTTCGCCTCGATCGTCGTCGGGAGCTTGACGCCCTTCTCCCGGTATTCCTTTTCCTTCTTCTTGTCGTCGCCCATCGCCACGATCATCGCGGTGCCGTAATCGAGCCGCTCGATGGCCGGCGAGTCGTAGTAGCCCTGCAGGAATTTCGCCTGCAGCGGCACGCCTTCCTTCTCGAGGTCGAAGACCACCTTGTCGACGAACGGGATCATCTTGCCGCAATCGGCGAGATAGCCCTTCTCCTTGTCGCCGGGCTCGCCTTCGCACGGATACGGCTCGCCGCGGAAATTCGGATTGCGCTCGATCACGTGCCGGCGGTTCTCGATGTATTCGGTCTGCATGAACGGGCCGGTGCCCACCGGCCAGAAATTGAGCGTGAGGTTCTTTTCCGCCATCCCGGGCTGCGCGTAGAACTTCTCGGCCTCCCACGGAATGGGCGCGAGGAACGTCATCGCCAGCCAGTACTTGAACTGCGGATACTTGCCCTTCACGCGGATGCGCAGCGTGTGCTGGTCGAGCGCCTCGGCGCCCGCGAACGAGTACTGGCGGAAATCGAGGAACGGCAGATCGCGGTCGGTCGGCGCCAGGCCCTTGCGCAGCGCCTTGTCGGTGGCGACGATCGTCTCGCCGTACTCCTTGAGCCCGATGATGTAGTCGGACATCGTCGAGAACGACGGCGACTTGATGCGCGGCGTGGCGAGGCGCCGGATCGAATACACGTAGTCGTCCGCGATCAGCTCGCGCGTGCCGGTTTCCTTGAAATCGGTGACCTTGTGCTTGTCGGCGACGTCCTCGCGCTTCATGTTGTGATAGACGTATTCGCCCTGCGCGTTCTTGGCGAACGCCGGATGCGGCGCGAATTTGATGCCCGGCTTCAGCTTGATGACGAACTGCGTTTCCGCGACATCCTCGCCCGGCGCATCGCCCGGAAGCTCCTTGCCGTCCTTGTCGAGGTAGAGGGGATGCGCGACCTCCTCGGCGGCGCGTCCGACGAGCTCGTAGGGACGCTTCAGATAGTGATAGCCGTACAGCGGCTCGTAGACCTGGTAGGTAAACGGGGTTTCGTCGTTGGAGTAGGAGCTGGTCGGATCGAGGTACTTCGGGGATCGGGACAACAGCGGCACGTACAAGTTGTTCGTCTTCTCGGAGCCGAGCGGATGCGGATTGTTCGACACTTCGCTGCACCCCGTCAGGGCGACGCAGGCGGCCATGGCCACCGGACAGCCAAACGCGAGCATCAGGGCGCGCGCCGGTCGTGCGGAAATTCGAGCAATGTTCATGAGGATTCTCCAGTCGGCCCGGCCGGCGCTCACCAGCACATGCCGCGTGGTCATGCCGACGCCCCCAAGAGCCCGCAACAGGGGGAAAACCGGATGTTCAGACCAATTGTATCGTCACACCGCCGAAAACCCCGAAATCCGGGAATCGCCGGCGCGAGGCGGCTTGGATCGAAGCCACCGGGATTGGTTCCGGAAAGAGATCGTGCCCCTGGCAAGGGACCGGATCGGCGGCCGCGTCCGCGCAAAATCCCGCCACCGGGATATGTAACAGTTTGTTTGCGGGCGCGACTTTTCGCGCCGGCGGACGTTAAGGGAAGCGACAGGTGGAATCCCCCGCCTGCCACCGGGACTTCCGGATACCCCGTCGACACGACGAAACGCTGGAGATCGAAATGCTGAACAAACCCTTGGCGATTGCCATCATCGCAACGACCTTGACCTCGGCCACGCTCGCCACCCGGGCCTCCGCTAATGGCGACCCCGCGCTGGGCGCACTCCTGGGCGCAGGCATCGGCGCGGCCATCGGCAACAGCGTCAATCACCATAATGGCGCATGGGTGGGCGGAGCGATCGGCGCCGTCGCCGGCGCCAGCATCGCGGCCAGCGCGGGCGGCTATTACGGCCCGTCAGGTGGCGGCTATGCGTCCGACTACTATGGTGCGCCCCCGCCGGCCTACTACTCCGGTTCGACGTATTACGCTCCGGCGCCGGCCTACTACGCCGCCCCGGCGATCGTATACCGGCCCCGTCCCATCTATGTGGGTCCGTATCGGAATTATGGTCCGCGGCCGTATCCGGTGCGCTACGGGCCAAACTACGGCCATGGTGGAAGCGGCTGGCAGCATCCGGGTCATGACGGCCGACCTGGTTACGGGGGCCAGCCGGGCAACCACGACCGTCGCGGCGATTGAGCTTGACCGGTCCTCGCGGGCGCCTTCGCGGCGCCCGCGGGCCCCGCCTGTAGCCGGACGATCTAGTAGCGGGCGTTCCCCGGGGTTCTGGGGAACGGAATGACGTCGCGCACATTCGCAAGCCCGGTCACGTACGCCACGGTGCGCTCGAAGCCGAGACCGAAGCCCGCGTGCGGCACCGTGCCATAGCGCCGCAGGTCGCGATACCAACCGTAGTGATCCTTGTCCATGCCGGCCGCCGTCATCCGGGTATCGAGGACCGCGAGCCGCTCCTCGCGCTGGCTGCCCCCGATGATTTCCCCGATTCCCGGGGCCAGCACGTCCATGGCCGCGACGGTGCGGTCGTCGTCGTTCAACCTCATGTAGAACGCCTTGATCTCCTTCGGGTAGTTCATCAGCACCACCGGCTTGCCGGCATGCTTCTCGGACACGTAGCGCTCGTGCTCAGACTGGAGGTCGATACCCCATTTCACCGGGAACTCGAATTTCTGCTTCGCGTTCTCGAGCACGCGGATGGCCTCCGTGTAGTCCATCCGCACGAATTCGGAGTCGACGATGCCTTGCAGCTTGGCGATCACTCCTTTTTCGATTCGCTCCTCGAAGAAGGCCATGTCATCCGCGCGCTCTTCGAGCACCGTCCTGAAGATGTGCTTCAGCAGCGCCTCCGCGAGACTCGCGTTGTCCCCGAGGTCGGCGAACGCGATCTCGGGCTCGATCATCCAGAACTCGGCCAGGTGCCGGCTGGTGTTCGAGTTCTCGGCGCGGAACGTGGGGCCGAACGTGTAGACCTTGGACAGCGCCAGGCAATACGCCTCGACGTTGAGCTGCCCCGACACGGTGAGAAAGGTTTCGCGGCCGAAGAAGTCCTGCGCGTAGTCGATCTTGCCGGCAGCGTCGCGCGGGAGGCTCATGTGGTCGAGCGTGGACACGCGGAACATCTCGCCTGCCCCTTCGGCGTCGGAGGACGTGATGATCGGCGTGTTCACCCAGTAGAACCCGTTCGCGTGGAAGAAACCGTGGATCGAGTGAGCGATCGTGTGGCGCACGCGCGTCAGCGCGCCGATGACATTCGTTCGCGGCCGCAGATGGGCGACCTCGCGCAGGAACTCGAGCGTATGCGGCTTCGGCTGGATCGGATAAGTATCCGGATCGTCGACCCAGCCCACGACCCGTATCGCATCCGCCTGCATCTCGAACGGCTGCCCCTTCGCCGGCGACGGCACGATGCTGCCGGTGGCCTCCACCGCGCAGCCGGCGGTGAGCCGCATGACGTCGCTCGCGTAGTTGGCGAGCGTATTGGGCGCGACCACCTGGACGGGATGGAAGCACGAGCCGTCTGAAACGTGCACGAACGAAATGCCCGCCTTCGAGTCGCGGCGCGTGCGCACCCAACCCTTGAGCGTGACGGGCGATTCCTTGGGCGCGCTCCCGGCGAGAATGGCCGCGCAGGTCATGGCTGTCATACGGGACCTCGAGTGTCCTGAGTCAAAACGTGGGCCGGCGGGGAAACGGCCAAGTCTGCTGCGCGATCACGTCTACTGCGCCGGCGGATCGACGTAGCCGGGAATGCTCGCAAGGTCGACCGCATCGATCTGCTCCGGATGCATGCATTGCGATGCGTAGGCGAGATAAACCTTCTGCCACATGAAGACATCGAACAGGTCGGGATCGATGTGCCCGTTCAGCTTGAACTTGCCCAGAATGGTCAACGATTCGGAAAGCGTCTTGCCTTTCTTGTAGGGGCGGTCCGCGGCCGTGAGCGCCTCGAAGATGTCGGCGATGCCCATGCAGCGCGCCTGCAGCGACATCTCGTCGCGGGTCAGGCCGCGCGGATAGCCTTTGCCGTCCATCCGTTCGTGGTGTCCGCCGGCGTACTCCGGAACGCGCGTCAGGTGCCGCGGCCACGGCAACGCCTCGAGCATCTGGATGGTCACGTCGATGTGATGATTGATGATCCGCCGCTCTTCCCGCGTCAGCGTCCCGGCGGGTATCGTCAGGTTCTCGATTTCGTCGTCGGTGAGCAGCGGGCGTTCGTCGCCGCTGCCGTCGCGCCAGCGGTATCGCGCCGAAATCTGCCGTACGCGCTCCTGGTCGTCCGGACGCATGGATTCGGCGCCGGCGTTGCATTGGCGCAGAAACGCGCGATCGGCGTCGATTTCGGCAAGGCGCGCCTCGGATTGGATCTCGAGTGCGGCGAGCACCCCGGCATTGCCGACCTGTGCGCCGGATCCCCGCGCCCGGCAGAGCGCAATCTCCACGTCGCGCTTCACGATCTCGAACCGCGTCTCGACAAGCTCGATGCGGTCGAACAGCGTATGGAGCTTGGTGGCTTTGTCGACGACGTGGACCGGGGTGGTGATCTTTCCGCAGTCGTGCAGAAGTCCCGCAATCCTGAGCTCGTGCCGATCGCGGCCGGACATCGTGAAGCCCTTGAGGGGCCCGACCTTGCACGCGTCGACGGCGTCCGCCAGCAGCATCGTCAGGATCGGCACGCGTTCGCAATGCCCGCTCGTGTACGGCGACTTGTCGTCGATCGCCGCATTGATGAGACCGATGAACGATTCGAACAGGTTCTCGAGGCGATTGATGAGCATGCGGTTGGTGAGCGCGATCGCGGCCTGCGAGGCCAGCGATTCCGCGAGATGGAGGTCGGCATCCGAGAACGCGCCGACGGTGCCCGTCGCGGGGTCCTTCGCATTGATGAGCTGCAGGACGCCGATGATCGTGTCCTCGTGATCCTTCATCGGAACCGTCAGGAACGAACGCGAGCGGTAGCCCGTCTTCTGGTCGAAGCTCTTCGTCCCGGTGAAATCGAACCCATGCTCGCTGTAGGCATCGGCGATGTTGATCGACTTGCCATGGTGGACGGCGTACGCCGCGACCATGCTCGTCACCGGCGCCCCCTCGTGATCGTACAGCGCGATCGGATAGAACGGGATCGGCGTGCCGGTAGTGCCGCCCATCGCAACGCCGAGCGTATCGTTGCGCAGGATCGCGAACTCGAGCGTGCGTTCGTCGGTCGCGCGGTACAGCGTGCCGCCGTCGGCGTTGGTGATGTTCTTCGCGGCGACGAGGATCGTCTCCAGCAACCGGCCGATGTCGGTTTCCCTGGAAAGCGCGACGCCGATGTCGTTCAGCTGCGTGAGGCGCAGGAACAGATCGGCCGGGTCTTCGCTGCGCTCTGCCGCTTGCATGGCGGGACGGCTACTTGATGCAGACCGAGCGCACCTGATGGATGTCGGTGACTCCCATGAGCACCTTCTCGATGCCGTCCTGCTTGAGGGTGCGCATGCCTTCTTCGATGGCGGTGGCGAACATCTCGGAGACGCGGGCGTGCTCCTGGATGTTCTTCTTGATGGAATCGGTGCCGATCAGGAGCTCGTGCAGGCCGACCCGGCCCTTGTAGCCCGTGCCGTTGCATACCTCACAGCCGACGGCCGTGTAGAGCGTGACATCACCTTTCTCGTTGCCGAACTCCGTGATCCATTGCCGGTACAGCGCCTCCTGCGCGGCCTTGAGGTTCTTCTTCCAGGTTTCGGTAGCCACGAGCTCGAGCGAGTATTCCTCGAGCAGGGCCTTGATTTCGGCCTCGGTGGCGACGTGCGCCTTCTTGCAGCTCGGGCACAGGCGCCGTGCGAGGCGTTGTGCCAGGATGCCGAGCAGCGCGTCGGCGAAATTGAACGGGTCCATGCCCATGTCGAGGAGGCGCACGATCGACTCCGGCGCGCTGTTCGTGTGCAGCGTCGCGAACACGAGGTGCCCGGTCAGCGACGCCTCGATGCCCGTCGCGACGGTCTCCTTGTCCCGCATCTCGCCGACCATGATGATGTCCGGATCGCAGCGCAGGAACGCCCGCATGGCCACGGCGAACGTGAGGCCCGCCTTCGGGTTCATCTGCACCTGGCGCAGCCCGCGCTGCGTGATTTCCACCGGATCCTCGGCGGTCCAGATCTTCGTATCCGGGGTATTGAGGTAGCCCAGCACGGAATGGAGCGTCGTGGTCTTCCCTGATCCGGTCGGTCCGCACACGAAGAAGAGGCCGTAGGGCTTCGCCACCGCCTCCTTCAACCGGTCGAGGTTGTGCTTCGACACGGCGAGCTTGTCGATCGGAATCGGCTCGCCGCCGCCGAGGATCCGCATCACGATGTCCTCCAGCCCTCCCTGCGAGGGCACCGTCGCGACGCGCAGCTCGATGTCGAGCGGACCGAATTTCTTGAACTTGATCTTGCCGTCCTGCGGCTTGCGCCGCTCGGAGATGTCGAGGTCGCACATGATCTTGATGCGCGCCGCGATTGCGCTGCGATAGCTGTGCGGCACCGAGATGTACGGTTGCAGCAGGCCGTCCTTGCGAAAACGGATCTCGGTCTTGCCCTTGCCCGGATACGGCTCGATATGGATGTCCGATGCCCCCTGCTGGTAGGCGTCGACGATCACCTTGTTCACCAGCTTGACGACCTCGTTGTCGGCCGCCGCGGTCTTCATGTCCTCGATCGCCTCGTCGCCGGAGGGCGCCCCCTCGTCCT
This sequence comes from uncultured beta proteobacterium, assembly GCA_963724685.1. GTDB lineage: Bacteria > Pseudomonadota > Gammaproteobacteria > Burkholderiales > Casimicrobiaceae > CAIWHR01. The sequence goes on along the minus strand of CAVRVQ010000001.1, from coordinate 9,160 downwards.
GCATGTCGGACAGGAGGTCGCCGATCGATTCGCGACTCATGGCATCGGAGGTCGCGCCGAACATCTGATCGAGCGTCTTCGTGAATTCGTGACCGCAGCAGACGCGGTAGCTGATCTTTCCTTTGGGGTACACGTTGTTGACGACCCTCGAACCCTTCAGCTTTTCCGGGTCGGTCGTCAGCACCACCATGCCCTCTTTGGTGTCGTCGATCGGCACCCAGACACTGCTTTCGAGGAACTCCCGATTCAGGTTCTTGAGCAGCTCGAAGGGCTTCACCCGATCCGGCTTGAACGGCTCGTACGGGACGTCGAAGTAGGTCGCGAGCGCCTCGCCGATGGCGCTCGGCTTCACGTGGTACTCGTCGATCAGGACCGTTTCGACGTCGAGGTTCTTGCGCCGCGCCGAACGCGTCGCGAGCTCGAGCTCCTCGGCGGAGGTCACCGCGTTCGCGACGAGAGCGTCGTACTTGCCCTTGATCGGCACCATCGGCCGCTGGCGCTGGCGCAACGCGATCGCCAGCGTTTCGCACAACATCACGACGCCTTCCTCCATCAACGGCGGAAACGGTTCGCCCGACAGCGTGTTGATGAGCTGCAGGACGCCGATCAGTTCCTTGGTTTGCGCGTCGACTACCGGCGCCACCAGCATCTGCCGTGTGCGGTAACCGGTCTTGGTGTCGACCACCCGCAGGAAGTTGAGATGCGGGCTATAGGACTCGAGCTCCTTGGTGTCGTAGACGTCGCGAATGCCGATGACCCGCTTGTGCAACGCGACGTAGCCGGCCACGCTCTGGTCCGTGACGGGCAGCTTGAAGTCCTTGTAGGAATTGAGACCCGTCTTGACCTTGGTGACGATCGACTTCCCGCCGTCGCAGGCAACGTAGATCGTGAGGCGGTCGGCGCCGAACAGGCTGCAGATGTCCCGTCCGAGATCCAGAATGATCTCGTCGAGATGGGTCGTCGCGTGGATCGTGTTGGTGACGGATTGCAGGCCGTTGAAGAAGGCGAGCTTGTCCGCAACGCCACCGCGCGCCGCCGGCTTGTTCTCGATTACGGTACTCAACGCGCTGATCCCGTGTGTCTCCATCGCCCTGCCCGCCGAAAAGACCCGGCCAACCAAATTGTCTATCCGGGAGCCCGCGGTAGCAAGGGATCATTGCGACGAAGCACACCCGTCTGCTACAGGTGGGGCGCGGGGGGAGGACTGCCTTCGGGTTTCGGTGCTCTTTGTGGCCAAGGCACGGAGTGAGCAGCTTGTCAGGGCTTAGGTGCCGCAAAGCACGTCGGCAGGGGGCGTGGGACGGTTCGCGGGGCGGACGGTCAACCCACGACCATCCGCCGCGAACCGCACGCACCGGGCCGACTGCGGCACATGCGCCCTCGTCAAGCTGCTCACTCCGCGCTCAGCAATGCCGGTGGCATGCGTGCATCGACCTCGCACCATCGCTCAGATTGCGAGCAGTCGCACTGGCAGGATGCGTCGGGGCGTGGCGGGAGGGTTGGCGGCGGGCGCCTGTGCCGCAGTCCGCCGTCGCGGGTGGTACGGCCGCGAGGCGGACATGGGGGTCCGCCCGCACGCCGCACCGGGTACCCGCAGGCGGGACGTGCTTCGCGGCACCGAAGCCCGAAGGCAATCCTCCCGCCGCGCCAATAGATTGCAGACGGATCGGCACCGAAGCCCGGAGGCAACCTCCCGCTAGGCCCCAACCACAAGTGGCAACAAATCGACGAAAAAAAGCCGGGCATCGCGCCCGGCCTCGTGCTTCGCCGATGGAGCCGGCTATTCGGTCTTGGGTGTCGCGTCCGCCTCCGCCGGCTGAGGGCGGTCGACGAGCTCGACGAGCGCCATCGGCGCATTGTCGCCTACACGGAAGCCGAACTTCAGGATCCGCAGGTAGCCGCCCGGACGCGCCTGGTAGCGCGGGCCGAGCTCGTTGAACAGCTTGGTGACGACGTCACGGTCGCGCAGCCGGTTGAACGCCAAGCGGCGGTTGGCGAGGGTCGGCTCCTTGGCCAGCGTGATCATCGGTTCGGCGACGCGACGCAGCTCCTTCGCCTTCGGCAACGTGGTCTTGATGACCTCGTGCGTCAGGAGCGAGTTGGTCATGTTGCGCAGCATTGCCAGGCGATGGCTGCTGGTGCGGTTCAGTTTCCGCAGGCCGTGACGGTGACGCATGGTTCTTCTTCCTTCGGTTACACGCGGGGACGAGTATCAGGGCCGATCGAGACCGGCCGGAGGCCAGTTCTCGAGTTTCATGCCCAGGGAAAGTCCGCGCGACGCGAGCACTTCCTTGATTTCGTTCAACGACTTGCGGCCGAGGTTCGGCGTCTTGAGGAGCTCCGTCTCGGTGCGCTGGATGAGATCGCCGATGTAGTAGATGTTCTCGGCCTTGAGGCAATTGGCCGAACGCACCGTGAGCTCGAGATCGTCGACCGGGCGCAACAGGATCGGGTCGACCTGCGGCGACGAGCGCTCGGTGGCCGGCTGATCCGTGCCCTGGAGATCGGCGAAGACCGACAGCTGCTCGACCAGCACTGACGCCGCGTACCGGACCGCCTGCTCGGGCTCGACCACGCCGTTGGTCTCGATGTCGAGCACCAGCTTGTCGAGGTCCGTGCGCTGCTCGACCCGCGCGCTCTCGACCGCGTAGCTCACGCGGCGGACGGGGCTGAACGACGCGTCGAGCAGGATGCTGCCGATCGTGCGGCCGCCATCCGGTTTGAGGCGCGCGGTGGCCGGCTGGTAGCCGCGGCCCTTTTCCACCTTGATTTCCATCTCGATCTTGCCGCCCGCGGTCAGGTGCGCGATCAGGTGTTCCGGATTGATGATCTCGACGTCGTGGTTGGGCTCGATGTCCGCGGCGGTGATCGGCCCCTCGCCGGTCTTCGCGAGCTTCAGCAGCACGTGATCGCGGTTGTGGAGCTTCAGCACGACACCCTTCAGGTTGAGCAGGATGTCGACCACGTCCTCCTGGACGCCGTCGAGCGCCGAATATTCGTGCAGCACGCCCGTGATCCTTACCTCGGTCGGGGCGTACCCTGGCATCGACGAAAGCAGCACGCGCCGGAGCGCGTTGCCCAGCGTATGGCCATACCCGCGCTCGAACGGCTCCATCACCACTTTGGCGTGGAACGGCGAGCTGGATTGCACGTCGATGATGCGCGGTTTCAACAGGACATTGCTCTGCATGCGGAACCTTTATAACGGTGCAAATCGGTACACCCTGAAATGCAAATTGTCGGGCGCGCCTTATCCACGCCCGACCTTTACTTCGAATACAGCTCGACCACCAGGCTCTCGTTGATGTCCTGGCCAAACTCCGAGCGGTCCGGCGCGCCCTTGAACGTGCCGGACATCTTCTTCACGTCGACCTCGACCCAGGACGGGAAGCCGACCTTTTCGGCGAGCTGCAACGCGTCCTGGATCCGGAGCTGGCCACGGGCCTTCTCCGTGACGCCGACGATGTCCGAGGAATTGACGAGCGCCGACGGCACGTTGAGGACCTTGCCGTTGACCGTGATCGACCCGTGCGTGACGAGCTGGCGGGCCTCGGCGCGCGTCGAGCCGAGCCCCATCCTGTAGACGACATTGTCGAGGCGCGACTCGAGGAGCTGGAGCAGGTTCGTGCCCGTCGAGCCCTTGCGGCGAGCCGCCTCGCCGAAGTACCGGCGGAACTGCCGCTCGAGGATCCCGTAGGTCCGGCGGAGCTTCTGCTTCTCGCGGAGCTGGTTGCCGTAGTCCGACATCCGCATGCCCGAACGCACCCCGTGCTGTCCGGGCTTGGTGTCGAGCTTGCACTTGGAGTCGAGCGAACGCCGCGCGCTCTTGAGGAAGAGATCGGTGCCTTCCCGTCGCGCGAGCTTGCATTTGGGTCCGGTGTATCGAGCCACGTTTGCTGTCCTAATCAAATTCTCGGTCGAAATTCGCTTCTCTCTTTCGACCGAGTTATCCAGGTTATATACGACGCCTTTTCGGCGGGCGGCAGCCGTTGTGCGGAATCGGCGTCACATCCGAAATGCTCGTGATCTTGATGCCGAGCGCGTTCAACGCGCGCACCGCCGATTCGCGTCCCGGGCCGGGGCCCTTGATGCGCACCTCGAGGTTCTTCACGCCGCATTCGACGGCGACGCGGCCCGCGCGCTCGGCCGCCACCTGCGCGGCGAACGGCGTCGACTTGCGCGAGCCCTTGAAGCCGGCGCCACCGGAGGTCGCCCACGACAGCGCGTTGCCCTGGCGGTCGGTGATCGTGATGATCGTGTTGTTGAAGGACGCGTGGATGTGCGCGATGCCTTCCGCCACGTTCTTCTTGACCTTCTTGCGCACACGGGCGCCGGCCTTTGGATTCTGCGGTGCTGTTGCCATGCTGTCCTGTCCTTCCGCGTTACTTGCTCGTCGGCGCCGGCTTGCTCATGCCCGAACGCGATTTCTTCGGACCCTTGCGGGTGCGCGCGTTGGTGCGCGTGCGCTGGCCGCGAACGGGCAGCCCGCGGCGGTGCCGCACGCCGCGGTAGCAGCCGAGGTCCATCAGCCGCTTGATGCTCATCGTCACCTCGCGGCGCAGATCGCCTTCGACGGTGAACTTCTGCACCTGCTCGCGCAGCCGGTCCATGTCCGCGTCGGACAGGTCCTTGATCTTCGCCGAGCCCTTGATGCCCGCCGCGACGCAGATCGCCTTGGCGCGCGGACGGCCGATGCCGTACACCGCCGTCAGCGCGATCTCCGCGTGCTGATGGTTGGGAATGTTGACGCCTGCTATACGGGCCATGTTTTTACCCTGTCAAAATCGAATTCGTCAGCCTTGCCGCTGCTTGTGGCGCGGGTCCGTGCAAATGACACGCACGACGCCGTTGCGCCGGATGATCTTGCAGTTGCGGCAGATCTTCTTCACCGAAGCCAGAACTTTCATTGCCCCACCTCTTCCGTGTCATTTGGCGCGGAATATGATCCGCGCGCGGGTCAGGTCGTACGGCGTCAGATCCACCGTCACCTTGTCGCCCGGCAGTATCTTGATGTAGTGCATCCTCATCTTTCCGGAGATATGCCCCAGCACCACGTGACCGTTCTCCAACTTCACCCGGAATGTCGCGTTGGGCAGCATTTCCAGGATCTCGCCCTGCATCTGGATCGTGTCTTCCTTCGACATCAGCGCGTGGGCAACCCACCCTTGAAGTTCGCCTTCTTGAGCAGGCTCTCGTACTGCTGCGACATCATGTAGGCCTGCACCTGCGTCATGAAGTCCATCGTGACCACGACGATGATCAGGAGCGACGTGCCGCCGAAGTAGAACGGCACGTTCTTCCACGCGATAAGGAAATTCGGGATGAAGCACACGACCACGAGGTAGAGCGAACCCAGAAGCGTCAGCCGCAGCGTGATCTTCTCGATGTACTTCGCCGTCTGGTCGCCGGGCCGGTAGCCCGGGATGAACGCGCCGCTCTTCTTCAGGTTCTCCGCGGTCTCCTTCGGGTTGTACTGCAGCGCCGTGTAGAAGAAGCAGAAGAAGATGATCGCGGCGGCGTACAGGATCTCGTGCACGGGCTGGCCCGGGCCGAGCGTGGCCGCGAGGTCGCGCAGCCAGATCATCTGGTCGCCCTGGCCGAACCACGAGGCGAGGGTCGCCGGAAACAGGATGATCGACGACGCGAAGATCGGCGGAATCACGCCCGCCATGTTGAGCTTCAACGGCAGGTGCGAGCTCTGGCCCTGGTAGACCTTGTTGCCGACCTGGCGTTTCGCGTAATTGACCAGTATCTTGCGCAGCGCCCGCTCGACGAAAACCACGAACGCCGTCACGACGATCACGAGGGCCGCGATGCCGAGAACCAGCGGTATCGAATAGGCGCCGGTATTGAGCTGCTCCAGCGTCTGGCCGATCGCGCGCGGAAGCCCGGCTGCGATCCCGGCGAAGATCAGGAGCGAGATGCCGTTGCCGAGGCCGCGTTCCGTGATCTGCTCGCCGAGCCACATCAGGAACATCGTGCCGGTCACGAGCGTCACCGAGCTCACCATGCGGAAGGTGAATCCCGGCGCGATCACGAGACCCGCCTGCGCCTCGAGCGCGACCGAGATGCCGAGCGCCTGGAAGAACGCGAGTCCGAGCGTCGCGTACCGCGTGTATTGCGTGATCTTGCGGCGCCCCGATTCGCCTTCCTTCTTGATCGCCTCGAGCGACGGGACGACCACCGTGCAGAGCTGCATGATGATCGACGCCGAGATGTACGGCATGATGCCGAGCGCGAGGATCGAGAACCGCTGCAGCGCGCCGCCGGAGAAAACGTTGAAGAGGCCGAGGATGCCGCCTTCCTGCGAGCGGAAGAGCTCATCCAGCGCGGACGCGTTGATGCCGGGCACCGGGATGTGCGTCCCTATCCGGTAGACGACCATCGCGCCCAGCAGGAACCAGAGCCGCCGCTTGAGGTCGGCGTACTTGGATCCTGTTTTCAGAGCTGGGTTGGTCGTGGCCAAAATTCGTCCTGGGTCTGGAAAGGCGCCGCCCGGTTCAGGCGACGCTGCCGCCGGCGGCTTCGATCGCCGCCTTCGCGCCCTTGGTCACCGCGATTCCGGTGAGCTTCACGGCCTTGGTCAGCGCGCCGGACTTGATCACCTTCGCGGACTTGGCGAGCGTCGGGACGACCCCGGCCGCCTTCAACGCGAGGAAGTCGATGTCCGCCACCGGGAGCTTGGCCAGGTCCGACAGCCGCACCTCGGCGGTGTCGTTGCGGGTCGTCGAGACGAAACCGCGCTTCGGCAGGCGGCGCTGCAGCGGCATCTGGCCGCCTTCGAAGCCGACCTTGTGGAAGCCGCCGGAGCGGGACTTCTGTCCCTTGTGTCCGCGGCCGGCCGTCTTGCCGAGGCCCGAGCCGATGCCGCGGCCGACACGGCGCCTGGCCTTGTTCGAACCTGCTGCGGGCTTGATCGTGTTAAGACGCATCGCGTGCTCCGTATCCCTATCCGACAACCTTGACCATGTAGCTCACCTTCTCGATCATGCCGCGCGTGGCCGGCGTGTCGATCACTTCGGCCGTGTGATTGGTCCACTTGAGGCCGAGCCCGCGGACCGTCGCCTGGTGGCTCTCCTTGGCGCTCGCGGCGCTCTTGACGAGCTTCACCTTGATCTTCTTCGCGGCACTCATCGCGTGCCTTCCATCATCTGTTCGACGGTCATCCCGCGCTTCGCGGCGATGTCCGCCGGCGCGCTGCAGTTCTCGAGCGCGTTGATCGTCGCGCGGACCAGGTTGTACGGGTTCGTCGAGCCATGGCACTTCGCCAGCACGTTCGTCACGCCGACCACCTCGAACACCGCGCGCATCGGGCCGCCGGCGATCACGCCGGTGCCGTCCGCGGCCGGCTGCATGAATACCTTGGTCGCGCCGTGCCGGCCCTCGACGGCATGGTGCAGCGTGCCGTTCTTGAGGCGCACCTTGACCATCCGGCGGCGGGCTTCTTCCATGGCCTTCTGCACGGCCACCGGCACTTCCTTGGCCTTGCCCTTGCCGATCCCCACGCGACCGTCGCCGTCGCCGACCACGGTCAGCGCGGCGAAGCCGAGAATGCGCCCGCCCTTCACCACCTTGGTGACGCGGTTGATGCTGATCATCTTTTCCCGCAGGCCGTCGCCGCGCTCATCCTGCTGCTGTTGCCGCTGCTGCATTCTCGCCATGTCGATGTCCCTAGAACTTCAATCCGGCTTCGCGGGCCGCGTCGGCCAGCGCCTGCACGCGGCCGTGATACCGATAACCCGAGCGATCGAACGCGACCGTCTCGATGCCGAGCGCCTTCGCGCGATCGCCGATGCGCTTGCCGACGATCGCCGCGGCGGCCTTGTTGCCGCCATTCTTGACGTCCTTGCGCACGTCGGCCTCGACCGTCGACGCGCTGGCGAGCACGCGGTCGCCGGTCGGCGCGATGATCTGCGCGTAGATGTGGCAATTCGAGCGGCTCACCACGAGCCGTGTCGCGCGCTGGATCGCGATCCGGATGCGCGTCTTCTTCGCGCGCCGGACCCGGGCCTCGTTCTTGTTCATCGCATACCTCTGCCGTCAGTCGGGAAACGCATTCCTATTTCTTCTTCGTTTCTTTGATCTTCACGTACTCGTTCGCGTAACGAACACCCTTGCCCTTGTACGGCTCGGGCGGACGGTAGGCGCGGATTTCGGCCGCGACCTGCCCGACCTGCTGCTTGTCGATGCCCTTGACGATGATCTCGGTCTGGACCGGCGTTTCCACCTTGACGCCCTTCGGCATCGCGTGCACGACCGGGTGCGAGAAGCCGAGCGAGAGGTTGATCTTGTCGCCGGCGGCCTGCGCCCGGAAACCCACGCCGACCAGCGTCAGCTTCTTCTCGTAGCCGACGGTCACGCCCTTGACCATGTTCGCGACGAGCGCCCGCAGCGTGCCGTGCATCGCCCGGCTTTCCTCGTTCGCCGTCTTGCAGACCAGCGTGTCGCCGGCGCGCTCGATCGTGAGCGCACTGCCGAAAGTGCGGGACAGGGAGCCCAGCGGGCCCTTGACCGTGATGCTGCCTGGCACGAGGGTGACCTCGACCTTGGCCGGCAGCGGAATGGGGTGATTGCCTATGCGGGACATGACGTAGCTTTCTAATTCCGGTCAGGCGACGATGCAGAGCACTTCGCCGCCGACGCCGGTGGCGCGCGCCTTGCGGTCCGTCATCACGCCATGCGACGTCGAGACGATGGCGATGCCCAGGCCATTCATCACGCGCGGAATGTCGTCCTTGCTCTTGTAGATCCGCAACCCGGGTTTCGACACCCGCTCGATCTTCTCGATGACCGGGCGCCCGGCGTGGTACTTGAGCGCGATCTCGAGCACGGGTTTCACCACGTCGCCGGAGACCTTGAATGCATCGATGTAGCCCTCGTCCTGCAGGACCCTGGCGATCGCCAGCTTGACCTTGGACGACGGCATCGCGACGACAGCCTGCTCCACCATCTGCGCATTGCGGATGCGCGTCAGCATGTCGGCGATCGGATCAGTCATGCTCATTTGTGAACCTCTTTACCAGCTGGCCTTGACGATGCCCGGGATTTCGCCGCGCATGGCGAATTCGCGCAGCTTGCTCCGGCCGAGGCCGAACTTGCGGAAGAACCCGCGCGGGCGACCGGTGAGCGCGCAGCGGCTGCGCAGGCGCGTCGGATTGGC